>NZ_FNKD01000001.1:0-1406889 GCF_900102415.1 Virgibacillus salinus
CTGAAAAATGTTATCCGGTATTAGCCCCGGTTTCCCGGGGTTATCCCAGTCTTACAGGTAGGTTGCCCACGTGTTACTCACCCGTCCGCCGCTCGTTCCACAAACTTCACCCCGAAGGGATCCGTCTGCTTCCCGCGCTCGACTTGCATGTATTAGGCACGCCGCCAGCGTTCGTCCTGAGCCAAGATCAAACTCTCCATAAAAGTTAGTTTGAATATGATTGACACCAATCAATCACCTATTGTCTTAGCTTTAAAAATTGAAATCAGGGTTTAAAAGTTTAACTTTTAACCTGTTTTCTTGACATACTGGTTGTTTTGTTCAGTTTTCAAGGAGCAAATTTCATTTCCGCCTCTCAAAATGGCGACTTAATTAATATACCATCTTCCAATAGCAAAGTCAATAATTTTTTAATCTTGTTTTTAAGAAAAATGCAAGAAGAACTCGCTGAAAAGATGATAAGTTTTTGTTGCAGTTATTTAAGCAACGTTTAATAATTTACCATGATTATTACCCTAAATCAATAGGAAATACATAAAAATTATTGGGCATTTTATCCAATCCCGTCACAACAGTGATTTAAAATTAAAAAAGAAGAACAACTCGCACAGAAATTACAGTTATGCCAAGTTGTTCAACTGAATAAGCTTATTGTTTATTACGCATTTGCGGGAATAGAAGTACATCCCGAATTGATTGTGAGTTGGTTAATAGCATAACAAGGCGATCAATGCCAATACCTAGCCCGCCTGTTGGTGGCATACCATATTCCAACGCTTCCAGAAAGTCTTCATCCATTAAGTGTGCTTCATCATTTCCTTCGTCTCTTTCTTTAACTTGTGATTCAAATCTTTCCCGTTGATCAATAGGGTCGTTCAATTCACTAAAGGCATTTGCGTGCTCACGACCGACAATGAATAATTCAAAGCGATCAGTAAACCGTTCGTCTTCCTCATTTCTTTTAGCAAGCGGGGAAATTTCAACCGGGTGTCCATAAATAAATGTCGGCTGGATTAACTCCTCTTCTACTTTTTGTTCAAAGAATTCATTAAGGATATGGCCGAATGTCATGGTATCCTTAATTTGAATACCGTGTTCTTTAGCTAATACCCTTGCATCTTCATCACTCATGTTTTTCCAGAAGTCCGCCCCTGTATATTCTTTTACAGCATCAACCATATGAAGTCTTTTCCATTCAGGTTCAAGACTTACTTCATAGTCCCCATACATTAAAGTTGTGTCACCTAATACTTCTTTTGTAATATGTGCAATTAAATTCTCTGTTAAGGACATGACATCATGAAAATCTGCATATGCTTCATAAAGTTCCATCATCGTAAATTCAGGGTTGTGCCGTGTAGAAACTCCTTCGTTACGAAATACTCGACCAACTTCATATACTTTTTCTAATCCGCCAACAATTAATCGTTTTAGATGTAACTCAATGGCAATACGCATGTATAATGGGATATCCAGTGCATTATGGTGCGTCTCAAATGGACGAGCAGAAGCGCCACCTGGGATACCATGCATCATTGGAGTCTCCACTTCAAGAAATCCTTGTCCATCTAAGTAATGGCGCATCGATTGGATGATCTTACTGCGCAACACAAACGTTTCTCTGCTATCAGGATTTGTTATTAAGTCAAGATAACGTTGACGATAACGTTGTTCAATATCCTTTAGCCCATGATACTTTTCTGGGAGCGGGCGTAAGGATTTCGTTAGTAAGGTGAACTCTGAAGCTTTTACTGAAATCTCACCTACTTTTGTTTTAAACATAACACCGGTAACTCCAACAATATCTCCCATATCGGTTGAATTAAACACTTCATATGCCTCTTCACCAATCATATCTTTGCGAACGTAAATTTGGATTTGTCCACTTAAATCCTGAAGGTGTGCGAAACCAGCTTTTCCTTTTCCGCGTTTTGTCATCACACGCCCGGCAATTGTAACTTTATCTGTCTTTTCTTCTAGCTCTTCTTTAGAAAATTGGTCGTACTTCGAAATTAAATCTTCTGCTGAATCTGTTCGTTCAAATTTCCCACCAAAAGGGTCAACACCTTGTTCCTTATAGGACTGTAATTTTTCACGACGAACTTTCATATGATCATTTAATTCTTCTGACACAACTATCACTCCAATATTTTTTATCGACTGAATACCGACCTCAATATCCCACATTATATACAAGTATATAGAAAAACAAAATTTCTTTCATCTATAGAAACCTTAGTATTCTTTAAAGGGATTCTCATGAAAGCGTATTTTACTTTATTAACCACCAACAAAAAACGCCAGCAAGCAACTGGCAGTTCTTTCGTAGATGCTTTTAAGCTTCCAATATTAAAAGCTTTGCCCGCTCCGAAATCCTTAACTATCAGACGGAAGGCATAATTTGAAAAAACTGCCATGGGAGCTTAGACAACTCTATTCGGTATCGTTACATCACCAATTTGAAATATGAATTATTCCTCCTTGGTGGTTTCATCCGCTTTAGTCAATTCTTTTTTAGTTACAGATAATGTATCAGCTATGTGATCCAATAATTTCTCCGAAGCCTCTTGCTTACCTCGCTCAATGCTACCTAGTGTAATAATAGGGAGATCTAATTTATAAGCTAACTCCACTTGTGTATATCCTTTTAATTTGCGAAATGCTTTTATTCTTCTGCCAAGCCTTTGTTTGTCCATCGCGTTACATCCTTTATGTCGCTTTCAGAGAGTGCTTTTATACAATCCGACACTGTCTTACCACCTTTGTACAACAACAATCCAGGTGCTATCTCATGTAACGGAATAAGCACGAATGCGCGTTCATGCATTCTAGGGTGCGGAATTGTTAAAACGTCTGTTTTTCTATTTTCTTGATTATAGACTAAAATGTCAAGGTCAATTGTTCGGGGTCCGAAGCGTATTAGCTTTTTTCTCCCTAATTGCCTTTCAATGGTTTGACAAAGTTCCAGCAGATCGAAAGCTGATAAAAATGTCTCCAATTCAATCACCATATTCAAAAAATCAGCTTGGTCAGCATAACCAACTGGTGCCGTTTCATATATAGATGATTGTTGATTAATATGAATTTTATTGTCTTTTCGCAGTATTTCTAGCGCTGATGTTAGATATTCTTCCCTAGGTTCAATATTTGTCCCCAAGGCAATGTATGCAGTCTTCATTCCGCTCGCTCCCGAGTGATTTCTACTGCTACTGATTGATAATGACCTGGTATAGGAGGGTCAGGCTTAGTAACTTTCACTGTGCAAGCTTTAAGTAAATTAAATTCATGAAATAAATCCTTGGCAATATCTTCAGCAACAGCTTCAATCAGATTTTTAGGCTTCCCTTCCATTATTCCTTTTACAAGTTCATATACATCTCCATAATTGATTGAGTCATTCATATCATCAGATTTACTTGATTTTTTCAGGTTAAGCATTAGTTGCACATCAACATAAAATCGTTGACCAAGTTTATTTTCTTCCGGAAAAAGGCCGTGATAGCCATAGAAAGCCATTTGATTAATTAAAATTTTATCCAAGGGTTTCCGTCCCCCCTTTTCCGAGCATTGCATCCATCATCTTAGCAAGTTCAACATGCAGTTTTACATTGTGAACTCGGATAATCTGGGTACCTTTGGTGATGCCAAGGCACGTTGTTGCTCCTGTACCATTATCACGTTCTTCTGGTGGTACATCTAAAATTTCACCAATAAATGTTTTACGTGATGTTCCCAATAATATCGGATATCCTAGAACAGCAAATTTCTCCAGATTGTTCATAACGACCAAATTATCTGCTGCAGTTTTAGCAAATCCGACTCCCGGATCAAGAATAATATTTTCATTTGTGACGCCAGCTTTTAAAGCAATATCGATGCTCTCTTGTAAGTCCTGCTTCATATCATCAATAAGTGACGTATAATCCTTGTTTATTCTATTGTGCATCAAAATAATTGGGACATTGTATTCTGCTGCAACTCCAGCTATTTCAGGCTCTCTTTTAGCTCCCCAAACATCGTTTATGATATCTGCACCTGCCTTAACTGCTTGTCTTGCTGTTTCTGCCTTATATGTGTCAATTGAAATCGGAATACTTACCACTTCTTTTACCTTACGAATAACCGGAAAGACACGTTCAAGTTCTTCATCGGCTGATACCGGTTGATGGTTTGGGCGTGTGGATTCCCCGCCTATATCTATAATATCTGCACCTTGCTTCTCCATTGCAACAGCTTGTTCGACTGCCCGGTCTATAGATGTATAACTTCCACCATCTGAAAAAGAATCAGGAGTTACATTCAGTATCCCCATAACATGTGTGCGATTAGCTAAATCATATGTTATTAAGTTCGTTTTTAAATTCAAAGCACAACCTTCTTTCACATCTGATTATTTCGGTTACTATCGTATCATAGCAGAACAAAAGCGCAAGTGTC
Organism: Virgibacillus salinus; assembly: GCF_900102415.1. Lineage (NCBI taxonomy): Bacteria > Bacillati > Bacillota > Bacilli > Caryophanales > Bacillaceae > Virgibacillus > Virgibacillus salinus. The sequence goes on from NZ_FNKD01000001.1 coordinate 4,438, forward strand.
TGTTCGATTAGGTGCAGGGCATTAAATTCCCTTAATAAAATGTTAAGTATGTTTAAAACTTGGCTTTTCGCCGACCCTTGATGGCGACAGCCTTAGTCGCACTTATGCAGTAAGAAAGTATTTATACTGCTAAATCGAAAAAAGGACTAGCACCTATTTACGGATGCTAACCCTTTCTTCTAAATCACGAAAAATTATTCATCTTCTGTATCGTATTGGTACAATGGTGTTGATAGATAACGTTCACCATTATCAGGAATTACCGCAAGTACTTTTTTGCCTTTACCTAGTTGTTTAGCAACCCTTTTTGCCGCTGCAACTGCTGCACCAGCTGAAATGCCACCTAAAATACCCTCACGTTTTGCGACTTCTCGTGATGTAGCAAAAGCCTCATCATTTGAGATTCGTATAACTTCATCGTATATTTCAGTATTTAGGATCTTAGGTACAAAGCCGGCTCCAAGACCTTGGATTTTATGCGGACCCGGAGATCCACCAGATAGAATAGCGGAATCATCTGGTTCAACTGCATAAACTTTTACGTCATTAAAGTTTTCCTTTAATACTTTACCAGCACCAGTAATTGTCCCACCTGTACCAATACCAGACACAAATGCATCGAGACCCTCACTCATCTGGCTTACGATTTCTTTACCAGTTGTTCGTTCGTGGACCTCTGTATTTGCTTCATTGTTAAATTGTTGAGGCATGAAATAGCCATTTGCGCCTTTTAATTCTTCAGCTTTTTTAATAGCACCTTTCATACCATCGGCCCCAGGTGTTAAAACTAGCTCCGCCCCATAAGCTCTTAATAAGTTACGACGCTCTTTACTCATTGTATCGGGCATTACAAGTACAGATTTATATCCTTTTGCAGCAGCCACCATTGCTAAACCAATTCCTGTATTTCCGCTCGTTGGCTCAATGATTGTGTCGCCTTCTTTTAAAACGCCTTCTTTTTCTGCTGCTTCAACCATTGATAAAGCAATACGGTCTTTTACAGAACTTCCTGGATTCATAAATTCCAATTTTAAATACACATCTGCACTATTATCATCTACGGTACGATTCAATTTTACTATCGGGGTTTCCCCAATCAAGCCAGTTATATTGTCAGCCACTCTCATTACAATTCCTCCTAATTCCTAGTGTTTTTGTAGGATTTAATTATAATGTACGTTTAAATCAAAATAATGTCAACTGAAACGTAAGAAAATCGGTAAAATACCTACATCTAATTTAGCTTATTCTTCATATACCCAATCAATGTCTAATTTATCCCAAAGCGGATCGGCAGTCAGCGTTTGATTAGATTCTCCTAAAGCAAGCTCGCGTTTAATATATGGTTTTATTTCATCGTATTCAAATGTTATAGATGGCAGTTTTTGATGAAGATAAATAATAGCTACACCTGTATCACTCTGAAAAGGATCACTATATGTCTGCTCATCCATTGAAGAGGCTGCTTCCAAGTAGCCCCCAGGTAAGAACTTGCTTTCATTCACGAATAGTCCTAAATATCCTCCGCTAGCTTTAGTTTCTTCATCCGTTGAATATTCTTGGGCCAGTAGATCAAATGATGCACCGTTATCAAGTTCCTTTTTAACCTTTTCAGCCGTTTCAAAATTCGGCACTATAATATGAGAAATTTGCAGTGAAGCTTGAAAATTATATTGATCACCGTACTCGTCAAAGTGTGCTTTAATCTCTTCTTCTGGTATTGAAGAATCAGCTGTTAAAAGTGCACCTAATTGATAACGATATAAGATATCCTCACGCCACTCGTCTTCTTTTTGTTTCATTTCCTCAGCAGACATGGGACTTTGCATAGATGTAAGCAGTGCTATTTCCCTGGCAATAACTTTATCATTTATTTTAATATTTTTTTCATCAGCTAGCTGTTTTACAACCGCTTGATTAATCATTCCCTTTAGTTGTTCTTCCCCATAATTTCCTCGCAAGGATTTCATCCATTGTTCGTATGGAATTTCCTCACCATTAACAGTAGCAACAGGTTTTTTTTGGTCTATTTTTGTATCATTATTGTCGAGGATCACATTCTCATCATTATTCCAAATAAGCAAAGTAGCAACATTTGTGATGAGCAATACCACTATTACTGCCAGTAGAAATTTTTTCTTCATCGGTAACTCCTTTCAACTATATCTTTGTTGATTGTTTAAGTGTTTCTAATTCCTGCTCTGAAAATTGATAAACTTCATTACAGAAATGACATGTCGCTTCTGCACCTTGATCTTCATCAATCATATTTTGGATTTCTTCACTTCCTAATCCAATAATAGCCCGTTGCACGCGATCCTTTGAACATTTACATTGAAACGAGATTGGAAGTTGCTCATGAACCTTGACTTCTTGATCATCAAAAAGACGCTCCAAAATTTGCTCTGGAGAATTTCCTTCCCTAATCAACTTCGAGATATCTGGGAATGTCTGAATTTTTTCCTCAAGCCGAGTAATCATTTCTTCATCAGCTCCTGGCATAACCTGAATGATGAAACCACCTGAAGCTAATATTGTATGGTCTGGATTTACTAATACACCTGCCCCTACAGCAGAAGGAACTTGTTCAGAGTTTGCGAAATAATAAGTGAAGTCTTCACTAATCTCACCAGAAATAATAGGAACTTGCCCGGTAAAATTATCTTTCAACCCTAAATCTTTTACAACACTTATGTTCCCTTGTATTCCAACAGCGCGCGCAACATCCAGTTTACCTTGTTCATTTAAATCAAAGTCAACATGGGGATTTGTGACATATCCACGGACATCTCCATTCGCATTACCATCAGCAACCATGACCCCAAGCGGTCCATCTCCCTCGACTTTTACCGTAATTGAATCATCACCTTTCAGCATTGCACTCATCATTGCAGTAACAGTAATAGTACGCCCTAACGCCGCAGATGCAGTAGCCCATGTATCCTGTCGTCTGCGCGCTTCCTCCACCGTATTGGTTGAGGTTACTGCGTACGCGCGCACCATTCCATTGTAAGTTGTCGCTTTCACTAAATAGTCCTTCATGTTGTATTCAGTCTCCTTTTAGGAATTTTCCTTTTGGATATTTCTCTTATAAATTAAATACAAGCCTTTTAATGTCAAATGCTTATCAACGTAATCGATTGTCTCAGATGCATCTGAAATCAAAGTGGCCAATCCTCCAGTAGCAATCACCTTTGGCTCTGCTTTATTCTCTTGCTTCATACGATTTACTATGCCATCAACCTGTGAAACATATCCATAAAAGACACCTGATTGCATAGCTTCAACAGTCGAGCTTCCGACCACATTATGCGGGGCCTGAATTTCAATTTTAGGGAGCTTCGACGCCTTGCTGTATAATGCCTCCATTGATATATGTATACCTGGTGCAATCAAACCACCCTGATACGCTTTATCTTCATTGATATAACAATAAGTCGTTGCTGTACCGAAATCGATTATTACTAATGGTGAACCGTATTCTTGGATTGCACCTACCGCATTTACAATTCGATCTGCGCCAATTTCTTCAGGGTTTGGGTAAGCCATATCTAAAACCGTGTGTACCGATTCCTTTCCGAGCACTAATGGCTGCAGCTTAAAATACTTTTTACACATTTTTTCAAGCGCGAACATAATTGGGGGTACAACAGAAGAAATGATTACTCCATCTACATCTGTTAATGAAATACTTTCGTGTTCCAGTAAAGATTTAATAAGCATACCAAACTCATCTTCCGTCTTATAACGATCTGTCTTGATACGCCACTCGTGTATTAATTTATCGTTCTCAAAGACACCTAAAACAGTGTTTGTGTTTCCTACGTCGAGCACAAAAAGCATTTCCAACCAAACCTTCCCGCTGCAGTTATTTTCTATCTTATTAATATACCATAATTCTGTAATGCAATAAAAAGCCTACGAACTTATATTCAAAACATTGGCAGGATGTGATTGGACTAATTCAGTTACCGCCTAATCTATTCAATCTTCATCCACCTTTTTCAGTATGCTAAACAGCTTAGAAAACTTGGGCATATCGCCAAGCCTTAGTTGCACTTATGCAGTAAGAAAGATTTTATACTTGTTAACTGCAAAAAACAACCTCTCATTTTCATGAGAGGCTGTATGATAGAGAACTTATTGTTTTTTATCATCCGAAGAAGTATTTGTATCATTATCTTCTTTTTCTTCTTCGCGTTCACTTTTTTTCTTTTCTTCTGCTTTTTGTTTAGCTTCTTCAAAAGTCTCTGGTGTTACATCGTCATCGTTTTTAGATTGGATATTTACTTTCATATCGCTATCTTCTTCTGGGGACTTTGTTTCATCTGCTTCTTTAACTTCAACTGTCTTAGCTTCATTGTCATCCTCTTCAGGTTCAGGAAGTACACCATCTTCAAATAGTCCTTTGATTTGTTTTGCATCCAGGGTTTCTACATCAAGAAGTGTTTTAGCAACTAGCTCAAGCTTATCTTTATTTTCAGTTAGAATTGTTTTTGCACGGTCATAGCAATAATTGATAAAGTTTTGCATTTCCTGGTCGATTTCATGTGCGATCGCATCACTATAATTCTGATCGTTTTGAATATCACGGCCAAGGAATACTTCACCACCGCCACTTGTAAATTGAAGTGGACCAATTTTATCACTCATACCATATTCAGTAATCATTTTACGAGCAATAGCTGTTGCACGCTGGAAGTCATTTGACGCACCAGTACTTACCTCACCAAAGATAATTTCTTCTGATACACGACCACCTAAGAGGCCGGTAATCTTATCAAATAACTCCGGCTTCGTCATAAAGTAACGATCCTCTTTTGGCAGCATAACTGCGTATCCGCCAGCTTGCCCACGTGGTACTATCGTAACCTTGTGTACCAAGTCTGCATCGTCTAATACCATTCCGATTATTGTGTGTCCACTCTCATGGTAAGCAACAATATTTCGCTCTTTAGGTGAAATAACTCTGCTCTTCTTAGCTGGACCGGCAATAACACGGTCGATAGCTTCATCAACAGCCAACATGTCAATTTTAGTTTGGTCATGACGCGCTGCAACTAATGCAGCTTCGTTTAATAGATTTTCCAAATCAGCACCAGAAAATCCTGGTGTGCGCATTGCAATTGTTTTAAGATCCACCGTACTATCCAATGGTTTATCTTTAGCGTGTACTTCTAACACTTCTTCACGGCCTTTAACATCTGGGCGGTCTACCGTTATTTGACGGTCAAATCGTCCCGGACGTAACAATGCCGGGTCAAGAATGTCTGGGCGGTTTGTTGCAGCAATCATGATAATTCCTTCATTTGCTCCAAAACCATCCATTTCAACTAATAACTGGTTCAAGGTTTGTTCACGTTCATCGTGTCCACCACCAAGACCAGCACCACGCTGACGTCCAACTGCATCAATCTCATCGATAAATATAATACATGGTGCATTTTTCTTCGCATTTTCAAACAAGTCACGTACACGTGAAGCACCTACACCTACAAACATCTCAACGAAATCAGAACCACTGATTGAGAAGAATGGTGTCCCCGCTTCACCCGCAACTGCACGTGCAAGTAATGTTTTACCTGTACCTGGAGGTCCTACCAGTAGTACACCTTTAGGAATACGTGCACCGACAGCTGTAAATTTACGCGGATCCTTCAGAAAGTCAACAACTTCAACAAGTTCTTGCTTTTCTTCATCTGCACCGGCTACGTCTTTAAAGCGGACTTTTTTCTTATCTTCAGTATACATTTTCGCTTTACTCTTACCAAAGTTCATGACGCGTCCGCCGCCGCCACCTTGAGCCTGGCTTAGAATAAAGAAGAAAAATAACCCTAATATTAGAAATGGAATCATCGTCGTTAGAAAAGTTACCCATCCGCTTGGCTGTTCCTCTTCTTTCACATTAAGTACACTTTGCTCAGTGGCTTGTTGTGTAATATTCGAGACAATTTCCGTATTATCAGGAATTTGAGCGACAAACTGTTCTCCTCCACCCAATTCACCAGTAATGCGTATTATTCCATTTGATGGCTGCATCGTCATTTCTTCGATGTCACCACTATTTAATACATTTGTAAATTCTTGCACATCATATTCTGTTGCTTCATCATTTTGTCCATTAAATACCCCTATAACGCCTATAACGACTAAGAATATGAGTAAATAAAAGATCACATTACGAAATATCCGATTCATTACTTACCTCCTCCCAAGCGGGAAAAACTACAAACAATATTACCATAGGAAAAAGTGCTAATACAACTAATTCCACTTACGTTTTAATATTAATTTAAGCCTGCTTCATCCATATTCCATACCGTGTAGCATATACGGAATTTATTACATTTTTGTGAAGAATATATCCCTATTGTGCCTGGCATTATTTTTATGATTCTTCTCCTCCATATATTTTCGGTTTTAACACCCCAATATACGGTAAGTTGCGATATTTCTCTTCATAATCCAATCCATAGCCTACTACAAATTCATTTGGTACTTCAAATCCAATAATATCTGCTTTAATATGTGCGGTTCTACCAGAAGGCTTATCAAGTAAAGTGACAATTTTAATTGATTTAGCTTTACGATATTTAAATAAATCGACTAAATAACTTAGTGTAAGGCCACTATCGATAATATCTTCTATAATTAATAAATCCCGACCTTCTACCTTCGTATTTAAATCTTTTTCAATTTTCACCTCACCGGATGAACGCATTTTGCCACCATAGCTTGATACATCCATAAAGTCCATTTCCAGGTGTGTTTCTGTACGGCGCAGAATATCTGACATAAATGGCATAGCACCTTTTAAAACGCCGATGGCTAACGGAAACTTACCGTCATATTCTTCAGTAAGCTGTTTACCAAGTTCTGCGCATTTTACCGAGATTTCTTCTTCTGTAATCAATACTTTTTCAATATCGTTATGCATGTTGCCCCTCCTACACATTACCTGTATCGTAATTTAATTGAATATATGTGCCTTCTTTTGCTTGTATTGGTGGTTGTCCTTTTTTTAAGCCAATCAGCCATAATATTTCTCCATCATCATCAGTTAACACTGGCCATGTATCTCGTTTACCAAGCGGGATTTTAGCATCAATAAAAATATCTTTAACCTTTTTACTTCCTTCTAACCCTCTCCAGCTCATTCGATCACCATTTTGACGTGTCCTTATATGTAAGGGCAATGCGACACTAGCTTTATTACATATGTATTCAGTGTCGCTATTCGAATCGGGGCAACCCGTATAATTGGCAGTTACCGTTATACCATTTGGTAACTTTACTTCACCTGGAATATCTACAATTTTATGATAAGAAACAGGATGGGATTGGTCATTTGAGAAGCAAAATACCGCTTTTTGATATATTTTCCTGAGCTTTAAACTGTCGGGAAAATCAATCTGGACATTACCACTATCACTTTCCAACAACGCAAAAAATTGTTCCTCGTGCACATATGATAAATTTTTAGGCAATTCTTTATATAGATAGTTTAATATTAGATGAAAGGCTCGCCTTTGTAAAGAACGCGGGCTTGTTTTAAATGAGTCAATAGTAAAGGATGCCTCTTTATCCGAATCCGTAAACACAACAAGATCATTGACCAATTTGGCTGCTTCACCTGCCAGAAATTGTTCATCCTCTTGAAGTGACTGACTTAGGTACTGTGTTGTTGTATGTATATTACTGTTTTTCTCTTTTAGTATTGGGAGCAATTCTTTTCTGAAATAATTCCTAGTATAGGCTGTTTGTTCGTTAGATGGATCTCTACGTGGGTCAATCCTGTTTTTGCTACAGTAGTCTTCAATTTCATCTTTCGTAACACACAAGAAAGGGCGAATAATCTCACCTGTCACAAATGACCGGTTTAACGGAATACCTGCCAATGACTTTGTAGTGGCTGACCGTACTAATCCCATCAGCATCGTTTCAACTTGATCATCACCGTGGTGCCCCAGTGCTAAGTAATCAGCATTAAACTCACTCATTTGTTTCGCAAAGAATTCATATCGTACCTCCCGAGCGGCAACCTGAGTTCCAACCTGTTTCTCCAGTTTATACGACGGAACATTCAAAGAGGCCCCAATAAATTGTACGCCCCATTTTTCACAAATATGTTTAACAAAATCAAGGTCATCTCTTGATTCGTCGCCTCTTAGCTGATGATCAACAGACAATACAATAAGTTTCAAATTCCATTTTTCCTGGATTGACTGAAAATAGTGTAGAAGTGCCATCGAGTCAGGGCCACCGGAAACACCAAGCAGGACGGTCGAATTATTTTTAAGCAATTGATTTTTTTTTATAAATGCATTAACTTTACTAATCATTGCTTGCCCATCTCCATGAATAAACTAATTTAATACCCCTTTTATCCTACCATAAAAACGCATCCTAACAAAGAGCAATACTACGTACCTCAAAGTAATAGTATCGATGAAAGGTAATAAAATAATGCAATTAGAAAAATTCCACCAGCTTCTACGAAAGAGGTGCCTTTAGATACTGATTTACCCGCTCTTCTTTTAGATTTTCTTGAGCTTTTTATAGCCTGTAATGTCTTTGTTATTTCGTTCTTCATCTGTCCGCTTGTCTTGTATTTGCCAAGTAGTGCATCTTTAAGACAATTTCGATACATACGTAACTGCTTTACATCATCTAGCCTTTTAAAAAGTGTTGATTTTGGCTGTGAGCCCTTATCAAATCTTTTGGGATAGTATATGTTTAAAAATACCATAACAAAAGCAAATAAATCATAGCTTGGTTCCGCACGTCTTGAACCAAACCCCCAGTAACCCCGGTCATAAAACTCTGTATATTCCTTAATCGCTCTGCCGATTTGTGTTGTGCCGCCAACATCAATCCAGCGAACCTTTGGCGGCGATGATAGGACAATAAGATTCTCTGTTTTAAAATCCCCAAATACCCATCCTGCCTGATGCAGGCGCTCTAAATCGTCTAGTAATTGCAGCATAAACACACCGATCCATTCATCGCCATTACGGTTAATAAAGCTTGACAGGGTTTCTCCATGTAAATATTCCATAACATAAAAAGCATACTTTGTATTTTGCGCAAACTCCCAATCATCCACATCCAATAAACAAGGCCCAAGACGATTCCCTTGGACCTTCTTCAACGATTTCAAAACGTTTACTTCCATTGTCATTGATGTGCTTTTATCACTTATTTTCAATGCAACTTGCTTACCATTCCTATCACAGAGATAAACTGATCCAACTGCACCTTGACCAAGCTTCTTTTTAATTACATAACGATGCTTATGCCACTTTCCACTTATAATTGTTCCTGGCTTAATATCAATTCCATGCTTCTTCCATGCCTGGTTCATCTTCATCCCTCAAGCTCCTTAGCAATCCTTTCTTTCCAAACTGATACATCGCTTCACGTATAGCAGGTCCAGTAGGCGTAATTCCTCCACTGCTTAGCTTTGGAAATACTGTCGATATTGAATCAAGCTTTGGCGACCAGTCGAATACTTTTTGAATATCCTTTCGTTTGCCTGGAAAACTAAAAATACAGAATCGATTCCTTCCAATTCGTGCATTTAAACTTATCGAAAGGTCAATTAGAGCCTCTTTTACTGTTGGAAGCTTATCATGCATGCTCGCACTTGTATCAACTAACACGAGAACTTCCAAATCACACGTTTCACCCATATCCTCCACAACCTCCATAATCTCCCCGCGTTTTTCCGGTTCGATATCCTCGAGATTCTGATTTGGACCTAAAATTTGCTTTAATTCCTGATTAACAAATCCTTGTAAAGTTTGTGTCATTGCTTGTTTTGTAACCATTTGTACTGTCTGTGATAGTGACTGTTTATAGACGAGTTGACTTACACCGCCACCAGAAAGCGCAATATCTTCAACTTCCTCCAACCCTTCTGGCTGCTCAGTCTGATCATCATCTAAAATACCAATCACATTAACCGTCACACCTTGCTGATGTGCCAGTGCAGCAGTTGCGGCTGGATCCTCACCCTTATTAGAGCAACCATCCGTTATCAATAGAATCTGTTTTAGTGTTCCTTTTTTCACTTAACATACCTCCCAGCTAATCCACTACCATCATCGCCAACATCGTTTAAAAATATACGTTTACTCCTTGAAATGGGGATACTGCTGACCAGGCGGATCCTCATTCCGTTATTCATTACAAATCCCTCATTTAGGGCATGTTTTAGGATCCTCATTCCGTTATTTGTCTTTTTAACCTTATATTTCGTTGATTTTTCGCTATTAGCGGAATGAGGATCCGTTTCACCCCCCTTAGAACACTAAATCTGCCGTTTAGTGGAACGAGGATTCACATTGCTGACTTTTATTTGTATTTCGCAATGCACTTTGCAAACATGCTACCTTCTTAACTGCTAAAAAACTGATACTCCGTTAGAGTACCAGTTTTTTTAGCATCCGTTATTGCGCTTTTTCGGTGTAAGTTGGTATCGAAGCCCATTGTGGTGTATTTTTAACTATTTTAGCAGCAACCACCGTCATATCATCTTCAATTGCTCCCGACCTTGTTCGGACAACCTCCTCAAGTAGTAAATCTGCTATTTCCTGAGGATCATCCGTCTTCATTTCACGAATTTTCCGCTTCAACCAAACATCCGTATTTTCAATATGTTTTGGCCCATCAAATATACCGTCGCTCATCATAATTAAAATATCTTCTGATTTTAATTGCTCACCAACGATATCAACGTCAAATTCCTGTATAATCCCCATTGGCAGATTACTCGCTTCCACCTTGATCATTTCTTCCCCACGTTTGATAAAACTTGGAGTCGAGCCAATTTTTAAGAAACGAACAAATGCATTGTGCATATTTATAACAGCCAAATCTAATGTTGCAAACATCTCATCGGTAGTTCGCAGTGCAAGGATTGAGTTGATTGATTTGATCGCAACTTTTTCCGGAATTCCAGTTTGTAAAATTTGCTGGAGGAGCCGTAACGTTTCTTTACTTTCTTCACTTGCACGTTGGCCATTACCCATACCATCGCTAATAGCCATTGCATATTTTCCGGCACCAAGTTCTATAGTTGTATAGCTATCTCCTGAAATAAGCCCTCCGCCTTTGGCAGCATTGGCAATGCCAGTATCAATTACATATTCTTTGGCAGATCCAAATGCCAGATAGCAGTAGCCATTTGGGAATGGTGAAACCTCTTCTTGCTTAACAATAATCATTTCGTTTAATATATCGGATAATACAGGCGCAATTATTTTTGCCCCTTCACCATGATAATCATAAAAAGATAGCGTCATTTCAATATCTACATTTCCTTTATCCAACTGATAAATATCCAGCTTCTCTAAATCAATACCCATATGCTTGAGCGTATGGATGATTTGCATTTCCTGTTTTTCATGATGCTGACGTTCCTTAAGGATTTCGTTAGCAAAATCCTCCATGACTTCCGAAACCCCTTGAAGCTGGTCAGCGACAAAGCGCTTGCTTTCAATCACCTGTTTCTTTAATTTTTTATTTGCTTCAAACGATGATATTTCTTCTTTCATTACGTCAATTACTTTTTTTGATTTTACACAATGGTTTTCAAATTCCCGAGTTGATTTATGACTTGGTTCTTTACCTTCTGCAAGATCATCCTTCAGATTTTCCATTAGAGAGTAAGTCTTATCAAACTGCTTCTCCCAGCAGCGATCTTTCATAAAGCAGGACTGACACGTTTTCTCGGTAACCTGACTTAAAAAATAATCTGTCTCACGCTTGTCTTGAATATCTTCTTCCTTAAATTCCTCAGATGAGGTAAAACTTTTTGAAAGCGCTTCAAATACATCGGAGAATTGCTCAACCCGCTTAGCGGTAACATTACGAACTTTTTGCAAGTATTGTTCTTGTTCATTTGTATGTTCTTCAGTTCCTGGAATATAACGTGATAGTTTCTTAAACCAGCTTGCCGGTGTCAAAATAAAGAATAAAATTGCAATGGATGTCTCGATAAGAGAAGGTACTATTGTCCCAACATCTACATAAATGCCCACTAGAAATGTCCCAACTAAAAGTCCAATGCTTACCCCAATCTTATTTCCTTCTTTCAATAATCCGCCTAACAACCCTGAAAAGGCAAGCAAGCTCATTTGGTAGAGATTTGCTACATTTGCCAGCGACAAGATAAGCCCAGCTACTACCCCTACAGTTGACCCAATTGCCGCACCTCCAACAAATGCGAGTAACAATACAAAGTAACGGGAAAATATTTGCTCAACTGAGGCGTCATAAAATGACCATCCTATTGTTCCTGTCAATATCGATGCAAGCAAGATAATCATGCAAACAATTTCTTCATTTTTTAACGCAGGTTTATATCTATTTGGTGATAATAATGGAATACTCTGCATAAAGATTAGTACAAGGACAGCTCCAAGTACTCCTTCAACAACTATGAGCATCCATTCATACGATGAAAGCTGATCTGTAGCAGAATACACAAAAAGCCTTGGACCTAAAGTGGAGAAGAACACAAATAGCGGAATATAGACTTGCTGTTTTTTGGCATGTTTAAATAATGCTGCCAAAAAAATAAAAACAATCATTGCTAACGCAATAAAAACCCCATGAACAAGTGAAAAGCTTAATGATCCAGCCAGGACTGCAAGCATTACTTTCGCTGCCTTGTCCTTATGTATAAACCAAATGGTTGCCAAAAAAGCAACAGCAAATGGTGAGACAACTGATAATATGATAGCTCGTCCCAATAAAAAACCAACTATATAGAACAGCCATCCTTTTTCGAATAATAATGATGTAGCATGCGAAGACATCCACTTACGAAACCTTTGTAGCAGGTTTTTATTTACGCCGATTGCGTCGGATTCCAACCTTGGAATTGAATCCATCATAGAATACCACTCCCTCTTTCAAACATTAAATCACACTATGCATTGTTTTTTTGTCAAAATAAGAGAGCAAGTTTAAAAAATCGTTCGACTGTATTCTATATGGACAAGCGGTATTCTACATAACCTTCCGTATTCTGTTTACTATTGTCTAAAGATTAGAAACTTAGCTTATCGCCAAGCCTTAGTTGCACATATGCACTAAGAAAGTATTTATACTTTATTAACTGTCCATAAAATATAAGATCCTTTGTCTATATCTTTCCAGTTGGTTTAACAGTATCTCGTGTCGTTTCTCAATAAAATCACCTTATCACGTATTTACTTAATAATTCTTAATAAAAAACGACAAACTCCTCCCTTTTTCCAAAATTACTCATTGACACATATATAACCCTGTTGTATTATATCACTTGTGATTCATTTTGGCGGCGTAGCTCAGCTGGCGAGAGCGTACGGTTCATACCCGTGAGGTCGTGGGTTCGATCCCCTCCGCCGCTATCCTTAATAATAAAGACCTGCAGAAGTGTTAAAAACACTTAACTGCAGGTCTTTTTTTGTTAGGCTCGTTTCGTAAATTATTGTTGAATTTTCAGGCAATGAAGCTTATATTAACTCTTTCAAATTTCGCAACATAAATTGAACGCAAAAACCTTGAAGGAATAAGAAAGGCTGAAGATACACTACTTGAGTTGAATTTCTTTCACATCTATAGAATAAGCTCAAACAGCTATCTTGATAATCCCAGACCATTTTTAATTGTTGCCTTGACAACATTGATGAAAGTTTGTACACATAAAAATATAAACTGCGAAGTACTTTTTAAAAAGTTTGAGTGCTATTATACCGCTCCGGAAATACACTTCGCGCACCTAGGGCCTGATGAGCCTCCTTGCTCCTACGTCGCTGCGTAGTCTCATCTTGGCCTCAGCTCCCACAGGAGTCTACGTGTATTTCCTCCGCTGTTGACTCGAGTATGAATCGCTATAGTATAAATGTGTAACAGCACTACACTAGTCCGGGTGAGCGGAGGGCGGTGACTCCTGCGGGAATAGCACGTGTCCGAAGACCCCGCAGAGTGGTTTTCGCAACGGAGGCTAAGGCCGTGCCCTAAGGTGCGCATCCGCCCGTAGCGACCCCGGACGGCGGGCGAGAGTTTATAGAGATTATTCCAACAGTTAGTTCGAAGTTATATCAAATACGTACCGTTGTAAGTATTTATGCTTTCTTAACTGCAAAAAAACAGGAACCGCTTCTAAAAGCGATTCCTGTTCAGTTCATTTATATCATAGAGCATTATCATAGACAGCAGTTGCTATCCTCTTTTAGCACCTCGACCTCCACGTTTGGATTCTGTGTGCTTTTTCAAAGAGGCTAAACGGTCTTCTGAATCCTTAAGAAATTTATTCATTTTAGATTCAAAGTTTTCACCGCGATCACGATTATTTTTTGGGCGCACTGGTTTATCCTTTGCTTTCTTAATGGATAAGCCAATTTTACCATCCTTTTCAACATTAATAACCTTCACTGTTACCTCATCACCAACAGTTAAATGTTCATTAATGTCTTTAACATAGTTGTCGGCAACCTCACTAATATGGACTAGGCCAGTTTTACCTTCACCAAGTTCAACAAAAGCCCCAAAATTAGTAATACCAGTTACCTTTCCCTGCAGCTTGCTGCCTACTTCGATTGACATAAAAAAAATGCTCCTCCTTAAAAGTTTAAAAAATATAGTTCTTATATATTATAGCTAAGCTTGTAAAAGTGTGTCAATAAGATGGCTCCTCATCAGGAATTTTAAATATTAATTCCCCTTCTTTTGATAGGAAATAGTTCGTTCGAGCAATCTCTAGTATATACTCTTCATTATTCAGCAACTTAATTTCTTCACGAAGGTTTTCTTCCTCATTTTCCATAGTAGCTAATTTCTCTTCCATTTGATTATATTGTTCTTCTTTTTTTTCCTGAAGCGAAACTTGTTTAAAGTGGTATGTTGCCATGCTTCCAATCACAACTAATACGACAACAGAAAATAATACTAGACGGCGAATAAGACGCTGTTTTTTTCTCTTTTGTCTTTCTATGTATGCATCGTACTGTTCAACGTAATTCGAATCCAATCTTGTTACTGTTTTCTTTTTTGTAGGCATAGGCAACTACCTCCTCTTAAACAAAATATTTTTCATCCATTTCTTAAATATATTCTCTATTGTACTATAAAACCCTGCAATTTTGTGTAAATTATTTTGGATATTTTTTGGCAGCAAACGGAAAAGAGTCTGAAATACCCAAGATAATGGAATATAAATCAACTTAAACGTATATCGAATGATGGTGAATAGCACATTTCCGATGAACAAAAGAGATACTATCAGCAAGTGAACAATAAACTTTATTGGCGTAATAAAGAGTACTTGTACCAATTTTTCAATAAATTGATAAATCTTCAACCCAATTCGAATTATATGTTCCAGCAGTTGCTTATACGCACCTGCAGTTGTTACCTGGTAGACAGAAAAGCCGAGTAAACAGGCAATAAACACATAAAAGCGTAGCTCTCCACTATTTACTCGGAATAACAGATAGTATAATAACATAGTCTGAGTTAGCCAGAAACTAATTTCCATGAAATAAGAAAGAATTTTATTTTGCTTCCAGTGGATTGAAAACCTGCGATAGGTATCGTTTATTATACCCAAATAGAAGCCACCTAAAACCATAGAAAGCATGGTCAGGAATTGAACGCTAAGTGTCATTTGAATAGCTTGCTAAAGAATCCTTTAGCTTTCTCCTGCTGATGTTCATCCACATAGGAAAGCTCATATATTTTACCTTTGATTGAGACTAAACCTTCCCCAACGTCCAGATTTTTCAATTGTAAATTCTGTCCTCGAACAATCAAGTACCCCAAAACAGTTTCTAATAAAAACTCTTCATTATCAAAACTATCAACTTCTTTAACACCGGTTATTTCCAATTCTTTTCGATTATTAACTTTCACAACATGTTCCTGCTGGACACGTGTAACACTATCTTTTTCATAGTAATTCATACATATCGCCCTCCTTATCATTATTACTGTATGATTAGAAGGACAAGTGTAGAACTATTCTAATTAACTTTCTCTTCCTTAATTACTTTATAGAGCATTTCTGCTTCGTCTTTTTTCACAGCTTCTTTTAAGGCATTCACTTCGAGTGTTACCAACTTTTGCCCGAACTTAATGACCAGTTCATCGCCAACAGATACAATTGATGATGCCTTAGCCTTGTTACCGTTAATGGTAATCCGACCTTGATCAGCTACTTCTTTTGCCATTGTACGGCGTTTAATTAGTCTTGTAACCTTTAAAAATTTGTCTAAACGCAATTCTATCACTCTCTTCTTTTTGCTTGGTTCCAGTAGTAGTCCATTTCTTCCAAGGTTGTTTCATAAAGGTCTTTCCCCTGGCTCTCCAATTGTTCCTCAATGTAGGAGAATCGTGAATGAAACTTCTGGTTCGTTAGATTTAAAGCAATTTCCGGATTTACTTTATAATACCTTGATATGTTTGCAAGTACAAATAGAACATCGCCTAGTTCTTTTTCTATTTCTGATTTGTCTTGGCTTACAATGGCTTCATCAACCTCATCCAGCTCTTCCTGCAGCTTCTTCCATATATCCTTTATATCAACCCAATCAAACCCTGTTTTAGCTGCTTTTTTCTGAAGTTTGAATGCTCTTGCTAATGCTGGTAAACCAGCGGGAATACCATCCAGCACCGATTTACGATAGTCTCCTTTTTCTTCCTGCTTTATTGCATCCCATGTCTTGTATACATCCTCAATAGATTCGACTGTTTTGTCAGCAAAAATATGTGGATGGCGATGAATCATTTTATCCGTAATCGAACGAATAACGTCATCAACTGTAAAATATCCGTCATCCTCGCCAATTTGACTATGAAGCAATACTTGCAATAGAAGATCACCTAACTCTTCCACAATGCCTTCATCATCCTGATTATCAATTGCTTCTATTACTTCGTATACTTCCTCGATTGCATACTCACGTAGTGTTTCATGTGTTTGTTTTTTATCCCATGGGCATCCATTAGGTCCACGCAATACAGCAATTACTTCCCGCAATCTTGAAAACGTATGGTTAAGCATATATGCAGGGGCTGGAGGGATATAAACGGAAGTTAAATTATTAACTTTCAATGAATAATCAAGTTCCTCTAAAGGGACTTTCGTAATTTTTTCCTGGTTACTGCCAGCCGCTTCAACTATCGTTACTTGATAGCTTGCAGGCAAATCCTCAAGCAACTCCAATTTTACATTTGACGCGATAAACTGATCATAGACCTGACAAAAAATGATATGCTGCCGGTAATTTAACTGGTTGCGGTTAAACCCTGTTCCATCAATAAACTGAAATCCTTCGATTGGATCAATTCGTAATGATGTAAACAAATCATCCAGATAGCTTTGTCCACCAATGACTTCCACCAATACTTCATCCTGATCCAGCAACAGTTGAACAGTTTTTTCAGCAAGCATAGGATGGCCGGGCACTGCGTAGATAACGGGTGATTGGTGGGACTCTTCAATTAATGAATCCACAATACGACGATATACTTCATCGAATTGTTCCGTTGTTTGATAGATTTCATCAAACGATGTAAATATTACCCCCTCATCCTGCAAGGTATTTATCACCGGGTGATTGATAGTTCGCGCAAAAATAGAATTGCTTGTATTCGATAATTTTTTATAAATTCCAAGCGGCAGCTGGTCAAGGTCTCCTGACCCAAGGCCGATAATTTCAATCTTGTTTCCCACTATATTCCCTCCCTCTATGGATTCTGGTCAATATCGGTACTAATGGGAGCATCGATATTTCTTGGTTAGTAAACGCCCTAAACCTTAATAACAAAATAATGTAGAGAAGCGCTCCAGTTATTACGACAAATAATACATATAGCAGTAAACCAAAACGTGATGAACTGCCAGGCAAGAGATTATCTATTAAAAATATATAGATAATCATTCCTGTTGCAGCTATGGTAAATGCACGCCAATTGATATGCTTTTCTACCTTCAGATTTGGCAGCTTTCTTTTCAATGCCAACAGCATAAGTACAGCAAGTATTGTCAGACTGAACACCGTAGCAATGGCACTGCCCATTATTCCAAACAATGGCACAAGAGCCTGATTGGTAATCCATTTTATGAAAAAGGCAACAAGTATAAATCCCGCTGTCCTTTTAATATACCCTAATCCTTGAAGAATAGATGCAGCAGTAATTGCGATCGAACTTAAAAAAATAGAAATGACTAGAATCTGTAAACTTGCCGTACCCTTTCCGTTCTGAAATAACAGTGTATTCGCTTCTGGAAAAATAATAATTAACCCAATTGTCGCACCAATAGCTAAGTAAAAACTTACGACTAGTGCACTTTCAATATATGCGTGAAATGCTTTGGGATCACTATCAAGCTTACGCCTGGAAATCGTTGGTATCAATGCTAGAGCAAATGAAGATCCTAAAACAGTTCCAAGCTGTATCAAAGGCTGGCCTCGATCAAACACTCCTTTTGCCTCCATTGCATCAACATCTGACAATCCATGCTCCATAAGACCAGGAACAAGCGTAAACGTATCGGCAAATTGAATAATAATTAATAGCATGTGGTTTAACGCAGCTATCATGCCAAAGATTAATAATGTACTGATATAGTAATTCCATGGAATATCAAAATGCTGATTCACTGTAGGCTTCATTCTTATAAAAAAGAAACCAAGTATGAAAATTGCAGCTAATGCTCCAAACAATGAAGCAATTGCTGCAGCTTGTCCAATGCTATATATATCACCTGATTTAATAAAAATGAATACCGCTGCTAAAATAATTAGGAATACACGAATGAATTGTTCGCCAACCTGCGAATATGCTGTGGGCTTCATTTGCTTCATTCCTTGAAACACGCCTCTTAACAGAGCTGAAAAAGGAATGAGTAAGAAGGCAAAAGCAGCTAATTCATATGTATCTTTTAAATTTGCATCGCCCACCCACACAGCAATTTCCTGTGCATTAAAAAATAGGAATAAAAAAATACCACTGCTAATGGAAAATAAAAGCAAAAATATGGGTACATAAAAACGGGCAAACGACGGCCCCATCCCCTGTGCTTTTAAATCCACAGTAATTTTCGATATAGCTGAAGGAAATCCGTATAATGACAAAATCAAAGCAATACCAAGGAACGGATAAACTTGTTGATAGATATAAAAACCCATATCCCCTGTCAGATTCTGCAGTGGAATCCGATAGCCGGCACTCAGTACCTTACTTATTAATCCTGCCAATGTAAGAAGCAATGCACCTTTTACTAATTTGTTGGTCTCATTCCCGTCCATGAAAAACGCCTTTCTATGGCAGTTAAGAAAGTATAAATACTTTCTTACTGCATAAGTACAACTAAGGCTTATCTATATAAAGACTAGGCGATAAGCCAAGTTTTCTAACCATTTTTAAACAATTATAGCATACCAGCTATCCTACCATTCTTACTAGTACAATCGAGCCTTGCGTGTGAAAAGTGGCACCTGCAAAAAAAATTTTTATCTAACAATGCCACTTTTTGTTCATTCACAAACGATAGTAGGTGGAGGGGACCTATTAGCTTTCAAATACATTGTTGTATTTCCAAGTAGTGAATCTCATCCCTGAGAGTGACCATTATACGCTATTTGAACAGCATTCCGGTTCTCATAACCCTGATGAAGACACGGTTCCCGCTTTTTGAAAAGCATTCGCGTTCTCATAACCTTGATGAGTGACTGTTGAGCACTCAACCATAATTAGAACAATGGAAATTAGCACAAGGGAAAATTTCTACTGTGATGCAGTTTATACAATTACAGCAAAAAACAGCCGTAAAAAAAGAACAAAAACCAGTAATTTTGCTAACTGGCCTTTGTTCTTACCTACAACTATTCCATTTGCTTGGCCAAAAAGCTTGAAGCCGTTTCAGTACTTTTTTGTTCGACATTACTAAGCTTTTTGCCATCTCTTGAAAACATCATGACACAGCCAATCGGGTCACCATTTGCTATAATAGGGCTAATGCAATACGAATCAATTTCTTCATCTTTTCCTTGGGTGATTTCTAGTGTAGCTTGTTCTGTTTCAAATACGAGTAACCGATCTTCCATCGTCTTTTCGAGTTGTTTCCCTATACTTTTATTTAAATAATCTTTTTTTGATTCACCAGCTACAGCTATAACTTCATCGCGATCACAAATTAAAACAGGATAGTGCAATGAGTCAAATAATGCTTCTGCGTATTCCTTTGCAAAACTCCCCAGTTCATTAATAGGTGAATATTTCTTTAAAATTACTTCACCTTCACGATCAACAAATATTTCTAATGGATCTCCTTCACGAATACGCAATGTTCGTCTGATTTCTTTTGGGATAACTACTCTGCCTAAATCATCAATTCGACGTACAATTCCTGTTGCCTTCATTATGAAGCCTCACTTTCCTATGATGATTGTCTCTGGTGTATGTAATTTCAATGTTTACCTCAATGTGAAAAAAACACCAGTTGTGCCTATAGTATAAATCAACTTCTAAGAACTATACATCATACAGTGGGATTTTCTAATCATCCCTATTGACTTCTGACAATTGTGCGATAAAGTTTTCGACTATTTCATAACGTTGGTGATGTGTATCACGTGTCCATTTGAATATCACCTTTAAATTACTTCCTTCCGTCCCAAGCTGGACGTCGCGACCGAAACTATTTGCAAGCTCGAATAATTTCGATCCATCAATCTGCTGACTGCGGTCACCATCTACAAGCAATTCGATTTTTTTATTCTTTTCACTTATCGTTTCGACTCGTTGTTGCTTCGCTAACCTTTTTAACGATGATACTACGAATAAATGCTCCACTTCTTCTGGATAATCACCAAATCGATCGATTAATTCATCTCGTAAATCTTCAATGTCATCCGATGAATCGATTGTTTGAAATTGTTTATACATTTCAATTTTTTGTTTTTCATCCTTGATATAGGTATCAGGAATATAAGCGTCAAGATTAAGTGTTAATTCTGGTTCAAATGCCTTAATTTCATCGAGTTCTTTTCCATACTTACGTGCGTCAATTGCATCTTTCAGCATTTGGGAATACATATCAAATCCTACCGAATCAATAAAGCCGTGTTGTTGTGACCCTAATAAGTTCCCAGCACCACGTATTGACAAATCACGCATGGCGATTTTAAATCCAGAACCAAGCTCCGTAAACTCTTTAATCGCTTGCAAACGTTTTTCAGCAATTTCAGTAAGTACCTTATCCTTCTGGTAGGTGAAATATGCATATGCTACTCGGTTCGACCTGCCTACACGCCCTCTAAGCTGATACAACTGACTTAAGCCCATTCGATCAGCATCATTAACTATTAATGTATTAACATTTGGAATATCAACACCTGTCTCAATAATTGTTGTACTAACAAGTACATCATACTCACCTTCCAAAAAGGCAAATATAACATTTTCCAACTCTGTCTCATTCATCTGGCCATGAGCAACAGCTATTCTTGCATCATCAACAAGCATACCAAGGTCACGCGCTACACTATCAATATTTTCGACACGATTATAGAGGAAAAATACTTGTCCGCCTCGTGACATTTCCCGTTCAATTGCCTCTCGAATGAAAATTGGATTATATTCCATTACATACGTCTGGATCGGAAAACGATTTTCTGGCGGTGTTTCAATTACAGATAAATCACGGACTCCTAGCATCGACATGTGAAGTGTTCTTGGAATCGGTGTTGCTGTTAATGTAAGTACATCAACATTTGTTTTAAGCTCTTTAATCTTTTCTTTATGTTTCACACCAAAGCGCTGTTCTTCATCAACAACGAGCAGTCCTAATTCACGAAATTGAACGTCTTTTGATAGTAAACGGTGTGTTCCGATTACTATGTCGACCAACCCTTTTCGAAGCCCATCCATTGTTTCCTTCTGTTGCTTTTTCGTTCGAAATCTACTTAATATACCGATATTTACCGCATGATCTAAGTACCGCTCACTAATGGTTTCAAAATGTTGCTGCGCCAATATTGTCGTTGGAACTAAGATAGCCACTTGTTTTCCATCCGCCACCGCTTTGAAGGCTGCACGAATGGCTACTTCCGTTTTCCCATAACCAACATCACCACAAAGCAGCCGATCCATTGGACGTTCTCTTTCCATATCATGCTTGATTTCTTCAATACACCTTATCTGATCTTCGGTTTCCTGGTATGCAAAGGAAGCTTCAAATTCTCGTTGCATTTCTGTATCTTCACTGAATGAATAACCTTTTCGTGCTTCACGTTCAGCATATAGCTTAATTAGGTCATCAGCGATATCTTCCACGGACGATTGTACTTTACGTTTTACTTTCGTCCATTCACTTCCACCTAGTTTATATAATCTCGGTTCCTTACCTTCTGAGCCAACGAATTTCTGTACTAAATCTATCTGATCAATCGGAACGAAGAGTTTATCATCACCAGAGTATTTAATCAGCATATAATCCTTATGCATGTCACTAACCTCAAGTGTTTCGATACCTAAATACTTTCCAATTCCATGGTTAGCATGAACAACATAGTCTCCAACTTTCAACTCCTGATAGTCCTTAATACGTTCAGCATTAGAGATCTTTTGCTTCTTACGTGTACGTTTCATTTTCTTTTTAAATAATTCATTTTCCGTAATTAACACCAATTTGTGCATCGGCATTTCAATACCACTGCTGATATTACCAACAGCTATCGTTGGTTTAGTAACAGGAAGCTCCAGCTTACTTGAAACAACTGAATCAATATCATAGTCTAAAAAAATGGAATGAATTTTTTCAGCCCTTTTTTCGTTTGGCGCCAAAACGACAACAGAAAAATCACCTTTTTCCCAACGTTTTAATTCATTCTGAAACAAATTCATTTGCCCATGAAACTCCTGCATAGCTCGAGAGGACAAATTTATAATATTTTGCGGTTGTGTATTCGGTATATGTCGTAAAAAAACCGACATATAAAGACGCTGTTGCGTCATGTTTTCCCATACTGTATGCCAATCAAAGGAAAACCTACTACCTCGCACCATTTTGTTCGTCTCTAATAGGTTGCTGTACCATTCTGCTTCCTCTGAATCCAAATGTGTTGCTGTTTCTTGGATTCTGCTCATTTCATCCATAATTACCATACCGTCTGCAGGTAAATAATCTAACAAACTAGCAGGATTATTATACAGAAAGCCAATATATTTATACATTTCCTGAAATCGTTCAAGATTCTTTAATCGTTCAATATCGTGTTCCATTACTTCAATCAGGGTTTCTTTCGCTTCCGGTTTTTTTAATTTCTTCAGCGATTCAGATAGCGCCTTTTCTACACGTTGTGCCCCCGTTACCATATCTTGTTCACTTAACAGAAGCTCAGTAGCGGGGCCAATTGTTATTTCCTTCTTTTTTTCCAAGGACCGCTGTGAGTCCACATCAAAAAAACGTATGGAGTCTATTTCGTCGTCAAATAACTCAATACGGACTGGGTTCAATTCCGTTACAGGATATATATCTATAATACCGCCTCGGCGACTGAATTCTCCAGGTGCTGTGACCATAGTTGTCCGTTCATATCCCATATCTACCAAAGATGATAGGTATTTTTCAACATCAATATCCTCGCCAAAGGTAAAACGTAACTGATAATCACGCCAATAACTTGCTGGTGGCAAAATACGTTTTAAGGCAGCTACCGGAGCAATTAAAATACCTGATTTTTTCTGTGACCACTCAGTCAACGCATCTATTCGCTGGCTTCTTAATTCAGGACTGGCGACAGCAATCTCTGATGCAATCAATTCATTGACAGGATACAAATGTATTTGTTCATCACCCATAAACTCTGCCAAATCATCATACAACTGCTGCGCTTGTACAAGTTGATGTGTGATAAGTAAGACTGGTTTATGTAATGATTCATTAATAATAGATACAAGTAAACTTCTTGCAGAACCTGACAACCCCGCAACAAGCTGTTCTTTCATCCCTCCAGAAATTCCGTTAATTATTGATTCAACATCTTCTTTTGAACGTAGATAATCATTAATCCCTTTCATTTTTCCCCACCTGCTTAAGTGCAAAAATGCCTTGGCTAGCGTTGAGTTGTATCGCATAGCAACTAGTAGTATTTCTTTCCTGTACTTACATTGCTAAGCGATCACTAACGTTTATGAAATAACCAAAGCTATCTTGCGTATGTTATTGTATGAAATAGTCTAACTCATGATACTGTGGATGGCTGCCAAGCGATTCTTCACAGTTTTCACAAATGGTTTGAATATGAACATCACCATTATTCTGATAGTGAATCATTTCTTGTTTATCCTCAGTTGATAATTTATTCCATCCCAGCATCGACGTATCTATTACTTGCTGATTTAATTTACCAATTTCATGTCCACAATGTCTGCATTTATAGACAATAGACATACAAAAAACCTCCTCGAATAAACATGGGGTACAATAAAGTTTATCCGAAAAGCATCTTTTTATACTATATGTGGTTTTAATTATTAAATTCATTCATTACTTCAGAAAACGACTTTTCTAACCATGCTTCACATGCGTCTGCTGCTTTTTGAATACCGGAATCAACCGCTTCATGTTTTTCTTTCGGAAATGATCCAAGTACATAATCAACTACTTGCATTTGACCTGAAGGACGTCCAATACCAATTCTAAGCCGTTTAAATTCTTTGGTACCTAAATGTTCAATAGTGGAACGAATTCCATTATGACCGCCGTGACTGCCTTTTTGACGTAACCGGATTTTACCTGTTGGAAGGTCGAGGTCATCATAAATCACAAGAACATCATCAACAGCAATATTATAAAAGTCAATTAACGGACGAATAGATCCACCCGAGAGGTTCATATATGTTTGTGGCTGCAGGAGAATAACTTTTTCATTTCCAAGAAACTCAACCGTTGATTTTCCATTGAACTTGTCCTTCTTTAGTTTCCAATTGTGGCGATCCACTAATTCATCAATTACCATAAATCCAATATTATGGCGTGTTTTTTTAAATTTTCTTCCTGGATTTCCTAACCCAACGATACATTTCATTTTGCTACTTCCTTTATGGACTAGTTTATCTAACTTTTTATATTGTACTGTCTTTATGTCAGAAAATAAAGCAAAACCCTCCTATACAGAATAGGAGGGTTCATATGCTTATAGTCAAAATTATTTACTCTTCTTCATCGTCCTTCGCACCAACTAGTTCAGGTTCAGCATTTTCATCTGCTTCCTCTTCAGTTTCATCCAGTGTATCTGGTGGTACTACCGTTGCAACAGTGGTATCTGCATCTTCTAGAAATTCATATTTACTTGCTTTTGGTAAATCGGCAATTGCAATCGTATCACCGATTCCAAGTTCTGAAACATCAACAGAGATTTGCTCTGGAATATCTGCTGGTTTCGCTCTTACCTGTAATTCAAACAATGGCTGCTGCAGGACACCGCCTTCTTTAGCGCCAAATGCCTCGCCCTCGAGATTTAATGGTACTTCTACGTCCATTTCTTCAGCCATATTCACGATATAGAAATCAGCATGAATTAATTCATCTTTAATTGAATCCATTTGATATTCGTGCAGCATTACATCTTCGGCTTTATCACCCTCAATTTCAAGTGAAATTATTGCGTTTCTGCCTTCGTCACGAACAGTTTTTACTAAGTCAATGCTATTTACAGCAATCGCTTTAGCTTCCTTATCTTTCCCGTATACAACAGATGGAACATCTCCACTTTCACGGATTTGTTTTGTTGCAGATTTTGAATGATCTTCCCGTTTTGTTGCTTTTAGTTTTACTGCCATGTTTATCACCCTCCATTATTTAAAAACTTGGTACTTGACCAAGTTTATATGGCAAAAATCTTTCCTAGCAACTAAAGCTTACCATTAGGTAGTGATAAGCCCAAGTTTGCTAATCATCTCTTACTATTAAAACATAATTTTAGTAATAGACAAAATTTCTACGCATTTTTTATTCCCGTATTTTTATCATCTTAAACGTTTAATCGAATAGAATACTTACTGATTGCAATTCATGTATACGAATAATTGCTTCACCAATTAACGGTGCAACCGACAATTCGGTAATTTTTTCACTTTGTTTATCTTCAGGAAGTGGAATTGAGTTCGTAATAATCAGTTCCTTTATTTTCGAATTATCAATTCGCTCAATCGCTGGGCCTGATAAAACAGGATGTGTACAGCAGGCGTAAACTTCTTTAGCACCATTTTCAATTAATGCATTTGCTGCCAATGTAATTGTACCTGCAGTATCGATAATATCATCTATAAGAATTGCTGTCTTGCCTTCAATATTACCAACGATATTCATAACTTCTGCAACATTTGGACGAGGACGCCGTTTATCGATTATACCAATTGGTGCTTTTAAGCGATCGGCCATTTTTCGTGCACGTGTTACACCACCATGATCGGGTGAGACGATAACTAAGTCCTCAAAACTTTTCGTTTCAAAGTAATTAGATAAAATTGGCACACCTTGCAAGTGATCGATCGGAACATTAAAGAAACCCTGAATTTGCGGTGCATGTAAATCAAGTGTAATTACACGACTAGCGCCAGCTGTCTCAAGCAAATCAGCTACAAGCTTAGCAGCAATTGGTTCTCTTGACCTTGCTTTACGGTCTTGTCTAGCATAACCGTAGTATGGCATAACAATATTAATTGATCTTGCTGAAGCTCGTTTTAGTGCATCAATCATAATTAATAGCTCCATAATGTGTGTGTTAACTGGAGCACAAGTTGATTGAACGACATACACATCACACCCGCGAATACTTTCCTCAATATTAATTTGAATTTCACCATCGCTAAAAGCAGAAACCGTACACTCACCTAATGTTGTACCAATATGGCTAGCGATGTCCTCAGCTAATTGACGATTTGAATTCAGTGAAAAGACTTTCAAAGACCGATCCTTGTAGCTAGATGCCATGAGATAACCCTCCGTTAGTTTTTATTTCTGTTTTTTATCCTTGATGCATAGCCTTCTTTATTCGTTTGTCTTGCACGTGCAACAGATAATGAATCTTCAGGCACATCCTTCGTAATCGTTGATCCTGCAGCAACATAAGAACCTTTCCCTACTGTAACTGGGGCAATAAGATTGGAATTGCAGCCAATAAAGGAATCATCTTCAATTGTGGTTAAATATTTATTTTTCCCATCATAGTTAACCGTAATCGTTCCACAACCGATATTTACATTACTTCCAACTTCTGCGTCACCAATGTAACTTAAGTGGGAAACTTTACTTTTATCTCCGATGACTGTCTTTTTCACTTCAACAAAGTTCCCGATTTTTGTGTCATCACCGATTGATGCTTCTGGTCGGATATGAGCATATGGTCCAATTTGTACACGACTACCTATTTTACTATCTTTGGCAACGCTTTGTTTGACAATACTTGCTTCACCAACAGAACAATCGATAATTTCACTATGCGGACCTATTTCAGCATCGGTTCTTATAATCGATTTACCCTTTATAAGCGATCCTGGATGTATCAAGACATCCTGTTCAATTGTAACATCTGGACTTATATATGTGTTATCAGGGTCTAAAATTGTAACCCCATTTCGCATATGTTTTTCATTGATACGCTTCTTCATTGTTGCTTCGGCCTTAGCTAATGCTACACGGTCATTAACACCAAGTGTTTCTTCAAAATCTGGTGTGATTGAAGCACTAACCTTCTCGTCCTGACTTCGCAAAATTTCAATTACATCCGGCAAATAATATTCACCTTGCACATTATCATTTGAAACTTTTTGCAGAGCCTGAAATAGTGCCTTGTTATCAAAACAGTATGTACCCGTATTGATTTCATCAACTAACAGTTCCTGATCATCTGCATCTTTGTGTTCAACAATCCGCTCTACTTCGTTATTTTCATTACGAATAACCCTACCGTAACCTGTAGGGTTTAGAACTTTTGTTGTTAAAATTGTCGCCTTAGCACCTTCTCGTTCATGGTGATCAAAGAGCGCCCGGTATGTTGTGCTTGTAATTAATGGAGTATCTCCACACACTACAATAGTTGTTCCCTCTTTATCTTTTAATAATTCCTCTGCCTGTAATACTGCATGTCCAGTTCCTAATTGTTCTTCCTGAATGACAAACTTGCTTTGGTCTCCAATATGATCAGACACCTCTTCAGCACCATGACCCACAATCGTAACCATTTCATCCAGCTGTACAGCATTTAATTGTCCTATTACATGCTGCAGCATTGGACGGCCTAATACAGGATGAAGTACTTTATATAGTTTTGACTTCATTCTTGTGCCTTGTCCAGCTGCAAGAATGATAGCATAACGGTTCACCATGAAGAATCCTCCATTCTAATTATCCATTATGAATATATCTCAAAAAAGAGATGATTTCAACAGATACAAGCGTATGGAGATTAATAATTTTTGGAAAAAGCACTGTGAAAAAATACTTGAGTGCTACGACACCGCTTCGGAAATACACTTCGCGCACCTTAGGGCAACGCTTCAGCTTCCTCGGAAGCAAAAACCACTTCCTGCGGGATCTTCAGCTGTTGCTGCGACCAACAGGACGTTCTAGTACCGGCGTTGGTCACAGGACGTGACCTTTTTTAGCCGGTTCCCCACAGGAGTCTCCGTGTATCTCCTACGCTGGATTATGTACACTATATCCTGGAAGTTAACAAATGTATATTGTGATGGATTAAAATAAGACATTTAAATCTTCAGAGAGGATTTATGCTTTCTTAACTGCCAAGAAACTCGCAGTTCTTTTTTATTCTAGGTATGGAAAAATACGCGACAGATTTCGCAATGATACCGAAGCGGTGAGACCGAAGTATTCTGACTGAACGATTCAAAGAACTCAACTATCATTAGAATAAGAGAAAACAACATTAATGAAATTTTTCACCGTGAAGCAGTTTATATCATCTGCAAGGGTTAAATTTACGAAAAGAGCCTTAGAAATACACTCCGTCATATTTAATTACAAAAAAAGAAGGCTAACCTGGTTGCAGATTAGACCTCTCGTTGATCATGTTATTAGGAAGCGCCAGCTTCTTCATATCGCACTTCTTCTTCACCAGCACGACGGTATTCTTCTAGTACCGCATCCTGTATTTTTGCACGAGTATTGGAATTAATGGGATGCGCAATTTCCCTGAATTCACCGTCAGGAGTACGTTTGGATGGCATAGCTACAAATAATCCATTATTCCCATCGATGACACGGATATCATGGACAACAAACTCCTGATCCAAAGTAATCGATGCAATTGCTCGCATTCTTCCCTCTGTGTTAACGCGGCGTAATCTTACGTCAGTTACTTCCATGATGTTTCACCACCTTTTCCCTTTTGAACTTATTATCAATAATTCAACAAAACAATGAGAATTCCTGCTTATTTTTAAAAAAAATTTAAAAAGACTAAAAAAGCTTAAAAAAGCTTAAGAAAACTTGGCATACGTTAAAGGAATTCTTATGAAAGCGTATTGTTGCTTTCTCAGAATCCCTTATACTTTGGAGTTCAATCCTTTAGGCAAAATGCCTTAGTTGCACTTATGCAGTAGGAAATTTTTTATACTTTTTAAACTGCAAAAAAAAATCTTTCATAAATTGAAAGATTTTTTTGATTCAGGCATGCAGATTACCAGGCAAAACCTCAATATTTTTCTGTTTAATATCTACATTGGTGATTTTAACTAATGAAGTATAATTTTCTACTACTCGTTCATCTTCTTCATCATCCGCTTCTGCCAGAACACCAATAGCTTTTACATTTGCATTAAATTCATCTAATAGGCTTGTCATCCCTGTAATTGTGCCACCGGCTTTCATAAAGTCGTCAATAATACAAACATTGGCATTATCCTGTAAACTTCGCTTAGGGAGCACCATCGTCTGAATCTTGCGGGATGATCCGGAAACATAATTAATGCTTACAGAAGACCCTTCTGTTACTTTTGGATCCCTTCTGACAATTACAACAGGTACATTCAGAAAAGATGCTACTGCATACGCAAGCGGAATTCCTTTCGTTGCAACTGTTACCACAACATTAATTTCCATGTCTGAGAAGGCTGAAGCGAGAACTCGCCCTATTTGCTTAACCATGTTTGGATCACCTAAAATATCACTCATATATAAGTAGCCACCAGGAAGTATTCTCCCAGGGTCCTCCAACGTATTACAGAGATCCTGTATAAATTGCTTGCTGTTTTCCCTTGAAAGGTTTGGAATATACCTGACACCACCTGAGGCACCAGGAAGAGTTTGCAAATGACCTATTCCTTCCTCCCGCATCACACGGTCAACAATTACCAAATCCTCACTTATTGATGATTTGGCTGCATTATATTTAGTAGAAAAAAAGGGTAATGACGTATGTTTCTTAGGATTTTCAAAAAAATAATTTGTTAATGAGACTAATCGATCACTTCTTTTCATAAACACACCTCTAAAACCGAATAATTATTATTAAATATATCATTATTATACGTATTTAATCAAGTCTTAACGACGATCAAGAAGTTGAACAATATAGACCTCATCACAAAATCCCCTTAAGCCGTTATAGATACGTTTTGCTTTACTATAGTGCTCGACAAGCCCAGCAACAGTTGGACCACTTCCGCTCATCAAGACGCCAGATGCTCCGGCCTGTACCATTCTTTCCTTAATATGTTGTACATTCGGACATAACGAAAATGTCACAGTTTCCAATGCATTACCAATATTCGCACATAAATTGGAGAAGTTTTTTTCTTCCAAAGCACGAATGATTTCATTTGTATCTGGATGCATAATTTCTTCTATATTTATTTTTTGAAAGATACTCCGCGTGGAAATTCCAATATTCGGCTTTGCTAGTATAACGAAACAAGGCGGTGGTGCGGCTAATTCACGAATTTTTTCACCATGACCGGTACCAAGTGCAGTAGTACTATAAATACAAAATGGTACATCAGACCCGATACCTGCTCCTAGCTCCGCTAATTCTTCTAAAGATGCACCAACAGACCACATACGATTCAGTCCACGCAGTACAGCAGCAGCGTCACTGCTCCCACCACCCAGACCAGCCGAAACGGGAATATTCTTTTCTATTTCAATTCTAACGCCGTAATTTATCTGGTATTTATTTTTAAAAGCAAGTGCTGCTTTATAAGCAAGATTCCGCTCATCATTTGGAACATACTGATTATCAGCGGATACCTCAATCATATCCCCGTAAACGGAATATAATTCAACACGATCAGCTAAATCTACAGCTGTCATTATCATTTCAACCTCATGGTAACCATCGTCACGTTTGCCAAGGACGTCAAGCGATAAATTTATTTTGGCTGGCGCTCTTTCAAATAAAACCATCTCCGTCACCCACTTTATAAAATTAACCAAATTGTATCATAAAATTAAAAGCGAAGGCGACTGGTTTGGGTGACATGCATAAGCAAAAAAACCGTAGAACAGATGGTTTTGCGTTCGAAGTGTCTATTTGCTTCTATCGCGAACACAAGGAGCCAGCCTGGATACAAAAACACGAGAAGATTGTACTGTGAGGTATGGAATGCGTTCAATACTAGTGTACAAAAATGGCAAACCCCTTTTAGGGTCTGCCAATTTGATTCATATTTTGCTCGGCCATTTCCAATGCACGTTTCACCATATTCCCGGCATCTCTTGACTTTATGCCGCCCCATCCTTCTTGTTTTACTGTGTCGTAAAAGCCTAACTCTTTGGCAATTTCTTCTTTCAATTGGTCCGACATCATTCCACCACGTCTAGCCATGAAAGAACATCCCCTTTCGTATAAGAGTTCCTTCCTACGACATTTGTAGCTTATGTATATATCTGCAACATACTCCCGTTATATGTATACAAAAAAGGAAATATTTTAGCTTTCTAATTGGTATTGCTTCAGTATAGCTTCTAATTTTAATGCCAAACTTATATTACCATCAATTTTAAGTTTTCCGGTCATGAAAGCTGTCGTGCTATTTAAATTGCCGAGCAAAAATTTTTTGAAATGTTTTACTTTCATCTTCAAGATACAGTCCGGGTCTTTTTCATTTGTATAATAAATCATTGCTACTCCGTTTTTAAATTCTAATTGGTAATGCCCATCTTCCTCATCTATTAAATGAAACTGATAAATTGCGTTCACATCTTCATAAGGAGCTTTGTTGGCTTGCAACAGCTGATCAATCAAGTCCCAGACCTCTTTAACCGGTGACTTTTCCAATGATTCCATCTATGCTCCCCCTTTTTGGATAAAAATATAAGCAGTAAACTTGGGTTTACTGCTCTACCATTAACGCTCTCTCTTCATTAAAGTTTAATTCTACTGTTTCTGTTAACACGTCTGCATAGCTGTATGAAACACGTTCGAATGAATTTTCATCTTGGTCTAATTCAACAATGAAAACAGAAGGATATGTTTCCGCCAAAATGCCGCATCGTTCAATTGTTTTTCTTCTACCACCATTGGCTTTGAGTTTTAATCGCTTACCAATTTGGCATTCAAGACCTTGCTTAATTTCTATTAATGTTTTAGCCACTATACTCCACCTCACTATTGTTATAATATCACAAGCTTGTATAATCGTCAAATAAAACATAACATTATAACAGTATGTTATTTTCTATGTCAACAAGTAAATTCAGCTTCTTAACCTATTATTTCAAAATGTTAACAAATTATGTATTAAATTTTGTTACATATCATAGCTTGAAGTAGCGGAATTCTTATGAAAACGTATCGAACCCTTATACTTTAGAATGAAATCCCTAGTTGTACTTATGAGCAAGAAAGAGTATTTATACTTACTGCCAAGAATGAAGCTGAGGTCTCCTCCATCAGCTTCATTCTTCGGATTCATCGTTCGCAATATAAGGCATTCCCGTTCTGAGGAGTCCTCTAGTTTCCACTCCACCCATACCTTTCTCACCAGTTAATGTGTTGCGCAACGCATCCCATACACTCACTTTTTCCATAAATGGGGTATAAGCAATTTTCGCTGCAATATAGACTGGATCCAAGGCATGAATATTTATACGTGATGGGGAACTTGCAAAGTTTGCTCCCGCTCTAATCAGTGATTCAAAGTGGGATTGGCAAGCACCTGCGAATATAACAAGCTGATCTAAATGTGGTGTTTTCTGCCGTGCCGCACGAACCGTTTCGGCAAAATATTTTGAATGACGATAGGCGCGAAGGTCGTTTTTTAGTCCTTTATTCTTGGAAAAGGCATCATGACCTGTAATGACAATGATATTGGGCTGAATTTTTTCCACTAATCCCCCAATTTCAAATGGCATCTCTTTTTCATTAACGTAAACTCCGTGAACCTGTAAACCCATCCGGTTATATAAATCGATACACTTTCTTAAATAGGTTCGATCTCCATCTATATGCAGTACTTTTGCAGGTAATTGAAAAAAACTGGATGTGTTCTGATACCCATCACTTGATTGATAATCACGTTTTTCTTTCATTAACTGATAGTCCTGCCTAAATAGTCGGTAGGAAAATTCCTCCTGTTCCTTTTCTTTCTGCTTCCTTTTTTGTAGATCTCTTTCCTGGACATGCGTTAAATCGTCCAAAGAAGCATCTGCAATAAGGCGAATATCTTCGCCATGAACAACCGCAGTATCCTCTGACAACGATGCAATTCGAAATAACAAATCATGTTTATGTGATATACGTGTTACTAATTCCCCTATTGAAAAGCTCATAAAGCCACCTCACAGCCTTCATTCGGATGAAAGCATTCCTATCATAGACTATGAAAATAAGGGCTCTTCTGTGCCATTTTAGAAAACTTCGCATTCGTTAAAGGAATTCTTATGTAAGTGTATTTTACTTTCTTTGAACCAGTACCCCTTATACTTTGAGTGCAATCCTTAATTGATCTTATGCAATAATAAAATTCTTTTTTACTGCATAAAAAAGCTATTGCAATAAAGAGCAATAGCTTTTGACTATTTTTCTGCAGCTTGATGAAAAGCATTAGCTAGTAATGCGAATTCCTGCATATTCAATGATTCTCCACGCCTTGTTCCATCAATACCAATGCGTTCCAGTATCACAGAAATCATTTCTTTGTCATATGTATCATTAAAATAACGCACCAGGTTGTTCCGTAATGTTTTCCGCCTTTGCGCAAAACAAGCCTGTACAATTGAAAAAAAATAATCTTCGTCATTTACTTGGACAGGAGGCTCATCCCTGGTTGTCAGTCTTAGGACACTTGAATCAACATTTGGCTGTGGCATAAAAACACTTTTTGGGACATTCATCAACACTTCAGCATTTGTATAATATTGAACAGCGATAGTTAATGACCCATAGCTTTTATTGTTTGGTTTCGCAGCCATTCGTTCGGCAACTTCTTTTTGAATCATTACTGTAAAACTTGTTACAGGTAGTTTGTCGCGTAACAATTTCGTTAAAATGGGAGTTGTAATATAATACGGCAAATTTGCTACAACATGAACCGGTTGATCTGGTTTAAGATGATTCTTAATTATTTCATCAACATTTGCATCCAATATATCCTGATGAACAACCTGGACATTTTCATATTCCTTTAATGTATCTTCCAAAATTGGCAATAAACGCTGATCAATTTCATATGCAATAACTTGGTCCGCGTGAAGTGCCAACTGCTCTGTCAACGCTCCAATGCCTGGGCCTATTTCAATCGCTAGAGTGGATTTATCGATACCGACCTCTTTAATAATATTTTCAAGGATATTTACATCAATCAGAAAATTTTGTCCCAAGCTCTTTTTAAAGGAAAATCCATATTTTTTCAATATTTCCTGTGTTCGTTTAGGGGTAGCAATCTTTTTAGTTGTCATCCTTTTCCTCCTGCAGTACTTGGTTTATCGATTGCTCAAATTGGTCTTTCGTTATTTGAAACATGGTAAGACGCTTAAGCAGCTGTTTTCCATTCGTATGTCCAATTTGAAGTAATTCACCAAGACGGTCTCTTCTGTAACTAGCTTGAGGACTCCCAATTAATCCATATGTAATTAGATCCTCTCTCGTTATTTCACTTTCTTCCAAATCCTTTAGTTCATAAACGTCTTGTAATGACTGTTGGATTGCTGCAATAGATGCATGTTCAATTCCAAGACTTTTATTAGAATGTTTTGCACGCGCTTTATCACGTGTTAAAAAAGCATGTTTGCAGCCAGGAACAGCCTTATCAATGATTTGACGAATTCTTTCACCTGGATAATCCGGATCGGTAAAAATTATAACGCCTCGTTTAGCCTTAGCATGCTGTATTTGTTTTAGAATTATGTTATCAATAGCTGATCCATTTGTCTCGATCGTATCTGCCTCAACAGCTTGACGGATCTTAGCTGTATCATCACGACCCTCAACAACGATAATTTCCTTAATATTCAACGTAATATCCTCGTTTCAATAATAAATAATGCTCCTACCACTTTACCATGGTAAGAGCATTATATCATGTATTAATCTAAAACTTTAACTTTGACATTACTTCTTGTTCCATAGGCGAATGCATCAGCTCTTGTCGGCAAATGGATATCAATATGATTACCATTAATGCCACCACCAGTATCTGCAGCGATTGCATTTCCATATCCTTCTACCCATACTTTTGTCCCTAACGGAATAACACTTGGGTCAACAGAAATGACCTTTTTGTTTGGATTAGCATTTAAATTAATTCCTGTAGCAGTATAACCTGAACATCCGACACAATCAGCACTGTATGCAGTTACCCGCATCGAATATACTTTTCCACCAGAATCATTACTGCTTGAAACTGTTACCAATTCCTTTTCTTCTTTCGTTCCAAAAGCAACAACACGGTTTTCACTTTCCTGCTTTATCTCTTCACTAATAAGTTTACGTTCAACTTCTTCTCCATTTTCTTTAATAACTTCAAACGTTTTAACTAGTAAGCCTTCATTACCTTCTTCAATAACGCGTTTTTTCCCTTTTTCAAGGTTATTATCTTCGCGTTTTTCTGTTTTATAATCAATTTTTTTCTTTACTTCAACAGTTTCTTTATCAACACGGACTACCTTAATAGTGGTGTTTTCGGTGACCTTACCATCTGTGTTTACTTTAATCTTATCTGACTTATCGTAGGAAATTTCGCTTTCCTCTAATACTTGATCGACTGTTCCGCCGTTAGTCCAAACTTTCTTATTCTTTCCACCATCATTAATGGTGATTTGAAAAGCTTTATCAATGGAAAGCTCAAGTCCTTCACTAACAGCGTCTGACTTACCATGTGAAACTTCATCATGTTCCGATAATGTCATATTATTTTCCTTTAGGAATTCTCCGACTGTATCTACCGTTGTATGATATATGTGTTCTTTGCCATCTATTGTTACCGTTATTTTATTAGCTTCTTTGTATGTAATGTTCATTTCATCGTCTATTTTTGCATCCATATCATGTGATAGTTTGTCATGTTTACTAAACGTAATCCCTAATTCAGCCAATAGTTCATCAACTGTATTTGCGTGTGTCTTGACCTTTTGTTTTTCACCATTTTCTGTTATTACCACTTCTGCTTTCGTTGCTTCGAATAGTGTAACTCCAGAAAATACAAGCAGTGCCAATACACCAACAACAGAAATAACCAGCTTCATTTTAGACGCCGGCAACAGCTTTGAAAAAATCTTCATGCTTTTTGCCTCCTTCTACCGCGACTTTGATTATATTAATACTTGTATGCAATTTCAACGATAATCCGTTTACGGTTTGTTTACATTCAAGTTACAAATAATTACCACTGTATAACAGTCAACCCCCAAACCTTGGTATGACTTGCTTTTCTCACTAAAAAAAAGAGACTAACATTAGTGCTAGTCTCAAAAGAATATCCATTTTCATATTCAATTATTACATTTATATTTCATCAAATTTCATGTATTTTTTCCAATTTTAAACAAAGAAAAGGCGTTTTCTGTCGTTATTTGACTAAGTTCATCGAATGGAACTTCCCTTAGTTCAGCTATTTTCTCCGCCACCAATTTAACATATGATGGTTCGTTTCGTTTCCCTCTGTTTGGATGCGGAGCGAGGAATGGTGCATCTGTTTCTATCAATAGCCGGTCTGAAGGTACTTCTACAGCCACCTCTTTTGGCATTGTCGCATTTTTAAATGTTACAGGACCTCCAAGCGATATATGGAAATTCATATCCAGGCATGCTTGTACATAATCAACTGAATCATTATAGCAATGCATTATCCCACCGATCTCTTTTGCATTTTCTTCCTGTAAAATTTCGATAATATCTTCGGTTGCTTCACGGTTATGAATAATAATCGGCATATTTAATTTTTTAGCTAGTTGAATTTGCTTGCGAAAGACGTCTTTTTGAACTTTTTTCGGAGACTTGTCCCAATGATAGTCTAAGCCCATCTCGCCTATAGCAACTACTTTTGGATGTGCAGATAATTCTTCAATCCAGGCCAAGTCTTCATCTGTCATATCAACTGCATCCACTGGGTGCCAGCCGACTGCTGCATAGATTGTTTCGTATTGTTCAGCTATTTTAATAGCTGGCGGAATTGTTTCACGATCAAACCCGACCACTACCATATATTTTACCCCAGCATCAAATGCACGCTGGATAGTTTCATCACGATCCTCTGAAAACTGTGCTGCATTCACATGGACATGTGTATCAAATAGCACATTAATCACTCCTTCATTTAGAAAACTTGGCTTATCGCCAAGCCTTAGTTGCTTTTAAGCAGTAAGAAAGGATTTATAATTTCTTAACTGCAAATAGTAGAAAAGGCCATACTCATTGAGCTGACCTTTTCCTAAGCTTTACTTCACTACAGAACCATTCGGCAGCGTTTGTTCTACAGAAGCAAGTACTAATTTCCCTGCATTATCTTCACCACAGAGAATCATACCTTCTGACATTTCTCCACGCAGTTTAACGGCTTTCAGGTTCGTTACACAGATTACTTTTTTCCCAACTAGATCTTCAGGTTTATAATGCTCTGCAATTCCAGATACTACTTGACGTTTTTCAGTTCCTATATCCAGCTGTAGCTTTAATAGTTTATCGGCCTTTTTTATCGTATCCGCTTTAAGAACTTCAGCAACACGCATATCAAGCTTCATAAATTCATCAAAAGCAATTTCCTCTTTTTGCTCTGGTGCTTGTTTTACAGCCTTCTTTTCTTCTTGGGCCGGTTTTTGCATCATTGCCTTAATCGTTTCTACTTCTTTTTCTACTTCTAAGCGAGGAAAGATAGGTTCCCCTTTTTTGACAAATGTTCCTGTTCTAATTTCTCCATTTAAATGAACACTGTCCCACTCTTTCAGCGAATCATCTGTTACACCTAGCTGTTTGAAAATTTCTGTAGGGGCTTCTGTCAAGAATGGCTGAAGCATAATTGCCACTTTACGTAATGACTCAGTAAGGTGGGCCATAACATTTCCTAAACGTTCTTGTTTCGATGGATCTTTAGCTAATATCCATGGTTCAGTTTCATCAATATATTTATTCGTACGGCTTATAAGCTGCCACAAGGAAGCTAACGCAACTGAGAACTGCATATTTTCCATTGAATCTTCCACTTTTTCAATTGTGTCTTTCTGTAACTCTTCAAGTGATTGTTCAATATCTGTCTCCGATGCCTTGTATGCAGGAATTTCCCCATTGAAATATTTCTCAATCATTGCTACCGTGCGATTTAGTAAATTACCAAGATCATTTGCTAAATCATAATTTGTGCGATCCACAAACCCTTCAGGTGTAAACACACCATCAGATCCAAATGGAACTTCACGAAGTAAATAATAACGTAATGCATCGAGGCCATAACGATCCGTTAATTTAATCGGATCAACAACGTTCCCTTTTGACTTGGACATCTTACCATCTTTCATTAAAATCCAACCGTGGGAAAAAACTTTTGTCGGTAATGGCAGATCCAATGCCATTAACATAATAGGCCAATAGATCGTATGGAAACGAACAATTTCCTTACTCATCAGGTGAACATCGGCAGGCCAGAATTTCTGATATAAACCATCATCATCCGTGCCATAGCCAAGTGCCGTGATATAATTTGTAAGTGCATCAATCCATACATAAATAACGTGCTTCGGATCACCGGGAACTTTTATGCCCCAATCAAAAGTAGTTCTGGATACCGCCAGATCCTCTAACCCCGGCTTAATAAAGTTATTCAGCATTTCATTTTTGCGGCTCTCCGGCTGAATGAATTGCGGATTTTCTTCATAAAATGCAAGAAGTCGGTCAACATACTTACTCATCTTGAAAAAGTATGATTCTTCTTTTACTTTTTCGACAGGACCGCCACAATCTGGACAATGACCATCATCCAATTGACGCTCAGTAAAGAATGACTCACAAGATGTACAATACCAGCCTTCATATTCATCCAAATAAATATCACCTTGTTTTAAAAGCTGATCAAATATTTGTGCTACAACTTTTTTATGACGCTCCTCGGTAGTACGGATGAAATCATCATTTGTTATTTTTAATTTTTTCCAAAGATCCTGAATACCACTTACAATTTCATCCACGTATGCTTGTGGCTCCATATTTTTTTCTTTAGCTTTACGCTGGATTTTTTGTCCGTGCTCATCAGTTCCTGTCAAGTACATAACATCATAGCCGCGTAATCGTTTATAACGGGCAATCGCATCTCCCGCCACAGTTGAATAAGCATGTCCAATATGTAAATTGCCACTTGGATAATAAATTGGTGTGGTTATATAAAATGTATTTTGCTCATTTGGCATTGTTCTCTTACCTCCTCAATCACTAATTCTATTGTAGCGATTTTATCATAAGTTTTCCACTCACGTGACATAAACGTTTCATATCTAATTAGTATTGCCAATTGAATTATTTTCGATAAACGATAGTTGACTAAATTATTAACTAATTACACAGTTAACGAAATTTTCTCATTTGTTTTAATTTAGACTAAAAATCTGTTGACACTACTGGCAATGGTTGGTACTATATATTTAATATACATGTCGAAACATGCCGAAAAAAATTTATTAATGTTAGTAGTAGAAAAGCTAAGCAGCATCCCTATAAATAGGTGGTGTGTCACGTTTTTCTATCCGTTAGAGGGGGAGAATGGAATTTGAAGTCCACAGGAATTGTACGAAAGGTTGACGAATTAGGACGAGTAGTTATTCCTATTGAATTGCGCCGCACACTCGATATTCATGTAAAAGACGCTCTGGAAATTTATGTTGACAACGACAAAATTGTATTACAAAAATACAAGCCGAATATGACTTGCCAAGTAACTGGAGACACATCCGATGAGAATTTATCATTAGCAAATGGTAAAGTCGTTCTTAGTCCTGAAGGAGCACAAGACCTTATTAATGAAATTCAATCACGACTAAATAAATAATATGTGACAAAAGTGGCTGACGCGAATCAAATCGTCAGCCACTTTTTTAATGCTGTTTTTTAAAGGTTTGTTGCAATTATAAATAAACTGCGACACTGACTAAGGGCAACCGATTCGAGTGAGTAGTTTGGCTCTCTGACCACGCAGCGTTCTTTGCAAAAAGGTTCAGCGTAAGCCCGCGGAGAGCGAAGTGTATTTCCGGAGCAGTCTCATAGCGCTTAAATTATTTTTCAACATTACGTCACAGTTTATTTTAACTACGTTAAGATTCTTTGCTTGGAAAAGGAAACAATCCTTTTAGAAAGCAGCCTTTTTAATTAACATCAACATGAAAAGCTTGATATACATCACGTTTTGCCATATTTCTGTCTACCGCTGCTCGTTTAATTGCATCCTTACTTGATAGGCCCTCTTCGTCTATATAATGTGTTACATGATCAGTAATGGAAAGGTGACTCCACCAAAGTTCATTTTCAACGATAGATACCTCACTTGTTCCCTCTACAACCAGACAGAACTCACCTTTAAGCTCTTTCTCTTCAGCCCATAACAGGAGTTCCTCCACTGTTCCTCGTGCATATTCTTCAAACTTTTTGGTAAGTTCACGTGCTACAACTATTTGCCTGTTACCGAGCTGCTCATGCATTACTTTCAGGGTATCCTTTAATCGATATGGAGATTCATAAAAAAGTAACGTTGCCTGTAAGGAATTTAACCGTTCCAGCTCAGTTGCCTTATCTTTCTTTTTCCGTGGTAAAAAACCATAAAAATGAAATTCAGCCGAAGGTAATCCTGATCCAACCAGCGCGCACAAAGCTGCGTTCGCTCCAGGTAATACTATAACTGATTGATCCGCCTTAATCGCTGCTTGAATCAATTCATATCCTGGATCTGAAATAGCCGGCATACCAGCGTCACTTACAACCGCAACCAACTCGCCATTTTCAATACGATCAATCAACTCTTTTTCACGAAATTCTTTATTATGTTCATGATAGCTGACAAGCGGAGTTGATATTTCAAAATGGCTGAGCAATTTTCTCGTATTTCTTGTATCTTCTGCTGCAATTACAGC
Organism: Virgibacillus salinus; assembly: GCF_900102415.1. NCBI lineage: Bacteria > Bacillati > Bacillota > Bacilli > Caryophanales > Bacillaceae > Virgibacillus > Virgibacillus salinus. The sequence goes on from NZ_FNKD01000001.1 coordinate 46,004, forward strand.
AGCACTTTTCAATATTTTTAATGCCCGAAAGGTAATGTCTTCTAAATTTCCAATTGGGGTTGGAACTACGTAAACAGCACCTTCAACCTGGTTATTAAAGCTTTTCTGTATTTTCATATTGAATCACTTCTTTCAGCTTGTCCCGAATTAGTTGAAATTTTTCCTTACGTGAAAGCTGTTTAACCTGATATTCCTTTTGTAAAGCTTCCTCTTTTGTGGAAAATCTTTCCACAAAAACCACTTGAAAAGGTCCGCGACCACGTGTGTATTTAGCACCTTTACCTTGTTCATGCATCGCTACTCTGTGCTCCAAATCATTTGTGTAGCCAGTATATAGTGTTTTATCTTTACATTTTAAAATATAAACTGTATGTTCATTGACGTCCATAAATAATATCCTCTGCTTCCTTCGTATACGTATTGTCATCATGATAAATAAATAATGGAGGCAGAATAGTTAAGTCTGCTTTCCCATCTCGTGTGCCCTCAATTAAAAGCATATTCGCATCGCGCCCCTGTTTAGGATAAACAAATTGAATGCGTTTTGGCTCCAGCCTGTATTTACGGAATAAAGCAATAATATCCACTAGCCTTCCTGGCCGATGTACCATTGCGACTTTCCCGCCAGGGCGTACATGTAACTTGCAAGCCTTGACTACATCTTCCAATGTACAATAAACTTCATGTCGTGCGATCGTTAGGAATTCGTTTTTATTGTGCTCGGTTTTTTCTGGTGTACGAAAATATGGCGGATTGCATGTCACCACATCAAATTTACTATGACCCAATTCAGCTTGCATTTCCTTTAAATCACCTTGAACCATCGAGATTTGTTCACCTAATTCATTTAGAGTAACATTGCGCATTGCCATATCAATTATTCTTTCCTGAATTTCCACACCAATTATTGATGCGTTTGTTCGCTGGGACAGCAAAAGAGGAATGACCCCATTCCCTGTACACAGATCCAAGATATTTCCTTTCTTAATCGGTACGTATGCAAAATGCGCAAGTAGAACAGCATCAAGTGAAAAGGAAAACACAGTAGGACTCTGAATAATATGCATCTTCTCGTTCGCTAATAAATAATCATGTCGTTCATCGTCATATAATGGTACCATTTTGATTTCCATCCTTACTATGTTAGAAACTTATTGTTAAAGATAATCTTATGAAAAAGTATTGTGATTTCATAGAACCTTATGCTTAGGAGTGCATGCCTTAGTTTCATTTATGCAGTAAGAAAGTATTTATACTTTCTTAAATGCTTAGAATAGCTGCCCCTAATTGCTAGAGACAGCTATTCCAACTATTTCCTATTTCGTTTTGTTCAGAAATAACAGACAGAACAAACAATCCTCATCCTGACGCGGACTTCCAAAATGAACGTTACAAATATGAAAACCCTCTTCATAAAGTCGCGCCAGGTTATCATAGCCCTCACCAGGAATATCTTTAGAATGATCGACTATCTCATCTTCTTTAAAATCTTCATCCGTACTTTCTAAACGATTACGTAAATGATGATTCTCCATTGCAAGACGATGATTTTCTTCTAAAAGATCACTCAACCTGCCTTTTAAATCTCCTAGCTGTTCGTATAACTCACCTATCTGCTTTTCCATATCAGATACCTGATCAAAAATTTCCCGTTTCTTCACGCCTCTTCACCCCACTAGTCTGTGGCTTGCGCAATTATTCCTTCATCAATTAGTTCATCTAATGTATATTCAATGACACGTTCCGCTTCAGGCATTTCTATGTGAACGATTCGTTCTAAGATGTTTAGGCCAACTACTTTACCAGTACCATATGGTGTGGTAATAGCCTGCCCAATATCAGGTAAATCACGCTTTGCTGTTTCATAATCATCATTTTCATACTTCAAACAGCACATAAGCCGCCCACATAACCCAGAAATCTTTGCAGGGTTTAATGAAAGGTTTTGATCTTTAGCCATTTTAATAGATACTGGCTCAAAGTCCCCTAAAAACGTGGAGCAACAAAGCATTCTGCCACACGGTCCAATACCACCTAACATTTTTGCCTCGTCACGCACACCAATCTGTCTAAGTTCAATTCGGGTTTTGAACTGCGCAGCAAGATCTTTTACTAAGTTACGGAAGTCAACTCGACCGTCAGCCGTAAAATAGAAAATTATCTTATTACGATCAAACGTAAACTCTACTTCCACTAGATTCATATCTAGATTATGCTCGATGATTTTTTCCGTACCAGTTTTTAAAGCTTTATCAGCAAGCTCTTGATTTTCAACAACGGTACGTTTATCTTTCTCATCAGCTATTCGAATAACTTTCTTCAAAGGGAGAACAACATCCTCCTCATCGACTTGCTTGTTCTTGATAACAACTTTTCCAAATTCAATTCCGCGAACCGTTTCCACAACAACATAACTATCTACTTCTATGTTGCTATCTCCTGGGTCAAAATAATATATTTTACCCGCTTTTTTAAAACGGACTCCTATAACTTCAATCATTAAATCACCTCTGTATTTGAACGGTAAGTTGTTCCATTACCAGTGTTGGGTTAACATTCTGCTTCAATTTGCGTTTAGCATCAAGAAGCTTATTTAAGATGGCTAGTAATTTTTCCTGTGAAAAGAACATCACAAGCCCTTCTACTTTTTCATCATCCTTCGCGAAGACTACCATCGCTTCTTCTCTACCGATATGAAAATAAAGAATATCCTTAAAAGCTAGCATTAATAAATCCAGCCCTTGTTCTTGTTGTTTTCTATCCTTAAAATGTGGCATCCAGTGATTATGAATAAATAAAAAAACCTCATCTGGATTCTTTGAAAACATTTCTATTAATTGTACCATTAATTTTCGCGACTGCGCAAACCACTCATCTCCATTCAAGGCGATTGCATCATCCAAATTATTCGTCATAGCGCTCATTAGAATTGAATTTCTCTCAGACATACCAGAATCTAGTAGTTGCTTTTGAAAAGCTTGCGGATTTAACGGCTGTAAATCAATTACCTGACAGCGTGAACGAATAGTGGAAATAATTGACTGGCTATTCTCAGTCATCATAATTGCAGTAGTCTTCTTGCTGGGTTCTTCCAAAAACTTTAATATACGATTCGCTGCATTTGTTGTTAACGTATCAGCACCTTTGATCACATATACTTTCTGACTGGATTCTAGTCCTGAATACGTAAATTCTTTTTGCAGATGTTCAATTTGTTCTTTTTTAATCGATTGTCCGTCAGGTTCGATCCAATGCAAATCTGGATGATTCCCTGAATCTATTCGTTTACACTCATTACATTCCTGGCAAGGTTCCACATCAGTCCTATGGGTACAAAACAGAACCTTTGCTAATAATAAACCAATTGATTCTTTTCCTGTTCCTCGTTCGCCTTGAATTAAGTAGGCATGCGATATGCGGTCTTTTTTAATGCTATTGGTGATTATCTTACTCGCTAATGGCTGGATTTCTGCTACTTCAGACCACGTTTTCATAATTCCCCGCCCTTACTTTAGATCGATCCTTTACGTATATAAATTAACCAGTAAACCCTTTATCTCTCCAATAAGGCCAAGCAGATCTACTGTCTTTTTTTCCTGATTCATTATATCTTCGGTTAATTCAATTAACTTATCGTCGACTTCCTTAACGATTGCCAGTTTGCTGTTGTTACCTTCCATACTAAAGCTATGTGACTTCTGTAAATCGAGTCCATTATAGACTGTTTCTTGTAAAAATCCTTTGACCATCCGTTTAAACTTTACCAAATCCCTAAAAGAACGAAAACGAGCAAGCTTATCTCCTTGAATCGTAATGTTCTTCATTAATTGCTGAACTTCTTGCTGCTTTAATTTATGTGTTTGGGACTGAACCATTCCATTAAAGGATGGGCGACCATCGGCAGCAGCTTTCTGGTTTTTAGTTGTCGTGTCCATTTGTGATGGAAGTTCCTGATTAATTTTCACAGGATCAGCCCCTTTCTGTTTATTGAGTTACTATAGATTTCAGGCTGTTTTCAGTACGCATTGGTGCTTTTTCATCTTCATAGTTTATATCTATTCTCTCAAAGCAACAATCTTTACTATAAGTGCCAAATGTTAGAACTGCATAAATGATTCAATTGGCAGGATAAATACTGTTGCACCACCGACTTCAACTTTTACAGGCTTTGGAATATACGAATCTGCATTCCCACCCATTGGAGAAATAGGTGCAACCATCTGTTCGCGTTGAGAGCAATTATCCCGGATTATATTTAAGGCTTCATCGACATATTCATCCTCACAGCCAATCATTAAAGTGGTATTGCCTTCTTTTAAAAACCCTCCAGTTGTTGCAAGCTTTGTTGTCTTGAAGTTTTCCCCGCCTAAAGCATCAGTAAGACGGTTAGTATCTTTATCCTGAATAACAGCAATAATTAACTTCATTATTCTTACCTCCCTTACGCTTTATTTGTTAAACGGGAAACTATAAGATTCATTGCATCTGCTTCAACTTGTTCGAAAGGCTGATTAGCATTTATGACTTGGATACGCTCAGGGAATTTAAGCACAAGCTTTTGATATGCCTGATAAACTTGTTCATGGAAATGAATATTTTCCAAATCCAAACGGTTTCTCTCTCTATCTTTATTCGCCGAAATTCGCTCTAACCCTTTTTTTGGTTCAATATCAAAAAATATTGTCATATCGGGCATACAATCTTGAATGGCAAATTGGTTAATCGTAAAAACTTCATCCATCCCAAGACCCCTTGCGTAACCTTGATAGGCTAAACTGCTATCAATAAAACGGTCACATAATACGATTCTCCCACTTTCTAAGGCGGGTAATACCTTTTCAGCCAAATGTTGTCGGCGTGCGGCTGCATAGAGTAGAGCTTCGGTTCTTCCGTCCATAGTTGTATGTGTTGGATCAAGAATTATTTTTCGTATCTTCTCCGCTATTTCAATTCCACCAGGTTCACGTGTAGTTAGAACATCATAGCCCATAGCTGTTAGTTTTTTTCCTAGAGTTTGGAGAATAGATGATTTGCCTGCACCCTCGCCACCCTCAACTGTTATAAAATATCCGCTCACGTAATTTGCTCCTTTGTATTTAGAACGCTAATTCCATTCATTTTATCACGATGCTGTATCTCAACGCCTTGTTCTGTTAGATGTCTAATTATATTAATATGTTTATCTGTAATCCGTTCACCCTTTAAAATAAGCGGTATTCCAGGTGGATATGGGATAATCGCTTCTGCTGCAACATATCCGGATGATTTATTAAGTGGAACTTTTAATGTATCTCGTTGCTGTAATGTTTGATAGGAAACAGTAAGCTCATGAATATCTGTAAATAGATTGTCTATCTCTATTGTAGCATGATTTGGGCAAATTTTTAATTGTTCCTTTATTCGTTTTACTGCTTTTTTTAGATGATTGATGTTTTCAAATGGAGCCAGACCATGAATTAATAATACCTGATTATGCGTAACAAGTTCCGGATAAACATGCTGATTTTCAAGAAGACTTGCTACACCCTTTGCAGAAACCCCATCTTTCAACTGTAGGGTTATTTTTAATGGATCGTTCGCTGGAAGAATATCCCATAGATCCGGAACCTCAAGTATATCTCGCACCATTGCAACACTTTCCATAATGTTATCTATATCTTCTGCTTTCATTGTTGCCAGAAACGAACGAGCAATATCCAATGATGCCATTAACGGATAGGATGGGCTGCTCGATTGAATTAACTGCAAATAATGCGTAATTTTATCTTTTGATACAAGCCTTGAACGAAAATGTAAAAAAGAACCCATTGTCATTGCTGGTGCCATTTTATGTGCGGAGTGGATTACTACATCTGCTCCTAGATCGAGTGCTGACTGCGGAAAAGCTTTATCAATTGAAAAATGTACACCATGAGCCTCATCAACAAGTACTGGTATATTATATTCATGTGCAAGTTCAATCGATTCTTTAATCGGAAATGTTTTGCCGAAATAATCCGGATAGGTCAATACAACAGCTTTTGCATCGGGATGCTGTTCTAACGCACCTTTTAGCGTTTTGATGTTTGGAGCCGTATATCGATCTACTGAATTATCAAATTCAGGTGTAATAAAAATGGGTCTCGCTCCACTTAATTCCAATCCATTGAATATTGATTTATGACTATTGCGCTGTACAATTACTTTTTCATTAGTCGAACATGTTGCTAAAATCATTGCAAGATTTCCAGCAGTGCTTCCACCTACAAGAAAATAAGTGGCATCGGCCCCGAAATATTCAGCGGCAAGACTCTGTGCTTCCGCTATTGTGCCATGTGGGGAATGTAAATCATCAAGGCCTGAAAGTTCAGTCGTGTCCAGCTTTAAAATAGAACTGAAATAGGTTTGGACATTTTCCGGGAAGATTTCTCCGTTCTTATGACCTGGCACATGGAAGGAAATAGGGTTCATCTCAGAAAACTGTTGAAGTGCATCAAATAACGGTGTTGCTTTTTGTTTCATATGACATTCCATCCTCTTTTTTCATCTTCTTCTATCCTAACAAAAAAGGCCTCTGCAAGTATAACTGCAAAGACCTTACTATTTATGAATATAATGTTGGTTGATTCATATTTTTTAATTTTTGTAGATAATAATGATATTTTTCTTCTCTTGGCTCCGTGTGAATCATATTTCTTTCGCATTCACAACAGATAAATAGTTTGTATAAATGAATTCCTCTTTCTTTCTCCTCTTCACAAATGCCACAGCGTTCGTTTAAAATTACTTGTTTCATCTCCCCACCTCCGTTAGCTTAGTATCTCCTAATCTAACGAAATATATACATAAAATCTTTGAAACAACGAAACTTCTTATTCATAACTATATGTGCTGTTAGCCTGTATGTTTCCACATTTCAGAAAATATTTCTTACATTTTTCTTTCACCTTTAATTCGCAGTTTATATCTTTTTAGCCGTTATGAAATGATACAAGATCTCATACTGAAACAACAACAATCCTTTAGTAAAATACAGACCACAAAGAACAAAGGCGCAAGCGCCTGTTCAGTGCCGTATGGACTGTGCTCAGCGCTGCGGGTAGGTCGACGTTGCCGCAGGATGTGGTGGTTTTAGTCGAACATCCTTTATTTCTTATCGTAGACACGGGGAGGGAAGTCCACTAGGCGCTGGCCGGTGAGAACGCCCGTCCTGTGGCGTCACCGGCACTAGTACGTCCTGTACGTCGGAGCTGGACGTGGCTGATTCGGGAGTCCAGTTATACACAGCACTTAAATTTTATAGTTTCCTAAACAATTAAAAACGCATGTGGATTCATATAGATTCCACATGCATTTAACGCTTATTGGTTATATAACAAATAGATGAATAGCGGCGAGAGAGGTTACACCAAACAAGCCTAAAAAACCAGATATAACTACGGTAAATAGATTGATAGGAATATGCAACCCGATAGCCCCTCCAAATACATTAAAGAAAAATAAAAACAAAATGCCAATTCCCAATTTAATGGTACTGCTTCCAATAAAGCGCATTGGTTTCACAGGAGCACCTACGAATAATAGGATTACTATTAAAGCAACCATAATCGATATAACTATTGTTGAACCCAAGTCAAAACACTCCTTTTACTTGTCCCTTTCTACTTACATATGAAAAGGAATCAAGAAAAAGAACTTAAAACTATTTATTATATCGAATTGCACTAATTTTTCTTCGTCGTGCTTCACGTAATAAAAACAAGTACTTTACCTGTGAAATATTTTCCCTATAATAACCATCTACTGTTGGCTCAATACTTTTTTCGACAAGCGACTGGATTTGTTTCCATTCTCGCTCTAGTGTGAAAATAGAACCTAATAATTGCTCATCAACTGTGCGCTTCAGCTTTTTGCTTTTTTTAGCCATGTTGTCACCTAACTTTTAGAAAACTTGACTTATCACCTGGTTTGGCGAAAGTCTCGTTCTCTTTCTGCTTGTTGGAATTTTATAGCTGATAGTGCTACAAATCTCTTCTTCCTTCTAATGCTTTTGATAAGGTTACTTCATCAGCATATTCTAAATCTCCACCGACAGGCAACCCGTGTGCTATTCGGCTTGTCTTGATTCCTGATGGTTTAACAAGCCTTGAAATATACATTGCTGTTGCTTCCCCTTCGATGTTCGGATTTGTTGCGAGAATTATTTCTTCCACTTCTTCATCCTTTAACCTATTAATCAAATCAGGCACATTTATATCTTCTGGCCCGATACCATCCATCGGTGATATTGCACCATGAAGTACATGATATTTGCCATGAAATTCTTTCATTTTTTCCATTGCAATAACATCTTTAGGATCTTGAACAACACAAATAATCGACTGGTCTCTTGAAGTATCCTGGCAAATGGAACATGGATCCTGATCCGTTATATGACCACAAGTCGAACAATGTGTTAGTTCACGCTTTGCATTAACTAGTGATTTTGCGAAATCCAGTACATCATCATCTTTCATATTTAACACAAAAAACGCCAGACGAACAGCTGTTTTAGGTCCGATACCTGGCAATTTTGTAAAACTGTCAATCAATTTGGAAATCGGTTCTGGATAATACATCAAAGTGCCTCCTAGAACATTCCAGGCATATTCATTCCTTGTGTGAATTGTCCCATAGTTTCATTTGTTTTATCATCAATTTGCTTTATAACATCATTTGTTGCTGTAAGAATCAGGTCTTGTAACATTTCCACATCATCTGGATCGACCACATCTTCCTTGATTTGAACATCAGTAATTTCTTTTTTTCCGTTTGCAACTACAGTAACCATACCGCCACCTGCAGATGACTCAAAACTCATTTCATGTAATTCTTCCTGTGCCGCCATCATTTTCTTTTGCATTTTTTGCATTTGCTTCATCATGTTACCCATATTTCCACCTTTCATGGAAATCGCCTCCTCAAAATTTATTAATCGTGAACTTCCAATAAGTCATCACCAACAAGTTTCCTTGCTTCTTCAACTAACGGGTCCTCTTGCTGGCCTTCCTCAGTGGTTGCTGCTTGTTCTTGCTTACTTATATATTCATTGCGTAATTCCTGCCAATTATTAGCTGGGATTGGAATAATTGTTAAATTTTTACCCGTAGCACTAGTCAGCACAGATTCAATTGTTTCACGATTATCCATAAATAAAGAACAATGAATTTCGTACTTAAATTGAACTACAAGTGCCTGATCTGATGCTGCTGCAGGCTTACTATCCTGTATAGTTGCATGTGCAGGGGCACTAGTCGTCTTCAGTTTATTTAAAAATGAAGCCCATTGTGATTGCACTTCTTTTAACGCTGGTTTTTGCGCTTCCTGAAGTACATGTCGGATTTTTTCATATGGAACTTTAAAACTATTCTTTGTTGTTCTTGGCTGTGATCGCCTTGGCTCGTTTGATGGGGCTTGACGACCTGTATTTGCAGGGGATTCTTTTAATGTTGTCAGTTCTTTTTCTAAATGCTCCAGCCTGCTTAATAGTTTTGTAATGGCATCGGAATCAGCAGCGTTATTTGATTCATTTTCCCTATAGCCTTTATTCGTAATCGTAAGTAAAGCAATTTCGATAAATACTTTCGGGCTGTTTGTCCATTTTATTTCCTGCTGACATTGATTGAGCTGCATGATTGCATCTTGAATCCATTCAATTGAAACATTCTCGGCAAGTTGTTTAAAACTATCATCGATGATCGCCCGTTCCAGAATACCTTCTAAGTTTGGCGCGCTTTTGTAAAGCAATAAATCGCGTGAAAAATAAATGAGATCATATACAAATCGTGCTGGGTCTTTTCCGTGTTGAATTAACTCATCCAGTAATGATAAAGCACCTTGTACATCTTTTTCATGCATTGCTTTAACAATATCCGTTAATATTTCCTGCGAGACGCCACCAGTAACTGCAAGGACATCTTCCAGCTCAACCCCTTCCTCACTATAGGAGATTGCCTGATCGAGAATACTTAAAGCATCACGCATACCACCCTCTGCAGCTAACGCAATCGTTTCTAAAGCTTCCGGTGATACTGTTATCCCCTCTGCCTCAATAATTGACTGCATTCGTTCGACAATCGACTGACTCGAAATCGGTTTAAAATCAAAGCGCTGGCACCTCGAAACAATCGTCAGTGGTATTTTATGCGGTTCGGTTGTTGCCAAAATAAAGACAACATGCTTTGGAGGTTCCTCCAATGTCTTCAGCAATGCATTAAATGCATTCGTCGAGATCATATGAACCTCATCAATAATGTATACCTTGTAAGGCACCGAGCTTGATGCATATCTAACCTTATCACGAATATCACGAATATCTTCAACACTTGTATGTGATGCAGCATCCATCTCAATTATATCAGAAATGGAACCATCCTGAATTCCACGGCATGAAGCACATTCATTACATGGTTCTTTCACAGGGGCATTTTCACAGTTTATCGTTTTTGCGAAAATCTTAGCAGCACTTGTTTTCCCCGTTCCACGTGGTCCGGAAAATATATACGCATGCGAGAACTTCTCCTGTACTATAGCATTTTGCAAAGTTCTAGTAATATGTGATTGTCCCACAACATCCTGGAAGTTTCTCGGACGCCATACACGATATAAAGCTTGATAGCTCATAATGAACGTTCCCCTTTGTGAATTCTATCTAAATTATACTCGATTATGGGGGTGAATGTGAACCTTAACGTATAATTCATTTTATTTGGTAATAATAAAGTGCTAAATCGTTCATCTTCATTGATAAACATGTTACAACTAAAAAAGGCTGTATCAAACATCACAGTGGATATTGATACAGCCTTTAAATATGTATACCGTGCACCCATTGTCGATAAGGCGCCCCTAAGCGTTACTCAAGTTCATGGCTCGGCCTAGGCTTCCCCGCGGCACACTGAGATAACCACTTACTGCTGCTTCCTTCCGGATCTGACAGAATTCATGGGTCTCTGTTGCGCAGGACCTCGGCGTCAACACCAATCCCTTAAGGCAGACCCTAAAGTCGTCTTACCTCGAATGGGAATTCAGCCTCGCTATAGCGGATTGCGAGTACAGGGCACCGCTACCTCCCCACTTAGCACGGCAATAACAATTATAACGATTTTACAGTAATAATGCAATCAGAAATTGATGAGATTATTTGGAAGTTATTCCTTTTTCCTTTTTCGCAAAACCTTAAAAAAATCAGTCAGCAGATTTCCGCATTCCTCTTCCAAAATGCCACTTGTAAGTTCAACCTGATGATTAAAACGTTCATCATCCAATAAATTCATCAACGTGCCTGCACAGCCTGCCTTTTGATCAATTGCTCCAAATACGACACGCTTAATTCGTGATTGCACAATTGCACCAGCACACATTGGACAAGGTTCGAGCGTCACATATAACGTACAGTCCTCAAGCCTCCAACTGCCGATTTTTTCGTTCGCTTTTTTTATAGCAATCAGCTCAGCATGGGATAAAGTTTCCTGTGAAGTTTCACGTAAATTGTATCCTGCCGCAATAATTTCACCCTTGAATACAATTACAGCTCCTATAGGAACCTCACCAATTTCTCTTGCTTTTATCGCTTGATTTATTGCATCACGCATATATATTACATCATCCAAATCCAAACACCCCGCTAAGTTTGAAATCATCAATATAGGTAATAATGAAAAAAAGAAAGGAGTCTCCCTATGAAAACTTACATTGATAATAGTGCAATTATATTTATTGATATCATTAACCATTTTAATTTCGATGGCAGTGAAAAACTTCTCAAAAACACTAATGAAATTTTACCACATTTAAAGCGTTTAAGAACTTTTGGCAAAGAAAGTAATATACCAATTATCTATGTAAATGATCATTATGGCTTGTGGCAGGCAGACTTTCGTAAAATTATTGATCATTGCGAGAATGACTTTAGCAAGCACGTTATTCAAGATTTGAAGCCAGATGATGACGATTATTTTCTAATTAAACCACAACATTCAGCCTTTTTCCAAACTCCACTTCATGCCTTGCTAAACGACTTAGGCAAAACCCATTTAATCCTGGCAGGGATTGCTGGAGATATATGTATTTTGTTTACTGCAAAAGATGCCTATATGTATCAATACTCCATGCATATCCCTGAAAATTGTATGGCATCTGAAGAAAAAGAAGGTAATGAATATGCGCTATATTTAATGCGTTCCGTTATGGATGCAAATACTAAACCAATCTAAAGGTATATCTGCCCCCTCCCCCTCATAAAGTGTAAGTAGGACGAAATCGTGGGAGGGATTCTTGTGCAAATTTATGTTGTACAACAAGGGGATACACTAAATGCAATTGCAAATACATACGGGGCCAACCCTAGTGATGTCATCGATGCCAATGAACTGGATACACCAGATAACCTTGTTGTAGGTCAATCGCTAGTAATTCCTATCGTTGGTGAGTTTTATGTTGTTCAACCCGGTGATAGCTTGTATTCTATTTCTCAAAAGTTTGGTATGTCATATCAGCAATTAGCTCAAATAAATAACTTACAGGTAGGAAACATATTATCTGTTGGCCAACGCTTATATATACCCGCCAGACAAAAACGCGAAATTACTGTTAATGCTTATATTGAGCCTACAGGTGATGAAGTTTCAGAAACATTAGTTAACTCCGCAACAAAAAATGCTCCATACCTTACGTATCTTGCCCCTTTTAGCTATCGGGTGGGTCGTGATGGAACCCTTACAGCACCACCACTTGATAACTTTAAGCAAATTGCAGATGCTCAGAATGTTTCACTAATGCTCGTAGTAACTACCTTGGAAGAAGGATCTTTCAGCAGAGATCTAGGTCATATTATCGTAACCGTTCAAGCAGTACAAAATACGCTGCTGGACAACATCGTCAATGTAGCAAATGAAGTTGGATTTAGTGATGTTCACTTCGACTTTGAATTCTTGCCGCCAGATGATAGAGAAGCGTATAATAATTTTTTACGTAAAGCAAAGCAGCGGCTTTCAGAAGCCGGTTTATTAATGTCGACTGCACTAGCTCCAAAAACCAGTGCAGAACAAGAGGGCGCATGGTACGAAGCCCATGACTATGCGGTACATGGTGAATTAGCCGATTTTGTAGTGTTAATGACCTATGAATGGGGCTATAGCGGCGGACCAGCAAGAGCTGTATCACCAATAAACGAAGTCCGCAAAGTCGTTAACTTTGCCTTAAGTGTAATGCCTGCAAACAAAATATTATTAGGGCAAAATCTATACGGCTATGACTGGACACTACCTTATGAAGAAGGTGGTGAACCTGCTGAAGCACTCAGCCCGCAACAAGCAATCGCCAGAGCCAGAGAACAGAACGTAGCTATTGAATACGATACAGAAGCACAGGCACCATTTTATACGTATACAGATGACCAGGGTAATCAGCATGAGGTATGGTTTGAAGATGCCAGGTCAATACAGGCGAAATTTGATTTGATAAAACAATTAGGATTGCGTGGAATCAGTTATTGGAAACTAGGGTTAGCATTTCCACAAAACTGGCTCCTGCTGCAGGATAACTTTACAATTGAAAAACTGGAATAAAGATATAAAGAAAAATAAATCCGAACTAATTCGAATTCTTTTCAAGAATTTCAAATCATAGTTCGGATTTCACTTTGACTAAAACACTTTTGTCCTAGCCCTCTTGTTCGTTTTATTATTTATCTAAAAGCTTTAATGACTCCCGATTAAATGCAGGAATGTCATCTGGCTGCCTGCTTGTAACCAGCTGGTTGTCACAAACAACAACTTCTTCATCTTTTACATTTGCACCAGCGTAATCCATATCCACTTGAATAGATTTAAAACCTGTAGCTTTGCGTCCTTCTAATGTTTTAGCTGTAATTAATAGCTGAGGACCGTGGCAAATTGCTAATACCGGTTTTTTTACATCCATAAAATGCTTGGCAAAGGTCACGAACCGTTCATCGGCACGTAATTGATCAGGTGAAAATCCACCAGGAATAAATAATGCATCAAATTCTTCAGGATTCACATCATCAATCGATTCATCAATGATGACAGTTGCCTCGTTATTTTTACCGGTTACTTGTTTTCCTTTTTCCTTTTCTATGGTTACCACTTCATGTCCAGCATCCTTAAATTCTTTTGCTGGACCTGTATATTCTACATCCTCAAACATATTTGTTAATACTGCTGCTATTTTTTTACCCATTTGTGATCCACTCCTTTTAAGAAGATGATTCATAAATGAGTATTCCCATTTTATACAAATTAAAACAACCCCGCCTCATACTAACGGGATCACTTGTGAGGTGCAACATCACAAGTGAAGTCTCACCTATAATCACATAATTTTCACCGTTAAATTTACAGTGAAAAATAGCTTGGATAATTCTCCAAGCCTTTCTAATACCTCTTAGCAGCCGAGTTTAAGTGTATTTATTCACTAGACAGGCTGGCACCCACTGATTTGGCGGATCCTCATTCCGCTAATTACTCTTTCAGCCACATTTTTCATTGTTATTAGCTAAATAACGGAACCAGGAACCGTTTCAACCTTCTAGGACGGCTTTTTTACTCATTTAACGGAACCACGATCCACTTCACTGGTTTGTGTGATTCACATTCCGCTGAAATCACACCATAAATCACAGTAAAACAAGCGAAACCTCGTGTGTATTTTATTGTGTTTGCACCTTTGAAGTGAACCCGTTTACCTCATACCCATCAGTTCACGTAGCCGTTTGTCATTGACTATCATATCCTTTAAAGTATACTGATCAAGTACTTGAAAAAAGGCATTTAGTGCTTCACTGAAAACATGTTTTAAATTGCAGGCTGGAGAGATAACACATTGATTAGTTCCTTTATCAAAGCACTCGACGACCACTGCATCATTTTCCAGATTTCGAACCGTATGCCCAATATTGATTTCTTCCGGAGGCATTGCCAGCTGGATGCCTCCATTCCGCCCTCGTACAGTATCGACAAGGCCAAGTTTACTTAACTCAAAAACAATTTTACCTAGATGATGCTTTGAGATTGCAAAAGTTTCCGAGATTTCCTTGATACTGGCCAACTCATTTTTAGGCTTCATTCCTGTAAATATTAATACACGGATTCCATAATCGGTATATTTTTTGAGATTCATTTTTAGTCTCCTTATCACTAACTTCACAAATTTGTCATCTAATGAAGGACTTTTCCCCTATTGAGACAGTGTAAACAGTATTTTACAATTAAAGATGTATTTTAAATACATCTTTAATTGTAATAAAGGGAGTGCTTTGTGTTGGTAACAAATATAACAACAGGGTTAGATAGACAAACAAAGGATATTGTAAAATCTACTGTACCACTTTTGCAAGAGAGAGGGGAAGACATCACCAAACGTTTCTATCAGCTATTATTTAAAAATAACCCCGAGCTAAAAAACATCTTCAATCAGACCAATCAGCGAAAAGGTAACCAGTCTAAAGCACTGGCAAATGCAGTGTATTCTGCAGCATTCTATATTGACGAACTTGAAAAAATAATGCCGCAAGTTAAACAGATTGCGCACAAACATAAAAGTCTAAATATCCAGCCTGAGCATTATCCGATAGTAGGCGAAAATCTATTGGCTGCCATTAAGGAGGTATTGAACGACTCGGCTGATGAAGAAGTTCTTGTTGCATGGGAAAAAGCTTACTCGGTAATTGCTGACGTATTTATTTCTACTGAAAAAGAGATGTATCAGGAGGCAGAGAAAACTATCGGTGGTTGGTCTGGGTTCCGTAACTTCATTGTTGTGGACAAGGTGGTGGAGAGTGATGTAATCACCTCACTTTATCTTGAGGCTGCGGATGGAGAACCGTGTGCCATCCATCAACCTGGACAATATATCACTGTTAAAGCGGAAATAGAAGGAGCGCCATATAACTATTTACGGCAGTACAGCCTATCTTGCGCACCTGGTGGTGGAGCTTACCGGATTAGTGTTAAACGAGAAGATGGTCTTAATGGGCATCCACCAGGCATCATTTCTAATTATTTGCATTCAGATATCAATAAAGGAAGTATTTTACCAATCACAGCCCCATCAGGGTATTTCACGCTTGATTCCCAAGATACTAGACCTTTAGTGTTAATAAGTGGAGGGGTTGGATTAACGCCACTCTTGAGCATGCTGGAAAGTACGATTAAAAATCAGCCGGAACGTGAAATCTATTATATTCATGCAACGCAGAATGGCAAAGTACACGCAATGAGAGAGGCTATACAAAAATTAGATAAAAAGCATGATCAGGTGCATACGTACACCGTTTATGACAACCCGACCGATAATGACAATAAATTTTATGATAAAGTGGGCTATATTGATTATAACTATTTATCCACTATACTGCCTACCAATAATGCTGCATTCTACTTTTGCGGTCCGAAGGGCTTTATGCAATCAATCTATAAAAGTCTATCTCAATTTGAGGTAGAAGACAAAGATATAAACTATGAATTCTTTGGGCCATCGGAAGAAATAAAAGATTAATTAGAAAATGCCTTATGCAGATAGAAAGAGTAAATACTTTCTCACTTGCTAAAAAAGGGTGCCAAATAGGCACCCTTACTTTCTATTCTTCTAATGTCGATGTATCTCCCGTCGGCAACCCTAACTCCCATGACTTCAGAAGACGACGCATGATCTTACCACTGCGCGTTTTTGGAATGGCATCCTTCACTTCTAGCTCGCGAGGTGCAGCATGTGCACTTAGGCCAGTTTTAATGAATTGACGTATCTCTTCAAGTAATTCTGGTGAATCTTTGTAACCATCATTTAACGTGATAAACGCCTTAATAATCTCGCCACGCTCTGGATCTGGTTTCCCAATTACGCCAGCTTCTGCAACAGCAGGGTGCTCAATCAGCTTACTTTCAACTTCAAATGGTCCAACACGCTCACCAGATGTGTTAATAACATCATCCAAGCGGCCCTGGAACCAGAAATAGCCATCTTCATCTTTATATGCACTATCTCCAGATACATACCAGCCATTAACAAAGTAACTTTCAAATTTTTCCGGACGGTTCCATATCTTACGCATCATTGAAGGCCAGCCTTTTTTAATTGCCAAATTTCCCATTTGGTTTGGCGGGAGCTCATTTCCTTCATTATCAACAATTGATGCTTCAACACCTGGGATTGGTTTACCCATTGATCCAGGACGAATTTCTTCTGATGGTATATTAACAATAAGCTGTGCACCAGTTTCTGTCATCCACCATGTATCATGAATTCTTAAATCAAAGGCTTTCATTCCCCAGGTAATAACTTCTGGGTTTAATGGTTCACCAACACTCATAATATGACGCAATGATGATAAGTCGTGTTTCTTCACAGCATCTTCACCAGCACTGACAAGCTTGCGTAATGCAGTCGGTGCTGTGTACCAAATGGTTACGTTAAATTTATCCAAGGTTCCGTACCAATTTTCTGGGGAAAACCGCCCTCCGCGTATAACATTCGTAACACCTTTTAGCCAAGGGGCAAATATGCCATAACTTGTACCTGTAACCCAACCCGGATCAGCTGTACACCAATATACATCATCTTCATTCAAATCAAGAACCCACTCAGCAGTTGCATAGTGTTGAATCATCGCATTGTGAACGTGGTAAACACCTTTAGGCTTCCCGGTTGATCCAGATGTATAATGGATTAACATTCCATCCTCTAAATCAACCCACTCAATATCAAAATCAGTAGATGCCTCTTTCATTTCCTTTTGAAAATCAATATATTTATCAGACGACTCATTATGATCGCCAACCAATACGATTTTCTCAAGATCAGGTAGATCCTCTTGTGGGACACGTCCAAGTAGATCTGGTGTCGTAATTAGCATTTTTGCTTCACTGTCCTGCAACCGATCGCGCACTGCTTGCTCCATAAATGCTTCAAATAACGGACCAGCAATTGCTCCCGTTTTTAATATCCCAAAAAATGCCGCGTAAAACTCAGGACTTCTTGGAAGGAATAGAAATACACGATCCCCTTTTTCAACATCATATTTTTTTAATACGTTTGCAAACTGGTTGCTTTTCTTACTTAACTCATCAAAAGTCAACTTCTCCTCACGATCAGGTGAAGAGTAAAGTAAAGCAGTCTTATCTTTTTTATCTGTATCTTCTGCGTGACGATCAATCGCCTCGTAAGCAATATTAACTTTTCCAGTTTCATTCCAGCTGAAATTCTTTTTTACATCTTCCCATGAAAATGTTTCACGTGTTTTGTCAAAGTTTTGTAAGTTGTAAATACCGTCTTGAGCGGGTATACGCTGCATGTCCATATTATCACCTCGTCATAAAATTTTGAAATCGTTTTCAAATCCCTATACTAGGATTACGATTTAATCACAGTAAATATGCAATTATATAAATTGTTTAAACATTTCGGTAACTAATTTCTATTTTAGAACATTCTGTGACAATTTAAAAGTATTTTACTTAAAATAATAAAACGCAAGCATAGATAAGGGAATGAGAACCCTTTCCATAATTGCGCTTATCATAATACTTCGGCCGGAACCTATTGTTTTATTTAAATTTATTTCCTTCTGTATGACTTTTATGCATCCTTTACTAAAATTAGCTTTTTTGTGACTAGCAAGTTCCAGCTCCATTAGAGATTATTCTGTTGATTCCATACAAAACCTGGCTTAACTGCAAAAAAACCTCTTCCCGATCAGAAAGAGGTTTACTTACCGTACATATTAAGTTAGATCATGTGCTTACCGAATAACAGCGAAATGAATGAACACTATAAATACCGACATATTAACGCTTGATGCCCCCGGCAGGATTCGAACCTGCGACACATGGTTTAGGAAACCAATGCTCTATCCCCTGAGCTACGGGGGCAAATAATAATTAAAAGCTGTTTTCTAAAAGTTTGTTGTTTCTGGCACAAAAGATATAAACTGCGAAGTAACATGGAAAAATACTCAACCGGGGCTCATAACTTCGATATGAGTGACCGTTTCTCACTATTTAAACAGAGTTCGGGTTCTCATAATCCTGATGAAGACACGTTTCACACTATTTGAACAGTGTTCTCGTTCTCATAACCCCGATGAAGATACGTTTCACGCTATTTGAATAGCGTCCGGGTTCTCATAACCCTGATGAGTGAGCCCATGGCTAGTAAGACTGCTAAAGTGATAGCTTGAGCAGATGTTGCATTGGTACCGGAGTGGTGCAAAAGATTAACTGCGATGGTTAAATAGCAACAAAATTTGTCAAAAAAGCCTAATTAAAAACCAACACTAACAATAATACAATACAGAGAACAGATTGAAAAGCATGAATACTTTTCACACATGGAACTGAGCTTTTTATTATGCTAAAATAAGAAATATATGTCGAATATTGTTATGTTGATTGGAGGGAAAGTTATGGCAGAGGTTCCGTTCATTGCAATAGAGGGGCCAATTGGAATTGGAAAGACATCACTTGCAAAAAAGCTTTCTGTCCATTTTGATTTTCATTTATTAAAGGAAATTGTTGAAGAAAATCCGTTTCTCGGTAAATTTTATGACGATATTGATGAGTGGAGCTTTCAGACGGAAATGTTTTTTCTATGCAATCGATTCAAGCAATTGGAAGATATCGAAAAAAAATACTTAAATCAAAATAAGGCAGTTATTGCCGATTATCATATATCCAAAAACATGATTTTTGCCAAACGAACGTTGCAACCAGATAAATTTGAAAAATATGAACAGATTTATCACATTCTAACGAAGGATATGCCTGTTCCGAATATGATGATTTATTTACACGCAAGTCTTGATACAATTTTAAAACGAATTCGCTTGCGTGGGAGAGATATTGAGCAGAATATTAAACCTTCATACCTTGCGCAGCTAGCACAGGACTATGAGGACTATATGAACGAATTCGAAGTGCTTCATCCGGAAATTCCCGTCATTCGGATAAATGGTGATGAGACTGATTTTGTAAAGCAGCAGGATGATTTAAATATGATTATTAGACAGGTGGAAAACCAGCTAGATAACCATAAAGTTACTTCCAAACGATAAAGGGGATCAAAGCAATGAATTTACGAGATAAATACCAAATACCGCATGATAGCATCATTACAATTGCCGGTACAGTAGGAGTGGGAAAATCAACAATGACTAAGGCGTTAGCGAATGCCTTAAAATTTAAAACTTCACTTGAAAAAGTTGAGACTAACCCATACTTAGGAAAGTTTTATGATGATTTTGAACGCTGGAGCTTCCATCTGCAAATATACTTTTTAGCTGAACGTTTTAAGGAGCAAAAGAAAATATTTGAATATGGCGGTGGCTTTATCCAAGATCGTTCCATTTATGAAGATACTGGTATTTTTGCGAAAATGCATTACGATAATGGAACAATGTCAAAGACTGATTATGAAACATACACAAATCTCTTTGAAGCAATGGTTATGACCCCATATTTCCCGCACCCTGACCTTTTGATTTATCTGGAAGGAACTTTTGATGAAGTCGTGGAGCGAATTCAATCACGAGGTCGAGAGATGGAAAAAAATACACCAATTTCCTATTGGGAAGAAATGTATAATCGCTATGAAAACTGGATTAATAACTTTAATTCTTGCCCAATATTACGAATAAACATTTCAGATTATGACTTAATCGAACAAGAAGGGTCAATCGAACCAATTTTAGAAAAGATTGGTCACTTTATCCAACAATCACGGAAATGGAAAACGAGAGAACTAATAAAATAATTTTAAAATAAGGTGTTCCAGAAATGGAGCGCCTTTTTCTTTGGTTAATTTTGTTTTAATAAGATTATTTTTTGTTAAACAGTGACATGAATCACCGATTTTATAAGGTAATTTATATATAGTAGAAGATGGACGAGAATTAAATAGAAGGGATGAATTAAATGGCTAACATACGTATGGAAAATGAAAAAGACTTAGTTGTTGAGGCAGATTTATCCGATCTGCAAACGTTTGTCGATGAATCTGTAAACAACTTTGACATATACAGGGAAGAGATTGCAGTTATTTATGAGAAGATGCCTAGATTTGATTATAAATACTTCTGCTTTTATGCCTATTCAACATATCGATTGCTAGAGGCAGCGATGGAGTTTGATACAAGTGAAGTTGGACATATTCGAGTAGTTGCACCTGATGAGTTTTTCTATGCATTTTATGGAATGATTGCAACACTGCATACACAAGCATTAACAGATGAAAAAAAGGAACTTGGCGCATAAGCCAAGTTCCTTTCAATTATATCTTATCCCCTAATTCAATTGAGCGTTCACGTGCGCTTTTCACACATTCTATAACAGCCTCCTGGAAGTCATTAAAAGCTAACGCTTCAAGACCTGATTGAGTGGTTCCTCCTGGGCTTGTTATATTTTCCCTTAATTCTCCGGCTGTCTGTCCGGAGTGTTTAAGCATTTCTCCAGCCCCAACAACAGTTTGGGTAATTAAATCTTTGGCAACCTCTTTATCCAAGCCAGCATCGACAGCTGCCTTTTCCATTGCTTCTACAAAGTAATAAATATATGCAGGGCCACTTCCGGAAATACCTGTTACTGTATGCATATCCGCTTCATTCACAACGGTTACAGTGCCAATTGTATTAAATAATTCAATAACTGCATTGATATGTTCTTCGGTCGCGTGTTTCCCTTTTGAGACAGCAGTTGCTGATGCTCCAATTGCTACCGATGTATTTGGCATTGCCCGTATAACCGGTACTTCTTTGCCAAATAAATTAGAAATATCGTCCGACGAAACACCAGCTACAACAGATACAATTAATTGATTAGGCTGAATATGTTCCTTAATTGACTCAATAGCTGCTTCCATATCATGAGGCTTCATTGATAACATAACTATATCAGCGTCGGTGATTACCTCTTGTTTATCCTTAATCACTTGTATTTGATAGCTTTCTTGAAGTTTATCCAAACGTTCCTGATTATTTCTATTCGTTACAAAAATTTGTTCCTTCGTTAAAAAGTCTTTATTCAAAATACCTGCAATAATTGATTCAGCCATTGATCCAGCGCCCATAAAAGAAACTTTCTTCAGCATTTCTTCTTACCTCCTATTTAGTTAAAAACCGTTCTATCATTGAAATGATTTCCGTATCATCATATTAATAATAATTACTGTATTAATAATATGTACTATATTTAAAACATTACCACATAAATAAAACCGCTACACTAGTAACGGTTCATGTTATTATCTCTAAATTTATTAGCTTTTTAAATTAAATGGAGGAGGTAGAGGGATTCGAACCCCCGCGCGGTTTGACCCGCCTGTTGGTTTTCAAGACCAATCCCTTCAGCCAGACTTGGGTATACCTCCATGCGACAAAATATAATATATCATGCATGAAATACGTTGTCAAACGGAATTTACAATTTTTAATCTGTTATTAGAAAACTTGGCATTCGGCGTGCCTTTTGGCGAATTGCCTTAGTTGCACTTATGCAGTAAGAAAGTAGCTATACTTTTATCTGCTTAGAAAACTTGGCATTCGCCAAGCCTTAATGGCGAGTGCCTTAGTTGCACTTATGCAGTAAGACAGTATTTATACTTTCTTAACTGCCTAAAAATAGCCATGGTAAATCCCTGGATTTACCATGGCTCCTGGAGAACTTTATAATATTAAAACAAAGATAGCTTAAAAACATATTTATCCTTTTTCTTCTGCGCTGGATAAATTGTTTAAACGATCAGCAAAGGCAAGTTTACCAGTAATGGGTTCAGAATCATCTGTTAAAATAACTTCTTTTAATTCATAAGCATTTGAACCGTGTTCCGCAAAATCAAGGCCAGCAATTTCCTCTTCTTCAGAAACTCGAATAGAAGAGAAGCGTGTAACGATATACAAGAATGTTCCCATTGCTCCCATTGTCCATGCTACTACAGCAAGTACTCCTATCAGTTGGATCATTAATTGAGAGATGCCACCACCATAGAAGAGACCATTTGAAGTAGAGAATAATCCTACTGCAAGCGTTCCCCAAATACCACAAATTCCATGAACAGTAATTGCACCAACTGGATCGTCAATCCTTAATTTGGTATCTAGTAAACGAATTCCTTCAACTAGAACTAAACCTGAAATCACACCGACTAACACGGAACCCCCAAGAGATATTTCAGCACAACCAGCTGTAATCCCTACTAGTCCAGCCAATACGCCATTAAGTGATAAGGAAGCATCTACTCTTTTAAAACGAAGCTTCGTATAAAGAGCTGATGATACTAATGCCGCTGATGTTGATAAAAGAGTTGTACCAATTACCATTGGTACAAGTTGTGGGTCCGCAGCCAATGTACTTCCTCCATTAAACCCAAACCATCCTAACCATAGAATAAATATCCCAAGCGCTCCAATCGGAACGTTATGTCCTGGTATCACATTAACCTTCTTGCCTGTATATTTTCCAAGTCTGGGTCCTAAAAATAAAACAGCTGTAAGTGCCCCAACAGCACCTGTTAAGTGAACTACTGTAGAGCCGGCAAAATCACTAAATCCTAAAGTCGTTAGCCATCCATCTCCTTGCCAAATCCAGTGCCCAACTATCGGGTAAATCACCGCTGTCATGGCGACAACAATAAATACATAACTGCTTAGTTTCATTCGCTCAGCAACTGCACCAGAAATTATTGTGGCACAAGTCGCAACGAACATTGCCTGGAAGACGAAAAAACTGATATCTTCTACACCATTTAATAGAAATCCGTCAATCCCAATAATTTTCCCCAATGAGGTACCAAACATTAATGCGTACCCTAAAATATAAAACAGTATTGCAGCAACACTGATTGTAATAAAGTTTTTCATTAAAATATTCAATGAATTTTTAGCTCTTGTGAACCCCGTCTCAACCATCGCAAATCCTGCATGCATAAAGAATACCAAAAACGCAGCTACCATTACCCAAACAAGATTAACGGATAACTGCAGGGATTCCGAAGTTGGCGCAGCATAAGCTGTTGAAGATATCGAAAGAAAAATAATAAATAAAAGTATACTTTTTTTGAACATGTATTTACCTCCTAAATATTAGATAACTGCATTTTCTCCACGTTCGCCTGTTCGAATTCGAATCGTTTGTTCAATTGGTGAGATAAATATTTTGCCGTCACCAATGTCCCCTGTACTGCAACTTTCAATAATCAAATCAATTATTTCATCTACTTGATGTTCATCAGCTACTATTTCCACCTTAACTTTTGGTAATAACTGTACTTGGAAAGTAGTCCCGCGAAAAACTCCAGTTTGCCCTTTTTGTTTTCCAGTCCCAGCAGCCTCCGTTACAGTTAAACCTCCTATCCCAATAGAAAATAGTCTATCACGAAGTGTTTGAAACTTTCCCGGGCGAATAATCGCTTCTATCTTTTTCATATGTTAACCTCCTATTCATTTAATGTTAAGTTTATTAACATTAAAAGTTATGTTAATTATCATAAGTTATAATATTTAAAAAATCAAGGGCATTTATAAAATTATTTTGAAAATTTAAACGAAAACGTTTGCAAAAAATTGCATAAAAAAAGAACTTGGAAAAACGTCCAAGCTCTCGGTAACTTATCTTTTTTATTTAATTACTTCTTTTCCGCCCATATATGGACGCAGTACTTCTGGCACTGCAACAGAGCCATCTTCCTGTTGACAATTTTCTAAGATGGCCGCTACAGTACGACCTAGTGCCAGGCCTGATCCATTTAATGTATGAACAAATTCAGGTTTTCCTTTCTCTTCACGACGGAAGCGAATTCCTGCACGTCTTGCCTGGAAATCTTCAAAATTAGAGCAAGAAGAAATTTCCCGATATGTGTCCTGACTTGGAATCCATACTTCTATATCATATTTCTTAGCAGCGGTAAAACCTAAATCACCTGTACACATGCTCATAACTCGGTATGGAAGGTTTAACAACTGAAGCACTTTTTCCGCATTTCCTGTTAACGTCTCTAATGTCTCATAGGAATCTTCCGGTTTTGCAAAATGAACAAGTTCAACTTTATTGAACTGATGCTGACGAATTAAACCACGCGTATCTCTTCCAGCAGATCCAGCCTCAGAACGGAAACATGCACTAAACGCTACATATTTTTTAGGCAAATCATCATTCATTAAAATATCATCACGATAATAGTTTGTTACAGGAACTTCAGCTGTCGGCACAAGAAAGTAGTCCCAATCAGCAATTTTAAACGCATCTTCTTCAAACTTTGGAAGCTGGCCTGTTCCAGTCATACTTGTTCGATTAACCATATATGGTGGCAGCATTTCCTCATAGCCATGCTCATCAGCATGCAAATCCATCATGAAATTTAACAATGCACGCTCAAGCCTTGCACCAAGCCCTTTATAAAATACAAAGCGACTTCCGGTTACCTTTGCAGCACGTTCAAAATCAAGAATATCAAGGTCGGTTGCTACATCCCAATGTGGTTTTGCCTCAAAATCAAATGTTGGCTTTTCTCCCCATTTCCGTGCCTCTATATTATCCTCTTCATCTTCACCAATAGGAACACTCTCATGTGGGATATTTGGAATAGATAACATCATATAATTTAATTTTTCCTCTATATCTTTTAATTCTTTATCGAGCGTAGAAATTTGCTCGCCAACCTCACGCATTTCTTTAATCGCAGGTTCTGCATCCTTCTTCTCCTTTTTCAAGACAGAAATCTGTTTAGACGCTTCATTACGCTTGGCTTTCATCGTTTCAGTTTCAGCGATTAACTTCCTGCGTCTTTCATCCAGTTCACCAAACTTATCCAGTTCTGATAAATCTTCACCACGATGGGCCAACTTTTCTTTCACTTCCTGAAAATTATTACGCAAAAATTTCATATCAAGCATGTTAAATCCTCCTTGTTATAGTTATTGTCTGATACCAGCTTGTTTTTTTAAAACTAAAGGCTGTTTTCTAACAGTTTGTTGCTATTGATATAAACTACGACACAGTAAAAACTTTTTCATGCTGCTTTCCCTTTTTTTAATGATGGCTGAGTGCTTCGATTCGTTACGGCAGAATACTTCGCTTTCATCGCTCCGGGTACCAATGTGACATCTGCTTAAGCTAGCGCTTTTACAATGTCTTACTAGTCATGGACACGGCCTCAGCCTTCTCAGGTAGGATAAAATGAGCAAATCCCAGCGTAGGAAATACACGAAGACTCCTGCGGGAGGAAAGGCATCGGCCAGACCCCGGAGTGCGCAGCACGAGGAGGCTCGCCAGCCGCCCGTGGAAAGCGAAGTGTATTTCCGAAGCGGTGTCATAGAACTCAGCTATTTTTCCATGTTACATCGCAGTTTATTTCAACTACTTGCTAAGATTCGCAATTTTATAGAACATAGCCTAAATAAAAAACTCCCGTCCCTAATATAATAGGGACGAGAGTATTATTCCCGCGATGCCACCCTTGTTGAAGAGATAAAATCTCTTCCGGCTCAAATAAAATAACGGTTTTTAACCGGGTTTACCTACTTAAAAATTCAGTAAACCAGTTTGAGGATGGATTCACAAGACGTCTCATATCGGTTCTCACCTGCCACCGACTCTCTGAAATAAGAGCTCCTGTTACTAATTCCTCTCATTACTGATTACATATTATGATATATCATAGCCAACTTCAGACTAAGATGCAAGTGTTTTTTTAGATTGTTCCACCATTTGGGCAAAATATTCAATAAAACGATTATCATCCGTTAATTCAGGATGAAATGCTGTACATAAATAATGTCCCTGTTTAGCCGCAACAGCTCGTTCCTGATAGGTTGCAAGAACTTCTACTTCAGTTCCTGCTTCTAAGATATATGGTGCACGGATAAATACTGCATTAAAATCATCGCCTACATGTGTAACCTTTAAATCAGCTTCAAAGCTTGCTACTTGTCTGCCAAATGCATTGCGTGCAACCTTCATATTCATTAACCCTAAGTGGCTATCACCCTGACCTTCAATTTCATTTGCCATCAAAATAAGACCTGCACATGTGCCGAATACTGGCTTGCCTTGTTTCCCAAATGCTTGAATAGCATCGAAAAAGTCATAGCTGTTAATTAGCCTGCGCATTGTAGTACTTTCTCCTCCAGGAAGAATTAAGCCATCAATAGCTTCAAGCTGTTCTTTACGTTTTATTTCAACTGCTTTTGCACCTGTTGCCTCGATAGAACGAATATGTTCACGAACAGCACCTTGTAATGCCAGCACACCGATTGTATTCATGTGTATTCCTTCTTTCTATTCACTGCGATCTTGCATACGATCGTGCGCTTCCAATGTACCCATTTCAATACCTTTCATTGCGTTACCTAAGCCTTTGGAAAGCTCACCAATCAACTTGTAATCTGTATAGTGTGTTGTTGCTTCAACAATTGCTTTTGCGAACTTCTCAGGATTGTTTGATTTGAAAATTCCAGAACCAACAAATACACCATCTGCACCTAACTGCATCATTAACGCTGCATCAGCCGGTGTTGCAATACCACCTGCTGCAAAGTTTACAACTGGTAAACGACCTTCTTCTTTAATCTCTAATAATATATTGTACGGTGCACCGATTTCTTTTGCGAAAGTCATCACTTCGTCTTCAGACATTGCCGTTAACATTCTGATTTCAGACTGTACCTGACGCATGTGACGGACTGCTTCAACAATATTCCCTGTACCAGGCTCACCTTTTGTACGTAACATTGAAGCACCTTCACCAATTCGGCGTGCAGCTTCACCCAAATTACGGCATCCACAGACAAATGGTACAGTGTAGTCTGATTTTTTTAAATGAAATACATCATCTGCTGGTGTTAAAACTTCACTCTCATCAATATAGTCAACGCCCATTGCCTCAAGTACACGAGCTTCAACGATATGTCCAATTCTTCCTTTTGCCATAACTGGGATAGAAACGGCATTCATCACTTCTTCTGTAATTTCAGGACTTGCCATACGAGCTACGCCACCAGCTGCGCGGATATCTGATGGTACACGTTCAAGCGCCATTACAGCTACAGCTCCAGCTTGTTCTGCAATTTTTGCTTGTTCTGCGTTTACGACATCCATGATGACGCCACCTTTTTGCATTTCTGCCATACCACGTTTTACACGTTCTGTACCTGTATTTGTCATATTAATTCCTCCTGTTTTGCAAAACTCTCTACCAAGACTATTTTACTACTTATTTGTCTTAGAACCAACCTTTAACGGTATCGACGATTGTACTAAACAAGCCTGTAAAAAAGTCACCAATTGCACCGAGGGTAAGCATAAACCAATTATCTTTTTCAATAGCGTCCTGTGCTACAAGATCAACTGTATTCTTACTGCTCTCATCTGAAATATAGCCATAATTTACTTCGCCATTGAAGACAAGTTCAGCAGTACCTATTTTTTCATCTTTTTTAATTGGTGCGGTTAACTCACCATCTTTATTTAATTTATCTTTATCCAAATGGTATTCAATACTGTAATTTTCTGCCTGATCGCCTTTAACCGGTACCTCAAATGAATCGTTTGTTGCAATTTGGACAGTATCTTCTTTCCCTTTTGCAACAGGGAGTGTTGATTTATCTTCCAATTGATATCCTTTAGCGAATAGTTCTTTCTGATCAAAATTGTTAAATCCATAGTTCAACAATTTTGCTGTTTGTTCAAAACGTGCTGCTTCACTTTCTGTTTTCATAACAACAGAAATTAAACGATTGTTATCAACCTGTGCTGTACCTGTGAAGCAGTAACCAGCAAGATCAGTATGACCTGTTTTTAGCCCATCCACACCTTCATAATGGAATTGCTGAAGGTAAGTTGCTTCATGGGGAAGCATCCAGTTTAAGTTTTCCACTGTGTATCCTTCAAACTCGCTCTCAATTTGACTAGAAATATCTAATGATTCCGGATAATCATTTACCAAATTATATGCAAGTATTGCTGCTGATTTTGCTGACAGCAAGTTTGTATCGCTCGGACTTGTTCCCTTAGGTACATTTTCCCCTAGTGAAGAATTTGGAAGCCCCGTTGAATTGACGAATTTATAATCAGGAAGTCCCATTTCTTTTGCTTTGTCATTCATCATTTTGACAAAGTCACCTTCAGAACCTGCAATCAGCTCTGCCAAGGCAATTGTTGTTCCATTGTCTGAAAAGACGGCCATTGCATTATATAATTCTTCTACCGTATAGGGTTTATCCTGTGTCAGACCAATTCCCGAAAAGGATGAATCTGCTGATATACTATAAGCATAATTACTAATTTGTGTTGTCGTACCCCACTCAATTTCACCATTCTCAATGGCATCATGGACAAGATACTCCGTCATCATTTTAGTCATACTAGCTGGAGGTAATGCGATGTCAGGGTTTTTCGAAAACAATATCTTCCCAGTCTCCGAATCAACTAAAATAGCTGACTCTGCTTGTAATTCTAACGTTTCTGCTGCTTTTGCAGAAAGTGGTTGTCCGATTATTGTAGTCACCATTACGATAGCAATAAGTAAAAATGACATACCTTTTGTTAATTTATGTTTCACTTTATTCTCTACCTCCACCCAAAAATGATATATATTTAACACTCTATTAGAAAACTTGGCATTCGCCAAGCTTTAAGGCGAGTGCCTTAGTTGCACTTATGTAGCTAAGAAAGTATTAACTACTAAAAATTTAGATTTACCTTTGATATTTTACCATAAATAAGGCCAAAAAAATAGACAGAGAAAAGTCCCTATCTATTTCAATTTTAATAGGAAATCCTTACTATTTTAATTCATTAAACCGAATAATTTGGTGCTTCTTTTGTGATTTGCACATCATGTGGATGACTCTCTCTCAAACCTGCATTGGTAATACGGATAAAACGAGAATCATTGCGCAATGAATCAATCGAATCCGTTCCACAATATCCCATTCCTGCACGTAATCCACCAGCTAACTGATGAATTGTATCGGCAAGGGGCCCTTTATAAGCAATTCTTCCTTCAATGCCTTCCGGTACAAGTTTTTTAGCATCTTCTTCTGCACCTTGGAAATAGCGATCCTTCGAGCCTGCTTTCATCGCACTTACTGATCCCATTCCGCGGTAAACTTTATATTGTCTCCCTTGGAAGATTTCAGTTTCACCAGGACTTTCTAGTACACCGGCAAACAAACTGCCAAGCATAACTGCACTTGCACCAGATGCCAGTGCTTTTACGATATCACCAGAATACTTAATTCCACCATCAGCAATAACGGAAACACCATATTTATCGGCTGCTGTTGCACAATCATGTACGGCTGTAATTTGTGGTACACCTACACCAGCAACTACTCTAGTTGTGCAAATTGACCCTGGTCCTATTCCAACTTTAATAATAGTTGCACCAGCTTCAATCAATTCAACAGTCGCATCTGCTGTCGCAACGTTTCCAGCAATGATATCCAAATCAGGGTATGTTTCTCGTACAAGGCGAACTTGCTCTAATACTCCAGCTGAATGGCCATGTGCTGTGTCGATAACAATTACATCAACACCAGCATCCACAAGTTTTTCAATTCGTTTTAACGAATCCCCTGTAACACCTACAGCCGCACCTACAAGTAATCTGCCTTGTTCATCTTTTGCTGAATTTGGAAATTCAATTACTTTTTCAATATCTTTAATGGTAATTAGCCCTTTAAGCATATTTGTTTCGTCGACAAGTGGAAGTTTTTCAATTTTATGTTTCTGAAGAAGCTTTTCTGCTTCGTTCAATGTTGTCCCAACAGGGGCGGTTACCAGGTTTTCACTTGTCATAACTTCTTTGATAGAGATGGAGTAATCCTGTATAAACCGTAAATCTCGATTTGTTAAAATACCTACTAAAATCTGTTCATCTATGTTATTTACGATTGGAACGCCCGATATACGGAACTTACCCATCAGATGTTCAGCATCATATACCTGATGCTCTGGTGTCAGAGAAAATGGATTGGTTATAACACCACTTTCGGAACGTTTTACGCGATCCACCTGTTCTGCTTGATCTTCAATTGACATGTTCTTATGGATGACACCAAGTCCACCTTGACGTGCCATTGCAATAGCCATTCCTGATTCCGTAACGGTATCCATACCAGCACTAATGAATGGTGACTTAAGTTTCATTTTATTCGATAACGCTGTACTAACATCCACATCTTTTGGCAATACCTCTGATTTAGCAGGCAATAATAAAACATCATCAAACGTTAATCCTTCTTTGGTAAACTTGTCTTCACGCATAAATTTTCTCCTCCTATCCAAATTATTGAACATCCTCATAAAGTGACTAAATTCCATTCTATTGGTCAAACTATACTAGCAATTCTATTGTTATTTACAATACGTCAACTCTTGCGCTTTTTCAACAAGAGAATAGGTTGATGAAAATAGAAAGTAGATTCAAAATATTTTAACATTAGAAAGGGATATATTTATGAAAGATAGAGATCTTTTTACATACCTCCAATCGCAGCAAACAGCACAAACCTTTTTATATGATTGTTATCAAAAATTGGATGGGGTTGATGCAGCAACGAAGAGCTATGAAAACTGTAATTCGTTCATGTATTACTTAGATCATGGAATTCAATTTTACGAAAATGGTAAAAATCTAGATATCCTTTTCCAGCCTATTATGTTTTTCTATGGAATGGTACATTTAATTAAAGCTAATTTACTAACAATCCGCCCACATTACCCAGAGTCAACAACAATCCTTGCACACGGAGTTTCAAGTCGAAAACGCAAGAAAAAGAACTATTCATTTATGGATGATGAGGTTAAAACCCAGCAAAATGGATTATTTCCTTATTTTTCTAAGCATTTGTTTTCCATAAGTCAATCACCTTTTGAAAAATTTAAAATGGAAGATCTATTAGGGGTAATCCCTGAAATTTCTCCACTATTCACGTTTCATAATCAAAAGAAAATGGTTGTTGTTGGAGAAGTTGGAAAGAAAGAATTGCACTTTCCAAATGAATTATTGGATAACTATCATTTAACAGCAAAATCGTTCACCCAACGAATAAAATCTTACTTACCAGAAATTGAACAGACAAAAATCAATAAAAACTCCTTCTGTATAAAATTATCAGTACCATTTCATAAATCCACCGGCCCATTTTTGACTCATATAAAGAATAATTTAATTTATTTTCCACTTTACCGGAGAATGTATTTACCGAGTTCGGAAGTGAGTGTTCATTATCTGCTTTTATACAATTTAAGCATGTTGTGTCGATATGAATCAGAATGGTGGGGAGATCTCTTGTCAGCTAAATCCGACATTGATTTTCCATTCATTTCACACTTTTTAAGTAATACAGCAGAAAAAATACCATTACTACTAGAAGAAAAATTATTAGAGAGAACTAGCCTTGATAACTAGTTCCCAATGATTTCACTTATAAATAGAGAAGTTTTATTTTTTAATGTAACAATTTCATTTGTTTCCTCGACTCTTACCATTGGCCTGGTAGGGTACCTTTCTTCAACAAAAACTATTTCGCCTAATTGATTCGTCGATAGCCTCACCTTTGTTCCAATTGAAAAATTGGCTAGGCTATTAATAAATGTCTGCACTACTTGATGGTCAAGTTTTGAGAACTGATCACTCTGCAACTTTTCAATAACGTTAAAAGGGGACTGCTTATCTTTATATAAGCGCTCACAAGTCATTGCATGGTACGTATCACATACTGCAATTATTCTTGCATAGATGTGAATATTATCTTTTGATAAACCAATTGGATAACCTGACCCGTCCATTCGTTCATGATGTTGTAACACTGCTAATTTTACTTCTTTCGTAATAGTAGGGATTTTTTCAACATAGCGATATGAATAGGTTGGGTGCTTCTTTATTTCCTGGTAGTCAGAGTAGGTTAGTGAACCAGTTTTCGTAACAATGGCATCATCAAGTCGAGCCATCCCGCAGTCACTTAATGCCCCCGCCAATCCGATCTGCAGCCATTCTCCTTTTTCAAACCCCATTTTTCTCGCCAGATAAGCCGAGAGAATTCCAACAGCTACACTATGATGAAAAATATAATCCTCTTTAGTAGCGTAGTGATGTAAAGTGTATACTGCTCTACTAATATCGTCAATTCGTTCTAAAAGCCGAATTAGTATTTTACGAACTTCAGGCATATCAATAGCTAGGTTACTTTGCCATTTTGTAAATAGCTTTTTATAATCATCTACAGCATTTTTATAATGATCTTCAAAGGATTCCAAGTTCTGTTTCTTACTAGAGTGTTCCTTTTTCTTTACTTCTTCTTTCTCTACAAACCTAGGTTTAAACACTTCTCCTTCTGCAAGCGTTGCAGATACATCGACAGTCTCAACTAAAAACTTTTGCAGCAGGGTGATATGCTCCTCGGTTAAAACAGTGTGCTGTGGAATAATTGGTCTGTTAGACTTTCCTATAACATTGTTTAACAATACACAGCCTGGAACTAGTTGTGATGGTTCCACACGCATTAGTTTCCCCCCTTTATGTAATACAAAAGGTGACTCCAGAGAATGATTGACTATTTCCCTTGTAGAGTCACCTGCAAAATTACATCATCATCCTGTTGTTATTCTTCCTGATCGAGATTATCATTTGTACTTTCTTCTAATGATTCTGTTTCTTCTTCATCTATTTCTTCTTCTTCCTCTTCACGTTCAATTTTAGCAACTGTAGCAACTTCTTCTTCTTCCTGTAAACGAATCAAACGAACGCCTCGTGTATTACGGCCTGTTTGTGAGATGCTTTCTACAGGAATACGAATGAGAACACCTGCTACTGTAATTAGCATAATATCTTCGTCTCCAGTTACAGCTTTTACTGCAACAACATGATTCGTGTCATCAAGTTTACACGTGAAGATACCTTTACCACCACGCTTAGTGATTCGGTACTGGTCTTCAGGGGTGCGTTTTCCGACACCTTTGTTTGTCACATGCATTACTTGTACGCCTTCATCGAGAATTTCCATGGATATTACCTCATCATCACCTCGTAAGGAAATACCACGAACCCCTGCTGCTGTCCTTCCCATTGAACGTACTTGATCCTCAGGAAAGCGAATCAGATAGCCATTTCTTGTACCAATCATAATATCTTTTGTACCGTCAGTTAATCGCACGGAAATTAATTCATCTTCTTCTCGAAGTCCTACAGCAATCAGTCCACCTTTACGGATATTGGCAAAATTCGAGAGTTCCGTACGTTTTGAGATTCCGTGCCTTGTCGTAAAGAACAGGTACCAGTCACTGCTGAATTCATTGACCGAAATAACAGCGTTAATCCACTCATCCTTCTCAATTTGCAGTAGGTTTATAATCGGAATACCTTTTGCGGTACGACTAAATTCAGGAACTTCATATCCTTTAGATCGGTACACTTTCCCTTTGTTTGTAAAGAACAGCACCGTATCATGTGTTGAAGTAGATACCAAATGTTCAACAAAATCGTCTTCATTCGTTCCCATTCCCTGAATACCTCGACCACCACGTTTTTGTGTGCGATAAGTAGATGCAGGAAGACGTTTAATATAACCCTGATGTGTAAGTGTTATAACAATATTTTCTTCTGGAATTAAGTCTTCGTCTTCGAAAAAGTCCGCTCCGCCAATAATAATCTCTGTACGGCGCTGGTCATTGAATTTTTCTTTAATTTCACTAAGTTCTTCTCTGATTATTTCTAAAACTTTCTCTTCATCTGCCAAAATAGCCTTTAATTCATTTATTAGCTGAATAAGCTCACTATACTCATTTTCTATTTTTTCACGTTCCAGCCCAGTTAAGCGCTGCAGACGCATGTCCAGAATAGCTTGCGATTGTTTTTCTGTTAATCCGAAACGCTCGATTAATTCCTCACGTGCGATATCCGCAGTTTTTGAATTACGAATTAACGAAATAACTTCATCCAGATGGTCCAACGCAATACGAAGACCTTCCAGGATATGCGCGCGTGCTTCAGCCTTACGTAATTCAAAGGCTGTCCGACGCTTAATAATTACCTTTTGGTGCTCTAAATAGTGTTCCAGACATTGTTTAATGTTTAACACTTTCGGCTGTCCGTCAACAAGTGCAAGCGTATTTATACCAAAAGTGGTCTGCAATGCCGTGTATTTGTATAAGTTATTTAATACAACATTTGCATTCACATCACGACGTAACTCCATAACTACGCGTAATCCATTACGGTCTGATTCGTCACGTAAATCGGTAATACCATCAATCCGCTTATCGCGAACAAGTTCGGCAATCTTCTCAATTAGTTTCGCTTTATTTACCTGATATGGTAATTCAGTTGCGATAATTTTAGGTTTACCATTTGACTGTTCTTCGATATGTACTTTGGCACGAATTAAGACGGAACCTTTTCCTGTTTCAAATGCTTTACGAATTCCACTTCGTCCAAGGATTTGACCGGCTGTAGGAAAGTCTGGGCCATAAATATGATTTTCCATTAATTCATCAATTGTAATCTCTGGGTCTTCACTAACGGCTAAAACAGCATCAATTGTTTCCCCAAGATTGTGTGGTGGAATATTAGTTGCCATCCCAACTGCAATACCTGAAGTCCCGTTAACAAGCAAATTTGGAAAACGTGCCGGAAATACTACCGGTTCACGTTCTGTTCCATCATAGTTATCCGCATAATCAATTGTATCTTTATTAATATCGCGTAAAAGTTCCATCGATATTTTAGACATTCTTGCTTCTGTATAACGCATTGCTGCTGCTGAATCCCCATCTACAGATCCAAAGTTACCATGACCATCTACTAGCATGTTGCGATAGCTGAAATCCTGAGCCATACGAACCATTGCCTCATATACAGCAGAATCACCATGGGGATGATACTTACCAATTACTTCGCCGACAATACGTGCCGATTTTTTGTAAGCTTTATCAGAGTGCATACCCAGATCATTCATTGCGTACAATATTCTACGATGAACAGGCTTCATTCCATCACGTACATCTGGTAATGCGCGTGATACGATGACACTCATTGCATAATCAAGAAACGACGTACGCATCTCCTGGCCAATATTAATTTCTTGAACGTTTGGACGTTGTTGATCCACCATTAAATTACCTCCAAATCTTTAGAAAACTTGGCTTATCGCCAAGCCTTAATATAGATAAGCCTTAGTTGCACTTATGCAGTAAGAAAGTATTTATACTTTCTTAACTGCTAAAACAAAGTGCTGACGCCTTACTTACGACTTGCACTAAACAGATATCATCAAATTTTCTTATCTCATTAGTGAACTTGGCTTATCGCCAAGCACTAATGGCGTATGCTTAATTGCACTTATGCTTTTTTCTTAAAGCTATTTTTTAAAGAGACTGTCGTTTTTGACAGAAAAACCTCTATACTCCGATACGCGTGGGACCTCAGCTGTAAACATTGGTCACAGAACGTGACCGTGTTGCGGTTGCCAAACATCCACATAATGTCGCTTCGGAAATTCACTACGCTTTCCGCGGGATCGCGCTGAGCCTCCTCGCTCGCAAGGGGCGCTCACTGTGGGGTCTCACCGTCTTCGCTGTCCCGCAGGAGTCTTCGTGTATTTCCTTCGCTATCGTGGCGTTTGGTTGTAACGGAAGACAGTTGACTCCTGTGAATCACTGGTTAAAGGTTTAGAGAAACAAAATTCATAAAAACAGCCTTACTTAAACATCCAGATTCTGAACATATTGAGCATTTTCCTCGATGAAGTTTCTGCGTGGTTCTACTTTATCACCCATTAGCATATCGAAAACCTGGTCAGCATCTATTGCATCAGTTAAATCAACTTGAAGCAATGTCCGTGTATCTGGATCCATTGTTGTTTCCCATAGCTGTGTTGCATTCATCTCACCAAGACCTTTGTAACGCTGCAGTCCCGGTTTAGGGGATTTAGGGATTTCTGCCATAATCCGATCTAATTCCTTATCGTTATACGCATAATGAGCTGCCTTACCTTGTTGAACTTTATACAATGGCGGTTGAGCAATATAAATATAGCCATGTTCAATCAACGGACGCATATAACGATAGAAAAAGGTTAAAAGTAATGTACGAATATGAGCGCCATCAACGTCAGCATCTGTCATAATAACAATTTTGTGGTAACGTGCTTTTGTTATATCGAAGTCCTCTGCAATTCCGCTGCCAAGTGCAGTGATCATTGAACGAACCTCGTTATTGGAAAGAATTTTATCCAAGCGCGCTTTTTCAACGTTTAAGATTTTACCACGTAATGGCAGAATAGCTTGGAAATGACGGTCACGTCCCTGTTTTGCTGAACCACCGGCAGAGTCACCCTCAACTATATATAATTCACTAATTTTGGCGTCTTTTGAAGAACAATCAGCTAGTTTACCAGGAAGATTTGAGATTTCAAGTGCACTTTTACGTCGCGTAAGTTCACGGGCCTTTTTTGCTGCCATTCTGGCACGTGATGCCATTAATCCTTTTTCAACCACTATTTTGGCAACATCAGGATTTTCAAAAAGGAATTTAGAAAATGTTTCACTAAATGCTGCGTCCGTTACAGTTCTGACTAAACTATTTCCCAGCTTTGTTTTGGTCTGTCCTTCAAACTGCGGATCAGGGTGCTTTATCGAAATGATTGCAGTCATCCCTTCACGTACATCATCACCTGTCAGATTTGGATCATTTTCTTTAAACATATTGTTTTTACGT
This sequence comes from Virgibacillus salinus, assembly GCF_900102415.1. NCBI lineage: Bacteria > Bacillati > Bacillota > Bacilli > Caryophanales > Bacillaceae > Virgibacillus > Virgibacillus salinus. The sequence continues at coordinate 83,744 of NZ_FNKD01000001.1, forward strand.
GCATAATCGTTAATCACACGTGTTAATCCTGTTTTAAATCCTGACTCATGTGTACCGCCCTCAATTGTGTGGATATTGTTTGCATAGGAATAAATATTACTTGCAAATCCATCGTTATATTGAATGGCAACTTCAACAGCTATTCCCTGCTCTTCACTTTCAGCATAAAATGGTTCATGTAAAACTTCACGAGTACGGTTAATATATTCTACATATGATTTGATACCACCCTCGTAAAAATAATTAACAGGTTCTTCATCTGTTCGTTTATCTTCAAGTGTGATTGCTAATCCTTTATTTAGAAAGGCAAGTTCACGTACACGTTGTTCTAGTTTTTCAAATTCATATGTTATCGTTTCCGTAAAAATTTCCGGATCTGGCTTAAAATGAGTGACTGTTCCCGTAATATCTGTTTCGCCAACTACAGTAATCTCACCTTGTGGTACACCTTTTTCAAAACCTAAAAAATAAACCTTGCCATCGAGATGAACATAGACCTCCAAGTTACTTGAGAGAGCATTAACAACAGAGGCACCAACACCATGTAATCCACCAGAAACCTTATAACCGCCACCGCCAAATTTACCACCGGCGTGAAGAACAGTCATAATAACTTCAAGTGCTGGTTTCCCGGTTTTTTTCTGAATACCAACAGGGATACCACGTCCATTATCTTTTACCGTGATACTATTATCCTTTTCTATTATTACCTGAATGTGATCACAATGGCCTGCCAACGCCTCATCAATACTATTATCTACAATTTCCCAAACTAGATGATGAAGACCTCTTTCACTAGTTGACCCAATATACATGCCAGGTCTTTTTCGTACTGCTTCCAATCCTTCAAGTACTTGTATCTGATCTGCACCATATGCTTCTTCGTTTCTCATTTTTTCGTCTGACATCTTTTCACCTACGTTTCTTTAGAGGTTAAACATTTTGAATTATTGCTTTTACTCAAGCTCGTCTGAAAAATCATCCAGTTTACTAATTGTCGAGATCATACTGGCTCGTTTTTTTAAAGTTGAAACCGATAATGTACTAAAATAAATTTCCTCGTTGGTTATGACAACTGACTTCGCCTCATCAGTTGGACCTAAAACCTTTTCTTGACTTTTTACATGATTCATCATCTCTTCCATGATGATTGAAGATGTTACGACATTTCGATCAATTATCGAAATAACGTCTTTTGATTGGATAACATTGTCATTCCCAATATGTATAAACATCGTATCCCTCCACAGTTATGTATCTACAGCCCCATTATTTACGTGAAACAATTCTGCTTCTCTTAAAGTTTCATGATTTATACCATCTACACTAGTGGTGGATACAAAGGTTTGAACCTTCCCTTGAATTGTATTTAGTAAATGGGATTGTCTATGATCATCAAGTTCACTTAACACATCATCAAGTAGCAAAATTGGGTATTCACCAACCTCATTATAGATTAATTCTATCTCAGCAAGTTTCACAGACAATGCTGTTGTTCTTTGCTGTCCCTGTGAACCAAATGTCTGAACATCTTTATTGTTTACATGAAACACTAAGTCATCTCGATGTGGCCCAATTAAAGTTGTTCCACGTTCAATTTCTTTTTCTTGAATCTCGTGAAATTTATTTGTATATATAGAATCTATTTTCTCCTTATTTGCCGCTTCTGATACTTCAATTGTCGAGGTGTACTTGATTTCAAGTTTTTCCAATTCTCGACTTATTCCATAATGAATAGGACTAGCCCACTTTCGGAGTAATTCCAAAAAAATAAATCTGCGTTCTAAAAGGGTTGCAGCATGTTCAATAAGTTGTTCTGTTAATACGTTCAACATGGTTCGATCTTGTTTTTCCTTGCGTTGCATTTGTTTTAATAAATGATTTCGCTGTTTCAGGATTTTTTGGTATTGTCCTAAATGATAAATATACCTCGGCTGAATCTGCCCAAGCTCCATATCAATAAAACGTCTTCTAATTTGCGGAGGTCCTTTTACTAACGTTAAATCCTCTGGTGCAAACATTACGACATTCAAGGCACCAATGTAATCACTTAACCTTTTTTGTTCAATTCGATTTAACTTTGCCTTTTTACCTTTTGTCGATAGAATAATTTCAAGTGGAAACGACTGTTTTCGTTTGGTAACCCTACCTTCTATTCTAGCATATTCCTGCTCCCATTGGATAAGTTCTTTTTCCCTAGGAGTTCGATGTGACTTTGTAAACGCAAGAACGTAAATAGCTTCCATCAGATTCGTTTTCCCTTGGGCATTTTCACCAATAATAACATTAATTTTATCATCAAAAGAAATATCCAACTGGTCATAGTTTCGGTAATTTTTTAATTGTAACTGTTCAATATGCATGGAAATTCCTCACGATTAGTCTTTAGTAACAATGTAAGATCCAATACTTTCTATCTCTACCACATCATCTGGATAAAGTTTTCTGCCCCTGCGATGATCCAATTCGCCGTTAACCAATGCGCCTTGGTCCTGTAAAAATGCCTTAACCATACCACCTGACTCCAAAATATTTATCAATTTTATAAACTGGCCCAGTGTAATATAGTCCGTATTTATTTCAATTTTTTCGTGCATTTTTATCACCAAATCTTTTTAAAGTATTGTAAATAACGTTTCAAATGTACCTTCATTCTATTTTACTAAAGTTTTGGTGTTTAGGGAAGGCAAGACCCTCAAATGCTTAAAAAAGCCCTTATCCATTCAGATAAGAGCCTTTTAATTTTATTTTTGGCTTATTTAATATGTTCGAACAGGTAGGATTAATTGTAATATCGGATCATTATTTGCTGGTTTTATAATAAATGGCCTCATAGCCCCTGTAAATTCAACCTTAACTTCATCATTTTCAATGGCCTTTAAAGCGTCGAGCATATATTTAGAACTGAATGAAATCTTTAATTCCTCACCTTCAATGGATTGTACAGAGATTTCTTCTGCAACACGTCCAACTTCAGGTGAGTTACTTGTAATTTCCAATACGTTATCACCTTTTGTAGTTAATTTAACAACATTGTTTCGTTCTTCCTTTGCAAGAAGAGATGCACGATCAATAGTATTTATAAGTTCTTTTGTTTTTACATGTAATATTGTTTTGCTTTGCTCTGGAATTAAGCGTGATGTTTCTGGATAATTTCCATCCAATAATCTGGATAAGAAGTTTAAGTGTTTTGTACGGAACAGAATTTGATTATTGGTAACACTTATTTCGACGTTTTCTTCGGTATCATCCAATATTTTATTAAGTTCAGTTAAACTTTTTCCTGGAACAACAATACTTGGTAGATTTCCATTGCTTTCTTTAACAGGAATTTCGCGTGATGCTAGACGATGACTGTCCGTTGCAGTGAAAATTAATGTTTCATTTTCCAGTTTCACATTTACACCAGTTAGGATAGGGCGTGTTTCCATTGTTGATACCGCAAAGACAGTTTGTTTAATTAAGCTTTTAAATAAATCAGTTGGTATCTCAAAGCTATTATCAGTTTGCAATTTTGGTAGTTGTGGATATTCTTCAGCGTCTTGTCCATTTAAATTAAATTCTGCTTTACCTGAACGGATGGTCACTTTCAAATTAGAATCTGCTTCAATTTCAACAGTTTTTTCTGGAAGTTTACGAACAATATCGGGAAAATAGCGAGCTTGTAATACAATGCTGCCTTCTTCTATTTGCTCTACATGAACAATTCCATTTTCTTCAGCTGGAATATAGGACTCAATTGAGATATCTGAATCACTTCCTGTTAAAGTAATTCCGTCTGATTTTGCATCAATTTTCATCCCTGTAAGGATGGGTATTGCGGTTCTGGATGAGATTGCTTTCATTACGTCTTGTACACCAGCCATTAATTGATCGCGCTGAATAATAAATTTCATTGAATTTATTCTCCTTTTTTGGGCATATATTATATCTTTTATTTATAAAAATATAGTAATAATAGTAATAGGGACTGTGATTATGTGGATAACCATTTTAAACTCTAGAAACATAAAGTTATCCCCATGTGGACAGAATGTTTATAAGTTCGTTCCTCTATTAACATTATTAACATGTTGATAGGTTATAAAGATTTCAATTGTTCTTTTAAATCTTCAATATCTTTGTGCATTAGTGTATCATTTTCCATCATTTTGCTTATTTTTTCATGTGCGTGTATAACGGTTGTGTGATCACGGCCACCAAACTCTTCTCCTATTTTCGGTAATGAAAAATCAGTAAGTTCTCTCGAAAGATACATCGCGATTTGCCTAGGAAAAGCAATTGATTTGGTGCGTTTTTTTGCCATAAAGTCTTCCAGTTTAATATTGTACTTTTCTCCTACGGCTTCTTGAATTCCGTGAATTGTTATAGTACGTGGTTTACTGCTTGGAATTATATCCTTTAGTGCATCAGCTGCAAGTGATGCGTCAATATCCTGATTTACTAATGAGGAATAAGCCACAACTCGAATTAACGCCCCCTCTAATTCACGAATATTTGTATCGATTTGATTAGCAATATAAAGCATTACCTCATTTGGAATATCAAGTCCTTCTGCTTTAGCTTTTTTGCTCAGAATAGCAATCCTTGTCTCAAGATCTGGTGGAGTAATGTCTGTAATTAAGCCCCATTCAAATCGTGAGCGCAATCGATCCTCTAGTGTAGGTATTTCCTTAGGAGGACGATCACTGGAAATAATAATTTGCTTATTTTCTTCATGTAACGTATTAAATGTGTGGAAAAATTCTTCCTGGGTTTGTTCTTTACCAGCAAGGAATTGAATATCATCAATTAATAAAACATCAATATTTCGATATTTGTTCCTGAAACTAGTTGCTTTGTTATCCATAATGGCGTTGATAAATTCATTTGTAAATTTCTCAGATGATAAATAAACTACTTTTGCTTCAGGATTATGGTCTTGTACATAATGACCAATCGCATGCATTAAATGTGTTTTCCCAAGTCCAACACCACCATATATAAATAGTGGATTGTATGCTTTGGCTGGAGCTTCAGCAACTGCTAAGGAAGCTGCATGTGCAAAGCGATTACCTGATCCAATAACAAATGTATCAAAGGTATACTTTGAGTTGAGCATAGTTTTAGGTGCATCAAAACCACCATTATTTTTCATTGTTGGTACTTTTTTAGGAGCAGCATTAATTTCGTCTACTTGCTCTTGTGATTCTGGAATAATGAATTGAGTAGATAAGTTAGCACCAGTGATATCAACTAAAATATCATCAATCAATTGCGTATATCTGCCTTCTAACCAGTCTCGTGCAAATTCATTTGGTGCTGACACAATTAATGTATCCTCTTCCAGCTTTTCGGCTTTTGTATTTTTTAACCAAGTGTCAAAACTAGGTTTGCTGATCTTTTCTTCAATTTTTTCTAATGTTGCTGTCCATAATTCATCAATGTTTTCCAAACTGGCTCACCCCTTTCAATTACTAAATAAGTGATAGAAAAAACCTCTCTCAATCTTTCAGTATGTACTGGTTACAATGAAAGACGGAAAGGTGTTATGTATAAAATAAAAATAAAAACATATTAATTTTATTGTGGATATAAAGATCAGAAGTACACAAGGTTTAGTCAGGTTATATACGATATCCACAGTATTGTTGATAAACTGATGAACAGAGGTGTGAACAAATGTCCACATTTTTTCCACAGTCTGTGGATAATCAAAAACATGAAGATAGATTTACACATATTAAAACACAAATATAATACCAAAAAAATAGAGAAGTTGCAACGGCTATTCGACAGTTATCCACAAAAACCAGCACATGTAGACAGGATTTATCCACACCAAAATATTATGTGGTTATCTTGTCGATAATTGTTGTGGATAATAAATTTAGGAAAATTATATTTTAACATCGTTATGTGGATAAAAAATCATACATAGAAGTTGACAGATGTTGTATGTTTTAAGTATAATGATTTAGACTGTCTACTAGATAAGTTATTTGTAATTTGGAGTTTTAATTCCTCAGGGAGGTGCAAGATAAATGAAAAGAACGTTTCAACCAAATAATCGTAAACGTAAAAAAGTACACGGCTTTCGTACTCGAATGAGTTCAAAAAATGGACGTCAAGTTTTGGCTCGTCGCCGTCGTAAAGGAAGAAAAGTATTGTCTGCATAGGCCACTGAAAAGATCTCAGTGGTCTTTTTTCCACTGTAGAATTTTATTTTAGGCATATGAAAAATTAGGACTAAAAGATTTGGCGGTAAGCCAGACTATCTAATAGAGCAGTGGTTCTTAGGTTAAGGGCCGCTGCTTATTAAGCGTAAAGTTTACTTTTTAGGTGGTTATAGACGCTTGAGCTTTTGATTAATAAAGGTGATAAATCATGAAAAAAATATTTCGAATAAAGGATAATGAAGAATTTCAATATGTATTCAAGAGTGGAAAGTCTTTTGCTAATCGGCAGCTTGTCATTTATTATGTAAAAAAACCAGACCAGGATCATTTTCGTATTGGTATTTCAGTAGGGAAAAAAATTGGAAATGCTGTTATGAGAAACCGGATCAAGCGTTATTTAAGGCAAGCTTTTCATGAGTTGGATGAGAAAGTGCTACCCACATTTGACATGGTAATCATTGCACGCCAGCCAACAAAAAAGATGAACTTTCATGAAGTAAAAAAAAGTTTAATTCATTTATTATCAAGAGAGCGTCTATTAAAAAAAAGTAATCAATTATGAATTTATATAGAATCTTATAATCATTTAATGATAAAATAGCAATTAGAATGGTTATTTTAGGGGTTAAGAAAGTATTTCATAAGTGCAACTAAGGCACTCGTCATTAAGGCTTGGCTAATGCCAGGTTTTCTAAGGGGATTGTTGTTTAGCACCAGCACTTGGACAAGTGTTTGCGCTGTTCGAATAGTTAGGAGGAAACAATTTGCGTAAAAAGTTTTATTTGCTTGTTATCTTAATAGGGTTGCTGGCAGTTCTTTCTGGTTGTATGGATGTTAATCAACCAATTGATGAAAATACAAAAGGAATCTGGGCGGAATGGTTTGTATTTCCAATGTCCTGGTTAATTACATACTTTGCTGAACTGTTTGATGGTAACTACGGGTTAGCAATTGTAATTGTTACCATAATTGTCCGTTTAGTATTATTACCATTAAACGTGAAACAATTAAAGAGTTCAAAAGCAATGCAGGATATTCAACCTGAGCTTAAAGAAATCCAAAAGAAATATAGTTCAAAAGATGCGAAAACACAGCAGCAATTACAACAGGAAACAATGGCTCTATTCCAGAAACACGGGGTAAACCCACTTGCAGGCTGTTTGCCTATTTTTGTGCAAATGCCGATATTGATTGCAATATACCACGCTATTATGCGTACTGAAGCAATTAAGGGACATACTTTTCTATGGTTCCAATTAGGAGAAGCAGATCCATTCTTCATTTTGCCAATAGTTGCTGGTGGTGCTACTTTTCTACAGCAAAAGTTAATGATGGCAGGCAGCCCTGCAGCACAAAACCCGCAAATGATGGTTATGCTGTATGTGATGCCAATTATGATTACCGTTTTTGCAATGTTTTTCCCATCAGCGTTAGCGTTGTACTGGGTAGTTGGTAATATCTTTATGGTGGCACAAACGTTATTCATCCGTAAACCAATGATGAAAAACGCAAGTACTGGAGGAGACGAAAAGTGAGAGAAATAACTGCTAGCGGACAAACTGTTGAAGAAGCGGTCCAATCAGCATTAGAGCAGTTAAACACAACAAGGGACCACGTAGAAGTAGATGTTATTGATGAAGGCAAGAAAGGACTTTTGGGTATATTTGGTTCAAAACGAGCAATAGTGAAAGTTATAATTGTTAAAAACCAAATAGAACAAGCTGAAAAGTTTTTGCAAGAAGTAACGGAAAATATGAATGTTTCCGCTCAAATCACAACAACTGTTGAAGATAAACACGTAACGTTTGAATTATATGGTGAAAAGATAGCTTTATTGATTGGGAAACGTGGCCAAACTCTAAATGCAATCCAATATTTAGTACATCTTGTACTAAATAAGGATGGGAAAGCTTATTACACTGTCACTGTTGATGCAGAGGGGTATCGAGGACGCAGAAAAGAAACACTTGAATCCCTTGCACATAAAATGGCTGATAAAGCGACACGTCTAAACAAGAAAGTTGCGCTTGAACCAATGCCAGCATTTGAACGTAAACTGATTCATAGTGCTTTGCAGCGAAATAAAGAGATTTCTACCTATTCAGATGGTGTAGAGCCGCATCGCCATATTGTTATAAAACCATAAATACTATTAAAATCTCTAGGTAATTACCTAGGGATTTTTTTTAATGCAATATTAGAGACTGGAACTACATTAAAGAAGACTAATAACAGGATAGGATGTTTAGAACGTTCATTTTCTATAGTTGGATCTAATACGTAGTTGATATAAACTGCGAAGTAACTACTAGAATAATCTCTATAAACTCTCGTCCCGCCGTCCGGGGTCGCTACGGGCGGATGCGCACCTTAGGGCACGGCCTCAGCCCCCTTGCCCCGGCAAGGGGTATGCCGACGCTGTCCGCAAAGGACGGTTTTAGTCGGCCTTCATTTAGTCGCACTGCGGGGTCTTCGGACACGTGCTATTCCCGCAGGAGTCACCGCCCTCCGCTCACCCGGACTAGTGTAGCTGTCACACATTTATTCAATAGCGATTCCTACTCCAGTCAACAGCGGAGGAAATACACGTAGACTCCTGTGGGAGCTGAGGCCTAGATGAGACTACGCAGCGACGTAGGAGCAAGGAGGCTCATCAGCCGCCCTAGGTGCGCGAAGTGTATTTCCGGAGCGGCATAATAGCACTCAAAATTTTTAAAAGTACTTCGCAGTTTATATCTAATTAGCAACATTAGAAAACCAGACATTCACCAATCCTTTTGGTGAATGCCATAGTTGCACTTATGCAGTAAGAAGTAGTTATACATACTAAACTGCAAAATAAACCCGAACTAATACGAATTCTATTTCAAGAATTTTGAATCATAGTTCGAATTTCACTTTGACTTTTGTACTAGCTTCATAAAACCAGCTAAGAATTTCGCCATTAAATTCTTGTGATAACTTATGTTTACTAAGTAGTACTAAAGGATGGTTAAAGCAATTAAAGTATGTTTCTAATCAAACTATTTTACTGTTTATATGAAATAAAGAGGAATTCACTTAACTATTATCGAATGATTACTTAAATCGAAAAAGGAGTGGATTCTATGAAACACAAAAAGATTTCATTACTTATATTGGTGATCTTACTTATGATAGGTACACCAGTATATGCAGCACCAAAAGATGCTTCAAACACTCAATCTAGTCAAGCTTTTGACAATAAAGTCGTAAAGCGGGTGAACGTTGATAATATATATAATCATGTTGCTTATTTATCAGAAGAGATAGGCTCGCGAGGTGCTGGTACTGAAGGTGAATTAGAGACGGTTGAGTACCTTGTTAACCAATTTGAAAGTTATGGTTATGAGAATGTTTCTGTACAAGAATTTACCTTTCCTTCGGGTGGAGATGAAGTTACTTCCTACAATGTAGAAGCTACGAAAGAGCCATTGAAAAAGCATGATACTGGCCAAGAAATTATAGTAGGATCACATCATGACTCTGTGCCATGGGGACAAGGTGCAAATGATGATGCATCAGGTACTGCGGCTCTTCTTGAACTAGCTAGGGTGTATGCAAGTACACCAACAGATACGTCAATTAAATTTGTTGCATTTGGTGCTGAGGAATATGGTCTATGGGGATCACGTAAATATGCAGAAGCAATGTCAGCTGAGGATGCCGAAAATACGGTTGCGATGTTCCAAATGGATATGGTTGGCAGTGAAGATGCAGGAGACCTTGTAATGTTTACTGCTAATGGAGAAAAAAATACAGTTACCGATCTCGGTTCTGCAGCAGGTTCCAGAGTAAGTGAACTTGTTCCATATAGTGAGCTTGGCAGAAGTGATCATGTTGCTTTTCATAATTTAGGAATCCCTGCAGCATTATTTATTCATACACCTCTGGAGCCGTGGTATCATACGGAAGATGATGTAATGGAACACATTAGTAAAGAAAAGTTAAAAAATGTGGCAGATATAGTTGGCTCAGCTATTTATCAGGCGGCTCGGAAGGATACACCTGCACTAGAGAGATCAAATGTAGCACCAGTTCCTGTGGATTATTATTATGAAGAACCAAATCTTTAATTGTTAATAAGTTTCAATTCTAAAAAACCTTTTATTCACATGTGGATAAAAGGTTTTTTAATGTTTGTTTTTTGTAATTGTGGATAAGTTTATTTTTGATTAAAAATGTGATATTCTATTAAGTTAGTGACAATAAAAATATAAGCAATTAAATATAAATTAAATTAAAGTTGAAAATGATGGAGGTGAGAGAAATGGAAACAGATACAATTACTGCGATATCGACACCAATAGGTGAAGGGGCAATTGCAATTGTGCGATTAAGTGGCCCAAAAGCAATTCCTGTTACAGCTGGGTTGTTCCAAGGGAAAAACTTGCTTGACGTCGATTCGCATACCATTCATTATGGAAAAATTATCGATCCTGCGACAAATGATGTTGCTGAGGAAGTGATGGTTTCGGTGATGCGTGCTCCAAAAACATTCACACGTGAGGATATTGTTGAGATCAATTGTCACGGTGGTATGGTTGCTGTAAACCGAGTTTTGGAAATAATACTTGGAGAAGGAGTTCGAATTGCTGAACCGGGAGAATTTACAAAACGGGCATTTTTGCATGGCAGAATTGACTTATCACAGGCAGAGGCTGTAATGGATCTGATTCGATCTAAAACGGACAAAGCTATGTCGGTAGCGTTAAAACAAATGGACGGACGATTATCAGCACTGATTGGACGGCTCAGACAGGAGTTACTTGAAACAGTTGCCCACGTAGAGGTTAATATTGATTACCCTGAGTATGATGATGTCGAAGAAATGTCGAACGAAATGATGCGTAGCAAATCAAAAGAAGTGCATGCTGAAATAGAGGAACTTTTACAGGTTGCAAAGCAAGGAAAAATTTTGCGTGAAGGTTTAGGAACAGCAATTATTGGACGTCCAAACGTTGGTAAATCTTCATTAATGAATACACTTGTTCAAGAAAATAAAGCAATTGTAACAGAAGTACCTGGTACAACTCGTGATACGATTGAAGAATATGTTAATGTTCGGGGTGTCCCACTTCGGCTTGTAGATACAGCTGGTATCCGAGAAACGGAAGATATTGTTGAGAAAATAGGTGTTGAACGGTCTAGAAAAGTGTTGAAAGAATCAGATCTTATATTATTTGTATTAAATTATAATGAAGAATTAACCATTGAGGACGAGAAACTTTTTGCGGCTGTTCAAGGATTGGATTATATTGTTATTATTAATAAATCTGATTTGGAACCAAAACTTGATATGAATAAAGTCAATGAACTAGCTGATGGTAAACCAGTCATTTCAACTTCATTAATTAAAGAAGAGGGTGTTGATGAAATGGAGTCCGCAATTGCTAAGACATTCTTTGCTGGAGAACTTGATGCCGGAGATTTGACGTATGTTTCAAATATAAGACATATTCAATTGCTAAAGCAAGCTAAACAAGCACTTGAAGATGCAATGGTAAGCCTTGATATGAATATGCCACTTGATATTGTTCAAATCGATGTAACAAGAACATGGGAGTTTTTAGGGGAAATAATTGGAGATACTGCTAGTGACAGCTTAATTGATCAGTTATTTTCACAATTTTGTTTAGGAAAGTAGCTTTAAAAATTAGAAAGGATGACAAAGTATGGTATATGATGCAGGACATTATGATGTAATCGTTGTTGGCGCAGGTCATGCAGGTGTAGAAGCTGGTATTGCTGCATCTAAAATGGGTGCAAAAACACTTATGCTGACATTGAATTTAGATATGATAGCTTTTATGCCGTGTAACCCATCATTAGGCGGGCCTGCTAAAGGAATTGTCGTACGTGAGATAGATGCATTAGGTGGGGCAATGGCAAAAGTAATTGATAAAACTCATATTCAAATGCGCATGTTAAATACAGGAAAAGGGCCAGCAGTACAGGCATTACGTGCCCAAGCTGATAAACCTTTATATATAAAAGAAATGAAAAATGTTATTGAGAACGAAGAAAATCTAACATTAAGACAAGGTATGGTAAATGAACTAATAATGGAAGATGGTGTATGTAAAGGGGTTATTACCGAATCAAAAGCTGCTTATCATGCAGAGACTGTAATTGTTACAACAGGTACGTTTATGCGTGGTAAAGTGTTAATGGGAGACCTTGAATATGAAAGTGGTCCAAACAATCAACGTGTATCAGTAAAACTATCTGAGCATCTTGAAAAGCTTGGAATTGAAATTACCCGGTTTAAAACTGGTACACCGCCACGTGTGAATAGCCATACAATTGACTATTCAAAAACGGAAATCCAGCCTGGTGAGAATAAACCACAAGCTTTTTCATATGAAACAACTGAATATATTCTGGATCAGATTCCTTGCTGGTTAACGTACACGAATGAAGTTACCCATCAGCTAATTAATGATAATTTGTCATTATCTGCAATGTATTCTGGAATGAAACGTGGTACTGGTCCACGTTATTGTCCATCAATTGAAGATAAAATTGTTCGATTTAATGATAAACCACGACACCAAATTTTCCTTGAGCCAGAAGGAAGAGATACGGAAGAGGTTTATGTGCAAGGGTTATCAACTTCACTTCCAGAATCTATTCAACATGATATGGTTAGATCAGTTCCAGGTCTGGAAAATGCTGAAATTATGCGTGCAGGATATGCGATTGAGTATGACGCAGTTGTTCCTACACAGTTATGGCCAACATTAGAATTGAAAGAAATCCCAGGACTTTTTACTGCGGGCCAGATAAACGGAACTTCCGGTTACGAAGAAGCAGGTGCGCAAGGAATTATGGCTGGAATTAATGCAGCTTCTAAAGTACTTGGAAAAGATCCATTAATTCTAGATCGTTCTCAGGCTTATATTGGCGTACTGATCGATGATCTTGTAACTAAAGGAACGAATGAACCGTATCGTCTTCTAACATCTCGTGCAGAATATCGTTTGTTACTACGTCATGACAATGCAGATTTGCGTTTGACTGAAACAGGTTACAAACTAGGCTTAATAACTGAAGAACGTTATAATAAATTTGTTGAAAAGAAACGATTGGTAGAAGAAGAGAAGAAAAGATTGTCAAAAATTGTCATTAAGCCAGAAGAGCATGTACAACAAATGATGAATGAAGCAAATGCTACACCGTTAAAAGAAGCGGTTAAAGCATATGATTTACTAAAAAGACCAGAAATAACGTATGATTTGCTTGAAAAAGTAATTGAACCAAATGAATTACTTCCACATGATGTTCGGGAACAAGTTGAAATACAAGTAAAATATGAAGGTTATATTAAGAAGTCAAACGAACAAGTGGAACGTATGCTTAAAATGGAAGATAAAAAAATTCCAGACAATATTGATTATGATGATATTGGCGGGATTGCATCTGAAGCCAAAGAAAAACTGAAAAAAGTTCGTCCACTTTCAGTTGGTCAGGCATCTCGTATTTCAGGTGTGAATCCAGCAGATGTGTCGATATTACTTGTCTATATTGAACAGGGAAAAATTGCTCGAGTTGCTAATTAATTGAGTGTGAGGTGCTCTATTTTATGAATCCAGAACAATTTGTTGAAGCATTACGTCAAAAAGGTATTGAACTAACAGATAAACAGATAGAGCAATTTGCTATTTATTTTCAAACTTTGGTTGAATGGAATGATAAAATAAATTTGACTGCTTTAACGAATGAGGAAGATGTTTATTTAAAACATTTTTATGATTCGATTTCCGCAGCCTTTTATCATGACTTTACTAAAGAACTGCATATTTGTGATGTGGGTGCTGGGGCTGGTTTCCCTAGTATTCCACTTAAAATATGTTTTCCGGATTTACAAGTGACAATTGTGGATTCATTAAAGAAACGTATTACATTTTTAAATGAATTAGCTTTAAAATTAGATATAAGTAAAGTGGCTTTTTACCATGATCGTGCGGAAAGTTTTGGGAAAAACAAAAAATTCAGAGAATCATTTGATATAGTCACAGCAAGGGCAGTTGCACGAATGACTGTGCTGAGTGAGTTATGTTTACCACTAGTAACAAAGAACGGTGAATTTATAGCCATGAAAGGTTCCCAAAGTGATCAGGAAGTAAATGATTCAAATACAGTAATTAATTTACTGGGAGGGGAACTGGACTCTGTACACACGTTTACATTACCAAATGAAAATAGCGAAAGGTCTATTATTGTTATAAATAAAAAACGTAATACCCCAAATAAATATCCAAGAAAGCCTGGCGTTCCAGGTAAAAATCCAATTATCTAAACTACTACATAGGTAACTGATTGCTGAAATAATATTTTTCTATTTAATACTCTTCTAGGTATATATATGATAAAATAGGTTTATAAACTGAGTTATATCGTTCACACGCAGCAGTGTTTATACTGCGCTTTTTTCTTGTTAATAGTTTTAACTTTTTAAAAATGTTCCACGTGAAACATTTTACTAGTTTTAAGCAGTTAAGAAAGTATAAATAATTTTATCGCCGTTAATGCGTGGCGATAAGCCAAAGTTTTCTAATATAGCAATTTTTGTTATATAGTATTAATAAAGGTGGTGTTTGGTAATGGTAAGCCCTTTTAACCGAATTTTCGGTTCGGGAGATAAATCTGATTCTGAATCAGAAGAAGAAAAGTACCATCCAGATGAAGTAATCCAACTTTCTGTTCAGAAAATAGAACCGAATAGATTCCAGCCAAGGTCGGTATTTGATGACGATAAAATCCAAGAACTAGCTCAAACTATACATACACATGGAATGATTCAGCCGATAGTGGTTCGTAAAATTGATGATGGGGAAATGTATGAACTTATTGCCGGTGAACGAAGGTGGCGTGCTGTAAAGCTACTAGAATGGGAAAACATACCGACTATCATCCGCGGTATGTCTGATGCAGAAACAGCGTCTGTTGCTTTAATTGAAAACCTTCAACGAGAAGAATTAACTGTTATAGAGGAAGCAAGCGCATATGCTAGTCTATTAGAAATGCATTCATTAACACAGGAAGCTTTAGCTCAACGTTTAGGTAAAAACCAATCAACCATTGCTAACAAATTACGGTTACTAAAGCTGCCAGAGGAAGTTAGGCACTCGATATTAAAGAAGGATATTACAGAACGACATGCTAGGGCGTTAATAAAGTTGAGCGAGCCCGATGAACAACTGAAAGTCCTAAATGCAATTCTTGAAAAAGAATTAAATGTAAAACAGACAGAAGAATATATTACTAAGTTGAACCAGCCGAAAGATAAGCCGACTAAAAAACAAGCTAAACTTAAAGGTGTAAATAAGGATATTCGAATTGCTATGAATACCATTCGACAGTCATTAAGTATGGTTTCAGATACTGGTATTGATGTGGAATCAAATGAGGAAGATCTCGATGAATTCTATCAAATAACGATTAAAATCCCGAAAAAGAAATAATATTTTGTTCATTTATATGAGATACCTTTAAAATTCACAATTGGACCATTCATCTTTGCTAATAAAGATGAGTGGTTTTTAACATTATATTAGCAGTTAGTAGATTTCTAAATATTTTTTTAAACAATCAACTATATTAATAGGTCTTTTACTAAAAAAAGTGATAGAATAATAAGTATAGATTTTAGGTAGGTGACAGCATGGGTAAAATTATAGCCATAGCCAATCAAAAGGGTGGCGTCGGAAAAACAACATCATCGGTAAACTTAAGTGCAGGTCTTGCACACTTGAAGAATAAAGTTTTGATTGTGGATATTGATCCTCAAGGTAATGCCACGAGCGGAGTTGGCATTAACAAAGCTGACATGAATCAATGTATCTATAATGTACTGGTAGAGGATTTACCTGCTGAAGAGGTATGTGTCCCTACTAAAGTTGAGAATTTGGACATTATACCTGCTACGATTCAACTTTCGGGAGCTGAGATTGAATTAGTTCCTACTATTTCGCGTGAAATTCGATTGAAAAAATCCTTGGAAAATCTAAAAGAAGAGTATGATTATATTATAATTGATTGTCCACCTTCTTTAGGATTGCTTACTATTAATGCACTTACATCCTCTGATACTGTATTAATACCAGTTCAATGTGAGTATTATGCATTAGAAGGTCTAAGCCAGTTATTAAACACCATTCGTTTGGTGCAAAAGCATTTAAATAAATCATTAATGATTGAAGGTGTTTTATTAACAATGCTTGACGCAAGAACCAACCTTGGCATACAAGTCATTGAGGAAGTGAAAAAGTACTTTCAGGACAAAGTATACAAATCAGTCATCCCTAGAAATGTTCGATTAGGTGAAGCGCCGAGTCACGGGGAACCTATCATAACATATGATCCAAAATCAAAAGGTTCTGAGGTATATCTTGAATTAGCGAAGGAAGTGATGAGTAATGGCGAGAGGGTTAGGTAAGGGGATTAATGCTTTTTTCCCAGACGTAGAAGAGAAGGATGACGACGTTATTCAGGAAGTTCCCATTAATGAATGCCGACCAAATCCTTATCAACCAAGAAAAACTTTTCACGCAGATGCAATAGAGGAACTAAAGGATTCAATTCTGGAATATGGTATAATTCAGCCTTTAATCTTACGTAAAAGCATTAAAGGCTATGAGGTTGTTGTAGGAGAGCGACGCTTTCGTGCTGCAAAGGAAGCCGGGCTTGAGAATGTTCCAGCCGTAGTAAAAGAATTGACTGACGGAAAGATGATGGAAGTTGCCTTATTGGAAAACCTTCAACGGGAAGATTTAACTCCGATTGAAGAAGCACATGCATATCAAAATTTGATGAATGAATTGGAAATTACGCAAGATGAACTTTCACGGCGTTTAGGTAAAAGTAGATCCCATATTGCTAATATTGTTCGATTGCTCTCACTTCCTGATCAAGTTGTAGCCTACATAAACAACGGAGAACTTACGATGGGACATGGTCGTGCTTTGTTAGGTATTAAAGATAAGCAGAAGGTTCTGCCGTTTGTTGATAAAATACGAAAAGAAAAGATGAATGTAAGGCAAGTAGAGCAATACATTCTTGAAATGAATGAAAATGCTGGTAAGAAGAAAAAAGAAAAGCCAAAAAAAGATATATTTCTTCAGGAAAGAGAATCAATATTGCGTGAACGTCTAGGTACTGCTGTGACAATAAACCAAGGTAAACGTAAAGGGAAAATTGAAATAGAATTCTACTCTAATGATGACTTACAGCGTATATTGGAAACATTGGACTAGTAATGAATAGGAACGACTGACTTTTTAAAGGTTGATTCATTAAATAGTCAGTCTTTTTTTGGCAGTTAGGAAGTATAAATACTTTCTTAATGCACAAGTGAAACTAGGCATACGCCATTAAGACTGGGTGAATGCCTAGTTTTCTAAAATTTTGACAAGAAGTGGTGTGTTTTAGTTATGATATATTTTGATCAGGCTGCATCATCTTTTCCAAAACCAGTAGAGGTAGGGGAGGCAATGATTTTCGCACTTAACGAAGTTGGAGCTAACCCGGGCAGAGGTGGTCATCAATTAGCCAGAAAAGCATCTGAAATAATACAGGATACTAGAGAAAGAGCCGCTCGCATATTTGGTTGTAGTGATCCTAAAAAAGCAATATTCCACCAGAATGCAACAGGCGCATTGAATCAAGCAATTAAGGGTCTGCCTTGGCGAGAAGGAGATCACATTATTGCCACTAGAATTGAACATAACTCCATACGGAGACCCCTGGAGAACCTTAAGCGTACCTGTGGTGTTGAAATCTCATACATTAATTGGAATGAAGATGATAGATCATTTATCGAACATATAAAGAAATCCATTAATTCTAATACCAAACTAATAACAATGACACATGCATCAAATGTTACTGGGTCACTATTACCAATTGAAGAAATAACTGGCATCGCATCGAGTCAAAATGTATTAACACTTGTTGATGCATCACAAACTGCTGGTCATATACCTATACATATGAGTCAAATAGGAATAGATTTAATGGCCTTTTCCGGACATAAAGGTTTAATGGGACCTCAGGGGACAGGTATGCTGCTAATTGAAGGAAATATTGAACTTCAACCAATTTTTCAGGGAGGGACAGGCGCTTTTTCAGTAGCACCTGAGCAACCTTGTCAAATGCCTGAAAAACTCGAAAGTGGCACATTAAACACCCCAGGGATTTCTGGCTTGAATGCTGCTCTAAAAGCATTTGAAAGTAGACAAAATGTAAATGTTCCACGTGAAACATTTTTAGCAGGAACACTATTAGAAGGATTAGAAAATATTGAAGGGGTTACTTGTTACGGACCAACCAAGCATAAACGCCGAATTCCGATTGTGGCATTTAATATCTTTAATATATCTTCACAGGAAATAGCGATGATCCTTGACTCGCATTATAAAATAGCTGTTAGATCAGGGCTTCATTGCAGTCCGATAACACACGAATCATTAAACACAACTGATCAAGGTGTGGTCAGGGCGAGTCTGGGTATATATAATACTAAAGAAGAAGTCGATGCATTCATTATAGCGATAGATGAAATAGCATCTTCATATAATTTGATTTAATATTTACTAACAAATGGAGTTGTAGTTATGGTCTTATTTGGAACATTGGTAAATGGGGCACTTATTATAGCAGGGTGTTTAATAGGGTTATTTTTTACGAAAATACCAGAAAGATATAAAGAAACGGTAATGCATGGAATTGGGCTTGCGGTTATATTAATTGGTATGCAAATGGCATTTACTACTGAAGTTATTGTTGTTGTGTTATTGAGTCTATTAACTGGTGCAATTATTGGAGAATTTATTCATGTGGAAGAAGGTTTAAATCGACTAGGTGCATGGATAGGTGGCCGATTTACGACAACAAACGACAATTTTAGTATCGCACAAGGATTTATAACGGCCTCACTAATATTTGTTATAGGAGCTATGTCTGTGATTGGAGCTTTAGATGGTGGTCTGCGAGGAGACCATGAAGTTCTTATTACAAAAGGCGTGATCGATGGCTTCGTTGCTCTAGTATTAACGACAACATTGGGGTTTGGTGTCATATTTTCTGTGATTCCTGTTCTACTTTACCAAGGTTCAATAGCACTTTTAGCTACGCAAATTGAAAAGCTGCTTCCTGAATCTTTTTTAAATGGATTGATTGTAGAATTAACTGCAGTGGGCGGGTTGCTTATCGTAGCAATTGGATTAAATCTACTGAAAATCGTCCAGATACGAGTTGGAAATTTGTTGCCCTCTCTTCTTACAGTAGGATTTGTCTATTATATCTATTTATTATTCTAAGAACTCTACAATATAGTAGGGTTCTTTTTAATGTAAAACAAGTTAGGCTTCTACACCTCTATTACGTTTTTGGTTCGAAGCAATAATAGCTGGTAAAGGCCTGTTATATGTTAATTGCTGATCTAATGCCTCTAGTAAAGCAGCAATGGACTTAGCCATGTCTACAACAAGTGATAATCTTGTATTTTGTAAGATAGAATATTCCATAAATCCACTTATATTAACCACACCAGTAATATGAATATCCCCGACAGAAGGAAGATTCTTATTTAATGCTGCTCCAGGCCTCAATGATCCAACATCTGAAATGATACTGCCCACAGATGTCATTTTCCCTAATGATGCATCTACAGCAATAATAAATGCTTCTTTGTGTTGGGCATTTATTAATTTAATATGATCTTCTAGATTTATGGCATGAACAGGGTCTGCCAATGTCCCATAAACATTTATATGTTTCGGTTTCATTTCTGAAAAAAAGGATCCTGTCAATGGACCAAGTGCATCCCCGGTTGATCGATCGGTTCCAATACAAACAACAACATATTCACGAGGTATCTTAGGAAACCAAGAAATTAACCTCTCGCTCATAGCATCCGTTAGGGTAGGGTCAGTATGTAACAATTGCAATTTATCATTTTTTGGAACAAAACGATTTATAAGATTCATAGCTTATCCTCCATAAACATATTGGTATAAGTATACGGAAAAAATTATCGATCTATACGTAGATACGAAAAATAATGGAGGAAATGCGATGTGGAGAGCTGGTCTAAAGTGGATGTTTTTAATTATTGGTACAACTATTGGGGCTGGATATGCTTCTGGCAGGGAATTATGGCAATTTTTTGGTCATGAAAGTGGACTTGCCATTTTGTTGTTTACGTTATTTTTTTCGATATGCTGTAATGTAATAATGAATGTAAGCTATGAAAAACAGTCAACTGACTATTTACCGGTACTTGGTGATATAGTAGGAGTTAAATTAACAAAACTATATGATGTTATGATATTTTTATATTTATTTACTACAACAGTTGTGATGATTGCTGGTAGTGGTGCTACGGGACAAGCATTTAACTTTTCCTATTGGTGGGGAGTGCTTGTTATCGCAGTTTGCTTAATTATTTTGTTTTTGAAAGATATTAGTGGACTGTTGGCAATGAATCAGGTTATTTTGCCATTATTACTTGGTGGACTTCTGTATATTTTGTTAATATTTACAATGGATCAAGAACTTTCATTGTTTTCACATTTGTCTGAACAACGAAATTGGACTGCAGCATTTCCTTTTACAGCATTGAATATTTTACCTTTAATTGCGGTGTTGGGAGCGATAGGAAATAAAGTTAGATCCAAGCAGGAAATATGGATTGCCTCACTTGGCAGCGGTTTAACCTTGGGTACGATATCATTCATATATAATAATAGTTTAATACAGATAGCAGATGAATTACTTTTATATGAAATACCATTATTCGCGATACTAAAGCACTACCCATTTGGAATGCTTATATTTATGTCAATCCTTCTATGGTTTGCTATCTTTACGACGGCAGCTGCAGGGGTTTTAGGTATAGTTTCCAGACTCCAAAGCATAATAAATGTGCCAATTTGGTTATTAGTCATTCTCATATTAATAGCAATGATTCCATTAACGACATTAGGTTTCTCTACGTTAATAAGCTATATTTATCCGATATATGGTATTCTTAATTTATATGTATTAACAAGATTATTACTTTACCCTATATGGAAAAAAATGGAAAATAATAAATGAATTTCTCTTCTCTTTCAATGATAGAGGCATTATTGTAGAATTTAGCTATAGAGTTGAACGTCGGAGGTTTTATTTTGGAATTTATCAAAAATAAATTTGAGCAGTTATGGGACTATATTGCAGGTCCTGAATTATGGATAGTTATTGGGCAGGGATTAATTGAGATTATCTTAATCATATTCCTATCGATAGTTATAATTCGTGTTGGAAATAATGTAATAGGCCGTGTTTTCCAAAATAAATCACGTGGTCCTTTTCGGATAACAGAAAGAAGAGAGAATACCCTTAAAAAACTGATTAAAAATGCATTAAAGTATACCGTGTATTTTACAGCAATTATAATGATATTAGACAATGTATTAGGTCAAAAAATAGGGCCTTTGCTGGCTGGTGCGGGTGTTGCAGGTTTAGCTATAGGCTTCGGTGCACAGAACCTTGTACGTGATATTATTTCCGGGTTCTTCATAATTTTTGAGGATCAATTTTCTGTAGGGGATTATATACTTACTTCAGGTGTTGAAGGAACAGTAGAAGAAATCGGGATGCGTACAACTAAAATTCAAAGCTGGACTGGCGAACAGCATGTACTTCCAAATGGAAACGTAACCCAGGTTACTAATTATTCAATTTATAATGGTCTTGCGGTTGTGGATGTAAACGTACCTTATGAGAGTGACGTTGGCAGTGCCGAGAAAATAATCGAGAGTGTGAGTAAGACATTGCCGGATAAATATGAAGAAATCGTTCGAGTTCCAGAAATAATAGGTGTACAAACATTGGAAAGTTCTCATTATGTAATTCGTATTATTGCTGAAACATTGCCAGTCTATCAATGGGCAGGTGCACGAATAGTTCGAAAAGAAGTCCAGGAGGTATTATATAAAGAAGGTATTGAAATTCCATCACCACGTCTAGTGATGTATTCCAGAAACCAAGAACCGACTTCATTAGAGCTAAATCATGACAAGGAATTATAAAAGGGGGGTGCGACATGTCGGATAAACAATTTGAATTAAATGATATTGTTCAGATGAAAAAACAGCATCCTTGTGGTGAAAATCGCTGGAAAATTGTTCGAATGGGTATGGACATCCGAATTAAGTGTATGGGATGTGATCACAGCGTCATGATCCCAAGGAAAGAATTCGCTAAAAAGATGAAAAAAATACTTGTGAAGGCAGAAGAATAATTTGTCTAAAATTCTTTTAAGTGTCTAAAAAAATTAATTATAGTTGTGGTATGATCAATGAAAAATAAAAATTGTGGAAGCACTCTATGAAAATAAGCAATTATAATTGCTTATTTTTGCTTTTTCATTGCTTGTCAATTTAACATCTTGTATCTATAATTGATATGACTAACGCGTTCATATGAATGAAATCCTTAAGGAGTGAAAGTTGAATGGCTTTAACAGCAGGAATTGTTGGACTTCCCAATGTTGGTAAATCAACATTGTTTAATGCAATTACACAAGCTGGAGCAGAGGCTGCGAACTACCCGTTTGCAACCATTGATCCAAATGTAGGGATTGTAGAAGTACCAGACAATCGCTTAAATAAATTAACAGAATTAGTAAAACCGAAAAAAACAGTACCAACAGCATTCGAATTTACCGATATTGCTGGTATTGTGAAAGGGGCGAGTAAAGGGGAAGGACTGGGAAACCAATTTTTATCCCATATTCGCCAGGTTGATGCAATCTGCCAAGTTGTGCGTTGTTTTCAAGATGATAATATTACGCATGTATCAGGTAAAATTGATCCAATAGATGATATTGAGATTATCAATCTTGAGCTTATTTTAGCCGACTTAGAATCTGTAAACAAACGGATACAACGGGTGGAAAAGCTTGTTAGACAGAAGGATAAGGAAGCTATTGCAGAGCATGACATTCTCCTTAAGCTTAAAGCAGGGCTTGAAGAAGAAAAACCTGTAAGAGCTTTGGAGTTTTCGGAAGAACATTGGAAAATAGTAAAAGGGCTTCATTTGTTAACTAGTAAACCAACACTGTATGTAGCAAATGTAAGTGAAGAAGAAATTACCGAGCCTGACGCAAATGAAAATGTGCAAAGGGTGAAAGAGTATGCAGCGGCAGAAGGTGCAGAGGTAATTGTAGTTTGTGCAAAAATTGAAGAAGAAATAGCTGAACTTGATCAGGAGGAAAAGGAAGAGTTTCTTGATGATTTAGGTATTTCTGAATCTGGGTTAGATAAGCTTATCAAAGCTTCTTATAACTTATTGGGCTTGGCAACCTATTTTACTGCTGGTGAACAGGAAGTGCGTGCATGGACTTTCCGTAAAGGAATAAAAGCACCACAGGCTGCGGGAATTATTCACACAGATTTTGAAAAAGGCTTTATTCGTGCCGAAACCGTATCCTATGATCATCTTATGGATGCAGGAGCAATGGCGCAAGCACGTGAAAAAGGAAATGTCCGATTAGAAGGTAAAGAATATATCGTGAAAGATGGCGATGTAATCCATTTTCGCTTTAATGTGTAAACTTTAACGTAGCAGGATCCCTCGAATGGTTGTTTTTTATAATAATATTTGGTATAATACGATGTTGTGAGTAATGAAACAAGATTACTCCTTGCTTCATTGACTAAATGAAGCCGCTAAGACCAAAAGGAGGTGTACCGGATGAGAAAATACGAAATCATGTATATCATCCGCCCAGATATTGAAGACGAAGCTCAAACAGCTTTAGTTGAGCGCTTTAATAAAGTTTTAACTGACAATGGGGCGGAGATTGAAAAAGTTGATGAAAAAGGCAAGAAACGTCTTGCATATGAAATCAATGATTATCGTGATGGATATTATGTAGTCATTTACTTTACTAGTGATGCAGATGCAATCAATGAATTTGATCGCTTAGCTAAGTTTTCTGATGATATTATTCGTCATATGGTAATTCGAGAAGATGATCAATAATAAGGGGTGGTTCTGATGTTGAATCGTGTCGTACTTGTCGGCAGGTTAACGAAGGATCCTGATCTACGTTATACACCAAATGGAGTGGCAGTAGCCAACTTTACGATAGCAGTTAATCGACCTTTTTCAAATCAGCAAGGTAACCGTGATGCTGACTTTATCAACTGTGTTGTTTGGCGCAGACCGGCAGAAAACCTGGCAAATTACATGAAAAAAGGCAGTTTGATTGGTGTTGATGGACGTTTACAAACGCGTACATTCGAAGGAAAGGATGGGAAAACTGTATTTGTAACGGAAGTTGTTGCAGACAGTGTTCAATTCCTTGAATCTAAAGGTTCTTCACAAAGCAGTGGACAACAAGCATCAGGATACCAACAAAATCAAAGTCAAAACCAGAATCAGAACCAAACAAATCAAAATCAAAATCAAAATCAAAACGAAGAGGAACCGTTCAAAAACAACGGTGAGCCTATCGATATATCAGACGATGATTTACCATTCTAAATAGATAGAGTGTTAATCTAAAAAGAAGGAGGGGTATTAATGGCAGCTCGTCGCGGACGTGCAAAGCGTCGTAAAGTGTGTTATTTCACAGCCAACGGAATTACACACATCGATTATAAAGATGTTGATTTACTAAGACGTTTCATTTCAGAACGTGGGAAAATTCTTCCTCGTCGTGTAACTGGAACTTCTGCAAAATATCAACGTAAACTTACAAAAGCGATTAAACGCTCTCGTACAATGGCATTATTGCCATATGTAACAGAGTAATAATAGCAATAAAAAGCCTTTTGACAGTGTAAATACTATCAAAAGGCTTTTTTTATTGCTTAGGAAATTATAAAATTTAAGTGCTGTGGATAACTGGACTTCCGAATCAGCGACTTCCAGCTCCGACGTACAGGATGTACTAGTGCCGGTGACGCCACAGGACGTGGCGTTCTCACCGGCCAGCGCCTAGCGCATAGTAGACTTCCCTCCCCGTGTCTACGATAAGAAATAAAGGATGTTCGACTAATACCACCACATCCTGTGGCAACGTCGAACTACCCCACGTCCTGTGGGGCAGCTTACGCTCTTCGTGTATCCTTTTCGCTTTCCAAGCATAAGATTCATCTTGACTTTCGCCATCGTTGGCGCAACAATCACTCAATTATCGATTATTTTCCCTTGTTCTATTCTCAGAATACGATCGCCCAGTCTCTCAGCTTCTTTAAGGTCATGTGTAACCATGATAATTGGTATTTTCCACATGGCATGCAGACGCAGTAGTTCATTCTGGCATTCTTCCTTTGTCTCATCATCTAAGGAGGAAAAAGGCTCATCCAACAGTAGTGCCTCCGGCTTAGTAGCTAAGGCTCTCACGAGGGCTGCACGTTGTTTCTCGCCACCTGATATTTCAGCAGGGTAACTTTCAAGGATATGTTCGATTCCAACAACGTTAACTAATGTATTAACAAGTTTAATATCTTTCATTTTGTAATTGATGTTACCTCTAATTGTCATGTGAGGGAATAAAGCATAATTCTGAAACACATATCCTATATTCCGTTTTTGAACAGGAATTGGCTTTTCTTTTTTCTGAAAAAGAATCCGGTCATTTAATACGATTTCACCAGAATCAGGATGAATAAGTCCTGAGATACAGTTCAATGTTGTGGTTTTGCCAGCACCAGATGGTCCGGTTAATACTATAATTTCCTCGCTAACGTTTAACACAGCATTAAGCGTGTATGCTTTAAGTGTTTTCTTTATCTTCAATGAAAGCATTATTCACCCCACCTAGCTCATTTGTCACTTGTAAATCTTAAAATATTCCGCCCACTCCACCAATTCAACCACAGAATGGCGGTGAATCCAACAGCGATAATACTGATAACCCAAAACACTGCAGCATCCATATTCCCAGCATCAACAGCAAAATAGATGGCAAGTGGGATTGTTTCTGTTTGATTTGGAATATAGCCGGCAATCATAAGTGTCGCGCCGAACTCGCCAAGCGCCCGAGCAAATGTTAATACCAACCCTGCTAATAATCCGGGCCATGCCAATGGAAAGGTTATTGTCCAAAACACCGTCCACTTTGATGCGCCCATCGTCAATGCAGCATTTTCGATGTTGGCATCATAATTTTGAAAAGAAGCGGCAGCGCTTTGATACATTAATGGAAAGGAAACGACAATTGCAGCTAACACTGCCCCAAACCATGTGAATACAATCTGAATACCAAACAGATCTAGTAATAAACTTCCGAATGGACCATTTTTGCCAAACAAATAAAGCAGTCCAAATCCAACAACAGTAGGTGGAAGCACCAATGGAAGCATTAACAGTGATTCTAGTATTCTCTTTCCGGGAAATCGATAGCGGGAGATAATTCTAGCAAGGAAAATGCCAATAATTACAACTATAGCTGTTGCAATACTGGCTATTTTCAGTGATAGAAATAATGGTGTGTAGTCCATTTCAGTTCCCACCCTTAAGAGTTAAATCCATATTCGGCCAATATCGATTGTGCTTCATCTGTTTGCAGAAAGTCGATAAATGCTTTTGCCTTCTCCATGGTGTCACTTGATGTAATTACAGCGGCAGGATAATCGATTCTCTTATACAACGATTCATCTATTTTAGTAACCTCTGTTACCATTTTAGAACGATTCAGGTCACTGGCATAAACAAATCCAATGTCAGTGTTACCGGATTCAACGTATGTAAGCACTTGTCGTGCATCTTTGGCGTGAACAAGCTGACTTTTTATACTTTTCCAAGTTCCACTTGCGGTTAATGCTTCTTTTGCATAACTTCCTGCAGGTACGCTTTCAGGGTTTCCAATTGCTATTTGGTCCAGTCCGCTAGAAGGTAAATCTTTCAATGAATCAATGGATAGATTAGCATTATTTGTTGAGACTAGTACAAGTTTATTTTGTGTAAAATTTATTCTTGTATCATCGAGAATCATCTTTTGCTCTGCTAGGTTGTCCATCCATTTTTGGTCTGCTGACAGAAATAAATCAACAGGTGCACCTTGCTGTATTTGCTGTGCAAGCTTGCCAGAAGCTCCATAGTTTAATGTAAGCTTCGTATTTGGATGTTCCGATTCAAACGCTTCAGCTAGCTTTGACAGTACATTGGATAAACTTGATGCAGCTGATATGAAGAGCTCATG
The DNA here is from genome assembly GCF_900102415.1 of Virgibacillus salinus. Taxonomy (NCBI): domain Bacteria; kingdom Bacillati; phylum Bacillota; class Bacilli; order Caryophanales; family Bacillaceae; genus Virgibacillus; species Virgibacillus salinus. Next base: position 111,125 of record NZ_FNKD01000001.1, read on the forward strand.
TTCTTTAGTACTATCCTGATCGCTGCAGCCTGCGTTAATCAGGAGAGATAATGCAAGAAGAATGTATACAATATATTTCATTAAAAAAACTCCTATTTTCGAATTTTCCGCTTGGGATAAATGGTGATTATTTTTACTATAAAAAGAATAGAATAGATTAAGAAAATCCATAAATACATAACATCTATCTTAAAAATCAGAGCTATGATTGTATATAGTAAAAAAGGGATAGTTGCTGTATAAGCACTCATTTTCCACAGTATTGGGAATCTGATTTTACGTCTCATTAACCGGGATATGCCCGTTCCTATGTAAGCAATTAGTGAAAGCAGCAGAAAAACCATTATAATTAATGGTAAGTAATAAAATAAGAAAAAGTACACGAACAGTAAAAATAACTGCACATCAGCACTTGCACCACCAGTTGCTGTTAGTCGGTCAACTAGCGACGGAATAGAAACAAGCAATACAAGAATAGACATATATAATACAGTAATGTCCATTCCGATTCGATTTAATTTAAACATTGCCTGTTTATTTGGCAATTTAACACTGTTTAAGAATGCATGCAATAAAATCATTAGTTTCATCCTTCATCTTAGAATCTTCCATTAGATCCATTATAATAAAAATCTGTAATAAATTCGCTTCCTGGCCTTGAAAATTCGTTGATTTTTATTGTTTGTCTACAAAATTCAACAAGTTATTACCCGGGAAATATTAGAATCAGTTATTTCGAATACCAATTAATGCTTAAATCGTGTTATCATATTGTAATGAGATAAATTAATTAGATATGTAGGTGCAATACATGAATCAATCAAAAATTTTAACAGAAGGTGCCATGCTTACAGCAATATATATTATATTGCTGTTAATCGCAGCTTTTGTACCAGTAATAACAATAGTTGCTACATTTTTACTGCCAGTACCTTTCATAATATTTGCTTCCAGACATAATTGGAAGCCCTCTCTTTTAATGTTTGGGGTTGCGGTTGTATTATCTATTCTATTTGCAACGATAATTAGCCTGCCGTTAACCGTGCTAATGGGTCTTGGTGGTATAATGCTTGGTAGTGCTATTCATAAAAAGTTACCCGCGTATGAAACATGGGGAAGAGGAACGATAGGTTTTGTAGTGGGACTTTTATTTATTTTTGTGTTTAGTCAATTCGTTTTACAAGTGAATTTGATGAATGAAATAGACCAAATACTTAACCAGTATGTACAAACGGTTAAAGATTTAATGGAACAATTTGGGCTTATGGATCAAGCAGAAGAACAGGTTGAGTTACTGGAACAACAGATTGGTATGCTTTCGACTCTGGTTCCCGCTGGAATAGCATTCATTGGAATTTTTATGGCTTTTATTGGTCAATGGGTAAGTTATAAAGTGATCAATCGATTAGACAGCAAGGATTTGGGATTTCCTCCGTTTCGTATGTTGCGCTTACCGGTTTCATTAGTTTGGATTTATTTCTTCGCATTGATTTTCACATTTTTTGAACTCGATCCATCGAGTACGTTATATTTGGCTGTAAACAATGTGATGATAGTTGCAGGAATGTTAATGACGTTGCAAGGATTATCTTTTATTTTTTTCTATGCTCATCAGAAAAACAAGTCAAAAGCACTACCAGTAGTAAGTGTTATATTGACAATACTTTTCCCATTTTTCTTCCTATATTTTGTACGTCTCTTAGGTATAATTGATATAGGATTCTCACTAAGAGATCGTATTTCAAAGGGTAAGAATTAAGTGGGAGTAAGTAGTAGGAGCTGATTATATGCACGATTTACAAAGGAGACCAAAACTTAGCAGACACTTATGGGTTATTTACCTTTTGTCCGTTACTCTGCTTGGGTTTATTTGGTATTTTCAATGGATGCTAGGATTGTTGATGGCATTGCTATTAGCAGCGTCGATTTATTATAGTATAAGAACGGAAAGAACTCTGCAGAATGAAACTGAAGAATATATAGCTACACTTTCCCATCGAATTAAACGTGTTGGGGAAGAGGCTTTGTTGGAAATGCCAATAGGAATCATTCTGTATAATGAAGATTATTTTATTGAATGGGCAAATCCTTACATGAACCGTTTTGCTGATGAAGATACCTTAGTTGGGAAATCAGTTAATACGCTATCTGATGATTTAACTTCAAGAATTAAAGAAAGTAAAGATGAATTATGGTTCAATGTGGAAGGATTTGAATTTCAAACAACAATAAAGAAGGAAGAACGGTTACTATATCTGTTTGACCGAACGACACAATCGGAAATACAAACGCTATACCAAAATGAGCAAACTGTTCTGTTAGTAATTTTCCTTGATAACTACGAGGAAATTACTCAAAACATGGATGATACGTTAAAGAGTCAATTAAATTCAAAGGTTACCTCTGTGTTAAATAATTGGGCACATGATTATGGAATATATATGAAACGAACGTCTCAGGATCGTTTTCTGGCTGTTTCGACAAAAGAAATTCTGGATCAGCTGGAAAAATCAAAATTTGATATTCTGGATGAAGTACGTGAACTTAATGCCGAACAAAACATTCCGATTACATTGAGTATTGGGATTGGTCTAGGAAGTGTCGAACTTCCAACGCTTGGTGAATTAGCACAATCGAGCCTTGATCTGGCACTAGGTCGGGGTGGCGATCAGGTTGCAATTAAAGATGAAGCTGGAAAAGTTCGCTTTTACGGTGGACGTACCAACCCAATGGAAAAACGTACCCGCGTACGAGCGCGTGTTATCTCACATGCATTAAAAGAACTAGTTAAAGAAAGTGATAATGTTATTATTATGGGCCATAAATCACCAGATATGGATTCGGTTGGTGCAGCAATTGGTATATTAAATATTGCTAAGACCAATGGTGTTGAAGGATATATTGTATTGGATCCAGATGACGTAGATACAGGTGTTTACCGACTTGTTGAGGGAATAAAAGAGGATGAAGAGCTATGGGAACATTTCATAGACCCGGAGGAATCGGAAGCAGTAGTAACGAGCAGAAGCCTTATTGTAGTTGTTGATACACACAAGCCATCGATGGTCTCGAATCAGCGCTTGTTGAGTAAAAGTGAGTATAAAGTTGTTATTGACCACCATCGGCGTGCAGAGGAATTTATTGATAATCCAACGCTCGTTTATATGGAGCCATATGCATCCTCTACAGCGGAACTGGTTACTGAATTACTGGAATATCAGCCAAAAAGCCTTAAATTAAAAATGCTTGAAGCTACAGCATTATTGGCGGGGATTATTGTAGATACCAAAAGTTTCACATTACGAACAGGTTCGCGTACGTTCGATGCGGCATCTTATTTACGATCAAAAGGTGCAGATACCGTGTTGGTACAGCAATTTATGAAGGAAGATTTGGATATATATATTAAACGCAGTAAGCTAATCGAGCGTGCTGAAGTTTATCGGGATTCGATTGCTATTTCCAAAGGAAAACCAGAAGAAATATATGGTGGCGTATTAATAGCACAGGCAGCGGATACGCTCCTAACGATGAGCGGTATTAACGCTTCATTTGTGATATCAGAACGAAGTGATGGCCGAATCGGTATCAGTGCCCGTTCGCTTGGAGAAGTAAATGTTCAGATTATCATGGAAAAAATGAATGGTGGTGGGCATTTAACAAACGCTGCCACTCAAATTGAGGATACGACAATAGATGATGCAGAAGCATTATTAAAGGATATAATAGAGGAATATTTTGCAAGTTAACAGTCGTTTTAAATGAAATTACAATAAAGTTAGAGCTTTTTAGGTTAGTAAAAGTGCAACTATGGCTTGAACTCCAAAGTATAAGGGGTTCTATGAAAGCAAAGCAAGCTTTCATAAGAATCCCATTAAAATGCCAAGTTTTCTATGAAGGAGGAGACAAAAAATGAAAGTAATTTTTGTAAAAGATGTAAAAGGAAAAGGTAAAAAAGGTGAAGTAAAAAACGTCTCTGACGGCTACGCACGTAATTATTTACTAAAATATAACCTGGCAAAAGAAGCTACTTCAGGTAATATGAAAGAACTGGAAGCTAAAAAGAATAAACAACAGGAAGAAGCACAGAAAGAAGTAGAAGAGGCTGAGCAGCTTAAAGCTAAGTTAGCTGAAATTGATGTTGAAGTGAAAGCAAAATCTGGAGATAACGGACGTTTATTCGGTTCTATCACAAGTAAACAAATTGCTGAAGTCCTTAAAGAAACTTATAGCCATAAAATCGACAAACGCAAAATAGAACTTGATAGCCCAATCCGATCATTAGGATATACGAATGTACCTGTTAAGTTACACCAGGAAGTAACTGGTACAATAAGAGTTCATGTAATAGAAGCTTAAGAAAAGCAATTATTAACTTGGGAATCCTCTCCAGAAGGGGGAAAATGAATGAGTGAAATTTGGAATGATCGTACACCACCACATAATATAGAAGCGGAACAAGCTGTTATAGGTGCTGTTTTTCTAGAACCTGATGCATTGTCTGCAGCATCAGAACTGTTAATGCCTGATGATTTTTATCGTGCAAGCCACCAGAGAATATTCGAAGCGATGTTGAAACTGTTGGATAGAGGAGAACCAATTGATCTTGTGACGGTAACGACCTCCTTATCGAATGAGAAAAAACTGGACGAGGTTGGCGGTGTTGCATACTTGTCTGATTTGGCAGGCAGCGTTCCAACAGCAGCAAATATACTTTATTACAGTAAAATAGTTGAAGAAAAAGCGTTACTTCGCAGATTAATTCGAACTGCAACAGATATTGTTTCATCCGGTTTTGCAACTGAAGATGAAGTGGAAGATGTCTTAAATGAAGCAGAAAAGAACATTCTTGAGGTATCTGGCAGGAAAAATTCTGGAGCATTTAAGGCTATAAAAGATGTCCTTATCGAAGTATATGATAATATTGAACAACTACAACACCAAGATGCTGATGTGACAGGTATTCCAACCGGATATAGGGATCTGGATCGAATCACTTCAGGCTTTCAGAGAAATGATTTAATCATTATTGCTGCACGACCATCTGTTGGTAAAACGGCGTTTGCGTTAAATATTGCGCAAAACGTTGCTATAAACACTGATGAGAATGTAGCTATCTTCAGTCTTGAGATGGGTGCTGATCAACTTGTTTCCCGTATGCTTTGCGCCGAAGGAAATATCGATTCCCAGCGTTTGCGTAATGGTAATTTGGAGGCAGATGACTGGAGTAAACTAACAATGGCGATGGGAAGTTTATCCAATGCTGGAGTTTATATCGATGATTCTCCTGGAATCCGTGTTAGTGAAATTAGGTCTAAATGTCGACGTTTAAAACAAGAAAATGGACTTAGTATGATTCTGATAGATTACCTGCAGCTTATTCAAGGGAATGCCAATTCAAAGGAAAACAGACAACAGGAAGTTTCCGAGATTTCCCGTTCTTTGAAAGCTTTGGCACGTGAATTGAATGTACCACTAATTGCATTATCGCAGCTATCACGTGGCGTTGAATCACGTCAGGATAAGCGGCCGATGATGTCTGACTTACGTGAATCTGGGAGTATTGAGCAGGATGCTGACATTGTTGGGTTCTTATATCGTGATGACTATTATGATCAAGAATCTGAGAAACAAAATATTATTGAAATCATAATTTCCAAACAGCGTAATGGTCCTGTTGGTAATGTGGAACTTGCGTTTGTTAAAGAATATAATAAGTTCGTAGATTTGGACCATCGCTATTCGGATAGTGATGTCCCTCCAGTGTCTGCACAAGTATAAAACCAGCCCTTTAAATGGGCTGGTTTTTTTTGAAGTTAAGAAGCTGCATAAGGGTTTCTAAGTACGCTTTCGATAAGAATGCTATGTTTTCTAAATTACAATTATAACGAACGATTTAATTGATTTATAACATAACGTTCGTGTTTTATATTGACACAGTTTATTATTATTGATAGAATTGCGCTGTTACTAAATGAAAAACAAATGATTATATAGTGGAGGTGCATCATGTCCTCAGTAGTAGTAGTTGGAACGCAATGGGGCGATGAAGGAAAAGGTAAGATTACTGACTTTTTATCGCAAAATGCCGAGCTTGTTGCTCGCTATCAAGGTGGTAACAATGCAGGACATACAATTAAATTTGATGATGTAACGTATAAGTTGCATTTGATCCCATCTGGTATATTTTTCAGTGAAAAGACATGTGTATTAGGAAATGGAATGGTTATCGATCCAAAAGCGTTCGTAGAGGAAATTGCTTACTTACACGAACGAAATGTGTCGACTGATAATCTCCGTATAAGCAACCGTGCGCATGTAATTTTACCTTATCATCTAAAAATCGATATTCTTCAGGAAGAAGAAAAAGGTGCTAATAAAATCGGTACAACAAAAAAAGGAATAGGTCCAGCGTATATGGATAAAGCCGCACGAGTTGGTATACGTATTGCTGATTTATTAGATAAAGAAACTTTTCGCGTGAAACTTGAACAAAATCTAAATGAAAAAAACCGATTATTTAAGAAAATATATGAAGTTGACCCAATACAAGTTGAAGATATTCTGGAAGAGTATTATGAGTATGGACAACAATTGGCTAAATATGTTTGTGATACATCTGTCGTATTAAATGACGCGCTTGACGGTGGCCGCCGCGTATTATTTGAAGGTGCACAGGGCGTTATGCTGGATATTGACCAGGGAACATATCCCTTTGTTACATCATCAAACCCAGTTGCTGGTGGAGTAACTATCGGTTCCGGTGTTGGTCCAACTAAAATTGATCATGTTGTAGGCGTGTCAAAAGCTTACACAACTCGGGTTGGTGATGGTCCGTTTCCTACCGAATTGAATGATGAAATTGGTAACCAAATTCGCGAAGTTGGTCGTGAATACGGAACAACAACAGGGAGACCACGCCGTGTCGGTTGGTTTGATAGTGTAGTTGTCGGACATGCACGCCGTGTAAGTGGTATTACGGATATATCGTTAAACTCACTTGATGTATTAACTGGTATTGAAACGTTAAAAATATGTGTAGCCTACAAGCATAAGGGTGAAGTAATTAACGAATTTCCGGCAAGCTTGAAAGTATTAGCTGAATGTGAACCAGTATACGAAGAGATGCCTGGCTGGACTGAAGATATTACAAATGTCAAAAGTATTCATGACCTGCCAGAGAATGCAAGGCATTACCTGGAGCGGATTTCTCAATTGACTGCGATTCCGTTATCTATATTTTCTGTCGGACCAGATCGTTCGCAGACGAATATTGTAAGAAGTGTCTATAGTTAACAAATAGTCCAAAAGAATCAAAACCTCTATCAAATTTGATAGAGGTTTTTTATGTAAAGAATCAGAAATTTCCCTTCAAGAGGAAAGTTGTGCAAGAAAATCCATTAAAATTACGATAATATTTGAACTACTTTCTAGGTTTTGGCTTATTTTTTTACAATAAATTCCTTTTATTGAGTAAATTTTAAATGTAGTTGTCATTATCTATGTAACATGACTGTAAAATAAGGGCAAAAAAAAGACATAAAATACACCAAAAGTCACCTTTTACACTTTGGGAGAGGTAATAAAAGGCGATTTATGTAAATTAATGGAAGTTATTATACATTTACTTTACATTTTCCTTGACTCTCTTTTATTATCTACCATAACTGTGGTAGATTAGACAATGACATTGGGAAAGTCTTTTGAACTAGAAAATACTTTAGAGTGCAAGAAAGCTTAGTTGCACTTATGCAGTAAAAATGTATTTACTTTTTAACTGCTAAATAAATAAATATATATATATGGCAAGGGGGAAAACGACATTGTATAAAAGGAAGATAAAATCCACTAACCACAGAACTAACAGACGAAGTACACTTAGCATGCTGCAAAAAGTGGCCATTATGACATGTGTCGCTCTTTCTTTTACACTTACAACAGCATATGCAGATGATAATGATGACTCTTTAGAGACTATCTTCCACATTTATGTAGATGGTAAACATGTTGGGAAAGTTGGAGACAAAGAATCTATTAAGGAAATTATAGATGCAAAGGTTAGTCAAAAGAGTAAAGAATTTGAGGATTTATCCATATCCATCGGTGAAAAAGTATCATTTGTATCTGAACGTGTTTTTGACCCTACATATGACAATGAAAATGTAGTGAATATGCTCAAAGATGATCTTTCAGCTAAAGCAGAAGCAGTAGAAATTAAAATTGCCGATGAAACAGTGGGCTTTTTTAAAGACCAGGAAACAGCTAATAAAGTTTTAAAAGAATACAAGGCAAAATATGTCGATAAAAAGGTACTTGAAAAACTGACCAATAGACAAAGTGACGCTAACAATTCCGACAATGAAGAGAAGCCTAACAAGAATGAACAAAATGAAAATCTTAACCTTGACGTTGGAGATTCTATTATTACAGACGTAGCTCTATCGGAAAAAGTTTCATTTTCTGATGAAAAAGTTAAACCCGAAAAAGTACTTACCGTAAAACAAGGTTTGAAAATGCTAGAAAAAGGAACTTTGGAAGATAAAGTACACAAGGTAGAAAAAGGCGAAGTACTGGGTAGTATTGCAGACCAGTATGAACTGTCGATTGACAAATTACTAGAGTTAAATAAAGAATTGAAAGAAAATTCGGTTCTGCAGATTGATCAGGAAGTTCATGTGACAGATTATAAGTCATTTGTTGATGTTATCGTCAATGAAGAAAGACTAGTAGAAGAAACAATAGACTATGAAACTGAAGTAAAAGAATCAGATGAAATGTATAAAGGTGATAAAAAAGTTAAGCAAGAAGGACAAAAAGGCAAAAAGGAAGTCCATTACTCACTTAAAAAGAAAAATGGTAACATAATTAATAAAGAAACAGTAACTGAAGAAACAACTAAAGAGCCGGTAAAAGAAGTTATTATAAAAGGGACAAAAGTTGTGCCATCACGAGGAACAGGTGAATTACACTGGCCAGCAGTCGGAGGATATGTCTCCAGTAATGTTGGTGAGCGTTGGGGGTCAATGCATAAGGGAATGGACATAGCACAGCCAAGCAACCGTTCAATTCTTGCAGCTGATAATGGTACAGTCGTATCTGCTGGATGGGATAGTGGCGGTTATGGTAATAAAATAGTTATTAGTCATAATAACGGGATGAAAACCGTGTATGCGCATCTTGCATCTATTAGTGTAAGTCCAGGACAGACGGTAGAAAAAGGAAGCAAGATTGGGGTTATGGGATCAACTGGAAATTCTACAGGTATTCATTTGCACTTTGAACTTTACAAGAACGGTTCCCTGCAAAACCCACAGAAATATCTATAGAAAAAATAAAGATAGTTTGAGGCTGGCTCCATGGAATAGTGGAGTCAGTCTTTTTCATATGCAAGACATTTTAGCCAAAGTACGATAAAATAGAGCTAAGGAATGCTGAAAAGGATGTGACTACAATGAGTCAAAAGATTTTAGTAGTAGATGATGAACAACCAATTGCAGATATATTAAAATTCAACTTAGAAAAAGAAGGTTATCAGGTAGTCGTCGCCTATGATGGTGATGAAGCAATTGATCTTGCTGAAACAGAAAAACCTGATTTAGTTCTATTGGATATAATGTTACCAAACAAAGATGGAAATGAAGTATGCCGTGAAATTAGAAAGACTCAGTCTATGCCAATCATCATGTTAACTGCTAAGGATGCTGAGATTGACAAAGTGTTAGGTTTAGAGCTAGGAGCAGACGATTATGTGACAAAGCCTTTTAGTAATCGCGAGATAATCGCAAGGGTTAAGGCTAATTTGCGCAGACAGCAGCAGTTGCCTGATGACGCGGTTAAAACAACCAAGAATATTGAAATTGGAAAACTCGTAATACACCCTGATGCATATGCAGTTACACGAGATGGTGTGCAGATGGAGTTGACGCATCGCGAATTTGAACTGCTGCATTACTTAGCACGCCATACTGGACAGGTTATGACACGTGAACATTTACTTGAAACAGTGTGGGGCTATGACTACTTTGGTGACGTCCGGACAGTGGATGTTACCGTAAGACGCCTTCGTGAGAAAATTGAGGAGAATCCAAGTAATCCAATGTGGATTGTTACACGTCGTGGTGTGGGATATTATTTACGCAAGCCTGAACAGGAGTAGGTTTTATGCATAAAGTTGGTTTTTTCCGTTCGATCCAATTAAAATTCATTATTATCTTTATATTGCTGTTGCTTGTGGCAATTCAGGTTATCGGGTCTTATTTTGCACGAGAGTTGGAAAAAGAGCTGGTTAAAAACTTTGAAGAATCTATTGAATCGACGGTTGATATCTTGCAGGTTAATATGGAACAGGCGTTTAGCAAAGAAAGACCTGAAGACGGAGATGGACCGACACTTAAGCAAGAAGTTCAGGATGTTGTAAGAGTGAACGACACGGATAATATTATTAACATTCAAGTAGTTAATATGCAAAGCAGAATTATCGCTGCAAGTAATAGTTCAAGCAGCGGTAATATTGGAAAAAAAACGACAAGTGATTTTATAAAGAATACACTGCGTTTCGGTGTTGCTGATTCTGACAAGGTATATAATACGGAAAGAAACTTAATATATCGCAGGGTAGTACCAATAACAGATGATGAAGAGACACAGGTTGGTGCTCTTTATATAGAATCCTCAATCAGTAGCGTATATAACCAAATGGAGGATATTAATAACATCTTTTTACGGGGCTCAGTATTAGCAATAACAGTTTCGGCCTTTTTGGGAATTCTTGTTGCCAGGACGATTACAAAGCCAATTATGGAAATGCGAAGGCAGACACAAACAATGGCTAGAGAAGACTTTTCTCAGAAAGTAAATGTTTATGGGTCGGATGAAATTGGTCAGCTTGCTGAATCTTTTAATGATTTAAATGCAAAATTAAAACATTCAAGAGCTTCTACTGAGGAAGAACGGCGAAAGCTTAGCTCTGTATTGTCCAATATGTCTGATGGTGTAATTGCTACTGATAAGTCAGGGGCAGTTACTTTGATGAATGATGCAGCAGCGAGGCTTATTGGCAGGAGTCCTGAGGAAGCACATGGCAGTTTTTTACTTGATGTACTTGAGTTGGATGAAAAGACTGTGGATATTACCGATTTGCCAGATAGCGGTTCTATGATTATTGATTTTAGTGATCAAGATAATTTCTTTTTAATTCGTGCAAATTTCTCTACGATTTCGGATGATGAAGCCGATATCACAGGGTTTATCACAGTTATTAGTGATGTTACCGAACAGGAAAAAGTAGAACAGGAACGCCGTGAGTTTGTCTCAAATGTATCCCATGAACTACGTACACCACTTACAACAATGCGAAGCTACATTGAAGCTTTGACAGAAGGTGCGTGGGAGGATAAGGAAATTGCGCCCAAATTCTTGAGTGTAACCCAAAATGAAACGGAACGCATGATCCGCATGGTGAATGACTTGTTACAGCTTTCTAGAATGGATGATAAAGATTATTCACTACAGAAGGAAAAAACTGAATTTATCACATTCTTTCATCATGTAATAGATCGTTTTGATATGAATGTCTCGGATAATATCACCTTACAGCGTGAATTACCGAACGGCCAGTTCTATGTGTGGATGGATAAAGACAAAATGACCCAAGTACTTGATAATATTATATCTAACGCTATTAAATATTCACCAGAGGGTGGAACAATTCGTTTTAATGTAGTGAAGCAGAAAAATCAAATGCTGGCAAGTATTGAAGACCAAGGTATGGGTATCGCATATGAAAAGCTTAATAAGATATTTGAACGTTTTTACCGTGCAGACAAGGCCAGAACTCGTAAGTTTGGCGGAACAGGCCTAGGTCTTGCGATTGCTAAGGAAATGGTTGAGGCACATCACGGTAAAATATGGGCTAAAAGTAAAGAAGGTAAAGGGACTACCATTCTCTTTACACTTCCGCTAATGAATAAGAAGCGGAGGGGTAAATAATGAATCTTGAAACAATAAAGTCATATATATTGGTGGTACTAGTAGGAGTAAGTCTTTTACTTACGTTTGCTTTATGGAGTAGTCAACCTGAATACCCGATGGTAAAAACAGATGAGTTTGTTGATAGTGTAAATCTTGGAGGTAAAAAGGAAACCAAGAAAACTATAATTGAGCCGAAGTCGGTTATTTTCCAGAATAATGATAACTATTACAGCTTTACGGACCAAGTAGACCGAAAATCATTTTACGAGGATATGCAGTCGTGGGTTCTTTATGAATTTCAAACCAAAAGCACAGGCGAAAGACCATCAGAAGAAAATCAGCTGGAAATTATTTTTCCAGAAGCTTTACCAATGGAATTAGCAGGAGACTTATTTACATTTAATTCGGATGTTTATTTACCCGATTGGAACTTTAAACGATTGTTTATTACATTTAATAGAAATTCCTCTTCACTGAACATTATGTTCAAATCATCAAATGGTGAAAAGCAGGCAACAGCAGTTGTAAATAATCCTGATAAATTTGAGAGATTATGGAACTATCTTACAACATATGAGGGTTTAACAGAGTATTTGCGAGTTGAATTAGCTGGATCACCAATCTATATTCCAAAACATAAAGTTGTTGAACCAAGAAGATCGATAGCCGTTAGAGAGATTAATTCTAATTTGATGATAGATGCATTATTTAATAACACTGATATTGTGAGAGGGACTCAGGTTAGTGAAAATGAGGTCTACTATACTGATAGTGCACGAGGAATTATGCGTGTTTACCAAAACAGGAGAACGATGGTATTTCAAAATCCAATCAAGTCACCGTACGAGCAAATGAATTCAAATGAACTTATTGAACGGAGTATCGCAAATATTAATGAGAACAATGGATGGACAGATGAATTTAATTTGATGGGCATTAATATGACATCGAATACAATAAGCTATCAAATGTATTATGAAGGTCTTCCAGTATTTAGCAATACAAATTCGTCTATAATTCAGCAGCAATTCCGCGGATCGGAGCTAAACCAATACAGTCGCCCATTATTTACGCTGAATAATTTGCTTGGCGGTGACGATTCAATGGAGCTACGATCAGGCAGTGATGTGGTAATTTATTTAGAGAATAGTTCAAGATATAAAATGGAAAATGTCAATGATATAAAAGTTGGTTATCATTTGTCATATCGAGGCAGCGATGATGCGGTAACGTTAGAACCAGCATGGTTTATACATTATAATGGCAACTGGCAGCAATTGAATTTTGAAGTTATCACACAACAAAAAGGAGGGAGTTGAGGATGCAATGGAGACAAATCAAGACGTTATTTATCCTCTGCTTTCTCATTTTAAATGCTTATTTGCTGTTTATGTTCTTTGATAAACTAGAAGAACTGGATTATGGATTAGCTGAAAACGAAGAATCATCTACGTTTAAGGAGCAGCTTGAAAATGAAAATATAACCATAAGTGCTGATTTACCTGAGGAAGAGTTAGACAAATCTTATATATCGGTTAATCAAAAATCGTTTACAGACGAAGAAGTAGAATCGTTGAATGGACTTGATGGTCAGCAATCAGAAGTTATTAATGGAAACTTTATCGTGTCTCTGTTTGAGGAGCCCGTTACGATACCTGAAAATGCAGATAATACTCTGATAAGTGAAATTGTAAAAAGTAAAATTTTGTTGTCTGATAATTACACATATGGTACATGGAACGAAGAGATGAATATACTTGTATTCTTCCAGGAGAAAAATGGTCTTCCAATTTACTATAATCAAAACGGAATAGTTGTTGTTTATCTAAATAACGAAAATGAAATGATTTTCTACACACAGACAGTGTTAGGGGAGGCTGAATCGCCCACAGATACAGAGTCACTCATTAAACCCATAAGTGCAATACAAGTATTGTTTGATGGCAACAGGCTCTTGGCTGGTGATGAAATAACTGATGTTAACATGGGTTTTCATACACGAATACCTCTATCCAGTGGTGAGCAGTTATTTGCACCGACGTGGACGATAACTGTTAACGAAAATGAGAACTTTTATGTAAATGCTATCGAAAACCTGGTATTTTCCAGTGATGAAATGACATTTTTAACCCAATATATAACAGATACAACAGAAACACTTCAAGAACTTAAAGATGGTAATGAAGTAAAAGAATTTGTATTAAATCATTTAAATACAAAGCTAATAGATAAATCGGAGTGATACAGAATGACTTTGCGTTTTAGTGTGCTCGCTTCAGGAAGTACTGGAAATGCCTTTTTTATTGAATCTGATCAAGAAAAGTTGCTAGTCGATGCGGGATTAAGTGGTAAGCAAATGGATCGATTACTTGGAGAAGTTCAAGTTAACCCCTCGAGCCTAACGGGAATCCTTGTAACACATGAGCATAGCGACCACATAAAAGGACTTGGAATAATCGCTCGGAAATATAACTTGCCAATTTATGCAAATGATAAAACCTGGAAGGCGATGGAGAACTCCATTGGTTCCATTTCATTGGATCAGAAATTTCATTTTAATATGGAAGAAATTAAAACATTTGGTGATATTGATGTGGAATCATTCGGAGTTTCTCATGATGCTGCAGAACCAATGTTTTTTACATTTCGTCAAAACGGTAAAAAGGTGGCACTAGTAACAGATTTAGGTTATGTGTCTGAAAGAATTAAGAAAACAGTTGAAGATGCGGATGCCTATATATTTGAGGCTAATCATGATGTAGGTATGCTTCGGATGGGTCGTTATCCATGGAATGTGAAGCGGCGTATATTAGGTGATAACGGCCATGTTTCCAATGAAGATTGTGGACTTGCTTTAGCCGATATAATTAGTAACCGGACTAAGCGTATTTATTTGGCCCATCTGAGTCAAGATAACAATATGAAAGATTTGGCTCGCATGTCAGTTGATAGCGTGCTGCAGGAACGTGGTATTAAGCTTGATATATATGACACAGATCCAAAATCGCCAACCACGTTATACGATGTTGGTTAATAAATCGTCAATTTTGGTAATACTATAGAAATAGCTAATGATAAAGATCTTTCTTCGCAGTAGATATAAACTGCGAAGTAACTACTAGAATAATCTCTATAAACTCTCGTCCCGCCGTCCGGGGTCGCTACGGGCGGATGCTTTCCGCGGGCACGGCCTCAGCCTCCTCGAGAAATCCACTCTGCGGGGTCTTCGGACACGTGCTATTTCCGCAGGAGTCACCGCCCTTCGCTCACCCGGACTAGTGTAGCTGTCACACATTTATTCAATAGTGATTCCTACTCCAGTCAACAGCGGAGGAAATACACGTAGACTCCTGTGGGAGCTGTGGCCTAGATGAGACTGCGCAGCGACGTAGGAGCAAGGAGGCTCATAAGCCGCCCACGGAAAGCGAAGTGTATTTCCGAAGCGATGACGTAGCACTCTGCTATTTTTCCATGTTTCTTCGCAGTTTATATCAACTGCGAAGTCTAAAAAACAATAACATTTACGAAAAGAACCTTTAAGAAAAAGGGGATGGTTCAATGGGTTATTTTGATGATGACTATCAGCCTCCGGACCAAGATAATAAACGAAGCCGATGGCTGGTTCCTGCTCTAGCAGGAATTATTATTGGTATGATTATTATTTTGGTTGCTTTACCCAGCTTATTGAAATCAGATGTATTACCAAAAGCGTGGACTGCTCCTATTGAAACTGCAAATGACAATTCAGACAGCAATCCTGAATCAAGTGGCTACGTTTCTGTTGATGTTTCAACTCAGATTACAGATGTTGTGGAAAATGTGTCACCTGCAGTAGTAGGTGTTGTAAATATCCAACATCAGGGAAATTTCTGGGATAAACAGGAAGGGAACAATGGTCAAGGAGGGCAGAACCAAGGAACAGGGTCAGGAGTCATTTATAAAAAAAAGAATGATTATGCCTACGTTATTACAAATCATCATGTGATCGATGGAGCAGATACAGTTGAAGTAGTTTTATCAAATGACAATCATATAGAAGCGGAGATACTTGGTAGTGATTTGTTCTCCGATTTAGCTGTATTGCGAATGGATGGTAAACAAGTCGAAAAAGCAATTGAAATGGGAACATCTGAAAGTGTTAAGGTTGGCGAACCGGCAATCGCAATTGGTAATCCATTAGGGATGATGTTTTCAGGCTCCGTAACACAAGGAGTCATAAGTGGAAAACAGCGTACGATACCGCAGGATTTTAACCAAGATGGGCGTGCTGACTGGCAAGCCGAAGTAATACAAACAGATGCTGCAATTAACCCGGGTAACAGCGGTGGTGCCTTGATTAATATTGAGGGCAATTTGATTGGGATTAATTCGATGAAAGTCAACCAGGAAGCAGTAGAGGGAATTGGTTTTGCAATTCCGATTGATTCTGCAAGACCTATTGTAGAAGAGCTTGAAAAGTCTGGTAAAGTCACAAGACCATACTTAGGTGTTGAAATTTATTCACTTGAAGAAGTACCACAAACAGAATGGGATGAAACCTTAAACCTTCCTGAAGACATAAATGGTGGCGTGTATGTATGGAGTGTTGAGTCATTATCTCCAGCAGATAAAGCAGGAATAAAGCGGCTCGATGTGATTGTAGCTGTTGGTGGTAAGGAAGTAATGAATATCATTGATCTGAGAAAGGTTTTATACCGGGAAAAAGAAGTCGGTGATTCATTAAAGGTTACCTTTTACCGAGATGGAAAACAAAAAGAGACAACAATTAAATTAGGTGAACAACGATAAAGTAAAATAATAAGAACGATTGTAAAGGCTAACTTCCAAAGTTAGTCTTTTTTTATCCACAGACTGTGAATAGATTGTTTATAACATCAATATATTGTGCAGAACATTTATTCTATAACTAAATAAATACGAACATTTGTGCATATGTGGATAAAATTGTGGATAACTATTTATTTTACTCAAAAACATCTGTGTGATAAATTATTTAGTATACGAAATATTAGAATGCGAAATAAAGAGGGGATAAATAATGAAGATGGATGAATTTCCGCAATCAAGTAGGCAAATTGCACAATTGTTTCGTGAAATTAATGCAATAATGAATCAGCAGCTGCGCAAAGCGTTTCAAGGACTGGGAATAACCCCTCCACAGATGATGATATTACATTACTTATATAAGAACAAAGAGCGTAAGGTTAGTGATATTAGTAAGCATTTAAACTTAGCAGCGAGTACTGTATCAAGTATTCTGGATCGCTTGGAACGAAATGAACTTATTACACGTGAACGGAACAAGGATGATAAACGAGTTGTGTTAATATCCTTATCGAACAAAGCAATCGGAATTAAAGCTTCTCTTAATATGGGAATATCAGAATTTATGGAGGATATGACACAGACAGCCAGTGACGAAGAAGTTGAAAAGATTATTAACGGTTTAACTTTGATGAAGGAAGTATTAAACAGAAATGGCCTTGATGATGGGGGAGAGTCACATGACTAATATTGTGGAAGTTAATGACTTAAAAAAGCACTATAAGGATTTCGAAGCAGTTAAAGGTGTTAATTTTGCTGTGGAAGAAGGTGAAATATTTGGTTTTCTTGGGCCAAATGGTGCCGGAAAAAGTACGACCATCAATATGTTATCCACAATTAACAAACCCACTAGTGGTGAGGCGGTAATTAACGGTTTCGATATTGTAACTGATAAGAATAAGGTACGTGAAAGCATTGGCCTTATTTTTCAGGAGTCCACACTTGATGAAAAACTGACAGCAAATGAAAATTTAATGCTCCACTGCCGTTTTTACAAAGTTCCTAAAGAAAAACGAGAAGAGCGTATTCAGGAAGTACTGGAAATTGTTGATCTGACAGATAAGCGAAAGCAGGTTGTTGAGACATACTCAGGTGGAATGAAGCGCAGACTGGAAATAGCTCGTGGTTTATTGCATTATCCAAGGGTGCTATTTCTTGACGAGCCTACTGTGGGACTTGATCCGCAAACAAGAAATCATATATGGGAATATATTTTACGGTTAAAGAAAAAAGCTGGGATTACCATATTTTTAACAACACATTATATGGACGAGGCGGAAATCTGCGATCGAGTTGCCGTGATGGATCATGGCGAAATGATTGCGCTAGACACCCCTGAAAAGTTAAAAACGAATGTCGGCGGAGATATCATCGAAATAAGAACTGTAGATAATGAAAAAGCGAAAACTGAGATAGAAAAGAGCTATAATCTAGAAGTTAAGGAAGTGGATGATGCTTTATCTTTCCAGGTAGATAAAGGAAATGAGTTTCTTGTTCAATTTATAAAGGAATTCTCAATCGGGATATTAACTGTGAATTTACGCAGGCCAACATTAAATGATGTCTTTTTACATTTAACAGGTCGTGAAATCCGTGAAGAAACAGTATCGAAAAAAGATGTTAAGCATGCAATGAGGAGGGGGCACTAATGGAAGCAGTTTTTGCTGTATGGCAGCGGGATGTCATAAAGTTTTTTCGAGATAAAGGACGTTTAATTGGGTCATTTGCTATGCCATTTATGTTCCTGATTTTATTTGGCAGTGGAATGAGCGGTGCTATGCAAGCAATGCTTGGTGGCGATTCAAGTGGCGGCCCATTAGCTGATTTTGATTTTGTTGAGTTTATGTTTCCAGGGATTATTGGTATGACGGTTTTTAATACGGCAATCTTCTCTGCACTATCAGTTGTACAGGATAAGGAATTTGGTTATATGCGTGAAATACTTGTTTCACCAATGTCACGTGTGTCAATCGCTATTGGAAAAGTTCTTGGTGGAACAACCATTGCTGTCATCCAAGGCTTGATGATGCTAATTTTTGTTCCATTTATCGGTGTTTCGATAACCTTTATGATGATCCTGCAATTGATACCAATAATGTTTCTAGTAGCCTTCACTATATCCGCAATTGGGTTATTAATTGCCAGTATATTGAAAACAGCACAAGGATTTCAAATGGTAATTCAAATTCTGTTATTCCCTATGCTATTTTTATCAGGTGCAATGTTCCCGTTAAACGGGTTGCCATTATGGATGGATATTATTGTGAAAATAAATCCACTGACATACTCTGTTGACATGTTTAAAGAAATAATCCTGCAGCCGGAAACAATGAGTGCCCCACTGCGGCAGGCAATGGGACTGGATTTAAAGATATTTGATCATATTATTACATTTACAGAAGAAGTCGTTGTTGTAGGGGTTATTGGTGCTATTTTTGTTGTGTTTGCTACCATGAAGTTTTCAAACGCTGAATCGTAAAGTACTAGGTAAGTGTTTTGCCTGGTGCGTTCTGCCAAAGCAGTACGAGCAAGATAAGCATAACAATATCAAGTCTTGCTTCAAATGCAAAAGAAAGAAAACCTTGGTTTGTTAAGATAGGCAGTTTTGTCAGAAAAATCGCTGCTAAGATAATAAATATAAGTGCTGCGGTAGCGCGTTTAAGATACATCCGGCTAACAATTAGTGCACCGCACACTATTTCTGTGATGGCAACAAGGAAAAGAATTGATTCCGGATATGGTAATCCTAAGTTGCTGAAAACAATTTTAAAGTCATTAACAAGTAACTTTAGAATTCCAGTCGTTATAAATACGTAGCCTACCGCATAACAAATCCAATTTATCACAGGTAATTTCTTCATAAGTAGTCCACCTCCAAAAAGTTTATATGTTATACATATGCAAGAACATAGACAACCTTGACAACCTTTTTAGATGGCAAGTCCTCTTTATTGCCAAGCCTCTTAATTAGACTTATAATTCCTTTAGATTAACTGAAAAGGAAGTGCAACTCTTGATTCGACGTTTTTTTGCTTACTACAAGCCACATCGGCGTTTATTTATTATTGATTTCACAGCTGCAGTGTTCGTAGCGTTATTGGAACTCGCTTTTCCGATAGCTGTTCAGGAATTTATTGATAGACTATTACCAAAAGATGATTGGGATTTAATTATCATAGTCAGTATTGGATTATTACTGATTTATTTACTTAGTACGTTTTTGCAATATGTTGTGACGTACCTTGGTCATAAACTTGGTGTCAATATTGAAACGGATATGCGTCAAGACTTGTTCCACCATGTTCAACGTCAGTCATTTCGTTTTTTTGATAACACAAAAACAGGACATATAATGAGTCGGATCACCAACGATTTATTTGATATTGGAGAGCTGGCACACCATGGACCAGAGGATTTTTTCATTGCGATTATGACGTTTGTGGGTGCCTTTTGGTATATGTTTTATCAGAATGCACAGCTGGCATGGATTATTTTAATTGCCGTACCGTTTTTAATCTTTTTGATTGCTTATAGTAACATTAAAATGAATAAGGCCTGGCGGGCAATGTACCATGATATTGCAGAAGTGAACGCACGGGTTGAAGATGCTGTTTCAGGTGTCAGGGTTGTCCAATCATTTACAAATGAAAAATTTGAGATGAAACGTTTTACAAAGGACAACTACAGTTTTCGTAAAGCAAAAGTTGGAGCGTACAAAGTAATGGCATTTGTCCATTCGAACATATACATGATGATGCGCCTGATCGTTATAATCGTGTTAGTAGTTGGTGCATGGCTTAGCTTTAACGATGAAATTACAACGGGAGAACTAGTTGGCTTTGTACTGCTTGTTAATGTGTTGTTCAAGCCTATTGAAAAGATTAGCGCTTTGCTCGAGTTATACCCGAAAGGAATGGCAGGCTTTAAACGTTTTACAGATTTATTGGACATAGAACCAGATGTCGTTGACCATGACAGTGCAAAGCCAGTCAATGCATTAAGAGGAAACATATCATTTGAGGACGTTACCTTTGGTTATGAAAAAACACAAGCACCTGTTCTCAAGTCTCTTAGCCTAAATATTCAATCAGGTGAAACAGTTGCGTTTGTCGGACCATCCGGAGCTGGTAAAACAACGATTTGTTCACTTATTCCAAGGTTCTATGATGTTGATGATGGGAGCATTAAGATTGATGGACTGGATCTTAGAGATATGACGAAAGAATCGTTACGACATCAAATAGGTGTTGTGCAGCAGGATGTATTTTTATTTACCGGCACATTAAGAGATAATATTGCCTATGGAAAGCTTGATGCAACTAACGAAGAAATCGAATATGCTGCAAAGCAAGCACATATGGAGGAATTTATACAAGAATTGCCGGAGGGCTATGAAACGCAAGTTGGTGAACGTGGTTTGAAATTATCTGGCGGTCAGAAGCAGCGTATTGCGATTGCACGTATGTTTTTAAAAAATCCACCGATCCTGATTTTGGATGAAGCAACATCAGCGCTGGATACAGAAACTGAAACGATAATCCAAAAAGCATTAACAGAACTTACGAAAGACAGGACTACACTAATAATTGCCCACCGATTAGCAACAATTAAGAATGCAGATAGAATCATGGTCGTAACCAAGGATGGTATCGAAGAAGAAGGAAGTCATGAGAAATTATTGAAGCAAGATGGGATATTTGCTCACTTGCATAAAGTGCAGATGAGGTAAAATAATTTCATTCTTACTAATCCTCCCCTTTGGAAAAAAGTACTATAACAGATAGAGATTCGAGGTCCTCTAAAATGCCTTTCAGTTGACCGCTATTAATCACCGGCCCGACATTGGTCTTAGCATCATCTGGATCGCCGACTTTAGATTGCTAGAGTTAACTCTAGCGTATCCGAATATCATTTTTAAATGCGTCGTTTAAATTATTTTTCGTAAAATAAAAAATAGAGAATCATCCATATTAGTTCTGACTAATATGGATGATCTTTTTATATCTCTTACAAACTACCCGTTTAGTTAAGCAAAAAACTTTATTTTACATTGTCTGATTATCAATCTCAAAAAATAAGTTGGATATTTTGTTAAGATTTATAATTTCACTTTTTTATTACTATTTTCTCTTTTCAAGTGCTTTAACTAATTCTTCTCCCATGAGTTCAGAAGAGAATGGGTCTCGGCTTGTTACAATTTGATTGTCTGCCCATACAGCATGAGCTTTTTGGTTAAGATCACCTTTATCATAGTTTGCGATTTCTGTCATTTCTTGTTCAAGGCTGAATGGAAGAATATCCAATAATCCTTCTGGTTCGATTTCATCCGGGTAACCCGTTGCTTTCTTACCTGCAATAATACTTTTTCCATCAGGGCGTGTTGTCCAAATCAGTGGGGCTGGCCCATGACATTCCGCAGCGACTATTCCTTCATTATCATAAATCGTATTGATAATACGATGTAAATCCTCATTTTTTGCAAGGTCATACATGGCACCATGACCGCCAATAACTAAAACTACATCATAATCTGCTGGGTTCACATCTGAAAGCTTTTGCGTTTCATCTGCTTTCCCTGATTCATACAGTTCCTTATACGTTCCTTCGGGGTCATATTCCTCACTAATACTTATTTGATCAATGTCAGGTTTCCCCCCAAGAGGTGAAGCTAAATCAACTAGATGACCGGACTTTTCCAGAAGTTCCATCGGTGCAAATAATTCTTCACCCCACCAACCTGTTTGGTAATTATTTTCTTCATCTTTATATCCACTTGATAATACTGCTAACACTTTTGCCATTTTGTATTCCTCCTAAGCTGTTGAACTATCGTCTATCCCTCAGGTCTCAAAACCATTAATTTTTACATCAGGACTTATTACTTTTTCTGGTTCAAATTATTGACTGGAATAAGTTTGAATAACCTCCTTTTATAAACATTGCTTATTATGCACTAACGAAACTAAGATAATTCATAATAACCTTGTAATAAGATCATTTCGCATTATATACCCCTAACAGTAATTCCGTCTAAAAAAATGCTTACACTATTAAATAACTACTTAAATTTGTAAAACTTCTGAAAAGAATTAATAACGGAGTGTTTATACATTAGAAGGAGACTTATATCCTGTTTACCAGAGTGGTGGATTGCTCTGAAAATCATTTTATTTTGGGCATACCACTTTATGCTTATGATCCAGGAATAATTCGATTTTACATGTTTTGACAGCAAGTGATGGGCAAGCGATAAGCGAAGTTATCTAAGTTATCCCCAAAATCCTGTGGATAGCCTGTGTATAAGTTGTTGATTTTAGGTGATTAGGATAATTATTTGTTAAACTGAGGATAACCATCAAATTATTTATAAGGAGGAGAGATAATGGAACGGTTAAGTGAAGAGCAAATTACAAAGGAATTGGCAAATTTGCCTGATTGGAAACGACTTGATGAAAAGTGGATTGAACGCAAATACCGCTTTAAGGACTTTTTAAATGGTGTACGGTTTGTTGATCAGATAGCAGAATATGCAGAACAAAAACAACATCACCCTTTTATTTCGATTGATTATAAAGTTGTCACAGTAAAAATTTCATCGTGGCAAATGAAGGGATTAACGGATTTGGATTTTGAGATGGTTAATCAATTTGACAAACTCTATGATGAGGCAGATAAATAAATTAACACAACATTTTGTCGATATTTCCCGGGAAATGACGAATCCCCTCTGCCTTTGGCTAGAGGGGTATTGTAATAGAACCTAGGTTAAACCAATCATTTCAACAAAATCATCAATTTCTCCATAAAAGCGCTCGACACCATGTACATAGTAAAACGCTGATGCTGTTGTTTTATCTATTATGTCAGCAGAATAAATATAAACACGTTTTTCTAATGCAAGCGCCATTCCAAGCTCTGTATGGCTTCCTTTTCCACCAGGAAGCAAAAGAATGAAGAAGTCACAGTTAAGAACTGCTTCTTTTTCAAGTTTGCCAATTCTACTGAGTTCTTCCTCGCTTGTTGCCCGCTGGTTCCTTGTCCAGTCATATGTAAGGTTATAACCCCTGGACTGGAGCTTTTGTGTAACATATTGTACTTGCACTTTATTTGCAAATCCTGAAGCCACGTAAAAATTCATCGATTACGGCTCTCCCATTCACTCGCGAGCATTCCATAAATAACATGGTCCACATAGTGATCGTATAACCACTCTGCCTGCCGTATTTGTCCTTCTTTTACAAAACCTAGCCGTTCAGGAATTGCTCTGCTTCGCTTATTTTCATAAGCAGCACGAATTTCTACGCGGTTCATCTCGAGCGTATGGAATGCATAGTCGATCAAGCCGCTTGTAGCACGTGTCATAATCCCAAGGCCTTGGTAATTCGCCCCAAGCCAATATCCAATAGAAGCAATGCGGTTTCGCCAACTAAAATTATTAAACCCAGCCACACCAGCAAGTGATCCTTTGTAAAAAATTCCTGTCGTCATACCCTTTTTCTCATCATAGTTTTTCAAAGTGGAATTTATGAATTCTTTTGAATCAGCGACTGTCGTTGTGTTATCTACCCATGCGAGCCATTCTCGCAAAGTATCCCGTGAAGTATCGGTTAATTGGAATAGAGATTCTGCATCATTGTTATCCAGGAATTTCAAGGTAATATCTTCATCTACTTCATAAAAGAACATTTGGATCACTCCTCCTGTAACGGTTTAAAAAATATTCTATCATAAACATACGTGCTTTTCTTTAAAAATTAAAAGAATGATATAGAAAAAATCCGAAATATGATTCAAAATTCTTGAAGTAGAATTCGAATTAGTTCGGATTTATTTTAGATACTGATTAGATATAAACTGCGAACTAACTGGAAAAATAGCTGAGTGCTATGACACCGCTTCGGAAATACACTTCGCGCACCTTAGGGCAACGCTTCAGCTTCCTCGGAAGCAAAAACTTTTAACCTACAAATTCGTATGCAAATTGACATACATAAAATTACTAATAAATTGGAAGTTATTTTATTTTCGCTTGATTTTACAAGGTATTCAGAATATTTATGTTAAAATAAATGCAGCGATTGTGAACCATTACACTTAAACTAACGGAGCAGGATTGTTTAACAAGAAGTATGTCAATGAGGGTGTGAATATGAGAAAAGATATTTTAAAATGGTTGATGATGTTAGGTTCATTTCTAGGGATTATCGGACTAATATTTATCTTTTTTAGTAATAATCTTGGCGCGAGCTTAGCAGAAGGTTGGCTCGCAAAGTATGATTACGCTCCATCGGTTTACGATTCTAAAGTTAAAACAAATACAAATATCTTTCTAGTAACTGGTAGTATTCTTTTTGGAATTGGTCTTTCTACTGTGGTTTTTGCTTGATACTAAATATTAAAGGTTAGGTGTGTGCAATTTATATGTTCGCTTGTTTATGTTAAAGGGTGCAAGAGTTGAACAAAAAGAGTATTTATTTGATGGTTTTTTCTTTCATGTGAATTATCTAAACATTATGTTAAAATCAAATTATTAAGTTTTTTAACTAACTAAGCGTTTATGTTGAACAAATTCAATATTTTAGGAGGACTTTTATTATGGAAGATAGTTCATTTCGCAAGTTTCTTAATTCCTATTTAGATGTTTGGAGAAATTCGTCTTTAACAGAATTGAAAGATATTATTTCCAAAGATTATAAAGCAAGAGAGATTTCAAATGGCGAATTAGTAGACTTTGGTTATGAAGAGGCGATAACTGGCTGGGAACAAGGGTTTAATTTTGCCAAACAAGAAGATAACAAATGGGACTTAAATGAAGAGGCGATAATTCCTTTACGACAAGATGAAATTATGGCAATTTTATCAGCTACACTAATAATTGATGGAAAGAAATTAGAGAATGTTAGCATATTCTTTCAGACATTTAAAAGAAATGAAAACAATGATTGGAAATTGATAAGAAGTTACATAGAAGCCGGAGTTCCAAATGCAAATTTAAAGAAGTTACAATTCAACTAAAGGGTGCAAAAGTTTAACAAGGGATCGTCGATTATGGCGATCCTATTCTTATTTGAAGAATTATTGGAATTTTATGTTAGAATAAGTACGTGAATTAATGTACTTAAAGTAATGAAGCAGTTTAGTTGAAGTAGAGCAACAAAAAATGTGAAAAAAAGGTGTTTATTTTTATTCTAGTTCCACCCTTTTACATTGGAATTTTAGGTTATTATTGTTGATTTAAAATAAATAGGAAGTAAGGGAGAGGAGAATGATGAGAGAAGAACAATTATTTGAACAGATGAAGTTGTGGCGTAATTGGACTGTGGAGTTCCTTCGAACAATTCCTGAAGAACTTTCAGACCGAATTCCACAAGGTCATAATAACAGCATACGCTGGAATGCTGGTCATATCTTAGTAGGATGGGATAACACAATGTTTCCATCTGTCAAGAAGGAGAGGCAAATGCCTCTATCTTATCACTTACTATTTCCTAATGGGAGTAAACCAGAAAATTGGTCAGAACAACCCCCGTCAATGAATGAGTTAATAACACAACTTGAAGAACAACCCATTATTATTGAACGAGCGTGTAAAGGACACCTTGATGAACCACTTAATGAGTCTTTCTTAGGTATGAGAACATTAGGTGACATGGTTGTTTTTCATATGAATCATGAAAATCTACATATGGGGATAATTAAAAGTATGAAGCAATTGCTTTAAGAAGATAAAAGCATTACTTGTTGGACTAACGGGTGCAAGAGTTGAAGAAGCAGACTGACGTTAAAGTCGGTCTTTTCTTTTGTTTTTTAGTTCAGAAATTTACGATTACTAATTGGAATATTATGCTAAAATTAAATATATAGAAATTTAACTAACGGAGCAGAATAGTGTAAGAAGAGATAATTCTAAATAAGTAAACTTGGGTAAGGAGATACAATAAATGAAGAAGCGAAAGGTCGGAATTTTACTGTTTGACTATGTAGATGTTTTAGATTTTGCTGGTCCCGCTGAAGTTTTATCATTAACTGCAAATAACAAAGCCGAGCAAGCATTAACCCTTTATAAAAAGCATTTATTACCAACGAGACCATTTGAAGTATTTACTCTTTCAGAAACAGGAATGAAAATAAAAACTCATTCAGGGATAAAAGTAGAACCTGATTTTAGCATTGATGATAGCCCTGAGTTAGATATTTTAATAGTCCCAGGTGGACCTTTAAGAGCGGTACAATCTATAGCTAAAAACCAAAAGATAATAGATTGGATTATTAAGCATAAAAGTATTGAATATATATGTTCTGTTTGTACTGGAGCATACATATTAGGGGAAACTGGCTTGTTAGATGGAAAGAAAGCAACTACCCACCATTTAGCATTGAAATTGTTACAAGAGAAGTATCCTGAGATTCAAGCTTTATCCGATAGAAAAGTTGTACAAGATGGCAACATCATATCTTCTGGTGGAGTTTCTTCAGGAATAAATATGGCACTATATATTATTGAGCAAATTGTGGGAGAATTTACTGCAGAAAGAACTGCTAAAACTATTGAATTTACATTATAAATTTTTCACCGACGGGTGCTCTCCTTGAATAAGGAAATGCACTCCTTGTTCAACTATTGCTGCAGTTTAATTTAAGAAGTAAATGAATAATGTAATAAATAATGAAGCGGGTGAAGAGTAAATGAACAAGAAACGACTTGTTGAGAGATGGTTTAATGAAATTTTCACTAAAGGTGATATTAATGCTTTAAAAGAGATTACTGCACCTAACTTTGTTAGTCATGTACCAAATCATGATTTTAACGGACATGATGAGTTTATTAATGATTTTATGAATTGGTTTAGAACGGTTTTCACTAATGACGTTTGGAGCATTGAAGATTATTTAGAATTAGAAGATAAGGTAGCTGTGAGATACACAGGGCATATGACTTACAAAGGGGGATGGGAAGACATTCCGTCCTCTGACCAACGTGTAAAAGAAACAGGTATAATGATAATAAGATTTGAGAGTGGATTAATTAAGGAAATGTGGTGTGAAATGAGTGACCTTGATGTCATGAACCAATTAAAAAAATAAACATGGACAAGGGGTTGCCAAATTTTCATATTCAACTATAGCAGCAGGTTAGTTGAGCGTTGTTTAACTTGTGTTCAACAATCGGTCCATATCGAGAGTATTTTGTTAGTGATATGAAAACAGAATGAGTGACGAAAGGAATAAATGTTATTTACACTTTGCTGAGGGGGTACTTATGAAAACTCACTATTATTTAGGTTGGTTTGACAATTTTTTTCCAGAGAATCTGGGAAGGG
Source organism: Virgibacillus salinus (assembly GCF_900102415.1). Classification (NCBI taxonomy): domain Bacteria; kingdom Bacillati; phylum Bacillota; class Bacilli; order Caryophanales; family Bacillaceae; genus Virgibacillus; species Virgibacillus salinus. The sequence continues at coordinate 139,240 of NZ_FNKD01000001.1, forward strand.
TGTTACCGGAGGATATAACTGATAGAAAATCGCTTGCTATGATTAGCTCAAATCCATCTATTTATGAAGATGATGGTGCTACTGAACGCTCGTGGCTCGATCAGGCTGGCATTATGTTTGATGAGTATCATTTAATCAATTACCGCGTACAGAAGGAAGATGCGCAAACGATAATTCAAAATGCTTCCGTCATTTTCTTGTTGGGTGGCAATATTCTTAATCAAAATAGATTTTTAATGGAATATGAATTATCGGATTCGATTAAAAGAAGCAGCGCCGTTGTGATGGGAGCAAGCGCTGGAGCAATCAACATGTCCGCTAAATGGTTATGCTCGAAAAACTTTGGAGATGAAGTTGAAATGAGCTCTGTTTATGACGGAATCGGTCTTGACAATTTTTCCGTCCTGTCTCATTTTGATCTTGAAAATAACATTGCACTGGTTCATAGCGAACTATCTCCCCTATCGAAAGAAATAAATATTTATGCGTCGAACAAAGATTGCGCTGTACGTGTAAAAGGAGACAAAATCGACGTTTTTGGCAATGTTTATTTAATTTCTAACTCAAAGATTCAGAAATTGGATGAGACGCTCTAGTTGTAGCGAATCGCTAATGGCTTAACTGAATTAATTTCTTTATGCACCGTCTCTATATTAAATTAAGTGAAGGAGAACTGGCGCGAGTGTTGAATATGCGTTTATTTTTTCTGCTTCAACTAACGAGTGCTAATATTGAATAAGAAATTCAACTTCTTGTTCAACTGTAGCAGCAGGATAGTGAAAAAAGAAGAAAGTGTATTATATTCTTATTTAGCTAACGAAGCTAGTATATCGAAGAAGTTTGTTGTATTTAAACGTAGAATAAATTAAGAAAATCAGATAATCTATGAGGAGTTAAAAAATGAACTTGGATTACGTTGAAGGTTTCAATATAAAAATTGCTACGAATGAGGATAGTAGTGAAATTATTAAAATGCTAAAACAGATAGCTCTATGGATGAAAGATAATGAAATAAATCAATGGGGGTTTCTATTAGATGGTGGTGATGATGAAGAGATTGAACAAGCCATATCTAATCAAGAAACGTATATTGTTTTGAAAGATAACGATATTGTGGCTACATTTAAACTTTTATCTGAACAAAGTGAATGGGACAGGCATATTTGGGGAGACGATATTTCCTCAGAATCGCTTTACTTACATAGACTTGCAATTATTCCTACATATATGAATAACGGAATGGGTAGAAGTATTCTGGATTGGATACAGAACAATGAAAGTAATAAAGAATATCTTAAATTAGATTGTGTTGCGGATAATATAAAATTGAATAACTTTTATAAGAATAATAAATTTGAACTTGTTGGTTTAACAGATGGACACAGTAAATATCAAAGGCATATATAAAAAAGGATTAATAATTCTTATACTATCGGGTGCTTTCCTTGAATAAGGAATTGCATCCTTGTTCAACTATAGCAGCAGTTTAGTTGAAGAAGGTAGCTTTTCATTAAATCGAATAAAGGGGGGTACATAATGAAAAATAATTTAATTGCTACGTCAATTTTTTCATTAGCTTTAGCTATTGTTATTGGTAGTTGGATAATTTCAAATGGGTTAAATAATAGTGGAGCACAGGCAATTGATGATGAAGAAAATGTGGAAACTGCACAAGAAAAACTATTATTAACGCAATCTGAATTAGGAGACTATCTTGGAATTACAGAAGAGCAAGTTCAAATGTTTGTCAGTGAAGATATTACAAAAAGCGTTATTCCATATGTGAAGATTGGAGAAGAGTATTATTTCTCTGTAAAAGCAATTGATAAATGGTTGCTTGAAACTAGAGTATTAAAAGTAGGACAATAATAAAACCTTATTCAATTAACGGGTGCAAGAGTTTAACAAGGGATCGTCGATTACGGCGGTCCTATTTTTGTAATTGAAGAATCATTGGAATTTTATGTTAAAGTAAATATGTGAAAAGATATACTTAAATTAACGAAGAAGGTTGGTTAAACAAGAAAGGAAGATTTTTATGGGGAGTTGGGAAAGTAATTTACTCAAAACATCACGTGGTGTATTTGAAGTGTTTATGAAGGGTGAAGGAGAACCACTTTGTGTTACTCACCATTATTCAGAGTTTAATCAGTCAGGGGATTATTTTGCAGAGACATTTACAAAAACAAACAAAGTGTTTTTGATAAATTTAAGAGATGCAGGTAATTCGGAGAAAGCCAAAGAACATTATCAACTGAGTTTCTTAGAAACAATATTTGATTTAGAAGCTATCCGAGAAGAATTAGGTTTTGATAAATGGGGATTTGCTGGGCATTCGACTGGAGGTATGTTAGGTATAATTTACGGAATATACTTTTCAAAGTCCCTAAAATTTAATGTGATTGTCGGAGCTGCTGCAAGAGAATATATGACATTTTCAAAAGATTGTATTTACAATCCTAAACACTCTAAATTTAATAGAATGCAAGAACTCAATGAAACAATGAAACGTTCAGATTTATCATCAGAAAAAAGAAAAGAATTAAAAGTTGAAAGAACAAAACTGTCATTATTTGAGCCTGAAAAATATGATGAACTTTTTTCTCCAAACATAAGTAAAGGAATGTCTGCCATTCGTATGGACTTTTTCAGCCGAGAATTGCAAGTATATGACGTAACGAAAAAGTTGGAGTTTATATCAACACCCACTTTAATAATTTGTGGTAGATATGATGTACAGTGTCCAGTAATATACTCTATCGAAATGGAGGCAGGAATAACCAATTCAAAATTAGTTATATTTGAGAAAAGTAATCATTACCCTTTCTTAGAAGAAGCAGAACAATTTACTGAAGAGTATAAATCATTTATAAAGGAACACCAATTCTTATAAAGCTAACTGGTGCTTTACTTGATGAAGAATTGCCACACCTTGTTCAACAATAGCAGCAGGTTTCTTGAATAAGATAGGGGGATAATATGCGTTCTATTAAAATAATGTTATTAGGAATTGCAGTAATGATAGTGGTATTATACTTGGAAGAAAACCCATATATAGTACCTGGAGATGGAGAGTTTTTCATTATGATTATTGGTATTTTAATTACGGTTTTTGGGTTATTTAAAAGAGATAAATCTGAAAAAGTATAAACTGTGGTTATTTAACTAACGGGTGCTTTCCTTGAATAAGGAATTGCATCCTTGTTTAACTAAAGCAGCAGGATAGTAATAGCCAGGAGGTTAGATAAATATGAGTGAGCCTTTAAGAATCTACATTGGACTAATAATAGTAATTCCTTTTTTAGTAATGTTCTTAACAAATATATTGGTAGAACATTCTGGGGGACTTAGTGCCGTTCTATATTTTCTTTCTTTAATTTCAACACATTTAGTTGTTACTAAGATTCAAAATTCTTTAAACTGAAGATAGTATTTGTGAAAAGATGTACTTAAACAAACGGGTGCTTTCATTTAATAAGGAAAATAGCATTCTTGTTCAACTATAGACTCGTTAATATGGAATAAGAAAACCGTTCATTATATACTGCGGAGTAGACTATTACTGCGCAGCAAAGGTATTCATCTTTTAGCCGACTTGGTGAAAAATGGACTTAAAATAACGGACATTTAAGTTCAATAGTGTTATTCTATCTTATTCAAAACGCTGCAAATTTATTTTTAACGATTGCAGCGTTTTGTATTATTTTACTATATTACGCAGAGATTTCTTCGCTGGCACGTTTATTTCCTTTATAGATAAAATAAAGAGCAATGATCATAAATAGTAATGCAAAATAACGTTTCATATCTAAAGGAATTACTAAACTATTGAACCAGCCGAAATTGTCAATAACAATGCCGACTACAAGTTGACCAATGATAACGGTAATGTTGGTTGCAATAACCCCAATTTTAGGAACAGCGGCAATAATAAAAAGTAAAAACAATACCCCTAAAAATACGGCGCTTAACTGCCATTTAGGTACCTCTAAAATGGCAAACACATTTCCATTACCAAAAAAGAGAATAACAATGGCTAGAAACATTGTTCCAGTTAGAAAAGTTAAAAGTGTAGTTTCGATTGTTCCTGCTTTACGACTGAATGTACCATTAATAGCTGACTGTGCGCTTAATGTGATACCACCTAAAAAGGTGAATAGAATCATTAATATACCCATTCTTAGACCTCCTAGTAAACTAAAACAAGTGCAATAATCATTGAGATAATAGCTAATATTTTTTCTTTATTGATTCTAGATTTCTTACTTCCAAGCCAACCATAATGTTCAATTACCATACTCATTACTAATTGACCAATAATTACTGCTACCATAGTTATTCCGACACCAACAAATGGAACACTAATCACAATAGATGTTAAATAGACAACCCCCAGGACACCACCAAGTAGTGTCCATTTTGGTGCTTCAACGGCGTAGGAAAGTTTACCTTTCCCAAAGAAGAGCCATAATAATCCGAGGATGATTGAACCCACAAAGAAGTTATAAAAACTTGTTTCGAGCTTTCCTATCGTTTTCCCTAATTCACCGTAAAGAGCTCCTTCAAAACTAAGCGCTGCCCCTGCTAATAACGCTAATATATATGAGATGTAACGCATTAAATGAATCCCTCCCGAGTTCTTTATTTTTAAATATCTAGAATAATCGATATGTTTTTTTATAAAAAAACAGAAATCAAACAACTTAGATTTCTGTTTTAAGATATTCAGCAAACTGACGAATGGCTTCTTCGTTTCTTCGATAGTACGTCCACTGACCATGACGAACGGATTCAAGAAGACCAGCTTTTTGCATCATATTTAAGTAGTGAGATACCGTAGATTGAGAAGCTTCGGCTTTTTCTTGAATGTCTCCTACACATACTCCCCCTTTATAACTTACCTCTTTTGGCAGGTGAGCGCCTTGTTTAGGAAAATGCTTCTCTGGTTCCTTCAACCACTGTAAAATGTTAAATCTAGTTTTGTTTGATAACGCCTTAAATACATCGATAGGTTCCATAGTTCTTATTATATATCGATTTTTTCCGATATGTCAATTAGCAGAAATTAGGTGATTACCCATGATTACTTATATCAAGTAACAATTTTTATTAAATTATAAGGTATTTGTAATTTATTTGAATAAGGAATGTTACTTAACTAAAAGGTAGCTTGAGCGAGGTAAATGGAGTTGTCGTTATAGCAGCTAAATCTTATCCTAACGACTCAGTAAAGTTGAATATGGAGGAATAACTATGATCAATTAATAACACAAAATCAATTACTGCACAGTACAAGGACACTGTGCATTTAAACGACATCTATTTAGGCTGACTTTGTGAAAGAATGTACTTAAAGTAACGGGTGCGTTAGTTCAAGAAGCAGTTGAAAATAAATAGAAGAAAAATCTCAGTTCAGTGAACTGAGATTTTTAATTTTTAATTACAAATATCACTACAAGTACGATGCAAATAGTTATACAAATTTAGTTACATTTTAAAGTTTAATTCTACGTTTTGTGATAGGAAACGGAACCCGTTAAGATTTTATACCACCAAACTAGCAGTTGGACTATGCGAGACTCCTGTGGGACAGCGATCCTAAGAGACCCCACAGGGAGCGATACTCGCGATCGAGGCAGACTAAGTACGCCACGTCCTGTGCGTCGAAGGCTCGTGGTGAGCCCTAGGTGCGCGAGATATTCCAACTGCGTGGGTAGAGTGCCACACTAAATGCTACGAATTGGTTATCCATAGTTTACTTCTCAGTTTATATCAACTACGTATTAGATCCAACTATCCTATCCTGTTATTATTCGCCTTAAAGTGGAAGGTTTTAGTTATGCCCCATCCTCTTGCTTTTATTCTATGAAGCTGTTTAAGCCCACCACATCTCCCCAACAGACTCTTTCACCATAACGGGTTTCAAGTTCTCTACAGCTTTGGTGAACCCTTCATCAATGGACATTAATCCATCTTCATGTTCAATGCTAACGACATAATCATAATCCATAAGACGCAATGTGCTGACCATGTCTGCCCATGTTTTGACATCATGGCCAAAGCCAACTGTTCTGAAATACCAGGCGCGATCACGCATTTCCGAGTAGTCGGTCATATCGGTTAGGCCATTTCGGTTCATGTTTTGCTGGTCGATTATGGTATCTTTTGCATGGAAGTGATGGATCGCATTTTCACGTCCTAGAATTTTAATTGCCTCTACTGGGTCAATCCCCTGCCACCACATGTGGCTCGGATCAAGGTTTGCGCCAATTGCTGGTCCGCATGCTTCCCGTAAACGCAGCATGTTACCTGGTGTATGGACCGAAAATCCACCATGCAGTTCCAAACCGATCTTCACGTTGTGGGCTATTGCAAGATCATTTTTATCCTTCCAATATGGAATCAATTTCTGTTCCCATTGCCATTTCAGTACTTCCTGAAAGTCGTGTGGCCATGGGGTAACAGGCCAGTTTGGATACAGTGCTCCTTCATGATCGCCAGGACACCCTGAGAAAGTGTTTACAACTGGAACATCAAGCTTGGAGGCGAGACGTATTGTCTTGTTCAATAACTCATCTGCAGGTTTAGCAATTTTCTTCTGGGGATGAAGTGCATTGCCATGACAGCTTAGTGCACTTATTTCTAATCCATATTCCGTGATCTTCTGTTTAAATTGCTGGAGCTTGGTTTCATCATTTAGTAGTTCATCAACCTTGCAATGTGCATCCCCCGGAAATCCACCGGTACCTAATTCAATTGCTTCAAGTCCTTTTGATGAAACATAACGTAACATATCATCAAAAGTCTGATCAGAAAATAATACTGTAAAAACACCTAATTTCAAAGAAAGGACCTCCTTCAATATAATTATCAGAATATACTGCCTTGTAATCCATTACATTATTAACATATATAATTTATCCTATTAAATCAATAGTTTTATATAAATTAAATTTTTGTATTGACAGATAATTTGATATCGATTACTATAAAAATTGTAAACGATTACAATCAAATAGTAAATTGATATGATGGAAAGTAGGACATAAAAGATGGCAAACATCCAGCAGGTTGCTAAACAAGCAGGAGTTTCCGTAGCAACGGTGTCCAGGGTATTAAATGGGCAAAGTACGGTAACCGCCAAAACAAGAATTAAAGTAGAAGATGCAATTAAAAAATTAAATTATGAACCAAGTTTGCTGGGGAGAAACCTACGAAACTCGGAAAGTCGAATTCTTTTAATTCTAATACCAAAAATTGCAAATCCATTTTATTTGGACATAATTAATGGAATTGAAACTGCAGCACTAAGTCAGAATTACAATATTCTTTTATGTGAAACGGATTCAAATCCTGAGCGGGAGAACATTTACTTTGATCTAGTCAGGAAAAAAATGGCTGATGGAATAATTTCAATGGATCCGGCTGTAAACATTGACACTTTAACTGAACTGGCCGAGCGTCATGCAATTATCCAATGCAGCGAATACTCAGAAGACAGCGGAATACCATATGTAACAATTGATAATGAGGAAGCCGCATATCGAGCAGTAAAACATTTGATTAAAATTGGGCATGAAAATATTGCTTTGATAAATACAGATGAAAAATACTTATACGCACGTCAACGTAAAGCTGGATATAGGAAGGCATTGGAAGAACACAACATACCTGTTAATGAAGACCACATTTATTACACACAGCAATTAGGATTTGAGTATGGTCAGCATGCAATGAAGAAAATATTAGGCTCAAAAAACCGACCGACAGCAGTGTTCGCGGTATCAGACTTATTAGCAATTGGGGCATTAAAGGAAATTAACAGCCATGGTCTAAGTGTACCTAATGACATTGCAGTTGTAGGCTTTGATAAGATTGATTTTTCAAACATGACAAATCCAACACTGACAACAATCGCACAGCCAATGCACAGGATGGGCACGATAGCCGCGGAGATGCTGATTGATAAGATAAAAGGTGCTGATATTGAGAGTATTATATTAGATCATGAACTCGTTATTCGCGAATCAACCTCAGGATAAGGCAACTAAGAGTAGCGCTCTGTTATTGAATAGTATTTTGATAATAGAGCGCTGGCCTTAGATGTCGATGTAATCGATTACATTATAAGGAGAGCGTTTCATTAATAAACTAAGGGGTGAAATTTGTTGAAGAAATTACTAGTTTTATGTTTGGCATTAGCAGCGGTAATTAGTTTGGCAGCATGTGGTGAAGAAGGAAAAAGTGAAAGCGGAGATGATAGTCTTACAATTGGGATTTCATTGCCATCTGCAACACATGGATGGATGGGAGCATTAATTGAAAATGCGGAAAATCAGGCAAAAGAAATCAAAGAAAGTGAAGGCATTGATTATGTAATGACCAATGCAGCTGATCCAAATAAGCAGGCAAATGATGTTGACGATTTAATCTCACAGGGTGTTGATGTTATTGTAATGCTTCCAATCGAATCAGCGGCACTGTCACCGGTAGGACAAAAAGTTAAGGATGCTGGAATTCCATTAGTAATTGTTGACCGTGAACTTGAAAACGATGCAGCATCGGTTGTTGTTAAAGGTGACAACGAAGGAATCGGTGTGAACGCTGGTAAGTATTTTATTGAACAGTTAGACGGGGAAGGCAAAGTTGTTGAAATAACAGGTCCTCCGAGCTCAGTAACAGAGCAGCGCGGTGCAGGATTTAAAGAAGCAATGGATGGTGCAGAAGGGATTGAAGTAGTCGCTTCACAAAGTGGAGAATTTTCAACTGAAACGTCATTAGAGGTTATGTCAAATATTCTCCAGGCCCAGCCAGAAATCGATGCTGTATTCACACAGGATGATGGAATGGCTCTTGGTGTCGTTCAGGCAATTAAAGAAGCAGGACGTGAGGATATACAATTCGTAACTGGTGCAGGCGGAGCTAAAGGCGTATTCGAAAGTATTAAAGATGACGGTTTAATTTCGGCAACTTTCCTCTATTCACCAACAATGGTTAGAGATGGTGTGAAAATTGCAGCAGATATAGCGCAAGGTGAGGATCCAGAAGAATCAATGGTGGTAAAAGAAGCAACGAAGGTTGTAAAAGATAATGTTGAAGAGTATTACAATCCAGATTCAAAATTCTAATAAAATATCAGGAAATACAGCATGTGTGAAAACCACTACTGTATTTCCTCTTTTCCTATAAAAGGAGAGTATAATACATGTCTACAAATCCTTTCATGGCCATGAAGAACATCAAAAAATCATTTAATAACGTTCCTGTTTTAAAGGATGTTTCGCTGACAGTGGAGCACGGAGAAATACATGCGTTACTAGGAGAAAACGGTGCCGGGAAATCAACCTTAATGAACATATTAGGTGGGGTTCATCAACCTGATAATGGTACTATCTATGTAAATGGGAAGAACGCTAAAATGACCAATCCTAGAGTTTCACAACAGCATGGGATTAGTTTTATTCACCAGGAACTGAATGTTGTATCAGATCTGCGAGTTTATGAAAATATGTTTTTAGGCTCAGAACTTTGCAATAAAATGGGTTTTGTAAAAGTAGAAGAAATGTGTAAACAATCAAGTGAAGTACTTGCTGAGTTAGGTGTTGAAATAAATCCTAAAGAGTATGTACGAAATCTAGATACCTCGTATAAACAATTAATAGAAATTTCAAAGGCTCTACTACATAATTCCACACTTATTATTATGGATGAACCGACATCCGCATTAGCAGAACATGAAGTGGATCGGTTGTTTGAACTAATGAAGAACCTGAAAAAGTCAGGTGTTTCAATTATTTATATTTCCCACAAATTGAAAGAGATAAAAGAAGTCTGTGATTGCTATACAGTACTTCGTGACGGGGAACTGGTTGGCGGTGGCAGTATGGAAAATGAGATCTTAGATACAATCACCAACCTGATGGTAGGAAAATCAGTATCTGAGGACCGGTTTGTACAAGAGCATGAATTTGGACCGGCAGCGTTAGAAGTGAACAACTTAACAGATAAAGAATTCTTTAATGATATTAATTTTACGGTCCATAAAGGCGAAATTGCCGGTTTTACAGGATTAGCTGGTGACGGCAGAACAGAGCTGTTTGAAAGTCTGTTTGGCTATCGAAAAAAATACACCGGTGAAATAAAGATAAACGGTCAAGTGGTAAATATAAGTCATCCCAAACATGCATTAAAAGCTGGATTAGGCCTTGTCCCGAAAGATCGAAAGGAAAATGCAATTATTAAAGATTTAAGTGTAGTTCATAACATGAGCTTATCCTCTATGGCACATTTTGAAAAAACAGGCTTTATCCAGGAGAAAGTGGAGAAGAGTAAGTTTCAGTATTATAAAGAGAAATTAAATATTAAGGTAGCTAATCCAGGAGTAACAATTGATAAGTTAAGTGGTGGTAACCAGCAAAAAGTTGTTATTGCCAAATGGCTTGAAGTAAATACGGATATTATTATTTTCGATAATCCTACACAAGGGATTGATGTAGGGGCGAAACGTGAGATTTATCAACATATTATTGAATTAGCTGAACAAGGAAAGGGCGTAATTATTTTATCTTCTGAGGCACCTGAATTATTAAAGATTTGCCATAATATTCATGTCATGTATCAAGGTGAAATAACTGCTGAGTTTAAAGGGGAAAATGCAACAGAAGACGGTATTATGAGTTATGCAACTGGCTCGAAAAGGGAGGTCGTAACAATTGGCTAATACAGAACGGAAAGAGACCAATCATCAAACAAGCAAATCGAATAATCCTAGCAGGCTTTCCTGGTTATGGTCAGAGTACAGTGTCATTATTGCATTCCTGATTATATTTATAGCTGCATCGATAATGAGCCCAAGGTTTTTAGACATCAATAATCAGCTAAATATATTAATGCATGTTTCGATTATCGGTATTATTGCATTAGGGATGACCGTTGTAATGTTATCCGGAGGTATTGATTTATCAGTTGGTTCTGTCCTGGCACTTGTTGGTGTAATTACGGTAATAGCATTAAATGCTTCAGGTAGCATTTTTATAGCTGTTTTAACAGCATTTATTGTTGGCTCATTCGCGGGACTGCTCAATGGGTTAATGGTCGCCAAGGGAAAAATTGCATCGTTCATTGCCACGCTTGGGATGATGGCGGCAGCTCGTTCCATCGCATTATATATTGCCGACGGTGGAAGTATGTCTGGGGAAGTATCTGGATTTACGGCTATTGCGAATTCCGATTTATGGATGATTGATTATCCGATTATTATATTCCTCATTATGACCGCTTGTGTATATATTTTAATGCATAAAACACGGTTTGGACGATATGTATATGCTATTGGCAGTAATGAGAAAGCAGCTGTTTTATCAGCAATTCGTGTTGATCGTGTGAAGCTTGGCGTCTACAGTTTAGCAGGTTTACTTGTCAGTGTGGCAGCAATAATTGAAACATCACGTCTGAATTCAATTTCGTCATCAAGCTCCGGCATGCTCTATGAATTGGATGCTATTGCAGCAGTTATCATTGGTGGTACTCGAATGACCGGAGGCAAGGGAAAAATCATTGGAACATTCTTTGGTGTGCTGATTCTGGGCATTCTCAATAATACGATGAACTTGATGAATGTTTCTCCACACCTTCAAGGATTGGTAAAAGGTTTAATTATAATTATAGCAGTAGTATTTCAGAAGAGAGAATAGGAGGCGGTCATTTGAATATAAAAGCAGGTATTATCGGATGTGGTTCAATCGCTAAGTTTCGTCATGCACCAGAGTATAAGGGAAATCCATATGTAAGTGAAATTGTTTTTTATGATAGAAACCCGGAGCGGTCAGCGGAATTAGCGGAGCTGTTTGACGGAAGCGTTGCAACAACCATTGATGAATTGTTAGCAGATCCCTCAGTACAGGTTATTAGTGACTGTTCTTCAAATGAAAATCATCACTTGTTTTCAACCAAAGCACTGCTTAGTGGGAAGCATGTCCTATGTGAGAAGCCTATCTCCCTTACAATCGAACATGCAAATGAAGTGGTCGAGGCGCAAAGGAAATCCGGGAAAAAGTTAATGGTGGATCACAATCAGCGATTTACCCGTGCTCACCAAAAAGCCAAGGAAATACTTAACAATGGTGAACTTGGTAAAATTCTCACATTTAGAACTACTTTTGGGCATCAGGGCCCAGAGCATTGGGGTGTGAACAAAACAAACTCAACATGGTTCTTCAAAAAAGACCGCTCAGGATTCGGTGTTGCGGGTGACTTAGGTATTCACAAGCTAGACCTGATCCATTACTTATTGGACGATGAAATCGAACAAGTAAGTGCTTTTCAAGGAGCTCTTGATAAAGTTGACGAAAACGGTGAACCAATTGAAGTTTGTGACAACATCGTTTCCAATTTGAAAACAAAACAAGGCCGACTTGGTACAGCAGCCTTTTCCTGGACTTATTACGGTGAGGAAGACAATAGCACAATTATCTATTGTGAAAAAGGAATTATGAAAATTTATCACGATCCTGAGTATCAGATTGAAGTGATTACCAAAGATGGTGAACAGGTAAATTATCAGCTTGAGGCTATCCAAACGAATGATAACCAGACAAATACTGGTGTCATCAACGCATTTATCAACTGTGTCCGCCTTGATGAAGAGCCACTTGTAACTGGCCAGGATGCACTGTCATCACTCAAAGTGGTCCTCGGTATACTGGAAGCCGCAGAGACGAATAGTGTTGTAAAAATTTAAGCGCACAGTTTAATATTTAATAATCTAGTTAAGTACCCCCTTCCTGATAATATCTAGGAAGGGGTTTTTTATTAGCTAGTTTTCTACCATTGAAATAGTTAATTAAAACCGGATATTATGGACTATATTTTTGCCGGACATAGGTGAATGGAATGATTTTGTCGAAAATAGGGTTAAATTAAGATGATATTTTAGTATAATTGAAAATATTCAAATAAATCTAAAAGGATGTGAACAGTTTATGATCACAAAGGGGTATGTTAAGCAGTTATTTCTGTTTTTCCTTCTGGCAATGGTTGTTGTTATACTATTTGCCAGTCAGGAGAAACCCTTTGTAACAGCATCTGAAGATACGGCAGAAACAGTAAATGAGAATGATCAGTTAGCGGACAAGCTTGACGAAATTCTCCGTCACGAAAGTCTGGAAGGAACGAGTAAAAGTGTCAGTGTTCGAGAAGCTAATACTGGTGAACAACTCTATGCGCGTTCTGGTGATGAACGCCTTCATCCGGCATCTAATATGAAGCTGCTGACAGGTGCAGCAGCTATGGAGACATTGGGGCCAGATTATCAATTTACCACAGAGGTACTGACGGACGGTAATATCAGAGGGAATGCCCTTCATGGAAATTTATATCTGAAAGGAAAAGGTGATCCGACACTGATGAAAGGTGATCTGGATCAGTTTGCAAACGAATTAAAAGATCAAGGCGTCAGTGTCATTCAGGGCGATTTAATGGGTGATGATAGCTGGTATGATGATATCCGCCTGTCACTGGACCTAAACTGGTCTGACGAGCCTTATTATACGGGGGCACAGGTTTCAGCGCTATCCTTGTCCCCAAATGAAGATTATGATGCGGGAACGGTTATTGTTAAGGTTTATCCAGCTGATGAACCTGGCGGCGAGCCAGACGTCAGTGTTACGCCTGCAACCGACTATGTCACGATTGTCAATGAGGCCAAAACAGTCCCAGCAGGCGAAAACAAGGACATTTCTATTGAACGGCAGCACGGAACAAATGATATTTTAATTGAGGGAACCATTCCTGTTGACGGGACACGCTCCAGGTCCTGGGTTTCTGTTTGGGAGCCGACAGGATATGCGCTTGATGTATTTAAAAAGTCACTTGAGGAAAATGGCATTAAACTGACAGGAAATTCGGATGTGACAAGAGGTGTAGCACCTGAGGATGCAACTGTACTTGCTTCAAGGAAATCGATGACTCTGGAAGAGCTCTTTATTCCGTTCATGAAATTGAGCAACAACGGCCACGGTGAAATTCTAGCAAAAGAAATGGGGAAAGTGGTACATGGCGAAGGAAGCTGGGATAAAGGAATCGATGTCATTGAAGATGTGGCAGCTGACCTTGGCGTAAACCGTGATACAATCCTTTTGCGAGACGGGTCAGGTATGTCCCACAAAAACATGATTCCGAGCAATGAACTTACCAAATTTTTGGCTGCAATTCAGGACAAAAGCTGGTTTCCGGCATTTGAAAACGCCCTGCCGGTTGCTGGTGCACCAGAACGTCTTGTTGGTGGCACGCTTAGATACCGTATGACGTCACCGCCAGCCCAAGGTAATGTTGTAGCCAAAACTGGCTCATTAACTGGTGTGTCAACGCTTTCCGGCTATGTCACGTCACAAGATGGAAAAGAATTGGTATTTTCCATTATGCTAAATAATTATTTAGGCAATGCGGATTCCTCCATTGAGGATTCAATTGCAACAACCTTGGCAGAGCATGAATTCCAGTAATAAAGAAAAAGCCTGGAACATAACTAAAGACGAATAATAACAGGATAAGATGTTTAGAACGTTCATTTTCAAATACTAATTATTATAAACTGCGAAGTAGACTGAAGGTAACCAATTCGTAGTATTTAGTGTAGTTCTCTAACCACGCAGTTGGAATATACTCGCTTTCCGTGGGCTCACGACGAGCCTCCTCGCTCGCATAGAACGCTCCCTGTGGGGTCTTCTTTGGCTCGCTGTCCCACAGGAGTCTCGCATATTCCATCTGCTGGTTTAGAGGGTCTAAAATCTTGTTTATATCATCACAACATGTATTTATTTTATTGAATAAGTGAGCAAATACAGCGGAGGAAATACACGTAGAATCCTGCGGGAGGAAAGGCAACGGCGAGACCCACAGTGCGGAGCACGAGGAGGCTCGACAGCCGCCCGCGGAAAGCGAAGTGTATTTTCGGAGCGGCATAATAGCACTCAAACTTTTTAAAAAGTATGTCGCAGTTTATATCTAATCAGCAATAAAAAATAAATCCGAACTAACTCGAATTCTATTTGAAGAATTTTGAATCATAGCTCGGATTTTACTTTTCTAAAAAACTTTTGTCTCAGCCACTTCCATATTTGGGATAGACTGCCAATTCAGCCAAGCCATCATGAAAACCAGCCATCGCAGCGATTACCTCAGTATTTTTAAATTTCCACAAAATTGTCGATATTTTATTGCCACTTCTTTGTCCTGAGAATCGAATATAGTTACACAAAGTATTATTTTTGAAAAAAAATAATACAAACAACATTAAATGTCGTATGACCCAAAAAAAAGACTGTATATAGATAAATTGCTTGGTAACTCCTAGTGTCGTTGTTGTACGGAAGCACTTTAGCGGACATGAGGGACCTTATTTTATGGAAAACAAGTAATATTAAGGTTTAAGCGGACACCAGATACCTTATTTGCTAAAATTAGCCCTATATCACTTGGATATATGTTAAATAAGTGCTCCTGTGTCCGCGTATCCCTCAAAAAGCACTTTTTAACCGAAATAGAGGCTCCTGTGTCCGCTAAATATCTGAAAGAATGGCGTTTAGTTTATCACAGCTATTAGAATGAAAAACAGCTTTTAGAAAAACCAAGCCTTTCTTCACTGTGAATTTAATCGTGAAAGTTAGTAGTCATAGGTAAGACCTAGAATCATCAAGTGTCCCCTAATCTAACCAGCAGACTTTTAATAGCCTACCTCAACGGCAGCATTTACGATATACATTAAATCATTGTCATCCTGTTTATCTTCGAGAATAATTCCACTCGAAGTAGCCATTCCACCGTCTGTAACATCGACGGTCACCGTACCATATGGAATGATATCTTTTACTTCTTCAATGTCTAAGTTATCACGGTCGAGTGGAACAGCCAGGCGAACATTTACTTTCATATTTTCAATCCGCTGACCAGGAAGGCTTTTCGCAATCCCTGGCATTGAGTTTCCATATATTGCATCTTCAACTGCGCGAACCGAAGCTTTTGTGACATTTTGACCATGCACATCTATTCCGGTGCCAGTTTGAATAAAAAGAATTTGTTCCATGCTGGATCACTCCTTGTCGAGTTGTTTATAGGTAGAATTCCCGATTAAAAAATCACATAAACACAAACGCTTCATATTTAGCCAAATTAGTTGTACGAAGTGGATAAAAAGTAAAGCATATACCAAAGAAGCATTGTGATGTGGTTATCCTGTAGGTGGAAGATCAGAACTATCATACAGCGGAATTATTTTAAAAAATCAGGGGGTCCCTTTTTATTTGAAATTATAGCAAATAATGTAGCATAGTAGATGTAGTATATTTATAAAAGTTAATTTAATAGGAGGATTATAGATGAGTACAATGGATGAAGTTGTTGATGGTTGGTTGAAACATAGGCTAGTAGTGCAAGAATTGCTAGAACAAGTGGATGACGAACAAGTTCAGTACAAACCTTGGGATAATGCGAAGTCACTAGGCGATTTGGCGGTTCATATAGCAACATCGATGGACATGTTTGTTAAAACGGTGAAAAATGGAAAGTTCACTCCTCCACAAGAGGAATCAAATTATGAGACAATGCGTGATGTACGCGAGATTCTCAAGAAATATACGGAAACAACCAAACAGGATCTAAAATCTCTTTCCAAATCACAACTAACAGATGAAGTTGAGTTCAACAAAGATATTGCGCCAGGAAGTTTCTGGCTTTCTAATGCAATTGATCACGAGATACACCATAAAGGTCAATTATTTACATACGCTCGCATGGCGGGGGTTGAAGCAGTACCATTTTTCATGAAGCATCCTTCAGAATTAAAATAAGTGGTTTGTAAAGTTATAAGAGGCTGACTTTAATGTCAGCCTCTTCCTAGTTGATTTTATTAGGTAATACCATGTGCCACCATAGCATCAGCCACTTTGAGGAATCCAGCAATATTTGCACCTGCCACCAAATTGCCAGGTGTTCCAAATTCCTCTGCAGCTTGAATGCTTTTCCGATAGTTATCTCTCATGATTTCTTTTAATTTTATATCGACTTCTTCAAATGACCATGATAGTTTCCCGCTATTTTGTGCCATTTCTAAAGCAGAAACAGCTACGCCTCCAGCGTTGGCAGCTTTTGACGGCGCAAAGATAATATCGTTGTCCAGAAATACATTGATAGCCTCCAATGTAGAAGGCATGTTCGCACCTTCACCGACGACACTAACTCCATTCGCTACTAGCATTCTTGCAGTTTCTTCATCAATTTCATTTTGTGTCGCACATGGCAAAGCAATGTCACATGGGATTGACCAGATATCCTTGCAATCCTCGGAATACAGAGCATGAGGATGTTCTTTCACATATTCACTGATTCGTTCTGATCCATCTTCCTTCAGTCTTTTTATCGTCTCAAGATTTATTCCATTTTTATCAAAAATAAAGCCATCAGAATCACTGCAAGCCACAACTTTTGCGCCCAATTCTACAGCCTTTTCAATCGCGTAGATGGAGACATTGCCTGAGCCTGATACAACTACAGTTTTTCCGTTGAAGTCAAGTTCTTTGTCCTTCATCATTTCCTGAACAAAATACACAGTGCCATAGCCAGTAGCTTCACGACGTGCTAGACTTCCGCCGTATTCAAGTCCTTTACCTGTCAATACGCCTGCTTCAAAGCCGCCGCTTAATTTTTTAAACTGCCCAAACATGAAGCCGATTTCTCTGGAGCCGACTCCAATATCGCCTGCTGGCACATCGATGTTCGGCCCGATATATCGGTGTAATTCGGAAGTGAAGCTTTGTGTAAATCGCATTATTTCCAACTCTGATTTACCCTTAGGGTCAAAGTCAGATCCGCCTTTTCCGCCTCCAATTGGCTGTCCTGTCAGTGAGTTTTTGAAAATTTGTTCAAACCCTAAAAATTTAACAATGCTGGTGTTCACAGAAGGGTGAAAACGCATACCGCCTTTATATGGCCCGAGTGCACTGTTGAATTGAACACGAAATCCGCGATTCACCTGTACAGTGCCGAGGTCATCCACCCATGGCACCCTAAATGTTATGACTCTTTCCGGTTCGACAATTCTTTCTAGTATGCCGTAATTAATATATTTAGGATATTTATCAAATACGGGAATTAGAGAGTCGAATATCTCCTTTACTGCTTGAAGAAATTCGTATTCGTTGGGGTTACGTTTTTCAACTGTATTATATACTTTATTCACATAATCTTTGGCAATTTGGTCTTCCTTTTTTAAAACATCTTGCACTGTATCCATGCAGCTCCTCCTTTAGTACTTCAATGTCATAGTTAGGTGTTGGTAACAAGGAAAAAGATCTGAGGTTTACTATATGTTCAAATCCTTAATAGACATGGGATATTCTCCGAAAGTGACTCTATTATTACTATGTAAACGAAAATGGAGTCATTTCGATGAAACTACTATTATACACTAATAATCTAAAGAGTGCAAAAATTGATAATCCATAATTACGCTTATCTTAAACTTTTAATTTAACTAAACTTTCATCTATACTTAAGTTACAGATTTTGATCTTGAAGGAGGAATCAAATGGATAATACGATACAGACTTATTTTGAAAATTTACAATCCGGTGATAAGAACTTACAATATGAGGCTTTTAACAATATTCTTGACGCTACCAAAGTTGAAGTGGACTGGGCATACGAGGTTTGGGATCAATTGGTGGTTGATTTAACGAATTCTGATAATCATGAAAGAGCCAGAGCTGCACAGTTTTTATGCAGTTTGGCAAAAAGTGACCCCGAAAAAAGGATATTACATGACTTTTCAGCAGTATGGGAAGTAACAAAAGATAAAAAATTTGTTACAGCCAGACATAGTCTGCAATCAATGTGGAAGGTAGGTCTTGCAGGTACTGAGCAAAAAGAGATGGTTATCAAGCACCTCGTTAATCGTTTTAATAATTGCCCTTCCGAAAAAAACTACACATTAATTCGCTTCGATATTATTAAAAACCTTAGTAATTTGTATGAAGTATTGAATGAAGCAGAGATAAAGAACACAGCACTAAATTTAATTGAAAAAGAAGAAGACAAGAAGTACAGGAAAAAGTATTCCTCTGTATTTCAGGTTTAATGATTTAATTTTCTAACTATTGATATTATAATGAAAATATAGGAAAATAGTAAAAATATATTTAATAATTCATAGTATAAGAGAAATTAGGAGGTAAACAAAATGCTTATAAAAAATGATTATGTAAGTAAACATGATGTTAAATTTGTTAAAGAAATTGACAGTATGGAATATGCATTAAATAAACTGGAGGAAACCGGTTATCGCTGTATTCCAGTATTGGATGAATCAGAGTCTAAATACGTCGGTAATATTTACAAAGTTGATTTACTTGAATATGAAAGAGAACATTCCCTCGATGGAGCCTTGAAGGAGCTTGTTTCTGATCAGGATGGCTATGTAAAAGAAGATGATCAATTCTTTAAGGTATTTTCTTCGATTAAGCGTCTTCCTTTTCTTGCAATCATTGATGATTCAGAAGAATTTATTGGGATATTAACAAACGGAAATGTCATTCAGGTGCTGGAGAATGCCTGGGGAGCAAACATTGGAAGCTATTCCCTAACAATTGGAACGCTTGAATACGCCGGGGTCCTAAGAAAGATGCTTAAAATTGTTAATAAATACTGTAATGTGCAGAGTGTTATTTCGCTGAATAATGGCTCTAAATATGTTAGAAGGGTATGCATTGTTCTTCCTGAAGAAGCCAACGAACAAATGGTAAACAGCATAAAAAAAGATATGGACAAAAATAATTTCACTGTAACAGACGTAGAAAAATTGAATTAATTGCAGTTAGATATAAACTGACATAATGCAGAAAAATGCTAGAGTGCTATGACACCACTTCGGAAATACACTACGCTTTTCAGGTGAATCGCGCCGAGCTTTCCTGCAGGGAGTCTCCGTGTATTTCCTTCGCAAACATGGCGGTTTATTGGAGCATAGGGCAGTCGACTCCTGCGGATCACCGGCTAAAACCGGTCATGTCCTGTGACCAACGCCGGTACTAGAACGTCCTGTTCGTCGAAGCAACAGCTGAAGATCCCACAGGAAGCGGTTTATGCTTCCGAGGAAGCTGAAGCGTGCGATTGTCCGAAGCGGAAATAAACATTGCTCAGTGTCGCAGTTTACACCTTTTTGTCAACAATCTTTTAAATAAAATAAGAGAATAATGTAGACATTTCTCTTTAACATGGTAAAATTTAATAGAGTACATTAAAGGGGATATTTTCTATGAAACTATGGTTCAGAAAAATTTCAGTTATCCTTATCGCAATTATGACCTTAGGGATTTATGTCCCGCAAATTTCTCTGGATAGAGAAGCAGAGGAAAATAGTGAGGCTATTTCACCGAAGTCGGATATTGATGAATCCGTTTCAGTTGCTTTACCTGAGGTTATTAATCAAACGGAAACTGATCAAATTCCCGATGAAGAAATCTTTATTAATGAAATAACCAAAAAAGCCAAAGAGCAGACATTCACCAAAATGGGGCCTAAGATTGTAACACATGTAGAAGACGATTTCATGACTGCTATTTTGCCTAAAATTGAGGAATCCCTTAATATGATTTTAGCAGAAGCAGGAGAAGACGAAGTCCCTTTTTACAACATTACTGAGCGGCCATCACAGGGTCTGGGTGAAAAGATTTTTAATATATATGATAATCGAACAAAAAAAGATATTGCACGATTCCATGTTCGGCGTGACAACCGGCCGTTAGAAGGATACTGGTTTAACTTCCATTATCATTTAAATAGTGATGGTTTTGAAAACCACCACGAAATTGGTGAGATTTATTGGGATAAAAACAGTCCGCCTAAATGGATGACATAATGATGGAAAGCCTGGTTTTCACGCCAGGCTTTTGTTTGTCTAAGATATCATTATATAATGGATAAAGTGATTAATGAAGTTATAAAAGGAAGGTAGTTTATGTCTGAAGAGAACATTACCAGGATAAATATAGATGATAAAGAATTAATTCTTATTGGAACTGCGCACGTGTCAAAGCATAGTGCAGAACAGGTAAAAGAAGTTATCGAAGCAGAAAAACCTGATTCTGTTTGTATTGAACTGGATGAACAACGATATAAATCAATTGTTGATGGTAACAAGTGGAAGGATATGGATATATTTAAAGTTATTAAAGAAAAGAAAGCAACTCTGCTTTTAATGAACCTTGCCATATCATCCTTTCAAAAACGCATGGCAAAGCAGTTTGGTATTAATGCAGGACAGGAAATGATTCAAGGGATTGAATCAGCAAAGGAGCATGATGCTGGCCTCGTACTTGCAGATCGGAATATCCAAACTACCTTTTCACGTATTTGGAGTGGTATCGGACTAAAGGGTAAGGCTATGCTTCTCATGCAGGTTATTGGCAGTATTTTTACGAAAGAAACAATATCTGAAGAAGAACTGGAAAAAATGAAGTCACAGGACATGCTAAATTCAATGCTGCAGGAGTTTACCGATAGCTTCCCTAAATTAAAGAAGCCTTTAATTGATGAGCGTGACCAGTATTTATCCCAGAAAATTAAAGAGGCACCAGGTACGAAGGTTGTTGCTGTATTGGGGGCGGCACATGTTCCCGGGATTAAACAAGAAATAAATAATGAACACGATTTGGAACGGTTGGATGAGGTACCTCCTAAATCTAAGATTCCTAAAATTATCGGCTGGTCAATCCCAATCCTCATTCTGACAGTTATTGCATATACATTTTATGCAAATCCTTCTGCAGGTATCCAGCAAACGATAAGCTGGGTATTATGGAACGGATCTGTTTCAGCGATTGGAGCGGCAGTTGCCTTAGCACATCCGCTTGCAATTCTTACTGCTTTTGTAGTGGCCCCATTAACCTCACTAAATCCATTAATCGCCGCTGGCTGGTTTGCGGGAATTGTTCAAGCTTATATTCGCAAACCAAATGTAGCTGATTTTGAAGCTATTTCAGAGGATGTGTTTAGTGTGAAGGGTTTTTGGCATAATAAAGTAAGTCGTATTTTGCTTGTCGTTGTGTTGGCAAATCTGGGAAGTTCTTTGGGAACATTTATTGGTGGAGCCGATGTGATCCGTTTATTCATAGAAAACTTGTAGCGTAGGAACAAAGGCGCAAGCGCCTGTTCAGTGCCGTATGGACTGGACTGACCCGTGTGAGATAAAGGATACACGAAGAGCGTAAGCGATTCGATGTTGACTTATCGTAGACACGGGGAGGGAAGTCCACTAGGCGCTAGGCGCTGGAGCTGGACGTCGCTGATTCGGAAGTCCAGTTATCCAGAGCATTTAAATTTTATAATTTCTTAACCCACAAGAAAGCTGGAGGGTGTACATGTATTTAATTGCCGAGCAGCCGTATTTTAAGGTTCAACGGGAAGTAAGCAGTATCGAACAAAGAGATGTTGAGTATGAACGTACTATCTATATGTATAATGAAAAAATTGTAACACAGCATCGTGAGTTTTCGATTGAAAATGTACTTGATATGTCTTATCGGGTTATTGGCAAGGAAGGCGGTCTATTGTATTTACATACAAATAAGGGTGTCTATTCATATACAGTAAAATCATCTCCGCAACAATTTATTAATGCTTTTAAAGAGCATGTGAAATAGTACTAAGTAACAACGTCAGGACAATTCCTAATTCCAATTGTATCTGGCGTTTTTATATTGCATTTCTTTCCTTAATCATTTATAATTAATTACAATATTCTGAACATACTATCCAGTTAGTAAGTTAATTAGAAGATAAGCAGGAGATGAAGAGATGGATTTTTCGTACTCTGAAAAAGTTATCAATATGCAGAAGAAACTGACAGATTTCATGGAGGAGCATGTTTATCCAAACGAAAAAGTCTACGATGAGCAATTGAATCAGCAGGAAAGTCGTTGGACAGCTGTTCCGCCAATTATGGAAACGTTAAAGCAAAAGGCCAAGACACAAGGGCTTTGGAATTTATTTTTGCCAGAAAGTGAGTATGGAGGCGGATTAACAAATCAGGAATATGCACCACTTTGTGAAATTATGGGACGCTCGATGATTGGTCCTGAGGTGTTTAATTGTAACGCTCCAGATACAGGCAATATGGAAGTGTTGCATCGTTACGGGACTAAGGACCAAAAGCAAAAGTGGCTGCTCCCGCTTCTTAATGGAGAGATTCGGTCATGTTTTTCGATGACAGAGCCTGATGTTGCTTCAAGTGACGCGACAAATATTGAATCGAGCGTTGTCAGAGACGGTGATGAGTATGTAATTAATGGCCGGAAATGGTGGTCGTCTGGAGCTGGTGATCCACGATGTGAGATTGCGATTGTCATGGGCAAAAGCGACCCAGAAGCTGCTCGGCATGAGCAACAGTCGATGATTTTAGTACCACTTGATTCACCAGGGGTAAAAGTGGAGCGAATGCTTCCTGTGTTCGGTTATGATCATGCACCACATGGGCATGCAGAAATTACATATGACAATGTAAGAGTCCCTGCTGAAAATATGATTTGGGGTGAGGGTAAAGGTTTCGCGATTGCACAAGGGAGACTTGGTCCAGGACGCATTCATCACTGTATGCGATTAATTGGTGCTGCAGAACGAGCACTTGAAGATTTATGTAAGCGCGTACAAAACCGAGTTGCTTTTGGCAAAAAATTAGCAGATCAGGGTGTTGTTCAGGAATGGATTGCTGAATCACGAATAGATATTGAACAAGCCCGGTTATTAACGTTAAAGGCAGCCTACATGATGGACACAGTTGGCAACAAGGAAGCTAAAACAGAAATAGCAATGATCAAAGTTGTTGCACCAAATATGGCATTACGGGTGATAGACAGAGCAATTCAGGCGTTTGGTGGTGCAGGAGTGAGCGATGACGTCACGCTTGCTGCGCATTGGGCGAATGCGCGAACACTCCGATTAGCCGACGGACCTGATGAAGTCCACCGCAGGCAGATAGCAAAATTAGAGCTTCGAAAACATTCATAAAATTGGAGGGAATGTAACATGAACGTACTAGAACTATTTAAATTAGAAGGCAAGACGGCAATTGTTACAGGAGGAGGACGGGGCCTTGGAGCGCAAATTGCCCAGGGGTTAGCAGAAGCAGGCGCTAATGTTGTAGTTTGCTCCCGTAAACTTGAAGCATGTCTGGAAATGAGTGAGGAATTAAAGAAACTAGGTGTTGATTCACTGGCATTCAGCTGTGATGTTACAAACCAGGATGATGTTAAAAAAGTAGTCGATGAAACGAAAGCTCACTTTGGATCCATTGATATTCTTGTGAATAATAGTGGTGCTACATGGGGCGCACCTGTTGTCGATATGCCGATTGAAGCTTGGCAAAAGGTAATGAACGTAAATGTAACGGGGACGTTTTTAATGAGTCAGGAGGTTGGCAAAGTAATGATTGAACAGGAAGGCGGTAAAATCATTAACATCGCTTCGATTGCTGGCTTTGGCGGAACAGATCCAAGATACATGGACACAATCGGCTACAATACGAGTAAAGGGGCAATTATGACGTTCACGAAGGATTTGGCGACTAAATGGGGACAGCATAATATTAACGTAAATGCCATCGCACCAGGGTTTTTCCCAACAAAGATGTCAAAAGGGTTAATTCACACAGGAAAAGATAAAATTTTAGAAGGAACGCCGTTAAATCGCTTGGGAAGTGACGCTGATTTAAAAGGGGCGGCATTATTCCTGGCATCAAAGGCATCTGATTATGTCAGCGGTGATATTCTATCAGTCGATGGCGGTGCACATGCTTTATAAATATATCAAACTAGCGAGGAATATAATATGAAAGAAAAGATAACAACTCAGAGTATTATACTTTTTGAGAAAAAAGGATTCAGTCAAACGTCAATTCAGGATATTGTCGATGTGCTGGAGGTGACCAAAGGGACATTTTATTATTATTTTTCAAGTAAAGAGCAGCTGTTAATGGATATTCACTCTGATTACATTACGAATCTATTAGAACGGCAGCAGCTTATTTTGGACAATCAAAATCTTTCACAAAAAGAGAAATTAAGCAGGACAATCCGATTACTGGTAACAGATATAGCTGATAAAGGGCCAAGTGCACGGGTGTTTTTCCGTGAGGTGAGGCATTTGGCTAATGAAAACATTGAAAATATTAAAAAGAAGCGTGATCAGTTTCGTCTGAATATCGAAAAGACGGTTAATGAAGGTGTTCAGCAAGGTGAATTCCGCAAAGGACTACGGACGGATATGATTACGTTTGGGATTTTAGGTATTACAAATTGGAGTTACCAGTGGTATAAGCCAGATGGAGAAATATCGATTGATGAACTGGTTGAAATTTATGTGGATATGATTTTGAAAGGGATTGAGCAATAGGGGGTGAGGTAGGCTGGATATTCTTGATATAAAAGTTCGTGTCAGTGAAACAGACCTGTTGGGCCACATTAACAATGCGAGTTATTTTATTTATATGGAAGAGGCAAGAATTGATTTTTTGAAAAAGCTTGACATTGATATTGAGAATGGTGATTTTGCTTTTATGTTGGTTTCAGCAAAGTGTGACTTTATCAGGCAAGGATATTTTGGAAAGACACTCAAAGTCGCCACAGAGGTATTAAAAATTGGAACCAAGAGTATAACGCTGACAAGTACGATGACGGAGAGTGAATCAGAAGATTTGATTGCTAGAGGTGAGGTAGTACTTGTTTATTTTGACGTACATGCAGAGCAAACAATAGAGATTCCGGAGTCATTCAAGGATAAGCTGCAGGCGCATATGAAGGGAGATGACTGAGATGAAATCCGGTTTTAAAGATACAATCCGCGTCCGGAATGGTGAAGAACTCGATAAAGATCCACTATTAAAATTTATCAGAGAAAATATCGCAGGAGTCCCGGATGGACCGCTTGAGGTTGAACAATTCGGTGCTGGGCACTCAAATTTGACATATTTATTGCGAATAGATGACTGGGAAGCAGTATTGCGCAGGCCGCCACTAGGTCCAGTTGCCCCAAAGGCACATGATATGGAGCGGGAGTATACGGTGTTGTCGGGATTACACCCATCATACCCAACAGCCCCAAGGCCTCATGTATTTTCGGATAATACTGACATTGTTGGCAGCCCTTTTTTTATCATGGAACGAAGAAAGGGGATTGTACTGGATACCGAATTTCCTGAGGGGGTAGTGTATGATAAGCCGCTGGGGCACAGGATTTCGGAGCTGATGGTGGACAAATTGGTAGAACTTCATCAAATTGATTACACGAGAACCAGCCTCGTCAACATTGCTAAGCCGGATGGATTTATGGAGCGTCAGGTGAAGGGATGGATTAAGCGGTACGATCGTTCAAAGACTGATGATGTACTAGGGGTAGCCGAGTTAACATACTGGCTTACGAATAATATTCCTGTATCACCTGATCCAACGATTATCCATTATGATTATAAGCTGAACAATGCTATGTTTTCCGAAGATTTTAATGAAATGACAGGATTGTTTGACTGGGAAATGACAACTGTAGGTGATCCATTGGCAGATCTTGGGGCTGCCATGAGTTATTGGATAGAGGCTGGTGATCCAGAATTACTGAAAAAAGGACTAGGAAAGCCTCCTGTGACCGTAATGGATGGATTTTTTACCCGTACGGAGTTTATCGAGGATTACGCAAAGAAAAGCGGTCGTGATGTCTCAAGTATTCACTTTTACCAGACATTTGCGTACTTTAAGCTTGCAGTAATTTGTCAGCAGATTTATTTCCGATACAAACAAGGGCAGACAAGTGATTCGAGATTTTCTCAATTTGATAAATTTGTATCCAACTTAATTCAATATGCGTTGCATACTGCCAAGGGTGTGTGACGTCTTGTGAAGGTCCATCTTCTCTGGAAAAAAGAAGAAATCGATGATCTACAACTGAAAGGAGATAAAATTGCGGTCGTATTTGATGTGCTGCTTGCCACATCGACGATTGCAACGTGTCTGGCCTATGGAGCAAAACAGGTAACTCCAGTACTGAATGAAAAGGAAGCGTTAAAAGAAGCGGAAGCAATAAAAAAAGATGATGTTTGTCTTGTTGGAGAGCGTGACGGCATAACGATTAAGGGTTTTTTGGACCCTGTACCATTATTTCTTAAGAACCACATAGCCGGTAAAAAGGTGGTGTTGTCAACAACGAATGGAACAGTAGCGATTCGTAAAGCAGCATCAGCCAAAAAAGTGTATATGGCATCCTTGTTAAATGGCGAGGCAGTCGCCCGTCGATTGATTGAAAGATATGACAATGAATCGATTGTTGTTGTTTGTTCCGGATCAAACAATTCATTTTGCATCGAGGATTTTTATGGAGCGGGATATTTTATTGATCAGCTTGTAAGTGCCTATAGCCATGAACAGGTAGATTTAACGGACAGTGCCATGGCAGCAAAGTTATTTTATGAGAATTTAAGTGATCAAGCGGAAAATGTGCTTCAGAATTCACATGTAGGCAAAATGATGGCTGAATATGGTGTTGAAAATGAAGTGGAATTTGTTAGCAGAAAGGGCATATTGTCCGTTGTGCCAAGGTTATTTGACGGCAAAACAATTGTTGCAGAAGACTAATTTATATGGAGGATTGCTATAGTTATGAAAGCAGTACAATTAAACGAATATGGTGGACCAGATGTGCTGGAGGTTATTGATAAAAATAATCCAGCCTACAGCGAAGATGATGTATTAATTGAAGTGCAAGCAGTTGGTGTTAATTATGCAGACACTGCCAGGCGTGAGGGTAAATATGTAGTACCAACTAATCTTCCGTTTATCCCAGGTGCAGAGGTTGCTGGGGTGGTCAGCGAAGTTGGTTCCAATGTAAAAGGTATACAAAAAGGTGCAAGGGTTGTCGCACTAATCGAATCTGGAGGCTATGCTGAATATGCAGTTGTACCGGCAACATCAGTAATTCCTGTTCCGGATGGTGTGGAATTTGAACGTGCAGTAGCACTTCCATTACAAGGGTTGAGTGCCTATCACATTTTAAAAACGATGGGCCGATTAGAAGAAGGTGAGACGGTTCTTGTCCATGCAGCTGCTGGTGGAGTTGGTTCATTGGCTGTCCAGCTTGCAAAGTTATTTGGAGCAGGAAAAGTGATCGCCACTGCCAGCAATCAGGAGAAACTGGCGTTTGCGAAGCAGATGGGTGCAGATCATGCTGTAGATTATACCAAAGAAGATTGGGAAGAAGAAGTTCGTGAATTAACGGATGGAGAAGGTGTTGATGTTGCACTGGAAATGGTCGGAGGAGAAGTTTTTCATAAAACGATTGAATGTTTAGCGCCATTTGGCCGCCTGGTTATATATGGAGCAGCAAGTGGTGAACAGGCAAAATTTTACCCAGGTGCACTAATGAAGCGCAATCAATCCGTTGTAGGGTTCTTCCTGCCACAAATCATGCGAAAGCCGAAACTTTTTCAAAATAGTCTAAGTGAACTTTTAACGTATGTACAAAAAGGAGAGCTTGAATTAACGGTAGGCGGAACATACCCATTAGCAGATGCTGCAAATGTTCATGCTTTAATGCAGGGAAGAAAAACAAAAGGGAAACTAGTTTTAATTCCATAATATCATCGTAGGGCACTTTTCTTGGGGGATTTGTTGCATATTAGTCTTCGTAGTTGATCTAAACTGCGATGTAATGTGGAAAATACATGAGTGCTATGACACCGCTCCAGAAATACACTACGCTTTCCGCGGGCAACGCTTCAGCTTCCTCGGAAGCAAAAACCGCTTCCTGCGGGATCTTCAGCTGTTGCTATTCCCGCAGGAGTCTCCGTGTATTTCCTGCGCTGGATATTGCTCACTTTACCCTGAAAAGTGATGGATAAAAAACAGGATTATAA
The DNA here is from genome assembly GCF_900102415.1 of Virgibacillus salinus. NCBI lineage: Bacteria > Bacillati > Bacillota > Bacilli > Caryophanales > Bacillaceae > Virgibacillus > Virgibacillus salinus. The sequence continues at coordinate 168,182 of NZ_FNKD01000001.1, forward strand.
ACCATTTAAACCAGCAGATGGAATAACTCTACGACGTTAATCTTATGGAATATAACTACTCATTAATCAGGAAATCTCTATCAGTGGAGGCAGAATACGCAGACTCCTATGGGAACAGCACGCTCCGAAGACCCCGCAAGAAGCGTTTTTTGCTTCTGAGGAGGCTGAGGTCGTGCCCATGGAAAGCGAAGTATTCTGCCGGAACGAATTTAAGCGCTCAACAATCATTAGAACAAGAGAAAGCAGCATAAAAGAAAATTATCACTGTGCTGCAGTTCATATAAATAGCAAGAAACTTTTAGATAACAACCTATCGTAAAATGTTCAAGCAATGAATAAGTTTAATGTAAGCGTTATCAAAATAAGGGGGAGGAAGACTAATGAATAGAACTTGGTTAAAGCACTACCCGGAGCATATTAAGAAGGAGCTTGAAATACCTAATGACTCGGTCCCAGATATGCTAAAGAATGCAATTGCCAATTATGGGGATCATCAGGCACTTTATTTTTATGGAAAAGAAATCACGTATAAGGAGCTTGGTACACAAACAGGAGCATTTGCTTCGTCTCTTCAGCAAGATGGTCTCAGTAAAGGAGATCGCGTGGCTGTTATGCTTCCAAACTGTCCGCACTATGTAATTAGTTACTATGGAACATTACAAGCCGGTGGAACAGTTACGCAAGTGAATCCGATGCTAGTTGGAAAAGAACTTGAGCATATATTAACCGATTCAGGGGCAGAAACAATCGTTATCTATGAACCATTACTTCCCGTCTTGAACCAAATTATCGATAACACATCTGTTAAGCGCGTGATTAAAGTAAACCTGGAAGGGCGAGACACTGAAGACAGCATGACAGTAGGATTCACAGCTTTTCTGAAACAAGCGAAACGACCACCTGTGCCAGTAGAAATTGATCCGAAAGAAGATGTGGCTGTACTGCAATATACTGGTGGGACGACAGGGCGTTCGAAGGGAGTTATGCTTACACACCGAAATATCTTAACTAATACGTTGCAAGTCTATGAATATTTTAAAGATGAAATTCAGACCGGGAAAGACCGCTATCTCACGGTAATACCTCTTTTTCATGTGTTTGGGATGACAGCCTGCATGAATCTTTCCATTTACACCGGATCATTAAGTATCATGCTGCCTAAATTCGAATTGGAGGAAGTGCTGCAAACGATCAAGGACTTGAAGCCAACCTCGTTCCCAGGTGTTCCGACGATGTATGTAGCATTAACAAGTCATCCAAAAGCAGAAGAGTATGGAATTGACAGCATCCGTATTTGTAACAGTGGCAGTGCTCCGATGCCAGGTGAATTACTACGTTCTTTTGAAGAAAAAACCGGGGCTAAAATCCTGGAAGGCTATGGTCTTTCCGAAAGTGCACCAGTTACACACTGTAATCCGTTTTTTGCCGAAAGAAAACCAGGCAGTATTGGCATAGGAATCCCATCTACTGACTATAAAATTGTTGATTTAGCAGAGGGAACCGAGGAAGTACCTGTTGGTGAAACTGGCGAGATAGTCATTCGAGGTCCACAGGTAATGAAGGGATACTGGAATATGCCTGAAGAAACGGCCAACACGCTTCGTGATGGCTGGTTATACACAGGAGATATTGCCCGTATGGACGAAGATGGCTATGCCTATATTGTTGATCGTAAAAAGGACCTGATTATTGCAAGTGGGTTTAATATTTATCCTCGGGATGTGGAAGAGGTTATTTATGAGCATCCAGCCGTCCAGGAAGCGGTTGTTGTTGGCATCCCTGATGCATATCGAGGAGAAACCGTCAAAGCGGTTGTTGTATTAAAAGACGGCAAGCAATGTGATGAAGAAGAGCTTATTGCATACTGCAAAGAAAATATGGCGTCCTATAAAGTACCGAGGGTAGTCGAATTCCGGGATGAACTTCCAAAGACAAACGTAGGAAAGATTTTAAGACGGGCAATTAGAGATGAAAGTTTACAGAAATAAGGTAATGGAGTTAATAGGGTATATTGAAGTGCCCTATTAGCTCTCTCTTAAATCAAACATACTAACTGGTTGGTTAGTAAGGAGGAGATAGGATATGACGAACAAAACGATACATAAGGTTGCAGTTATCGGATCAGGTTCCATGGGCCATCAAATTGCTATGCTTAGTGCACTTGGAGGGTTTGAAACACATCTGCAGGATATTCAGGAAAGCGCCATGGACAAAGCGAGGGAGCAGTTGGAAGGACACATGGAGAAATGGGTCAGTAAAGATAAAATTACCGAAGAAAAGAAAGCTGCTGCTTTTGCCAGTCTTCAAACGACAACAAGTCTGGAAGCGGCTGTAAAGGATGCTGACTTAGTAATTGAAGCAGTAGTTGAAAAACTGGACATAAAACGAGAAGTGTTTTCCGAACTGGAAAAGCTTGCACCGCAAAAAGCTATACTGGCAACAAATAGCTCAACAATAGTGAATTCCAAGCTTGCTGAGGTTACAACAAGACCTGATAAAGTACTAAATATGCATTTCTTCTTTCCGCCACTTGTAATGGATTGTGTGGAAGTGGTTAAAAGTGATCAAACGTCAGATGAAACTGCACAAACAGCAATGAATTTTTGCGAGCAGATTGGCCGGACCGGAGTGCTATTGGAAAAAGAAATCTATGGTTTTATAGCAAATCGTCTACTATTTGCCATATCAAAAGAAGCGCTTTACTTGTATGAGGAAGGCTATGCAGATTTTGAAGCAATTGATTTAATAACCAAAAAGGCTTTAAAACATCCGATTGGACCATTCGAGTTGATGGATCTGTCTGGAATTGATGTTGGTTATTACGGAAACCTCCAGCTTTATCAGGAAACAGGCGATCCAAAAGACAAACCGGCAAAATCGGTCGAGGAAAAAGTGAAAGCAGGAAATCTTGGCAGAAAAACAGGTAAGGGCTGGTATGACTATACGAAAGGGGAGAAATAAATGGGACAACTCGTTTCCTTTAAAAAAGAAAATGGCATTGCGGTAATAACGATTGATAATCCACCATTAAACGTTATGGGACAACAGGTACAACAAGAGTTAAAAGAAATTACAGAAAAGGTGGAATCAGATCCAGAAGTGGTATGTGTTGTACTTACTACTGCTGGAACGAAAGCATTCATGGCTGGAGCGGATATAAAGGAATTTCCAAACATGATTGGAAATCCTGATATGCGTTCAGGTGTGATGGAAATGCATAACATGTTAAATGACCTGGACAACTTGCCGAAGCCAACAATTGCGGTACTTGACGGACTTACCTTTGGCGGTGGATGTGAACTTGCATTAACTTTTGATATTCGTATTGCCGAGGAACATACGACAATAGGTCTTCCGGAAGTAAAGCTTGGCTTATTTCCAGGTGGCGGTGGAACCCAAAGACTGCCCCGACTTGTTGGGGAAGCAAAAGCCAAAGAGCTTATGTTTACCGGCGAACCGATTACGGCAGACGCAGCAGAGAAAATAGGATTAGTGAATCACGTCGTTCCAACTGGTGATGGACTGAATAAGGCTATGAATCTAGCAAATCAAATTGCTGATAGGTCACTCCAGTCACTATCAAGGATTAAACAAGCTGTCGACGAAGGAATCGAAATGAATCTAACGGATGGCATTGAACGAGAGGCAACTCTCTTTACAGATGTCTTTCAAACCGAGGATGTTAAAGAAGGTGTACAGGCATTTATTGAAAAAAGAAAAGCGAACTTTAAGCATCAATAGGGAGAGTGAATAATTTGGCAACTATTAAAACCGGAAATTATGGTGGTTCTTACTTAGTTAATCAGATAAAAGCGAATGAAGCGTTTTTCCCGGAAGATTTAACAGACGAACATAAAATGATTGAAAAGACAGCACAGCAATTTGCTATTAAAGAAGTTGAACCGCGTCATGAAGAGATTGAAGCACAACAGTTTAATGTTGTCGTTGACTTGATGAAGAAGGCGGGGGATCTTGGATTGCTTGCCCACAGCATCCCTGAAGAATTTGGAGGCCTGGGACTAGATAAGATTAGCAAAGGTATAGTCGGGGAGCAGATTGGACAGACAGGAAGCTATGGTGTAGCACACTCCAATCATACATGTATTGCAACACTGCCAATTACCTATTACGGGACAACCGAGCAGAAAGAAAAGTATCTTCCTAAACTGGCGAGCGGGGAATATATTGGTGCTTACTGTTTAACAGAGCCTGAAGCAGGGTCTGATGCGATGTCAGGGAAGACAACTGCAGTCCTGAACGAAGCTAAAACACATTACCTGCTAAATGGTACGAAAATATATATTACTAACTCCTCTTTTTCGGATACATTTATTGTCTATGCAAAAGTGGATGGGGAAAAGTTCACTACTTTTATCGTGGAGAAAGATTTCCCAGGATTAAAGCTTGGACCCGAGGAGAAAAAGATGGGAATTAAAGGCTCGTCAACAAGGTCCGTAATTTTAGAAGATTGTGAAGTCCCTGTTGCAAACCTACTTGGAGAAATTGGCAGGGGTCACATCATCGCGTTTACTGTCTTAAATCTTGGGCGGTTTAATCTTGGGTCAGCCTGTGTAGGCGCATCCAAGTATGCATTAAAAGAAACAGTATCCCATATTAAGGAACGGAAGCAATTCAAGCAAGCACTTGCTGACTTTGGAGCTTCCAAGGAAAAAATAGCGAAAATGGCAGCACGAATTTATGCGTCCGAATCAATGCAATACAGAGCGTCCGCATTATTGGAGCAGGCAATGAAAGGGCTTGACCAGGAAGCGGATAAACGTGTTGTCGCAGCAGGTTTATCTGAATATGCCCTGGAATGTGCAGCATGCAAGGTATATGGCTCGGAGACATTGAATTTCCTGGCAGATGAAGGCCTTCAGCTACACGGCGGAGCAGGATTTATCAATGAATACCGGATTGAACAGATATACAGGGATTCCAGAATTAATCGTATATTTGAAGGAACGAATGAAGTGAATCGCTTACTCTTAACAGGGCAGTTCCTGAAAAAATCACTGAAAGGAGAACTTCCTTACGAGCAAGCCGTAACGAATGCTTTTCAACGGTTGCAAGAGGGGCACAATGACCAGGATAAACATGTAAAGCTAATCGAGGATTTAAGAGTGATGTACCTTGTACTAGTAGAGCTTGCCCGCAAGAAATTTGGCGAGCAGTTGGAAACACAGCAGGAAGTCCTCATGAAACTATCAGACGTGGCTATCCACTTGTATGCATCCGAGTCGGCTGTGCTGCGTACCAAGAAAGAGATCGCTTCTAAAGGTGAAGCGCCACTAAAGGAAATGCTGATGGAAACGTCACTTGAAGAGGCATTTAACCAAGTGCTTGTTATTGTAAGGCAGCTTGATCAGGAGCTCTTTGAAAATAATGATACAATCAGAAATCAGGTTTATTCCATGCTCATGAGTCATTCTTTTTCAGGCTCCATTAATCGAAACAGGAATATTGCAGCGAGGATATATGAAGACGACGGGTATAGCAGCTGATCTTTTGATAAAAGAAGTGGTTCAATCGGGGGAGTGTAAATCCTTGATTGAACCGCTTTTTAATACTTGTATCTCGGTAGGTTGATATACCGCATTTTTCAGTTGATATACGGCATTACCGGTTGATATATCACATTTTCAGTTGATATATCACATTGTGGGTTGATATACCGAATTCTCGGTTGATATACCGCATTTCCGGTTGATATTCCGTATTCCTGGTCGATATACCACATTCTCGGTGGATATATCATAAATCCAATTAACAAAAGTCTATTGCATCAAAAGTAAGAGCATTAAATTGCTGTGCAACTCTATACTCCATTTCTCTAAAATTATTGTTTCAGTTTCATACCTATAAACTTCAACTGGGTCATATCTTCGACGGCATATTTTACGCCTTCTTTACCAATACCACTTTGTTTTACACCGCCATACGGGTGGTTGTCCTGGCGGTATGTTGATATCTCATTGATCCATACGCCACCCATCTCAAGCTTGTCAGCAACACGCAGCGCCCGGTCCAGGTCCTTTGTAAAGACACCTGCCTGTAACCCGTAAATGGAATCATTGGAAAAGCCGACAACTTCATCTTCCGTATCAAATGGAATGACCGATACAATTGGCGCGAATACTTCTTCGGCGATGATTTTCATGTTTTTATCAACATTTGTCATGATAGTGGGCGTTAATATCGTCCCTTTTTGATCGCCGCCTGCTGCTATTTTCGCTCCATTCTCCACGGCATCGTCAACCCACTGTTTGGCCCGTGTTGCTTCTTCTTCACTTATCATCGGTCCAATATCAGTGTCTTCATCCTCTGGGTTTCCTATCTTTAAGTCATTTGTTTGCTTAATATATTGCTCCAGAAACTGATCATAGATATTTTTCTGGACGTAAACCCGTTGTGCTGAGATACATACTTGTCCTGAAAAAGCAAAGGCCCCTTTGACTAAAAGCTTAACTGCTTGTTCTACATCAGTATCATCGAATAGTATATTCGGTGAGTTCGAACCAAGCTCAAGGGTAACCTTTTTTAGACCGGCAGTTTTTCTAATCGACCTGCCAACGGGTAAGCTTCCAGTGAATGATACTTTATGGACTTTATCGTGTTGGACAAGTGGTTCTCCAACCTCTTTTCCCGTACCCGTTACAAGGTTCAATACACCAGCCGGGAGACCTGCTTCTGTAAATAATTTTGTAAGCATATGAGCGGATATAGGTGTTTTTTCGGCTGGTTTAAAAATGACAGTATTTCCTGCAGCAATTGCTGGAGCAATTTTGTGCAGCGATAGATTTAATGGAAAGTTAAAGGGAGTAATAGCGCCCACAACGCCCAACGGTACTCTCTTTACTAATCCCAGCCGCCCTTCACCACCTATTGCTGCATCCATTGGAACTACCTCACCAGATATGTGTTTTGCCTCTTCTGATGCAAAACGGATAACTTGGACAGCTCGCCCAACTTCATCACGGCTGAAAGTGATTGGTTTTCCTGCTTCTTTAACAATCGTTTGTGCAAACTCTTCGGTGTTCTTTTCCAGTAAATCAGCCGTTTTTCGTAAAATATCAGCCCGCTCATGTGCCGTCATGTTTTTCATTGTGTTATGGAACGTATCAAACGAATTAGTTATGGCATCCTCAAGATCATCCCGGGAAGCTAGTGCAATCTCTTGCACTTTCTCTTTGTTATATGGGTTTATAACATCCGTGGTGTTCTCACTGGTGTTGCGTTCTTGACCATTAATAATCGAACCTATCATTTATATCCTCCTTCCTGAGAACTAACAGATTATATCTCCTAATTTCTCGGTTAATTTCATGTTCTCACTGTAATCAACTGGACAATCGATAAATACAGGTTTATTCATTGCTATCGCTTCTTCCAGTGCTGGCTTCAAATCTTCTGCTTTATCTATTTTCATTGCTTCAAACCCATATGATTCAGCAAGTTGAATATAGTCGGGATTGCCAAATTTAATATAGGATGCACGATCGAATTTCTTTAATTGGTGCCATTCAATTAGCCCGTATCCATCATCTCTCCACATTAAGACAATAATTGGCAGATTCAGTCGTTTGGCTGTTTCCAATTCAGCACCTGTCATTTGAAAAGAACCATCTCCACATACCGCTACAACATTACGTTCCGGGTGAACCATTTTTGCTGCAATTGCACTTGGAACAGCCACACCCATAGAAGCAAGACCGTTCGATATCAGGCATGTATTTGGTTCATAACAGTGGTACATCCGAGCCATCCACATTTTGTGGGCACCAACATCAGATATAGCAATATCCTCTTCCTTTAAAACAGACCGTAAATCGGCAATGATTTTTTGTGGCTTTACTGGGAAACTGGAATCATCCTTATATGATTCAAATTCATCCAATGCCTTCTTTCTTACACCTGCAACCCAATCCATATTTCTGTCTTTGGATTCAAGTAGTCCCGCTAACTGTTGAAGGTTTGCTTTTAAATCTCCTAAAACACTTAGAATAACCGGGTAATTTTCATCGGTCTCAGCTTCCTCAGTGTCGATATGAATAACAGACTTTTTGCCATCCGGATTCCAATCCTTAGGCGAATATTCAGCCATATCAAATCCAATGGTAATAATTAAATCAGAACTGTCAAAGCCACACGTAATGTAATCCTGTCCGCCAATCCCAGCTGTCAGCAAGCTGTGCTCATTTTCCCAGGGTACAGTTCCTTTTCCCATAAAAGAATTGACAATAGGCAGGTGGCTTTTATCAATCAGACTCCGCATTTCATCTACGGCCTTTTGCCTGGTAATACCATTTCCGGCAAGAATAATTGGGTGCTCTGCCTCCTCAATCAATTTTGCAGCACGTTTGATTATTTTAGGGCTTGCTTCAGTATGTGGTCTGTCAGTTGGTTTTATTGGAGATGCGTCAACCTCCATGTCAGCAATATCTTCAGGGAGATCAATGTGTGTTGCTCCCCATTTCTCTTGCCCCGCTACTTGGAAAGCTTTGCGAACGACTTCAGGTGTGATTTCTCCTGTTTTGATTTGGGCATTCCATTTTGTAACAGGCTCATACATATTTATTAGATCATAGTACTGGTGAGAAATTTTATGATGCCGACTAAGTCCAGCTTGGCCGGTAATTGCAACTAACGGATCATGATCCATATTAGCATTGGCAACGCCTGTCATAAGATTTGTTGCACCTGGACCTAATGTAGCTAAACAAACACCCGGTTTCCCAGTTAATCTGCCGTATGTACCAGCCATAAAAGCAGCGCTTGTTTCGTGTCTAGTTACGATAAATTCAATAGTAGAATCGTAAAGCGCATTAATGACATCGATATTCTCTTCACCTGGAACTCCGAAAATATATTCAACTCCCTCGTGCTCCATACATTTAACGAGTAATTCCGCAACGTTCATCAGCATCCATCCTTTATTTATTTTTGGGCAGTATTAAAGTGCAACTAAAAGCTTTACCGAAAGCCAATTTTGCTTCGCAGTTAAGAAAGTATAACTACTTTCTTACTGCATAAGTGCAACTAGGGCTTTTCGCTCTTAAAAGTCGCGAAAGCCAAGTTTGCTAATAGTTTTTGTTAAAAGATGATTAATTATAAGTACAAATTAAAAAGTTAGGCTATGATTCCAATAAACTAGTCAGCATGATGAATAAGCTATCCGCATAAGATTATATTAACCACGCCCTAGATGGAGGGAACAGAATGGATATACTAAACAAGGTGAAAAGCCACCGTGAAGAAGAGAAAAGGCTAAATTGGGAAGGAACATTTGCTGAGTACCTGGAAATTGTAAAACAAAGGCCAGAAGTTGCCCAAACGGCTCATTCACGCGTTTATAATATGATTATAAGTTCCGGTCTATCTGAAAGAGATGGAAAGAGGATGTATGACTTTTTTGGTGAAGAGATATTTGGACTTGAAGATTCGATTGAAAGGCTAGTAGAAGAGTACTTTCACCCTGCAGCAAAGCGACTTGATGTAAGAAAGCGAATATTATTGCTAATGGGGCCTGTTAGTGGTGGAAAGTCAACAATAGTAACAATGCTAAAGCGTGGTCTTGAAAGGTACTCCAGAACGGATGCAGGTGCGGTTTATGCTATTAAAGGCTGTCCCATGCACGAGGACCCACTTCATCTTATTCCAAAACATTTGCGAGAGGATTTTTCAAAAGAATATGGTATTCGCATCGAAGGCAGCTTATCACCATTAAACTCAATGCGACTTGAAAAGGAATACGATGGACGTATAGAGGATGTAAAGGTTGAACGGATTATTTTTTCGGAGGATAAACGTGTAGGGATTGGAACGTTCAGTCCGTCCGACCCCAAGTCACAGGACATCGCTGACTTAACAGGTAGTATTGACTTTTCAACAATTGCTGAATTTGGATCAGAATCAGATCCCAGGGCATATCGCTTTGATGGTGAGTTGAATAAGGCAAACCGTGGGATGATGGAATTCCAGGAAATGCTGAAATGCGATGAGAAATTTCTCTGGCATTTGCTATCACTGACACAGGAGGGTAATTTCAAGGCAGGTAGGTTTGCCTTGATTTCGGCTGATGAACTTATTGTAGCTCACACGAATGAGGCAGAATATCGCTCCTTTATTTCTAATAAAAAGAATGAGGCCCTTCATTCGAGAATCATTGTAATGCCTGTTCCGTATAACTTAAGAGTGAGTCAGGAAGAACGTATCTATAAAAAAATGATAAATGAAAGTGATATGGCACATGTTCATATTGCCCCACATGCACTGAGAGTTGCCGCTATCTTTTCTATACTGACGAGACTAAGTGATTCCAACAAGCAAGGGATAGACCTTGTCAAAAAGATGCGCTTGTATGATGGAGATAGTGTGGAAGGGTTTAACCAAATTGACGTCGATGAATTAATGAAGGAATTTCCGAACGAGGGGATGAATGGAATTGATCCGCGTTATGTGATCAACAGAATTTCATCGACTATTATACGTAAAGATGTTCCTGCGATTAATGCCCTTGATGTTTTACGATCATTGAAAGAAGGATTAGATCAACACCCATCGATATCAGAGGAAGACCGAGAGAATTATATGAATTATATATCTGTTGCACGAAAAGAATACGATGAAATTGCCAAGAAAGAAGTTCAAAAAGCATTTGTTTATTCCTATGAAGAATCAGCTAAAACGTTAATGAATAACTATCTTGATAATGTTGAGGCATTTTGTAATAAAAATAAATTGCAAGATCCACTAACCGGTGAAGAAATGCAGCCAGATGAAAAACTAATGCGTTCAATCGAAGAACAAATTGGTATCTCAGAAAATGCTAAAAAAGCATTCAGAGAAGAGATTCTCATACGCATTTCTGCCTACGCAAGAAAAGGAAAAAGATTTGACTATAATTCGCATGACCGTCTACGGGAAGCAATTCAAAAGAAATTGTTTGCCGACTTAAAAGATGTTGTTAAAATAACTACTTCTTCACAAACACCGGATGAATCACAACTTAAGAAGATAAATGAAGTGGTTGCAAGGCTAATCGACGAGTATGGATACAACTCCATTTCAGCAAATGAGTTATTGCGTTATGTAGGAAGCTTACTCAACCGATAAATCGAATTGTTGGAAATAACAAGACTAATTGTTCACGAGGTCTTGTTATTTTTTTAGCAGATAAGAATGTATAAATACTTTCTTATCTGCATAAGTGCAACTAAGGCTTATCCATTTTAAGGCTTGGATAAGCCAAGTTTTCTAACCATTTAAGAAGTATAGAACTGCATGCGAAATAAACGAATGCCAAGTCTAACACCTAAATATGTGTCAATATTTGTCTGTAATTGCATAGAATAAAGAAAACTAATAGCAGGAGGGGATTGATATGAAGGAAGATAAGGAAAGTTTTGCGGTCTCCAAGGAAGATTGGTCCCTCCATCGTAAAGGTTATCAAGATCAACAGCGTCATAATGATAAAGTAAAGGATGCCATCAGGAATAACTTACCAGATTTAGTAAGTGAAGAAAATATTGTGATGTCTAATGGTCGCGATATTATTAAGATCCCGATTCGTTCTTTAGATGAATATAAAATCCGTTACAATCATGATAAAACCAAACATGTGGGTCAAGGGGATGGAGATAGCGAAGTTGGAGATATCATTGCTCGTGACCCTAGTGGGGAGAATGGTGATGGGGACGGAAAACAGGCTGGCGACCAAGCTGGGAAAGATTATTATGAGAAAGAAGTTTCACTAGCAGAATTAGAGGAAGTACTTTTTAGAGAACTGGAGTTACCCAATTTGCAGCAAAAAGAACAAGCTGAAATTAAGACAGAGAAAGTCGAATTTAATGATGTCCGTAAGAAAGGACTTATGGGTAACATTGATAAGAAACGGACAATATTAACGGCAATTAAAAGGAATGCAACTGAAGGAAGACCCGGAATTGAACCTATCAGCAATGATGACTTACGATTCAAGACATGGAATGATGTTGTTAAGCCTGAATCAAAAGCAGTTGTTCTTGCGATGATGGATACGAGTGCATCAATGGGGAAATTGGAAAAATATCTGGCCAGAAGCTTCTTTTTCTGGATGACAAAATTCCTTCGCTCCAAATATGAAACAGTAGATATCGCGTTTATCGCCCACCATACAGAGGCAAAAGTTGTAACAGAAGAGGCATTTTTTTCAAAAGGTGAAAGTGGCGGTACAATATGTTCATCAGCCTATAGCCAAGCATTGAATTTAATTGACGATAAATATAATCCGAATCGTTTTAATATCTATCCATTTCACTTCTCGGATGGTGAAAATATAACGTCAGATAATCCGAGATGTATTAAATTAGTGAATGAGATCATGGATGTTTCGAACATGTTTGGTTATGCAGAAGTCAACATGTATAACCGCCAGTCAACATTAATGAGAGCCTACAGCGGATTTGAAAATCCAAAATTCCGCCATTACATCCTCAAAGGAAAACAGGACGTCTACCACGCACTAAAAGAATTCTTCCAAAAACAAGAAGTAAACGCTTAGGATATACCCGGGGAGTACGCACTTCCCGGTTTATCTTGGTGCCTGTCACTCCCCGATATTTGTCGAATAATATTTCTTATGCTAGTTCAATTTTATAAACTCCTCTAGATGTGCTCAGTAAGAAACTCGATCCGTTAAATTCATATAATGAGGAGTCTTCCAGTGGTATTTCATAAATTTCTGAAGGCAATGGCTGGTGTTCCTTGGAATCGGTATTAACATTACCTATGCCATTAAATTGCAATGCATGCATGGGTTCATAGTCATCAATTCTTCTCGTGTTAGTAGAGTAAGAAATATTTTTCAACTGTATTAATGTTTCATCTACATCATCAAGTTCAATCTTTGAAATTTTAATTGTTTGCCCATTCCAATTATTTAATAACTCGTTAAATTCCTCAATCGATAAAAAATGCTGATCCATGGTAATCCCTCCTAGACTTTATATTTTCCATGATTGAATTAATCATTCAGGAAAGGAAAAATGGAATAACTTTTCATAGGCAGATGCTGTTCCGAACCTCCAGCTGTCTGAATGAATAATCTATAGGCAGAAGGATGAAGATTCGTAACTAAATAATTCAGGAGTGAATATTATGCAACTTTTTTACACGGTCCGTCCTGGCGACACATTGTATCAGATTGCAATTCGCTGGGGGATACCAGTTGATTCTCTAATCGCTGCAAACAATATACAGCCACCTTACACGATATTTATTGGGCAACAGCTTTCTGTACCACCAGGTGTTGATGTTATTCGTGTAAGGGCAGGAGATACCGTTTATAATCTCTCGCAAATTTTCAAAGTTCCACAATCTGTCATTATCGAAGCGAATGGACTTGAGCCTCCATATATTATTCAGGAAGGACAGTTATTGAAAGTACCGCCCGGCGTTCCTTACTATATTGTCCAACCTGGGGATTCACTGTTTCAGATTGGCAGAAGATTTAACGTTACTACTGGTGGACTCGTTAATACAGAGCTGATTAGAAATGTGAACCGTTTACCAACTAATGCTATTTTTCCTGGGATGAGGTTAATTATTCCTTATGCACCGCCTGGGTTGAGCGGGTCAATTGCTTACACAGCAAACACTGGGGATGGATTCGATATTTGGTTATATGACCTTATGAGCGGTGTTAGTACGCAGCTTACAACAGGTTTAGGTGAATCCTTTTCTACACCTTTTTGGTCCCCAAATAGTAACAAGATAGCTTTTGTTGGAAAAAACGCAATACTCTATGTCGTTGATGTAGAAGAGGGAACTGTTGTACGTATTGATCAATTTGATGAAGGGTTTGGCAATTATGTAAGCTGGTCCCCAGATAGTCTAAAACTCACTTACACAAAGCAGGATAATATTATTTTGTACAATGTTAACACACACCAGGTTCAGCGAATAAGTCAGCCTGGTGCGACAGATGTACAGTGGTTTCCAAATGGTACGGAACTCGTTTTTCAGGCACCTGATGAATCAGGGGTAAGCCAGCTTTACCGTATTAGGCAGGATGGATCCGATAAGCGACAAATCACGCAAAACACAGGTGGAAGGCACAATAATGTACGTCTTTCTCCAGATGGTTTGTATGTGCTTTATACTACTCCTGGCGCTAGCATTTCGCTAATCTTTATCGTACAAATAGCAACAGGTAGCGTCTTTGAAGTAGTGGGTGGGCCACTTGCCAAAAATTATTTCCCTGAATGGTCACCTGATTCAAGAACGATTCTCTATAGTGCTACTGCGTTTGAAGACAGGGGGTATTTTTCATTAATTCGAACTGCTGGTAATCAAGGGCAGAATGATCGTACAAGAGCAATATCAAATTGTTTTGCGACACCAGTTACATGGTCAAGCGATGGTAGCAGAATCGCCTATTTATCAGGCTGTAACGAGCAGGAATTTGCCAACGAAATGTGGATGATGGATTTAACACATCCAGTACCGATTCGGTTGATCGCGGGTGTGTCGATTATGGCATTACAGTGGTCACCAACACCTCGATCGCCATTGAAAAAGACGTATACCAACACTGAATATAATGTTCAGTTTCAATACCCAGCAAACTGGCAAAGCGTAACAGCAGAAAGATATGAAGGGCCAGATGGATTTTTTCAGATTTCGGCAATATCCTCAGATAGTCCGCTTAATCAGGTTTGCCAAAACGAAGCATTCCACCAGCTAATGCCTTATGGATCTGCCCCACGGATTGTTAACACGCAGATTCAGTCTCAAGAGGCGTGCTTTATTTTCCCATCTGCCGACCAGCCACCCGAAATGGAGAATCAGGCAGCCTTAATTGTCCGATATCCGAACCCTGTTCAAATAGGTGGAGACACGTACAATTACTTTATTTTATGGGCGGATGAGAACCATTTAGAAGAAATTAGTGCATCACTTTCTTTTATTCAATAGTTCATTATTCCTTTCTGGCGTCATAAACTATAGAAAGCACACCTGGAGGGATTATTTTGACGGAAACAAAGGCACTTAATCGCGCGATAGATGAAATCACGGAAATCGCGACTGAATTTGGTCTTGATTTTTATCCAATGCGTTATGAAATTTGTCCTGCTGATATAATTTATACATTTGGTGCATATGGCATGCCAACACGGTATAGCCATTGGAGTTTCGGAAAACAGTTTCACAAAATGAAGCTGCATTATGATCTTGGTCTCAGCCAGATTTATGAACTTGTTATCAATTCTAATCCCTGTTATGCATTTTTACTCGATACAAACAGCCTTATTCAAAATAAGCTCATAATTGCCCATGTACTTGCACATTGTGATTTTTTCAAAAATAATGCCCGATTTGCAAATACCAGACGGGATATGGTCGAGAGCATGACTGCGACCGCCGAGCGGATTGCTAACTACGAAATGGCATACGGAAAAGATGAAGTCGAGCAATTTCTGGATGCTGTCTTATCGATTCAGGAACATATTGACCCATCTATTATAAGACGTAATCTCCCAGAACAGAATGAAGAGGAAGAAGAGACAACGCCAAAAGTTAAAACCGCCTATGATGATTTATGGAATTTGGATCAAAGTGAAGCAGATAAACAACCAAGTCCAAGGAATAAACGAAAAAAGTTCCCCCCAAATCCGGAAAAAGATATATTGCTATTTATCGAGGAGTACAGTCGTGAACTTGAAGATTGGCAGCGTGACATATTAACGATGATGCGGGAGGAAATGCAATATTTTTGGCCACAGCTAGAGACGAAAATCATGAATGAAGGCTGGGCTTCATACTGGCATCAACGAATCTTACGGGAGATGGATTTAACAACTGATGAAGTAGTGGAGTTTGCTAAATTGAATGCCGGGGTTGTGCAGCCTTCCAGACAGCAGATCAACCCATACTATCTTGGGCTAAAAATGTTTGAAAATATTGAGGAACGCTACAATAACCCGACAGAAGAAATGAGGAAGTTAGGGGTTGAGCCTAATTCAGGCAGAGAAAAGATGTTTGAAGTACGTGAAATTGAATCCGATATTTCCTTCATTCGAAACTATTTAACAAAAGAAATGGTGCAAGAGGAAGATATGTATTTGTTTGAAAAGCAGGGAAGAGACTACCGGATTACGGAAAAGGATTATGAGAAAGTCAGAGATCAGCTTATCTCGATGAGAATCAACGGCGGTTTTCCGTATATACAGGTTGAGAATGGGGATTACTTGCGGAATGGTGAGCTTTATCTTGTCCATGGCTATGAGGGGATTGAGCTCGATCTAAAGTACCTGGAAAATGTGCTCCCATACATCTATCAGCTATGGGGTCGTGATGTGCATATGGAAACCTATGTGGAGGAAAAACAGGTTGTATTTTCGTATGATGGGAATAAGATGCATAGGCGATTTATGTGAAATAAAAGTCGGAGATATGATTGAATATCTCCGGCTTCTTCAATTTACTAACTTTAACAACACAGGGGGCAACTTTGCTCCCACTTTGATAGAATAATTTTTATATTCTCCATACTTTTTACCCCCTCCTCATTAGCTTAATTATATTAAAATTAGAGCTAGTTTTTTATAAAAATTATTGCACTATTCTGCTCCTTTAGTTCAACAAGAGATGTTTAGCCTTATTCAAGTAACGCACCCGTTTGTTTAAGTATATTGTTTCACAAATTCAATATATCTGTATTAAAACATAAATAATCGACAACCCTTGAAAAACTTGTCATTAGCTTAATAAATCTTAGGGTATATGAAAACTATGGTTATTAAATTGTTTCTTTCACTTCTTCCAGAGTAGCTCTGTAGTATTTACTCTTTGATGGTTGAATACTAAATAACAATAATGCAAGCGTTAGTAAAAACATAAAAATTGCACCAAAGACAACAACAAACTGAATGGATATTAATTGAGATGTTACAGCAAATATAGAAGTTATAACTATGACCAATAAAGCTTCCACAAAATCGTAAATACTCCCTACCCGTCCCATGACTTCAACTGGAATGTTGTTTTGATAAAAGGTGTAAAAACCAGTGTTTGCGAAGGCAAGTGAAAATGCTAGTATAAATACCCCCACGGATGCAATCAAGAAATTATTAGAGAATGCAAAAATAATGTATCCTACTGATACCATGACTGAGCCTATCCCAATGAGTAAAGAAACAGCTAATTTTTTTGTGAATAGGACATTCATCAAAGAGCCTACGAGAATTCCCGCACCTGCAATGCTTACAAGAAAGCCATATTCGCCATCTGATAAAGAAATAACTTCTTTTGAGAACGCTACTTCCAGTGAATCAATAGCCGTTTGCATGACAATGAAAGCACTAAATAGAAAATAAACAGTCATGACATACAAAAACTTACGGCTAAATTGTAATACCTCTTTCCAATCTTGCTTTAATAAGCTAAGTGATAATCTTAGATTTGATGATTTCCTAACTCGACGCTTTTCAACATTTGGCATAAATAAGGTGACTAAAGCTGAAAAGAAAAAAGCAATCGCATTAATAACAATAGCGTAAATAGGCGTACCAATCATAAATAGCACCCCTGTAATTGCTGGTCCAAGTATAAATGCACCAGAATCAAGTAAACTTCTTAAAGAATTAAACCGTTGCCTTTGTTCGGTTGGAATTAACCTTGTAATATAACTAACCGAAGTTGGACCATATACTGATGAAGCCATATTAATAAAAAAGACGAGCAAATAAATTATCCACAATGTATTAGTGAAATATGCTAAACAAGCAAGAAGAGTTCCCTGGATAATATCTAAAGCAACCATGAGATGCTTTTTATTTATGCGGTCAATGACACTCCCCCCCCATAAGTTCGTAAATAACGTAGCCAAGGGGTTAATAATATAAAGAACTGCTACTGCAAGGGGAGAACCTGTCATATTAAAAACGATTAGATTTAATGCAAGAAAATATACCCATGCCCCAATATTTGAAATTCCTATACTAAATAATATAATAGATGGATACTTCCATGTATCCGCTATTTTTCTGATATTCATTAATAAACCTCCTCTAAATTGTTCATTTTGTGACTCACGATATTTTAACCAACAAAAAAATCCCACCCCCAAGACTTTCGTCTTGGGGACGAGATTATATAATCGTCGTGTTGCCACCCCAGTTTATTAATATGTCACCATATTAACCTTTTCAGGTACGGACAAATACATGCTTATACCCTAGCCCTTTAACGGGAGCTCCCGTTACACCATCCCCTTTATAAGGTTCCAATGTAATGCTCAGAGACTTGGTTCAATAAACATATTCTTACTCCTTTTCAGCCAACTGGAGTTCTCTGTAAAGAATTTATTTATCTACTCTTCTCTTCATTGCCTTTAATATTGTTTATTATAATATCATCGTTAACAAATAATGTAAATCAAATTATTTACTATTCTTCCCGTTATCGTCATACGGGAGATGCGGCTTGTGCAACTATCGCCGTACTTTAGTTGAAAAGCAAAATCAAAGCCTTTCCCATAATCTTTTTACACTTCTTAGCTCTCTACCATCAATAGTTAATTTATAAATATATGGCATATCGAGATTTTTCCAAAAAGAGAAATCATACTGATTATCGAAGAAATTCATAATTAAAACCATTATATTACCGTGTGTACCGATAACGACGTTTTTACCTTCGTACTTATCTAATACATCATAAGTAGTATCTACACCTCTTTTTGAGCAACAATATTGGATTCTCCACCTTCCCACGCAAAATTGTAATCCTCCCATACTCTTGTTATTGCAAGAGTAAAATCTTTGGCAGGGACTGTGGTTAAAGTTCGTTCTTTAAAACCATCTACAATTTCAACCTCTTTATCTATGTATTCAGCAATACCACTAACAGTTTGAACAGCTCTTTTATATGGACTTGAAACAACAAGGTCAATTTCCTATGTTTTTAATAATTCAGTAGCGATTGTTGCATCAGTAAAACCTCTTTCCGATAAAGGTCTTCCCAATTCAAAGGGCGTATAAGTAGAGTGCGCATGTCTAACAAAAAATAAATTAGTCAAGTAAATATCAACTCCTTAATAATAAAAGCTTTTTATACATTTTCTTGTTACACTAACCTGCTGCGTTAGCTGATCATGGGAAGCGACTGCTCCTATTGAACAATCGCACCCGTTAGTGTAAGTGAATCCTTTCACATATTATGATTAATTAACTTTGATAACTCATTTTACTTTCCCACTTATCCATCTTTTTACTAACTAATTATTGGAATTCTTCATCATTTTCAGATAATTTATAAAACATAGCTAAAGCTACTATAACAGCATCAATACATTTTTCTTGTACATCATCAATTCCCAACTCTTTATAGTCACTTCCACTTGCTTTTAGATAAGATGAAACAGCTTGGGAGGTTTCACCAACCCCTCAGATAACTTCAATGCCATTTGTTCTAACGTTTTTGGTTCTCTTTCACTCAGTAACTTTATTTCTTTTAGCAACTGTTCCATGATTTCTTCCCTCTTTTCAATTTATAATTATAGTGATAGTTTATTACCATTTATGTATATAAGCACCCTCGTATGTCATTAGCTTATTAACTAACTCTTTTGAATCCCCATCAATAACTATTAATTCTTTATACTCCTTTTTAACAAACCCTTGTTCAATCATATGGTCAAAAAGTGATAATATAGGTGAGTAGTAATCGTTAATATTGAGTAATGCACACGGTTTGTTATGGTATCCTAGTTGCGCCCAAGTAAATACTTCAAACCATTCCTCTAAAGTTCCAGAACCACCAGGTAATGCAATAAATCCATCAGCAAACTCTGCCATTAACGCCTTTCTTTCATGCATAGTGCTAACGACATGTAGTTCAGATAGTTGTTGGTGAGCTATTTCAACGTTCTTTAACTTCTCTGGTATAACACCTATTACTTTACCACCTGCTTCCATAACAGCATCAGCAACTGCCCCCATACAACCAACTGTTGCTCCTCCATAAACAAGGTCCAATCCATTATCTACTAGAACTTTTCCGAGTTTTTTAGCTTCTTCCATATAGATTGGGTCAATTCCTTTACTAGAACCACAGTAAACTGCAATTGTTTTCACAAACATCTTCCTCTCAAAAATAAAATCATACTATATAATACAACACTATTTATTTTACCATCATTTTCTACCAAAAATAGAAAAAACTACACACATATTTTCAACTCATATCTTTACTAAACAAGCCTTTATTGCCGCAACAGCACCAAAGGCTTGTTTAACTATTGCACCCGTTTGTTTAAGAAGAAGAGAAACATTCTTCAACACTTTACAGAGTGGTGAAGAAAATAAAATAAACTTATTATATTAGTAAAAAAGTTCAGAACCATATACTTCCTCTTTACAATTCACACAATATCCTACTCCGTTTGTTACTGGAACTGGGCAACCACATTCACAATACTTTAATTCTTTTTTATTTGCTTCTAAAGGTATAAATCTATTGCCACAATATTTACATTTTGTTAAGTAACTATTATTTTCTTCGTTGCATTTAGTACATTTAATTTTTTCCAACTCAGTCTTCCTCTGTAATTTATTTTTTAACAAAAGCACCCGTTAGCACAATGGAAATCTTTTAATTATTTAGTATTAAAAGAAAAGAAAAATACGAATATAAGAGTAATAATCAGAGCTTGGGCTAAACAAATAACTAAATCATTTTTCCAATAAGTTTCACCAAAGGGACTCCATTTACCACCAAATAAACTAAATAACCTAGCAATTAAAAAGCTGCACAACCAAATACTAAAGAAAGTTATTATAAAGCCCATTGTTTCCCCCTCTAATTGCAAATGAATAAGTCGAATAAGATTTAAGTTTCTTCAACTCTTCTGTCCATTAGTGCAATAAATCATCTCTTATTAAACAATCGCACCCGTTAATTGAAGTTCTTTTTTCTTCTACTTGCTTCGTAAATTCCTCCAATAAAGCCAATGCAACCACCTAATGAAAGAATTACAAAACCAAATGATAAACCATAAGTGATGATATTATATAATCCACTTATGATAAGAAGAAGACAACCAATCATACCAATAATATATCTTGTCCTATAAATCCGTTTCTTCAATATTCTTCCTCCCTCACATATCTATATTTTACAATTTAAGTACCTTTGCCTTATTAAAAAAATCGCACACGTTTGTTGAAGAATTCACATTGTTCCATCATCACCATAATCAATCTATAAGTTAGGTAGCATCTTTTTTAATATCCTTATTTGCCCCCTATGGTTGATTTCATCTTCGAAGGTATGGAACCATATAAAATAATTATTGGATAAATTGTTATCCCAAATTGCTTCTTCATATAACCACTTGTCATTTCTTTTATTAAACTCTTCTAAGGTTCTGTTACGAACCTTTTTCAATTTCTCGATATAAAACTCTAAAGGATTACCTTTAATCTGATTTCTTCCTAAATCACCAAGTTGGTAGGCAGCTCCCCATTCTTCAATCTCTTGATTATTAGGCTTTCTCTTATTGAATAACTCAACTTGAAATCCAAACTCAACAGCAGCCATATGTAGCAATAATGCACCGATTGAATTACCCTCTTTATTTGCCAAAAAATCTAACTGCTCAACAGTTAACCCCCGGACTTCATTTAATGTTGTAAATCTAGCATATTCCATCATAGAAACCAACTGCCCAATTTGTGGTGAATATCCTTCAATTTCCTCAATTTTAAATGTCTTAAGTTCTTTAAATTTATTAAGTACGTCCATATTCATTATCCCCCTAACTATTACATAAAACATACTTTCTTATTCAACAATTCTGCTTCGTTAGTTTAAGTGTAATCGTTCACAAACTCTATACTTATTTTAACATAAACAATCAGAATACTTTCTAAATCAATTATAATGCTAATCAATGTATTCCTCTTTTGCATTTGAAATTGTAGCCCAACAATATAATAATTTAATTGAACTTTGAACGAAATTTCTTTTATGTCATGAATAAAAGAGTGCCAGCAATTTAGTGTGCAATTTGACGGTCATATATATTTATAATGTATGTGATAGGAAACGGTGGCTGTTAAAAAATCATAAGATCTGGTATCTTCTTGTTTTGCTTGTCACAACAGACTTTCATAGAAAACACCTCTGCGATACGAAGGCTGGGCTTCGTATTGGCACCAGCGGATATTGCGGGAGATGGATTTAACAACTGGTGAGGTCATCGAATTTGCACAATTAAAAGCAAATGTTGTGCAGCCTTCAAAACAGCAGATTAACCCGTATTATCTTGGGTTGAAAATATTTGAAGATATTGAGGAACGCTACAATAATCCAACAGAAGAAATGATCAAGCTGGGAATAGAGCCTAATTCAGGCATTTAGAAGATGTTTGAAGTACGCGAGATTGAATCAGATATATCGTTTATCCGAAATTATTTAACCAAGGAATTAGTACAGCAGGAAGATATGTATTTGTTTGAAAAGAAGGGCAGAGATTATCTTATTACCGATAAGGATTACGAAAATGTAAGAGACCAGCTTGTGTCCATGAGGGTTAATGGAGGATTTCCGTATATATGTGTTGAAAACGGTGATTACCTACGTAATGGGGAGCTATATCTGGTTCATGGTTTTGAAGGAATTGAGCTTGATCTGAAGTATTTGGAGAATGTGCTTCCATATATTTACCAGCTGAGGGGTAGAGACGTGCACATCGAAACCAATGTAGAGGAAAAACAGGCTGTGTTCTCTTATGATGGGAGTAGGATGCACCGGCGATTTGTGTGAAACTGAGGCAGAAGATATCTTCTGCCTTTTAATATGTCGTGTAATGAAGCAGATAATAAATTGAATACATTATATTCCCCCTCATTTATCGAAAGTATATTGCAAAGTTGATTGTTCTCGCTTTCTTTACTGTAATATACATCGTAAATCGTACGTACGTTCATTCATGATAAAGTCGTTTTTATTAATAATTTTAATACTAATATTATTAGTTACATCCGGGTAAATTACAGATAATCCCTGTCCTTTGCATTTTACAGCAGATATAAAGGGACATATCTTTATTCTAAAACACAAGTTGGTGATAAATATTATAGGTAATTATTGGATAGGATAGAGTTTAGAGAGTTAATTATAGCGTTAATGGGGGTAAACCAATTGGAATTTGAAAGACATGTAAAACTGACAGCAGCAGAGATTACACAACTTTGGGCTAGTTACATGAATGACAAAGGATTAACATGTCAATTACAACATTTTTTAGCCAAGGTAGAAGATGAGGAAATTAGACCACTTATCCAACAAGCTTTGGATTTAGTTCAAGGAAATCTAAAATCACTAACTGAAATTTTCAATAAAGAGAATTATCCTCTCCCATATGGTTTTAATACGGAGGAGGATGTAGATGCAACTGCTCCTAGATTATTTTCTGATACATATGTTTTGAATTTTCTTCATCAAGGCGCTCAAATTTCCTTACAAGCGTACAGTATCAGTTTGTCATTATCTGTAAGGGCAGATGTTTACAGTTACTTTAATGAGTGCATTTCACAATTAGCTGAATTTCTTAGGGAAATAAAGGAACTTTTATTAGTCAAAGGACTTTATATCAGATCACCATATCTGCCTACACCTGAGAATTATGATTTTGTAAAAAGTCAAAAGTTCCTTACTGGTTATTTTGGTGATAGAAGACCTTTGGCGGGTACAGAAATTACGAACCTCTACGCTAATTTTCAACGAAATGCTTTAGGTGTTGCTACTATGATTGGGTATAGCCAGGTTGCAAAATCAAAAGAAGTAAGAAAGTTTCTTATAAGGGGTAAAGAAATCTCTGAAAAACATTGTGAGATATTTGGTTCCATCATGAGAGAGGATGACATTCCTGTTCCTATGTCAGGGGATACAGAAGTGACAGACTCAACTACTTATACTTTCTCCGATAAGTTAATTATGTTCTACTCCACAGCTTTAATTGCCTTAAGTGTTGGTTATTACGGCACAGCTATGGCAATGAGTCCTAGAAGGGATTTAGGTGTACAATATAGTAGGTTAATAATTGAAATTACTAAATATGCTGAGGATGGTGCAAACATCATGATTAAAAATGGCTGGTTGGAAGATCCGCCTAGAGCATTAGACAGGGATGAATTGGCAAAGAAAAAATAAGGGATTTAAAAAATCGGAGGTAAAGAAATGGACAATCAAACCAAAAGTGAGAAGACGCCTCATATAGCGAAGCTTACAGCTCCTGAGATTGCTAACCTTTGGTCGCAGTATCAAAATGATACGATGGCGATATGTATTTACAAATACATGCTTGAAAACGTTGAAGATGAGTCTATTCGTAGTGTTTTAAAGTTATCTTTAAGCTTAGCGGAAGGGCATATTCCAATCATCAAAGACTATTTTAAAAATGAAAATTTCCCTATACCTCACGGATTTACAGGGGATGATGTCGATTTGACAGCCCCTCGTTTGTTTGAAGATACGATATGCCTAACCTATACCTACGTAATGAGTGTCAACGGGTTAGCTGGATATGCAGCTGCATTAACTACTAATGTGCGACGAGACATAAGGGACTACTTTGTCGATTGTCAAAATGAAACAATGGAGCTTTTCAATAACTCGTTAGATTTGCTATTGGAAAAGGGTATTGTGTCAAGACCACCAACCATTAGCCCTGCCAACTCCTTCAATTTTATTGAAAAACAAGCTTTCATGAAAGGATTACTTGGAGGTGAAAGACCGCTAAGCTGCATTGAGATAAGTCATCTCTTTTGGGATTTAAAAAAAATCGAGTTAAGTAAATCTTTTACAATGGCATTCTCTCAGGTTGCTAAATCAGAAGAAGTAAAAAAATTTTTGTGGCGGGGGTCAGAAATATACACAAAACATAGTGAAATTCTTCAATCTGTGTTGTCATTGGAACAACTCCCTTTTCCTAAAGCAAATAGCTCCGAAATTACCAATTCGACAACTGCACCGTTTTCCGACCGACTTATGATGTACCACAAATCACTATTTGGTTCAACGACGATTGGTTTTTATGGTACGGCTATTGGTACTTCTCAACGCGCAGACTTGGTAGTCCATTACACAAGGCTAGCTTCTGAAATGGGCAAATATATGGAAGATGGAATGAATATTACTATTAAAAACAAATGGATGGAAGAACCCCCCTTGACTGAAGACAGAAAAAAATTATCAAGAAAACAATATTAGATACCAAAAATTGAAAACACTAGAAATGAAATACAAGTTTCTAGTGCTTTTTAATAAAATTAAGCATTGTGCTATTCAAATAAGCATCCACTATTTGAATTAGAAACACCTGTTCATCCTTAAAAAATACCTATAAACTCGGAGACTTGTAAGAAATTATATACTAATTAATTCTCGACTCTATTCTTCTTGTAGTGATTTCATTTAAAAGAAAATAAATAAAATCGCTTTCTAAATTGAATGATTTAGCTTTAAAATATGAATCAATAAATAAATCATTACTTAAATGTTTTATGGCACTCATCTTTTCTACATCCTCTGGTATCTTCTTGTTTTGCTTGTCACAACAGACTTTCATAGAAAACACCTCTGCAATATGAGGGCTGGGCTTCGTATTGGCATCAACGAATTTTACGGGAGATGGATCTAACAACTGATGAAGTAGTGGAGTTTGCCAAGTTGAATGCTGGCGTTGTGCAGCCTTCCAGACAACAGATCAACCCATACTATTTAGGATTAAAAATGTTTGAAAATATTGAGGAACGCTATAATAACCCGACAGAAGAAATGAGGAAGTTAGGTGTTGAGCCTAAATCAGGTAGAGAAAAGATGTTTGAAGTACGTGAAGTTGAATCTGATATTTCCTTTATTCGAAACTATTTAACAAAAGAAATAGTGCAAGAAGAAGATATGTATTTGTTTGAAAAGCAAGGCAGAGACTACCGGATTACCGAAAAGGATTATGAGAAAGTCAGAGATCAGCTTATCTCGATGAGGATCAACGGCGGCTTCCCGTATATACAGGTTGAAAACGGAGATTACTTGCGAAATGGTGAGCTTTATCTAGTCCATGGCTACGAGGGAATAGAGCTTGATTTAAAGTATTTGGAAAATGTAATACCATACATCTATCAGCTATGGGGTCGTGATGTGCATATGGAAACCTATGTGGAGGAAAAACAGGTTGTATTTTCGTATGATGGCAATAAGATGCACAGGCGTTTTGTATGAAATGAAAGCCGGAGCTATGATTGAATATCTCCGGCTTCTTCAATTCACTAACTTTAACAACACAGGGGCAACTTTAAAACTTAAAATTGCTTAACTCAGCTTCCTTCTTGAGCTAACCTACTTTGTTCGTACGATAAGAAAAAGAAGCTTCGTAAAGACTCCTTCTTTAACTCGTGCACCCGTTAGCTTTACTCACTACTTTTCTTGAGACTGTAATATCGCTATTTTTTGCGATTTGGGATGCTTACAGTGATGCAAACGGTAAAAAAAGCACCCTTAGCATTTCTTTCGTTACAAGTGGTCTTACTTTTATGGCAACGTTTAAAGTAAACGGAATATTACTCGGACCAATTTGGTTACCAATGTTTTCATTACCCTTCGAAATACTGATTGGGGTTTTTATTAGGTTTATGAAGCTTTCATAACAAAGAATTATAATGGTGTAATAATCTTTACAGGGTTGGGAAACATACTTGTTAAATCTATATTTGTAATGGAGGGGAAAAATGTGAAAGCTCCCAAAACCAGCCATAAAAATGAACTTACATCAGCAGAAATCGCAAACATTTGGTTATCATATCAGAATGATACGTTATCAATTTGTACCATAGGGGCTTTTTTGTCTCATGTTGAAGATAAAGAAATCCGTTCTGTTCTTGAACTTGTAATGAAGCAAGCCCGGGCACATGTTAAAAAATTAAAATCATTTTTCACGGAAGAACAACTTCCCATTCCTGATGGTTTTTCAGAGGAAGTAGATGTTCATAAAGAAGCCCCACGTTTGTACACGGATGATTTTTATCTATTCTACATTCAAAATATCGGAAAAATCGGTTTGAAAACTTACTCATTGGCTTTGTCAAATTCCGCTCGTTTGGATATGTGTGAATACTTTACCGAATGCTTACACGAGTCAACAAAAGTGCTTAA
Source organism: Virgibacillus salinus (assembly GCF_900102415.1). NCBI lineage: Bacteria > Bacillati > Bacillota > Bacilli > Caryophanales > Bacillaceae > Virgibacillus > Virgibacillus salinus. The sequence goes on from NZ_FNKD01000001.1 coordinate 195,380, forward strand.
CAAAGCAACAGAAATCATGTTGTCCAAAGGAACATTCATCAGAGCACCTTATATTCCAGCACCTAAAAAGGTGGAATATGTCCAAAAAGAACGTTATCTTGCAGGATGGTTTGGTAATCGCAGACCTTTAAATGCTATTGAAATGTCAAATATTTATTTTAATTTGATACAAAATCAGTTAGGTCGAACCCTAATTATGGGATTTAGTCAAGTGGCAAAGTCCCAGCAAGTTCGTGATTACATGGTAAGAGGAAGAGATATTGCAGATAAGCATGTTGAAACTTTTGGTTCTGTATTAAGCAAAGACCTTCTTCCATCGGCAAGCTCATGGAGTATTTTACCTACGGACTCCAGTGTTGCCCCTTTTTCAGATAAACTGATGATGTTTCATGTTACTGCTTTAAATTCTGCTAGTATTGGACATTATGGACAAAGTATGGGAATGAGCCCAAGACATGACCTAGGAGCGCATTACGTTCGACTAACTGCAGAAGTTGCGAAGTACGCAAATGATGGAGCAAATATTATGATCGAGAACGGTTGGATGGAACAACCACCACAAGGACCCGACCGTGATGAGATAGCTAGAACTAATAAGTAATTATTAAATTACTGCTGATTAAACTTTTATCAGAAAAATTTTTTATAAATATATAAGCTCTCCGAAGCAAGCTTACGAATACGAACGGCTTATACTTGGGCGACATATTAAGGATTTCTTTTAACCATCGAATGCACGTGGGGAACCTTTATCTCGATTGAGATGTTGACTTCCATTAGTTTCACCCTTCAGTGAGAATTGGATTTTCTGATACCATAGGACCACTGCACCTGTTCACGTCTAGCTTTGCCGGAGGAACAGGAGCTTTATGGTCTGGCCCCTAATTATCACCTTGTATTGGTTTTACAGAACTTGCTCTATTTTGTAAATGAAAACTTGCGTAAGGGCTTATTTTGAAATACTCATAATATCTCTCTGGCATCAAAGAATTTTACGAGAAATGGAACGACTGATGAAGTTTTCTAAATGGATGTACACATGGAAACCTATGTGGAGGAAAAACAGGTTGTATTCTCGTATGATGGGAATAAGATGCACAGGCGTTTTGTGTAAAATAAAAGTCGGAGATATGATTGAATATCTCCGGCTTCTTCAATATAATGACGTTAATTTTATAATTCAAAATATGTTTAACTCATCTTCCTACGGTGTAGGTTAACCAAATAGTAAACTAAACCATAAGTATGTCATTTACATACATACTTATTATCTATTATCCTGCTTCCCCATTTGTAAGTGGACAAAAGATTTACTATACCATTTTACTGCTCATAATAACGCCTAAGATAATAAATACTAATTTGACAATAATGCTATAGATATTCGGATGTGTCTCTATATAAAGAATGTGAAAATTACTAATAATTAACAATAATGAAATTCTTGATAAAACAGTACCAACAAATAAACCTACTAGGCCACCAACTAGCGCATTTTTTATACCCATTAGCCGATAATCACCTTCTCTTTAGGATAGTGATATAAATCCCTTGTTTCTTTACCTCTCATGAGAAACAAAAATGAGAATATCCCAATTCTGCCTACAAACATCATAAAAATGATGACACATTTACCGATTGTGCTTAACTCTGAAGTGATTCCCATGGAAAGTCCAGTTGTCCCAAAAGCTGAACAAACCTCAAAAATTATTTCTATTATTGGGAAAGGCTCAATGCTAGCTAAAAAAATAATTGCGGTTGCACAAAGCATAATTGCCGTTGTAATTACAATGAAAGATCGATTAATATCATCTGGATCAATTTCTCTTCCATACACCTTAATACTGGATTTACCTTTAGCATGATTAAGAATTGCTAATAACATAATAGCGAATGTTGTGGTTCTAATTCCCCCACCAACACTACTTGGAGAGGCGCCGATAAACATTAAAATACAAATAACTAACAATGTAGGAATTGTAAAGTCACCAACATCCATGGTAGCTAAACCGCCATTTCTTGTGGTAACGGATTGAAACAGGCTATAAAATATTTTCTCATGCCATAGCTTGTCAGCTAAAAAGGCGTTACGTTCTAATACATAAATTACTAGCCAGCCAGCAAGTAGGAGACTAAAAAAAGTGAAACTAGTTATTTTTGTAAAAAGGGAGAAATGATACTTATTATTAATATCCCGGTAATTCCCACTAAGTAAATCCTGCACCTCTATTAGTACAGGAAATCCAATTGCTCCTAAAATTAGCAGAATCATGTTTATAAATTGCACAAAATAATCATGCGCAAAAGGGATTAGTGAAGATCCGGTTATATCAAATCCAGCATTAGTTGTCGCGCTCACAGCTCCAAAAAATCCCTGTAACAAAGCTTCCTGCCATGTGTCAAAGTAACTCAAAAAATATGTGCTCAAAACGATTGTTCCGAACAATTCAATGATAAGTATTATTTTAAAAATACTTATCATTAATTTTACTAATCCAGAAAACGTGGTTCTATTTTGATCAATTTTAATTAACTGTCTTCCCCGAAGTCCAACTTTCTTTCCAAGTATTATCCAAATAAATGTTCCTAAAGTCATAATTCCAATTCCACCAAACTGCAGAATTATTGCAAGAACTACTTTACCAACTGCATTAAATGTTTCCGCAGTTGAAACAACAGTTAATCCGGTAACACTTATTGCGCTTACAGCAGTAAATAATGTATCTATAAAGGACAAGCCTACACCTGTTTGATGAAAATAAGGTATGCTTATTAAAATTGTTGAAAACAAAACTGCAAATAAGTAAAAAAGAACAATGAGATGAATAGTAGATAAACGATTTATAAATAATTTGAATGCTGACATCACTGAAAAACCCCTTAACACGCATTTAAGCTATCCCTTATCAAAAATCATAACTATATCATAAGACTTAACATGAGAAAGCACAATATAAAGTTAGATAGAGTTAAATGATTATTGTTTCCATAATTGATTCTAATAATCACTTCAACTTTTTTCTACCGACTTGATTGAAAGAATCCAATCCAATGCAAAATATATTTGTATGGAAAACACTTAACTTATATTAATTTAAAATTATGTAGATACTGTAAATAACACCCTAACAAGGAAAGGAAGTACCAACTTGAAGCAAAAACCAGTGCGTAAAGAATTTGCAGTAATTGGGTTAGGGCGTTTCGGTGGAAACTTGTGTAAGGAATTGGTGAGTCAAGGTGTTGATGTCCTGGCTTTAGATAAAAGTCTAGAACGTGTTCAAGAATTTTCATCTTTAGTTAGCCATGCTGCAGAATTAGACGCTATAGATGAAGAATCATTAAAAACCGTTGGAATCAGCAATTTTAATTGTGTAATTATCAGCCTTGGCGAGGGTATACAGTCAAGTATTTTAGCAACGCTTATCCTGAAAGAAATGGGAATAGAACAAGTGTGGGTAAAAGCACAGGATGAATATCACGAGAAAGTGTTAAGAAAGATTGGTGCTGATAAGATAATTCACCCTGAACGTGACATGGCGATTCGTATTGCGAACCATATAGTATCAGATAAAGTAACTGATTACATAGAGTTATCTGATAAGTATAGCATTGTGGAAATTATAGCTAGTAAAAAAATTGCTGGAAAGACATTATCGGAACTTGATATACGAGCTAAGTACAATTGTAGTGTGATTGCAATTAAAAGAAGCTCCAACAATATTTTAATCTCTCCTCCGGCTGATACAAAAATTATTGTGACCGATGTATTAATTGCAATAGGGAGTAATAACAATCTTGAACATTTTGAGAATGAGGGAGTGTAGCTAGTTGAATGAGAAAAACATAATAAAAAGATTAGATCCTCCCCAATTCTTATTATTGATTTTTTTGACATTTATATTTATAGGAACTTTATTATTAAAGTTACCCCTTGCTACTACTGACCATATTACTGTTCTTAATGCTTTTTTCACAGCAACATCGGCAATGACAGTTACTGGTCTTATAGTAGTAGATACAGGAACAGCGTTTACTTTATTTGGGCAGATTATAATTCTTCTTTTGATTCAACTTGGAGGATTAGGAATTATGACTTTTGCAGTTTTTATTTTTTTAATGGCAGGTAGAAAGATTGGTTTTAAGGAACATGTATTAATTACCCAATCATTAAACCAAAATTCAATTGGTGGCGTTATTATTCTTGCAAAAAAACTCTTAGCATTTTCTTTAATAGTTGAAACTATTGTATTTACCTTGCTGTCAATCCGTTGGGTACCCATTCTAGGCTGGAAGGGTGGTTTGTTTGCTAGCTTATTTCATTCTATCTCTGCTTTTAATAATGCGGGTTTTTCCACTTGGTCAGATAGCTTATCACGTTTTATTGGAGATCCAATTATTAATATAATTATTACATTTTCATTCATACTAGGTGGTATCGGCTTTACAGTGATCTTCGATATCTGGAGGAAGAAAAAATTTGGAAAGTTCAGCTTACATACAAAACTAATGGTCATTGGTACGATTATAACAAATATCATTTCAATAATATTTGTGTTATCACTAGAATTTGATAACCCAAACACAATTGGTAACCTCTCATTAGGTGATAAAATACAAGCATCCTATTTTCAAGCATTAACACCTAGGACTGCAGGATTTAACACGCTTGAGATAGCTAGTTTAAATGACCCAACCCTGTTCTTTATAATTTTATTAATGTTCATTGGTGCGGGTAGTGCCTCAACAGGTGGTGGGATAAAATTAACCACATTTCTCGCACTTATGCTCTCTGTTAGTTCATTTATTAAAAAGGAGAGTGAAATAAGTATTTTTCAACGAGCAATTACTGATTCAACAGTCGTCCGTTCATTAGCCATTACTGTCATTGGTGTCACTTTTGTTTTTATAGGCATTTTCATTCTGGATATAACTGAAGATGCCTCGTTTATTATGATTGTTTTTGAAGCTGTATCCGCATTTGGTACTGTTGGTTTGTCCATGGGATTAACAGGGGATTTAACTTCGGTTGGTAAAGTGATTATTATTACTATTATGGTCATCGGTAAAGTTGGACCATTGACACTAGCCTTTTCTATAGCAAATCATAAAAAAGTTAATGTTCGATATGCAAGAGAAGAAATATTAACTGGCTGATGGAGTAATTATTTATAGTAGTTATTACTTCTTACATTACAAGTAATATAATAATCAGAAATGTGGTGTAAAAATGGAAAATCACCAAATAATTATTGGTTGGAATGAACGATCCAAGCAATTAATTAAGGAAATTAATGAAAAAAAAGAGGATGAAAAAGTCGTATTAATTGATGCTACTCTAGATAATCCGCCTGAACTTAATTTTACGTTTATAAAAGGAGATGCCTCTAAAAGGGATACGTTGGAACAAGCAAATATCGAACATGCTAAAACAGTTGTTGTGACTTCGGATTTCACTGGGGGTGAAGAGGAGGCAGATCAGTATAGTATTCTAGTTACAATCTCCATAAGGGTAGCTAATCCGAATGTGAAAATCATAACAGAACTTCATACAAAAAAACATGTTGAAAATGCTAAAAGAGCAGGGGCTACAACTATTATTCGAGCTAATGAGTTTATGGGAGGCATATTTTTCCATGAAACGTATACTGATTGTTTAAATAGGTCATCTATTGAACAAATAATCTCCCAACAGTATAAAACTTTGCCTGTTCCTAAACACTTGATCGGAAAACAGTTTAGAGAATGTCAGAATAAATTTTTAGATAAGGATGATCTGCTCATTGGGGTAATTTGTGATGGAAAAATGTCAGTTAACCCTGCTTCTGAAAAAATAATAAACAATGGTGATTTGCTGATTTCAATATAGTATTGATAACTAATTAAGACTATAATTGCTTTTTATGCTGTTAATTAAAATGTTTCTATCTTCAGGAAAACTTAAACAAAGCTCCATTAATTGTTCTAAGTTTTTCCAAGCAATTTCATATATTAAATTATCAGGATCTTGAATTTTTCTGTCCCCACCAACAATCTTTACAAGGAAATAGTGAACCTCGAAAGAAATATTGATTTTCTCATAAATACCTTTTTTCACCTTTATTTCATCAACCACTTCTGCAACATACCCTGTTTCTTCTTTGATTTCCCTAACACAACATTCTTCAAAAGATTCATTTTTTTCTAGTCCGCCTGATGGAACAGACCAAGTTTTATCCTCTTCGGGCTTTCCTTGTAATACCATAAGTAATTCACCGTTTTCATTGATGCATACACCTGACGAACCAAACCATTTTTGCACTTAAAATTCACTCCCCGTTTTTAACTAGGAATAGTTTTTGTTTTTATCGTCGCCTTGTTCATCTTCTTGTTCTTCCTGCTGCACTTCTTCATGAAATTCCTTTCCTTGCCCGTATGATGCTTCCAATGGAGTATAATAACTTCTCGGAATTTTACCCGTAATAGCAATCTTACAGGCAATAAAAATCATTAATATAAGTACAGTTGCCAATGAGATGAATAGAAGAATCGGAAAAATATACATTAAATCCCTTCCCTTTGTTAAAAGTAAATGAGGTTTAGTTCAACTCTTATACTCGTTAGTTTAAGACATTCCAATCTTCAAAAGTATTAGCCTCAACACCTAAATTCCTTGTTCTTAGCCATTCGAAAGCCTTTAAAACTAGTGGTGAAGCATTGTCCAATGAGACATCTTTTTCCGATAGCCACACTGCGCCCAGTGAAACTTGACCATCAAATTGTTCCGGAATGCTCAACAATCCACCTATCTTTTTAACAGAGTAGTAAACAGCTATATGGTGGAGATCAGTAAAATCTTTCCACAGCCAAGGGAGTTTGAAATCTGTGACACCAATGTTAGCTTCAATATCGATTTCAAGACCCGTTTCTTCAAGGAACTCTCTTTTCATTGCTTCGGACAAAGATTCTCCCTCTTCTAAGCTCCCTCCAGGAAGGTCATATCGGTTTATGTACGGACCGCCATTCTTATTTATTACTAGTAGTTTGCCATCCTTTACATATATTCCATATACACCAAAAGCCCTATGATATCTCTTTTCAGACACAATAATCCCTCTCATTCTTGTTCAACTGCCCGTGTTAGTTAAGTACACTTACTTCACAATTTATTCTCGAAAGGTATCAGCTACTAAATTACTAAATTCTCTTAGGTAGTAAAGGTAATTGTCATCACCATAGTTGTATCTCTTGTTATACATTTTAGCTACAACAACATTGTATTCTGGAATCACTAAAAGAGTTGGTCCTGTTATTCCTAATATTTGATAAGAACCCTTAGGGACTCTTTCCCCAATCTCACTGTAATCGGCAGGATTTCCTTGTACATACCAAAACAGTCCATTTTGTGGGAGGTTAATATTTTTGAAGATAGGGCTTTGAATTTGAGTTGCGGTTTCTATCACTTCTTTTGGAATGATTTGTTTCCCATTCGCAAAGCCTTTGTTTAAATGGAAGTTCCCCCATTGTGCAAACTCTGATGCAGTCGTATGAAGGTTTGATTCAGTACCATTATTGGAACTGCCCAACTTATATGAACCATCTTCATCTGGATTAATAATTTCTTTTACTAACGCTTCGTTCTCCGTAGTTTGCCAGACTGTTTTCGATAAACCTAAAGGTAAAAAAACTCTCTCATTTAAAAGTTCTGGAAAACTCTTATTAAAAAGTCTATTTACCAACCAAGTGATCATTAACACATTTATTCCTCTATAAGCCCAGCCATTACCTGGTTCAAACTCTCTAAAAATAGTGCCATCATTTTTTTCGTGCAAACCGTGTGAATGAGTTACTAAATGCCGTAATGTGGTTTTTCCAAGTAGTTGTTCATCTATTTCTTCAAAATATTCAATTGCATAATCATCAAGGCTTTTTATTTTTCCTTCATAAAGAGCATAAGCCACTGCTAATCCAAGATAGCTTTTTCTTGCAGATGCTACGTTAAATAGCGAGGATGAATTGATTGGAGCTGCTTCAGTAGAATTAGAATGATAACCACTATAATGTTCCAATATTACTTTGCTATCTTTAAGGATATATAATGAAGAAGCGCTACTCTTGTTTTTTTCTTTTATATCCTCAACCCAACCAATTAATTTTTCAAGCTTCTTCATTATAATTTCTCCTTTTTTCCTTCACAATCTCGTACTTATTTCAGCAAAAATAATCAGAAAAACTTGTAAAATCATCGAATTCTTTTCACAGATTGTGTTATAATACGAACAAACGTTCTTAAAAGGTGGTTTGAGAATGAATGGATTAATCCAGCGTTCAATTGATACTAAGGAAAAGATTGTTATCTTTTATATTGATTATGAGAATAACGTAACTGCGCGTTATATCCGTGTAATCAATTATAATGATGATAAAATTCTTGCCTACTGTTACTATCGAAGACAAGTGCGCACATTTAAACGTAATAACATTCTTTCTGTTGGGCCAGCTAGAAAACAAATGGAGGCGTAGACATGCGTGAAAACGATCGATTAGGCTGGGAAAAGTTAAGCGAAGATACACCGGCATGTGTGAAAACAGTCAATTCAAATAGCTAGGGCTTTACTGTCATAACAAATCAGGAAACAATCCAAATCCTCCAGACTGAAATGCGAAGTAACCAACAAAAAGCACAAATATTAATTGGAAGATAGTATACAGGTAATCATTTTGTCCTTTTTTATACTTCCATTCGATGATTGCTCGAAATACCTCTTGCAAGAATAAAAATACCATCGATACCATAAAGACTGCCAATGAATTATTGATAGGTAAGTTTGGATGGTCGTAAAATATAATGGCTGCAACAATTGTTGCAATAACAGTTAGTGTTACAATAATTGAATCACCTTTTTTATGTAAATCATTCACATGAGTTTGCGAAAAGAATTTGGTTCGTTTAACTTTAAGTATTTTTCGCATAATCGTATTAAAGATAAATATTATTAGAGATAGTATGACTATCAGCACGATCAACTTCCCAAATATCGGTTCCTGTCCCGGGTACATAAAAAATCACTCCTATCCCCTCATTCAATAATTCCCTGTAAATTTTGGTCACGAATAGCTTTGCCAGCAACCCAATCATCAAAATTAATATCGATTATCTGACTGCTTTGGGCAATGGCAGTCAATAGTCTTGAATCCTTGAAATCATAAGCAAATGTGTGCAGCGTTCCGAACAGCTCTTCATAGTCCGTATAAAACAGTGGGGATTTCTTATCTCGAAAATGATCAAAAGCCTCCTGCTGTGTCAGCTGTTCATTCTTTATGCTTTGTATATATGTATGGCGTTTCTCTGAGTTATTTATGACTGATCTATTATTGTGTTGCTGTGATTTATCCTGAAAGTGGTTCACACATGTTAAATAGGACTCGTCTTTTCGCACGATAACACTGTCTGGACTTGCTTCCACAACCGCAATATTACCTTTTTTATCACCCATGGAAAAATTGTAACAGGCAGCATGCGGAATTTCTCGCAGCATTTCGATTGCATCTGTGACGGTAGAACATGTATCAAGTACCATCCTGATTGTAATCCATGCAGAAATTCCCTCTGTATAACCGTTGTTGCTCACAAAATGCAAACCTACTACCAGTCCGTGCTGGTTGACAGCATCATGCCTGCCAAGAACCTGCAGATTATAGCCTGCTGATGCAAACCCTTCTTCAGGCTGAATTAAGCTGAAATAGCCATCATAGAGAGCAGGCGAGAAGTCATAGTTTCGTACATAATACGCATTTGTCACCATCGCCGAACAACCCATTGCTTCTGGTCTGGGGACATCAAATCCGCTGAATAGTGCAGCAGCTTTTTGCCACGGGATTTGCGCTCCTTCTGCCAAACCTTCAAGTTCTTCCAATAAATGAGGTGAAAATGTTGAATAAATGGCTTTCATATTCGTAACATCTATCTGTTCACGAGTTATATTTTCAAAGATATCTATTATAGGCGTACCAGCTATTTGCTGTCCCAAATTCAAGCCTATTTTATATGAACTGCCCCGGTGCTGAAATATATTCACATTAAAGTCGGACATAACGATTCTCCTTTATAAATAAAATCGCCAACGATATATTTCGATAAATTCCAATCGAATTCCTTCATTCAATACGGATTAACAAGCAAAAAGTTTCCATATAGCTGCAAATCGACTAACTATTAGAAAAGACGCATGATCACCCCATGCGTCTGCTACCTTATACAGAATTGAAATTCACCTTCACCTGTACCAAATCCTGTATTTCATTATTTCTTGGGCTGCGTGTATATACCCAAACCTCCCCGGTGCTTGCGATTGGCTGCCTGTCAAAAGGTAAAGTGCTTTCAAACCTTCCATATGCCGGTGCTCCTTGATCCGCCATTACAGATCGCTCTTCAGAAACGATTACACCATTACTATCGCGGACCTGATGCAGGACATTCGCTTCAAAAGCCCGTGCATATCCTGTTACCCGTTGTCCGCTTTGAATGACGGTTCCAGGTAAAGGGTCCATCACCGCAATATTTTCTGACGTTTCAAGCGGTATAATCAGCGCATATCCTGGCCAGATGGTTGTTGGTGAAAAACCTGGTCGATCCAAATTAGCGCTAATAATGTTGGCTCTTGGAATACCAAATCGTTGTTCCATTTGATAAATCGTGTCGCCTGGTTCTACAATGTAAATAAATGCAGGGACAATTAACGGCTGCCCAGGAAAAATCAAGCCAGGATCCTGAATATCTGTGTTGATTCCAGCAATCAGCTCGATAGCTGTTGAGAACCGTAGAGCAATTCGATTAAGCGTGTCACCAGGCGCCACTACGTAAAATGTGGAGATGTCATTTGTTGAATTTGATGGGACGACCAACAACTGTCCAGGAAAAATCAGATCAGGTGTGGTTACGGGAGGATACAGATAATTAGCATCTGCAATTGCCTGTGGCGTACTGCCAAACCGGTCAGCAATGGCATATAATGTGTCGCCTGGCTGTACTTGATAAATAAAATATGTGCCTGTTGCAATACTCAAACATATCACCTCCTAATGTGATGAAATCTGCTTATATAATACGTAACAAGCGGGCGAATGTGTATAGTGTGTTGGCAGATTAAAGGAGCGGGGTAAATTACTGGTTCCGTTTCCTATCACATAATTCAGAATTACACTTTTAAATGTAACTGAATTTGTATAACTATTTGCAGTATACTTGTAATTAAAAATAAAAAATCTCGGTTCAGTGAACTGAGATTTTTCCTTGAATTTATTTTCAAATGCTTCTTCAACTAACGCACCCGTTTGTTGAAGATCTCATATAATATTCATTATACTAACAATTGGTCTCTTCAGCTTTTTCTATCTCACCGCTTTGGTCATCTACATAATCAGTACCGAACTCACAATCAGCATCTATTTCCCATTCAACGATATACTCTCCTGAACTATGACTTACTGATTTTATTATAACTTCTCCCATTCCTCCAGAATGGCGTTCCATAACAATTGACTCTGCTTCTTCTTCTGTTATTTTGGGACTTACACTTTTATTTTCACAGGCACTAACAATAAACAATATAAAAACAATCATAATAATAAAGCTGAGTTTTTTCATTTTCTCCCCCCTCCCCCTTTATAAAATGACGTTGTTTAACTATTAAACGTTTCATATATCTTCTGTTCTGTTCCACTAACCTGCTACTATAGTTGAACAAGCGGATTCAATTTCCTATTCAAGTATTAATCCTTTATTATATACGCCTTTGATATTTACTGTGTCCATCTGTTAAACCAACAAGTTCAAATTTATTATTCTTATAAAAGTTATTTAATTTTATATTATCCGCAACACAATCTAATTTAAGATATTCTTTATCACTTTTATTGTTCTGTATCCAATCAAGAATACTTCTACCCATTCCGTTCTTCATATATGTAGGAATAATTGCAAGTCTATGTAAGTAAAGCGATTCTGAGGAAATATCGTCTCCCCAAATATGCCTGTCCCATTCACTTTGTTCAGATAAAAGTGTAAATGTAGCCACAATATCGTTATCTTTCAAAACAATATACGTTTCTTGATTAGATATGGCTTGTTCAATTTCTTCATCATCACCACCATCTAATAGAAACCCCCATTGATTTATTTCATTATCTTTCATCCATAGAGCTATCTGTTTTAACATTTTAATAATTTCACTACTATCCTCATTCGTAGCAATTTTTATATTGAAACCTTCAACGTAATCCAAGTTCATTTTTTACCTCCTCATAGATTATCTTACATTTTTATTCTTTGTGATAGGTAACGGAACCCGCTCCATCCAACTCCCTATACCGTTTTTCGTGTTCTGTAAAGCAAGGCACCAACTAGCGCCAGGAAATAAACAAGTAATCCAATAAGTGTATAGACATACATGATTGGCTGGTTCTGAACATACCCAACGATTGGCACATTTAAGAGCAGTAATAAAGGAAATCCAAACATTATTGCTGTCGCACTACCCATCACCATATTATCTGCTGTATTGGATTGGAATTTTGGATCAACTGCCTTTAATAGTGCCATTCCAGTTGATATGGTACCGGTTTGCATTCCGTAAAATCCTAATACGTTTGGCAGCTTATCCTCAGGAAATACGCGTGGTCCAATCCAAAGTAAAAATGCGATGGTTACGAAGCCGCCTAAAGTAGTTAATATCAGAATCGGGACAGCATACTCCTGTAATGCATAAATCGAAATAGCAGCGATTGATGCGGTTATCATGTAATCGAACGAAAAACCGGAAATTCGCTGCAGTAAAAAGTTGTTCGGTGAATGTTCAAGCTGAAGTCCAGCATTTTTTAATCTATTTAAAACAGTTCGGAAAAACATCGCGTACAAGCTTCCGATTAAAAAGTGGAATCCAATGATTAGCTGGGCAAAAGTTGCTCCAAATGTTCCGAGTGGCGTCAATACTTTGTCTAACCCGTATATTGTTAAATATGTAACAAGGTAAATGAAGCCGATTAATGCTATTTGATAGGTTAGCTTATCGATTGCATCACTTAATGAAATTTCATCTGGCTCGGACCTTTCTACCATTTGTTTATGTGTTTTGACTGGTCCAGATTCGGTTTTCTGGAATTTTTTGTTACGGGCTAATAGGTTCATCAGGATAATCCCGACAACCGTCGCCCAGATAAAGCCTATCCCGGCAATCGTTAAACCAAGGTTCCCGCCACCAACTAGTCTCAGTTCTTCCCACTGTGTACCTATCGAATATGCTTGTCCAGGTCCTTGACCGAATCCGAGTGGCAGCAATAGTCCAACACCTGGGAAAAAGTCCGGATAAAATGTTTCGACAAGGATCATGAATAAACCAAAACCGACCAATCCCTGAATTAAATACGTGGAAACAATCATAAGGCCTGAGTTAAGGATTGCCGGGCTGTTTTCAATTTCCCGTTCTTTTAACGATAAAGCAATAAAGCCAATTGCCATTAGATGGTAAACCAGGTTTCCAAGTAAATCCTTATCAAAGTTTATCCACCCTAATAGTTCAGGTCCGACGATTAGCCCCATGAAACCCGCAATCATTGACGTTGGCACAATTAATTTCCGCAAGGCTGGAATTCTCGCTTTTAATACAGCGGCAATAACTATTAAAAAAGATAAAAGAGCAAAATCGAGTACTAATGACCAGGAGTTACTCATGAGATAACCTCCTTGGTCTGTTTAGATTCCAATGCCTGTGCGGTTTTGATTGCCATTAGCCATTTGTATGCCGAGGTGTTGGGCTGATAAAATACAATTCGGTAAAATTGATTTTCATAAAAAAAGTCCAGCTTATGATGAAACTGTATATTAATCCCTTCTAGGTCCCGAAATGCAAAAGCATATTGCTCCTGGTTATCACCGTTAAAAGTGATTGTTTTATTGTTCCACTTCAAATCCCCTTTAGAAATAAGCCGGAATGGTTCATTGTCCCAAGATATAAACAGCTTTACATGGTCCTGCATTGCCTCATTCCAGTTCTGCTGCCAATCCGGGTCAAGTAATGTCTCTTTCAAAAATTCAAGCTGCCATTTATTCCAATCACGAGGAGTAGAATAATAGATGGGGTGTGTTACTTCTTCAAAATTTCCTAAAAGTGTGTAACGAACGGTATAATCACAGCTCTGACATTCAAACAGGTCATCGTGCGAATGCAGCTGTCCAGGTATTCTACAATGTGGACAAACAAACAACAGGCGTTCCAAGTAGTTTGCTAGATTTTTCCCCTGATATTCACTCGCAATCTCGGACTGCCATTCCATTTCATTATGGTAAAGCGCTTCGGTTAGCTTTTGGTTTATGACGTCAGGTGAATCGTTTGAAAAAGCTCCCTGATCCCATTCTTTTTTATAGGAAATAGAGATTAAGCCTTTGCGATGTTTATCTGCCCACCTTGGATGAGTAAGATGGCCACCGCGAATAGTTGCAACTACAACTGGAATGTCTAACAGCTTGACTAGTTTCGCTGTTGAATAAATAAGCGGCTCGGTGTCACCATCCCAATTACGGTTCCCCTCTGGAAAAATACCAATAACCCGATTATGCTTTTTAGCTTTCAGCACACCTCTTATCGTGCTTGTATCATTTTTGAATTTCATCTTTGGAATGGCACCAACATAGTTTAATATTCTTTTTAAGAAAGGATTTCGAAAAAGAGGGTCAGCAGCAATGAAAGAAATCGGTTCTTTTACATAACTATTCAGAATCAGTGGATCCCAGTTATTTACGTGGTTGGATAAAATAATATAAGGTGGTTCCATATGAAGTGTATCATTGCGTTCAATTACTATTTTCGAACGATTTCTAGTAAAGAAGCGGATAGGAATTAACAGCATATTTATTATCCACATATTTGGTTTATTTTCGATACTCATAGTTTCACATCCAACGATAAAATTTATGAAATAATTACTCTATTATTTTACCATACTTAAATACAAAAAAAGCTATACCCCAATAGTGTACGGAGTATAGAGAGGCAGTGTTAGTACCACAAAAACATGAATTTAGAATTAATCTAGTTCATTTGCACAAAAAGACATTAGATCATTTCGTTGGTTGAGCTTCACATCTAATAATTGACTAACTTGTATTAATGAAGGATCTGTAAACTCACTTCCATTCGCTTTAACTTGATACATCAAAGATTTGAGCATTTTAATATCATCGTTAATAATCTTAAGAACATCTTCTATATCCAAATCACATCCCCCTTCCAGGAATAAGGAGTGTATTCGAAAGCTGGCTGACTTATTGGAATATCCAACTTAGTCCCTGTAGCTTTGCGTCATCATTTTTCAATGATTTTGCCATTTCGTACATGATGTGATGGTACTAACACAGTTTATTCTATAAAAGATATTATTCACAATATACTATATATACTGAATTAACGCAAAAATAATGAAAAGATACTGGAGAATTTTAAACTTGATTCACCTGGATTATTGTCCCGTCTTTTCATAATACGCATAGGATAATACAATAATATGAATAAGGAAGTGAGCAAGCGATGGGATTATATATTAATAATGATGATCATCCAGATGTCTTTATGAATGGCAGCGATATTCTGGAGCCGAACCAAGGATACTTTCGCGTAGATTATTTCTCCGAGATGATAAAAGAACAGAAAGAGCTAAATAAATCATTATCCAATTCATTCCGTGACTTAAAATCGTTATACCACCAACAAACTAATACGCAAGCAGGCAGATGGCAGGAGGTTGGCAAACAGCTGGAAGTATTAAAAGAAAGTAACCTTCAGCACCAAAATTTCGAGAATCAGGCTGTGCAATGGCTGACAACCCTAGATAGAAACAATGCAAAGTTACAAGCTATTCTGGAGAACGGTGGACTATTAAATAAGGAGATTGCAGAACAAGTCAATCTCTTAGGCGAATCGAATCAGGCTATTGTAGATCAGCTAGGAAAATATGAAACCTCAAGCCAGGCACTCGCATCACACATGAGTGAATTATATGATCTTAACAAAGAGATGTCAGAGTGGATATCCACACAAGACGATAACCAGGATCAAGTTATAAACCGGTTGGAAAACCAGGAAGCCCTGATGGAGAAAACGTTAAGGCAAATTGATCAGTTTCGATCTATTCTTTTTGAACGAACTAACTATATAGCAGAAAGTATTGAAAACAGTTATAACCTTACTTCCACATATGTCTATAAATTGATGACTGGATCAGAACAACCACTGTCCCTTTTCATGACGAAACAACGAGAAGAAGAGAGGAAGTCTGAATAACTGAGTGAAATGGCGATACTGGAATACGGTATCGTCATTCTTTGTTACAATGTAAACAAACGAAGTCCATAAAGGAATGAATTTGAATGAACATAAAAATTATCACAGTAGGAAAATTAAAGGAAAAATACCTCAAGCAGGGCATTGAGGAATATCTCAAACGATTAAGTACATATGCAAAAGTTCAAATTACCGAAGTCGCCGATGAAAAAGCCCCGGAAAATATGAGCGACGCTGAAATGATCGAAGTAAAACAAAAGGAAGGCGAACGCATTCTCGCTAACATCAAGCAGGATACCCATGTCATAACCCTCGAAATCAATGGCAAAATGCTAAGTTCTGAACAGCTCGCAGCCAAAATGGACGAGCTTGCCACCTACGGGAAAAGTAAGCTTGCATTTGTTATCGGCGGATCATTAGGCATTAGTGATGAAGTCCAAAAGCGGAGTGATCTTGCATTATCATTTTCCAAAATGACATTTCCGCACCAGGTGATGAGGCTTATATTGTTGGAGCAGATTTATCGTGGGTTTAGGATTAATTGGGGGGAACCGTACCATAAGTAAATGAGGTTTTTAAGCACAGTCTTCAGGACTGTGCTTATTTATTATGAAAAAAGGATGATGTTGAAATGGAAATCAAACAATTTGAAAGAATGATATGTGATTCTGTTAAAGATATTCAACAAGGAAAATTCCCCGAAGAATTAAATGAAGTCTTACATTTTGTCAACACGTTTGAAAGATTGGAAATAGAAACATCAAAAGTAGGTATCCAAATCATTCTAAACGATGGTTCTAAATTCAATTTATTTATCAATTGGCCAGAAAAGTGTGGCCAGTAAAGGTGAAGTGTGTTATATTATAGACACTAAATATAAGAGGTGTTTCTATGGATAATACATTGCGTTCAAAAAGGTATAAATTGATAATGAATTCCCCTGATTATAGAGAAAAGTTGGAGAAGCTTACGAAGGATATTAAAATCAGTGCTAAAAATTCGTTGAATGAAACTCACTTAGCTCAAGAATTTAGCTACCATTTAAAAAAGTTTTTGTCGGATGAACTTGGTATTGATAATATCAATTTAGATCCAGAGGTTAATGATAAAATTTTAGGACATAAATTTACAGGTAGAATGGACGCAGTCTCAAACAGTTTAATTTTTGAATATAAGCATCCATCTAAGTTATTAACAAAGAATGATAAAGAAAAGGCTCATAATCAAGTTGTTGATTACTTAGAACAACTTTTTGAATTGGAAGGCAAGCAATATAGAGCGATTCTTACAGATGGCATAAAAATAAAGTATTATTATTATGTCGATAACATCATCCGATGGACGAATTTTAGCGACATTGATTCTGATGATATAGCTGTTATTGTTAAGTCGATTATAAATTTCGATAATAAAAAATTCTTACCCGAAAATATTGTAAAGGATTTCAGCCTCAATTCGGAAAATTCCACTACCGCTGAATTAGCAAATGAACTTTTCAAAAGTTTAAATGGAGTAAATATAGACGAGAACACTAGTGTTATTTTCGAAGAGTGGAAAGTTCTATTTAATCTATCTGAAAATGATAACGGAAAAAGTGATGATATTAATAAACGAAGAAGAGAATTGGGAAAGCTATTCCAAGTAAAGATTGAAGAAAATGATACAGATTTTAAAAGTTTATATGCTTTACAAACAACCTACGCTATAATAGTAAAATTAATTGCTGCAAAAATTTTGACCTATAAACAATACGGAAAAGGCTTAGTATATTTCGAAGATTTAAGCACCCTAAATAATGCTGAACTCAGAGACTTTACAAATAAATTAGAAAATGGCCTTGATTTTCAAAATGAGGGTTATATTAACCTTTTAGAAGGCGATTTTTTCTCATGGTATGTTTTTGAGAATCAATGGAATGATGGGATTGCAAAAGCAATTAAAAAGGTTATAAAAATTATCGAGGGTTATTCATATATTACTTTTAAAGATGAATATGAACCGATTGATATCTTTAAGGACTTATACATGGAAGTAATGCCTAATGCAGTTCGACATAGCTTAGGTGAATATTTCACACCAAGTTGGTTAACGGATAGAGTCATTACTGAAAGCATAAAAGAAGTTAATAAAGAAAAGTGGAGAGCAATTGATCCCTGCTGTGGTACAGGCGTTTTCCTAATGACATCAATTAAGAAGATTATTGGACAGTATAAATTATCGGATCTAGATAAGGACAAAAAGAATAAACTGATAAATGAAATCACCGAAAGAGTAATTGGAATAGACATGAACCCCATCTCAGTACTCACATCTCGTGTAAGTTACTTTTTATCTGTGATGCCTTTAATAACTGAAGAAACCTCTATGGAAATACCTGTATATTTAGGTAACTCAGCAATTATTGGTGAAAAGGTTAACTTGGATGGAGTTGAGTGTTATTCGGTTGTTACAGGTTCTATTAACGGATTTTTTAATACAATTCTGCCTGTTAATTTAGTTGACAACGGTAACTTCTTAACTAAGATGAGTAGTTTAAATAAATATTTAAGAGTTGTCGATAAAGAAAAATGGGTTAAAAAATTCCTAGAGAATGTCTCTCAGAAGGATAAAAATGATAAAGTTGTTGAGGAAATTGAAAATTTAGCAGACAATTTATATGATTTGCAAGAAAAAAATTCAAATAATACCTGGTTAAGGATTATTGCTAATCAGTTACTTATCTCTTCTATAAAAAATATAGATATTATAGTAGGGAATCCGCCGTGGGTTAAGTGGGAACATTTACCACAAACATATGCCCAGACAATTAAAAAGCAATGTGTGGACCGGCACTTATTTTCAGGGCAGACTTATATGGGAGCTATAAGTTTAAATATCTGTGCCTTAATATCAAATGTAACTGCAGGAAAGTGGTTAACTAAAGATGGCATTTTAACATTTTTAATGCCTAAAACTTTGTTGACCCAAGACTCATATGCGGGTTTTAGAAATTTTTATATAGACTATGAAAATAACATTAGAATGTATTTGCAGAAAATTGAGGATTGGTCTAAAGCAGGTGATCCATTCATATATACAAATGAAAAATTTGCTACTTATTACTATAAATTTGATTTTAAGGACTATGAAAATGATGGCATTCCTGTAACTTATATTAATAAAAAGAGAAATAAAAAAATCCAATTCATAAATAAGCATCATAATTTTTCAGAGGTGCAAATGTATTTTGACATAAAAAAGGGAGCAGCATTTCAATTAGATAAGACTAGAACAGGGCTGAGTATATTTGAAGGTTCTTCTTCAGATGTCAAGAGTTTCAAGAATATTATTGGACAATGTGATTATAAGGCTAGGAGCGGAGTAGAATTTACGCCATACGAAATTTATACTTTAGAAGCGTTTAACGTATCTAAAGATAAAAAGTACTGCAGATTTAAAAACTTTTCTTCAACAAGTACTATTCACAAAGCATCAAATACAGCGGTTAACGGTACTAGGCTTGAAACTAAGTATATGAAGCCACTTGTTAAAGGGTCAACAATTGAACCGTTCAACATTAATTTTGAAAATGAGTACGGGATTTTCCCTTACGACAGTGAAACAACTAACCTGATTGAAATTGATGAATTAGAAAAGAACAGTCCAAAACTTTTAAATTATTTATTAGATTATCAAGCTATTATAGGCAAACAATCAGATAGAAGTAAAATGATTGCTCGAGGCAAGGAATTTTATTCTCTTTCGAAGATTGGAAAGTATACCTTTGCAGAAAATTTGGTAACTTTTAGAGATAATAGTAAGATGGCTGCAGCGGTTGTCAAACCTGTCTTGACTCATTGGGGGAAGGAAATTTTGCCTATTTGTGCAAAACATGCACCGTATATTAGCATGGATAAAAAAGGTAATTTTATTACCGAAGATGAGGCGCATTACATTTCAGGTATATTAAATACAAAAATTGTTGTTGACTATTTTAAATTTACCTATAGCTCTAGATCGTATAGCATTAATTTTAATATCAAGATTCCAAAATATAATCCTGAAAATGAAAAGCATATAGCACTTTCAGGATTAGCAATGAAGGCTCATTCTGAAGAGGGTAAATTAGTTTTGGGTGCATTAAAGGAAGAAATGAACCAACTCTATTTAGAAATTTGTAATGAATCTGTATAAGCCGTATCTATCGGAAAAATAAAAATATATTATTAATATGAAACCCCGAAGTAACGAAAAGTTACTTCGGGGTTTCATATTGGAAAAGTATTTGAAAGGTATCATGGTCAAGAAGTGCTTTTATTAGTCTTATGAACAAAGTTAAGCATAATGTCATACTTAACCACTTTATCCACTTACAGTGGTTATTTACTTTTTGGCCAATTCTTTTATTAATAGATACCACTTACTTATGGAGAGGGAAATTAATTAATAAGGTCTAGAACCTATAGTTGTAACATCAGGGTATTTTTATGAGGGGGAATATATATGAAACATATGTACACAAATGAAAAGTTTAAGCAGTTATCCTTACTTCAAGAAGGGGCTGGCAAAAATCTTCCTGCTAAGCGAGTAAACATTGTTAGTGTAAAGCTTCTTAAAGAGACTTCCATAATGTATAAAAATCGAGCAATTCAATCTCCGGAGGATGGATATGAACTTATGAAGGAATTTTTAGGAGAAGTTGATCGTGAACATTTTCTAGTTGTTTGTCTGGATACAAAAAATCAACCGACATCAATTAATGTTTGCCATGTAGGAAGCTTAAACGCATCAGTAGTACATCCGAGGGAGGTATTTAAACCTGCTATTCTTTCAAATGCTGCTTCATTAATTGTGGGCCATAATCATCCAAGTGGACAACCTGAACCAAGTCAGGAGGATATTAACGTGACAAAAAGACTCTCCGAGTCAGGAAAGATTGTTGGGATAGAACTGCTTGACCATATTATTTTAGGTGATGACAAATTTATATCATTAAAGGAAAAAGGATACTTGTAAGGAGGAATTAAAAACTTGAATATTAAGGATGACGTCATAAAGTTAATGAAAGAACAGTTCGGAATTACTGTTGATATTAAAAATTTGGGGGAAGAGGCATTATTGTTATATTTAAATGAGCTTGATAAAGAAATTGTTTCTCCTGAAATAAATAAACTATTGCCAAATCCAGTAGTTTTTCAAACGTATAATTATGAAGAAAAATCAGAGTGGATAATCGGAATCGCCTTTAAAGAAGGAACCGATTACCCACTCTATTTAGTTTGCCTTAAGGATGGAAAAAAAGTATATGAAAAAACTTTACCCAAAAAAGGTGACGAAAATGACAGAGAAACATAAGTCTCGCTACATGACTAAAGCAATTAATGAAGAACTAAATGTAAAATTACAAATGACCCTATGGCAGTTGATGGATATATTGGCTTTGAAAAGAAAGGATAAGATGGATTATTTACAGGTTTTTGATATTATTGTTTCGGGTAGTAGGTTAAAGATAATTAATAAGCAGGAACATCCTTATATGGTGGAAAAATTCATAAATATTAACGGTAACACTATTACTAAATCCATAACTGTTTGGATAATTGACGATATTGACAAGCAAACTATGCTATTTCCATCGGATTACTAAAAAAAGTAGGGAATAAGGATCACCATATTTCCTACTTTTTTTAATGTTCTGTAACAACTTATTCCGATTGTAGGTATTTTACGGGCCATGTTAAACAAGGTTTCCAGATGTTCAAATTAGTTCAGTAATATTCTAGTTGTACAGTACTTTTGAGTTTTTAACGAAACGGAAAAATGATTGATTCATATTCTTTCAACATCTTTTCACCGATTTTATTCTTCAGTGTTTGCAGAAATCACTCCATCTACCCAATCATTGTTTTCCTCCTTCTGTTTTCAGAGTAAAAAATAGCCCCAGTTAACCACTGAACTAGGGCGCAGAATATAAACTAAATTATTATATAAACATAGAAATACAACAGAGTTTAATCGTTAAAGAAACCTAGCTTGGCATAAAGTTGATAGCTGTAGGGATAATTTTCCAAAGCGTTGTGAACTGGTTGGCAGACAGAAACAACCATACTCTCTACTTCATGAGGATAGTTGCACTCTCTATCCTCAGCAGCATTACAACTAAAAGTAGCGGTTTGTGAATCGTATATCGCCATTTTCACCGTAGGACAGTCATTTAAAGCAGGCTCGATTTCATCAATTAATTGGCTATTGGGTGACCGAATCTCTAGTGCGATTTCATCAATAAAATACCCAGTTCCCAGAGGCTCATTGGAAAAAAAGGGATCATAGATAACATTGGTTTCCTTGGAATGGTTTTTAATACGAAAGCTGGTTAATAATTTTGTTGCATCAATCATTTAAATTTCCTCCTCTTAGTAAATAACATCTACATACATGGTCATATCCATGTCCATCGGCTTATCGGTATTGTGTTTTCGTATTTCTTTCATAATCTGGTGGTGTTGTATGTCCACCGTTTTTTGAAGAAATCCTATGGAGTCAAATCCATTAACCCGTTTCGGGTAGATAATCCATTGATGTGTATTATTTTCATACATGTAAGGAACATCAATAGACGAAAGCAGACGTAGCCCTTCGGTCACCAAATTCACATTCATTTTTTGGAACGAATAATGAGGTATCTCCACTTTCACTTTCCTGATATGATAGCTGAGAATTCCCTTAGCCTCTCCCGTTAAATCAAATACCAATTCTACCTCTTTCTTATTACTCACTGGAACTATTAACATTTTTCTTCCTCCTTTTGATTATTGTTAAAGTAGGCATGATGCTGGATTCCATGATGCCTATTCAGCATATACATAAATAGAATAGCGCGGTACGGGTAAAAGTCATTTCTATTTTCACATGCAGAACGTATGTACCAAAAGAGGTGAAGGCAGTAAAAAAATAAGCCCTTTCAGGACTTATTTGTAATCTTCGTTATACGTCTGTATGGCTTCTAAAAGAATGTCTTTAGAAGTTCGTACGTCTGCATCTTTTTCATTTTTGTATGTAACAAGAGTGAATTGCTTGCTTTCTTTCTCGTGAAGCAGTTTATTTAATTCTGTTAAGATTTTTCCTTCTGATAGCCCTGTCCATTCGACTAGTTCACGTACGGACATATCCTCCTTCATTTCTTCTGTAGGCTTATTTTTTTTCTTTTCATTCATACGAACGATTTCTTTCGCTACTTGCACGTGAATTTTCTTTTTTTGATTCTCTATCTCTTGCGATTCCTGTTCTTGTTGTTCCATCAATTCTTTTTCTCGCAGCAAAGACATGAACGTTGCTACTCGTTTTATCTTCTCAGTCAGTTGTTTTAGTTCTTGCTTTTGGTAGTCTACCAATGTCATACGGTCTTCAGGAGACAACCATTCTCCATCCATGGAAGTTAGGAGTTCCTTTGCATCTTTTGATAGTGTATCTAACGATTGATCTTTCAAATCTGCATTAGATTTTTTGAACGAGTACTGTGATATAGCTTCTAGCTTATTCAGTTCTCCCAAAAGGGTCTTGCCACACAAGGTATTGCTTAGTAACTCTTTAATACACTCAATAATTTCCTGAATTTCTTTAAAAGAAAGATCGTCCACGTTCCCTTTTCTGACCCTTTTCATGGGAGAGGACGTATATAGACTGAGCAAGGTCTTCACTGCAGATTTGGACGCTTCTGGGAATTGATATCCTTTTGAACCCTTGAAATAGTCAATATCTACATGAACACCGTCAAGGATTTCCTTAAACTTTCTGGAATAGTCGCTGACCTTCTGGGAGTATTCATCGGACTGTAAAGCAGTTGCGTCCTTGTGCTTTTCATCCTCCAGCTCTTTCACGATTTGATAGAACGATACATAGCTCATTCGTACACCTTCTTTTTGGATCGTAGTTACTTCTACCTCTAGGATACCAGAAAGAATGATTCTGCGTTTCAATTAAAGCAAGACTCAAATATATTCTTTTGGAATTTAAATGTAAAGAAGAACTATCAGTTAAGAAATATGATGAGCTATGTGCAGCTTTGTCATAACATAAAAAAGAAGTTAAATTTTTCAATTAAGCTTTACACATCCCCTATCTGCAGGTAATGGTTTGGGGATGTGTAATTAAAATTAATCCAAAATTTGCTGTTTTATACACATTATATATACTAATATTAAAAGTGACTCAAGAAAGAAATTTGTCCTTTCCTGTAAGATGCATTCTAAAGCAAATTACAATAATTAAAGGAACCACATGGGAGAAAGTAACTATGCCAAATAAATTGATTACCTTAGATAAAGCCATAAAAGAAGTAGAACGATTAAAAACGTATATTGAATTGATTGAGGAATATGAAACAGACACACTGGAAAAGTGGGTAATAAAGCAATATGCATTAACCAATAGTATTAAAAAGATAATAGAGATAGCAGAAGTAGAAGGCATGACTAATAGCGATTTACCTTTAGATCGCAAATATATATCCGGTGTAATAAATGGCAAAGTCATGGATGAACTACATCGGGTACTTCGACAAGGGTACAGGCAGAAAATTAAACCAAATAAAAGGAATTATAATATCTATAAATAATTTCATAAGTAATTTCCTTAGCGTAAAAACTTGGTAGCTGCTTTATTTTTTCAGAGCTAATAAGAAGGTTCTATTAGCCCGATATTTAACGTTTTGATGTAAAATATATATACTTATCATATGAACAGGTGTTTTCTCGCCAAGCAGAAATGATAGCGGTTTGTGTATCTAGGATAGCAGCAACAGGGGCTATAGAGAAATCTCGACACAGTTGGTACTGACGCTATATATGGAACAACATACACCTACCGAAAGCTTGTCAGAAAAAAAGTGAATATCGCAGACAAGAAGCATTGAGAGCTATAAATGTGTAAATAATCAATTATTTTTTTAGCTTTTTTGTTCCAAATATAGCAAAACTACTGACAATATCTACAATTCATAGTTGCTATGGACACTATTGATGCTACTTTAGGGAAGTGAGGATGAAAAATCAAAAAAGGGTGTGAGTATTTAATGGAAACGATAAAATACGGCAAAGATAAAATAATTGATGTTGCAATAAAATACGGGAAAAATGAAGAGTTATCGGTGGGAAAACATGAATTAGATCGTACTACTTTAGAAAAGAGGTTAAATAAAACTATAGAATTTCTTAATGAAGAACTTATTCAATCAATACTAGAACAAAGAACAAAAAAAGATATGGGGAACTACTTCTACAATAATGAAATGAATATTACAAAAGCGAAGTTAGGAAGAACTGTATATGATGGCTACAACTATAATGTCATTGATGCCATTTTCTTAGCTGTCTTAATCTGTTTATTTGATCAATCTTTATTCAAGAAACTTCGTAATCAAGCAGATATTAAGGATGCTGGAAATGAGGAAGATGCTTGGATAGAGGCATATACAAATACATTGCATCCTTTTGGTGAATTTTGGGGTGAAGCTGGCGACGAGAGGAGTTGGGAAACGATTTCCATAAACATTAAAAGCTTATTTTATAGATTTACCTTAATGCCAAATATGGATAAGTATGCAGAAAAACTAGAACACAAATTGCAAATGATATTAAAGTTATTAAATCAACTTCCGGCTCAACATAAGGTATCATTTTATGAAGATGTTATGAAAAGTCGGATTGAATATATACAAACCAATCTTGAATTATATATTCAGAATTTAAAACAAAACGACTCTGATGGTTACTATCTTTACAAACTAAATGAAAACTTAGCAGAAATTGATAAGAATTATGATAAATGAGCATGTTGCTAAATAGTAACGGGTTCAGTTCTAGGAGAGAAAACAGCAAATGACACACCAAATAGGAATACAAATCGCATAGCGTTTTGTATTCCTATTTCCATTGATATAACAACATTTATTGGATTTTAACACCTGAATTCACATAGTAAATAGCAAGCCTTTTAACAAAGGTACATAGAATTATGTACAACTTGGAATTAAAGTGCTAAATCGTGTGTTAACCGCTATGTCATTTTCAATGCTATTTGTGATGTTAGTTATGACTATTTCTATTTTTCTAAAAGGTTTTATGGGATTTTATGTTAAAATATAGATAAAGCAACAGTATAGTCTTGTTCAACTATTTAAATTGGAAAAGGAGGAAACATATGGAAAAGTATATTTGTAATGAGTGTGGAGGAGAATTCTCCAAAAATCAACTCGATTCAGAATTACTGGTAGATGGTGAGTCTTTCTGCAAAGGGTGTGCTAGCAGCTTAATGGAAGCTGGAAGAGACTTTGTTGATCCTAATCATAATTTTGATTCGTATGAAGACTGGGACAAAAATGGACGTTAACTAAAATAACAGAAGTATTAAGAATAGACCCCAATATAGTTGGTTAAGATTTTTTATTATTTCTTTGCTTACTATATTGTGTGCTTTAGTTGAAGAAGAAAAGTAAATAATACGATAAAAACGCTCAGAAATCTTTTTCTGAGCGTTTTTGCTTGCTGTTTATACTGTTAATTATCGTTCAGAATGTTTGCTAATTATTATGTTTTTTCTGTTGCTATTAGCAATTTTCCCTCCCGAAACTGACCCCGTTTAAATAGCAGATGCTCTTTTTTTTGTCATTTTCTCTTCCGAAAAAAAAAAGCAATAAAACGTCAAAATATTTCTTATTACGTGGGTCTGGATTATTTAGTAAGTTATATCTAAGTTGTCTATACCACAAATTTAACAAAGAGGAGGAATCAAAGTATGAATCAAGAGAAAAACACGGTTAGCTTCAGTCGATTGGAAATAAGAAAACAACAAAGAATGTTGAGTTATAAAGAGTTTGAAGATTGGGGGATAATTGACAAAAAGCGGGATGTAAAAGATATCAAGGAAAATGAATATTTGCGTTTTGTTTCACAATATAAATTTAGAAACCCTTCTAACCTCTATAGTTTCTGGATAGAAGGACAACCATTAGGGGTTACCCCAATAATAAGTGAAGAAAAATTCCATATAATTGGATGGTCTCTAATGAATAATGACTATCTTGAACATCCATTTGCTTTAGCAAATGAAATGGATGGTAATTATCAGAAGTTTTTGACGGCAATCAATGTAAGCCCTTTGGGTGATATGGTTCCAGCAGATATTATAATGGCACGTTGCGGGTTACTGGTAACAGTACTACCAGAACTAGTAGAAGGATATGAACTACCAGAAGAAGAGGAAGAAGAGCAACCGTCTTACTTCTTACACGACGTATGCTCGATAATGGAACTTGCTGATCATCGATTAAATAGGGTGTCGGATACAGTAAGCACAAATGGAAGGTGGAACTTATATGAATCCAATTACAAAAGAGTTACCTGACTTAGATAGTTTTGTTGGCTCCAATTGTACAGACACGAAAAGAACGAGTGGAACAGGTGGATTGACCATAGTCTATTCACAAAATGGCAAACGATTGTCATTGAACTCCACAATTCTGGATCACCTCACAGACCAAAGTTCTGTGCAAATTGCTTATACCGAAACTTATATGGCGATTGCCAACTTTATAGCTGAAATAAACACGAATTATACACTTGGTAAAAACGGAAAAAGCGGTGTTATATATAACGCTGCACTTGTTAAGGAAATAATAGGTCGTTACCATTTGGATTTTACTAATCGAACATCAATAACTTTTCCTATTTTTGAAGTGCAGGAAATAGAAGGGGAAAAAGTTATTTATATCAAAATGAAACCAAATGACAATATACTCCAAGGCTAAAACTTGTTACACAGAATACCGAAACGTAGGAATTTCGGTATTCTGTCCAATTATTGATGTTGTAAGAGATTAACAAAATGAAAGAAAGTTATAGGAGGAATTTGAAATGGCTAATACAAAATTAGTTAGCATGCCAAATAGAGAAGTTTTAGAAGAGGAAAAACAACAAAGACAAATCAATTTCATTGAGGCAGAGGATATTCATTTCCATTCCAAAGGAATTCATTTTACTGGAAAATATTACGGGACTGATGAGTGTGGTCAAGGTACTTATATAAAACACTCTACTACTGCAACTTTTGGGTAGATAGTGGAAAGGTAGTCCAAATCCAAACATAGGGTCAATACTGAAACAAAAAATGAACTGGGGGAAAGTAAAGTGAATCACACTGATGTAGAATCGAAAATCGTTAATACGTTACAGATATTAAAACAAAAGGGTGATATAACAGAGCTTCGTATATTAAATACCCCAAAAGGAACCGTTAGTGGGTATTTTGATAATGCGAAGATGCTTGCTAAAAGCGCGAATGAATTTGATGGAAATTCACCAGGAATTTATATCACGCTAAATCCAGTTAAACCTGAGTTGCTCGCAAGGGCTAAAAATCAAGTGAAAGGGCGGGCCAAACAAACTACTTCTGATGCAGATATTGAATTAAGAAAATGGTTTGTAATTGATTTTGACCCTATTCGTCCTGCTGGAATATCTTCAACTGATTTAGAGCATGAAGCAGCACTAAGTTTAGCAAAAAAGGTAATTAAATTTCTATCTGAACAAGGATTTCCAGATCCAATTCTTGCAGATAGCGGAAACGGTTCGCATTTACTATATAGTACTAACTTACCAAACAATAATGAGAGTCGTGATTTAGTCAAAAAGGCATTAGAGGCACTGGATTTTCTATTCAGTAATGAATCGGTAGACGTTGATACAACAACCTATAATTCGGCGCGAATATGGAAACTTTATGGCACGAAATCCTGTAAAGGTGATAGTACGGAGGAGCGGCCTCATCGCAATTCACATATTATTCATTGCCCAGAAGAGATGATAGAAGTAACAACAGAACAATTGCAGCAACTAGCAAATACGCTTCCAAAGGTACCTAGAAATGAAGTTAATGAAGGTATTTTTGAATTAGAAGCATGGCTCGAAAAATATGGAATCAAAGTTTCATTTAAAAGCCCATGGCAAAATGGAACTAAATATGTATTAGACAATTGTCCTTGGAAAGAGGAACATACCAACAAAAGTGCTTATATCATTCAATTTTCAAATGGTGCAATTGGTGCAGGGTGTCATCACAATAGTTGTTCACAGGAGAATTGGAAAACGCTTCGAGCTAAGTATGAGCCTGACTATTATAAAGGTGAAAATGAAAAAAGGAAACCTACACAAGCAGATACCCTAATACGTATAGGGGATGAAGTGAATTTTTTTCAAAATGAACTAGAAGAAGCATACGCGACGATAGCGATCAACAGTCATAATGAATTGTGGAAAGTTAGGAGTAAAACCTTCAAAATGTGGTTGACCAAAAGGTACTTTGAAGAAACAGGACAGGCCCCAACTAGTGACGGGATGAATCAAGCATTAGGTGTGATGGAGATGAAAGCAATGTTTGAAGGGGAAAAACGCCGACTGCAATTAAGAGTGGCAGAGGACAATGGGAAATACTATTATGATTTGGCAGATAAAAACTGGAAAACTGTTGAAATTACACCTTCAGGGTGTCGGATCATAGAAGACCCTCCTACACTTTTTACTAGGAATAAGAATATGAAAGAGCAAGTCGAACCTAACTTCGGTGGTGATATTAGATTACTTTTGAATCATGTACGGCTCAAAAGTGAAGATGATCAAATTCTTTATCTGGTTTATATCGTGTCTTGTCTTATACCAAATATTCCACATGCAGTAATTGTTTATAGTGGGGAAAAAGGCGCTTCCAAATCTACTTCTATGCGGATGACACGCCAAATTGTCGATCCAGCAGTACGTGACTTGTTGACCATGCCGAATAGTATACAGGATTTAGCAATCTCATTAGCCAACAACTATATGCCATGCTTCGATAACTTGGAATCTCTATCTGCAGCAAAAAGTGACTTACTATGTATTGCTTCCACGGGTGGTGGATTCAGCAAACGAACATTATACACCGATGATGATGAAACTTTATTAGAGTTACGACGGTGCCCTGCTTTGAATGGAATTAATGTAGTGATTACAAGATCTGATTTGATGGATCGTTCCATTCTATTAGAATTAGAACGAATTCCGGAGGAGGAACGCAAGGAGGAAAAAGAGATTTGGATAGCCTTTGAAGAAAATAAAGCAGCTATTATAGGTGGGGTTCTTCAAACGTTGTCGAAAGCAATGGCAATTTATCCAACGGTAACGCTTAACAAGCTATCCAGAATGGCAGATTTCTCTCGATGGGGGTATGCCATAGCTGAAGCAATGGGGTATGGTGGAGAACGCTTCCTTGAAGCCTATCGTAATAATCAAAACAAATCTAACGAAGAAGCTATCTCTTCACATCCAGTTGCAGCTACTATTGTTGCAATGATGCGTGAAGCCAACAGTTGGACTGGGACTGTTGCACAACTTCTAACCCGTCTAGATTATGAGGCTGGTCGCGAAAGGATCGATACTAACGTCAAATCATGGCCAAAAGCAGCGCATATTCTTAGTCGTCGCTTAAAAGAAGTTAAATCCAATTTGCAAGAGGTTGGAATCACGTTTGAGATTCGCCATGGAGGAGATGCGAAAAAAGTGACTATTAAAAAGGTTGGTAGTAATGATGTTCGCATAGACCAACAAAAAACAGGTGGCAAGATAATTAATTCTGATGATATCGAACTTTCGCCAGACTATGATGAGTTTGCGGAGTGGGACTAGCCCTAATATAGCAACAGTAGTATCAGTAGCGACAGACAGAGCCGCTACTGATGCTACAGTCGCTATATTGGATAGGTGATTTCGAAAAACACAACTTTTCTGCGCACTAAAAAAGTCAGATACACTTTGATAACTATTAATCGTAAATGAAATATATATTATTCTATTAATCCAACTACAGGAGGCATTTTCTTTGGAAAAAGATACATCAGTTGATTATCAATACGATGCTTTGGTAGATATTTTATCTGAAATGGTTACAACATATTTAACTAATAACAACTCTAAAGGTAAAGGGAGTCGAACAGATGATGAATGACCAATTAGAAGTAACTAATGTACCTAATTTTAAGGTGCCATCAGAACCGATTAATGGTTCATGTAAACCAAATAAAGTGGCATATTATATAGTTCAAACTAGTGAATCTGATTTTAGCAAGGAAGCGCAAATAAGCGTTTTAAACAAAAGGTGCAAACGTGAAGGCCATATCGTTTGTAAGAAATATATTGATAGAGAAATTGATGGAGCAACAATGCATGAAAAACCAGCTTTACAACAACTACTTTCAGATGCACAACAAGGCCAATTTGATATGGTGCTAGTATGGAAAAGGAATATTATCTCCAACAAAGTTTTTGAATTAATTGATTTTGTAGAAGCCTTAGCAACTGAAAATATTGAATTTGTTTCACATAAAGAAAATTTTGAAGCTAGCGATATATTTACTAAGCTCCAATTTCATGCACTAGCAGCTATTAATGAAATGAAACTTCCAGATATTGATGAAGAGTTGTTATCAGGTGATCTTATAAAATTGAAAGGAGGTGAGTTAATTGCATAATCATGCAATGGATAAATCTAACCTTGACATGATTCAGTCAGAACCGCAAAAAAAGGCAGCGGTTTATGCTCGTGTATCTACTATGGAACAAGCTGAAGAAGGGTATAGTATAGACGAACAGACAAGAGTTCTTAGAGAATGGTGTGAACGTGAAGGATACATTGTTTATAAGGAGTATGTTGATCGCGGAAAAAGTGGAAAGAATATTAAGGGTAGACCAGCATTACAGCAGTTACTTAGTGATGCACAGCAAAAGACATTTGATGTAGTACTAGTTTGGAAAATGAACCGATTCTCCCGTAAAAGCCTTGACCTACTTAGCATTGTAGATAAACTAAAAGGTAAGAATATTGGTTTCCGTTCATACACAGAAAAATATGAAACGGAAAGCCCCTCTGGTGTATTACAATTTCAAATGATGGCTGCCATTGCTGAATTCGAACGAGCAAATACCGCAGAGAATGTAAAGATGGGGATGCTGGCTCGGGCGAAGGAAGGTTCATGGAATGGTGGACAAGTGCTTGGCTATGATGTGGTTAGTACACCTAGCGACAACTCCAAAAGAAAATTGTCCAAACTGGTAGTGAACGAGGTAGAGGCTCAAACAGTTCGAAAAGTCTTTCAGCTATACACAGAGGGTCATGGCTATAAGTATATAACCGGTTATTTAAACCAAGGTGGATATCGAACCAAACGCAATAATGAATTTTCCATTACTGCAATTAAAACTATTGTAACAAATCCAGTATACAAAGGGGTGATTCGCTATAATGTTAGGAGAGATTGGAACGAAAAGCGACGAAACAATATCAATCCTCATCCTATCATGGAAAAAGGACAACATGAAGCGATTATTTCAGAAGAGGAATGGGAGAAAGCACAAGCAATAATGAAAACCAGGGGAGGGAAACCAAATCGAGTTCATAGTGGGGAATTTCCATTGACTGGTATCTTGCGTTGCCCTATGTGTGGGGCGGGGATGGTGCTTAGCAGAACAACCAATCGTAAAAAAGACGGAACAAAGCGAGTAATAGAATACTATGCATGTGGCGCATGGAAAAATAAAGGTACTACTGTTTGCCGTTCTAATGGTGTCCGAACTGATTATGCAGATGAGTACGTATTAAAGAAGATTGCAAATGTGGCTAATAACGAGATTCTAATACAGCAAATAGTGGACAAAATTAATGGAAAGAACCAAGATGGGGATGCTCCTATCAGAAAGGAGTATGAATCAATTAAAAAGTCCCTAGATGCCATCCAGTCAAAGAAGGATAAAGTGCTGGGTTTGTATGAAGAAGGGCTTATTATTAAAGCAGATCTTGTAACACGTCTTTCCAGTTTGAATGAAGAAAAAGAGAGGCTTACAGAACGAATAACTCCTATTGAGAAGCAGATGGGTCAAGGACCGGTAAGGGAAATAAACTTCAAGATTGTCGCACAAGTGATGAAGAACTTTATAGCAAGTTACAAAGAAGCCATGACGAGGGAGCAACGTAAACAGTTATTGCACTTGCTGATAAGACAGATAACGATATCCGAAAGTAGGGAAATTGAATCTATACAAATCCAACTAAATAAAGAAGTTGTTCGACACTTCACCATTCAAGGGGGAGAAAAGTCATCCATCAGCGATGATTTTTCTCCCCCTTTTTCTATTTATTTTAATATCTAGGTTTGTGGAGTTTAAAGCAACAAATCAAAATTATAAAGGGAGAGAATGTTATGAGTGTAATGGATATTTTCTGGGAGTTCATATATAAATATCATCCAAGGTTAGCTTCTTATGATTGGTTGGTTGATAGCCAATTAATGAAAAGTGAAGATATTGTTAATAGTGAAGTAAGGGCAATGATTCCTGAAGGTATGATAGATATTAATTGCTTTGTGTTCTTCTATGAGGGAGGAACCAAGAATGTTGTATACCTATTGCAGGATAAAAAAGCAAAAACCAATATTGCAATAGGGTTTTTAAAGAATGATGAACTGGTGAACGCTATAAAATTATGAAAGTTGCCTAATAGTAGTTGTATATTAAACCATTATCGAGAATTCACCTTAGGGGCTGTATTCTCTATTTTAATGTCTGAAAAATGCCTCAAGGGAGGTGATTTTATGAAATCGGTGGAATTATTTAAAGCCGGAATGATGTTTGGTGTGTCTATCTATGTCTTTGTTAAAGAGCAAATATAAATATATGAAAAAGGTAGGAGATAATATTGCAATATTTCTTGTTAGGAACAGCGGTAGGGATTGTTATCTGTATAGTGACTGAATTTGGACAAAAACGGTATGGGGGGAATCAAAGTTGAAGAAGATTCATAACTACAATGAGTTGCTTATGGTGAAAGAGTCGTTCCCTGTTGAGGTTTCAGAATATCTAAAAGAGGAGTTCCACAGTTTGTATGACTATTTAAGTAATGGTGAGGGAATAGAAATATTTTCCCTTGATACACACCAAGCTATGATAATATTGGAAAATAAAGACGAATTAACTAATATATTGAATATGACATTTGCCATTGAATATATTGAAGAATTGAGATTAGAGACTATTGCTATTCAGAGAATAGGCATTTACAGTGCAGAAGATGTACAGCTTTATTACTACATACTAAGTAATGAATTGGGTTAAAAGGAGCCATTAACTCGTAGTAAGTTTATATAGCTGAAAAAATGAACTTCACAAAATACTTTTTACTTACTTTTATTTGACTTTCTATTCACCAAATGATATCATTTACTCAATTCAGTATATGATATCATTTGGTGGTGGTTAATTGGAAAAGAAGTTTCTGTTAAGGATGAATAACAGATTATTTAAACGTGTTGAAGAATTAGCAGGTAAGAAAAGTTTAAATGAGTATCTAAATAATATAATTCAGGAGCATGTTGAGAAAAAAGTGGGGGAGGAAAGTAATATGGATAAAATAGAAATTGGTAATTTTAAGCTCAAAGATTTGAGAGAAGCCGTAACGGTTACCCAGAAAAGATGGTATATGGAAATTCTCGAAAATTATAATATCTATTTTTTCTCTCCTACCAGGAAGGTAAGCCCAATGATGTATATTTTCTTTTATAGTGATTCGAGTTGTGAATACCCAAACTCCATTAGTCATGTTGGAAAGGTATCTTTAATCTATAGGGGATTGGATAGTAGTTCTATTCAAGCTCTTCCAGAGTTAAAGAAATTGCTACAAGATAATAGGTATTCAGACGAAATTTTAAGTTGGAATAATTATCAAATTGCAGTACTTTCTAATGTTGAAAAACTCCGACAACCTATCGATCTTACAAAAGATTACCTTAATCACCCTAGAATAATAGTGAATAGAACAACAACAATTGGTAAAGCTCTTTCAGCTTCTAAAATTGATGACTTGTTTCAATAAAATTATGGGGGAGATGAGTAAATGCTTTTTACAATCGAAGGAGAGCAAATTACAAAGGTAGCCTATGAAAGGAAGTTTAATGAAAGGTTGTTGGGTTTAGATAAAAAATATTATGACATTATAGTAGATGAATTGAATTGTGTAATTGATTCAGCAAATGTTCATACATCGAGTTGGATTCCTGGACATAATTGGATGGGAACAGTTTATGAACCTATATGGGAGTCATGCAGAAGAAATGATGAAGAAGCTGCTAAGTTTTATGGTCAAATATTATATAAGGTAATAATGGATAGACCAGAAGTCTGGTATTTCGGTAATTACCCACATGCTAAGGGGAAAACATATTTTAGACCATCAAATGTAACATAAAGTACTGTGTATATCATTGATTAACTAATATGTTTCAAGAGTATATAGGTAACGATTAAGGAGAAGAGAAATTGTCAAATGGTGATTTCCCTTCTCTAATTTAATTAGTTTTTAAATTTAAAATTGAAGTTGGAGTACTAGTAATACGTAATTATAGTACTGGAAGGTATATGTTATAATTTAAATTAATTAAAAAATGTGAGAGGGATTTGGGCGTGGGGAAACTTATAGGAAGAGACAAGTTAATTGAGCAACTAGAGCAAACTTCTAGTAAAACCATGTTCGAGTTAAAAGGACTAAGAGGAGAAATTGAAGTTGGGGACCTTTTAGCTAGATATCTGTCTGATGATACTTATATTATTGCTCAACCAGTAATAGGTAAATATGAACCTGATTTCTTGATAATATCTCCTACTTATGGATTTCGTTTAATTGAAGTGAAGAATTGGTCAGTAAATTCAATACAAGGTGTTCAAACAAATGGGACATTTACTATAGTTAATGGTAAAACCTCAAATCCATTACAACAGGTGCGGCAACATGTAGATGATTTGAAAGGGTACCTTTTGTCGAACTATCCAACTCTAGGAGATACTCATAAACGCATAGGTTACGTTAATATCCAATATGGTTTTAATAGAAAAGATTTAGATAAATATACAGAAGATTGGAACGAGAAGAATGCTGCTGACTTTTATTTGTTTCACATATTCAAAGATGATTTAAACTTTACGTTGGAAAAGAAACTACTATCTGCTTCTAAGTTCAGATCTAGTCTATTGCCTGAAAAAATGATTAAGGAAATTGTGAGGAATATTACATTTTCAAATAAAGCCTCGTCGGATATTGAAATTGGTTATCTCACAGGTTCTGAAGATTTAGATCAGAAGTCTAATGAATCAAATATAATGGAAAAAAATGATGCGGGAAAAGAAATTACTACAAATAAACAAAAGGAATCGAACTCTCATCAAAAAATAGACGTTTTTAAAATTATAAATGTGGGATTACTTATATTCTTTGTGGCTATTGGATTAGTAATTATTTCGAGTGGATTGGTTAGCTTTTTGGAGGGTACTAATACAGAAAGTATTAGTAAATCCAACTCATCTATTGATGCTGACAAGGCATTTACAAATGAAAATGTAGAGCAAGGATTTGAAAATCCAGACAATTTAGTAACTGTAGTTGCTATGGTGGATGACTTCTACTATGACAATAAAAGTGGTAATAAATTTCTTCGATTACAAGTGAAAGATTTTACCTTTAATGCAATTATTTATAGTGATGTAGAAACACCATATATAAATGTGGGTGAAAGATATAAATTCTATGGTATAACCCGAGAATATGAAGGACAAATTGAATTAGACATAGGAACAGTTGAATAAACTTCTACTTCACTGAGTAGATTTTGTAAAGAAAACATCAATTAAATGTGATTAAAGATCTCTATTAACTCTACTAAATAGTTACCGCTTCTAATCTTATTAAAGAGAGGAGGGTATATAGATGGATCAAAATAAGTTAGGAACGTATTTAAAGGAAATGTACTCAAATGCTCCAGAAGGTTATCAAGTAGCTAATATTCATTTGTTTGGTATTAAATATGCCGACGATATTTTAAAAAATAAATATAAAGTTATTGATATTGTTCGGGCTTCAGGGTTAAAAAAATCTTATGCCACCGAAGTAAGTAAAGGTATAAAACTATCTAAATATGTTGTGATAAAGGATTAGATAGTATGTTTGACCCGAAGTGTTTATTAGGTAGATGCCTCAACATTATGTAAGCGCAAAATAGGAAGGTAACTTCTCGCTTTTCTTTCATATGTTAATAGAAAATAAATTACAGCTAAATCATTCATGACGGTATAAAAATCCAATTTATTGACTAAAATATTGTAAATTCCCTAAAAATTATGTAAATAAATAGAAATACTGTTATTATTTATATAGGATACTTGAAGGGAATGAAAAAAGTTGGCGATACCACCTTTTGACAAAAATGGATTACTACCAATAGGAGTACATGATTGTTCTATAGAAGACATTGAAAGAATATTTTCTAGTTTACCGAATAAAGATGTAAGAAATAAACTTTTTAATAACTTACTAGGATATATTGAAAATATTAAAGTTGCAGAAATACCGTGTAATCACTTACTGGTTGATGGAAGTTATGTTACCGATAAAGAAAAGCCATCTGACGTAGATTTAGCTCTTATAACTCCTTATGATTATACTCCAGAAACATTGACTTTGGCCCACTATGAAGTAATGCACAGAGACACCGTTAAAAGTAAATATGGCTTTACTTTGTTCCATGTATTTTATGAATCAGCTAGCTTAAAAGAAATAATTGAATACTACCAAGGTGTTAAGGCGCCTCGACAACATCTTAAAAAAGGTATTTTGAGGGTGGGAATATGATTAATAACTTAGAGGAAAAAGAATTTCTGAATAAGCAAATTATGCATCTTGAAAATGCACTTGCTGATTTAAAAGATAAGTTATTGCCTCATAATCCTGAAATGTTTGAAATAATGTCCAGTAGTTATATAGAGAAAATCAAAGAATTCAGAAGCGAAATTGATGAATTTATTGGGTTTCAAGTTATAGAAAAAATTGATAGATCGGATATTGTTATAAGACTACAGGGTCCAGAGATAGGTTTCGGAAATGCACCAATAAGTGTTGTGTCAAGCATATTAGAAGAGGTCCGCAAAGGTTTCCAAAATTTGTATTCTTTTAAACAGGGATATAGAAATCTCACTAAAATACCAAATTATATATCAAAAGCATGCGATATGTCCTTAACAAATGTTCGTGAAGGGAGTTTACAGATTGCCTTACAAAGACCAACAGAACAGTTATCACTATTGGATGAAAAAACTGATTTTGAACGTACAGCGGAGTTATATTTAACAGCTGCATCATGGGCAGCTAGTCATGGATCTGTAGATGCTATTAAAAAAGAAATACCTGATATTGAGTTGAGAGAGATGGCATTAAAAAGTGTGTTAAGACTAATTCCAAATAGCTCAAAAAAAATCAATCGAGTTCACTTATATGGTTCACTTATCAAAAAAGATATATTTTTAACTAAAATAACAAGGGATTACATTATTGAAAATCTTTCAAAAGAAATCGAAGAAGAGGTTATATATACTTTTGAAGGAAGGGTTCGAGAAGTAGACCTTGATAAAGGTTCATTTAGATTGAGAGAGTTAAAAGGAGAAGAAAATATAAATGAGATAATTGGTCATATCAGTGATTCTCTTTTAGATGATCTAAAAGAGAATTTAGATGATGTTGTAGTA
This sequence comes from Virgibacillus salinus, assembly GCF_900102415.1. Classification (NCBI taxonomy): domain Bacteria; kingdom Bacillati; phylum Bacillota; class Bacilli; order Caryophanales; family Bacillaceae; genus Virgibacillus; species Virgibacillus salinus. Next base: position 234,309 of record NZ_FNKD01000001.1, read on the forward strand.
ATAAGAGGTATACTGAAGAATGAAACGGTTAATTCAAAAACAATACAAATAAGGTTTATTGAAAAAGCATAATCTCTTTATGATATTATTTATACCAAAGTGGCTCTTTTCGGGTCACTTTTCTTATTGAAATTTAATAGATACAATAAAAACCTCATTTAGATAAATCACGGAGAACCGTACCATAAGTAAATGAAGTTTTTATAACTGTTCACTAACCTTTCCATAAACTTTTTCAACAGCAATTTCCAATCACACTATCTTCATAAACGTCAATGAAATTACCATGCCTTCCGCCTAACAAAGCAGGAGGCTTTTACGTGCTTCTTAAGAAGGTTTTTAAAACTTTTCTCAAAATAGGCAAAAAAAAAGTTGAAAAATGACACTCGTGTCGATATAATGAGTATTAACCAATAACGACAATGGTGTCGTTTTAATGAGGAAGAGGGAGATCGGTATGAAAAGTTTAGTGAAGAATAAGGGGTACATGACGTTAATGAGTGCGCAGGCAATTTCAAGTATTGGTGACTGGCTGAGTATAGTGGCGATATTTACGCTTGTTGGGCTGAAGTGGAATGCGTCACCTATGGAGGTTTCGTTGGTTATTCTATGTTTGGCTGTTCCTATGGCTTTACTTGGGCCGGTAGCGGGAATTGTTGCCGATCGCTTCAGTCGAAAAACAATTATGATTATCTCTGATGTCACTCGGGCTGGCTTGATTCTTATCCTCACCATCGCAAGTTCGCTCTGGATGGTGTATGCCACGCTGTTTGCAGTCGGAATGCTATCGGCCGTGTTCATTCCAGCTAAAAATGGCAAGTTGAAGGAGGTTGTTGGGGAAGGTGATATGAAGGCTGCTATGTCCATCACATCAATGATTGATTCATCGACAAAAATTATTGGGCCACTTCTTAGTGGGATTCTCGTTGCGGCATTTGGTGCTCAGCAGGTATTTATAATCGACTCAGCAACGTTCTTTGTCTCAGCTTTATTGTTATTTTTTATACCTAATGCAATCAAAGTAGAGGCCGTAGAGGAGGGTGAAAAGGAACAAGGATCATTCAAAAAGGAGTTCGTCGAGGGACTTTCTTTTATCAAATCAAGCCGTTTCATGGTAATCGGCTTACTGATTATGGGGGTCAGTCTTTTAATTCTTCAATTGGCCGACACGCAGTTGATTGTTTTAATTCGGGTGTTAACGAATGCTTCGCCTGATTTATTCGGTTATCTGGTTACAGGATCTGGTCTTGGTATGTTCTTTGCCGGCTACCTGCTTGCTAAAAAAACCAATTATCAGGCATACCCGCTTATGCTGATAGGTGTTTGTGGAATTGGATTGAGTTTTGGTATGATGGGAGTACTAACTAATTACGACCTTAGCTACTCAGTAATCTGGGCACCAGTCCTCGGATTTGCCGGAGGGTTTTCAGCCAGTCTGATATTTGTGCCATTCCAGGCAACTGTTCAAGTCGATACCCCTGTTCAGATGACGGGTCGAGTCTTCGGGGTTATCAACAGTGTTATGACAACGGCAACGATTATTGGACCGTTGCTTGGTGGATGGCTGTCAACCGTTATTGGGGTTATTCCAACTTTCACAATTACGGCAGGCTTGCTGGTTCTTGTGTCGTTGATCGGGTATTTTACAAGAAGGAAAGTAGAACGGGGGAATTCACATGGCTCCACGAGTGAGCGAGGAGCATCTCCAGCAACGACGGGCTAATATTATGAGCGCTGCAAGGGATGTTTTTATCGAACATGGTTATGAACACACTACGATGAAGCACGTCATGGATGCAGCTGGTGTCAGCCGGGGCGGACTTTATCAGTATTTTTCCAATAAGGAAGACTTATTCGAGGCAATCATTGAAGAGGGACTTAGAAATGAAGCTGAGAACACAGAGAAATTGTTGAGAATGACTGAATCGCATTGGAAACTTCTCATGCAGCTGCTGTTTGGGGAAGACGGCACACCTGACGCCAAAATGGATCCACTCGCGCCAAGTAAACTGGAATTTTTTATCACTGGAAGAAATGATGAGCGAAGACGAGAATATGGCAAGAAGCGGTATAACTTAGGTGTTCGTCTCTATGCGGATGTTATTAAAGCTGGGCAGGACTCTGGAGAATTTAGTGATCGTTTTGACAGTGAACTTCTTTCGCGATCAATCATTACTTTCATCGATGGTCTCGCCCTCGATGACGCAATCCTGGCGGAAAGTGATGTACAGCTGGAACAGCAGTTCAGCCTGTTCATTGAATATTTAAAAATGGCATTGAACGTAAGAATGTAATATTAACAATAGTATAATATCATCTGGTTTGGTGCATGATCATTTCAAAATGAAAGGATGATTGTTATTAATATGGAAAAGCAGAGTAAAGGGACCATTTCTTTTAAAGATCAAGCGATATCATTTCTAAAGCTTGTAGCATCGGGGAATGTAGATGAAGCATACCGGAGATACATCGGTCCGGAATTCCGCCATCATAATGCCTTTTTCCAGGGCGATGCAGATTCACTCAAACTAGCAATGGAAGAGGATGCAGCTGAGAATCCCAACAAGAGATTTAAGATCAAACATGCTATTGAAGAGGGAGAGATGGTTGCGGTTCACTCCCATGTGAAACAGAATCCTGAAGACCTTGGAGCAGCTGTTGTTCATATTTTCCGTTTCCATGATGGTCATATTGTTGAATTATGGGATTTAGGTCAACCAATACCAGAGAGTTCTCCTAACAACAATGGGATGTTTTAAGGAAAATTAATATATCTATGAAAGAGACCTACTCCATGTTAGAAAAAATCGGAGAATATAATCATTTTTCCCTTAAATATGAGGTATAAATGTTAGATGAAATAAAAAAATATAACTCCCGTATCTTTTTTCCTTCTTTAATCGTTAAAGTAAGTAAAGAGAGGAGCTAAAGGAGTGAGTAAAATGTACGCCAGGCCTGGCATAAAAGTACAAACTGAAAAAGTTAATTCTTCTGAGCTGAAAGATCTTTATTCGACACTTATTCCTTATTGCCATTATTTAACCAAAAACAAATGGGATGCTGAGGATCTTGTCCAGGAAACGTTATTCAAAGCGATAAACCACTATGGACAACATAAAGATTTGAATGCTGCATTGTTAAAAAAGATGGCATTTAATTTGTGGATGGATTTACTCCAAAAACGTAATCGAGAAATAATCGGATTTACGTTTGAAGAAACTGATGAAACAAATGAGTATAAGGATGACATGATGGACTTGGTAGAAGAGTTGATCTCTAAGCTCACACCAAAGCAATCGGTTATAGTTGCGTTAAAAGATGTGTTTAGGTATCAAATTATGGAGATCGCCGAGATGTTCGATATGACTGAAACAGCTGTCAAAGCAGTTTTAAACCGAGCCAGAAAAAGGCTTGCAAGGCTGTTATTAGATGAAGAAATACATTCTGTCAGGGATTATTGGTCCGAGGAGAATGTAGAAATATTGACCCCGGCAATAATCCAGGCGATCCGGTTGAATGATCCTACTGGTGTGATCAGGCTTATACCAATTTTATTCCCAGTGGAAACTCAACCGAAGCTGAAACTTTATCAATTCTCTCCTCCTTCAGGCTCCTTCTCGATGGCAGCTTAGGCTGTATACAAAGGAGGAATAAGGATGGCTACAATCCCATATGTTATTGAACAATCAAGTCACGGTGAACGATCGTACGATATATATTCCAGGTTGTTGAAGGATAGAATTATCATGGTAAGTGATGAAATTAATGACCACATGGCAAACAGCGTTGTAGCGCAACTGTTGTTTTTAGCGGCTAATGATGCTGATAAGGATATCTCTCTTTACATCAATAGCCCAGGTGGTTCAACTTCTGCAGGGTTTGCAATCTTTGATACGATGCAATACATTAAACCAGATATTAGCACGATTTGTACAGGAATGTCGGCCTCATTCGCTGCAATGCTTTTACTCGCCGGAACAAAGGGTAAACGATTTGCACTCCCAAATAGTGAAATTATGCTTCACCAGCCACTTGGTGGTGCACGAGGTCAAGCAACGGATATTGATATATCAGCTAAAAGGATTATAAAGCTGCGTAAACAGTTGAATCAATTAATAGCAGAACGAACTGGCCAACCGGTTGAAAAGGTTGCAGTCGATACAGACCGTGATTATTTCTTAAATGCTGAAGAAGCGAAAGATTATGGGATCATTGACAAAATCATACAAGCGAGATAATAGGTAAAACGGCAGCGTTGGACTTAAATGAAACCAACGTACACGGAACCGTGAGTACGGTGGTGCGAGAGGTCGGGGGTTAGTCACCTCCTCCTGCTCGATTGTTTTACCTTTTTACACTTAAATCGTTACATGAAGCCGTACCATAAGTAAATGAATATATAAAAGGAACAAGCCAAAATATCAAGCTTTGTATAGGAAACTTGTATATTTCGGCTTGTTGAAGCTGTTTTCAGCATTATTTTTTAGATTTTCTTCCTTTGAGTCTAAATAAATAGAGCGCCATGGATAAATAGGTCAAAAATAGTAGCAACAAAAAGACTGGTGTGGACAAAACATTTTGAACGAACATCAAGAATCTCTCCTCTGGGATGGTTTAATTAATAGAGCGGAACCGGGAACATGATATAGAAAAGTGCTGCTGCTGGTAAAGCAAGAATAAGTGCCAAAGCAGGTTTTCTATAATGGATAAGTAAAAACATGAAAAATATTGTGTTCAGCCAGATATTCTGCCAGCTATTCCATCCATCTCCGTATACATACATTGCTTTATGAGCAAATAATGCCTCAATAATAGTGTAAAAAATTACCCAAACTGCTATATAGATAATTTTTGCATTTCTAGCTGTAGGCATTCGCTGGAAAAAAATAATCAGGGTTACCGGACATATATAAAACGTGAAAAATAAATTAATCGTCGTATGGTTTAACCATTCTGCAGTGATCCCCTGAAAAGCCCACAGTAATTGATCTTGATAAATCGTGTTATACGTCATGTTTATGGCAATAAAAAATAAAATCGTAGGATATTGATCTTTTACACGTGACCAATCAATAAATTTATATGCAAATAAAGTCCAAATCACCAAAACTAATAATAAATACATAGTCCACCTCTTAAGATTAGTAGAAACTATCAAGTATTATCGCCAAAATTAACCACTCTTATGCAATAAGCATTAGCTGTATTTAAATGTGCCATGTATCAATAGTTAGTTACCATTCCTTAGTGCGTATGAACAAAAGCTGTTATGTAATTAATAAACTTTTAGTAGAGGAGCATGGATGAATGAATTTTTCAGGAAAAAGAAGAATTTTGCTGCCAGTCATTATTGTACTTGTGATTGCTGGTCTAGCCGATATAAAATATAAAGGTTTGTTATTTCGTTTACTGCTCGGCAACCACCTTTTAAAAGGTTGTTCGATTAAGTTTAATAAGGAAAATTACTTCAATTACATTGCGGTATAATGTTTTTTAAGTGTTTATTTATTTAAGTGTTGACTTAATTAAGTATATAATTTATTATGTAAGCAACGGTTCCAAAGTTCCTTTAGAAGGAGGTGACTTTAACATTACCATGGTGTCTAAGGATATTTTTCATGCTCTTTCCGAGCCTAATCGACGATACATCTTAGAGATATTGGCCAGTCAAGAGCAGTTAACTGCAACGGATATTTATGATCGTTTTAATATAAGTCCACCAGCGATTTCACAACATTTAAAAATTCTTCGAGAAGCGAATCTGGTTCGGATGGAAAAAAAAGCTCAACAGCGTATATATCAGCTTAATCCTGACGCCATAATCGAACTTGAGGAATGGGCGAACCACATTACACAGCTTTGGACTCAACGTTTTGATGCATTAGATAAGGTGTTAGAAGCTGAAATGAAAAAGAATAAGGAAGGAAAGGCTGATCAATATGACGAACCCGAATGATGTAAATGGGGATAAGGAGCTTACTCTAACAAGAATTTTTGATGCGCCCCGTGAGCTAGTTTGGAAGTCTTGGACAAAACCTGAGCTGTTGGCTAAATGGTGGGGGCCAGCCGGGTTCCAAACCCCGAAGGAATCTATTGACATTGACCTTCGTGTCGGCGGTTGGTTTAATATATGTATGGTTCAAATCAATACTGGCACAGAGATATGGATTCAACACGAAATTATCGAACTTGTAGAACCTCGTCTCCTTGTCCTCCGGTCCGAGGAACAAACAGATCTCAGGCTTTCTGCCATGATTACTCGGGTTCAACTCGATGAAATGGATGGTAAAACCAAGATGACGTTACACAACGGCCCGTATTCGAAAGAAATGAATCATGCTATTAGTGGATGGGAACAGTCTTTCGACAAGCTTGTTGAATTATTTAAAAAATAGGAGGAGTTTTTTAATGACAAATAATAGCACGAAGAGTAAAGTAGTCTTTGATATCAGTATGTCACTGGACGGATTCATAGCGGCTTCAAACCGTTCTGCAGATGAACCGATGGGGGCTGGTGGAGAGCGACTTCACGGATGGGTGATGGACGATGAAGACAGTCGTAACCGCAAGCTTCTTGAAGAAGCCGGCAATGGTCTGGGGGCGGTTATCACCGGACGGGTTACATACGATGATTCCCTTCGTTGGTGGGGTGCAAATGGACCAACGGGGCCTGCTCGCATTCCTGTTTTTGTTCTCACACATCAGACCCCAGAGAATGTTCCCGAGAATAGTGTGTACACGTATGTGAATGGAATTGAAAGTGCTCTGGAACAGGCGAAGAAAGCAGCGAACGGTAAAGTCGTTTCTGTCATGGGTGGTGCGGACACCGCCCAACAGTTCATTGCGGCTGGGCTGGTCGATGAGATATCGATTCATCTCGTCCCCGTACTGTTTGGTGAAGGCATTCCATTATTCGAAAAGCTCAGAGACGAGCATATTCAACTTGAACCCGTCACCATAATGGATACTTCAAAAGCCACTCATCTGCAGTATCGAGTTCTTAAATAAGTTTAAAATATTTAGAACAACCATATTTTATTTGCCATCAGGCATTACACCAAAAGGCTAATCATTGAGAAAAAAGTATAGTCTTTTGTAGTCTTTTAGAGAAAACCGCTCCGATCGAGAGTAAGTAGTTCAATTTTGAAGTACAAACATTAAAAATACAACATAACTGAGCATCGAATTGCAACGCAATTTGATGCTCTTTTTCATCATTAAATTAATATTCACGCAGCATAGGGACGGAGCTATTGCTTCATATAACTGAAGAATGATGAAAGCAGTTAGCCCACTTTATTCTCCGGAACGGTTATTATTTTGCAGGATGTGACGCACGGGGGCGGTTCTCATGTTTCCTTATTTTGGCGGAAGCGTTATAACCGCCCCTGTGCTTCTTATTTTCTAAAAGGACATTTCCGCACTAGGTAATGTAATGCGTGTCTAAAAGAAGTGGTACCAATAAATATTTCCATTGGTTATTGAAATCTGAGTTAAGTATACTTTGCAAAAGTACCCCAATTTTCTATCTTATTCAACTGAGGATATAGTGATTTAAAGTGAACTATTATTGAAGAATTATTCAACTCAGGATGTGAAATGAAGAATCTACTATCTCCATATCTGATGGCTTTCAAGGCAAGTGGTAATTCACGTCTAAATATGTCATTTCGTTTTGCTGCAACAGTCTGATCAGATTGTCCATCTACATCCAAATACACATTATATACATAGCAGCCTCTAATTTTAGTCCACTCACCAAGCACTTCATCTCTCATAGGGCTAAACTTATCCTGGGCAAAGCTTAATCCAACTGTCAAAAAAAGCTCTGCAGTAATATCCGAATGAGTCAGTGTGTAGCGCCTATGGATTATAGGTTCTGTAGAGGTTATACCTTCTCTAAATTCAACATAAAGTTTATCGGGGTTTAACATGCCGAAGTAAACACTTCCCAACACTTTTTTCTTAATATTATGATGGTTATTAATCAAATATACTAGGGTATTTTCTTGTGCCATCTAATGAGAGGGGGTAGTTCAAGAAGCATATAGTTGGAGCCATTCTTTCATATGCCTGATGAAAGCAGCTAGCCCACTCTATTCATTACTATAATCGTTTTTGCTCAGTAAAAAGTGTCATTTTGAATGGGGAAATTTCTAAGAAATATATGCCACCTTTTTAAAAAATGGTTCGATTATAATATAAAGAAGGGCAGTCATAAATTTTATACGCTAGAACGAAATGATAGTATTATTTTTCAGGATGAAATCATCGCTGACACAGTCTGTACGTTACTATTATTTGTCAGTAAGGAGCCTGTTCACTTTTCAAATAGTCTGAATCAATCTATGATAGACTTTATCGGCTGTTTTCTTACTGCATAAGTGCAATTAAAGCTTTCTACTATAATTTTGTTCCGAAAGAAGTGTCGTCAATTGCTGAAGGTATGTAAAATAATTATCCAAATTGCTTTTTTGTATGGAATCTATTTAATTGGACATTGGATCCAGGAAGCATTGAATTTATTTGTGCCCGGGAGTGTCATCGGGTTAATTATTCTGTTTATCCTGCTCTCAACAAATGTTGTGAATGACGTGTGGGTTGAAAAGGGTGCCGATTTTTTTGTGAAACATTTAACGCTGTTTTTCATTCCGGCTACGGTCGGGATTATAAATTATTTCGGGGTCTTTTACGGAAAGGGATTTCTCCTGATTGTAATCGTTCTCGTGAGTACGGTGCTTGTGATGGCAGGATCAGGACTTGTGACTCAATGGATGATGCGTGGGAAGGAAGTAGAACATGATTGATAGCCTTATTGCCGTTGCTGCTATTACCGGTACAGTTGGGATATATGCTGCGGCAGTCTATATATACAAGAAATTCAATTCTCCATTTACCATACCTGTCATTATAGCTACGGTTATCATCATTGCTATCTTATTGGCGTTTCAAATTCCTTATGAAATCTACATGCGTGGCGGGGAATGGATAGACCATATGCTGGGTCCTGCGATTGTGGCGCTCGCCTATCCGGTTTATCAGCGGAGAAAAATATTGAAAAAATTGCTGGTACCTATTCTTAGCGGAACGATGCTAGGAGCAGCGGTCGGCGTGTCAACGGGTGTTTTACTGGCAAAATGGTCGGGGGTTGATCAGTTGATTATCCATTCACTTGCTCCAAAATCCGTCACTACCCCGGTAGCCATGGCCATCACGGACACGCTTGGCGGAGCAACACCTTTGGCGGCAGTTTTTGTGATGATAGCGGGAATTGGCGGAGTGCTAATCAGCTCAACAGTTATGAAATGTTTCCGGATTCATCACCCGATCGGACGCGGTGTCGGGATGGGTAGTGCATCACATGCCATCGGAACAGCAACCATCATGGAACATGACCAGCTCGCAGGATCAGTCAGCACGATTGCAATGGTTGTCAGTGCGGTAGTTGTATCGGTTATAACGCCGGGACTGGTTGCGGTTTTGATGTAGGGGATTTGTGCACTGCAGCAAAAGCATTTCGTTAATTCTTGTTCAATATAGATGATGTGATTTTAATTCCTTTAAACTATTACAAGTTTGAAGGATTTTTTTGGCAGATAAGAAAGTATAAATACTTTCTTACTGCATAAGTGCAACTAAGGCTTTTGCCATTAAGGATTGGCGATAAGCCAAGTTTTCTAATAACAATACAAGAACAAATGTTCCTGATTATGTTAATTAATTAGGTAATAAAATAATAGAAAATAAGAAATAAAAAGAGTTATCTAATGCCGAATGAAACGGACATCCTAATCTACCAAACTGAAAAACGAAGCACTACAACCTCGAAATGTTTATCGCAATCGGGTACTTCGGAGCGCTACTAGAAGACGCAGGCGCACCTAATCGAGGTCTTCGGACACGTGCTGTTCCCGCAGGAGTGACTGCCCTCCGCTCCAATCAATCATCATAAAAGTGAGAAAACGTAAATCATCATGCTTAGTTGGAATTTTTTATCATTACTGTTAATCCAAATTCTCTTTGGGTTTTTCTTTATGCTTTCTATTTTTAACCTCAGTAAATATGTTATCTGACACACTTGTTTTTGTTTTTGATGGTTCATTTGGAGGATTAGATCGATTTGATTCAATCATCGATTTAAGCATCTCAATATCCTCTTTAGTAGCGTATTGTTTATCAGGCTTTAACATATATCCTAACTGACCGTTCGATTCTATAGTAGCCCATTGTAAATCAGTAAAATGCTGAATGTTTTGTTGTCTCATTCGTACTTCAAGCATATCAACCGTTAACCGCAGCTTCTTTAAATTACTTTCATTAATTTGGCCATTTTCAACTACTACAAGTCCTTTACCATAAATTAAAGTTTCAAGAGCATTCGATTTCAAAACGATATACTCAATAAAAAGAAGTGTAGCTACCATTAAAAATGTAATCAACATTGTAATCCAAATGTTCCTATCGCCAACAGGTTGAATAATTAATGATCCAACAGCTATCATCATGACGGTCTGAGCAACAGTAAGCTGTGAGACTGATTTTCTTCCAGCTAACCGTAAAATCAGGATTCCTCCTATCACGACGACGACAGCTTTCCATATGAAGTGTAAATCCAATAGGATCCCCTCTTTTCAAATGTTACTAAAATATACTTACGGTTGACTCTTTCTGGTTTAATATCTAGTGTTTATTGTGGATGAAATCATTTACTTTATTCTTTAGTGAAGTGTCTTTATAGAACTAGAGCAATAAAACGGCTACTTATTGCTGTTTTACGTCTAGTTTTCTAAAGTTTTTTCTTTTTTTCAACGTTTTCAATAGTTTCCGCGCGAAGAGTATTATATAACCTGCTTTTAGGCTCATATATTTTTTGAGATGGCCATAGTCCATGATGTCCTGAGAATAGATAGCTGACTAAACAAGCAACAAAAAAGTACTCTAACCCTTTTCCATCAAACATCTCCATTGCCAGCAGGAATGCTGCTATAGGGGTATTAGCCCCTCCGCTAAAAACAGCAATTAATCCCAATGCAGCGAGAAATGACATAGGTAAATCGATGAATGTATGTAAGGTATTGCCTAATGTTGCTCCAATGAAAAATAAAGGTATGGCTTCACCGCCAACGAAGCCGGTACCAAGAGTCACTGCTGTAAATATTAGCTTGGCCAGGAAAGCAAAGGGTGGAACGTCTTCTATAAAAGATTGTTCTAACATCTGTAATCCTCGGCCATTGTAATCTTGTGAACTAACAATTAAAGTTAGTACCACAATGACAATACCTCCAAAAAAGGCTCTTTTCATATGGTTTTTTTTGAAAAGTTTCTCAGAAAATTTTTCTATCCCATGCCTCAACTGACAGTATAAAACACTTATTAGGCTAAAAATGACTGATAGAAGAATAACTATTATAAATGTACTAATAGATATTTCCGGTACGGTTTGTATTATAAATTCTTCGTGTTTATGTCCCCATGCTGCTGCAGTTACATAATGACCAACAAAGCTTGCCGTAAGACAAGGAACAAGTGCTTCAAATTTCAGCTTTCCTAAAGCAGTCATCTCCATGCCAAAAACAGCACCTGTTATAGGTGCTCCAAATGCAGAACCAAAACCAGCACTTATCCCGCTCATCATTAAAATTCTCTTGTCGAATATGTTTACCTTAAAAAATTTGTTTACCGCAGCAGCGACACTTCCTCCCATTTGGACAGCTGCACCTTCTCTTCCAGTTGAACCTCCAAAAAGGACTGTGACAAAAGTCGCGAAATAAACGATAGGTCCCATTCTCCGAGGTACCTCTTTTTTTCCATGAACTGAGTCTATCACCAGATTATTTAGTTCAGCAGTGTCATTCAAAGTATTATTCAAAAGTACCTTTCCGTAGTTCATATATATGAATCCTATGATAATTCCTCCAAAGGGGAGAAGGAAGATAAGCCAATCCCTTTTTAATCGTATATCATCTCCTAGATAATCGTTCATCTCTAAAAGGAAATAGGTTGTCGAGCCAACAACGATACCAATTATGCTTCCAAAGATAATCCATTGACCCAGAACTGAAAAAAAGTTTTTATACTTTAACAGCATTCACCAATTCGCCTCTTTTCTTTGGGAAATTCAATTCTATTGTTGCCTATCGTATTATAATTATTAAAATAAATAGTGAATAGCCAATTATGAAAGAAGCAAAAAGGGATCAACCTACTAATTCAGTTTGAGACGCACGGGGACGGTTCTCATGCTTCCATTTTGAGGCATGGAAGCGGTTGAACCCCATGCTTTCTCCAAAATGACTTTTCCGCACCAGGTAATGCGTTTTTCTGTGTGGAGGACGAAGTTTTTAAAGTAAGTCGGAGCAATTTAATAAAAAAAGATACTATATTTTATACATTTATTTATCTATTCTAAAAGCCTGCTTTCTAGTTCGTAAAAAAGAAAACAGGCTTTTTTATTAAGGCAATTTACATATTGAAAGATAAGATAAGTAATTGCATAATTATGCAAATAAATGATATATTATGAGTTATTAAGATTAGCGGGATAACACGATCTACAAAATCTACAAAAACTGCTTAAAATATAAAAGTTGGGGAGAGTCTACATGTTAACTGAAAAACTACAACAGGCAGAAGAAGTTACGAACAAAAAGGAGTTTACAGCCAAACAATATTTGGCTTTTTGGCTTCCCTCATTAATTGGCGTTTTGCTGTTCTTAGTCCCTATTTCTGTAAATGGAAAAGTAACAATCGGATTAGGGGTTTTAGCGGATGGTTTACAGGGTGCAATAGCTGATTATATTCCTTCAATAATGACAATTATCCTCTGTGTTTCTGCTGCTGGTAGTTTGATCGTTAAATATACCACAATAGAAGCGGTTAAAAAGAGTGCATTCTTAACGGCTTTATTTGATATTACGCCGTTCTGGTTAATCTTGAGATGTATTGGCGCATTATTTGCTGTCTTTACATTGAATCAAATAGGTCCTGAATTTATTTGGTCGAGTATTACAGGCGGGGTAGTATTATATGATTTAATTCCGGTATTAATGGTCTGGTTCTTATTTGCTTGTTTATTTATGCCTCTTTTACTTCAATTTGGCTTGATGGATTTTATAGGAACATTGGTACGTAGAGTAATGTTTCCTTTATTTAAACTACCTGGACGTTCCTCTGTTGATGCATTAGCATCATGGATGGGAAGTGGAACAGTGGGTGTATTATTAACAACACAACAATATGAATCTGGTTACTATACAAAGCGTGAAGCATCTGTTGTTGCAACGAACTTCTCCATTGCTTCGATTGCCTTTAGTCTTGTGATTGCAAGGTTTTTAAATATTGACCATATGTTTATCCAGTTCTATTTTACCGTAATTGTAACAGGAGTAATTGCTGCTATTATTTGTCCAAGGATCCCGCCTCTCTCAATTAAGAAAAATACGTATTACGAGCCGGTTGGGAAACAAATAGATGAAGTTGTGCCAGAAGGGGTATCTAGTTTCCGGTGGGGATTAAAAAAGGCTGTTGAAAAAGCGGACCAAGTCAAGAGTTATCCCGGTGTTATAAAAAGCGGGGTACAGAATGTGATCGATATTTGGTTCGCTCTAATACCATTGGTGATGGCGTTAGGAACGGTTGCACTTGTTATTGCGGAGTTTACGCCTATCTTTAATTACTTATCATATCCTTTCGTGCCATTACTTCAATTACTGCAAATTCCAGAGGCTCAAGCTGCTGCACCTGCTATGCTTGTTGGTTTTGCAGATATGTTTTTACCAGCTGTAATTGGAAGTGGGATTGAGTCAGAGCTTACACGTTTTGTTATAGGTGTAATGTCCTTATCCCAGTTGATATACATGTCTGAAATTGGCATCCTATTAATAAAATCCAAAATTCCAGTTTCATTTGCTCAACTGTTTATTATTTTCCTGCAAAGAACAGTCGTGACGTTGCCAGTTGCTGCATTAATGGCACATCTGTTATTTTTCTAGTGAATTAGACTAAAAAGCATTGGTATTCGCCACCAATGCTTTCTATTTTTGGTATTATGAAGTAGTGATCTGCATATAACAGCACGTTTTAATGGAAAGGTGATTGATAGAAATGAATAGTGAATCTTTTTTCACTGAAAGCACGAAAGCCGCACTTAAAAATAACCCACCAGGCGAATGGATGCCAACACTTCCAGATGGTTGTATACGTTTAAGCTCTGGATTCCCTGCACCTAACCTTATCCCAGTTGAACAGCTTCAAGCAGCAGTTACCCTCCTGCTTGAGGAAGAGAAGGATTTACCGTTGCATTATGTTGGAAGCCCTAAAATGGCAAAGCTAAAGGAGCAGATTAATGATAGGTTGTTACGTCGCGGTATCCGTGTTTCAGAAGAAGAACTTCTCATTACATCTGGAGCATGTCAGGCGATCGATCTAGTTGCCCGCATTATAATGGATCATGAAACTGTCGTTGCCATAGAGTCGCCAACGTATATGGAAGCGTTAGAAGTATTCCAAAACTATACGAAGCACTTTATTAGTATCCCAGTGGATGAAAATGGCCTGCAAACAAATAAATTAGAAGCGATGTTAGCGGAAAGGAAAAGGGAAGGGCTCCCGCTTCCTCGTATTTTATATACCATCCCAACTTTTCAAAATCCAACAGGTACAACGATGACAATGGATCGCCGGAAACATGTGCTGGAGCTTGCTGCCAAATATGATTTTCTGATTTTAGAAGATGACGCTTATGGCGAATTATACTTTGATGAACAACCAGACCCATTAAAAGCAATGGACAACGAAGGCCGTGTAATGCATCTTGGTTCTTTATCCAAGGTAGTAGCGCCGGGAATGCGTATCGGATGGATTACTGCAACACCCGAATTGATTACCGCTGTGGCTTGGTTTAAAAAGGATTTAGACCATCCATTTGCTCAAGCAACAATGGCTTCCTTTTTAGAAAAAAATGACTTCGAGAAGCGGCTCAAGACCTTAAGGGAAACGTATCAACGTAAGTGTACGGTCTTACTTTCTGCATTGGAACAATACATGCCAAAACCAGTCTCCTGGTATGTGTCTGAAGGTGGTTACTTTGTGTGGGTCAAAATTGCTGGCGCAGATACATCGGAATTATTAACCCACGCTCTCGATGAAGGTGTCTCCTATATCCCAGGAAAACATTTTTTCCTGAATCAGCAGGATGGAGCGGAATACCTTCGTCTATCATTTAGTTACGCGGAGGAAAAAGAGATAGTAGAAGGAATTCAAAAACTAAGTAAAGTTATCAAACGAATCCTTTTATAGTATTCAAATTTGATGAAAAAGTCGGTATGAATACATATTACGGAAACACTTGTAAGTCTGTAGACAGTGAGTGCAGTGGGGATTCGCCTCACTGCACTGTTTTGGCTCTTTTTTTGACTTACCTACTTGTTCCCATCTCTTCTTGTTTCGTCAGCTATCTCTTCAAAAGATCTAACTTTTCCGTGTGGGTTTTGTGATTGTTTTCTGTCTTTCCATTCCCGTTCCTGTTGATGTTTGGATTTAGACATATCTGCTAGAACTCCTTTTTATGTTGTAGTTTATCTCTGCTCACTAATTTTTCGTTTTCGATGCTCGTTCTTTTTTTGCTTTCTCTTTGTGTGCTTTATTTGCAGCAGCGCTACCGAGTTCCTTGGAGAATTCTGAATCCGTTTTACTGGAATCAAATCCTTGTTTATTCTTTTGCTGTGGGTCATTTTTCTTTGTTCGTTTTGCCATGAATGTCCCTCCTTTTTGGACTTAGTATGGGACAAGGTGATTGAAATATTCGTACATAATAATCAGATGAAGTCACTCGATAGTTCTTTAAACGGAAGGAGATTAGATAAATTCAATCTCCTTCCGTTTTTAGATAGTTTGTTAATTTGTTAAGCTATGATTTAAATAAATATGATACAATATAAATGGATTATAGTGTACGGTATTTGACTAGGTTGTGCCTACACCCTTTGTAAAATTAACATTTTAAGGATGATAAATATGAGTAACATGCCTAAAGAAACAGACGTTATCTTAATTGGTGCTGGAGTTATGAGCGCGACTTTGGGTTCATTACTGAAAGAGTTGGCCCCAAATTGGGATATTACAGCGTTTGAGAAGCTCGACAAAGCAGGAGAAGAAAGCTCTAACGAATGGAATAATGCGGGTACTGGCCATTCTGCCCTGTGCGAGTTAAACTATACTTCCGAAAAACAGGACGGATCTATAGATATTAGCAAAGCTGTAAAAATTAATGAACAGTTTCAGCTTTCAAGACAGTTTTGGTCATATCTTGTAAACAGCAATCTGATTCATAATCCACAGGACTTTATCATGCCATTACCTCATATGAGTTTTGTGCGTGGAGAGAAAAATGTAACGTTCCTGAAGAAGCGTTTTGCAGCACTATCAAAGAATCCTCTGTTTCATGGGATGGAATTTTCCGATGCCCCTGAAAAACTGAAGGAATGGATTCCGCTTATCATGGAAGGCCGTACATCGAATGAACCGATAGCAGCCACAAAAGTCGACTCTGGAACGGATGTTAACTTTGGTGCCTTAACGCGCAAGTTGTTTGACCACTTGGAAAGTAACAATGTCGAGGTAAACTACAAGCACAGTGTTGAGGATATCCAACGTACCAGTGACGGCAAGTGGGAAGTAAAAGTACATGATAACGTTAACGGCAAAATCGAATACCATACTTCTAGATTCGTCTTTGTCGGTGGCGGGGGCGGTAGTCTTTCTTTACTTCAAAAAACCGGTATTCCAGAATCAAAACATGTTGGAGGATTCCCGGTAAGCGGGCAATTTATGGTGTGTAACAATCCGGAAGTAGTAGCACAGCATCAAGCAAAAGTATACGGCAAGGCTAAGGTTGGTGCTCCGCCAATGTCTGTTCCGCATCTTGATACAAGATATATCGAAAATAAAAAATCACTGTTGTTTGGCCCATTTGCCGGCTTCTCGCCAAAGTTCTTAAAAACTGGTTCCATGCTGGATTTAGTAAATTCAGTAAAACCGAATAACCTCGTAACGATGTTGGCGGCAGGGACTAAAGAGATGCCATTGACAAAATATCTGATTGAGCAAGTTATGTTATCTAAGGAAAAGCGTATGGAAGAAATACGAGAGTTTATCCCGAATGCCAAAAGTGAGGATTGGGATTTAGTTGTAGCAGGGCAGCGTGTGCAGATTATCAAAGATACAGAGGGAGGCGGCAAAGGAACGCTTCAATTCGGTACAGAGGTAATCACTTCCACTGATGGTTCGATAGCAGCATTGCTAGGCGCCTCTCCGGGAGCTTCTACTGCTGCTCACGTCATGCTTGAGGTAATAGAAAAATGCTTCCCGCAATATTTAAAAGAGTGGGAACCGAAAATAAAAGAAATGATTCCTTCTTATGGCGTTTCACTAGTCGAGAACCCAGAGCTTTTTCGGGAAATTCATGCTTCAATAGTGGAGGCGTTGGATTTAAACGAAAAGAAGCTGGCTCATAGTTAAGTCTTTTGGTGCTTAAATAAACAGAAGAATTCATTAATAAATCATCTTTTCCATATACTAAACTACTCAAGTCGATAGTTAAATCTGGCATTTGCTCTTTGAAGAGGGTGGATGCCAGGTTTTTTATTTATCACGATTTGGCTTAATATGTATGGAAATAGTAATACATGTCGATTTGTGATAGCATTTACACAACAACGCAGGAAGAGGAAGTGAGCATAATGATAAATATAACAGTCCCAACACCAGATGTCACCATTACGAAACAGGATAATCCGGAACTTAGTAATATATACGGATTTACAGATTTTCACCTGATTACAAGAGATAAGGGTGGAATTTTCATGTTTTACAACGACAACCAGGAGCTTTTGTTTGTTGGTAAAGCAAGGAAGTTAAGACCAAGAATTAAAAAACATTTTAATGATAATGTATCGCCAATTAAATTGCACAGGGATGAAGTAAGCAAGATTGAAGTTTGTATTGTCAGGGATCCTGCCCACAGAGAGATCTATGAAACGTATATTATTAATGAACTCAAATCAAAGTACAATGTTGAAAAGGTGTATTTTAAATAAACCCCAGTATCCTCTATCACAAATAGTTAAGGCATATTATCCCAGTTACAAAAAAGAACTTGGGTATGTGACTATGTAGTTCGGTTTTGGAGTATAATTTTAAAAAAACACTCCAAAAACGATAACGGGTTCCGTTTCCTATCACAAATATTAAAAATGTAATGTAAAATGACTATCAATTTGTATGCTAATTTGATGGTCATTTTTTTGTTGGTGTAATAGTGTGCTTGGTTTAATAATCATTAAAATTGTAGTGTAATTTGTACCCCAATTTGTTGGATAACAATAGCCAGTGTATGTCTACATTTTGACCTACAAATTCAAATGCAAATTGTCATACATTAATTTACCAATAAATTGGGAGTAGAATAGTTTTCGCTTGATTTTACAAGGTATTCAGAATATTTATGATAAAATAAATTTAGATATTGTGAACGATTACACTTAAACTAACGCAGCAGGATTATGGAACAAGGGGATATCAAATGATTAAAAAAAGTTAATGTTATTTCTGTTAATCGGATTATACCTGACTGGATGCTCGGAATTGTATTCAGAAACTTCTAGTGGGTATTATGTTGGGGAAAGTGAAAATTGGAAGGTTGTATATGATAGAGATAAAAACTTAATTGTCGAATACATTGGTGAGGGGGCAATTCCACAAGAAAAAATAGAGTTGTCCAGGAAATATAAGGAAATGGAATTTACTACGCCATTTCACCTATCTGAAGAAGGAAAGAAGACTATTGATTTTCAGTTTAGTGAAGAACCAACCAGCTATGAAATTACTATACAGTGGGAAGAAGATACCGAAAGTTTAAGCTTAAAAGAAATGTAAGTAAAGTAATTACCGTATTAAAGGGTGCTTTACTTCAATAAAGAAAAGACATTTCTTGTTCAACTAAAGCAGCAGTAATGGGCAACAAGAGTCACTTAATGACAATAAGATTTTAGGAGGTTGTAATTATGGGAATTGGCATAAATGTGGGGGATTTTTATTATGAAATTGGTTCAGGAGATTTTTTTCACTCCTTCTTTTCAACTATTTCTTATCACTTGGAACCAGAAGGATGGGGAACAAAATATCCTTTTTTAATGAACGAATTTTATCAAGGTTCTTTGAAATGGGATTTATCAACCAAAGTAATAGAAGAATTAAAAGATGCTCACAGAAGGCTTCAAAATTACAAGCCATCACAAGTAGTATGGGACATTGAGGATACTTCATTACAGCCTCCTTGGGGAGATAACATAAGTTCCGACATAACCAGCTTAGCTAATTATTTCGTTACAAGTGATGGTGAAGACTTAATAGAAGTATTATATAATGCTTTTCAAACTTCTTATAATGAAAAAGAGAACATTGAAATTGGTTAAATGCTTATTAAATTAACTGGTGCTTTCGTTTAATAAGGAATTGCACCCTTGTTCAACTATAGAAGCAGGTTAGTTGAACGGGATATGAAAATTATGTTTTGAAACTTAATAACGTAATTCATCGTATTACTTATAAAAGGTGATTTTATATGAAAAAAAGAACATACAAATTTTTTGCAGCCGCTTTATTTACTTCACTATTTTTAATGGTAGTTGGCTGTACAGAAAATACAGAAACGAAAACGAAAGATGAAAATATACAGACAATTAAAGCTGTGTTACACAATATGTTTACAGGTCCAGAAGATGAATTGAAACAAATCTGGAAGACTAACGAAGCAGAGGAAGAACTTAAAGCTTTAAGTAAATATTCAGAAGAGCAATTCAAAGATTATTTTACAGAAGATATGTATATGGAATACAGTTTAGCTTCTAATGAAATTGTATTCTTAAAAACTGCATATCGAAATAATTATAATCTGAAAGTTATTAAAATTAAATTTGAAAAAACTAATTCAGATGAAGATATTTATAATTTCTCTATGGAAGTACAACTACAAAAAGTAGGTAAAGAACTATCAGAAATTCAAATTGTGAATGGGCAAGCTAATTTAAGTAAGGAACATAAAATAGAAGAGATCTTAATTCGTAATGAAGGAGTTTTAAAATCATTGAAAAATTGATGTTATTAGAAAAAAACACTTAATCTTATTGCATTATCGGGTGCGATTGCTGAACAACAGGCAGTCGCTTTCTTATTTAAGTAACTGTATCTTTCTGACGGATGCAGTCTTTTTATTATAAGTCTTAAAATTAGTGAACAAGTTTTCACTTTAACTTTGTAAACTTTTTCTTTGCTCAAACGTCTTCTAAACATAGGGGGAGGGACAATGGAAGACCAAAACAAAAATGAGGAACTAAATAACGAACTAAATATTGTGTTTCGGTACTTAGTAAAAAAAGGTGTTCCGCACTCGGATGCTGAAGATGCGGTACAAGAAACAGCATATAAATACCTTAGATTTTCCGATTCCATTCGCTCCTCTAAAGTACGAAGCTGGTTGGTTCGGGTGGCATTGAATTATTATTATGATCAATGTCGGAAAAATAAAAAATACATATTAAATTTAGAGGGAAATATGGAAGAAAATAAAGCAGATGAACTGCCAGAATTGATTATTCTAGCAAAAGAGCGTAGGGAAGAACTTTATAGGTTGCTTTCTAAGCTGAAACCACAATTTATGGAGCTTCTTCTACTAAAATACGAATCCGAGCTATCGTATGAAGAAATTTCTAAACTACTAGGTATTAGCAACAGTTCTGTAAAGACGAATATGTTTCGAGCTAGAAAGAAGTTAGTCAAGCTATATGAGGAGGGAAATGATGGACGATAAAAAAAATTCCAATCAGAACTCGGAAATTGATTTCACAAGCGATCCTTCTTTTCAAAAATCTATTAAGAAAACAAAGTGGAAACAGATCATGTTATATATCGTTATCTCGATTATCACGTTGGTTGTATGTAGTGTATTGGTTTATAGTGGCAGTGAGTATCTCACTAATAAAAAAATCCAAAAAGAAGAAGTACAGCAGCCAAATATATTTGTTGAGGGTTATCAGCAAGGAGCAGAAATCACCAGTGTCACAATGTATCATCATAATTTGTTCAGTGTAGTTGGCAAAACAACATACTATAAAACAATTGGTAACAGGAGAATTGTTTGGGATACTGTGACGAAAAAATATCCTGCTATAGGCAATGTCGAAGTAATTGATCGTGGCAGTGGAATGAGCAAAGTGACTAAATTCAACAAGGAAGCGAATAGAGTTGTTCGGTATAATAAGGTTAATAATGAGCGAATGATTGACTTCTACTACCCCAATTTAAGATATGACTTTTTGCCCCAGGAACTGAAAATAGCCACCGGATTAGATGAAAACACATTGGTTGAAGTGGCGCTTTCTTTTAATGAACCGAAAACACTGGAAGAATTAGGTGAAACGCTGGGCTATAAAAATGTAACTTGGCTTTGGCTTGATAAAGCAACTGAAAAGAAACTCGAACGATTAGAAGAAAAATGGGATGATGATACATGGAAAGTAAAACACGGGGAAGATGCTTATGGATTTCCTGTTTCGGAAGAACACCCGTACACTGAAAATGCAACAGACGACACAACTATTAATGGAGCAGTAGTAAGTGGAACGCCAAAGGAATTAAAAAGGTTTCAGAACCTGGAACTTGTAAGGACTTCTGTTATAGGTGTAACGATTGATAAATATTAAGATATGTAAACCAAAAAAGTTCAAATGATTGTGAAAGAGTGTACTTAAACAAACGGGTGCTTTCCTTGAATAAGGAATTGCATCCTTGTTTAACTAAAGCAGCAGGATAGTAATAGCCAGGAGGTTAGATAAATATGAGTGAGCCTTTAAGAATCTACATTGGACTAATAATAGTAATTCCTTTTTTAGTAATGTTCTTAACAAATATATTGGTAGAACATTCTGGGGGACTTAGTGCCGTTCTATATTTTCTTTCTTTAATTTCAACACATTTAGTTGTTACTAAGATTCAAAATTCTTTAAACTGAAGATAGTATTTGTGAAAAGATGTACTTAAACAAACGGGTGCTTTAACACAAGAAGGAGATTGTTGATGCGGCAACTCCTATTTTGCTAAAGAGGCAGGTTTGTGAAATAAGAGAATATTGAAATAGAGAAAGGATTGGTAAAATGGCGATATTTATAGGGTATGGAATTGCATTTATAGGTGCGCTTGTAGCTTATCAGCTAAGCGTAGGTAAACCAAAAAACAAGAAATATAAGGTATGGGGCATTGCTCTTATGGTACCAATTTCACCAGCTTTTGCTTTTGCGATAGGGTTAACCTATGCAGTCATTGTAGAAAGTGGTTGGGCAGGATTGATAATGTGGTATATTTTCCCCTTTATCTTCATAATCGGACTAGTTATGTTATTGGTTGGTATTTTCAAGAAAGAAGAAACAAAAATATTTTGAGTTGATCAACTAACGGGTGCTTTAGTTTAAGAAGCACTTGAAAATAAATAGAAGAAAAATCTCAGTTCAGTGAACTGAGATTTTTTTATTTTTAATTACAAATATAGGTAACAACCCAATGGTAGTAACAACCGATAGTAATGTCAAACTTGACTTCGAAAAAGAGCCAGATAGTTATACCATAAGGATATGGGATGACGACAACAATATCATTAACGAGTCTGATAAGGTGGTTTTTTCTGGGGTAGGCAAGGTTATTTATGAGGTGCTGGTGAAATGGGATCAAGGTACTGCAAGCTATGCCTTTTCTTTAAACATTAAATAAACTCATTGCTACACTAACGTGAGAAAAGCTAAAAACGAAAAACCAAATATCAAAGAGCTGGTAAACCCCAAGCTCTTTATCAGTTACTTGAAATAAATTAAATCTTCTATTCAAATTGTTTATTTGTAACACCTACTCGTTGAACTGGTGTCTTCCCATTTTTATCAGCTTTTTCGCATAAAATTGCCATACTTTCGTTCACATTTTCGTATCTACTTTAAAAATGTAACGAAATACACTAGCATTTTGATTATAAATTTGCAAAAAAACACTATCACATCAGTAAAAAGGGGGATACGAATTTTTAACGAGTTTGTATACGCTTAAGTTTTGTACTCCAAAACTGAAATAATTAGTATGTGACTTTACTTCTATATTGTTGAAAATATTTTGTGCCTATTATTAAGCATCTTGATCAATCTGCTTCACTATTCTTTCGCATATTTCATGAGTGATGAGTGAGTCATCAATAGACGGGTCAGGTACTTTGTTATTTTGTACGGAATCTATAAAATGATCTGCTATCTGATAGAAACCACGTTTATATAATGTTGGCTCCCAATCACCAGACTTAGCAATACGTATTTCTTTATTATGATAGTGGGTTGTTTCAACAAGACCGTTCACTACATATTTGTCATGCCCAGTAGAGTACTCAATGATTTCTTCGGTGACACCGCCATTCCTGTTCATTATCCCCATAGCGGTACACCCTTCTCCAATAAGCTGTATAACCAGTTGGTCAAGCATTTCACCATTTTTCAGGCTCACTACTTTTACATCCAAAACAGTTGTATCCATCAGAAATCTAAGTGTATCTACAACATGTATGAAATCTTCTACAACAAATCTTCTTATATAATCTGGTAAGGAAAATCTGTTTTTTTGAATAAGTACCAGACTTGGTTTACCATGTTTCTTTAGCTCTTTAACTTTCGGGATAAATCTTCTATTAAAACCTACCATGGCTAATGTATTTGTTTCTTTTGAGAGCTCTGTAATTTTCTTGGTTTCGTGAAACTTCATAGATATCGGCTTATCTATATATGTGTGTATTCCACTTCTAAGTAATTTTTCAGCTATTTCAAAATGTGCCTCTGTAGCAGTGCTTACAAATGCAGCATCAATATTCTTGGTGATCAGTTCATCTACTGTTTGCACCTTTTCATTAATTCTATACTTCTCCGATAACCGGTTCAGCGTGTCTTCATTTCTAGTACAAAGAACAAGTTCAATTCCTTCTTTTTCAGAGAGAACAGGCAAGTAGCCTTTTTGGGCAATATCACCCAAACCAATAATTCCTATTTTCATATAATCACCCCGATGATAGTAGTGTATTTATAGGATAACATGTTAATTAGCTGGGAAGTTAATATCGGATTTAGAAGGTTTCTCTTTATTACTTTATAAATTCGAGGTTATAAATAATGAGAAAATGATAAGATAGGAACTAGATGTACAATAATGTCCTGATTTCAGGGGGTGGATTAGCAATGATTAATTTTTTAAAGCAGCAGGCAAGGGATCTCTTTCCGGGCTATTTCGCATTGGTTATGGCTACTGGGGCATTATCAATTGGTTCATTTTTGCTGGGGATGGAGTTTATATCCACTATATTGTTGTATATTAATACTGTTGCATATCTTACCTTGTGGTTGCTGACAATTATCCGTCTTGTTGGCTATTTTCCTGACGTAATAGAAGATTTGACAAGCCACACGCTCGGACCTGGTTTTTTTACGTTAGTTGCTGGAACAAGTGTGTTTGGAAGTCAGTTAATAATTGTTGGTGAAAATTACATATTACCGGTTTATTTGTGGATACTTGCAATTATTCTGTGGGTAGTTATTATGTATACGTTTTTTACAGCGGTCACAGTACGGAGGGATAAACCTACAATAGCAGAAGGCATTAATGGTGCTTGGTTAATTGCAGCAGTTGCTACACAATCCGTTTCTATCTTAGGAACTCTTTTATCCCCTCATGTAGAAAGTGGCCATGAAATCATTTTATTTTTTACGTTATGTATGTATTTTCTAGGCTGTATGCTATATCTGAATATTATCACGCTCATTTTTTACAGATTTACCTTTGTAAATTTTAAATTTGCGGCTCTTACTCCTCCTTACTGGATTAACATGGGAGCAGTTGCCATTACTACTTTGGCTGGATCTACCTTAATATTGCATTCTGACTATTGGAGTTTGCTTGATGAAATCACTCCATTCTTAAAAGGATTTACATTATTCTTCTGGATAACGGGAACATGGTGGATTCCGTTACTATTTATTCTGATGATATGGCGTCATATATACAATCACTACCCATTCAAGTATGACCCGCAATTCTGGGGGATGGTCTTCCCTCTTTCCATGTATACCACTAGCACGTTTCAGCTGTCAGCAGCTTTAGGTGTCCCATTTCTGTTAGTGATACCTCAATTTATGGTTTTTGTTGCTTTGGCTGCATGGATAATTGGGTTTGGTGGGCTAATCTATCATATTTACTTAGCATTTAAATCATGAAAGGTTTTCGCGGTTATGGGTTGAACCTCTGCACCCAAGCTTAAAATGAGTGTTTGCAAGCAATAACGGAACGAGAATCCGAACCCAAGCCTGAAACAAGGGTTTTCGAGTAAATAACGGAATGAGGATCCGCCAAACAGTCGAAGTGGATCTTCATTCCGTTGAAGTGACCTTATTGGCAAACCATCAAATACTTTTCAGAGTTTCGCTGTAGGCAGGATCCCTATGTCTACTCTAATGGAATTGCAAAACTCACAGTTCCCGTTTTAACTGACCCCATATCTGAAAAGGTTACGCCAAGGGTTGTTGGACCTGCATCAGATTCTTTCATCGATTCAAAGCCGTAGTTTTCATTATCTTCTGTGATGATATTGTATCCATTACTATCTGCATACTCCTTAAACTTTTTATAGACCTCATCAATTTCTTCTGAGAACGAGAAACCTACCACATATTGTTTGTGTCCAGCCGTATCATAGGACTGAACCTGTAAATCGGCTTCAGCTGGAAATGGAAGATCTGCTGGAACCCCCTCTGGTAATGCTGATTGATCTTCTTCCTGAGCTGCGTCTTCATCCTGTTTATTTTCTGCTTCATCTGTTTCATCAGTGGTACTAACGTTTACATCTTCTTGCGTATCTGCCTCTGAATTTGATTTTTCTTCACCGGATCCACACGCCACTAGAAATATACTGAGAGCGAAGAATAGACATAAAACGGTTATAAACTTTTTCATTGGAGTTAATTCCCCCTTATACTTTTTAATAGCTTAACAGCGAGCATATAATTAATAAATTATACCTGAGTATAAAATAAGCAATTTCTTTACTTGGTCTTATTGATAATCCAGGTATTGTTCGACTTACATAACAAAACTATTGAGAAATTTACGTCAATCATCCATTTTATGATCAGACACCTTTTACTAATCTGCCATTTCTGGGAGAGTCACTCAACTTGCACATTTATAAATATGAAAAAGTAGTCATCCTTCATCGGAATACTACATTAGAACATGGTGACAGAATCTTAGTAAGTGGAGCACCAGAAGACCTTGGTGTGATTTAGAGAAAATTGACGTACAAATTTTAAAAGGCAACGCATCCAGCTTTAAAGAAAGCGGGGGAGTGTTGCCTTTTTAGTAGTTGAGAAAGTATAAATACAATTAAAGCACTTGAATTAAGGTTTAGCGAATGCTCAGTTTTCTAAAGTTTGCACAGTAAACAAGTATTTTTTGAAAAGGCATATTATTTCTAAAACTATGCTATACTTATAAGTGTAGAGTAAAAAACTTAATACCCTCGAAAAATATCCTTGCATGATTAGTATCTTGGCTCATCGTATGTCGATCTTTACTAAATGGAAGGGATTTTATTTGTCCTTATATGGTAAAAATTCCCAATTTATACGAAAGCCTATTTAAGAAAAAATATTTATAGGAGTGGAATTTTATGAAAGAAACAGCAATTGTTTATTGTGAAAGCATGTTCGGTACAATGGATGGAAAAACTGCAAATGGACTTGTCCGCAGATCGGATAAATATCAGGTTGTTGGAGTAATCGACAGTACAAAGGCTGGTGTAGACGCTGGTGATTACTTAGAAGGGAAACCAAACAACATCCCTGTATTCGCAAGTCTTGAGCAAGCTCTTGCGCAATTGTCTAAAGTACCTGATCAGTTTATTTATGGGATAGCTCCATCTGAAGCTTTTCTGAAACGTAATGAACGAGCAATTGTGTTGGAGGCAATGAAAAAAGGGATGAGTATTGTAAACACCCTTCATGAATTTTTTACAAACGATGAAGAATTTGTGAAGCATTCAATAAAGTATGGGGTAAATATCAATGATGTGAGAAAGCCACCTGAAAAAAAGGATATGCACCTATTTTCAGGAAGAATATTAGATATAAAAACCCCAATCCTAGCTGTGCTTGGTACAGACAGTGCAGTTGGTAAACGAACAACATCGGTAATCCTTGAAGAAGCATTAATAAAAAAGGGTCTAAATGTGGCTTTTGTTGCAACTGGGCAAACTGGTTTAATTCAAGGTGCGAAATACGGCGTGGCAATAGATGCTATTCCTTCACAATTTATGACAGGTGAGATTGAAAATCAAATTATGAGAGCTTATGATAATGAGAATCCAGATATAATTATTGTTGAGGGCCAGGGGGCATTAAGCCATCCTGCATATATTAGTTCATGTTCGATCATTAGGGGATCAAGACCAAGTTCGATTATTGTTCAGCATCCACCGAAAAGAAAATATCTTGGTGACTTTACCTATATGAAAATGCCAACAATACAAAGTGAAATTGAACTCATAGAAAACTTTTCAAAGTCAAAGGTAATTGGGATAACTATTAACCATGAAAATATGTCCGATACAGAAATTTCTGAGGCTGTAACCAGGTATGAAAAGGATCTGAAGCTTCCTGCGACGGATGTACTTAAGCATGGCTGTGACAAGTTAATTGATACATTATTTTCTACTTATCCGGAGTTAGCAAGGAAAAAGAATAAAGTACTCGTAAATTGATTGCTACTGCTGCACCTGCTACATCTAGGGTTGAAATTAACATTGGAAAAATTGCCCATAATGCAGAGAAACTGGTTCAGTTTTATGGATCAAAAGGGATCGAAATCATGGGGGTTACAAAAACCGTTTGCGGTGATCCGAATATCGCCAAAATCTTTGTAAGTAATGGAATTCACATACTCGCAGATTCTAAGATAGAAAATATCAAGAAGATGCGTGATGCTGGCGTGAACGCACAATTTGTTCTGTTACGATCACCTGCTCTCAGTGAGCTTGATGCAGTTGTTAAAAGTGCTGATATTAGTATGAATACGGAGTTAGCTGTTATCAGAGGGCTAAGTACGATAGCTGAAAAATACAATACAGTACATGAAATTATCTTGATGGTTGAAATGGGAGATTTAAGAGAAGGAATTATGCCTGCAGACCTTGAGGGTTTTGTTCAAGAGATCCTAAAACTTTCAGGAGTTAAAATCGTTGGTATCGGTGCAAACTTCGCCTGCTTTGGAGGGGTCAAACCAAGTGAAAAAAAGATGGCAGACCTATCGAAACTAGCTGGCCTTATTGAATTAAAATTCTCACTTCCACTTTCATATGTTTCAGGGGGTAATTCGGCTAATTACAATTGGTTTACGGCTACTGAAAATATCGGGAAAATCAATAACTTAAGACTAGGTGAGTCCATTTATCTGGGACGTGAAACACTTGATCGAAAGGCAATTCCTGGTTTATTTACCGATGCTTTTACGTTCATTTCAGAAGTGATTGAATCGAAAATAAAGCCATCTGTACCGGACGGAGAAACCGGACAGGATGCATTTGGAAATCAGCCTAAGTTTCGTGATCGTGGACTGATTCGCAGGGCCATTGTTGCTTTTGGATCCCAGGATGTTCTTGTAACAGGATTAACACCTGAGTTAGATATTGAAATTCTCGGGTCAAGCAGCGATCATACGATTCTTGATGCGAAGGACGTCAATTTGCAAGTAGGTGATCAGGTAAAATTTTCTCCCAATTATGGAGCACTCCTGGCTATTATGTCTTCAAGTTATATAACAAAAAAATATACGAATGTAAAAGATAATCATATCCTCACGTAAAAAGTGAGGATAAGATTTTTTCTAACGCCCTTGATATATATGAATCAGGTTTTGATTACGCCCTCTAGCAAATACATCAGTACGATTTGGTCCCCAAGATACTGCTGCCGGTGCTGACGTTAAAGTGCCATCAAGATCTACCCAATTTTCCCAGCGAGAACCATTCCATGATCGTTTATAAAGCCTTTGATTGGTTCCACGTACAAAGACATCAAGTCGGTTGGGCCGACGTGAAGAGACAGTTGGATGACTAGTTAATGTACCACCAAGGCTTTCCCAGTTACTCCAATTGCTTCCATTCCACCATTTGTGAATTAAGTCTTGGTTTTGCCCTCTGGCAAATACATCAATACGATTTGGTCCCCAAGATACTGCTGCCGGTGCTGATGCTAAAGAGCCACCTAGATCTTCCCAGTCTTGCCACCTTGAGCCATTCCATGTCTTTTTATAGAGCCTTTGGTTGGTTCCTCGTACAAAGACATCAAGCTGATTTGAACGGCGTGAGGAGACTGTAGGGGCGCTTGTTAACGTGCCGCCAAGGTTTTCCCAGTTGCTCCACTGATTTCCATTCCACCATATGTGGTACAGGCTCTGGTCAGTTCCTCTAGCAAATACATCAATCCGGTTAGGACCCCAAGATACTGCTGCAGGTGGGGATGTTAATGTGCCGCCAAGGTTTTCCCAATCACTCCACCGGTTTCCGTTCCACCATTTATGGTATAGTCTGTCTCCGGTACCTCTTGCAAAAACGTCAAGCCGATTTGGTTGCCAGGAAGCTACAGTGGGAGCAGAAGTTAATGTGCCTCCTAAGTTTTCCCAGCTGCTCCAGCCTTGGCCAGGCTGCCCTTGACCGTTTCCGATCTGATTTAACGTTATTTCAATAACTCTAGTCAGTATACGGTCAGCCAGATTCTGCGATACATTAAATCGTCTGAAAAACTGATATAGCCACGGGATTTGATTTTGAAATTGAGTATATATTTGGCTCGCTGACTGATTTGTGTTTGCCTGATTGAGTGTATAACCTACAGCAAGCGAAAAAATATAATCCGTTATACCTCGATTCATTCCAGCTTGTTCTAGCTGGGAATATAAGTTATTATGCTGTGAACGAAGTATCTGCATAACTTCCTGTGGCTGTTGCCTAAAATCAATATAAGGTTGACCATAATAATCTACTGGTACAAATTGTGGTGTTTGATATGGATATCTGTACAATTTATATACCTCCTCATTTTTTAGCAGTTAAGAAACTGCGTTAGTGGAACTTAGCTTTTTGCCATTAAGGATTGGCATAAAGCAAGTTTTCTAACAGAGTCAGTATATGCACCTATGGGCAAAATTGGGAATGAGTAAGTAAAATAGATTTTTTGGTCAAAAAAACAGGAAGGATATAAGTGTCCTTCCTGAGATTGCTTTATTCGTTTAGACCCAGCACATTTAACCCGATTTCTGCAAGCTTAATTTGACCTTCGATAGTAGGATGAATGTCATCAGGAATCACATAGGTATCTTGATTTTGGCCAAATGCTGCATAAGAATCAGCTAACAGAATATTGCCGTACATAACATTATATAGAGATGCTAAATCTGTGAAATTTTTATTTATACTCGGTAAAATTTGAGAGCTGATAGCATGCAATGGATTATCTAGCTGAAAAGGATTATATACATTGTAAATTACGATTGGCGCGTCAGTTAGTGAACGAGCTTCTTCTATAATAGCTCCAATATTTGCAAACACATTACTTTCTTCAACTTTTTGCTGTAATATGGCCATAAAAGAACCCTGATCACCACCACTTTCTCTTTGAGCAGCCTGCAGTGCTTGGAGCAGGTCATTGTTTCCAATTGTTAATGTAACATAGTCTGCATGTCTTACCGCTTGCCGGTACTTTTGATCTGTTTTCAATGAAGTTAGTAGTTCAGGAGTTGTCCAGCCTGGAATGCCAAGGTTACGAACCTGCAGATCACCATAATCTCCCATTAAGTATGGAAAAGCATCTTTAGATGTTGTCTTGTTATGTTGGTTTAAATTATAACCGTATGGAATTGAATCACCAAGCGATACAAGGGACTCTTTCGCATTACCATTTTTGGCAACTGCAGGAGTTGAGAAAAGCAAACTTGCAACTAAAATGAATACGAGTAACTTAACTATTTTCTTCAAATAAAACACTCCCTTTTATAAACTTGTCTATATTATAATTCATTTCTATCGATTAATCTGTCGAAAGTTAGTATGATTGAAAAATAATTTACATTAGAATGTCGTTAAGGTGAGAGATGAATTATCGGCAACGCGAAATTCAGATTAGTAATACGGATCCTCATTCCGCTAAATGCACAAAATCAATGATATTTGAGGTTAAATAACGTAAATAACTGAACGAGGATCCTAAATCATGCTCCAAACGATGGAATTGTAAGGAATAACGGAACGAGGATCCAGCAAGGTTAGCAATATGTAGATCCTCATCCATGCTTGCTAAGCATCCTTCAACGAATGCCAAGTTTTTCAAATCGTTAACTAGCTTCTTCGTCTTGTTTCTTTTTCTTCTTTTCAGAAGCCTTGTTGTCATTATTTTTAATCGTGCTTTCACCGTTAAACGTACCACCATCATCAATAATAATACCTTTTGTTGTTGCACTGCCTGATAATTTACCACTTGGCTGGACATGTACTTTTTCAGAAGTGTATAAATCTCCATTTACTTCACCGGCTATGATAATGTTCTTTCCTTTGATGGTTGGTTCAACATAGCCATCTTTCCCAATAAAAACATCACCGGCACAATCAACTTCACCATAAATTTTTCCATCAATACGCAGGCTTGATGGGTGTTTGATCTTTCCTTCAATTACTGTCCCTTGCCCAATAATTGTATCAACAATCTTTTGCTGTTTTTCTTTTTTCATATACAGTCTCCTTTCTCGAAGTTGTTACTTATTTATTAAATATAGTCATATAAGGATAAGGGTCAACTGGTTTTCCATTTTCCAAAATTTCGTAATGGAGATGGGGGCCTGTACTTCTCCCGGTACTGCCTATAGATCCGATGTTATCTCCTTTTTTCAAGTTGTCACCTTGTTTCACCTTAATTTCTGAAAGATGGCTGTAAAGGGTTACGAACTTATCTGAATGTCGAACTTTAATCGTATTTCCATATCCGCCATAGTATTTAGCCAAAGTTACAGTTCCATCAGCACCTGCATAAACAGGAGTACCAGTACTTCCTCTAATATCAATTCCGGTATGTAGGGAAGATGATCTATTAAATGGATCACTACGCGGTCCAAACTCTGATGAAATACTATGTGAGCTTGACGGCCAGATGGTTGGGGTATGTTTAAGCTCCTTGTTTGTTTGTTCCATTTCGTCAATTGTTTTTTTATAGTGCTTAACGAACTCGCTTTGTTTCATTTCATTTTCCGGTATTTGTATATCAATTCCGCCACTAGGCCCTAAACTAACAGGTAGTTCTGTCATAGATTCTCTCATCTGGGATTCCAACAGTTTTAATTCCTTCATTTTAGCTTGTACTTTAGCCGTTTTTTGCTCCATACTATCAACTTTTGTCTGTAATCCATCAACTTTGTTCGTTTGAATAGTTAAATCAGCAGCTAGATGATTATTCATCTGTTGTTTCTGGTTCGTTTCGTTGAAAAAATAAAATGAAAGTATTATTGGGATAATAGCTATAAACGATACGATATATACAATTTTTCTTGGTAGCTGAAACCGAGTGACAACCTTATTAGCGTCATTTGATAGAATGGTAAAGGTCAGTGTTTTCATTTTCCGCTTCAATGTTTATTATCACTCCTTAAATACTTCCTTGCTAAGTTAAATTGACAATTTGCAAGCCTTTGCTTTGTAAATACTTAATTATCTGTGGTAATGCCTCTATTACAGCTTCTGATTCGTGAAGCAAGATAATTGATCCGGATGTTTTTGTGCCCTGGACAGAGCTGACTATATCTTTTGGGTCATTGCTTTTCCAATCTTTCGGATCGTTATTCCAAAGCACCATTTTTCCTTGATGCTCATTAATTAAATCTATTGTTAGTTGGTTCATATCACCATATGGTGGTCTAAATAGATCAACCTCTTCATTCGTTATGTCTTCAATTAATTGTATTGTTTGAATTAATTCATTTTCCTGTTGTTCATAAGAGAGGCTTGATACATGTACGTGATTCGTTGAATGCGTACCAATAGAAAAGCCTTCTGAGTTCACGTACTTCACATAAATTGGATGTTTTTTAACATTTTGTCCAATAAAAAAGAATGTCCCACCAACCTGAAAGTCATCTAATATATCAACAATTTCCTTGGAAAATTTTGAAGGACCATCATCAAATGTAAGTGCTACGCTACCTTCTGGGATGCTGTATGTTAGAGCATCAATAAGCTCTACAGAGGGAATACTGGACTTTGACTGTTCAGAAGGGGTAACCTCTGTTGAACTAGTGATTGGATGTTTGCGTTTTATATCTTGTTTTGTATTCAATTCGCTGTTGGTCGTTTCTGCATTAGCGGTTGGTTTCTCATCAGACAGATTTTTTAAAGCTTGACTTGAATAACCGAATAGAATAGTAGATATGATTCCAACTAAAGCAACAGCTGCCCATGTCATTTTGTGCTTGTATTTTTTTGGTTTGGATACATCTTGTTTTGGTGCTTGTTCTAGCTCAACGCTTTCCAACTGATTAAAAGATAGACAGGCTATGTTTTCAATGTCCTCTGTTTTTTGGATAAGTTTAATCTCATGTAATGCTTTCACATATTCTTCTGAGCAGGCAAAATAAACCTTATCACTTTGATCTCGATATGTTCTCGTTAAAAAACTAACGTAACACTTTCTGATGGGGTCCCAGGAGCTATAAAAGGATAATCTGTGTTTATAATGTTGGTCAGAGGTGGTTATTTCCTTTAAACTCTCAGCTGTATTATTAGTAACTTTCCAAATGAGCTCAGTATCCTGTTCGAATGATAATTTCACCCGTAAAAATGATTGTTCTGCGTTGGTTTCAATGTCTATTAGTTCGATTAGTTTTCCATGGTAGACTGACATGGCTGCCTCCTTTTTTTATTAGTAGAAGTTTGCAACCCGATTGGTTAGTCTGATGAATCAGCTGATTCTGGTGAAGTATTGGCGGCGGTAGTCTTTGGAGAGAAAGAAAAGGACATCCGCTCGGTAAAGTCGTTAATGGTCTGCATTAATTCAGCTTTTTCATCGGTAATTTTTTCGTATTGTTCATTGTATTTTTTGTTTTCTATTTCTAGATTTCTAACTTTTTCTTCCAGTTCTTTAATCTTTAACATGCTCTGGTATTGAGCATTCGTAGATTCCTCATTTAGCTTGTTGTATTTATTGCTTTCTGTTTCAAGATCATTGGAGATTTTCTCATATTCGGTGTTAGAAGTACTTTGGTATTCTTTGTAGTCCTCAAGAAGCTGATCATAACTCATTTGTTTATTCGTAAGGTTACCTTCTAGCTCGCGAATTTCCTTATTTTTATCTTGTATAAGCTGATCTTTTTTAACTTCGTCATGCTTGTAACGATTAATGGTTTCATTCGCTGTATGTAATTGATCCTTTAGCCCATTATTTTTGTAAAGTATCAGTTCCCTGTCCTTTAGCATGTTTTCTAAAGAAACAATTAAATCTGAAGCTATCTTATCCTGGTTATCCTTTAAGAATAAATGTTTGTTCTCAGGTGTGTCTGTTTGCTCAGGTTCCTCATGATTGTTTGGCTGCTGTTTTTCCGTTACTTCAGAAGAGGGGTGCTCTTCAAGACTTGCCTGTTCCGGCTGATTTTGATTAGATAAAACACCTTTCAACCAGCCCATTGACTTTTTTTCCGTATCCTTGGTCACGCTATCATCTCCTATTTAAAAAAGTTCGACTCTTCTTATATCGACTGTTTTCGCAACAATTTTAGGGTTATGCATAAAAACGAGGGTGGGACATAACTAAAATCTCTACTTTAAAGACGAATAATAACAGGATAGGTTATGTAGAACGTTCATTATCAATGGTTGAATCTAATACGTAATTGAAATAAACTGCGACATACTGTGGAAATAATTTTAGCCTTTTTTCCAGTTCTAAAGAGGGTAGAGTGCTTTGACTCGTTTCGGCAGAATACTTCGCTTTCCATGGGCACGACTTCAGCCTCCTCGTGACGCTCAGAATGCTTCTTCCGGAGTCTTCGGAACGTGCTGTTCCCATAGGAGTCTATGTATTCCGCCTCCACTGATTAAGATGTCACTGTGAAGGTCCATAGCTGGAATTAAAAAGAACTGCACGTATCTGAAATATTTGCTAATTGTTAGGATAAAGTGAGTACAATCCAGCGGAGGAAATACACGTAGACTCCTGTGGGAGCTTGTGCCTAGATAGACTACGCAGCGACGTAGGAGCAAGGAGGCTCATCAGCCGCCCTAGGTGCGCGAAGTGTATTTCCGGAGTGGTATAATAGCACTCAAACTTTTTTAAAAGTATGTGCAGTTTAATTCTTTTCAACAACAAAAACCCGAACTGATTCAAATTCTATTTCAAGAATTTTGAATCATAGTTCGGATTTTACTTTGACTAAATACTTTTGTCCCAGCCACGTCCTAAATTGCTTCTATTTAATTCGTGGTTGATTCCTCATTACTACGTTCGGCTTCCGTTTTATTAATAACAGATGTACCGACTAAGTCACCGGTGACATTTAGTGCTGTAGCGCCCATGCCAACAAGAACGTCTATTGCAGTCAGTAATCCCACTGCTTCCATTGGCAGTCCTAACTGTGCAAACACGGTAGCAATCATAATAATTCCAGCACCTGGTACACCTGCTGTACCAACGGATGCTAATGTTCCGATTAATACAACTTGAAGCATGTCAGCAATACTCAGTGGATCACCAATAATATTGGCGGCAAATGCTGCAGATACAGCTATGCGTATTGCAGCCCCATCCATGTTAATAGTGGCTCCTAATGGCAAGCTAAATCCATATAGGCTCTTGGATAGCTTCAGGTTCTTCGCAGCATCAAGCGTTAATGGTAATGTACCTGAACTGCTTTGCGTCACAAAGGCGGTAATCATAGGTGTACGTGCCTGTGTGAAGAATTCTTTTAGGTTTACTTTTGATAAAATCATAAAGATTATATAAAAAACAATCTGAACAATTAACGCAATATAGAGGACAACAATCATGTTACCTAACTCTAATAGTGTATTTAAACCTTGGTTACCAACGATCTCTGCAACTATAGCGAAGATCCCGATTGGGACGTATTGAATAATGACCTTCATAATATTCAATGTAGCTTCATTCAGCCCGTTAACTACTTTATACACACTTTCCCCAAGTTCTGCATGCTCTTTGGATGACCTTAAAGCAGATATAGCAATTCCAAACGCGATTGCAGTGAAAATAATACCGAGCAGATTTAGGTTACTAAACGCTGTTATAATATTCTCAGGAACAATATTTAGGATGACACTTGTGACACCCGGGTTATCAGGAACCTCAAATTCTTCATTTGTATCTAGTGTCATCCCAGTCCCGGGATCGAGAATACTTGCAACAGATATTCCAACAGTAATTGCCAATGCGGATGTTAACAGGTAATACAGAAATACCTTTCCACCCATACGCCCTAGATTAGCCAGCCTGGTTTGATTTACTCCGACGATTAACGTAAATAAAATGAGTGGTACGATAACGAATTTAAGTAATCGAATTAGTAAATCTCCAAAAGGAGCTAAGACAGCTGCTTCCTTGCCAAATAATAAACCGACAATAACGCCAAGAATAAGTGCGACAGTAATTTTTAGGATAAGTGAAGCATTGATATAGCCTTTCCATATTGTATTCATAATATGCCCTCCTTTAAAGCAGGTTTCTTTTGGCAGTTAAGAAAGTATAACTACTTTCTTACTGCATAAGTGCAACTATGGTATTCACCAAAAAGCATGGCGAATGCCAAGTTTTCTAAATAAAGTATTATTCCTATAAAATTTATCGGAATTTATTTTAACATACAGCACTCACATAATACTGTCAAAATCCATGCTTAAGAAGGGCTAAAGAAATGAGGATCAGAGAAGAATTGACTTCTTAGATCCTCGTTAAAATGTTATCGTTATTTTTGGATGAACATCTGTGACCAGTAATCGCCACTTTCCGTATGACCTACTCCAATATGTGTGAAGCTTTCATTCAATATATTTTCACGGTGCCCTTGACTGTTCATCCAGGCATCGACAACCTGTTGAGGTGACTGCTGCCCACGAGCGATGTTTTCACCAGCTGATTGATAAGAAACACCTGCATTCTTCATCATATCGAAAGGGGATCCATATGTTGGACTGTTGTGTGAAAAATAACCATTAGATTGCATGTCCCGAGCTTTATTTCTGGCTACGTTGCTTAGTTTTTTGTGTGCCTTTAACGGGGAGAGCCCTTGATTACTTCTTTCCTGATTTGTTAACTTGATGACATTTGACGTAAACTCATTTTGCCCTTGTTGTGGCTGTGTTTGGTTTGCCTCATCTTCTGTCTGCTGGTCTTGCTCTTGTTGCGTTTGTCCTTCTTGTCCTTGATTTCGCTGTTGCTGATCTCGTCTAAGTTGCCCTTGATCCTGTCGATCTAATCCTTGTCGACTCTGTTCACGCTGGTTCCAATTTTTATCATCTTCTCCTAAACCAAACATGTCGATATTGAAATTACCCTGGTTCTGCTGATTTTCTATTTGGTCTGTCTGAAGGTCTCCACTGGAATCATCTGTCTTGGTAAAAGAGATAGCATCTTCTTCACTCGGATCGTTATTTGAAGCATCTTCATTATTATTGGTAGTGTTACATGCAGCCAGTAATAAGAAGAGTATACTTATTAATACTACGAAAAGTTTATTAAATTTCATGTTATAAGCCTCCTTTGCTCATTGTCTTTATTAATTTGTGCTTTTATTTAATAAATATATATGGGAAATTAAAGCAAATGGAGGACTTTTAATGTCTAGTTCCGTTTGTTAGGCAGTTTATCGGCAGGATCGCCTCGGCCTTGTTGTTTCTTGTTGTGTCTATCCTTTTTCTTGGCAGTTAAGAAAGTATAAATACTTTCTTACTGCATAAGTGCAACTAAGGCTTATCTACATTAAGGCTTGGCGATAAGCCAAGTTTTCTAAGTTTCGTTAAACTTTTTCACAAAATTATGTGTGTCATCCATTTATTTATCCTCCTGACTTTTCGTTGAGTTGTGCAAGCTGGGCATCAAATTCATTTTCCGAGTCATCCAAAGCAAAAACTCTAGCTGTTTCATTCTGATCACTAACATGCTGAATGTAGACTTGTTTTCCGTTATAGGTAACGTTTTTCATATTTGCTGATTGGGCTATTTCTTCGGCTCGTTGTCTGTTCATTGTTAACTAACTCCTTTCTTATGGACCTTCTTCAAATAAGCCATCTAAATCAACTTGTTGTTCATGATCCATTTCATCAAGCGGGAAGACAGTTGCTGTTTCGCTATCTTCGTTTATTCCTTGTATATAGACCGGTATTCCATGGTATTTTACGTTTATCATTGCAAGTGAATCAATAATTTCCTGTGCCCGATTACTGTCCATGATAGTTCTCCTTTCTAAATTGCTTAATCTTATTTTTTGCTTTGAGAAAGGGAATATACGAGGATGAAATAACCATTTTAACGTTTGTATTTACATTTGCTTTGACGTAAAATTTAGCCTAGATATGAAATGAGCTTCGGCGTTCGGACATGGAGGTGCAACTTTGTTAGGCAAATTTTTTCAAAAATTTTATTATGGCTGGTTTATTGTATTTATTGGTGGGCTGGGAATCTTTTTTTCAGGGCCAGGTCAAACATATTCCATCTCACTATTTATTGACGAATACATAAATGATTTTGGCTGGTCTCGAACGGAGGTTTCCGGCCTATATTCATCAGCCACACTTGTCGCTGGATTAACAATGATGTTTGTTGGTCGGTTTATTGATCGATTTGGCCAGCGGTTCATGATGGTAACAGTTGGGATTGTCTTTGCGGTGGCTTGTTTCTTCAACAGTGCAGTTACGAACATGTTTATGCTTGCGATTGGTTTCTTTTTAGTGAGACTGTTGGGTCAAGGCACAATGTCACTTATTCCCAATACCCTTGTGGCTCAATGGTTTGTTAAAAAGAGAGGTCGGGCATTCAGTTTTATGACGATGGGCAGTTTCATTAGTGCGATGCTGCTGCCAATTATTAATTCCTGGCTCATTCAAACATGGGATTGGCAGTTTGCGTGGAGATTCTGGGGAGTGTCGTTGCTTGTCATATTTGTTCCAATTGCTCTGTTTGGGGTCCGCAATCGCCCAGAAGTAATGGGACTGGAACCGGACGGGACAAATGAGGCCGATGACGAGAACTCAGAACCAGTTATCGGAACAACTCTACCTGAATCGGAAGAGGATTGGACATTAAAAGAAGCGATGCGTACATGGGCTTTTTGGGGCATTCTGGTTAGTGTCAGCATTCCATCCATGATTAATACAGGTATCACGTTTCATATTATTTCCATCTTTGATTCGAATGGGCTCTCTCCAGGTGTTGCTGCAATGGTGTTAAGTTTAATGGCTATTGTTGGTCTTCCGATGTCGCTGGTTTCAGGATTTATCACCGAAAAAATACAGACGAATTATTTGTTAGCAAGTGTCTTTGTAATCGAAATGATTTTTATGTTAATGCTTTTAATCACAAAAAGTCTGCTAATGGCGATTTTATTCGGTGCAATTTGGGGTATAGCAAATGGTATTGAACGGATTGGAATGAATGTTGTTTGGCCGGATTTTTTTGGCCGGAAATATATCGGCAGTATAAATGGTGTTGGAATGACAATGGTTGTACTTGGGTCATCTTTAGGACCACTGCCGTTTGGTGCTGGATTTGATTTGTTTCATAACTATACACCTGTTTTGCTTGCTTCACTGACCTTTCCATTAATTGGACTAATTTGTGCAATAACAGCAAGAAAGCCTCAGAAAGACAAGTTAAAAGCGGTGTAAAAAGTAGGATATGTTAAAATAAGTGTATAAAATTTATTTAAGCGGTGAATATGATGTTAAAGGATACTGGAGAACGCGTTATTCCCGAAAAGATGAAAATAACTAACGAGTTGTTAATTGAACATGTGGCAAGATATCATTTTGCCAGTGATTTTGTTCATGGACGTGTACTGGACTTTGCAAGTGGCGCTGGTTATGGAACGCATATCATCGCAAAGAAATGTAAGGATAAAGTAAGTGAAGTTGTGGGAGTCGATATTGATACTGAAGCAGTGAAATACGCACAGGGTACTTTTTATCATCCGTTATCCACTTTTATAGAAGGTGATGTGACAGATTCAACAGTACCAGACAAATTGGGGCAATTTGACTGTGTTCTCAGCTTTGAAACTATTGAACATGTAGAAGAAGAAAGCCAATTTTTAGCTAATATTTACGAAATGCTAAGGCCAGGGGGCACGCTTATCTTATCAACCCCTTTTGGTGAAGGGCGTGGTGTTGCATGTGGTTCACCATTTCACATCCATCAGTTGAGGATTGATGAGTTTAGAAATTTGTTTCCGGAGTATACAACCAAGGAATT
This sequence comes from Virgibacillus salinus, assembly GCF_900102415.1. Lineage (NCBI taxonomy): Bacteria > Bacillati > Bacillota > Bacilli > Caryophanales > Bacillaceae > Virgibacillus > Virgibacillus salinus. The sequence continues at coordinate 274,940 of NZ_FNKD01000001.1, forward strand.
CTATTTTCAAAAAGGTGCGTTAATCAAGCCGGCAGACTTTGAAGCAGCAGAGAAATTACCGCTTGGGTTAGTTATTTGCAGAAAATAAGAAAAAATTGGTATTCGTTAAAGGGGTTCTTATGAAAGCGTATTTTGCTTTCTTAGAACCCTTTATACTCTGGAGTGCAAACATTAATAGCAAGCGCCGTAACTGCTAATAAAAGCCTACCTTTAGGAAGACTAAAGGTAGGCTTAAAGTTTGTTTACTTAGAGATTAGTACCTGACCAACAGTACCATCATCACTTTGACCAGTTACACGGAATTTCAAACCGTATTCTGGAACATTACGTCCAGCGTCTACAAGACCTGGATTACTCCAGTCAGCGCTGTCATCGAATAATGGTGTACGTTTCGTGTAGTTGTCTGTCATCGTAACACCTAGTAGGTCAGTGTAATCTAAGAACATTTTACTGCTTTTATCCAGGCTGAATGCCGCATCGTTTAATTGATAACGGGAAGCTCCAACTGCTCCATCGCTCCAGTAAGTAGCATGCTGGTCAGCATCAACAACACCAAGGAATCCATCACCTGGGTGAGTGCCAGTCCAGTTGTTGTCGTATGACTCATCGACATACCATACAAGTAATCCTTGATCATAGCTCATTAAGCTAGCCCCACGGCGGATATTTGCTAAACCTTCATCCACACCGTTGTGTGATCTCCACTCAAGCAAGTAATAATGATCTGTTTTATACTTACCATCATGCTTAACGAATCCGTTTAATTCAAATTTAGGTTCTGCCTCAGCACCGTCAGATAATACTTCACTTCCGTCTGCTGTCACTGTTACATTATCAGCAAAGAATCCATCAAGGTTTGTAGCCCAGTCTGACATGGAACGGAATTGAAGCTGAATTTCCTGTCCGGCATACTGGCTTATATCGATTGTTTCATGAACCCAACCGTCACTTGAACCAGTGTAACCAGGAAGATTTGCTTCAATTGCAGGATATCCACCTTCAGCTAGTGTTGAACTAGTTCGTTCACTTGATAGTGATTCCCAGGTTTCGCCACCATCTGTTGAAACCTGAACCATTGCATAATCCCAATCCTGCTCAATGTTATACCAAGCATCGAAATCGAGTGTTGCATTTGTTGCCCCTGTTAAGTCAACAGTTGTTGTCATATTGTGGTCAACTTCATTACCTTTGCCACCATAATATTCAAACTCACCTTCTGCAGGTGTGTTCAACACATTTAATTTTTTTGGCAGGTCGACGCGAACTGTATCATTGTTGGTACCTTTTGTTACAGCCTCATCTAGAAGGGCACTAGTACCTTCGGATGTGACTTCGTCTGAATGAAGTGTAGATCCGCTTAACCAGTTGCCACCATGATTAGCTTGCAGCATTTCTTTTGCAAAAGGGCTCATTCCAGGAGGTTCTGTTCCAGGTACATCTCCAGCCCAGCTGCCGCTTGCCATAAGTGACCAATATGCTACAGCTTCCCCAGCTCCACTGTATACAGTGTCATACTCATCAGGTAGACCTAAGTCATGTCCATATTCGTGAGCAAATACACCAGCAGCGCCATCTTCCGGTTCGATTGTATAATCATAAGCCCCTAGCAGACCGCCGAAACGATCACTATCAGATGTGGCACCAGGAACTGCAGTTAACTGCCCAAGGTTCCAGCGGTGAGACCAGATTGCGTCGCCACCAAGTGAGCCGCCACCAGCTTCTTCACCAACACCAGCATGGATAACCATTAAATGGTCAATAATTCCGTCTGGCTCAGCTTTTACTCCATCACCATCATAATCAGCGCGATCCCAAACATCGTATTCGCTTAAATCAATGCTTTCATCCTGAGCTGCTTTTGTAAGTGCTTCATAAACTAACTCACGAGGGCGAGCATCACTGCCATCAGGAGCTGGAACGTTTCCGCCATAGTAAGCAGCAGGGTTTTCAGCTGTATACCAGCCAGCTACATTACCTTCAACAGTATAACTTCGACCAGATTGTTGTTCATAATATTGCTTCATAGAGGTGAAATTTTCGCCATTAGGGCCTTCATATCCGTCATCACCAAAAATCATGTCCTGGAAATGCTGGGTTGGATAATTCTCATACCACATATCCGTTTCCTCTGGTGTGATCGAACTTTTTTCATAATCAGGAAAGTCAATTGCAAGTACTAGAACTTTGTCTTTACGAACTTCCCCGTTATAGCTCTCCTCTTCAACAGAGTCAACCTCGCCCTGTTTAGCTTGTCCTAGTTTGTTACCTTCTCCATTTTTTAGAGGATTGTTGTTATTATTCTTTGAATCTTTCATATTCGTATCAAGGCCATTTGGCAGATCATCTTTAGTCTTATTAGCACCTTTTGCTTTACTCTTTAAGTATTTTTGCAGTGCCTTTTGAGCCTCTGCAGGTGATGCATCTTTAGCAATGGTTCCATTTTCTTTTAGCATCTTGATTAACTTCTCATCATTAGCCATTCCTGGATCAAAGGATGATCCTTGTGATGATTGAACTTTAGTAGATAGATTAGATCCGGTTTCGTTTGTAGAGATTGTATCAGCACTTACTGCACTAAAACCTAGTGAAAGTGCTAACGTTGTCGAAAGAATTAGTCCCTTCTTCTTCATACGATGAATTGCCTCCTAAGTATTGTAGTAATTTTTTATAAATTTATTAATCAAGACCTCCTTCCAAATCTATTGAAATAGTAAATAAATTGTAAGAGTAATTTAATAGTATATTCATAATTGAATATTGTAAATATTATAAACAGATTATGACAAATAAGGGGTTATAAGACCTAATTCTGACGTAGGTAATAAGGGTTAATTTTGTGTAATGGAATGGGTTGAAAGTCATACTTTAGAACATTGACTTTTCAAAAGAATTAAAATAATGTTAGAGATAATATAGTGTCGAGAGGAAGATATATGAGTGGAATATGATGTTATAGTAGTTGGGGCTGGTCTTGCTGGTTTGGTGGCTACTGCAGAGATAGCTGACGCTGGCAAAAAAGTGCTGTTGCTGGATCAGGAACCTGAAGCTTCGTTTGGAGGGCAGGCTTGGTGGTCGTTTGGTGGTTTGTTTTTGGTTGATTCGCCAGAACAGCGCCGAATGGGAGTAAAGGACTCCAAAGAACTTGCCTGGCAGGACTGGCTTGGTACAGCAGGATTTTATAGAGAAGATGATGAAGACTATTGGGGGAGAAAATGGGCTGAAGCGTATATGGACTTCGCAGCTGGTGAAAAGCGTGCATGGCTTCGTGAAATGGGTGTAAAGTTCTTTCCGGTAGTTGGCTGGGCTGAACGTGGTGGATATGATGCTGAAGGACATGGTAATTCGGTGCCACGCTTTCATATTGTATGGGGAACAGGTCCTGGAATTGTTGCTCCTTTTGAACGACGCGTTCGCGAACACATGAAAAATGGCCTGGTCGAGTACATGCCACGCCATCGTGTGGATAACCTTTTTACGAGTAATGGTGCTATTGTTGGCGCAGGAGGGGCTGTTCTCGCTCCGAGTTCTGCCGGGCGAGGTGAGGAAAGTTCACGTGAAATTATTGATGACTTTGAATATAATACAAGGGCAGTGCTTGTTACCAGTGGTGGAATAGGTGCCAACTTCGATTTGGTTCGAAAAAATTGGCCTGATCGGCTAGGCAAACCACCTGAAAATATGGTTTCCGGTGTCCCAAAGCATGTTGATGGGCGGATGCTTTCTATTACAGAAGATGCTGGTGGCAGAGTTGTTAATCGCGATCGCATGTGGCACTATACGGAAGGGATAAAAAATTGGAACCCTGTATGGAATAAACACGGGATACGCATTCTGCCTGGGCCATCGTCACTATGGCTGGATGCAACCGGAAAAAGATTGCCAGCACCAAATTTTCCAGGTTTCGATACACTCGGGACCTTGGATACGATTCAAAAAACAGGTTACAGCTATTCCTGGTTTATTCTGACACAGAAAATAATTGAACGTGAATTTGCCCTATCAGGTTCAGAACAAAACCCTGATTTAACGGGGAAAAACATTAAAAAAGTATTGAGCAGAGTATTGCCTGGTCCAACCTCTCCAGTGAAGGCATTTATGGACAAGGGTGAGGACTTCGTTGTTGCTGATAATATTGATAATTTAGTAGTTGGCATGAACAAACTGACAGGTGATAAGCTTTTGGATATCGAGGACATTAAACGGCAGGTTGAAGCACGTGACCGTGAAATGGACAATAAATTCACGAAAGATTTACAGATAACAGCTATACGTGGGGCACGTAAATACTTAGGTGATAAATTAATCCGAGTTGCTTCTCCCCACAAATTATTGGATAAGAAAAACGGACCACTAATTGCAGTTCGGTTGAATATCCTTAGTCGTAAAACATTGGGTGGTCTGCAGACTAATTTGTCTGGTCAAGTTTTAAGTGAAACAGGTGAGGCAATTCCCGGCCTATACGCTGCAGGCGAGGTTGCTGGATTTGGTGGTGGCGGATTACACGGCTACCGCGCACTTGAGGGGACCTTCTTAGGTGGATGTTTATTCACTGGACGGGAAGCAGGCCGAGCGATAGCAAAAGAATTAAAATAAAAAAGGACTGACTTATATGGCGTAGTTATTAACGCCATTTATAAGTAAGTTTTTAGATTGCCTATACTTTGAGCAATCAGGAATTGTGCTCCATAATACGTAGTCATGATAAGCGATCCTGAATAAGTGATATCTGAAATAAACATGTTCCAAGCAAGAATCGAGTCTGAGATAACAAATAATATACTGCCTGTAATAGCCCACTTGTTCTTAGTCATTATAGCGGCCCAAGCCATTAAGGAAATTATAATTATGTAAAACAGAACAGGTACCAATAAGGCGTCGTTCCCCTGTGTAACAAGCCCGTCCATTAACTCTTTGCCAATTAATAGGCCGTACAATATTAATAGTATGATTGTACCAAACCTGATTTTAGAGAATTTCCAGCAGCTGAAAAAAGCTGCCATATAAAAAAGGTGCCCGATAAGAAAAGCGGTCAGCCCGATAACAAACGATTTCTCTAACAGTCCGTCTCCGAGCATACAGAAAAATAAACCTATCAAGACTAGCCAATGCGTAAATGATCTTTTGGATGGGAATTGCAGATAGGCATAACAAATAATTAGCCACATTGGGATTAACTTGAAGACAATTTGATCAGAAAAGAAAAATATATAGAGTATACTCATTAATAGGATAAGTACAGGTAAGCCATATTTTTTCAATAAACTCACATCCTTATATGGTAATTCTATATATTATTCGATATTACCTTCAAATACTCCTCTTTTTGCAGTTAAAGCTAAGTGCGCTTTCATCTTGCCTTATTATACTTAGCGGACCCGGAAACAGTTTTACTGATTTGTCGGATCCTCATTCCGCTGATTGGACTCTTCACAAATGCAAGAACCCAAACTAAATGCGCTGTTAGTGTTCACTTTCCAATTCTGCCAGTTGATTCATAATTTGCTCAACTACCTGATCAGCAATTTCGGTGGAAATGATATCTTCTTTAGCTAGACGTTCAACAGCTTCGTGCTGTGCGTAAAGGGAATGACGCTCAAGTGTATTGATCTGTTTCTCTCGTAATTCAGGTTGATTCTGGATGAGTTGTTCAATTTTGCTCTGTACAGAATCAAGATTTTCCTGGTATTCATCGATAATTTCATCTGTTACAGTATCGGTTATCCGCAGGTTCTTTTTAACCCGTTTAACTTCCTCAATTCCTTTTTCATAACGGTATGCTTGTGCCAGTAATTTTTCATAGTCATCGTAGCCGTCATCCTTTTTGTCAACGCCAAGCCAAGCTAGCAGTGGCTGTATCGTAAGCCCCTGAAGGACTAGAGAAAATAACACTACACTAAAGGCTAATATTAAAATTTCCTCACGCCCCTCGAAGTCTCTTGGCAGGCTGAGAACCAGCGCAATTGATAAGGAACCTTTTAAGCCTCCCCAAGTCAACGTGTGTTTCCAGGTTAGCGGGACAGTTTTTGTGAAAAATAAGCCCGCGTAAACAGCGACAGTTCTACCAGCAAGGACAATTATAATAGCGAGGAAGATTAGTCCCCACATATCAGTTACATCAATTATGGTGATTTCGAGTCCAACCATTAAAAATACCAGGGAGTTTGCGAGCAATGTTACAACATCCCAGAAGTTATTGATATTCAATTTTGTCGTGGGGCTCATCCCGATTTTTGCTCCGTAATTTCCTAAAATCAGTGCAGCAACAACAACAGCAATTACCCCAGATGCATGAATTGTCTCTGCCAGTAAAAAGACTCCATAAAAGAGGATAATACTGAAAATGATTTCCAATGGGTAATCGTCAAAATATCTTGTAATCCTTGAAATGATATATCCAGATGCACCACCAATGATCACGCCCAGGGCAACAACTTTTACAAATTCCCAAGCACCTAAACCTGCCCCTTCAATTCCCATTCCAGCATAGGTGATTAGCGAAAAAGCGGAGATGTTGAATAGCACAACTGCTAACCCATCATTGAATAAACTTTCCCCTTCTATAATGGTAGATAGTCGTTTATTTACACCGAGGTTTTTAAATATCGATAAAACACTGACGGGGTCCGTAGCACTCATAACAGCTGCAAATACGAAGGCAGCTGGGACGGAAAACTGTAACAGCCACATGGAAGAAAAGCCGATAACAATAAAAGATAAAAAGGTTCCTCCAAAAGCGAGCATGATAATGGGCCTTTTATTATCGTATAGGTGTGAAAATGGAATCTTTAATGCTGCTTCTCCTAATAAAGCAGGCAAGAACAGCGTAATGACAGCAAAATTAAATACTTCTCCTTCTGTTATAAAACCCTTTAAAGGCTCAAGGACAGGGATGTTAATTAGACCAATGATTGCTCCAATAATGACAAGCGCAATCGGATATGGTTTATTAAATTTCATGGCAATAGCGGTAATCCCCGCTGCAATCATCACCAGTATAAGAGCAAGCGAAAATATATGATGTAAATCCAGTTCCTGCACTATGCTGTTCCTCCTTCATCGAACACTTTTTCATATCATATCACTCATTTTTACCAATTTCATGAAATTTACCATGAGATGTTTCGAAAAAGGCATAAAAAAGAGCCGACGATTAAGAAGTTGACTTCTGGATATAACGATTACAGCTTTATAGTATCCCCTTCTGTAATGTGATTTTTCACTATCGTACCAATAGGCAGCTCAAGTGCTGAATCAGCATTGGGTATTGGCGGGACTACTTTCCATGGTTTTAAATTCGGGATTGCTCTAACTACTTTGTTTGAATGATCAAGAAATACCACATCGATCGGAAACCGCATGAAAAACATGTGAACGGACTTACACCGTGTAATTAAAAGACCTTCATCCGTAAAAGGCTTCTTATAAAACAGAAGTCCTTTTAATCTTGCCCAATAACTATCAGCTACCTTTATTTCAAACGGTAAACTAATTTCCAAAGCTTCCACCCCTCTTATCTTCTTTTGTTCACTATAATGAATTATTCGTTCTAAATAAAAAACAAAATTGCAAGAATGAACGAGATAAAGAACGAAAAACAAAGCAAATTGTTCTTTATAGAGTTCAAATGGACTAATTTGAGGGTTTGCAAATAAAATCGTTCTGTATATAATTCATTTAAGTTCTTTAAAAAGAACAAAAATACTTAGGAGGAATTTTATATGAATCATTTTATCAGACTTTTCAAGGAAGAAGAAGGGCAAGCATTAACGGAGTATGGATTGTTGGTAGGGTTGATTGCTGTTGCATGTATTGCAGTTATAGTTGCTATTGGACCTGAGTTAGAAAGACTATTTCGTGACATATTGAATGCGTTAAGAGGCGCTTAGTTAGTTTAAATAGCCCTGCTCCGGCGGGGCTAATTTTTCAAAGAAAGGAGAATACCATATGACAAATCTAGCAATTATCCTCATCCTAATTATCTCCACCATAACAGATCTTCGCAGCAGGAAAATACTGAATATAGTAACGATGCCAGCTATTATTTTTGCGCTTATTTATCACCTCATTACAAATGGCCTAGACGGCTTTCTATTCAGTGGCCAAGGGTTTTTAGTAGGAATCGGGTTATTATTCATTCCATTCATGATGGGAGGCATTGGTGCGGGTGATGTAAAATTGCTTGCTGCTGTTGGTGCATGGAAAGGAACATTATTTGTTCTTTATACCGGAATATACGCAGGGGTTTTTGGGGGACTTATCGCTTTATTCATCTTAATCAAACGAAAGCAGCTTGTATGGACAGTGAAAAACATGCTTTTCTCGCTATTATTTTTAAAAAGCACGAAAGGGTCATTGGAAATTTCTAATGATACGCAGAACAATGTATCAATCCCGTACGCAATTCCAATCGTATTGGGAGCACTTATGACATTTATAATGGAGAGTTATCTATGAAATCACAAAAAGGTCAATCATTAGTAGAAACGGCATTAATATTACCAATCTTGTTGCTCCTGGTGTTTGGGATAACTGATTTCGGGAGGATATTTCATGCTTATTTAACACTTGATCATGCAGGGAGAGAGGCAGCACGAACTGCAGCAATTGGTTCTGCAGACAGTGTTATCGAAGCAAAAATTATCGATGCAACTAGTAGCCTTGATGAAGACAATTTAGGGATTGTGATTACTCCAGGAGGCGAAGCAAACCGAACAAGTGGAAGTGAAGTGAACATTACACTTACATATCCAGTTGATTTTTTGACGCCGGTTATCGGTCAAATTATAGAAGAGTTTGATTTAAAAGACACAACAGTAATGAGGGTGGAATGATGAAGAAAAAATGTAAATTACTTTTTAAAGAACAAAGTGGAATTGCAATGATTTTAGTCGCGCTTTTAATGTTTGTCCTAATAGGATTCAGCGCAATTGTGGTGGATGCAGGAGGATTGTATCTTGAGAAAAGCCGTCTGCAAAAATCATTGGATGCTGCAGTACTTGGAGGTGCGCAGGTTTTAACAACTTCAGAGGCAAATGCCAAAGCAGTCGCAATAGATATTGCAGCAGATAACGGCTTTACCGTTACTGAAAGTGAAGTATCAACCGGTGAAAACTTTATTGAAATACATAAGACGGTTAACAAAGACCTCACCTTTGCTAGAGTATTAGGTTTCGACCAGACAGATGTAGCCGCCAAGGCACGTGCGGAAATTATGAATACGTTAATAGGTGGAGGTGGAATAACACCTGTTGGGGTTGAACTTGGAGACGAATGGGAGTTTGCAGATGGATCACCATATGTTATGAATTTTCAGCCTGGGAATGGTGAGAATTCGTCTGTTGGTGGGAACTTTGGTTTTCTTGGGATAGACGGAAATGGAGCACAGGCACTCGCAGATGCGATTTTAAATGGAGCTGATTTTGAAGTTTATGATCCAGATGATCCTGAAAGCTATGAATATGTGGAAACCGAAACAGGAGCAATGGTAGGTCCGGTAAATGATGCCTTTGAAACGCTTATTGAACAGGATGCAGACAAAGAACACTGTCAAACATATGAAACAGCTGATAATACATGCAGTCGTGTCGTAACAGTTCCAATAGTAGAGGAATATACGGAATCGGGTTCTTCAGAAGTAAGGATTGTTGGATTTGCTGCTTTTTGGATTGAATCGGTTCACCATTTTGAACTTAGTGGACGTTTTATCGATTACGTTAGGTCAGGTGAATTCAGTAATGAAGGTGAGGACTATGGCATTTCCGGAGTAAAGCTTGTTGAATAATAAAATTTTAGTTAAGGAGGTGGGTATATGAATTCCAAGAAGATATGGTTAATTGCGATGGTGTTTGGATTAATTGCTGCAGGCATGATGTACTTTTTGGTTACAGAAAACACAAACCAGACTGTTGAACCGGCTACTACTGTAACAGAAGAAGATGAGGCAGACGAAGAAAACGCTAAAACGGCTAAAGCCTCTGGCGATGGGGAAGAGTCACAAACTGAAGAACCGGATGAATTCACAGGAAATGAGATGATCCCAGTTTCAGAGGGAAATCGCGCAATGACAATGGAAGTAACTGATGTGACAGGAGTTGCAGGTTTCATTGAGGCTGGGGCATTTGTCGATGTAGTCGGTGTTATGACCGTTCCAGAAGAGTATAGGGATACACAGCATGATTCAGCGACGCTCCTTTTAGAAAATGTGAAAGTGTTAGCAATCGGTCATGCAGCAGATGATAAAGAGACGATGAAACGTTATCAGATGGTGACGGTTGAATTATCGCCGAAACAGGGTCTTGCACTTGGATTCGCCACAAGGTATGAGCTGTATCTAATGCTTAGACAAGAAGGCGATAACAAGTTAGCGCCAAAGGATACCCATATCCATGAGGATGAATTACATGAAGGGGTGTTTAAATAATGGTTAAAATTTTTTCTATTGCCGGAAATGACGACTTAACATCAGGATTAAGCAGATTGATAAACGAATCTGAAAATAAGTTGTACTGGGTTGCAAATGAGGCAAAGTTATATGAACAATTACAATCCGAGGATAAGAGTGTTGTTATTTTACCAGATACTACTGCTTACGATGTGTATCGTTTATGTGAAAAGATATCCCTGCAGTTTCCGCTTGCTACGCCCTTGTTAATTTTTCAATCTGAGGAAGAACTGGATATGAAAAAGGCATTACGGGCAGGCGCCGCAGATGTTATCTTTCTCTCATCTTCCTTTTCTAAAATAAGAGAGGATATCCAGCTGGCTATTTCAAACAATGAGAGCAAGTCGTATTTTCAGTCAAAGTCAAAGCCAGTCAAAAACGCCAAAGTAATAACGGTTGCCAGTACTAAGGGTGGTGTTGGTAAGACGACGGTAGCAGTTAATCTTGCTGCATCCTATGGCAAGAAGATAGCAAAAGTTGCTGTGATTGATTTAGATCTGCAATTTGGTGATGTTGCGATGTACATGGACCTGAAGCCTAAGCGTACGATATATGACTGGGTAAAAGAGGACCAGGATGGAACCCAAATCGAAAACTTTATGACGGAATATAAGAATGGTATTTCGGTAATGGCAGCACCGCCAAGGCCTGAATTTGCTGAGGTCATCACTGGTGACTATGTGCGAAAAGCAATTTATGCGCTTAAAAAGCTTTATGACGTGGTGATCATCGATACATCGTGCAGTATGGATGAGAATGTCATTGTTGCGCTGGAGAATTCAGACGATATTTTGGTGATGACGTATCTTGATTTACCAACGCTAAAAAATAGTAAAATGTTGCTGGATACATTAGGTTCATTACATATAGGTGACAGGGCTAAAGTTGTATTGAATCGGCAAATGAAAGTAAAAGGGATAACAGTGGATACGTTAGAGAAAGTGCTTGGAAGAAAAGTATTTACAACACTTCCTGCAATGGATAAGCCAATGATAACCGCGATAAACGAGGGGAATCCTTTAAATTATACAAGTCCAAGATCGCAAGTAGCCAAGCGATTATTCCGGTTGGCTGAAGCCTTATACAATCCGGAGAGTCGTTCGTCTAAAAAGAAGAAAAAGGCTAAACGGATTGAAGTATCAGCAGGGGGGCATGTGTAATGTCCTTATTAACACGTCTAAGTGGAGAGCAGCCGGCAGCAAATAAAGGTCAGGCAAAACCTTCAAGTACGATTAAAAAATCATCAGACATTGAGGTTCGTCTTCATAACTTCCTTGTTGATGAACTGAAAAAGCCTGCAAACCAAAGTGGAGAGATTGAAGTACTGATAGAACAGCTTACGGAAAGTTTTTTTGAAGAAGAGGGTAAAACACTAACATTTGAAGAAAAAAAGCAAATGATTAAAGACATGACCCATGAATTAACAGGTTATGGACCAATTTCACCGCTGCTCGCTGACCCGAATGTAACCGAAGTTATGGTGAATGGGCCAAACGATGTTTATATCGAATTAAATGGGCGGATTGAAAAGACTACTACCTATTTTCGTGATGAGTTACATGTATTGCGTGTCATTGAAAAAATTGTTGCACCACTAGGGAGGAGAGTCGATGAAAGCTCTCCTATGGTTGATGCAAGATTACCTGATGGATCGCGTGTTAATGCAATTATTCCGCCTCTTGCATTAAATGGTCCAACGATTACGATCCGTAAATTTTCGGAGACCCCGTTTACGATATATGACTTATTACGAATGGGGACCGTCAACCAGGAAATTGCTGATTTTCTACAGGCGGCAGTCGAGTCAAAGCTTAATGTATTTATTAGTGGAGGTACTGGGTCAGGTAAAACAAGTACATTAAATGTGATCTCATCGTTTATTCCACGGCATGAACGGATTGTTACAATTGAGGATGCTGCCGAGCTGAAGCTTTCCCAGGATCATATTGTCTCACTGGAATCTCGTCCTAGGAATGTTGAGGGGCAAGGCGAAGTTACCATCAGGGACCTTGTGCGAAACTCTCTACGAATGCGACCTGACCGAATTATTGTTGGGGAGGTTCGAAGTGCAGAGGCACTTGATATGCTTCAGGCAATGAATACTGGTCATGACGGGAGTTTAGGGACTGGTCACGCGAATTCACCAAGGGATTTGCTGGCAAGGCTTGAAACAATGGTTTTAATGGCTGGATTTGATCTGCCGGTTAGGGCGATTCGTGAACAAGTCGCTGGTGCGCTCGATATTATAGTTCAACAAGAGCGCATGAAGGACGGTTCACGGAAGATTGTTAAAATCACTGAGGTATTAGGTCTGGAAGGTGATACAGTCGTACTCCAGGATATTTTCGTCTACAATGAGCGCAGAAATATAGCTTCTGGAAAGATGGAAGGGGAATTTAAATCAACAGGAATTCGTCCACATTGTATGGAAAAGCTTGAAGAAGCGGGATATAACCTACAATCAATGTTCAGGGAGGAATGGTAATGTCCACCACTGTTATTAATATTATTGTAGCATTCGTAATTATTACGATTTTTTCGAAGATCATTCTTTCGATAATTATTGAAAAGGGCAAATACGAAAAACGTTTAAGAAAGTATGTTTTTTTTGAGAATATTAAAAAAGAGAAAGATGTTAGTCAGAAAGAAAAGAAGTTCTTTATTAGAAAGGCTGGAAAATCTTTAGAAGCATTTATTAATTTATCAAAAAATGAAAAACTGCTTACACAGTCAGGCGTTAAACTATCCCTTGGAGAGTTATTGATTGGAAGGATAATCGTAGGAGTTCTCCTAGTAATGATTGGATACATGTATAATCTTCACTTTTTACTGCTTATTGTTTGTGGTGCAGTTGGATTTTACGTTCCAATTATGTATGTGAAGAAGAAGCGAAAAAAGCGGTTAAATGCATGTTCTAATCAGCTTGGTGAAGCGCTTGGCACGATGGCGAATGCATTACGGGCGGGGTTTAGCTTTATGCAGGCAATGAAGATGGTTGCTGAGGAAATCGATGATCCATTAGGACCGGAATTTTTAAAAGCGATCCAGGATATAAATTATGGAGTTTCAGTAGAGGATGCATTTGCGAGTTTGTTGGAGCGGCTTCCTGACAAGGAGCTTGAGATAGTATTAAATACACTGCTCATTCAACGGTCCAGTGGTGGAAACCTAGCATTTCTATTGGAGACGATGCAGGAGACAATCATCGATAGATCAAGAGTGAAGGATGAAGTGAATACGTTAACAGCACAAGGGAAAATGTCATCAGTAATCATTACCCTTTTACCGGTAGCACTAGCATTTTATCTCAAACTTGTTAACCCGGAATATTTTCAAATGTTATTTTCACATCCACTGGGCTGGACAATGGTCATCGTTGGGTGTATTAACATCGTACTAGGGTGGTTTTTTATCAAAAAAATAGTACACATCGAGGTGTAAAATATGATAACTCTATATTTTTTCATGTTTACTGCACTTTTTTTCATGATTATTTTTGGAGCAGTTTTAACGAAGCTATTTCAGAAACAAATTATCATCAATAGCCGAACTGAATATTACTTTGACATAGATGTAGCTAAAATAAAGCGCGAGAAAAAGGCTAAGAAGAATCGTGATCGCGGTAAAAATTTGGTTATCATGAAAAAGTATACAGATAAAGCAAAGGCGGTAATCGACGAAAGAACATCAAAGACGAGGAAAAAAGAGCTCGAACAAAGACTGCGTGAGGCAGGTTATCCGCTTAAGCTGTCACCAATTGACTTTCGTTTTCTGCAGTTTCTAATAGGCGCATTCCTGTTTTTTGCTATCTTTCTGTTATTGGGTAAAACAGAAACAAGTTTTTTCTCTGTTATTGTATTAGCAGGGGTTGTAGCACTTCTTGGTATGTATTATCCGTCTTTTTATATAAGTAAAATCACTAAAAAAAGAAGGCAGGAGATTCAGAAAAAGATGCCGGACTTTTTTGATATGGTAAATCTTTCAATTGAGGCAGGTATGGGTCTAGATGCTTCTTTGCTAAAGGTCTGCCAACAAACAAAAGGACCACTATCAGAAGAGTTCATGCAAGCGTTAGACGATATGAAGCTTGGAAAGTCCAGACGGGAAGCGTTTGCTGATTTAAGAAAGCGTGTTCCGGTTCATCAGTTCCAAAGCATCATCACGTTGTTAATCCAAGCGGATATGCTGGGAGTAGGTATGGCAAAAGTTATTCGATCATTAACGGAGAGAATTAGGGAGCAGCGGACCCAATTAGCCCGCGAACAAGCGATGAAAGCTCCGGTTAAAATGGTTTTTCCAATGATGCTGTTTATCTTTCCAGCGATGTTTATTGTATTGTTAGGTCCGCTAATTATTTATATGTTAGATATGCTTTAGGGGAATCAAGTGGAATCAACAGAATATCAGTGGAAATCGCCAGAAGAGCATCGTGAATCAACAGAACAACATGCGGAATCGACAGAAGAGCACGTGAATCAACAGAATAACATGCCGAATCGACAGAAGAACATGCGCAATCAACAGAAGAGCACCGTGAATCAACAGAACAACATGCGGAATAATATTCAAATACTTTTAACTAAAATAACTATTAATTATATAATAAATCAATAGAAAACGGTATTGAAATTAAACCAATACCGTTATTCTGTTACTTTATAAGCAATTTAATTTAGTAGTTTCGAATAAATCCTTTATTGCATCGGCATCCAACCAACCTTCCATACGCCCAATTCTGTGCTTTTAATTAACCTGAATGCAGCCATTTGAAAGTTAGAATCCTCCAGTTCAAAACGGATTATTGCCTGATGTCCCGATAAATAAACTTCCTCAAAAGTCTTAACTTCTTTTAATTTTTGGTAAAAATCCTTGGCGTTTTGTTTCATCGTTTGATCAATAGCAAAGAATGGATCGTTAAAATAGGTTTCTTTATCTGGCGTACCTTGATTTTCACCTTTAATATAAAGGGCATACTGAACTTTATTATTCCCTTCGTTTTTTGAATGAAAATAAAGTTTAAAAATATCTATTGGCTTTAGTCCTTTTAACAAGTTGTCATCAAAAGTTTCCGCATATTTACTATAAACATTTAAGAGTTCATCTGATAGTTCAATCGATGTATCATATTTCTCCTTTGGGTAATCAAGTTCTGGTTCTGAACTTACAGCATTCCTCACTCCAAGTTTAATACGCGAACCATTTTCTGCAAAAATATATCGGATTTGATCAACATTAATTGTCAAGTCTTGTATAGATATAAGTGTTGAATTTTCTAAGTCCATTCCAAATATTTTCGCGACCTTTTTATTATTTTGAAAATGAAATTCTAGGTTTTTTCCTATGTCTTTGGCTGCAACCGGTATGTTTAACAAAGATTTTTTGTCCGGAATAAAACCGAATTGGTCATCATTGTAGAGTTCTCCAGTTACCATAATTGGTTTATTGGACTCCTTAAAACTAACAATTGTCTGCTCGTCTTGTCTTTGGATATCGGTTACTTCCATTTGACCAAAGGTATCTCCCACCTTAACTTTAGCAGGAATAAACGTCAGATATTGTTCCGTACTCTCCTCAAGATGGACGCTGTAATCTTGAGCTTCATCAATATAAGCTTGTTCGTTTGGTTTATCTCCTCCAGTTAACCCAAGCTGTTCGCTGGCGATTGTCACTCCCACAAAGAGTATTGTAGTTAAGACAACTGCTGTTAATGCTTTAGGAAAAAAATATTTGGTGCCTCTTTTATGTTGCCCGTTTTCTATTTTAGTTAAAACGCCTTGTTTATCTCGATCCGTAAAGGAGGTTGGAATATCACTTTCAAATCGATCTTTCAATTCTCTTAACTTTTTATCCATGGTTTACACCTCTTTCTAGTGATAAGAGCTGTTTTAATTTTTCTCGTCCACGATTTAACCGGGTTCTTACGGATACTTCTTTCATATTTAATGCGTGACCGATTTCCGTTGTCGATAGTTCCTTAAAGTAATATAGGATGATGATTTCACGGTATTTCACAGGCAACCCCATTACCTGATTTAACAGGTCACTGGATTCGTATTGCCGAATTATCTGTTCCTCAGGAGTTTCTCCAGGTTTCTCCATAAATTGAGCAGACTGCGACAGTTTTTCTTTTAGACGCTTATTTCGTGATTCCCAGCTGCGTAGGTGATCTTTTGATTTGTTGATAGCGATCGAATAAATCCAGCTCCTAAGTGTGGATTTACCTTGGAACGTGCTCAGCTTCTGGTAAACCTTCACAAAGACTTCCTGCGTGACGTCATCTGTATCTGCATTATTTTTTACATATGTGTATATTAAACGTTTAATTTCATCACCGTACAAGTCCATAATTTCTTCAATTGCTTCAGCCGGATTCATCTGTATAATATCCTGACCATCATCCTTGTACGGTGGATGGAAAGCTTTCGAGTAGCCCACTCTATTTCCCCCTAATCTGGTTCTTCATATGTAAGACGTTGTATTTTAATGGAATGATTCATTTTTTAATTATACTTGTTAAAGTAAAACCAATATATACAAACATGACATTTGTCATACGATATATTTGACGTTTATGACTATATTAGCTTGTATTTTTCCTTTATTATGTAGAGTAGAATATCAATAATTGCAAATAAATATAGAGAATCCTACTCTAGGAGGAAGCAATATGAGTAAACAAAAACAAGCACAATTACGAAAAAGTGTTACCCCTTTTGCGGGTTCAGATAAGAAAGCGAGCATAATGCAGCTTATAAATACATTAATACCTTTTTTCCTGACATGGTTTCTTGCATACCAAAGTTTGTCTGTTTCGATATGGTTAACATTAGCTTTGACTGTTGTTGCAGCAGGGTTTGTTATACGGACATTTATTATTTTCCATGATTGCACCCACGGATCATTCTTCAAAAGTGCTAAAGCAAATCGGATTGTTGGTACAATAACCGGTGTTATAACGTTGTTTGCTTTTGATAAGTGGAAACGGGATCATGCGATACACCATGCGACAAGCAGTAACCTGGACAAGCGTGGAACTGGTGATGTATGGGTGATGACTGTCAATGAGTATGTTGAAGCATCCTTCTGGGGCAGAATGGCTTATCGTCTTTACCGTAATCCAATAGTTATGTTTGGCTTTGGCCCGATTTTTCTTTTCTTAGTGTCGAACCGATTTAATCGCAAAGGTGCAAAACGTAAAGAACGCATGAATACGTACCTGATCAATGTATCAGTTGCAGTTATTTATGCACTATTGATTTGGGCAATTGGCTGGCAGGCATTTGTTATAGTTCAGGCTCCAATTCTGTTCATTGCAGGCGCGTCAGGTATCTGGCTGTTTTATGTACAGCATCAATTTGAGGATTCTTATTTTGAAAACGAAGATGAGTGGGATTTTGTTAAAGCAGCTGTAGATGGAAGCTCTTATTATAAGCTTCCAAAAGTAATGGAATGGATGACAGGAAGTATTGGCTTCCATCACGTGCATCATCTAAGTCCAAGAGTTCCAAACTATAATCTGGAAAAAGCACATGAATCAACTCCGCCATTACAACAGGCAACAACAATAACGCTTGCTTCCAGTTTGAAGTCAATACGATTCAGACTATATGATGAAGACAACAAGACTTTTGTTAGCTTTAAAGAAATTAAAGAGTTATTGCGCAAAAGAAAATTAGGGATACAAATGACCCCTGGAAAATCCAGTTTTCAGGAAAAATAATCAATTTAGTAGAAGACCCTTCAATATTGTATTGAGGGGTCATGTTTTTGTATTGATAGCGATAAGTCAAGATTTCTAATATACTGAATAAAAGCGGAGAAGGAGGAACTGTAATGCAGAAGTGGTATCATATTATCCCGAAAAATACAGGGCTTAGTATCTATGCATGGATTATTTTTTGTATTTTGCCTTTTTATTTTATTTTTCGAACCTCAGGTACATGGGAAATTATTTTCGGTGTTTTCATGATTCTGCTTTTTTTCACTGCATACAGGGTATCCTTTCTTTCTAAAGGTTGGACAGTGTATCTCTCAGTAAGTACAGAAATGGTAATAAGCATTGTAATGACACTATTCTTGGGCTATGTTTATTTCGCCTTGTTTTTGGCATTCTATATTGGTAATATTCAGCATAAATCCAGATTTATTACGTTATATGTGATTCACCTTACAACCACTATTGCTGCAGTAAGTGCTGGTTTTTTTATCCAAAACGAAATATTCCGTACACAGCTGCCGTTTATAATTATAAGTGTAATAGGCGTAATATTACTGCCTATTACCATATACTTTAGAAATAAGCGGGAGAGATTGGAAAACCAATTGAAAGATGCGAACCAAAAGCTTTCTCAGCTGGTTGTCCTGGAGGAACGTCAGCGGATAGCGCGCGATCTGCATGATACTTTAGGACAAAAGCTTTCCCTTATTGGATTGAAGAGTGATCTGGCTGGAAAATTGGTAAGTGTTGAACCTGATTTAGCAAAAAATGAAATTAATGATATCCATCAAACAGCACGAACTGCATTAAAAGAAGTACGTGAGATGGTTTCAGATATGAAAGGCGCAAAATTAAACGATGAATTAATACGTGTCGAACAAGTATTGAAGGCTGCACAAATAGACTTTCATCTGGAGGGAAATACCGAGTTAACCAAAACACCTTTACTTGTTGAGAATGTACTTAGTATGTGTTTGAAGGAGGCTGTGACTAACATTGTTAAGCATAGTCAGGCTACTTTCTGCAATGTTACGATTACACAATCTCCAAATGAGGTACTGATAAAAGTGGAAGATAATGGGATTGGAATATCTAATAAAAAAGATTCCTATAAAGAAAATGGATTGCAGGGGATGAAAGAGCGCTTGGAATTTGTCAACGGAAGCTTAGATATTGAGTCAAATAATGGTACAACGCTTAAAATCCAAGTGCCAAAGGTCGTCAAGCAAACAGAATAGGAGGAAATGCTGTGATTCGAATTGTTATTGCTGAAGATCAGGGAATGCTGCTTGGAGCTCTCGGTTCTTTGCTTGATTTGGAGACAGATATGGAAGTTGTCGGTAAGGCAAAGAATGGAGAGGAAGCTATAAGTATTGTGAAGGAGCAACAGCCGGATATCTGCATTATGGACATTGAAATGCCAATAAAAAGCGGACTCGATGCAGCTGAGGAATTGAAGGATGAGCCTTGTAAAGTTATTGTTTTAACAACATTTGCCCGAACAGGTTATTTTGAACGTGCCCGAAAAGCTAAAGTAAGTGGGTATCTGCTAAAAGACAGTCCGAGTGAAGATTTAGCGAGTTCCATTCGCACAATTATGGAAGGCCGGCGTATCTATGCTCCGGAGCTTGTTGATATGGCATATGAAAAAGAAAATCCACTGACTGAGCGTGAAGAGCAGGTGGTCAAATTGGTGGCTGAAGGGAAAAATACAAAGGAAATTGCCAACGAACTATTTCTTACCAATGGAACTGTTCGTAATTACGTTTCCGTGATTTTGGATAAGCTTGAAGTAAGCAACCGTATTGAGGCGATATCAAAGGTGAAGGAAAAAGGCTGGCTGAAGTAGAAATAAAGTCTCATGTATAAAGTTAGCCCCTAATTCTAAAACTAAGGCATAGTAATTAAAAAGGGGCGTTATTATGTCAAACAAGAATAATCAATTTAAAGAAAACAAACAACATGGCGAACATCGAAACGGCCGGAAGAGTCAATATAAGAATAACAGTATCCATGGCGGCGATGAGCCAAACGAGTTCATTGATCAAAAAAAGGATTAATATAGAAATCAAAGCAGTGTGATAGTATGGAATCACACTGCTTTTTTACTGGAGGGTATTAAGTGAGCCATGAAGCTGTAATTACAACGGTTCCGGTTTTGGAAACGGATCACTATCGATTAAGAGGATTAAGGGAAGATGATGCAAGTGAATTATTCGGGTTTATGCGTGACAAGAACACGATGAAATTTATTACACCTGACCCAGTAAAATCAGAGACTGATATGTGGCAGGAAATCCAAGTACAACTGGAGAACTTTGCTAAACGAAAAGAACTGCCATGGGTGATTGAAGATAAAGACAATGGTGAGGTCATCGGTAAATTCAGTTTACATAAATTAAGTATGTGGCATAAAAAAGCTGAATTAGGTGTCATCATTCGTGAAGAATATCAAAAAAAGGGAGTCGTGACGGAGGTTTTGGAACAAATTCTCCATTATGCCTTTGATACGCTTGAATTAAATCGAATAGTCGGTGACATTTTTGCCGAGAATGAAGGTTCAGAAAAGCTTTTAAAAAAATACGGATTCAAAGAAGAAGGTACCATGAGACAAACAGACTTTGACGGGAAGAGATATCACGATACGGTCGTCTTTTCATTGTTGAAGTCAGAATATGATGCCTTACAAGAAAACAGGTGACATCATGTACATTGGAATGTTTCTTGATCGGGATGGCGTGATAAATGAAGTGCTTAGTCATCGGGTGAAATTTGTGAACAAGCCAAAGGATTTTTATTTGCTGAATGGGGTTGGAGAAGCAATTAAACGTTTTAACGACGAAGGATTTAAGGTTTTCGTCGTGACGAATCAAGGCGGCATTGGTCTTGGTTATATGCAGGAATCTGCTTTAGATGACGTACATAAAAAGATGGAAAGTGACTTAGCGGAATTTGGTGCACATGTTGACGACATTGCATATTGTCCACATAAACCACATGCAAACTGTGCCTGCCGTAAACCAAAGCCGCAAATGATTCTGGATTTGGCCGAAAAACATAAAATTGATTTATCCAATAGCTATATGGTTGGTGATCGAGCGCCTGATATAGAAGCGGGAAGGGAAGCAGGCACGCAGACGGTTCTCATTGGAGACAGAAAAGATGAGGCTGCTGATGCTGACTTTTTTTACCCTAACCTTATTTCGTTCGCGGATTCATTAACAAAATAATTATAAAATCTTCATGTATTCTCTCTTTCTGGAAATACTAAAATTGAAATTAACAACAGGAAGGATGAATACTAGATGTTGAAAGGTTTTTTAATAGCATTGGTGCTGTCAATGGGCTTCTCCATGAGCGCACCTTCAGGATTACCATTTTACAAGGGGATAGCAGAGGATATCCATACTCAAAAACGTGATAAAGAGAGCTCGAATAAAGATATATTTATAACGTTAGAGGCTAAAGAACTCGGAATAGAAACAAAAGGCAAGAATATTGATCAACTGGAAAAAGAAGTAATGGAAGCGAAAATGAAGCAAGCTGCCAATGAATTGGGAATAGATACAGAAGGAAAAGACATGAAGGAACTGTCCAAGGAAGTACATCATGCAAAGGTGAAGCAAAAGGCAGCGGAACTTGGGATAGAGACAGAGGGTAAAGAGCCAAAAGATCTAGCAGAAGAAGTTTATGAAGAGATGCTGAAACAAAAAGCTGAAGAGTTAGGAATTTCAACAGAGGGTAAAAATGCTAAGAAACTTAAAAAGGAAGTTTTTGAAGCATCTGTCAAGCGTAAGGCCGAAGAGTTAGGCATTGAGACAGAAGGCAAGGATCCACGTGATTTGAATAAAGAAATTTATAAAAAGAAAGTTTTCCAGACAGCCGAGGCATTAGGAATAAAAACGAAAGATAAAGATACCCAGGAGATAATGGATGAGATTATGAAAGAGCATGCTGAGAAGGCAAAACAACTAGGGTTATTCCCGTTTGAAGAGAGAAATGGGAAATTATTCTGGGGTCATCATAAGAAATAAGTGCAACAACTATCCTCGATATTATATCGGGGATTTTGTTTTTTGAAGCAGTCAAAATACACTGAAAACTGAATAAGCTTGGATGAAAACTTAATAATGGTACAAGTGACTGGATAAAGACTGAATAATTGCTGGGAAGACTGAATTAGTGTAATCGTGAATGTCAAAGTAAAAGTTTCCACTATTATAAAGAAGGGTTTTCAAGCAAATGTACCGAATGTTATAAGTAGAGATAGAACTGTAAGGGAGGAAATTTATATGAGTGATAATGGAAAAATTAAAGTAAACAATAATGGACCACTGCTTGTGACAGGAGATGTAGAGATGGTTGATGCTGATGGGAATGTGTTTGAAACGAAAAAGGCATTTTCCCTGTGTCGCTGTGGGCAGTCGTCCAACAAGCCATTTTGTGATGGAACTCATAAGAAGATTGGTTTTGAAAGTGAACCAAGTGCAAAATAAGGCTGTAAACATAACCATGAACGATATGAAAAACCCCTTTATGTACACCGTTGCATAAAGGGGTTTTTGTATAGCCATACAAATGGTGTGCTACTTTTTAGGTGAACACGCACCATTTTTACTGCTCCTCTGCACCTAAGTCCATAGCCAGCGCCACGATGGATTGGTTGATTCGCCATACATAGAATAAGTGGTGGATAAGATCCTGATGGGATTGACTTATGCTCGGAGCAAGCTGTTCAATCTGTTCGCGTTCCCGATCAAGCTGATAAATAATTCCGGTATGCTCTGCTCCTTTAATTAGCTCGCTTAAGGTATCCATGTTATGCTCCAGTTTTTCTTCCACTTGTTTAAATGTATCTACCAATTCCACTGGATAATCAAATTTCTTACGATAAGTTGAGGCAACCAGGTGTCGTGCAAAATAATTTATTGCTGTAAATATAGTTACCCAGCGACTGACATCGGAGGTACTGCTAGACTCGGTTGGTTTTGAAAGTGGACGAGCTTCATCTTCGATTAATTGGAGTTTATTGTCTATGTCAATTGCGCTGTTAGCAAGTTCTTTAACACTCACATCCTCGCGAAACCTTCGTACATAGTTGATTACAAATGGCTTTAGCTCGGCTAAATATTCATCAGTTACATCTGCAACTTTATCTTTTGTTTTTTTAGGAAAAATAACAGTTGATACACCTAACGCGATAATTGCACCTGCAATTGTGTCGATGACTCGGGCCCCGATTAGCGAAAAACTAATCCCGCCGAGCAGAATATCGTACATAAAGGCGATGAGCATCGTAATAAACACACTCATTAAAGTATAGGAAACAGTTAATAAATAGAAGGCTAGAAATATCACCAGAAATAATAAGACCAGTTCAATCATTGATTGTCCTGCAAGCATCTTTGCCAGCATAAAGCCAATCACTGCACCGATAACTGTACCGAATGAACGTTGAAAGCCTTTCATATAAATCCTGCCAATTGACTCAGTGCCAAGCAGACAAACAAACGCTGTTAAAAGCACCCAGTAGGGCTGTGTTGGTGAAATAATATGGCCAACGATAACGGCGATACCACCTGCTATTAAAGCCTGATAAGCTTTTTTAGTTGATGGTTTTAACTCCTTATTTTCATCGGAAGCGTCATCGTTATCATCAGCGTCTTTTTCATCTTGTTCTTCTTGCTGCACAAGTTCGCCTTTGTTTAAAGAATGCTGCATAGTGATACCTGCTTCAACAACATGATTGGCAATTGACTCAATACGTCGGATTAGGTATAACCATCCTTTTGGATTTTCTGTACGATTGAGGAGATCTCTTATTACATTCCGGAGCACCTGAACCGCCAGTTCTGCGTCTTGCAAATTCTTTTCGTTATAGTTTTGCGATAGTACCTCTGCATCACGTAACGACTCCATTACCCATTTAAGTATGCGTCTTAATTCATCTGATTCAAGGGCATTGGCATTTTTTAAATTATAAATAGACCCGCCTAATGTCTCAACAAGCATGCCAGTATCGAAAACGTACAACCGTAATTGTGAAGGCTCAAGTCCGGGCCAAATTTTATCAATATCTTCTGCGTTAAGATTTGCAGCTACCGTTCGTGCATATAGACGAAGCTTCTGAATGTTCTTTTCTATACGCTTCTTGCGATTATGGTCGATATCCTTATTCTGTAGTGACTTAATTAGTATGTTAAATGTAAGATTGCTTTGGATGTGAAAAGAACGCATACTTCTTTTTAAAGTTTGCGAAGAATCCTGAAATAGAACGAAATTAAATAAGAATGCGAACAGTACACCTATTAGAACTCCCGTATAAAACCATGGCAATTGAACCTGGGAAAGCTTTAATACAGAAGAAATATATATGGTCATAAAACCGATCATACAAATTGAAAAATACCTTACGCCGAATCGTGAAAAATAAAGACTGCTAAAAATAACGAGAATCATTATCAAACTAATATAATAGGCACTTCCTGCTAATAGAGAACCAATCGTTATTCCAGCTGCCCCAGAAACTCCCAGCAGCAGCGTAGTCACTTTCTTTTGACTCTTGGTTTCATCCATTACCATCATGATACCCATTAAGCCAACCATTCCAGAAACGATGGCCGGTGTAAGAAGATCATTATCCATTACTCGCAAAATAAGCAGTGTAGTTATAACCGCACAAATTAAACTGATTGTTGCTTTTCCAGCTTTTTGGAACCTTATTTGTCCTGGATCAGAAGCAAGAAGTCTGCCAACCCAGTGATGTTTTAAGTGTAAACCTTTCATCCGCATCAATCTTTCCTAACAGAAATGTTATTGCTTCATTTTAACACTTGAAATGCAGATTATCCATTGAACTCAAACAGCAAAGTTGTCATGAAACCATCAATTTGGAATAATAATAGGGTGAGGCAAATCCAAATTGAAGGAGATGTACGTCATGAATGTTTTATTAATAGGTGCAAATGGACAAATTGGTAAGCACCTTGTCGACTTATTGGACAAGAGTAATGAACATACAGTAAGAGCAATGGTTCGAAAAGAAGAGCAAGCAGAAGAACTGAAGAAAAAAGGCATTGACGCAGTTCTGGCTAACCTTGAAGGTGGCGCTGATACAATCGTTAAGGCTGCAAGAGGATGCGACGCCGTGATTTTCGCTGCTGGATCTGGCGGAAGTACAGGCTATGACAAAACATTATTGATCGATCTTGATGGTGCAGTTAAAACGTTCGAAGCTGCAGAAAAAGCAGGAGTTGAACGTTATGTAATGGTAAGTGCCTTCCAAGCGAATAACCGGGAAAAATGGCATGAAAAGATTAAGCCATACTATGTTGCTAAGCATTACGCTGACAAAATGCTTGAAGAAAGCAACCTGAATTATACGATTGTTCGACCTGGTGGGTTATTAAATGAGCCCGGCACAGGGAAAATTGCTGCTTCCGAGAACTTGGAAAGAGGATCTATTCCACGCGAAGATGTAGCACGTACCGTAATGGAATCCCTGACAGAAGAAAATACCTATAAACGGTCATTTGACCTTATGTCAGGTGATACCTCTATTGCAGAAGCACTGAAAAATGTGTAAATATCCCTCTTTTACTTATAATCGAACCCCAGAGTAGAAAAGTGGCATGTTTTATTAAAGAACATAAAATTAATTGGTGATGCCACTTTTTTCAGGTGACATTCGATTGTAATAGTAGAACAGACAATTAGCCCCCTTTATAGCATAAGAAGCTATAGGGGGCTTTTTAGAACAGAGGTTTTCTCATAGTTCTATTAGTTGAATGAATTCTGATAGTTTAATGCATACATGGGTATTGTACTAGTTAAAAACTACTGTACCAAATGGTTTTCGTTTCTATAAATCTATCTTTCTTCTCATTAAAATTTACAGAAATTTTTGTATAATGGAATAAATTTGAAAATGAGGAGAGGTAGATGTGAGAAAATGGTTAGTGTTACCGATGGTCATATTAATGGTCATCTCCTTAGTGCCGGCAGTAGGACAGGCTGAAGAACAGCCAGAAGAATTTCGAGCCATATGGGTAGATGCTTTTCATGATGGGATTAAAACGCCTGAACAGGTGGACAAGCTTGTTCAGGATGTCCAAGAAGCTAATGCGAATGCGGTGGTTGTACAAGTAAGACGGAGAGGAGATTCTTATTTTAATAAATCACTTGAACCGAGGTCACAGGATCCTGCGTTAGAATCTGATTTTGACGCACTTGAGTACCTTATCGAAAAAGCCCACCAAGCAGATATAGAAGTTCATGCATGGCTAACAACTTTACCGATTTGGAACTCTTTATATCCGCCAGAATCTGAAGAACATGCATTTAACCAGCATGGTCCTTCTGCAAGTGGTGAGGATTACTGGCTGACAGAAAGCATCTCAGGGGATAATCGTTCTGGAGCAGATTATATTCTCGATCCGGGCCATCCTGATGCGGCAGATTATACAGCAGATCAATATGTCAATGTCGTAAAGGAGTATGATGTGGATGGTGTCCATTTGGACCTTGTTCGATACACAGATCCAACGTGGGGCTATAATCCAACAAGTGTAGATCGTTATTTAACTCAAACTGGTACAGAGGATGTTCCTGAACCGGAGAACCCTCAATGGAAAGACTGGCGTCGTCAACAGGTAAACAACTTAGTGCGTCAAGTCTATTTAAGGTCCATTGCTGAAGATCCTGGTGTTAAAGTATCCGCAGCCGTCATAGCCTGGGGAAAGGGACCAGAAACAATGGAGGAGTATAAACAATCTGCGCCATACAGTACAGTTCTGCAGGATTGGAATGGGTGGCTAGAAGAAGGTATTGTCGATTTGGCTATTCCAATGAATTACGATAGGGAACATGTTCCGCTTCAAAAAGCGTGGTATGATTTGTGGATTGAATGGGAGAAAAATCATCAGTACGATCGGCAAGTAGCTGCTGGACCCGGAAGTTTCATTAATACAATCGAAGGAACGCTGGCACAAATTAATCGTGCGTTACAGCCCTCTGCTGAAGGGAACCGACTAGCAGGCGTTTCACTATACAGCTATGCTTCTACCAATAACAGCGGAATCGAAAATGACACGTTCTTCCAGGCGTTGTCAGAGGAAAGTGAATACGGAGAACCTGTATTCTCTGAACCAGCAGCAATACCAGACATGCCATGGAAAACAAACCCAACTAAAGGACATTTGATGGGCTATCTTATGGATGAGGATGGGGACCCGGTTGATAATGGAAAAGTAGTGCTACGCGGGTCAAAAGGAAAAACATATCAATTCGAAACGGATGGAAATGGTTTCTTCGGGCTAACAGATTTGCCGGACGGCCATTATGTCGCCCAAATAGATGGTGAAACCGGTGAAGGTGCTGCAAAGCCACTGGACATTGAAGCAGGTGTAGTTACCGAAACTGAATTACAAGTTAAAGCTGTTCCACAATCTAGTAATAATTGAGCAAAAGGGTAAGATTAACTAACTCAGGCAGTTGTTGCGTAATTGAATTAGTAAGTAATGTATAATGTAGTTGCCGCAGTTTCTAATAAGGAATGCGGCAACTTCGCTGTTTATAGTAGGTAAGATTTTTGCTTTCTAAGACCCCATTAGGCTTTGCGATACAAGTCTACCAGCGAACAAACTCTGAGAAGTGTATTTCCGAAGTGGTATGTTATGACACAGTTTAAAGTCGCTACTTCTAAGATTCATTACTTGGATAAAACAAAAATCTTTTAAAAAAGAAAAATGTAGGGAAATATAAGAATTAGGAAGTGGTATTACCGAAAGGAGTATCATGATAAATGGAGCGGAATAGTATACGTTATCTGGTATTAATGATTTTATCAATTTTATTATTATCTGGCTGTGGATCAGGGACGGAGGATGAAACAATGGGAGGAGAAAAGGAGTCCACTAATCTATCTTTTAAAACAATTAAAGTTGAAAATACCCCGGACAGGGTTCAAAAATGGATTCAAAAAAACAGATCAAAAGAAGTGGAAAAGGTGTTCAATGTCAATGGGATGACATATGCAATTATCCTGCTTGGCCAAAAGTCAACCGGCGGCTATAATGTAGAAGTTGAACAAATAAAGAAGATGAAAACCAATTCTTCGCAATCGGATAGTGTTAACACTGTTAGCTATGAAGTGACAGAACCTGAAAAGGGAAGTGTAAATATACAAACACTTACGTATCCGGTGGCGATAGCGGAATTGGAGGGTGAAACCAGTCAATCGTTTCAGTTCTCAACATCAAAGGAAAAAGAATTGGAAGGTACTGAATTAGTAGCGCCTCAAGAGTTAACAAGCGATGGGAAGGTTAAATAAAAGTGACCATTTTTATAGATAGGAACGGAAGGAGGAATTACATATGAATAGGCGAATTATCTTAGATTGTGACCCAGGCCATGATGATGCGATGGCAATGATGCTTGCTGCGTCAAAACTTAGCAACTTGAAGCTTGAGGCGATTACGACTGTAGCAGGTAATGTTGATGTAGAAAAGAATACAAATAATGCTTTAAGGCTATGCGATCTTCTTGGATTAAATGATGTTCCTGTCGCAAAGGGAGCAGCACAGCCTTTGGTCCGTAAAATGAAAGCTGCTGCACATGTTCATGGCAAGAGCGGGCTGGATGGTACAACACTTCCTGATAAGCCTATTAAACAAATAATTAATCAGCATGCTGTGGACTTAATTATTGAAAAAATTATAGATTCGGATGGAGATATTACAATCGTGCCAACTGGACCATTGACTAACATTGCGCTGGCAATCAGAAAGGAACCTAAAATCATTCCGAAAATAAAGGAAATCGTATTAATGGGTGGCGGAACATATGGTAATAGGACACCTGCAGCCGAATTCAATATATATGTGGATGCTGAGGCAGCTAAAATTGTTTTCGAAAGTGGAGTACCAATAGAGATGTTTGGTCTTGACGTTACACATCAGGCTTTGGCAACTTCAGATAGAATGAAGGAAATGTCAGATATCAACAATCCAGTTGCTGCAGCTGTTATGCAAATGATGAATTTCTATTCGCGGATATATAAGGGTAAACTTGGATTTACTAGAGCGGCTGTACATGATCCCTGCCCTGTTGCTTATCTAATCGATCCCACAATGTTTGAAATGGAACGTGTACGAGTAGACATTGAGACAAAAGGAGAATTCACCTACGGGATGACCTGTGTGTACACAAACGGAATGACAGACAGGGTGCCGAATGCGAATTTTGCTAGAACATTGAACCAGGATAAATTTTGGGATTTATTTATTCGTTCGTTAAAATCGTATTCCTAATTACACATGTCCAGCATTTAGAGTAAAAATGAAGCCTTCTAAAATTAACATTAGAAGGCTTAGTAGTTGGATATGTGCGGTTTTACGAAGCGCTATTTCCAGAAAGCACTGCCTCAGCCTGCTCAAGCTGTTTACGAACCTGGCTTTCTGCGGTGCCACCTGTACTGTTTCTGGCATCTACAACATGCTTTGGCTCGAGTACAACATAAATATCTTCCTCAAATAGATTACTAAAGGATTGGTATTCTTCTAGTGTCAACGCAAGTAAATATTTCTTCTGCTCAATTGCATAAAGCACAATTTTTCCTATTATTTCGTGAGCCTGTCGAAATGGCAAGCCCTTTGTGACCAGGTAGTCCGCGATATCAGTCGCATTGGAATAGTCCTGGTCAACGGCGTTGTACATGTTGTCTTGTTTCACTTGCATCGTTTCAATCATTGGCGCAAGTAATCGTAACGAACCATCTATTGCCTTCACCGTATCAAGAAGTCCTTCTTTATCCTCCTGCATATCCTTATTGTAGGCAAGCGGGAGCCCCTTCAATACTGTCAATAACCCAAACAAATTCCCATGGACACGTCCGGTTTTCCCGCGCAATAGTTCTGGCACATCAGGGTTTTTCTTTTGTGGCATAATACTTGATCCGGTACAGAAAGAGTCATCCAATTCGATGAAAT
This sequence comes from Virgibacillus salinus, assembly GCF_900102415.1. Taxonomy (NCBI): domain Bacteria; kingdom Bacillati; phylum Bacillota; class Bacilli; order Caryophanales; family Bacillaceae; genus Virgibacillus; species Virgibacillus salinus. The sequence continues at coordinate 305,085 of NZ_FNKD01000001.1, forward strand.
TAAACTCCTGACTGGACCAAATGACAAGCTCTTCAGATAGCCGGGAAATATGCGTCATCATGATTGATGCAATAGATAAGAATTCCAAGACAAAATCGCGATCACTAACAGCGTCTAGGCTGTTCGGATAAACCATCTCAAACCCAAGTAATTCTGCAGTTCGTTCGCGGTTAATTGGAAATGTCGTTCCAGCTAATGCGCCAGCACCTAATGGTGACCAGTTAACCCGCTGTAAACTATCTATCAGGCGTTGTTTATCCCTTTCCAGCATCCAGAAGTATGCAAGCAGATGGTGTGAAAATAATACAGGCTGTGCCCGTTGCAGATGTGTATATCCTGGCATGATTACATTTATATTTGATTTTGCTTGTTTTATAAAAGTTGATTGGACAGACTCAACAAGCTTGATAATTTCCCTTGTTTTGTTGTTAACGTATAGATGGATATCTGTTGCAATTTGATCATTACGGCTTCTTCCGGTGTGAAGCTTACCGCCAACAGCTCCAATTTCATCAATTAGCATTTGCTCAATGTTCATATGGATGTCTTCATTCCCAACCGTGTAATCAGCCAGGCCGTTATTGATTTTCTCTTCAATGATTTTAAGGCCTCTAACCAGCTGACTTGCTTCATCATGGGTGATGATTTCACACTCAGCAAGCATCGTAACGTGGGCAATGCTTCCTTCAATATCCTCCATTGCAAACTGCTGATCAAACTCGATGGATGCTGTGAATTCTTCTACTAGTTCGTTGGTCGATTTAGTGAAACGTCCGCCCCATAGCTTTGACATTTGTAATCCTCCCTATTGTTTAACCAGATCAGTTGCTTTTTTATTGACTTCCGCATGAACTTTCGTTGGTAATCCCCACAGTTTGATAAACCCAACTGCAGCTGTATGATCAAACATGTCACCTTTTTCATAGGTAGCTAGCTCTTCGTTATATAAGCTATATTCGGACTTCCGGGCAACGACGAATTGATTTCCTTTAAACAGCTTGATTCGAACTTTTCCAGAGACCGTTTTTTGTGTCTCTAAAACAAATGCATCTATTGCCAGACGTAACGGTGAATACCAAAGACCTTCATAAATCATCTTTGCATATTGCTGTTCAACTGTTTTTTTATATTGACTTACTTCTCTTGTATGTGTCAGAAATTCCATCTCTTGGTGGGCATTGATCAAGATTAATGCTGCCGGATTTTCGTAAACCTCGCGTGATTTAATACCAATTAAGCGGTTTTCAATATGATCAATTCGCCCTATACCATGCTTGCCGCCAGCCTCATTCAATGTCTCTATAATATCAACTAGTTCCATTGGTTCGTCATTTAGTGACACAGGGATGCCACCTTCGAACGTGATATCAACATATTCAGACTCATCCGGAGTTGCCTCGATTGGGTTGGTCCATGCAAATGCTTCCTCAGGGGCTTCATTCCATGGGTTTTCCAATACACCCGCTTCACAAGCTCTTCCCCAAATGTTTGCATCGATCGAAAATGGATTATCTAAATTAGCTGAGACAGGAATACCTTTCTCTTTTGCGTAAGCAATTTCTTCATCGCGGGTCATTCCCCATTCTCTTACTGGTGCCACCACTTGGAGATCAGGATTAAGTGCATTGATGGAAACTTCAAAACGTATCTGATCATTTCCTTTTCCGGTACAGCCGTGAGCAACAGCTACTGCATTTTCCTGTTCGGCTACATCGACAAGTAACTTCGAAATTAATGGTCTGCTTAACGCTGAGGACAATGGATACTTACCCTCGTACAGAGCATTTGCTTGTAATGCTGGCATTAGATATTCTTTTGCAAGCATATCTTTAGCATCGATGACGATTGATTTTATAGCACCAACATTTAATGCTTTCTGGCGTACCGTTTCTAAATCCTTTTCTTCTCCTAAATCAATTGCCAGTGCGATAACATCATAATTATATTTTTCCTGTAACCATTTAATCGATACAGATGTATCTAAACCACCTGAGTAGGCTAACACGATTTTTTCTTTAGCCATGTTTAATCCCTCCATCTTCTAGTAATAGTTTTAATAAAGCTTTCTGTGCATGCAGGCGATTTTCCGCTTCATCAAATACAACTGAATGCGGACCATCTATGATGCCTGCTGTAACTTCTTCCCCTCTGTGGGCGGGTAAGCAATGTAAAAAAATGAAATCTGATTTTACGTTTTCACACAGGCTTTCGTTTACCTGATAGGGTGTGAAAATTTTATTTCGCTGATCATTCTCATCTTCCTGCCCCATACTCGACCATACATCGGTAACAACAATATCTGCTTCTGTTACCACATCTAAAGGGTCTTCACTGTATTCTACTTTCGTTCCATTTTGTTCAGCTTCTTGCTTCATTTGCTGCAAAATTTCCTGATTCGGTTCATAACCGGCGGGACAGGCAATAGCAATATCCATCCCAACTTTGACCGCACCTTCAATTAATGAATGACACATGTTGTTATTTCCATCACCGAAAAAGGCAAGTTTTAATCCTGAAAGTTTACCTTTATGCTCGTAAATGGTTAATAAATCAGCAAGCACCTGTGTTGGGTGGTGCGTGTCGGTCAAGCCATTAATAACAGGGACAGTGGCATGCTGTGCATAGGATTCAACAATGTCGTGGCTGAAGGTTCGGATCATTAAACCGTCAACATAACGTGATAATACGTTTGCAGTATCAAAAATTGATTCTCCGCGACCGATTTGGCTGTCATTAGAACTAAGGAAAATGGCCTCCCCTCCAAGCTGAAGCATGCCTACTTCAAATGAAACCCTTGTACGGGTAGATGACTTTTCAAAAATCATTCCAAGGACTTTCCCTTTTAAAAGAGGTTCACGTATTCCTTCATTTGTCTGTTTTTTTAACGCAACAGCTTCATCTAAAAGCCCTAATATTTCTGCCTTACTTAAATGACTTAACGTCAAAAAATCTTTTCCGCTTAATTTCGGTTTTGAAATTGTGTTGGCCACTAAAATCAAATCCTTTCCGGTTCATAGTTAAAGTATGTATTATTATACATATATATGAATAAACATACAACAATTATTTTACAAAATTATTAATTTTTTTGATAAACTTGAATTAATTAAATATATTTTGAGGAGAGAAGTGAATGGAAAGTGGATTATATGAATGGGGGAACAGAGAAAATACGACATTGGTGTGTCTACATGGAATGGGGAGTACGGGTTTAAGTTTTGGGGAACTGGCGCACTATTTGGCTGAATATCATGTCGTCTCATTTGATCTAGCCAGGAATGGGAGCGATAAGTCTTTGTCAGAGGAAGAAGCGTACAAGCCATCATGTATGGCAGAAGAGGTTGAGAAGGTTGTAAAGGTCTTAGATAAATCGAAAATCTACCTTGTGGGCCATTCATGGGGTGCACATCTTGCTTTGTATTTTGCAAAGGCTTATCCGGAACAGGTTCAGGGTGTGATTTTACTTGATGGCGGTTATATACAGCAACCGGGGAACGACTCATTGGAGGAAGAGCTAATAAGGATGGAGGATTTCCATAATAGTATTCGTTTTCCGTCATGGGAGGCATTTATAGAATCAGAGAAGCGTGAGATGCCAAGATGGTCAACGGAGATTGAGGCAGCTGCCAAGGCGCAGGTTACAGAAATTAATGGAGAAATCCGGTTGGCTCTGCCAGCTTCTGATGCGAAAGCAATTCTAAAAGGAATTTATGCCGAGCCTACCAAAGATGTTCTGGAGAAGATTACCTGTCCGGTATTACTGCTTAGAAGTACGCTCCCGGAAGAAATGGAAGGTCTTCGGCAACAGCAAGCTAACGATTTTTTAGAAAACACACCGAATGCACAGGTTCGTCTGATACCCAATACAACACATGATATTTATCGTGATTCCCCAGGTGAAGTGTCCAGGAATATAAGAGAATGGATTCAAGAAACAGCTTATTAACTTTGGTAGGAGGATTGTAACGTAATTTCCTCCCCATTCTGATTAAACTTGTCTTTGTCTTCATTATAAAAATAATCCATAATAAGGAGGTAAACGATAGCAGCGATGAAGAAAAATAGTAGAATAATAGTACTCCAGGCTACTGAGGTTGTAAGAATTCTGAAAACCCTTGAGTTCTTTAATACCTTAAGAAAATGCACATTAGTCCCTCCATTCAGGTGCGTTAGTTGGCTTTTATTTAATACTATCAAACAATAGGTAACGTTGAAATGTTTGGAAACTATAATTCTGAGGGGAGATATACTAATGAATCAAACAAAAATAGGGATTGATGCAGGAGGCACGCTTGTAAAGACGGCTTATAGGAAAAATGAAACTATTCTTTATCAAACATTCTCCTCGTACAATCTTGGTGATGTTGTTTCATGGGTCTACGAAAGCTTTGAAAACCCCATTATTTGTATAACGGGTGGGAAAAGCCAGCTACTTTCAGAAAAACTGAATGACTCTGCAAAAACAGTGGTCGAATTTGAAGCAACTGCCCGTGGTATACAGCTGCTTATTGGAGAGCAATATGAATCTCTTAAAACAAATTTTCTGTTTGTAAATGTCGGTACTGGTACATCAATTCATCATGTCAATGATATGGAACAACAGCGGGTTGGAGGAACTGGCATTGGTGGTGGAACGTTAATGGGACTTGCCTACTTATTAACCGGAGTTGAGGATTATGCAAGGATGGTACAGTTAGCTAGTAACGGTGACAGGGGAAATACGGATCTTAAAGTAAAAGATATCTTCGAAGGGGCGCTTCCGCCAATTTCCGGAGATTTGACTGCAAGCAATTTTGGGAAAAGGGAGTCAATGATAGCGCAGTACCCATCAGCGTCAGACATATTGGCAGCAATCATTGGCATGATAGGTGAAGTAATCGTTACGGTCAGCTCACAAATGGCAGTCCAATACAACGTCGATTCCATCGTTTATATCGGTTCGTCATTCCGGTCAAACCCCCTTTTGCGGGATATTATTGATGAATATACTAGATTAGCAGGAAAAGAGCCATTTTTTCTAAAGGACGGTGAATATAGCGGTGCAGTTGGAGCCTTGTTATCACTAGACTAATTACATAAAATAGAGCTTGGAAACCGCGTCCAAGCTCTGTGTAAAATAACTATTATTGACCACTGAGATACTGTTCCAGCGTAGTGTTATTGCTGTCAATGTATTTAGCGGCTTTCTCGCCAACGTAACGAAGGTGCCAAGGTTCATATTGATAGCCGGTAATACTAGTTTTTCCTTTTGGATAACGAATGATGAAACCATACTCACTAGCGTGTTTTTTAACCCATTCACCCTCATCAGTATTGGCAAAATTGGTGTTCAAACGGTAATTGATATCAGCGCTAGTGACATCCATAGTCAGACCGGTTTGATGCTCGCTTTCCCCGGCTTGCGCGCTGAATTGATTTGCTGCTTCGTGCCCATGTTCACTAGCATTTGCTGCGAAAATGGCTCGTTGCCTATCATATGAACGATAGCCAGACTGTGCGAAAAGGTCAACCCCTGCCTTATCTCCAGCGTTAAACATATTCTCAAGTGCATTTGCTGCTACTTGTCGCATTTGTTTTTTTGGCAAGTCTTCTGTAAATGGAAACCTTACGTTTGGGTTTGTAAGATTTTTCGGAACATAACTAGCTGGCAGTTGGTTGTTTTTATTCACTAAAGCAAGGATACTTGATGGGTTGGATACAATGTTACTATTTTTTTCATTGTTGTCTTCAGTATCGTTATTTTCTAGACCAGTGCCTGGTTTTGCTTCAATCTCACCATTAACGGCCTTTAAGATATATTCTCGTGTGTTCTTCCCGTAAACACCGTCAATCTTCAAGTTAGGAAACTGTGCTTGAAAATCTTTTATCGCCCAAACGGTGGTCCATCCTAAGTCACCATCAACCGTCAATGAATAACCTAATCGGTTAAGGGCCTTCTGCATCATACTAACTTTTTGGCCACTATCTCCATGTGATAATGTTCCTACAGGAAGGATTTTTTCATTAGCACTCCCGTCATCTTCATTTTTTTGTTTATCGGAAGAATCATCCTGTTTTTCCGATGAGTCATTATTTTTCTGATCAGAAGATGGTTTATCTTTTTCTGTTTCTTCCTTTTTATCTTTATCAGACTTGTTATCTTCGGTGTTCTCTTTAGTTTCTTCACTATTCTCAGTTGTTTCTTCTTGGTCAAATTCATCTGTGGGTTCAGGTGAGCCACCCTGACTGCAGGCCGTTAGAAATAGACATAACAAGGATATAATTATTAATAGCAACTCTTTTTTGTTAGACATGTGAATATCCCCCTTATTTACTCCTTACTTATTTAGACGATATAAAAAGCTAAAACATTCATTCTTTTCATAGAAAAGAACAGAAGACATAAGAATTTATCTCTCCTGTTCTAATTTTTTAAAATACGTAATTATTCCCCAGCATATAATGCCTAAAAGCCAGTAAATGGGGAATGAATAAATGTGTTTCCAGTATATTGCTTTGTAAAAACCTAACCATACCATAATCGGCTCAGCAACAAAAGCTAAAAAAGCAGCCAGCAGTCCTGAAAATAAGAAGAACTTTTTAAAACTGTTACTCCACAGCTGATAACAAAACATAAAGGATATGATCACAACACCAACATCATAAGGATATAATTGCGGACGTAAATACGGTGAAAGGATATAAGGATAGGTCCAGGCTAAGGCGTTGCTTCCGATTGAATCAAGAATAATTGCTGCAACACCATAGAATAATCCGAATGCTGTAATTTCAATAATTCTCTTCTTATTAACTAATATCCACCAGATAATGGCCGGCAGTATGCTAAGCATAATCAAGAACCACCATCTAGGTGTTAGAAATACATTCTGATGCCAGTATGCTTTAAATGTGTCGCTGAATTCTCTGTGGGCTTCAATTAATTGGGGCAGTGAAATGGAATTCAATAGGATTAACTCGTTGAGTGGGATAAGATTTTGAATAATTAACCACACCATTAAAGTCACCGCAATCCTTTTTTAGTATTTGTTCTTTTCGCAAGTTATGTTGCTCTTTAACCATCACAGTTGATATAAACTGCGAATTACTTTGGAAAAATACTCAACCGGGTCTCATAGCCCTGATGAAGACACGTTTCACGCAATTTGAACAGGTTCGGGTTCTCATAACCTTATAGAGTGAGCCCATGGCTAGTAAGACTGCGAAAGTGCTAGCTTGAGCAGATGTTGCATTGGTACCGGAGTGGTGCAAAAGAAAATTTTCACTATGTCGCAGTTTATATCAACTACGTTATGATTTCATTAATTTGATAAGGCAACAAACTTAAAAAAGCCTTTATATTAGTGTAACCAACAGTGATGAATTAATGTGGTGGCGGTAATTCATTGATATACCATAAAAATTCATATATACTTAATGTAATTGAATAGCTATCAAGAGTGATCGAGAGAACTGGCTCAACGACGTCACAGCAACCTGCAAATGTAAGGTGCTCCCACCAGCAAAGCCCATGCTTTGAGTGATAAATCGGTAGAAAACCCCTTTATGCATCCAACGCATGAAGGGGTTTTTAATATGTAAAGGAGGAATTAATATGAAACATTTCATTATCGAAAATGGGAACGTGACATGGCTGACGAAGGAGGAGTTTGATGAACTTCCAGGGCAACATGTGTCAGAGGTGATAAAGGACATGACAGCCGAGGAGTTAGAGAGATTCAAGAAGGAACGTTATGAGAAATTTGTTAAGCCTTTGATGGAGTATAATGTCGAGAGCATAGAAAGGAAGAGAGAATCTCAGAAAACTGACTGGAATCGTTAGTAAATGTCTTTTAGTAGTAGGTTAACTCTTACTGTCCTGTAAGGCTGCATATTTAAAGATTCCCGCAGTAATAGTAACAAGCTGAGTAGGGGCATATGCCTCCTACTCAAGTTAATTTACGCAAATAGCTCAGGAAATTGTTTTACTATTGCAATTGATATGGCATCTGACATCGCTAAAGCTTGTTCCTCAATTTCATCATATATTTGAATATCTTTCTGGTAATCCATATTTATCATAAATATTGCTTCCTGTTTTGTTAAATCTAAGTGCTGATAGAACATATCTCTAACACCTTTCTCGGACAAATAAGGATTTACACTGCTCCAGAACCTGGCAATCTCATCTGCATTAGTGTACCACTTTTGCTCAGCAGCCATTGCAGCCTGCTGATCACCTGCTACTGCTGCTTTAACAAGATCCGCGGCAAATAAGAGATGTTCTTTTACCAAATTAGCGTATATATCAGCTAGGCGGTCACCATAGCAGGGTCTGATTGCATTTCCCATATCCGTAGCATTTTGTAAAAGTCGTGCGATAACAAATTCCACATCTGGCAGATTAAACGTCAAGCTGATAATAGTCATTCTGGTCCATGCAACATGCTCTTCCCAAAGTCTGCGATTATCACTTCTAAATTCGAATTCTGCTTGACTGATACAATCATCCTGCCTGAAAGCGGATTGTCTCATTGGAATAAGCAGGCGTTGACCCACCTGAAGATTGTATGGGTCCACTCCGGGGTTATTTTTGAAAATTTGTTCTGCTGGTGTGTGGAATCGTTCAGCCAGTAGCCCGAGATTATCTCCTGGCTGGATAGTATAATAAAATTCTCTATTCATGTTGGTTCTTCACTCCTCTGTTTTGAATATCGTAACAGCCTATTCACAGACAGAGGAATGGGTGAGTGTCATTGAAGCACATTAATGGTATAATAATTCAGAAAATAATAATAAGAAGGGGAGTCACGTGAATGTTTAAAAAATTAGCTTCAGATGCATTAGGCTTATCCGATATTGGCAGAATTATAGGCCCGGAGGACTATGATAAGACAGATGCGGATGATTACGTCCGACACGAAGATGATGAAAAAATTTACTTCCTGATTAAGACAAAAGCAGATGAGTATTGCTTCACCAACCTGGCACTAATTCATGTAAATGGTGAAAATGCCGCTTCTTCTAAACGAACGCTAAATCGTTATCCTTATTCACAATACAAGATTTCAGATGTATCCCTTGAGACAGCAGGGAAAATCGATTTGGATATCGAAATCAAATTCACATTAGGAAAAGAACCACTAAGTATTGATGTCCATAAAGACGAGATTGATAAATTAAAAGATTTATATAAGGCGCTGTTGTTCATTGCCGAAACAACCCACGAAAATGCTATTATTACAGAGATGGCCGGAGAAAGCTTAGATAAAGCTGTGACAGTTCTGCAAAATTCAAGAACATCTGAAACGAAGCTTGCAGAACAATATAAAGAGTTAACGGAGTTTGGGTTTGACTGGTTGAAGTCGGTTCGTGAAGAATATCACGAGAAAGACTTCGGAGACGTTTTTGAGAAATATATTAATAACTAGATTTTTATAAAGGCTGAATGGTGCCGGGCACTGTTCAGCTTTTTCTATGTTTTGGAGAACTCTAAGATTTAAGAGGATGTTGATTGGTTGGGATTGGATACAAGTCAGTGGTGATCTACCAATAAAACAAAATGAGCGACCGCCATAATGGCAGTCGCTCAAAGTCTGCTTCAGCTTCCTGTTTCCCGATATCCAGTATTCGCTTTTACTTTAACTTCAGCGTATCTTTTCGCACTGGCGTCTTTAGAGAACAGGGTGCCAAGATAACCCCCAAGAAAGCCTAATGGAACTGAAACAAGTGCAGGGTTAGAAATAGGGAAGATTGGATCCCCGACAAATAATGCTGCACCTTCTATCGGTGAGAAAACACTTGGACTCATAGATACAAGAATTAACGCTGAGAACAAACCGGTTAACATTGCTGTAACAGCACCCGCTGTATTAAACTTCTTCCAGTAAACTGTATAAATAATGACTGGAAGATTTGCACTTGCTGCAATACAAAATGCTAATGACACTAGGAAGGCTACATTTAAGTATTGCGCAAACAATGCGAGAATAATTGCAAGAACAGATACTGCTAAAGAGGCATATCGTGCTGCTCGCATTTGCTGCAGATCAGATGCTTTTCCTTTTTTAATAATCTGACCATATAAATCATGCGCAAATGCCGATGCACCTGATAGGACCAGACCGGCAACTACTGCTAGAATGGTAGCAAAGGCAACTGCCGATATGAACGCGAATAGAATTTCCCCGCCTAATGCTTCGGCGAGTAATGGTGCTGCCATGTTTCCGCCAGGGTTCGCCGCAAGAATATTTGCTTCACCAACAAAAGCTGCCGCTCCAAACCCAAGAAATAAAGTCAGCACATAAAATATACCAATCACCCATGTTGCTGTAATCACAGAACTTCGAGCAGTTTTAGCATCCTTAACTGTGAAGAAACGCATTAGTATATGTGGCAAACCAGCTGTTCCAAGTACTAATGCAATCATTAGGGAAATGGTTCCCAATGGATTCGTATACTTTAGACCCGGCTTCAGATAATCTGCTCCATTACTAGTAACAGTTTTAACATCATTGAACATATCTACTATGTTAAAGTTAAACTTCAATAAAACAAGGAACGAAATAATAACCATACCAGCCATAAGCAGAACGGCCTTTACGATTTGAACCCAACTGGTTGCGATCATTCCTCCAAACAATACATAAATCGTCATCATTACACCAACAATCAGAACCGCTATCCAATAGGGGATGTCAAATAACAGCTGGATAAGTGCTCCTGCACCGACAAGCTGTGCAATCATATAAAAGATTGAGATTGTTATCGTGTTAAGTGCAGCAGCGCCCCTGACTTTCTTCTCATCGAACCGGGCCTTAAGCATATCTGCAAGTGTATATTTTCCAAGATTCCGAAGCGGCTCTGCCACTAAAAACAGGACAACCAAATAGGCAATAAGGAAACCGATACTATAAAAGAACCCGTCAAAGCCATATAATGCAATTGCGCCGGCAATCCCAAGGAAGGAGGCGGCCGATAAATAGTCTCCTGCTATTGCAACCCCGTTTTGCCACCCCTTCAAGCCACCACCAGCTGTGTAAAAATCAGTAGTTGACTGGGTTTGTTTTGCGGCAAAATACGTAATAATCAGTGTTAGTATGACAATAGCAAGAAAAAGAATTACGACAGTTGCATTCATCAGCTATTACCTCCTTTGTTGTTAATCTGTTCGTCAATGATTTCATCTGTCTGCCTGTCAAAGGATGCTGCCTTTTTAACATATAAAGTACATAGAACCCATGTCATAACAAATTGCGCAAAGGCAAATAGCCAAACCCATGAAATATCACCGATTGCTGGTGTATTCAGGAAAGTCGTATAGGACGTTAGAATGGGAAGCATAAAATAAAAGACGAGAAAAAATATAGTTAAGGGAACAATGAACTTTTTTCTGTCGTTCATTAGCCTTTGAAACTTCTCACTCTGCTCTATTTTCACAAAATCGATCTTGTCATCTGTCTGTTCCTCTGTCTTATAATCGTTCACATTACTCATAATCACCCTCCTCGTTTGTTAGAGATAGAGGTTTTTATCTAACCTTAGAAACCTCTCTTTCTCTTAGCAGTTAACATCCGTTCTTACTGCAAAGTGCAACTAAAGCATTCACCATTAACGAATGCCAAGTCTTCTAAGAATCTATTCTTCCATTGTTGACAGATCACCAGTTGGAAGATCAAGATCCCAAGCCTTTAGAACACGACGCATAATTTTTCCGCTTCGGGTTTTTGGTAAAAAGTCGCGAATTTCAATTTCCCTTGGAGCTGCATGAGCTGCTAATCCCTTTTTAACGAACAAACGAAGCTCTTCTTGTAATTCTTCGCTTTCTGTGTAGCCGTCTTTAAGTGCGACAAACGCTTTTATAAGTTCACCGCGAACTGGATCAGGTTTGCCGATTACGGCTGCTTCTGCAACTGAAGGATGTTCGACAAGCTTGCTTTCAACCTCGAATGGTCCTACTCTCTCACCTGAAGTTTGAATAACGTCATCATCACGTCCCTCGAACCAGAAGTAGCCATCTTCGTCTTTGGAAGCAAGGTCACCTGATTCAAAAAAACCTTTGACAGGGAAGTACTTATTGAAGCGTTCTTCATTCTTCCAAACGTTTCGCAGCATAGATGGCCAGCCTGATTTGACAGATAATTTCCCCATTTGCCCTGGAGGAAGTTCATTCCCTTCATTATCTAAAATGGCCGCATGTATGCCTGGAAATGGTTTCCCCATAGAGCCTGGTTTCATGGGCATGGATGGGTAATTAGCAATAATAATACCGCCCGTTTCTGTCATCCACCAGTGGTCATGAATGCGCAGGTTATAAACCTTCGTTCCCCAATGGATAACTTCTGCATTTAATGGCTCTCCCACACTTAATACATGACGTAATGAGTCTAAATCAAAATCTTTTGTTGCATCATCACCAATAGCCATAAGCTTCCGAAATGCTGTTGGTGCGCTTAACCATACCGTCACTTTATATTTCTCGATGGTTCCATACCAATTTTCAGGGCTAAAACGACCACCGCGAATGAGATTAGAGGTGCCATTCAACCATGGTCCGAAAATGCCATAAGAGGTACCTGTCACCCATCCAGGGTCAGCTGTACACCAGTAGATATCATCTTCCTTGAGATCTAATATCCATTTTGCAGTCTGATATTGTTGGAGCATTGCATTGTGGACGTGCAGGATACCTTTTGGTTTGCCGGTTGAACCTGACGTGTAATGGAGAATCATACCGTCTTCACGATCAACCCATTCGATATCAAGATCCGATGAAGCCTTACTCATTTCTAGTTCATAGCGGTGAAATGTAGTGTCTTTATCCACATCAGGAGCATCACGTTCATCGGCCAGAATAATATGTTTTAGATGTGGAAGTTCTTTGTATGGGACACGTGGCAGTAAATCAGATGTCGTAATTAGAACGGATGCATCACTATTTTCAAGGCGGTCTCGAACTGCCTGTTCCATAAAAGCTTCAAATAAAGGTCCGACAATAGCTCCGATTTTTAATGTTCCTATTAAACTTATATAAAGCTCGGGTGATCTTGGCATAAATAAAAAAACACGTTCACCCTTTTTCAATTCCAATGTTACGTAATACATTTCCAAATTGATTAGACAGGAATTTCATGTCCTGAAACGTATATTTTTCATCACGATCATCGTCACTGTAATAAAGTGCCACTTTATTCTTTCGCCACGTTTCTGCGTGACGGTCAATCGTCTCATATGCCATGTTCACTTTCCCTGTTTTATGCCATGAAAAGTCCTTTTCAACTTCTTTCCATGAAAAATTAGCACGCGCTTCATCATAATTAGGCATATTAGCTTGCCCCTTTAACGGAGCGAGTGTATTACTCACCTCAAATTCCTCCTCCTATTAATAATTGTAGCCTGCTATCTGAATAGCTGACATGGATCACCTCCACATTCACTTGAAAGCGCTTACTAGATAGTATAAATGAATGGTGTTTGTAAGAGAGGGAAATTGGGCCAATTGCAATGAATTATGTCTGAATAGTCTAAATTAAATCATAAATGGTTAATGTTTAAATACGTCAAGAAGTATCTTTCTTGCAGAACGACTAACCGGTAATGATGTGCCATGTTTATCGTTAAGGGTTACATTACTCGATCCGTTAAACCATGGTGTGATTTCCCGAACAAAATTCAAATTTACTAAATAGCTTCGATGTGTCCGGAAGAAAGATAGTCCGTGCAATTTTTCCTCCAATTCCTGTAGTGTCATTCGACTTTCGATCACTTCATCCTTTGTATGGATCTCAAGCATACGTTTGAATGGAACTGCGTAATAGATGGAATCTGGAGACAAAACAACCATTCGTTCCCCATCATCAACGAGTAATTTTGATGCAGGGGACTGGACATCAAACTGGAAGGGCTTGTTTTCTTTCATATCCATCTGCGCTATTTGTTTTCGGATCCGCTTCATCGTCTTTTGAAAACGTGTATCATCATAAGGCTTTAACAAATAGTCGACAGCGTCAATTTCAAACGCATCAATGGCATATTCGTCATATGCGGTTGTAAAGACGAATAATGGCGGTTGAATATAGGAAAGCTCTTTGATTCGCTTCGCTGCCTCAACACCAGCAATACCCGGCATCTGAACATCAAGGAAAATAACGTCAGGTTCATGTTCCACGTATAGATCTATTAATTGTTGGCCATTCTCAGCACTTGGGTGGGTAATGACATCTTGTTCTTTTTTCAGCAAGTCGATTAATTCTTCACGGGTAAATTGTTCATCCTCTGCAATCATGGCGTGAATATTTTTCATAAAAATACCTCCTCGTACCATTAATCTTTATACGGAATGTTAAAATACACTTCACTTCCACTGGAAGGCAGGTTGCGTATATGTAAGCGTGCAGTGTCTCCCAGTAAATGGATTAAACGCTGATTAACGTTATACAAACCTGCGCCTCCTTCTTTGTCAGATTCAAATAATTTATCTCCCGCCTGGTTTAAAATATCCGGTGGGAAGCCACAGCCATTGTCACTCACTGATACTTGAATGAAGGTGTCCAACTTTTGAATTGTTACATTAACTACGCCGCCAGTTGTAGCATCTTTCAAGCCATGCTGGACACTGTTTTCTACAAGTGGTTGAATTGTTGATGGTGGTATAAATACTTCTGAAATACCATCTGGTTCTGAAAAAAAGATCTGCAGCTGACTGGAAAAACGAGTCTGGGCAATTTCAATATATGCTTTCACATGCTGGCATTCTTTTTCCAAATGGATGAGTGACGAAGAAACTAGCCCGATATTAAAGCGCATATAGTGGGCTAGGTTAACCGTAATATTGCGTGCCTTTTCCGGGTCTTTTCGAAACAATGCAGCAATCAAGTGCAGTGTATTAAATAAAAAGTGCGGATTAATTTGCGCTTGAAGATTTCTCAGTTCTGCGTCACGTATATGTGTTTTCATCTTTTCAGTTGCAATTGTATTCAGTTGATTGGATATTAACTGTCCAAGTCCTTGTGCTAGCATTAATTCCACTGGACGAATGTGTTGTGCTTTACGAAAGTAAAATTTGATTAGTCCAGTTGCATCATTTGCATCCATAACAGGGATTATTATGGCAGCCTCAAGGGGACAATTGATATGTTTGCACTGAATTTCTGTACGTGAATGGGCAATCTGCATCTGTTTTGAATAAATTGCCTGATGGGATAAGGCGGTAATAATCTGATCTCCCTCGCGATGGTGATCTTCTCCTAGACCCCTGTGAGCAAGAACTTCCTTTTCATTCGTTACGGAAACAGCAGCTAATTTTAACCTATCATAGAGTAAATTGGCTATTCCCGATGCCATATCACGTGATGAATCTTTTTTTAAAAAAGGAAGAGCTTCCTCAGCGATTGTTAAGGCTTGTTTGGTAGCCAGTGCAGCCTCATTTTCTTGCTCACGCAGTACAATGCTGATCATAGCTGTAAAAATCGCAATAGCAATACTATTTGATAAGACAAGCGGCAGTCCAATCGTATTGACAAGTGAGATGATGTTATCTGAATGCGGTTCAAAAATAAGCAGCAACTGCATCTGCAGAACTGGAGGAAATACACCGATAAACAATGCTTTCCATGGGGAGATTACCCGTTCATTTGAAAAGAATTGGGCAGTTAATCCTGCTAATAATCCTGTCAGTGGATTGACCAGACTGTTTGCCAGAACACCGATACCACCAAGGTAAAAGAGATGCGCTCCAGCAATCAATCCTGCCCCCAACCCAACTACAGGTCCACCTAATAATCCGGCAATGACAATGGCAACCAGACTGGAACTGACAGCCATTTGGTCATCCTCGACAAACCAGACAAACTCACGATTAACAACAGAATCTCCTTCAATGACTATCCCTGTTATTGTTGCGGCAATTCCAAAAAGGCCAAACATACAAGCATGTACAAATGACATCCTTTTCGAGTATTCACGATAAAGCAATGACTTGAATCCTGGGATACGTGTAAGCACAAACGCGAACACCAGCAATAACCCAAGACGTTCAAATAAAATAATCGTCAAGTATTTCACTGGATATCCTCCTTCGTATCAATGCCGGTCTGTGCTTTTATAAAGAAGCGTCTGAAGTCAGAATTACTAGACTTTGGCCCATTTGAAAATATCGAGCCAAGATACGCACCTAAAAAACCGATTGGAATGGCAATGATACCTGGGTTATGTAATGGAAAAAAAGGCTCTCTCGCAATCCAGCCCCCATCCGGATTCATAATATGCGGACCGAAAATTAGCAGCGTCAGTGAGGCAGTTAATCCACACATCATTCCGATAATTGCTCCTGTTTGGGTAAAACGCTTCCAATAGATTGTAAACAAAAGAACAGGTAAATTACTAGAAGCTGCGACAATAAACGTCAAGGAGACAAGGAATGTAACGTTAATATTCCGCAGTCCAAGCGCAAATAAAGTAGAAATGAGTCCAACGACAAATGCGGTCCATTGTGCTGCACGTATCTGCTGTTTCTCGGTTGTTTGTCCTTTTTTAATAATATGGTAATAGATATCATAGGAAAAAGCAGTTGTAGCAGATATCACCAAACCAGCTACGACTGCAACAATAGTCGTAAATGAAATCGCCGCAATAAAGGCCATCAGGAAGTCTCCTCCCAACTCATTTGCCAATAATGGTGCAGCCAAATTCCCAGTCGGGTCATGTGCAATTAATTCCTGGTATCCGATAAGTGCAACTGTACCAAGTCCAAGAACAAGTGTAATAATATAAAAAATCCCGATAATCCAGCTCGCCGTCAACAGTGATCTGCGCACCTCTAATGTATTTCGGACGGTAAGAAAGCGGATTAAGATATGCGGAAGACCAGCTGTTCCAAGAACTAAAGCCAAGTGAAGCGATAGTGTTTCCAGGGGGCTTCCAAACAAATTACCAGGCATGAAGAACTGGTCCCCCAATGGCGTTCCCAAATTTACCTGTGAAATCAGCTCAGCTATACTCCAATCAAAGTGCGAAAATACGATTAATGAGAGCAGGAAAGTGCCAGACAGAAGCACGACCGTTTTAACGATCTGTACCCATGACGTTGCAAACATTCCCCCAAATACCACATAAATTGTCATTAGACTTCCAATTATTAGTACGGAAGTTGAATAGTCAATATCAAGAAGTAAACGTATTAAAAGACCAGCCGCTACCAATTGCGGAATCATGTACAAAATAGAAATGATAAATGCTCCAATTGCCATCATCCAGCGCATCTTATAACTCGGAAAACGTGAACAAATTACATCACCAAGTGAATAAGTCCCCAAACGATGAATAGGTTCCGCAATGAAAAATAATACAATTAAATAAGAAACTAAAAAACCAATTGCATACAGGAACCCATCAAATCCATTAATTGCTACCGTGCCGACAATTCCAAGAAAGGATGCAGCGCTAATGTAATCTCCAGCAATGGCCATGCCATTTTGTACACCCGTTAAACTCCCAGCTGCAATGTAAAATTGATTTGTTGTCTTGCTTTGCTTTGCCGCCCAGTAAGTAATAATCAACGTACAAACAATAATACATAAGAAAAACAGGAAATATGTAATGTTCACTACTCCACCTTCTTCGTTTAGCAATCTCTATCAGGTTACTGTATATTAATCTAAATAATTTAAATTTAACAAATTTTAACCTGTTATAAATAGTACTTTAATTGACTTTATAAGTAAAGATTGGTTGAGGTTTGATACTGAATCTAGTAAACAAGTACCATTTAAGTCAGATATACAAGTTAGAATGCTATTTATACTTTCCTGCTTCACCAAGTGCAAATCACAACCCTGATAAACCAAATTTTAATGTTTGTGCGACTAAAAAACGGGTATTATAAGGAAATAGTTGTAATCTGCAGAGGGGAGGATCTTTGATTTGAAGAAAATGACCGTAGGAATAATTCCAGCCCCTGAATTACCAGAATCAATCGCTTATAAATTAGTGGACAAATTGCCAGATGCATTCTCCGGTAATATTGATAAAAACCTCTCGTGGGAGGTTGAAATAATTCGTGATCCACTTACAGGAGCTGCAGAAAAAGTGGACGAGATCATTAATAGAGCAACTGATTTAAAACAGGAACATAACTGGGATTATGCAGTATGCCTGACAGATCTTCCTATCTTTTCAGGGAAAGATGTCGTATTAGGTGATGTTAATGATAAAGAAGGGGTAGCGCAAATTTCTATACCAGCGTTCGGAATTTTGCCTGTAGGAAAACGAGTGGAAAAAGCAATCATTCAAATGGTTAGTGAATTATATTATCGAGTAAACGGACATGGCAAGGCTTTAAATAAGGATTTAGATAGTGCTGCCTTAAATAATTTGCGTTTATTGAGAAGTGACTCCGCTTTTTCTCCAATTCGCAAAATTAATCCTCCTGATAAGATAGAAAAAGCCGATGTACGTTTTATTGTCGTACCGCGAGTTAATGGACGGCAAAGACTACTTTTTGGTATGGCCCATGCAAACAGACCATGGTCAATTATTCCTGCATTTAAACGTGTAGTTGCTATCGCATTCGCAACCGGTGCTTACGGCCTAGTATTTCCTTCCCTTTGGAAACTTAGTGTCGCTTACGGGCCCACACGTTTTGTTGTGTTGATGCTAGCAGCCATGCTGGGCATGATTATTTGGATTATTTTTGCTCATAATTTGTGGGAGAAGCCTACTAAGAAAAGTCACAGGAAACTAAGACTGCTATATAACACTGCTACAGTAATAACTCTGGGAATTGCTGTATTGGTTTACTATACAATGCTCTATATTTTGTTTTTGATTGCAGTAGCCTTTTTTGTCCCACCAGAAGTATTTACCGAGACAGTAGGACTTGAGGGAGAAGTCGGTTTTAAATACTATTTCCATTTAACATGGCTTGTTACTTCTGTTGCTACTGTAGTAGGCGCAATCGGGTCAGGACTTGAAAGTGATAAAGTTGTGCGAAATATTATGTACGGCTATCGCCAGCAGCAACGTTATAAGGAAATGGAGCATTACGATAATTTTTTAAAGGATGAGGAAGATTATAAGTGATATAGGAGGCTGGATGCTATAGTGGCGTTTAGTCTTTTGGCACTTGAGAAAACATAAATAATCTCTTACTGCATAAACAGTGCAACCTAAGGCTTGGCAATAAACCAATTTTTCTAATATGATAGATACTTATATCGCATTAAATCAAGTGAAAATAATAAAAAGGGAAAATAACCCTCTTTTTCACTTATCGAAAATTGAATTGAATAAAAAAACGAAATGAGAGTGCCAAATGCCAACATACAACAAGCTAATACGAGATAAAATACCGGGAATCATTGCAATGACGGGGAAGAAGGCAAATACTGCAACGCTTTCTGATGAAGATTATATAAAAGAACTTAGAAAGAAGACCAAGGAGGAACTGCAGGAATATTTAGCTGCTGATAATGACTCAGATGCTTTAGATGAGCTAGCTGACTTGCTTGAATTAATGCATACACTAGCAAATGTGCATGAAAGCTCTATGGAAGAGGTTGAGAAGATTCGCGAGAAAAAAGCCGAACAACGCGGTGGATTTAATGATAGAGTCTTCCTGATCGATGTAGAGTAAAGGTATTAATCTAGGTGATAGATTAAAAAGATGTGAACTTAAAGCACAATATAAGAGTACTAAGTATATATATATAAATGAATCCTTTCTGAACACAAGGAAGGGTTCATTTTTTTATTAATCAATAAGCTGTCGCGAATAAATATTCATATAAAGTACTAATAAAATCACTAAAAAGCCCTGAAAGTTTTATATTTATGAAAATTAATGTATAAAAACAATGTTATCAATTTTGTTCTGTGATATAATATGGCATAAATCTTTTGAAAGTTTCTAAAAAACGGAGAATACAGGGGGTAAATAAATGAAGAAAAATTGGCTGGCTTTTCTAATTATAGCTTTGATTAGCTTACTATCATTGGTGGCTTGTGGAACCAGTGAAGATGCTGAAGGAGAGCAGACTTCAGGGTCAGGGGATGGAACTGATCAAGATGCTAATCCAGGAGAGGATAAACAATCCTTTACGATAGGGGCAACTCAAATTGTTGAACATCCATCGCTGGATGCTGCTTATGATGGGTTTAAACAAGCGGTTGAGGAAGCGGGTCTGGATGTAGAGTTTGATCTTCAGAACGCACAGAATGATCAAAACAATGCAAGTCTTATAGCACAGAACTTTGTGGCAGATAATGTTGATTTAATATTTGCCAATTCGACACCGAGTGCCCAAAGTGCATTGCAGGTGACACAGGACATTCCGATTATTTTTACATCTGTTACGGATGCAGTGGGAGCTGGTCTAGTAGACGGGATGGATCAACCGGGAGAAAATATTACGGGAGTACTCGACCTTCATCCGGATGCGATTAAGAATACGGTAAACTTTATCGATACGTACTTTGAGGGTTCGAAGGTTGGGCTTATTTATAATTCTGGTGAGCAAAACTCTGTATCACAGATAGAAGCTGTGAAGGCAGAAGTTGAAGGCACAAGTTTAAGTGTAGCTGAGCGTACTGTTTCAACATCTGCTGAGGTACAACAAGCAGCGACAACACTTGTAGGTGAAGTAGATGTTATGTATATTATTACGGATAACACTGTTGTATCGGCATTAGATAGTGTCGTTGGTGTAGCAAATGATCAGGATATTCCATTGATTGTTGGTGAACCAAACTCACTCAAAAAAGGTGGTTTTGCCACATACGGAATCGATTATCATACAATTGGTACTCGTGCAGGTGAAATGGCTGTAGAAGTGTTAACAGGCGAAAAGACAACTGCGGATATTCCGGTAGAATACCCAGCAGAAATGCAATTGTTTATTAATAAAGGAGCAGCAGAGGAACAAGGCATTGAGTGGAACGAAGAATGGGATGAAAAAGCTCAGTTCGTTGAGCCTGAATAAAGAGATAGGAATTTGGTCCCTTTCTTAGAGGGGCCAATTGTATCCTTTGCTGTAGAGAGGAGGACATCTTGTGTTTATATCAATGTTTGGAGCAGTTGAATCAGGAATTATATATGCGATAATGGCGCTTGGTGTGTACTTATCCTTTCGTATCTTAGATTTCCCTGATTTAACAGTGGATGGAAGTTTTGTAACAGGCGGTGCTGTCGCTGCCATTTCTATTATAAATGGAACAGATCCTGTAACAGCCACAATTTTGGGTACAATAGCCGGATTTGTAGCAGGCAGTATAACAGGTGTTCTTCATACAAAGGGAAAAATAAACCCATTATTATCAGGTATTATCATGATGATTGCACTTTATTCTATTAATCTACGGATAATGGGTCGGCCGAATTTATCCCTCCTTAATGAATCAACACTTTTTACGCAAGTGGAAGGATTTTGGAAAGGAACAGGTTTTGATCAAGCGCTCAATGGCATGTTAAAGACGCTAGGCTCAGCTCAAGTACCCAGTACATGGGCTATTCTTATTTTTATGATATTTGTTAGCATTTTCATCAAGCTATTGACCGATTATTTTCTTAAAACTGAGGTAGGACTTGCAATTAGAGCTACTGGAGATAATCAAAAAATGATACGAAGTTTATCGGCTAACACGGATACATTAATTATTCTGGGTCTTGGTGTTTCTAACGCCTTTGTTGCCTTATCTGGAGCTTTAGTTGCCCAGTATGGCGGATTTGCCGATGTTGGGCTTGGAATTGGGATGATTATTACTGGTCTTGCTTCGGTGATTATTGGGGAAGCCCTGTTTGGAAAACGGACAATCGCCATTACCACGATTGCCGTAATCGGTGGAGCGATTATTTACCGTATTGTGGTAACCCTTGCTTTACGTGTTGAGTTTTTAGAAACGGGTGATATGAAATTAATTACCGCATTACTTGTTGTAGCGGCCTTAATTACCCCGAAAATAATTAAATCACATAAAGAAAAAAAGCGGCGTCAGCAAAAGCGAAAAGAACTGAACAGTACTGTGGCAGAGGGGGGTTAACATGTTAGATCTTAGTGATATTTCAATAACGTTTAATGAAAATACACCCGATGAGAAAAAGGCACTGCAACAGGTGAACTTAACGATGGAAAAAGGCGAATTTGTTACTGTCATTGGCAGTAATGGAGCTGGAAAGTCGACCTTGATGAATGTAATTTCTGGAACACTTATTCCTGATGTAGGGTTTGTTCATGTAGATGAAAAAAATGTTACAAGCTTGCCAGAATACAAGCGGTCAAAGTATATTGGAAGGGTTTTTCAGGATCCGATGGCAGGTACAGCCCCAACCATGACAATTGAAGAGAACTTAGCCATGGCCTATGCACGCGATAAAAAACGAAAGCTGCGAATTGGGGTAACAAAAAAGCGAAAAGAATTGTTTCGGGACTACTTGAAAACATTGAATCTCGGCTTAGAAGATCGTTTATCAGCTAAGGTAGGCTTGCTTTCTGGGGGAGAACGGCAGGCATTATCATTGTTGATGGCTACGTTTACCGAACCAAATATATTACTATTAGATGAGCATACTGCTGCACTTGATCCCTCTCGTGGGGAGTTAATTAAAAATCTAACAAAAGATGTAGTGGATAAGTTCGATTTAACTACAATAATGGTTACCCATAACATGCAACAGGCCTTAGACTTAGGGAATCGTTTGATTATGATGGATAAGGGACAAATTATTTTAGATGTAAAAGGCGAAGAAAAACAGAAACTAACAATCGAAAAATTATTGCATGAATTCCAACGAATTAGAGGTCAACAATTTGAAAATGATCGTGCAATCTTAGGATAAGCCAAAGAGGTGGTTCAATTGCTCGCGAAAAATGCGGGCTGTTGAATCACCTTATTTTGTTTAAAGCATAGTCATTAAGCTCCTGACGGCACGTTGGGCTTCCTGTATCATGACTTACGTTATATTCCACATTTTGAAGTTCTTCACCTGATCTTGGTAAATATTATATTTTGCCATCTGTATTTGTCACCTCGCATTTTTGGTTTTCCCACAATCAAGTTATGAAGAAGAACGCTATGTAGAATGGGTTCTAAGCAAAATGGCTTGTATAATTCATCACCACTTTCTGGGCGGATGCATAGCATAGTGCATGAGAGGTGGTGAGGATATGGGGAACAGTCAATCTGCTGTTCAGCTAGAACGTAATGAATGGCAAAAAAGACAACGTAATCAAAGGTTGAAGAGTTTGTTAACAATCTCATCTCCTATTTTCATTTTGGTTTTATGGGAAATCTTATCAAGAACAAGTGTCATAGACCCGCGCTTTTTCCCTCCACCTTCTGTAATAATCAAGACGTTAATTACGATGGGAACAAGCGGCGAGTTATTTATCCACATTAAAATTAGTTTATATCGTATCTTTTCGGGTTTTGTGCTTGGAGTAATCCCAGCGATAGCTCTTGGGCTATTAATGGGAATGTATTCACCGATACGGCATTTTTTCTCACCGTTAGTTATGGCATTAATGCCAATTCCAACATTAGCGATGTTACCGATTATTCTCATTATTTTTGGAATTGGTGAGTTTTCCAAGATGTTGATCATTGCAATCAGTGTTTTCTTTCCTGTTGTCATTAACACAGCTGCAGGGGTAACAAATATTGACAGGATTTATATTGATGTTGCTAGGAATTATGGGGCAAGTGCTAAGGATTTCTTCTTTAAAATTGCACTACCTGGCTCCTTGCCTGTTATGCTGGAAGGAATTCAAATGGGGCAGGCGATTGCCTTGTTAACGATTGTGGCTGCTGAAATGGTTGCAGCAAACAGCGGGATCGGTTATCTAATTTGGGTAAATTATAAGGCCTTTTTATTAACCGAAATGTATGTAGGTCTTGTGCTCATTTCCTTCTTTGGCTACTTCTTCTCCTTACTTCTAAGAGGACTGCAAAGTAAATTGATTCCGTGGAGATAGCCAAATTAAATCATAAGGAGGGTCAATTTGACAATGGCACAGCCGAGTAAAATAACAATTAATCAGTTAACAAAAGTATTTTATAAACGAAATGAAAGTGTAACAGCATTAAAGGATATATCACTTAATATTGAGGACGGTGAATTTGTTTGTTTACTTGGACCAAGTGGGTGTGGAAAAACGACACTATTAAGAATGTTAGCTGGCTTAGAAAAACCAAGTACAGGAACATTTGAAATTCATCAGTCAGATGATGCTAAACCTCTGCAATCAATGGTATTTCAGGAACGTGGTGTAATTCCGTGGCAGACAGTTGAAGAAAATGTTGCCTTTGGATTAAAGATGCGTCACCTTCCGAAGAAAATAGTGAAAGAGAAAACAGATTACTATTTAGATAAGGTTGGATTAAAGCAGTTTGCAAAGCTGTTTCCAAAAGAATTATCTGGAGGAATGAAGCAGCGGGTAAGCATTGCCCGAGCCTTTGCCAACGATCCGGAAATACTATTGATGGATGAACCGTTCGCGGCATTGGATGAACAAAATAAATTTATTCTTCAAGAAGAATTGCTCGCCATCTGGGCAGAAACAAAGAAAACTGTATTATTCATTACACATAGCATTGATGAGGCATTGTTGTTAGGTGACAAAGTATTATTGATGAGTGCGCAGCCAGGCAAAATCTTGAGCGAGAAGAAAATTGATTTACCACGTCCAAGGACGATTGAGGATGTCCGGTCAAACCCGGAAATGGCAGAGCAGTTCGTTGATATATGGAAGCATCTACAAAGAGAAGTACAAAATGATCGTAAAACCAAAGAACAGAAAGGTTGATTAATCATGAGGGGAAAATGGTTAAAGTTAATTGGTGTCTTTTTCATAATTGTAACGCTTGCCTTAGCAGGTTGTGCTAATTCAGAGACTAAACCTAAAGACGACACACAAGATGACCAAAATACAGATCCAGGAAAAGAGAAGGATCAGGATAGCACTACTGAAGACTCTAGTTCGGAAGGGCCACTTGATCCACTTGCAGAACCTGTTACTGTAACAATTGCTGAGGATGGTTCCGCATCTGGCGCAGGATTTTATATTGCCAAGGAAAGAGGCTATTTTGAGGAATACAACATAAACGTTGAATTCGTTAAATTTGGTAATAGTGATGAAATGCTGCCAGCTCTAGCTGCTGGAAAGATTGATGTGGCAGGAGGTATATCTTCAGCATCATTTTTTAACTCCATTGCCCAAGGTATTGACGTTCGCATGATAGCTGATAAAGGTCATAACGTTATGGGTAATTCTTATTTTACCTTTGTTCTACGAAAGGATCTGCAGGATGAAATTAAAGATTATAAGGACTTAAAAGGAAAACGCATAGCTGTTTCCACAAAAAACGCAGTTGATGATTATATATTTGAGCGGATGTTAGAGCATGCTGGGTTAACGAGGGATGATGTGGAGTTTACCTTAATGTCCGACTTTGGAAATATGATGTCTGCGATTGGAAATAATCAAATCGCTGCAGCGCTGCAAATAGAGCCCTTGATAACACAAGGAATTGAACAGGACTTACACGTTAAGTTTGGGGATGTGACTGACTTTGCTCCAAAGGCTCAAATCGCAATGGTCTTAGGTTCACCAGAGTTTCTTAATGAACGTCGAGAAGTAGCTTTACGATTTATGGCAGGCTACTTAAAAGGTGTTCGTGATTATAATGATGTGTTTGTCAAAGATGAAGGTGAAAAGGAAGAGATTATTAACATTATGACGGAACACACAGCACTTAAGGATCCAGCCATATGGAATAAGGTTGCCGTTACAGGCTTGAATCCAGATGGTCGTATGTTCACCGAAGATATCAAGAAACAATACAATATGTATAAAGAAAATGGTGCTATTAAAGGGGAAGTAGACTTTGATAAGGCTGTAGATCCGTCATTAGTCGAGGATGTATTAGATATAATAGGCGAGTATTAAATTTATGGCCCTTCTTAAATATAAGAAGGGTTTTTTTTAGTATTTAAGAACACTTTAATGATAATCCAAGTTTTCAAAGCCAAAAATGAAAAATTGTGTTTTTCGTCATGAAGAAGCACGAAAGGGGTAACAATAAGGCGTAGGATCTTTCTTAGCAGTTAAGATAAGTGTAACTAAGGCTGTCGCATTAAGATATGGCGATATGCCAAGTTTTCTAAGCAAATAGGAGACGAATTAACGATGAAATTACAATTGCTCGAAATTTACGCGCCACCGGATTTTTTAGATATTGAAGATATTGAGAATAATTTCTCTGTTGTATCGTATTGGGTTTCTGAAAAATTTACAGATCAGAAGCTGACTCGGATTCTTGTGGAAACAAATGATGTTGAACAAATTCTTAATTATTTGGAGAAGATACCTAACGAGAGCGATGCTTATCAAGTTATGTTGCTGCCTGTTCAAACGTATCTTCCCAGGGAAAAAAAGGAACCTAAGGATGAAGAAAAAGATTTACAGCGAGCAAGCCGTCACGAATTATTCACGACAATTACTGAAGCAAGCCATATGAGTGTCAGCTATATGTGGTTTATCGTTTTCTCTGCATTTGTTGCGACGGTGGGTGTTATAAAGAGCAGTCCTGCTGTTGTGATCGGTGCTATGGTAATTGCTCCGATCATTGGTCCTGTTACTGCTGGTTCATTTGCTTCTGTACTAGGCGATTTTAAGTTACTGCGTCGGTCTATACTGACATCGTTATTTGGATTAGGAGTTCCTGTATTAGTTGCTAGTGTATTTAGTTTTCTTTTCAATGCGCCTGTAAATAGTGATGAGTTTCTATCTAGAACAGTCATTCAGATCATTGATGTCATTGCTGCCCTAGCTTCTGGCGCTGCAGGAGCGCTTTCTTTTATTAAAAGGAATGAGGGTGCTCTTGTGGGTGTTATGGTTTCAGTTGCATTAGTGCCACCTGCTGTAGTGCTGGGTATGAACCTTGGCGCGGCTAGATGGGAGGAGGCTATTGTTCCTTTTATTCTATTATTGGTCAATGTTAATTCTATAATGCTCTCAGCAGTTATCGTCTTTTGGCTAAGCGGTATTAAACCAAACAATTGGCAGGATCTGCAGAAGGCAAATATTTCCCGTAAACTTTCTCTCTTATTCGTTTCAATTATCGCTTTGGTTCTTATTACTGCTATTATCTTTATAAACTTCGTCTAGAAAAGAGTTGTTTAGGCTGGTTAATACCGCATTGTAAATATACTCGCTAATCCGCCGAGCAAGCTGAAAAACTCCTTAGCTTGCACCTCGCTACCGGGGTCTTTCATGTTTCCGCTGCTTTAGGTTAAGTTTAAGAATTAAGCTGTAGATTTATACATAAACAGGCACTATGTTACCGCCTTTTTAATACTTATAAAAGTAGGTGTTAAACGGAGGTGGAAAAATGGCCGTTGTGAAGGCTACAAATTATCATATCAATCTCTTGGCAAGGCTTCTTCGAGCAGAAGCTGTAGGAGAAGGGAAGTTAGGCATGTTGCATGTTGGTGCTGTAACAGTAAACCGAGCCAGAGTAGATTGTTCCGATTTTGAAGGATTACGCACATTGCCACAAGTAATTAACCAGCCAACTGCATATGAAGCACTTCAACATGGTACTTTTTATAAAAGAGCAAGAGAAAGTGAAAAACGGTTAGCACGCAGAGTAATTAACGGGGAAAGGCGCTGGCCAGCTAAATATAGTTTATGGTATTTCAGACCTCCAGCTGATTGCCCAGCTACATGGTATGATCAACCCATAGTGGGGCGATATAAGCTTCACTGTTTTTATGAGCCAACAGCAGATGAATGTTCAGAAGTCTATAGTACGTGGTAGTTTCACGAGTCTGATAAAAGACGCTCCTTGTATCCCTTTAACGATAAGCCAATTTTTCTAAGAATGAATGGCTGGGCAATTAGCCATAATAAGAACGAATAAGGATAAGGAGTGATTGAAATGGGTGAATACAGTCATTTTCGTTTTGGGCAAAAAGCACCGAACAATGGTGTTTATAGAGAAATTGGGGAGACAGGCAACAATGTCAATGATCCGAAAAGAGTTAAGCTAAAGGCTGGAGAGAAATTTCCGCAAAACTCGAACTTTGATCGTGTTTGGACAAATGAGAAACATTAAGAAATAAAGGTCTCGGGTTCAGTTACGGGGGAGTAAATGTTAAAAACATATTGAAACGCTCAGATTAAATCTGAGCGTTTTTAAGTTCGTTATTTAACAAAAGTGTGCTTTGCTCGCACAGCCGATTGCAAGATTTGCAATGAAAAAAACGCTGGTTGCAAACCCGATTGTTAGTAAGTTACTAAAAAAAGTACACTGAACCAAACGATGGATTTAACGCAAAAGTATAAAGTTATCTGTAATGTATCGAATAAACTTGTTTATCGAATCCAAATTCAAACCCCATAATAATTAGTGCCCCTGATTTGCAGACCTGTCTGGAACCTCGTTCCGTTATTTGTCTTTTTAAACCTCATATTCTATTGATTTTGTCCATTTAACGGAACGAGGATTGACATTATAGATGTGGATAATTATGACAGACAGGCACCATTATATGATATAATAATGTTTCAAATATTTCGATAAAAAAAGCGTTGCAGTGGGTTTTCTTAAGTACGGGTTATTCCTTCTCCAATATGTTCCGGAAAGTCCGTGTAGCTGTTTACTTTTCGCAGCCAATTCCCCAAATTACGTAATGTTTAGATAGAGGTGATTTCTTGAATCATTTGCACGCTCAACAGCGACAGAAGATTGTAGAGGAAGAGTTGAAGAAGCTGGAAGAGAAACAATACATAGACAATGGAACATATTTGGATGTTTTGCATGCTCATAACCAGTATTATATTGATCAGGAAGACAGGCAACAGATATCGGGACAGAACGTGGAAAAGGTAAAAAAGCAGTCAGTACCAAAAGCACCAAAGCCAAAAAAGGCCAAAAAAGTTCTTTCATCACAGGAAATCCGTGATCGGAATATTACATGGTCTCTAATCCTTGGGGTGGTTTTGCTGCTGATTGGGGGACTGGTTCTTGCTACAAGCACTTGGGATACGTTGACAGACTGGAAGAAAACAGGATTTATTGGTCTCGTATCATTACTGTTCTTCGGTCTGGCATATTTTACAACACGTATATTAAAAATAGAAAAGACTGCATTTGCATTTCATGTACTTGGTAGTCTGTTTTTGCCGATTGTCATATTGTCTCTAGGCTATTTTGAGTTATTTGGCGCTTATTTTTCATTTTCTGGTGAGGGACGATATCTATACGGAGCAGCTGGGAGCCTTGTGATTCTGCCTGTGTACTTACTCCTCTCCATAAAGTTAGCATCACGTTTATTTGTGTGGTTTTCTTTTGTAACGTTTACGGTATTTGCCGGGTTTCTTATAGCATCCTTGGGCATGTCTGTCGACGGTTTTTACTTGGGGATTATAGCATTTAACGCAGTACTCATCGCGGCGTATCATTATGCAGACAAGCAGGGACGTTTTCAGTTGTTTACACAGGAGTTTGTCCTATATATTCAGGCAAATTTAATTTTGTCTACTTTACTGATGCTTGTATTTTATGAAAGTGAACTGATTTATAGCTTTAACCTGATGCTTACAGCAGTTATATATTTTTCCATGATATTTGTGACAAACCATAAGGAATATCATTTCGTGTTTAGTGCGTTGTTAGTATACGGTGCCTATCAATTGATTGAGTTCTCAACATTGAATGAGGTTGGGGCGATTGTGTATGCGCTGCTAGGCTTTGTGTTTGTGGTACTGCCGAATTTTATAAAGGATAGCAGTTCACTGCAAAAAGCCTTCCAATTTACGAGCGCAATCGTTTCAGCTGGTGCATTTGTTTTTATAAGTTTAGAGGGCATACTCATGAATATGAATGTACCATCATTTGTTTTACTACTTGCGTATTTAATCATAGCCCTAAATTTTACATATTTAACAAACAAGGTGAAACGAACGCTGTTTTCATATCTAAGTCCAGTATTTTTCATGGCTGCATTCTATGAAGTGGTTTTACTAGTCCGCGATCTATTTGATTATGAGTACTTAGGTTTACCAATGTTTATAGCTGGCCTTTTCTTATACATTGTATTTGGTTGCTTCATGAAGCTTGATTTCTTCCAACTGATTAATCGGAGCTCACGTGATATTGGCGGAGTTGTGATGGTTCTTTCTATACTGCTCCATTTTGGAGTTGTCAGCTGGTGGCAAGTAGGTACAATGTTTCTATTGTTAGCTATAGTTTCCCTTTTCATGGACCAATTTGAACATCGAGTCTTTTTTACAAGTAATAGAATCGCTTCCTGGATTCATGCACTTTCTATCGGTCTTGCAGTCGTTTCTTTTTTTACAAAAGATCAATTTTTCGTTGCTGCAATTTCTGTGGATGCTGGGCATCTGGTATTAGCAGGAATTATTGTTCTGGTAATAAGTATTTTATGGAAAAAGCTTAAACGAAAGGCCTTTTCTGAAAATGCCTTTTTTGTGGCTCAAGGATTTTACGTTATTGGAATGATGAGGACTTTCTTATATGACTTCGATGACAATTTTCGTGCATTGATTGTCCTTGGCGGAATTGGAATGGCCTATTTACTGTATAGAAAGACAAAGTGGATAGTCATGCCTTATCTGATCAGTGGGACTTCTTTATTATTTTATTTTACCGTGTTGTATGCGGTTCATACGCAATTTAATATCCAGTCTGATCTGTATCATTCGTTGCAATTTGTTGTTGGTTCACTACTACTTTTGGGTACTGGAATATTCATCGGAAACGAGGACCGCAAAATTGTGAAAGCCTTTTGGTGGATTGGACATATTTACTTGCCGTTTTCTTTACTTGTTACTTACATGTTTAATGGTGAAGAGGCAGTCTGGGCATTTCTTTTGGCTGCTGTGATTTATGGTATAAGTGTTCTTAAAGTAAATGTTGGATGGAAGGTAAATACCTTTTTATATGCGTGCTTCACGTCATTTTGGATAACCGTTAGTCTGGCCATGCTTTTATTGGATTGGAATAATCATGTTCATTATGCCTTCTTAATAACAAGTGGTGTACTTGCTGTCGGATGGTATCTCAGTAATAGATCCTTGGGACGAAGAATTGCTTTTTATATAGTACCATTCTCTCTGATCGGAATCAGGGTTTTCACATCGATAAGCCCATTTGACTTACTGTTATTCGTTGTAACAGTTCTGTATGGAATTGGTCTGTTATGGATTTTGCATAAGGAAAAATGGGATTTCCTCAATGCAATCCCCCTTCTTCTTCTATATCAGGGGATGCTCTTATACAGCTACGACCAACTGGAATGGGATTATTCTATGCAGGTTGCCGTAACGGGATTCGTGCTGATAGTTTTGCTTGTTGGAAAGCAGTTTTATCAGTTGGTTTTTCAAGGTGCAAAAGAAAAAGGAGAGCCGCTGCGTATTGATTGGTATACGGTTGTTGGCTTCATTGCTGCAGGAAGCTTATATCTGTGGACGACAGAAGATCTATGGACAAAGCTGCTGCCGGGGCTACTACTAGTCGGAAGCTTATTGCTGCAAAATAATCGTATTCCTTTTGCAGCGCCGAAATGGGTTATATTTGTTGCTTGTGCTTATTTACTGCAACCCTATTATTCAATATTGGTTAATAGTGATTTACCTGAGCTGATGGAAAGGGAAATGTATGTCCTGCCATGGGTCGTTCTCGTTATTTTACTTAAAAAGGTTGCTGACAATTCCTTAAAGACACTCATCAACAATGTACAGTGGGCAGTCCTAGTTATCGTTTCGCTTCTTTTAATTCAGGATGGGATGGCAAGTTCAACGATTTATGACGCGTTGATTGTTGGGACCCTCGCCCTTGTATCCATTATTGGTGGTATGGCCTATCAAATGAAGTCCTTCTTCTTTGTTGGAACAGGAGTACTGCTATTAAATGTATTTCTGCAAACCAGACCATATTGGGGAAACCTGCCATGGTGGATGTATCTGCTTATTACGGGTTCCATATTGATCGCAGTTGCAAGTTACAATGAATGGCATAAGCAAAAAACATCAGATGGAAAAGATACACTAATTTCAGTTTTTAATAAAAAAATTATTCAAAAGATCAAAAACTGGGATTAAAACTCTAAGAGGGGTGTTTGTGATGAAATTAGTAAGCTATAAAATAAAAGAAAGACCAAGTTCGTTTCGGGTTGGGTTTATGCTAGATGAGAAGGTAATTGACCTGCAGGAAGCCTATCGTCAATTACTTCTTTCAAAGCAGGAAACAGATCTTAGTAATGATTTAGAAAAGCTGCTTCCTGTTGATCCAACGCACTTTTTTGCTGCTGGAAATCAATTGATTGATAAAGCCAAAGAAGCATATACTTATGCTAAAACAAATAGTACAGAAGGTTTTAGTCTAAATCAGGAGGAAATATTACTATCCACACCTATTCCTGCACCTGCGAAAATTATTTGTGTAGGAAAGAATTATGCCGAACATGCAGTTGAGATGGAAAGTGACGTTCCTGAGTTTCCTGTTCTGTTTGCAAAATTTTCAAATGCGCTTATTGGACCTGAAGATGTGATTGAGAAAAGGAATGTTACACAGAAACTCGATTATGAAGCTGAACTGACAGTCGTTATTGGAAAAGAAGCGTCACAAGTTAAAAAAGAGGATGCCCTGGATTACATTGCCGGTTACACGATTGGCAATGATACATCTGCACGTGATCTGCAAAAACGAACGCCTCAGTGGCTGCAGGGGAAAACCTTGGATAAAAGTACTCCAGTTGGTCCATGGATTGTTACAGCTGATGAAGTAGGGAATCCCGGTAACTTATCGATTCGTTCAACTGTGAATGGAGAGGAACGTCAATCTTCCAATACAAATAAGTTAATTTTTGATATTCCGTTTCTGATTGAGTTTATTTCCAATCTAATTACATTGAAGCCGGGAGATATTATCCTGACGGGAACTCCAAATGGTGTAGGTGTGGCCATGGACCCACCACAATTTTTAAAGGACGGGGATGTCGTACAAATAGAAGTAGAAAAGATTGGACAGCTGAAAAATACAGTAATGGGACGGTAAATTTTTAAAGGATTAATTTTTTGCAAATAGAATATATTTAAGTAAGTCTTAAATTCTATTTGGGAGGTTATTTAAATGTCAAAGAAAATTTTGATCATTGCTGGTGATGCTGTTGAATCGTTGGAAATCTATTATCCTTATTTTCGTTGTCTGGAGGAAGGTTATGAAACAACAATTGCCGCGGGTTCGGCTAAAAAGCTGCATACTGTTGTCCATGACTTTATCGGCTGGGAAACATATACCGAGAAGGAAGGCTATATGATTGATGCAACCGCCAGTTTTGATGAAATCAATCCTGAAGATTATGATGCATTAATAATTCCTGGTGGACGTGCCCCTGAGCATGTTCGCTTAAATGAGCATGTGCCAGCTATCGTTCGTCATTTTTTTGAAACTGAAAAACCTATTGCAGCAGTTTGTCACGCAAGTCTCGTATTAACGACTGTCAGGGAGCATCTGCATGGCCGGGAAATGACTGCCTATATAGCTTGTAAGCCTGAGGTGGAAGCTGCTGGTTCGACTTATATTGATGAGCCACTTCACACAGATGGGAACTTGATTTCAGGACATGCTTGGCCAGACCTGCCCGGATTGATGAAAGAGTTTATTCGGCAAGTTAACCAGGGATAGGAGGTAAGGGATATAGCGCAAATTAACGGCAAAACTCCATACATGCCCTTACGATTAATGTAATTGTCATACTTTAACGTAGTAGTCCTAATCAGAAGGACTGCCATACGAAAGGCTTGGACTCCAGAGTATAAGGGGTTCTTAGAAAGCAAAATACGCTTTCAAGAATCCCTTTAATGACTGCCAAGTTTCCTAATTCCACTTTAATTAATTTCTAAAATTATTCGGTGGGTTTCCGGGAGACATTTTAGAAAGCTTTTTACGATCAGCAGCTGTTGGAGGTTCCTCTAACCAACCATTATTAATGGTGATATTTACGCCTTGATTTGAGTATTTGGCAATTCCTGCTGTAAGTGTAGCTAGTTTTGCATGGATGTCATGTCTCAAAATTTTGGAAACAGCCAGTCCATAGTATTGTATTCCGATACCGTTAGACAATGTTGTATGATAAAGCATTAATTTATCCGAAAATGGTGGTGTAGTAGAATCAGTTACGTGCGCGTCCATTAGCTTTGGAGAAGGCAAGTTATCTTGTATAAGGACGGAACCCAGTTGTTTAATTTGCTTATCTGCTAATTGAGCACCTTCATAGAAATATTTTCTTAATTTATCAGAAGAAGCAACTTGGCTGAATCCAAGCATGAAGGATTTACCTAGTGTATTTGAGTTAATATTAACTTGCAAATGCTTAATTTCCTGTGCGGATAAGGGTCTATTTTTTGCGTTGATAGCTGAAGTAAAGGATTTTCTATCAACGAAGTCAACTTTTGAAGGGTACGGAATATTAGGCGGCAGGATATCCATCCCTTTTGCTAGTAATAACTCAATCCCTCTTCGGTAAGTTTTGGAAGTATCTTGGATGCACATATCAAAATAGTCGATAATATCTTGTCTGGATGAGCTTGAAAGCGCACCACCATAAGTTAATAACCCGGCTCTAGTCATTTCCGTAATATAAAAGACCATAAACATATCACTAAACAATCGCGGTGCTTCTTTTCTAATATCCTGTTCTCCAAAGCCAACTGGAATAGGAATATTCTCCTTTGTATATATATCTTTAATTATATTTAGGTGTTTTTTTGAGATATCCAAAGCAAACTCAATATAATCCTTAATTTCTTCATCTTCTACAACTTGCAGATGGTGCTCAAATACGCATTTAAACAGAGAATCTCCTAGGTAATTTTCAAATAAATCGCCTAACTCTGATGCGGCTAGCTTTTTATGATGTTGATGTTCTTCCATGTGTTTCTTCGTTTTATCATGAGGTGATCCTTCCGATTCCATCTTTAACCCTCCTTAATAAATCTGCTGAGGTTTAGTTTGTGTAATTTATATTATTTTATTAAACAAATTATTGACAAAAGTCCATGCTATACTAATAGAAAAAGGAGGTAAACGAATGAATCAAGAGATAGAAAACGCAATTCAAGATGAATATCCGGATGATTTTTCACATTGCTATGGTTGTGGTCGATTAAATATAAAGGGTCATCAATTTCGGACTGGCTGGGATGGTGCTCAAACGATTACTGTATACATGCCGCGACCTGAACACACGGCAATACCTGGCTATGTTTACGGTGGTTTGATTGCATCACTAATTGACTGTCATGGAACAGGCTCAGCATCACTGGCACTGCACCGGAAGAACGGGAATGAACCTGGTGATGGTGCAGAACCACCACGTTTTGTAACTGCATCACTCGAGGTGAAGTTCGTTAAACCGACACCACAGGATGTTCCGCTGAAAGCATTTGGGAAGGTGGAAGAGATACATCCCAAGAAATTCAAGATACATACGGAAGTTTATGCAGGGGAAATATGCTGTGCAAAAGGTGAAGTTGTTGCCGCACTCATGCCCGATACCTTTGGTAAGTAATAATATCTTGTTAAGCCATTGATTTAAGTTATCCGCAGTTTTTGTTTGTGGGGACGTTTTGGTGGCATCAAAATTGAAAATACTTAATTGAGGAAAAGCAAATTACATTGGCGGACATCAGGTACGCTATTTTACAGAAAACGAACAATATAAAAGTGTTAACGGACACCAGAGACCTTATTTAGTAGAAATGCTCTTATTTTAAATTGATATAAGTTAAATAAGGTCCAGTGTGTCCTCCTATCCAATTAAAAGCATCTTTTAATTGAAATAACGGATTTTGTGTCCGCTAGTTAAAGTTCAATACTAGTTCTTATGCAGCGGATATAGTTCATCAATGATTTGAATATCATCTGAAGAAAGTTTTACATCTGCTGCTTTTAAGTTATTTACTACTTGCTTGGAATTTCTCGCACCTGGAATAACAGAATCAATTTGATCACGGGATAAATAAAATGCCAGTACAACATGTGAAACGTCCACATTGTGTTTCGCAGCAATCTCCCGGATCTTTTCGACTTTTTCTAAATGACGGATGTATGTTTCACCCTGAAATTGAGGTCGTTTCTTTTGTGATTCAGAAAGGACCGTATCTTTTGTATACTTTCCAGCTAATAAACCGGATGCTAAAGGGAAATATGGAACAAAGGATATTTCATGTTGCGAAAAGTATGGGAAAAGTTCACTTTCTGCTGAGCGGTCAAGCAGGTTATAATTCCCTTGTACAACATCCAAATAACCGTCCTGATTTGCTTCTTTTAGCTGATCAATAGAAAAGTTGGAAACGCCAATCGAGCGGATTTTCCCGGCTTCTTTTAACCGATTCAGTGCACCGATAGCTTCAAATTTAGGTGTCTTATCATCAGGAAAGTGAATATAGAATAAGTCGATAACATCTGTTTGCAGGCGCTTGAGGCTATCTTCCACTGTTTGCTTTAAAAATTCGGGTGAGTTATCGGTGATTACCTGGTCGCCAGTATACTTATGAGCTCCTTTTGTTGCTAGTACAACGTTATTTCTCCAGTTATTTTCTTTTAATGTTTTTCCGATAATCTCTTCAGAAAGCCCTTTACCGTACATGAATGCAGTATCAATAAAATTCAAGCCGTTTTCAATTGCTGAAGAAACAATTTTACCGCCATATTCCGTATTCGATTCTTTATTTTCTTCCCCAATCTTGTTTGCTCCTAATCCAACCGGATGAATAGATAAACCTGTTTTACCTAACTCGACTTTATTATCCATTATAAACCACCTTTCTTATGTTCTGTTTTATAAATGCGCGCGTTTTTAGGTTTCGATGTATCCAGGACCATTCTCATTAGTATCCATTTCACGATCAGTAGTGTGATTATCGGTTTCTTTTGTCTCTTTAATGCTATAAGTTCCTGCTAGAATTAATAAAATACAAGGTATTACGTGAAAAAAATTGATAACCGCAATTCCTATGCCTGTCCATAAAAACCACAATCCAGTCAGCCTGGTCTCATTTTCCAGGTTCTCTGGTGTTGTTTTAACTAAAGTAACGATGAAAAAGGAAATCGTTATGATACTTTGTATGAATGCAATTATTAAACCTGTTTTCATTGCGTTATCAGAGAGCTGAAAAGGGGTGGACTGTATGTCGCCTTCAATCCATCCTCCAATAAAGGATGTCCCATAGTAAACCCAGCTTATTGATCCAAGAATGCCCATAATAGAGCCGATTAAAGCCATAAGATATATATAATTTTTGTTCAATTCAACATCCCTCCATATGTATCTACCCAATCTGTATAACATACTAACAGTATACTAAACTTTATAATTTTCTTACAATTGTTTCTTATTAATTTGGATAATCACAGTATTCGATTATTGTTCCATCTGTGTCAGCAGGATTCAAATAAATTAGTCGTCTTCCATGCTTATTAGTGCGTAAGGAATCTTCTAGTACACGGATATTCCTGTTTTTGAGGTCATCCAGTGCTTTATTAAGGTCACCAACATGATAGGCAATATGATGAACACCTTTTCCTTTTTGTTTTAGAAAACGGGCAATAGGAGAGGTGGTGTTATTAGTTGGTGCCAGTAATTCGGTTCGATCTCCACCAATTTCCATGATAGCAATTTCACTTTCCACCCCTTTTGCATCGCTTTTATACCGGTCAATTAATGATCCGCCTAATATGGATTCATAGAAGTATATACTATCCTCTAAATTTCGAACGGCAATTCCAATGTGATCAAGCTTATAATCCATTACTATTCAC
Organism: Virgibacillus salinus; assembly: GCF_900102415.1. Taxonomy (NCBI): domain Bacteria; kingdom Bacillati; phylum Bacillota; class Bacilli; order Caryophanales; family Bacillaceae; genus Virgibacillus; species Virgibacillus salinus. The sequence continues at coordinate 342,900 of NZ_FNKD01000001.1, forward strand.
CTCCTGAAGATAATAGTATTATTCTAGCATATATAAGGTTATGTAAATGAATTCGTGTTCGGGAATAATCTTTTCGGTTGTATATATAAGTAAATTATTATATATTTATATCCGAGTGTTAAGGGGGGTGTTTCTTTGCTGAAAACAGAGATTGAAATAGATAGTGCGGCATTAATTTTAAAATTATTGGGTGATAAAACGCGTTTGACCATGGTTAAAATACTTGATAATCATGATTGCTGTGTTTGTGAATTTGTTGAGATTTTTAAAGCAAGTCAGCCATCCATTAGTCAACATCTTCGAAAACTGCGTGATGTAGGATTGGTAAAAGAAGAAAGAAGAGGGCAATGGATTTTTTACTCGATAAATAAAAATAATGAATATTATCCATTTGTTGAGCAGCTTCTAGAACAACTGCCTGACCAGGTTTTTAGATTAAAAGAATTGGAAGAACAAGGTACACGAATTACATGTTGTTAATTGGAGGGAAATTGATTTGTTATCATCGGTTATACTAGCATCACTCATCTTTTTGGCAACGCTTGTCTTGGTTATTTGGCAGCCAAAAGGGTTATCAATTGGATGGTCCGCATGTGGCGGAGCTGTTCTTGCTTTAATAGTAGGAGTAGTTGAATTCAGTGATGTAATAGAAGTTACACAAATAGTATGGAACGCAACATTAGCATTTGTTGCTGTTATTCTTATTTCATTAATATTAGACGAAATTGGATTCTTTGAATGGGCAGCTCTTCATATGGCAAGGGCAGCAAATGGCAACGGGGTCAAGATGTTCGTTTATGTGAGTTTGTTAGGTGCAATTGTTGCTGCACTTTTCGCGAATGATGGGGCAGCTCTAATCCTGACACCAATTGTTTTAGCAATGGTCCGCAATTTAAATTTTCAGGAAAAGATGATATTTCCGTTTATTATGGCTAGTGGATTTATTGCGGATACAACATCATTACCGTTTATAGTAAGTAACTTAGTTAATATTGTGTCAGCAGATTTCTTTGATATTGGATTTGTGGAGTATGCTTCCAGAATGATAATTCCAAACTTATTCTCACTGACTGCGACCATAGTAGTATTATTAATTTATTTCAGAAAGAATATCCCGGATAAATATGACCTGTCACAATTGAGAGAACCAGTTGAAGCGATAAAAGATCAAAAGATGTTTCGGTTGTCATGGTATGTTCTTGGTGTATTGCTGATTGGTTATTTTATCAGTGAGTTTATTAATCTGCCTGTCTCGATTGTTGCTGGTGTAATTGCCATCTTCTTTATACTAATGGCTAGAAGAAGTAAGGCTGTTGATACTAAATCAGTGGTTAAGGGAGCACCCTGGGATATCGTTTTTTTCTCAATTGGTATGTATGTTGTTGTATACGGATTGAGAAATGCCGGGCTTACTGATTTATTAGCTCAAGCCCTTCAAGCAAGTGCTGAGCAAGGTTTATTTGTAGCTACCATTTCAATGGGCTTTATTGCTGCTATTCTGTCGTCAATTATGAACAATATGCCAACAGTTATGATTGATGCGCTGGCAATTGCGGAAACGAATACTTCCGGCGTGATGCGTGAAGCACTTATTTACGCGAACGTCATTGGTTCTGACCTGGGTCCGAAGATTACACCGATTGGTTCCCTGGCAACTCTGTTATGGCTGCATGTTTTGTCTCAAAAAGGAGTCAAAATATCATGGGGAACATACTTTAAAACGGGAATTATTCTTACCATTCCGATTCTGCTGATAACCTTAGTAGGACTATATTTAACGTTACTGATATTTTAATTAGGAGAGTGAACCACTATGTCTAAAAAAACAATTTACTTCTTGTGCACTGGAAATTCCTGCAGAAGCCAAATGGCAGAAGGCTGGGCAAAAAAGTTTCTAAGTGAAGAATGGGAAGTGAAGAGTGCAGGAATTGAAGCACATGGATTAAATCCAAAAGCAGTTAAAGCAATGGGTGAGGTGGATATCGATATTTCTGATCAGAAATCAGAAATTATTGATATGGATATTTTAAATAATGCTGCAATGGCTATCACGCTTTGTGGAGATGCTGCAGATAAATGCCCAATGACACCACCCCATGTAAAGCGAGAACATTGGGGATTTGACGATCCTGCAAAAGCAAAAGGAACAGAAGAGGAACAGTGGCAGGTTTTTCAACGTGTGCGTGACCAAATTGGCGAGCGAATCAAACGTTTTGCCGATACAGGTGAATAATAACAATCCTGCTTAAAAGGGGTACAATCGAACGTTGGTTAGTACCCCTTATTTTTGGGACAAAACTAAAAGTTATTTTATAATAAAAGATTTCCTATGACGGAAAGAGGTTCAGCAAAGTGAATCCTCGTTCCGCAAAAAGGAAGAAAAGCTGCTCTAACAGGGGTGATATGAATTCTCATTCCGCTAATAGCACAAATTCAAGTGATAATGGGGTATAAACAGTCAAATAACGGAATGAGGATCCTAAACTATGCTCCAAACAAGGGAGTTATAGGAAATAACGGAATGAGGATCCGTCAGAACAGTAAATTGACCCTGATCTAACTTATAATCCGTTTATCAACAAGCTGTGTTTTCCTATTACCGTGTTTACGTATGTTGAAATGTCGTAATCATTGAAAAGCGAACCACAACTAGTTTATTCCTCCTTAAACGAAAAATCCCCTCACAGCAAGGCTATGTTCTGGTAATAATCTTCTTCCGGAAAGTCTCACTTGTCAGCATCATTTCTACCTGTCTGCCCCAAGTATTCACCGCCTCAATAGTGGTGTTTTCCTGGATGGCAAGTTCGCTTATGGTCATACCGCCAATAATGTGGTAATAGATCCAGTTCCATTGGTTTAGCGTTAGACTTGCTCTGAGTTGGTACCATAACCCTGGATCATGTAGGATGACAGGCAGTGATACCAATGTGTTAGATGTTTTTTCGAATAGTAGTTTCATAATATTTTCCCCCTAGTAATTGTTTTCACAATTACTATCGTTGGAGAGGGGTGGTTAGGTGGCATCGAAATTTAAAAAAACTTAAAAGTGTTATGCCTGGAACATAAATTTGACAAAAACGAAAGTAAATTGTAAAATGAATGATAGTCAGTCACCAACGGAGGCTTATAAATGGATAATAAAAAAGAGAGTATTATACAATCAGCTATCGATGTTTTTCGTGAGAAAGGTGTAGAGAAGACCAAGGTATCAGATATCGTTAAAGGCGCCGGCATTGCTCAAGGTACCTTTTATTTATATTTCTCATCTAAACTATCTGTAATGCTATCAATTGCGGAAGTTTTGACAGAAGAAATACTTACAAAAATAAATGATAATGTCCAGGATGACTCACCGTTTCCGGAAAAACTGGAGGTAGCTATTGATATAGTGTTCGATGTGACGAGGGAATACCGGGATTTGTTTGCTTTAACTTATGCAGGACTTGCGTCAACTGAGTATTTGAAAGAATGGGAAACGATATACGAACCATATTATGAATGGCTAAGTAAACAGCTGCAAAAAGCGCAAGCGGATGGCGTCGTTCGAGAATCATTACATCCACAGCGCACGGCAGAGATATTAATCGGATTAATTGAAGCAGCAGCAGAACAATCTTATATGTATGGCAATGATGATGAGAAGGTTGCTGATCTAAAGAAAAAAGAAGTATTGGAATTTGCGGGGCATGCGCTCGGACTTTAAACCGGTGCAATGTCCTTTACATTATTTTTGCACAAAAATGACTGAATGTCAGTCAAAAGGAGGTGCTCGTGATGAATAAAGCTTGGATCTATGTGTTATTAACATGCTTATTTGAAATGCTCTGGGTACTTGGGTTTAATTTTGCTGTGAGTTGGTGGCAATGGGGATTGGTAGTTATTGTAATTATAATGGATTTTCAATTCCTAAGAAAAGCTTGTGAAGCACTTCCGACTGGCACTGTTTATGCGATATTTGCATCAACGGGTACAATTGGAACAGCGTTAATGGACGTGTACTTATTTGATGGAAGCTTAAATTTGGGAAAAATGTTTTTCATCATGCTCCTGATTGCAGGTGTAGTAGGATTAAAACTTGCGGATACGGCAGATGAAAAACGTTCTAAAGGAGGTTCTCACTGATGGGATTAATCTTAGTATTGTTAGCTTCTGTTTTTGAAATTAGTGGTGTCATTGGTTTGAAGTTATTCAGTCAAAAGAGCACATTTCGAAATGGGATTTTGTATATAGGCGGATTTTGCGCTTCACTGGGGATGCTTTTGATTTCCTTCTCGTTTTTACAAGTTAGTGTTGCTTACGCCATGTGGGTAGGTATTGGTACTGCTGGTGCGGTATTGGTGAATATGCTTTTCTTTGGAGAATCCAAGAGCCTATCTCGTATTGTGAGTCTTGCCGCAATTATTATCGGTGTGGTCGGATTGAAGGCATTATCTTAAATAAAATAAACCAATCGAACCTTTTTAGAGCCCGATTGGTTTCGTGTTAATTTAGTGTCGTTTATTTAGCCATAGTATACCGGACTTTGCAACGCGAGGCAGATAGCCTGTAACTGATTTTGACATCATTTCTCCGAATCCCTCTGAACTTCCAAGTGAACCGAGAGTTCCTTTAAGTTTAAGTTCTTTTGGCTTTTTCGGTTCATTGCCATGGAATACATCCATTAGTATTTCCACGATCTGCTCACCTTGCTGTCGAGCAAGCTGTGCGCTCGGCGAGTGTTCGGAGGCTGCGCAATCACCAACTACATATGTGTTTGGCTGTTTGGGCACCTGGTAAAAGTCATTGACGATAATCTTTTCCTGATCATCTTTTTCAAAAGGAAGCTCGCGCACCAGGTAATTAGGTCGAACACCGGCAGTCCAGATGGTCACATCATTAACGAAGCAAACACCATTGTTGCATACGCCATCCTTTTCTACATACTCAACGTTAGCACCATGTACGACTTCAACGTCATTTTTCAAAAACCAGTCTTCAACATAATTTTGAATTTTTGTATCAAACGCTTTTAATACTGTGGCACCTCGATCAAGTAATCGAATGTTCAAGTCTGGTCTACTTTCACGTATCTCAGCTGCTGCTTCAATACCGCTCAAGCCTGCACCAACAATCGTTGCCTTGCCGTAGGCTTTTAAATTACCAATGGACATTCCAGCATGACGAGCATGGCCAATTGTTTGGATACTTTCAGTGAATTCTGAAGCCCCTTCGATTCCATGATAGTTGTCTTCACATCCAAGGCCAATCACAAGATAATCATATGATACTGGGTCACTTCTGTTTTCAAAAAGAATTTGCTGGTTTTCTGAATCTATTTGACTAACTTCAGCATAAACATAATCTACTTTTTCATGGTCTGGAAACTCGATGCGGACATCTTTATCAGCGGATGTGCCTGCCGCTATTGTGTAAAATTCTGTTTTAACCGAATGGTAAGGGTTGCGATCAATAACCGTAATTCGCACGTCTTCAGGCAGGTTTTGATCAATTAAACCAAGTACAATATTAACACCGCCATAGCCGCCACCTAAAATGACTAAATTTTTCATAGTAAAAAACCCCTTATGTACGTATAAATACTTCTATTGTTAAGATTACCAAAAGTTGTGCTTGAAAACTAGGAAAAGCATGGAATTGTTGTTTTTCTTGTGATAATGATACATTATGTAAAGAAAATGAACGATTAGAAAGGTGCTTACATATGCAAAGTTTGACGTTTGGATCCCTGTTGGACGTGATCGGGGAGTTGTTTTCAGATGAAATTTCCATAGCGGTTTCGAATACTGCAGAATACATTTATTATCGCCCAAGTAAACGGATTGATTTAAAAATAAGGAATGGTGATCCGGTTAAAGAGGGGACGATAGCTCATAAAGCATTGCATACGGAACAAAAGGCATCTGAATTCATCGATCGTGATGTATTTGGAGTTCCTTACCACGGGATGGCAGTCCCATTTCATAATGAGGGCACGCTTGAGGGATGTGTGACTGCTATTTTGGAAGCGATTTCTATTTCAGAGGATGGTATGATTATTCCATCAACTTCGATTGGGAATTCGCTTGCATTTGCGGAACATGCTGAAAACGTTGTTATCGAGCTGAATATGGCCCAGTCTGAACTATTGGAAGGAGTGCATGATTTGTATAGCCCTGGAAAACAAGGGGAACGTGATCCGATTGCACTAGTAAAGCCGGATGACCGCATCGGTACAACCGGGATTGCGATTGATCCTGCGAAAATAAAAGGGATAGTTTTTACAGATCAGGAAGACTCACCTTCAACAATTGTACAGCCAGACCATGAAACAGAAATTATGGCTGAACACTTGCTTGAATTTTTAGGGAACGAGGTGAAATCAGGCAGATTAACTGAAAGCCTTGCACCAATTCAATCTGGTATCGGCTCGATTGCGAACGCAGTGCTGCACGGAATGGTAGATTCTGAATTTGAAAATTTGGAAGTATATTCCGAAGTGTTGCAGGATGCGGTATTCGATCTAATTGACGCTGGAAAAGTAGATTTCGCTTCATGCTGTTCGATTACACTATCAGAGCCAAAGATGAAGCAGGTGCTCTCTGAATTTGAAAAGTACCGTGATAAATTGATTATGCGGTCACAGGAAATGTCCAATCATCCTGAAATTATTCGTCGCCTGGGACTAATATCAATAAATACAGCGTTGGAATTTGATATCTATGGAAACATTAACTCGACACATGTTACTGGTACGAAAATGATGAATGGCATTGGTGGCTCTGGTGATTTTGCTCGTAATGCGCGATTGGCTATTTTTGTAACAAAATCTATTGCCAAAAATGGCGATATCTCAAGTATTGTCCCGTTCGCATCTCATATTGACCATACGGAACATGATGTTGATGTCGTTGTTACCGAGCAGGGCTATGCGGATTTACGCGGACTTGCTCCACGCGAACGTGTACCGTTGATTATCGAAAATTGTGCACATCCAATTTACCGCGAGCAGCTTTGGGCATATTATCAAGAAGCACTTGAACGCGGAGGACAAACACCTCACGTACTGGAAAAAGCCCTATCATGGCATACGAATTTTAACGAAAATGGCACAATGCGTGAGCTTTCTGCTGAAACCGTATAAAAAACCACGTTCCTTTAATGGAACGTGGTTTTTTAGTATAGAGAGGGGAAATACTGCTACTTATTCTCAATAACTCTTTCCATCGCATGGATTTGCCCTAGATGATTGGCCTCGTGATATGTTGTCATAACAGCCAATTCACCATATGTTTCATTACCCATCATTGGTTTTGGCAGAGTTTCATTGAATTTTTCCGGTGGTATTTCTTTAATGCGATCGAGTTGATCCGTTAATTGACTAATTAGCTCCTCGATTGATGGAACATCATCTGACCAATCGGCAGGATTTGTCCCATAAGCAAATAGTTCTTTGTAATGGGAAGGAAGATGCTGAGATTTTCTTGGGTAACCAAATAAAACTTGCTCCGTTACTGTTAGTACGTGACCGATATGCCAATGAATCGTGTTATTGAAACCAGCAGGCTGTATATCGGTAAGGCCCTTATCCAATCCGTCTATTTTCTTTAAAAAGGCTTTTCTCGTTTTATCAAACTGTGTATACATTAATTCATTCATGTACGTATCCTCCTCTTATTTAGTTAACCTAATTATACCAATTTGTTATCCAATCCTAAAACCTGAAACATTGCGAGGATAAATCCTTATTTGTGACCTATTGAGGAGATGCTTCATACTTAAATTAGAAAAATTTAATGAGGACTGTTTATCAAAAGCGGATGTAGGTGAAATAAGGGGTCTGCTTAGTGACAAGATAAATCCCCGCCGAACTCAGCAGGGATACTTCGATTAATATTCCTTTTTAGGGTGCCAGTCTGCTTCCTCTTCTGGTAAGAGATCCAAGAAGGACCACATACCACAGAAGTCATCGCCCGGACCGAAATGAGCCCTGGAATACTGATATATCGTGCCATCATCTTTCTTTTTTAAAATTGATACCCCAGGCTGTGGTGAACCTGGTTTTGGCTCAAAATCCAGTGATTGCTTGAAATCGGATCCTTCTGTTGAAATCAAGTGGAATTTCCAGTTTCTGCTTTTAGCAAATTCTGCCATCACAGAAGGCTTATCAGGTGATCCTAATACTACTGGTGCTACACTTTCCATATGGTGAAGAATTCCATTGATTTCATCAGCCCACAATGTACAATAATTACAGCCTTTACCCATATTTTGAATGACGAATAATGTTTTATGATCACCGAATAATTTGTTTAGCTGAACCTTCGTGCCGTCTGCCTCGCGCAGTTCATAATTAGTAATATATTTTTGCTCATCTTTCTTTCGCAGCTCCGCTAAAGCCCTTTTCTTTCTAAAAATCTCCTGTTCCAATTCTTTGATTTCCTGTTTGATTATTGTGGTCATATCGTTCATCCTTTCTACTAACTTAACAAACCTCATTTTGGAATAACGTAATAAAATTTCGCTATTTAAGAAGTTCGATGTGAGTCGTTAATTTCCTTCCAAAAAATAAAAACCCACCAATTTAAGGGGTGGGTGAAAAGCGAAGTTTATGGATGAGCGTTTGAACGTTTGTGCTTCCACATCATGTACCGGTATCGAATCGTGCAACCAATACAATAGCCCATTAAAGCCACTCCTGAGGCAGCTAAAACCATTAGGCTAAATACGAATCCAAGTACAGTTAAATTAACATAAAAGAACACAATTGACAGACCTAAGCAAACCGTAGCAATCCATTGATTGAAAAGCTGTTGTTCTTTATCCTCTTGTCTATATTCTTCAAAAGGTTTATGCAAAAACTTTTTACTGAACACAATAATCGGATTTTGTTTTGTTAGTAAAGTGTAAACACCAACAGCAAATGGTACAAGCAAGATCGCTGGTTGAATAATTATACCTAATAAAGCAGAAATCACAATAAATGCTTGATTGATCTGAACAAGTGGCTTTGGAATAGTCATGTTTATCCCCTTCCTTCTTAAAACATATTATACACAGTTGTTTACTCGGAATAAAGTGTTTTGCGTAAATTGGTGTATCGCCTATTGATCACTTATTAGTCCTCTCCTTGACTGCAACAAAACTTATGAGTACACTATAAACAAATGTTTATTAAATTAACAAAAGTTTAGAGATGAGGTTTCTGTATGAATGAAAATGAACAAAAAATTTACGATTTAATAAAGAAAAATGCATACATATCCCAACAGGAAATGGCGAATGCACTTGAATTATCACGTCCTTCAGTAGCTAATCTTATTTCAGGGCTAGTGAAAAAGGGATACATCAGGGGTAAGGCATATGTGCTGAATGATTTAAAACAGATTGTGTGTGTTGGAGGTGCCAATTTAGACCGTAAAGTTTATGTCAAAGATAGTATTCAATTGGGGACTTCTAATCCTATTCGTTCAACAAAAAATGCAGGTGGTGTGGCGCGTAATATCGCTGAAAACCTGGGGAGGCTAGGTATGGATGCAAGATTACTTACAGTCAGCGGATCGGACTCAGAGTGGAACTACATTGCAGAGCAATCACTTCCATATATGAATCTAGAAGATGTTACTCATTTCTCAAATGCTACTACCGGATCATATACTGCTGTACTGGATGATACGGGTGGACTCGTCCTGGGTCTAGCTGATATGGACGTTTTTGATTTAATGATTCCAGAATGGATTCAACAACATGTGTCACTATTGCAACAGGCAAAATGCATTCTTGCTGATCTTAATTGTCCCAAAGATACACTTCAATTTCTATGCAAATTTGCCAAGAGTCGTGATATACCACTTATACTGGTAGCTGTATCAGCACCAAAAATGAAGCATATTCCAGATACACTTGATGGGCTGAACTGGATGATAACAAATCTTGACGAGTCAAATGCATTCTTTAATTGTGATCTTACACCAAGTGAAGTTGTTGAAAAGTGGCTTGCATTAGGTGTAGAAAATGTAGTAATTACAAAGGGAAAAGAAGGAGCAGTTGTTGGAAATAAAGCGGAAGAGATCTATCATGTACCGGCGATTGAAACAAGGGAGATTATTGATGTGACAGGAGCGGGAGATGCCTTCTCATCCGCTGTTGCTTATGCATGGCTGGAAGGTAAAAGCCTGATAGACATTACAAAGGCCGGGATTGCCAATGCAACGAAAACACTGCAAACAGATTACACGGTTCGCCGTGACTTGACGGCATTACAATTACAAGAAGACATGGAGGAGTTATCATGAAAAACTATATTAAATTATCTGAAGAGGTCCGCACAGCAAAAGAGCAAGGAAAACCTATCGTAGCACTGGAGTCAACAATAATTTCGCATGGAATGCCATATCCCCAAAATGTCAAGACGGCTCGTGAAGTTGAACAAATTATTCGTGATCATGGAGCAGCACCGGCGACCATTGCCATTCTGGATGGGAAAATCAAAATAGGCTTAAGTGATGATGAACTTGAGAATTTTGGCAGTAGTAAAGATATTGCAAAAACTTCCCGCCGTGATTTGCCTTTTTTATTAGCTACTGGCAAAAAGGGTGCAACGACAGTGGCTGCGACAATGATTTGTGCTGAAGCAGCTGGTATCAAAACGTTTGTGACAGGTGGTGTTGGTGGTGTTCATCGTGGAGCGGAAACATCAATGGATATCTCAGCAGACCTTGAGGAACTCGCAAAAACGAATGTAGCTGTTGTTTGTGCAGGGGCAAAGTCGATCCTGGATCTTGGTTTAACAATGGAATATCTTGAAACAAAAGGGGTTCCTGTAATGGGGTATCAGACAGATGTGCTTCCGGCATTTTACACACGGACAAGCCCATTTCCGGTAAATATTCGAATAAACGAGGCGGAGACAGTCGCTGCTACATTAAAGGCAAAATGGGATTTAAATTTGTCTGGTGGAGCTGTAATTGCAAATCCGATTCCAGAAGAATATGCAATGGATGAAAAAGACATTACCGCAGTAATTGAAACGGCGTTGGAGGAAGCCCGAGAAAATTATGTCTCCGGAAAGGATGTAACGCCTTTCTTGTTAGGTAAAGTAAAAGAATTAACCGATGGCAAGAGCTTAGATGCCAACATTGCGTTGGTGAAACATAATGCGCATGTTGGAGCGGAAATAGCAGTAAAATTAGCGGAAATGGAATAGTCATGTAAACATGTTTTCAAAACCTTCTGTTCACAATCGTTAAATCCAAAAAAGTCTCATATTTAATACTGTTTTAGTAAATGGTATTAATGAGGTGAAGATATGAATAAGGAAAAATTAAAACTCACATCCTCCGAAATAGGATCATTGTGGGGACAGTATATGAACGGAACGATGACAGATATCATAAATCGCTATATGCTCTCGATTATCGAGGATAAGGCCATAAAAGCCATCTTTCAGGGTGCTATTAATACTTTTGCTAAACAAAAGAAACAACTAGTATTTTTTATAGAGAACGAAGGGTTTCCAGTGCCAATTGGATTTAATGAATCTGACCTTAATAAAGGTACGAAGAGATTGTTCAGTGATATTTTTTGTCTGAATTATTTACATATCATGACTATACATGGTTTAGTTGGTCACACAACTTCATTTGGAATCGCCGTTAGAGAGGATTTACGGTATTTTTATGATTCATGTGATACTGATGGAAAAAAGATGTACCATCAAACAATTGATTTATTACTTAAAAAAGGAGACTTTCAGAGAGATCCGTACTGTTATCCTGGAGAATCCCCGGAATTTATTACGACCAAAGATTTTACGGATGGATTTTTTGGAAAAGGAAGGCGTTTAGCTTCAACAGAAATCATAGGTATGTCACTTAATATTAAAAAAAGCATTTTAGCCAAGACGCTTTGTGTTGCATTCAGTCAGGTTGCTAAATCAAAAGATGTGAGAAAGTTTATGACTGATTCCCAAAAAATTGCTGAGGCTAACATAAAATCTTTCTCAAAAATTTTGGACGAAGAGAATTTATCGGTTCCGAAGTCTTGGGAGACAGAGGTAACAACTTCAACTGAATCTCCTTTTTCCGATAAATTACTGATGTATCATATTGGCTTTTTGTCACAAGTTGCACAGGGTTATTATGGTAAGGGCTTAGCCTCAGCCATGCGAACAGATATTTTAACCGCTTATGAACGTGTTATTTTAAGAAATCTTAGGGTAACTCAAAAATGGTATAAAATTATGGTGGAAAATAAGTGGCTGGAGCAACAGCCGCTTGTACCGAATAGACAAGAACTTTCGAGAGAAAAGTAATAAAGAAACTAATATGGCTGATAAATCTTTAAGATTTGTTAGCCATTTTTTAGTTTACATCATATTCTGAATATTTGTGTTAAACTTACTATAAAGGTTGTGCTAGATGTCAGTTAAGGTGGTAGATTTGATGAGAAGTAAAGTTTTTATTAGTGTCATTGTTGTTGTTATGTTTGTAATTATTGTAATTTTCACTACCAGTGAAGAGGATAAGGTTGCAACTTTTGAATCACAGAAGGTAATGACAAGCAGGGCAATTGATGTGGCTAGAGATTTTAAGACGGAGCAATTTACGATTGATTACGATGAAAGTTCTGATTACCTTGGTTACGACAGTCTGCCCGACAGGCGGAAGCAAGCGGAGGAAAAGTATAGTATGTATGTTACAGAATCTCATATGACAAAAATCTTGATGACGGCATTAGACACCATTGCCCCCAATCTAGCTCAGGATTCAAAAAGTCATTTGTCAGTTAAGGATATTTCGTTTGAAATTGGCAATATGGAAACAGAATCAGAAGTAAGCCTTGACTATGACATTGAAATTGAATTTGAACGAATTAATCAGGAAGGTAAGAAGGAAATTATATCAAATTTTGGACAAATCCGTGTCATCAAAACGGATGAAGGTTGGAAAGTGAATAAGGATATTCAACGAATGGAAGGTCTGCATGAGGTGAGAAAACAATTTAACTAAACAAAATTCTTTGTGCATTTAAGGAGTGGATGTATGGTGGTTAGTAATCCAGCCGGGTTTCAGAATAGATTTGGAGCAAGGATTGCAGATTTAATCATTATATTTCTAACAGGAGGCATCATTTCATTAATTTCATATGGTCAGTTTTTTTATAGTGAATCATTTAATCTAATTGAAATACTAGGACCACTGTACACATTGTTATTACCAGTTAGCTGGTATGGATATACACTGGGAAGACGTTTGTATGGGAACCGTATTGTCAGAGTAGATGGGAGAAAAGTAGGTTTAGGGACCATGTTATTAAGAGTCATTGTAGCAGGTATGGCCTATGCATTTACATTAGGAATTGGTTTAATTGTAAGTGCCTTTATGATTGGTATTAGGGAAGATAGTCGTTCAATTCATGACTTTATAGCTGGAACGTATGTGACATACGATCCTCCGGGAAAGTCATAATTTTAATTAATTCACAAAAAATAGCTCAGTTAGTGCTGGGCTTTTTTTGTGAACTGTTTTCGGACTTTCAAAGTTGACATTATTAGTAATTCAAGATAATATAGTTACATAAAGTAAGTTAGTAATAAAATGTTACTTTAAAACTCTTTAATAATAGAGGAGTGTTTGATACAAAATATAGAAGTGAAAGGATTGAGGAAAGTCAATATGGGTTTTTAGAGAAAATATTAGGTAAAAAATCAACTACAAAGGAGACAAATAACATGGCAAACGTAAACCTAGCAGTTATTTATTACAGCTCTACAGGAACAAACTATCAAATGGCTCAATGGGCAGAAGCGGCAGCAGCAGAAGCAGGTGCTGAAGTAAAACTAGTCAAAGTACCTGAACTTGCGCCGGAAGAAGCAATTGCTTCTAACCCAGCATGGAAAGCTCATGCTGAGGCAACCAAAGACGTCCCAGAAGCAACTTCAGAAGATGTTGAGTGGGCAGATGCAATTATCTTTAGTGTGCCAACTCGTTTTGGAAACCTTCCTGCTCAAATGAAACAGTTCATCGATTCACAAGGTGGGCTGTGGGCTTCAGGCAAAACTGTTAACAAAGTAGTAAGCGGAATGACATCTGCACAAAACCCTCATGGGGGACAAGAGGCAACAATGCTTAACTTATATACTTCCATGATGCATTGGGGTATGATCATCGCAACCCCTGGATACACTGACCCTGTATTATTTGGGGCTGGTGGTAATCCATATGGAACAAGCGTTTCTGTCGACCAGGACGGTAACATGATCGAAGAGGTAGAAGGTGCGGTTAAGCATCAGGCAAAACGAACCGTAGATATTGCAACACGCATCAAATCAGGAAGCTAATTTCAACTTTAAGAAGCCCTTCATTCGTAGTTAAGTACGAATGGGGCTTTTTTTAACCGGGAAGGCCCTACAAGTCTATTTTAAAGCCGAATTCTGGGTGTTTATAAATTTGTTTAAAGCGACTGTCATTTTGAAGGGTTGTAGCAAGGTCCTCTGGTGCGAAAAGGAAGAAGTCATTATTAAATGCTATATTAGCTCCTTGATAATAGCTATGCCAGACAAGCTTTGAACAGTAGAGACCTGTCTCCAGATCTTCTAATGGGATTTGGTTGCTGAATGTGAAGGGCGGAACAGCTAATCCATTATCCAATTTATCATTGTAGCTCTGCAGGAATTCTTCAGCAAAATTAGCTGCTTTATTTCCTGAATCTGATTCTTTACTTCGATAATGAACATGGATTGGATGGATAGTTAGGAACTCGTCAATTGGACTTTTTTTAACCTGAGGATGGGAGGTTACAGCTTCAATAATAGAGTCTTGATCAACTACTATAGCGGAGTGTCCCATATATCCTGGCGGCAGGAAATCTCCATAATTATCACTGGCACATAAGATGTCGCCAGGTTTGAAAATCCTACCAACTGTATCGCCTTCAGGCTGTCTGAAATTAGGGGAAAAGACTGTAGAATGTTTGTAGCCACTAGAAAATATACAAACAATTGTTAGTAGCTGTACATTCCTGTTTTGCAATCGAATCACAGGTGAGGGTGAATATGTTCTAACTAATTGGTTGCCACGATACACTTGAATACATTCAATTGGATAATTTAAATCTATATAAATGTTGATCTTATTACCATCAGTGAATCCTGATGTAACAGAATTTTCCATAGAAAACACCTCTATATGCTTTTAATACAACATATAGGTGTCCGTCTGTAATTGTGCTTAAATGAATGGATATTTTACAGGTAAGAAAGTAGTAAATCCTTTCTTATGGATATATGCACAACTATAAATCGCCAAAATCGCATAAATGCCAGCTGTTCAGGCTTTGCAGAATTGCTGAATGATACTCCAGCAGGCCGCGCAGCAAAGCCGGAGGAAATTGCTTATTTATCTGTATTTTTAGCAAGTGATAAATCAGATTTTATCCATGGAGCACCAATCAAAATTGATGGTGGGTGGACAGTTAAATGATATATTAAAATGCCCCTCATGTAATAGTGAGGGGCATATTATCTTTCTAGTCCATCAGTTCTCCAACGATTTCATAAGAACGTTTCCGGGCTTCCTGGTCAAAAATTTGTGAGTTGATAATCATTTCATCAGCTTGGGTTTCTTCCAGGAACTTTTCGAGTCCTTGTTTTACAGTTTTCTTGCTTCCGACAATGGTTGAGCGGGAATTGATTGATTGTTCGACTGCAGCTTTTTCCATTTCGGTCCAAACGCTGTCAATATCATCAATTGGACGTTGCAATTTTGTAGGTTTTCCTTGTCTTATACTTAGGAATTGTTGTTGCTGTGATGTTGCTAAGTACTCTGCTTGTTCATCTGTGTCGGCAGCAATTACATTTACGCCAACCATTGCATAAGGTTTTGCTAATGTATCAGATGGTTTAAAATTGTCACGATAAAGATTCAAAGCTGGAATCGTGTAATCTGGTGCGAAGTGACTTGCGAAAGAAAATGACAAGCCTTTTTTTGCAGCCAGTTGTGCACTGAATCCACTTGAGCCTAATAGCCAAATTGGAATATTTAATCCTTCGCCTGGAACAGATCTGACTCTGGCAGTTCCCTCAAAATATGCTTCAAGCTCATCAACTTGTAATGGGAAGTCCTCCACACGTTGATTCAACGTACGACGCAAGGCATATGCTGTAGCTTGATCACTTCCGGGTGCACGCCCTAAGCCGAGATCAATTCGCCCCGGATACATGGATTCAAGTGTGCCAAATTGTTCTGCGATAACTAATGTTGCGTGGTTTGGTAGCATAACACCACCAGCGCCGACACGCATGTGATTGGTTGCACCAGCGATGTGTCCGATTATTACTGACGTTGCTGAACTCGCAATCCCAGGCATGTTGTGATGTTCTGCAAGCCAGAAACGGTTAAAGCCATATTTTTCAACACTTTGAGCAAGGTCGACACTATTTTTAAAAGATTCCGATGGATTGCTACCTTCCAATACAGGGGCAAGATCCAATACGGATAGCGGTATATTGTTAAATGTTTTTTTAGTCATGTTATTCACTCCTTATTGAGAAATGATACGACGATAATAACAGAACGTCCAATTATTAGCTTTAACAAGCTCCTCTTTTTCTATAAAAAAAGCCATCAAAAGTTCTTAACTTTTGATGGCAACTTTTTAATGTTTTAAGGTTTCCTTTATCTCCTTATACTCCTCTATACTAACCTCGCCTTTAGCGAGTCGATTATCCAAGGTTGCCATTGCGTTGGGGGTACTACTATTATAATAGCACCTCTCACTGTTTCTGCGCTTCCAGATGATAATATTTGTAATGAATAATGTGATTAGCATTATAAAGAGAAAAAAACCGAATGGATGAAAATATTCTCCATACATAATGATCAACTCCTATAGTTTCTTATTTTTTTGTATCAATTTCATAGTTGCTTTTACAGTAACAAGCGATCTCCAGAATAATACCATTGCTATGACTGGGTGGATTGCGGCTACAAAGGGTGCGCTTGCAGTTAACTGTGTTGTCACATATTGCATAATGATTAAGAGGTAAAGACCGGCATAATCCCACCGTATTTTTTTAGGGACACTTACAAAGAATGAAAGAATCAGCATGATAATTGGAGTAAATTCAAAGTAATGAATGAAAGTTGTATGCAGCTCCCAATTACCATAATTAACAAAGGTTGCAATGCCAGCAAGAAATACCTGAATAACTACGCAAATGAAAAATAACTGGGAAATTACTGCTAAGATTCCTCGAACTATACGATTGGTACTCGAAAGTGTTTCAGTTTTCATGAATTCCCTCCTTTTTTATATTCATTTAGAAACCGTAGTATGCCTTCCCCATGGCTTAAAGACAGATAGTCCAAACATGAGAAGTAGTGAAATGAGTTGAATGATTATCCCTATCCAAAGCTCTGCCTGTACGATGAAAATATCTGCGCGTGCGCCTGAAGATTCAATCAACTCAAATGCTTGTAATGTCCAGTAGTACATTCCCCACAAATTTAACGCGAATATTGGAATTGTTAATAACTCTTTTGCGATAATCCAATAAAATTTAAATAGCCCCCATTTTGTCCAGATAGAAAGAAGGATGCCGGTGATAATCGTTCCGAATGTCGATGCTTTAACGGAAGTTTTGGATAATAAATGCATGACTTGGTAACTGCTTTCGATAAGCTGTCCATTCTCGGAATTGGCTATGGTTATACTCAATAGCAAGAAAGTTACCATATTACCTAGCATGATTGCCGCAAACAGGATATGGGCAGTTAATAACCACCTTTTAGGCGTAATGGATAGTTTCATTTTTTCACCACCTCGTAAGGAAATGTTCTGCTATTCTAATGTAACAAGCAGATATAAACCCTTACTAAAGCATTTGTAAACTTTTTATAAACATCTGATGAAAAAAAAGAAACAAAAAAAACCACCCGTAACGGAATGGTTTAGCCTTTAAATCGATATCCGGATCCCCACACTGTTTGAATAAATTGTGGATTAGCTGTATCCTTTTCAATCTTCTTGCGTATTTTTTTCACATGAACGATTACGGTCGCTGTGTCACCCATGGATTCGATTCCCCATATTCTTTCAAATAAGTGCTCTTTACTAAAAACCTGGTTTGGGTGCTTAGCCAGGAATGTTAATAAGTCGAATTCACGAGTGGTAAATGGAACTTCCTTTTCGTGGATAAAGACTTGTCGGGATGCTATATTTATTCGAAGTCCGCTTTTATGAATATCCTCGGTAGTGTCATTGGTCTTAATCAAGCGTTCATATCTGGCTAAATGCGCTTTTACTCGTGCCACCAATTCGCTGGGACTGAACGGTTTTACAATATAATCATCAGCGCCAAGTCCAAGGCCGCGTACCTTATCAATATCTTCATCCTTAGCTGTAACCATGAGGATAGGAATATTGGAATTTATGCGTATTTTTTTGCATAATTCAAAACCACTTATATTAGGAAGCATTAGATCTAGTAAAATAAGATTGAAGTGCTGTCGCGATACAGCTTCTAAACCGGTTTCTCCATCTGAAGCAATTACGACTTCAAAACCTTCTATTTCAAGGTAATCCTGTTCCAATTCTGCAATGCTCTTGTCATCTTCAATGATTAATATCCTACGCATGTTTATCACCTTCAGTTTTATTAAGGGTAAAGCAAATAGTTAATCCCCCATTTTGAGGGCTTGTAGCACTGATTGTACCACCATGAGCTTTAATAATTTGTGAAGCTATCGCAAGACCAAGTCCACTTCCCCCTTTATTTCGTGATGGATCTGTTTGGTAAAATCGGTTAAAAATGTTGGCAAGGTCTACTTCCGAAACCCCTGGACCGTTATCACTAATACGTACTTCAACCATATTGCCAAGATCCTTAAGTGAAATTTTTATGATGCTTTCGCTTTTATCGATGTATTTTATACTGTTGTAAATAATATTGTTCATTACACGAATGAGTTTGTCTCTATCCAATGAAACAGTTGTTTGCGAAACTGCATTCTCGTTAAATGTTAATTGAACTTTGTTGTCCATAAGTTCTGGCTTCATTTCTTCCAGATAATCTTTCACAAATGCTTTAATATTTACTTCCTCAAAATGGAACTGAAGGCTTTTTACATCCAGTTTGGAATATAGGGATAGTTCTTTAATCAACATATCCATATATTCAGCTTTGGCATGTATGGTTTCCAAATACCTTCCTCGTTTTTCTTTTGTATTGGCAACACCATCCTGTATCCCCTCCACGTAGCCCATTATTGAAGTGATAGGGGTTTTCAAATCATGTGAAATATTAGCAATCAATTCTTTACGGTTATTTTCATATTTATCACGTAGCTCCATTGACTCCTTCAATTGTAATCGCATTTCATCAAAAGATTTAACCAATTCACCTAACTCATCCTTGCTTACTGGTTTGACAGAAAAATCAAGATTTCCATTGCGGATATTTGCTGCAGCATTTGATAGTTGACGAACCGGTTTTAGGATGCCTTTAGACATAAAATAAGATAAGAGCACATTAGTAAGGATAAGCAGGAGTATTAAACTAATAAATAATATCGGAAAAAATGTTCTGGCAAATTGTGCGAATGATGAAGATTCACTTAATAGAAAAATAGAACCCTCTGTGCCATTGTCAAAATAAAAATCATACTGCTTAATGGTATATTTATCATGTCCAAACGGAGGTCTGGTGTTGAACTCATTTTTACCAAATTGTGGAAGATCGTGATATGAGATATCTCCTATACGATTCGACGTGTAAGAAAGCTCTGAACCCTTACGAATAACTATTCCGCTTTCATCGCCTTCCAGCTGGTTTGTTAGCGATTGGAGATAGGCAGGGTCATCTAATTTACCCTGTTCCAATGATGCCGTTTTTTTTAAGCTATTAAAAGTTTCTATATCATTTTCTTCCATCGAATTCCATCCTCCTTTCTGGAATTGATTAAAACCGCCACTAATGACGATGTTTAATAAAATAACGATAACTATTATAAAAATGATTGGCATAACAATCATTGCTGCATTTGATATAAAAAGCCGTTTACGTATTGACATAATATCCACCTTCAGTTGTTATATTCTTTAGCATAACGCAAAAATCTAAACAAGTTCTAAAAAAATCTAAACTTTTTATAAAAAAATTTCAATTTTAGTCACATTTACTCTTAATCCCTTGTCAGTAATGCATTAAAGGTGCATAAAAAGTTTTGTAAATACTAGAATGACAGCGTTTACAAGCAACCATTTTGTATACTAATGTATGTAAATAACTTATCTGAATTTTGAGTTAAAAATGTATTTATGATATACTGAAGGACACCGTTTTAAAAGAAAGTTGATCCCGGCTTGGTAAATATCGAACAAAAACCGGGGAATAAAGGCACCACAAAAGAGAGGAGTTGTTGTGATGACAAGAACTAAAAATGGATTTCCTGAAGCGCAGGGACTGTATCATCCTGATTTGGAACACGAAGCATGCGGTATTGGGATGATTGCAAATATAAATGGCAAAAAGACACATAACATCGTACAAAATGCGATAAACATTCTGTGTAATTTAGAGCATCGTGGTGGTCAGTCAGCGGACACAAGTACAGGTGATGGTGCTGGTATACTTACACAGATTCCTCACCGATTTTTCCAAAAGCAATGTGAAAAAGAAAATATCACTTTACCTCAAGCTGGTGAATATGGCATTGGGATGACTTTTCTCCCGCAAGACCGTGAGACTAGACTAAAGAGTAAGGAGATATTTGAAAATATTATTCGCGAAGAGGGCCAAACCTTTCTGGGCTGGAGACCTGTACCAATAAACGAATCCTTCATTGGAAAAGTTGCGGCTAAGCGTAAGCCGTTTATCCGTCAGGTGTTTATTCAGAAATCAGATGACCTGACTGATCAAATGGCATTTGAACGTAAACTATATGTAATTCGTAAACGGGTGGAAAAGGAACTTGCCAGTCTAACAGGATTTGAGGACGTTTACGTTAGCAGCTTATCAACCCGCACAATTGTGTATAAGGGTATGCTTATTCCTGAGCAGCTGGATTCCTTCTATATTGATTTAAACCATCCGAATTTTAAATCCGCGTTAGCATTAGTACACTCTCGCTTTAGTACGAACACCTTCCCAAGCTGGAAACGGTCACATCCAAATCGATATACCATTCATAATGGTGAGTTTAATACCTTACGAGGTAATGTAAATTGGATGCATGCACGTGAACAGCTTTGTTCATCAGAGTATTTTAGTGATGAGGATATAGAAAAAATATTGCCTGTTATTGATGATGATGGAAGTGACTCATCAATATTCGATAATACATTTGAATACTTACATTTATCAGGTCGTTCACTAGCCCATACTGCAATGATGATGGTGCCTGAACCATGGGCGAATGATGAAGCAATGAATCAGGAGAAACGTGATTTCTATGAATTTCATAGTACATTAATGGAACCGTGGGATGGCCCTGCAGCACTCGTATATACTGACGGCAATCAGATTGGTGCATGTTTGGACCGAAACGGGCTAAGGCCAGCACGTTATTATGTTACAAAAGGTGGCATGATTGTGCTTGGGTCAGAAGTAGGTGCTCTGGACATATTTGCTGATGAAGTCCTTTACAAAGAACGACTGCATCCAGGGAAAATGCTGCTTGTGGATTTGGAAAAAGGAACCATAGTACCAGATGAAGAAATTAAAATGGAAATTGCTGCTGAGGAGCCATATAAAGATTGGCTTACGAACATGAAAAATCTTGAGGATATTCCTGGAACTACAGTGCAGCAGCCATCGTATCGTGAGGATTCATTATTAGAGCAACAGCTAGCGTTTGGCTATACACGTGAAGAATTAAATAAAATTATCAAGCCACTTGTCAGTGATGGAAAAGATCCGATTGGTTCAATGGGCTATGATTCACCACTTGCTGTTCTTTCAAAAAAACCACAGCTTTTATATAACTATTTTAAGCAGCTATTTGCCCAAGTCACGAACCCGCCAATCGATGCGATCCGCGAAAAGATTGTAACGATGGCACAAACGACGATTGGTGCAGAGGGAGATCTGGTTAATCCGGGGCCGGAGAGTTGTAAGCATATAAGGTTAAAAACTCCTATTGTAACTAAGGACCAGTTGGAAAAGCTCCGTGCAGAGCATTTGCCTGGATTCAAAGCAGCAACGTTATCCACCCTTTTCGATGCAAAAAAAGGAAGTCTAGAGGGGTCGTTAGATGTTCTGTTTGAAAAAGCAGATGAAGCAATAGCTGATGGTTCGACGCTGCTTATATTATCCGACCGCGGTGTTAAAGAGGAAAAAGCTGCGATACCAGCGTTATTAGCCGTTTCAGGACTGCATCACTACCTGATTCGAAAAGGTATCAGAACTAAAGTTAGTCTATTAGTTGAATCAGGCGAACCGAGAGAGGTACATCACTTTGCAACGCTTATAGGGTATGGAGCAGAAGTGATAAATCCTTATTTGGCGATTGATACAATTGGTGATCTCGTTGAAAATAATGACATCGAAGCTGTTTCGTCTAAGCATGAAGCAATTGACCAATATATTGCTTCTGTTACAGATGGTATTATTAAAATTTTGTCCAAGATGGGAATCTCAACGATTCAAAGTTATCGTGGCGCACAGATTTTTGAAGCTGTCGGTATTCGGAGCGATGTGATAGATAAATATTTCACCCGAACAGCATCAAGACTTGGCGGTATAGGCTTAAAGACAATTGAACAAGAAGTACTATTACGTCATCAAGCAGCGTTTACTGAGAACCGTGGCGGCAACAAAGCTTTAACTGCAGGAGACGAGTTTCAGTTCCGAGGAGACGGCGAAGACCATCAATATAATCCGAATACAATCCATATGCTGCAGCATGCATGTCGGACGAACAGCTATGATACTTTCAAAAAATATTCTAAGCTGCTGACTGATGAACGAAACAATCTGCAATCACTTCGTGGATTAATGCGTTATAAAAAACAAACCTCGGTTCCGATTGAAGAAGTTGAATCGGTTGAAGCTATTTGTGCCAGATTTAAAACTGGTGCAATGTCATACGGAGCAATAAGTCAGGAAGCCCATGAAGCACTGGCAGTTGCTATGAACCGCATTGGCGGGAAAAGCAATTCTGGTGAAGGCGGTGAGGATCCAAATCGATTTACGCCTGATGCCAACGGTGATACTAGACGAAGCTCTATTAAACAGGTTGCATCTGGTAGATTTGGTGTGAATAGTCATTACCTTGTTAATGCAGATGAAATTCAAATCAAGGTCGCTCAAGGTGCCAAGCCTGGTGAAGGTGGACATCTTCCAGGCAAAAAAGTATATCCGTGGATTGCCGAGGTTCGTGGATCAACTCCTGGGGTTGAATTAATTTCACCGCCACCGCACCATGATATTTATTCAATTGAGGACTTAGCCGAGTTAATCCATAATTTGAAAAACACGAATCCAGATGCTCGGATTAGCGTTAAGCTTGTATCTGCTGTTGGTGTTGGAACGATTGCTGCTGGTGTAGCAAAAGGTCGTGCTGATCATGTGTTAATTAGTGGCTATGACGGTGGAACCGGTGCGGCTCCTAGAACTAGCCTTAAGCATACTGGGCTGCCATGGGAAATCGGACTTGCTGAAACCCATCAAACTCTTTTATTGAACGGTTTACGAGACCGTATCGCTGTGGAAGCTGATGGAAAAATGATGACTGGTCATGATGTTGTTTATGCGACATTGCTTGGGGCAGAAGAGTATGGGTTTTCAACAGCCCCACTCGTTGTACTAGGCTGTGTAATGATGCGAGTTTGTCATTTAGATACGTGTCCGGTAGGTGTGGCAACACAAAATCCGGAATTACGTAAAAAATTCACAGGCGAAGCAGAGCATGTTGCGAATTTTATGCGATTTATCGCACAGGAAACACGCGAAATCATGGCAGAATTAGGTTTTAGAACAATAAACGAAATGGTTGGTAACACCGATTCGCTCGAGAGAAATGAAAACATTGATCACTGGAAAGCAAAAGATGTTGACTTATCTGCGCTTCTTTACCAACCAGATCTGCCAGCAAAGGTTGGTAGATATAACAAGATAAAGCAAGATCACGGAATCGAGAAAACCCTTGATTACCAAGAACTCATTCCAAGCTGTCAGCGGGCAATAGACAATAAAGAGCCTGTTCAATTCACAACAGCGATTCGTAATATTAACCGGGTTACTGGTACGCTGCTGGGAAGTGAAATAACTCGTCGCTACGGTGAGGAAGGACTGCCAGAAGACACTATTGACTTGACTCTCAAAGGGTCGGCCGGTCAAAGCTTTGGAGGGTTTATTCCGCGGGGCATGACTTTACGCCTTGTAGGAGATGCCAACGACTTTGTTGGAAAAGGATTATCAGGTGGAAAGATTATTGTGCATCCTGATCCAGTTACAACTTTTCAGCCTAAAGATAATATTATTGTTGGAAATGTTGCCTTTTACGGAGCATCAGCCGGTGAAGCGTATATTGAAGGAATTGCTGGCGAACGTTTTTGTGTTAGAAATAGTGGTGCAAACGTAGTTGTAGAAGGAGTTGGCGGCCATGGTTGCGAGTACATGACTGGTGGGAAAGTAGTCGTATTAGGCCAAACTGGTCGTAACTTTGCAGCAGGCATGTCAGGTGGTGTTGCATATGTATTTGATGAGGAAGGCACGTTTAATGAGAATGTGAATCCTGAGCTGGTAAGTGTGGACCCACTGACTAATCAGTCAGAAATAAATGATATTAAAGAAATGATCGAACGGCATATTCTTTATACTGGAAGTAAGCATGCAAAACGAATTCTTGCTTATTGGGAGATATATGCAGGTCGTTTTGTTCGAGTTATCCCTAAATCGTACATTAAAATTCAAAATCGAATTCAAGAGCTGAAAAATAGCGGTTTAACGAAATTTGATGCTGAAATGAAGGCATTTGAAGAAAGTAAAAATGGAGTCAGTAAAATAAAAACGGAGATAGAAAAATTGGAACCCGTTATGAAGTGATATCGGTTAAAGTGCACATCGAATAATTGGTATTTCATAAAGGCTGTTTTGTAAAAGATAGTGTATTTGTCGCGAAAGATATAAACTGCGAAGTAATGTGGAAAAATAGTTGAGTGCTATGACACTGCTGTGGAAATACACTTCGCTTTCCGCGGGCGGCTGGTGAGCCTCTTCATGCTGAAGCATTTCAGAGTCTCACCTATGCCTATCCTCCCGCAGGAGTCTTCGTGTATTTCCGCCGCTGGATTTTGCTTACTATATCCTAAAAATTTACAGAGTGTATATTGAGATAGAAAAACTAGATTTCAAACCATTTAAACTAGCAGTTGGAATATGCGAGACTCCTGTGGGACAGCGATCCTAAGAGACCCCACAGTGAGCGTTCTTTGCGAGCGAGTATCCTCCAACTGCGTGGTTAGAGAACCACACTAAATACTACAATCGGTAATCCTAGTATGTGCCGTATTTTATATCAACTGCGGGGTTTAAATAGCAACAAAAGTTTATGAAAAGATCCTTACGAAAAGAATTTTCACAAAAGAAGGAGGAGTCTAATGGGGAAACAAACGGGATTTATGGAATATAGCCGTCAAGCACAAAAAGAACGTGATCCAGCCGAGCGTACCAAAGACTGGGTCGACTATACAAAGCCATTGTCTGAACAAGAAGTGCAGCAGCAAGGGGCACGCTGTATGGACTGTGGTGTCCCAACATGTCATACAGGAATGGAAATCAATGGCGTAACAACTGGTTGCCCTGTTTACCACCTTATTCCTGAATGGAATCATCTTGTTTATGAAGGTAAATGGAAAGAGGCATTAGAACGTGAACATGAAATGAATAATTTCCCTGAATTTACAGGAATCGCATGTCCTGCCCCTTGTGAAGGAGCATGTGTGTTAGGTATAAATGAACCACCTGTGGCAATTAAGACAATTGAGCGCTCGATTATCGAAAAAGGTTTCGACGAAGGATGGGTTGTGCCAAATCCTCCCGAGAAACGTACAGGTAAAAAGATTGCAGTTGTAGGCTCTGGTCCAGCTGGACTTGCTGCCGCTGCTCAGTTGAATAAAGCAGGACATACCGTTACGGTATTTGAACGCAGTGACCGTGTAGGTGGATTACTAACATATGGAATTCCTGAGATGAAACTATCATACGAGATTGTAAAACGCCGTGTGGATATTTTGGAACAGGAAGGTATAACATTTATAACAAATACCGAAGTTGGTAAAGATATAACAGTTTCTGAGCTTAAATCAGATTACGATTCTACTATTCTATGCGGTGGCGCTGCTGTTCACCGTGATATCGAGGTAGAGGGTAGTAAACTAAAAGGTGTTCACCGTGCGATGGATTTTCTGCACACAAATTCAAAAAGCTTGCTTGATTCTAATTTGACTGATGGTAACTATATTTCTGCTACTGATAAAGATGTTATTGTCATCGGTGGCGGTGATACTGGAACCGATTGTCTTGCTACGTCTGTACGTCACAACTGTAAGAGTCTTACACAGTTTGATATTTATGATAAAAAAGGCTCAACACGTGATGTGGAAACAAACCCATGGCCGCAATACCCAGTGATTCACCGAGTTGAGTACGGTCATAAGGAAGCAGCAAGCACGCTTGGTGAGGATCCTCGAGCATATGCAGTTATGACCAAGAAATTTGTTGGTGATGAGAATGGACATATTAAAGAAGTTCATACGGTCAACGTAAAACTTCGCTATGAAGGCGGGAAAAAGGTTCGTGACGAAATACCAGGCACTGAAAAAGTTTGGCCGGCCGATCTTGTTTTGATTGCAATCGGTTTTACCGGACCAGAACAGGACTTGCTGGATCAGCTTAATGTTGAACGAAGTCCAAATTCTACCATTAAAGCTGAATATGGTGAATACACAACAAACGTCGATGGCGTGTTCGCTGCTGGTGACATGCGCCGAGGTCAAAGCCTTATTGTATGGGCTATTAATGAAGGCCGGGAAGCTGCACGTGAATGTGATCGATATTTGATGGGCGAAACCGTATTGCCATAAAATAAAGCACTCCCCAATTGGGGGTGCTTTTTAATTGGGTGAAATAATTGATTAATAAGTAGGGAAAATACAAGCGTATGTTCTTTATTAAGTATTAATTAGCAAAAATTTAAATATAATTACCAAATAACTGTTGACTTGTTCATTATAAAGAACTAAAATAAGTATTAATCATATATATTATATCCTCATGAGCAAAGGAAATTTTTTTTGGAATAAATGTTCGTTATAAAGAATATAAATGTGCTTTATGCATATATATGTAATTCTATAAAAGATAGGGTGGCTGGTGCTATTGAGCAGATTAAAACAAAATCGATACATAGATCGAAGAACAGCTAAAGAAGTAAATTTAAAGGATTTTTTTATTCTAATTAAAAAGAGGTTTTGGATAATTGCATTAATTACTGTTATCACTACTTTAGCAGGGCATTTTTATATAAGTGCGAATAGCACTCCAATTTATAATACCTCAACGGATGTCATTATTGGCCCAGAAGCCGAGTCTATGAGCACGATTATGGTCATGGTTACAGATTCAATCGTTATGAATATGGTTAAGGAAGACTTAGGGTTATCACAGTCATCAGGAAATATTAAAAGTCAGATAGAAGTACAGAGAGTGGAAGATTCTCAGATTATTAATATATCTGTCACGAATACTGATCCGCAGTTAGCTGCTGCTATAGCAGATTCAACAGCAGTGGCATTTAAAAGCAGAGTAGCGAACATACTGAATTTTAATGACGTACAGATTTTAAATGAAGCGATGGTGAATGCTACTCCTATAAATGGGGGGCAAAATAAAACCGTCATCATTGCATTTGTATTTGGAATTATTGCTGGAACGGGATTGGTGTTTTTACTGGATTCAATGGATGACACAATCAATAAAGAACTTGAAATTGAGGAAGTATTAGGGGTGCATGTACTTGGAACTGTTTCCAATATGAATAAGAAGAAATTAACGGCCCAGCAAACAAAACATAAGCAACTTGAAATTAGAGGTGAAACAGTTGATGTTAAATAAAAGGACACAAACTGCTAACTTAAAAAAACAAAATCTAATCACATACACAAGATCAAACTCGATAATTTCTGACCAATTTAGAACAATCCGCACTAATATTAAATTTTTAACGGAAGAGAAAGAAAATAAGACTTTTCTTATGACATCTCCAGGATCAGGTGAAGGAAAAACAACATTAATAGCGAATCTGGCAGTTTCCATGGCACAGCAAAAGGAGAAAGTATTGTTAATCGATGCAAACTTGAGAAATCCGAATATCCATAATGTATTTAAAACATCGAATGAAATTGGGTTAACGGATGTACTTACTGGCAAAATATCGATTGAAGAGGCAACGTACATTCCGGGAATTGGAAAACTAAAGGTACTTACAAGTGGCTCTACACTGGTCAACCCTGCTGAATTACTAGGAAATGAGTTGATGATAGATCTTTTAAAGAAAGAAACAAGTGCTTATGATATGGTGCTGATCGACTCTCCGACTGTTTTAGACTTTACAGAAACCAGGATACTGGCAAATATGTGTGATGGCGTTGTTTTAATTTTACAACGTGGAAAGACGGGTATGGAGAAAGCCATTGAGGCACAAAGGGTTCTGGACCTAGCTCATGCAGAAATAGTAGGCGTGATTGTCAATAAGTAGTTATACAAATTTATTGGCAGTTGAGTCGATTTCATAAATACTATATTCATCATTAAGGCTTGGCGATAAGCCAGGTTTTCTAAACACAAAACGTTCTCTATTAAGAATGAAATTGCTATTTAAATTTGTTATTAAGAAATCTTGGTGATGTCTACTTGCCATTATCGATGTAGGCACTCGATCATGCTGTGGGTTTATCCAATATAAACCTTAGACGCCAGTCGTCGGTAGTGTGGTGTGAGGGCGGGTTAAATGCCCATACATACATAATTTAATTTTAAGGCCTTTAAAAGAAAGGAGGATATGTATGACATACCGGCAACGCTTATCTTTATTCATCATTATTGACTCGTGTATCGTATTATCAGCGATTTTTATTAGCAGCTTTCTTGTTAATGCAAGTATCTATGTTATTACTGTGCCGTTAATTGTAATTTCAATGGCAATATTGTTGTGTCACTATTTTTTATCCGTAAAATACAAACTCTACAAAAAAGTCTGGGAATATGCCAGTACAAAAGAATTATTAATAATCTTTAAGATAGTATCCTACTCCATTTTGTCCGCGGCTGTTATCCAATTTATTTTTCTAAACGATATTTCATTTAGACTTCTTGCCGTTACATGGCTGCTCGATATGTTTCTAATTGGCGGTTCAAGGTTTGTATGGAGATTATACCGTGACTCAGTAATGAATAAGCAGGACAATAAAATCAGGACATTAGTTATTGGGGCAGGTTCAGCTGGGACAATGGTTGCAAGACAGCTACTAAAACATAATGAGGGGAATCTATTACCAGTTGCATTTATCGATGATGATCTAAAGAAACATCAGCTTGATATCCTAGGTCTTCCCGTGGTAGGCGGGGTGAAACAGATAGCAGAATGTGTTAAAGAATTCGAGATTGATAATATCATCATTTCGATTCCCTCCCTTAGTAAGAAAGATTTAAATATCATTTTTCAGGAATGTGCTAAAACAAAAGCACAGACGAAAATCCTTCCATTATTGGAGGATTTAATAACAGGAAAAGTTTCAGTTAATCAATTTCGTGATGTTCAAGTAGAAGATCTTCTAGGGCGGGATCCTGTGGAAATGGATATCGAAAGCATTTCAGACAACATTAGGGATAAAGTTGTTTTAGTTACAGGTGCTGGTGGTTCTATAGGGTCCGAAATATCAAGACAAATTTCAGAATTTAATCCAAAGCAGCTTGTTTTACTGGGCCATGGTGAAAACAGTATCTATACGATTGAAATGGAGCTGAAAGAGAGCTTTAAAAAGGATGAAATTGATTTCGTAACAGAAATAGCTGATATACAGGATGCCGAGAAAATGTTGTCGGTAGTCAGTACATATAATCCTGACGTCATCTACCATGCTGCAGCACATAAACATGTTCCGTTAATGGAGCGTAACCCGGAAGAAGCAGTTAAGAATAATATTATCGGGACAACTAATATTGCTCATGCTGCACATTTAAATAATGTTGACACATTTGTAATGGTATCAACAGATAAAGCTGTCAACCCGACAAGTGTTATGGGTGCATCAAAGAGACTTGCCGAAATGGTCATTCAAGACATGGATCAAAATAGCAGTACAAAATTTGTTGCAGTGAGATTTGGCAATGTATTAGGAAGTCGTGGAAGTGTCATTCCACTATTTAAAAAGCAAATTGAAAAAGGTGGCCCGGTAACAGTGACCCATCCAGACATGGTTCGCTATTTCATGACTATCCCTGAAGCATCGAGATTGGTTATTCAGGCCGGCGCATTGGCAAGAGGTGGAGAGATCTTTGTTCTGGATATGGGAGATCCGGTAAAGATAGTCGAGCTTGCCAAGAATCTTATCAAACTATCCGGTAATTCAATTGATGAAATTGGATTAGAGTTCACTGGGATAAGGCCAGGTGAAAAGCTTTTTGAAGAGTTGTTAAAAGAAGATGAAGTAAATAAAAAGCAAGTGTACTCCAAGATTTATATCGGAAAAACCACAAGTGTTTATGTGGAAGATATTGAAGAAATCGTTTCAAGTTATACCAAATTTGAGAGAGAATTACTCAGGAAAAAATTAATAAATCTCGCAAATAATGATGTGGTTCAACAACAAAGAAAAGCTATTTCATTATAAAAGGCATAGAGGGGGAATACAATGAAAGTAAAAAAAGCCATTATACCAGCAGCTGGATTAGGAACAAGATTTCTTCCAGCAACAAAGGCAATGCCAAAAGAGATGCTGCCGATTGTTGATAAGCCAACGATCCAATACATTGTTGAAGAAGCAATTGAATCAGGGATTGAAGACATTATTATCGTAACTGGCAAAGGAAAGAGAGCCATAGAGGATCACTTTGATAATTCATTTGAACTGGAACAAAATTTATTCGATAAAGGGAAGTTCGACTTATTAAGCGAAGTCCAAAAATCCTCAAAAATGGTGGATATCCATTATATACGCCAAAAAGAACCTAAAGGTCTTGGTCACGCAATTTGGTGTGCACGTAAATTCATCGGGAATGAACCTTTTGCAGTGCTGCTCGGAGATGACATTGTCAAATCTGAAACTGCGTGCCTGAAGCAACTGATAAATCAGTATAACCGATATAACGCCTCCATCCTTGGCGTGCAAACAGTAAGAGATGAAGATGTGTCAAGGTACGGAATAGTTGGTGGAAGTACAATAGAAAACCATCTCTATAATGTTCACAATCTGGTGGAAAAACCAAAACAGGAAGATGCACCATCCAATTTAGCCATCTTAGGCCGATACATTCTAAGTCCGCAAATATTCGAAATTCTGGGTAACCAAAAGCCAGGTACCGGAGATGAGATACAGCTTACAGATTCCCTCGCAGAGCTTAATAAGCACGAAGCGGTATATGCATATGACTTTGAAGGTAAGCGTTATGATGTTGGAGAGAAAATGGGATTTATCCAAACAACTATAGAATTAGCATTGGATCGGGAAGATTTGCGTAAGGACTTATTAGATTATCTTTCAACAGTTCTCGAAACAGAATTAACAAAATAGAAACTATAGCGAAAGGGGGGATGTTCATGACGAAGAAAATACTGTACTGTGCGACAGTTGATTATCATTTTAAAGCTTTTCATTTGCCTTATATGAAGTGGTTTAAGGAACAAGGGTGGGATGTTGATGTTGCTGCAGCAGGAAACATAAATTTACCTTACACAGATAATCAATATAATATTCCAATTGAACGATCCCCTTTTAGCAAATCAAATATAGAAGCCTATAAGCAGTTAAAGAAGGTTATGAGTCAGAATAATTATTCTATTATTCATTGTCACACCCCCCTAGGAGGAGTGCTTGCCCGAATCGCTGCAAAGCAGACAAGAAAACAAGGAACAAAAGTTATCTATACAGCACATGGATTCCACTTCTGTAAAGGCGCACCTCTTATTAATTGGTTTATCTATTATCCGATTGAAAAGTTTTTATCACGATATACGGACAGTCTAATAACGATTAATCAGGAAGATTATAATATTGCCACCAAACATCGCTTTAAAGCAGAAAGAACGGAACAAATTCATGGCGTAGGAGTCGATACTGTACGTTATAAGCCGATCAATGAAAATAAACGGGCAGAACTGAAAAAGTCATTTGGCTATCATGCCGATGACTTTTTATTATTTTATGCAGCTGAGTTTAATAAAAATAAAAATCAGCAATTTCTCCTTCGCTCGTTAGCTTTACTAGAAGAAAAAATTCCAAATGCAAAGCTGCTGCTTGCTGGAGAAGGTGCTTTATTAGAGAACTGCCAGGAATTAGCAAATAGCCTTGGAATAAGCCATATGGTCGATTTTCTTGGTTTTCGAAAGGATATTGACCAGATTCTGCCAATGTGTGATATAGCAGTTGCATCAAGCTACAGAGAAGGACTCCCTGTCAATGTCATGGAGGCCATGTCATGTGGGCTCCCTGTCGTAGCGGTTGATAATAGAGGGCATAGAGAACTTGTTCAAAATAACAAAACAGGCTGGTTGTTAGCTAAATTCGAGCCACAGGTGTTTGCTAATAAAATAATAGCTCTTTCGAATGCAGTCGATATGAAGCATCAGCTTGGGCAAAATGGAAGGAATGCAATTATCGCGAAGTATTCTACAAATAAAGTATTGGCTGAGAAGGAAATAATTTATAGATCCTATATGCAGGAAGAGGGGGAACCGGTATGGGCAGCCCGTTAAGGGTACTACATGTTGTCGTTAATATGAACAGAGGTGGTGCTGAAACCCTAATCATGAACCTCTACCGAAACATAGATCGCTCAAAGGTACAATTTGACTTTTTAACATGTAAAGAGGGAGTCTTTGACTCAGAAATAATAAGCATGGGAGGTAAGATTCATCGTATCCCATATGTTACTGATGCCGGACATACTGGTTTTATCCGTGCACTGAATCAATTCCTGAAGAGACACCATGAGTATAAAATCATCCATTCCCACATGGATAAAATGAGCGGATTTGTGTTAAGAGCAGCTAAAAAAGCGAATATACCGGTAAGAATTGCTCATAGCCATAATACGGAAAGTGAAGGTGGATTTACATCAAGAACCTATAAATGGTACGCAGGCAGCAAAATTAATGCACATGCAACACATTATTATGCCTGTTCGCATGCAGCAGCTAAATGGTTATTTAAAAATAAATCAGGAGAGGCTTTTATCCTGAAAAACGGAATTGAAACGGATAAATTTAAATTCTCACAGCAGATCCGTAATGCTATCAGAAGAGAACTGAACCTGGACAAAGATACTCTAGTCCTCGGTCATGTTGGAAGAATGGCACCTCAGAAGAATCAATTACATTTATTAGATATCTTCGCTGGTCTGAATAAGCAGATAGCAAATTCTGTTCTGTTAATAGCTGGTGAGGGGCCACTAAGGAAAGAAATCGAAGCGAAGATTAATGCGTTAAATTTAAATGGTAAGGTGAAATTACTGGGGGTACGGGATGACATTGACGCAATCCTTCAGGGCATTGACATTTTTGTTTTTCCTTCGATACATGAAGGTTTACCAGTAACCTTAATAGAAGCACAAGGTGCAGGACTTCCATGTTTAATCGCTGACACGATTACCAAGGAAGCTGATATGGGGTCAGGACTTGTTGATTATCTGCCATTAACAGATACAGCCATTTGGATTAAACGTATTGTAAGTTTAGATAAACAAATCAGACCCAGAATAATTGATTACCACGCCTTATCGAAAAGTGGCTATGACATAAAGGAGACAGCCGGGCAGACACAAGCATCCTATCTGGCATTAGGAGAAGCAGCTATATGAAACAGCTAACCATATTCACCCCAGCATATAATCGGGCATATTGTCTTCATATCTGTTACGAGAGTCTGAAACGCCAGTCGTGTAAAGACTTTATTTGGCTAATTATTGATGATGGGTCAACTGATGATACCGAGGACCTGGTTAGGTCGTGGATTAAGGAAGGCATCCTTGAAATAAACTATTACCGCCAAGAAAATCAAGGAATGCATGGTGCACATAACACCGCATACGAACTGATCAATACAGAATTAAATGTTTGTATTGATTCAGATGACTATATGCCAGATGATGCAGTGGAAAAGATTTTATCGTTCTGGAAGAAGTATGGAAGTAATAATGTTAGTGGCATTATTGGTCTTGATTCGGACAGCAATAATCAAATAATTGGTTCTATCTTGCCGGATCATATAAAGTGTTCCACGTTGTTTAATCTGCATTACACGCATGGGGTAACAGGTGATAAGAAGCTTGTTTACCGTACAGAATTAACCAAAAATTATCCATATCCGATCATTCAGAATGAAAAATATGTTGGTCTCGCATACAAGTATTACATGCTCGATCAGGACTATGAAATGTTATTGATGAATGAAGTGTTATGCTGTGTCGAATATCTTCCAGATGGTTCTTCGCGAAACATGCTTCATCAATATCGCAGGAATCCAAAGGGGTTTTCTTTTTATCGTAAAGAATTAATGAAGATACCATCTGCGAGTTTTGTATTTAAATTTAAGCAAGCAATCCACTATGTATCTAGCAGTTTATTAGGTCGTAATTGGTCATTTTTACAGGAAACACCAAGTAAAATGCTTACTATTCCGGCACTGCCTATAGGAATTTTATTATATCTATATATTAAAACCAAAACGAGGACAGTTTAATGTTTTAGATTGAAAGGAAACTTCAGATGACAATATTATGGATAAACCTTGCCATCGTTTTCAGTTTTTCTCTTTTTGCACGATACTTTGCGTCCCCTGCACAAGAAATTGAATCACCTGTTCCAATTAAACCTAACAAACTTTTAATATCTGGTGCATTATTATCATTAATACTTGTATCAGGGCTTCGGTCAAATATTGGAGATACATTTGTTTATAAAAGAATATATGAGCAAAATGATTTTTCTTGGGATTTCATTCTAGCCCAAAAGGATATCGGATTTGGCATTCTACAAAGATTATTAAAGTCGTATATATCAGAAGATCCGCAAATCATGATTTTTACGGCAGCCTTAATAACAAACGTGCTTATTGTAATGGTTTTATATAATTATTCCAGGATGATTGAGATTAGCCTATACGTTTATATAACGGGTGGGCTATTTTTAGTGTCCATGAATGGGATAAGACAAGTGCTTGCGGCAGCAATAGCCTTTACAGCTACAAAATATTTAATTGAAGGAAGCTTCGTGAAGTATGCTTTAGTTATAGTTTTGTCATCCTTCTTCCATCAAAGTGCACTTATATTATTACCAATTTACTTTTTAGTTAGGTTCAAGGCATGGTCAAAGGCCACCGTAGTACTGCTTATGCTTTCTGTGTTGATTGTTATAGGATTTGATTATTTTTCAGCATTATTGTTTTCGGCATTAGATGATACGCAGTATAGTCATTACAAAAGTTTTTCTGAAGGTGGTGCTAACTTTCTGAGGGTTGCGGTTGCAGCAGCTCCCATAGTTATTGCCTATTTAGGGAGAGATAAACTGAGGCGGATATTTCCTGAAAGTGATTATATCGTAAATATGGCAATACTTGGATTGGTCTTTATGATTATCTCAACACAAAATTGGATTTTTGCCAGAATTTCAATTTACTTTGAGCTTTACCAGATAGTTCTTATTTCATGGGTTGTAAAAGTGTTTACTAAAAAGGATCAAAAATTTATCTACTTTGGAATTGTTGCATGTTACCTTGCATATTACTTCTTTGAAAATGTTATTAATCTCAATATTTTATATAAAAGTGACTATTTAATTTGGTAGCTGAAAGGAGGAGAGTTTAATGGCTATTCTAGTAACAGGCGGGGCTGGATATATCGGGAGTCATACATGTGTGGAGCTTCTTAATGAGGGTTACGAAATTATCGTCCTGGATAATTTATCGAATAGTAATGATGAAGCATTAAGGCGAGTAAAAGAAATCACAGGAAAACAGTTTAAAGCATATAATGTTGATTTACTTGATAAAGAACACGTTACTGATGTATTTAGAGAAAACAAAATTGATTCAGTCATTCACTTTGCAGGCTTAAAAGCTGTTGGCGAGTCAGTTAGCGATCCACTTCGCTATTATAAAAACAATATCACAGGAACTATTACATTGTGTGAAGTGATGCAACAATATGGGGTTAAAAAACTTGTATTTAGTTCATCAGCGACTGTATACGGTGCTTCGGGTAACGTACCTATTACAGAAGAAACCCATCTTGGAGCGACAAATCCATACGGTCGCACAAAGCAAATGATTGAGGAGATGTTGCGGGATGTATATCGTTCAGACCAGGAATGGAGTATTGCCTTACTAAGATACTTTAATCCAATCGGAGCTC
This sequence comes from Virgibacillus salinus, assembly GCF_900102415.1. Lineage (NCBI taxonomy): Bacteria > Bacillati > Bacillota > Bacilli > Caryophanales > Bacillaceae > Virgibacillus > Virgibacillus salinus. Next base: position 379,504 of record NZ_FNKD01000001.1, read on the forward strand.
ATAAGACTGGTCGTATTGGGGAAGATCCGAATGGCATTCCAAACAATCTAATGCCATATATATCACAAGTTGCGGTTGGAAAAAGACAGCAACTACAGGTGTTTGGGATTGATTATCCAACAAGAGATGGAACAGGTGTCAGAGATTATATCCATGTAGTCGATTTAGCAGCTGGTCACATAAAAGCTTTAAAAAAGATTCAGTATGCCAATGGTGTAGATGCATACAATCTTGGGACCGGTAAAGGTTATAGCGTACTCGAAATGATCAATGCATTTGAAAGGGCTACTAATCAGACAGTCCCCTACTGCATTGAGGAACGGCGCCCAGGTGATGCTGCAATATGTTATGCAAACCCGTCAAAGGCAAAGAGACAACTCGGCTGGCAGCCAATCCGAGGCATAGATGCTATGTGTGAAGATACATGGCGATGGCAATATAATAATCCAAATGGTTACGAAAAGGTTACTAAAACAAATAAAGCTAGTAAATCTCCGGTGCAGTTACATGCAGCGGATTTTTTAAGCAGGTAAGAAAGTATAAATACTTTCTTACTGCATAAGTGCAACTAAGGCTTGCACACCATAGTATAAGGGCTTCTAAGAAAGCAAAATACGCTTTCATAAGATTCCCTTTAACGAATGCTTAGTTTTCTAATACCCAAATAATGTCCTGAGGAGTGAGAGGTGAATGAAACGCTTACTTGATAGTGTCATTTCGATAATGATTGTTGCACTGTTTTCTCCTTTAATAATTATAGTGGCAGTAATCATTTGGTTGCGAATGGGGAGACCAATATTGTTTAAACAACAACGTCCCGGATTGAACGGTGAAGCCTTTTATTTATATAAATTCAGAACAATGGCTAACGGATTTTATCATAATAGTAAGCAATTATCTGATGATGTCAGGCTAACACCATTAGGGAGATTTCTTAGAAAGTATAGCCTGGATGAATTCCCGCAGTTGTTCAATGTTTTAAAGGGAAATATGAGTTTAGTTGGACCCAGGCCATTATTGATGGAGTATTTACCTCTTTACACAAAGGAGCAGTCATTGCGTCATACCGTGAAACCAGGTATTACTGGCTGGGCACAAATAAATGGCAGAAATGCAATTACCTGGGAAGAAAAGTTCAGACTTGATGCGTGGTATGTCGAAAACCGATCACTATTTCTTGATTGCAGGATTCTGCTGAAAACTTTTTTAAAAGTAGTCAAAAAAGAAGGAATCACGGGCCGGGATTCTGTTACGATGGAAAAATTTAATGGCACGAAAGAAGTGCTGTAGGGTGAATGTAATTATTTTAGGAGATGGTGGACATAGCAGAGTCATACAAGAGATGTTATTTCCGAATGTGAACTATCAAGTCACTGCTATTTTGGATGATAAGCATAAACGTGGATTTAAACAAAATGGAATTATTTATGCACCAATAGATTACTTAACACAATTATTTCAGCACGATACACGAGTAGTGGTTGCCATTGGAGAAAATAAAATTAGGAAGAAGATAGTTGACCAAGTAAATTTACTTCCCGAGCAATTTTTATCCGTTATTCATTCAACAGCAGTTGTAAGCAGTTCTGCCGAAATCGGAAATGGAACTGTCATTATGCCAAATGCGGTAGTCAATGCAAGTGCCAAAATCGGCATGCACTGTATTATTAACACAGGAGCAGTCATAGAGCATGACAACAATATTGGTGATTATACACATATTTCACCAAACGCAACGTTAACTGGAGGTGTTACTTCTGGCGAAGGGGTGCATGTTGGATCAACGGCAGCAATAATTCCTGGAAAGCATCTTGGCAGCTGGTCCGTAATAGGTGCTGGGTCTACAGTAATAGAACATATTCCAGCATTCAGCAAAGCCGTTGGAAGTCCGACGAGAATAATTGAACGATTAATGATTTAGAAAAGGTGGTGGTTTTTTGACAAAGCCGAGAATTAATTTATCACTCCCACATATGAGTGGAAGGGAGCAACAGTATATAAACGAAGCATTTGAAACAAATTGGATAGCGCCTCTAGGTCCAAATGTGGATGCGTTTGAAAAGGAAATAGCACAAAAAGTTGGAGTCAAAGATGCTGCAGCCGTAAGTTCGGGTACTGCCGCAATTCATTTGGCTCTTTCTTTATTAAATGTAACAAATGGTGATCAAGTTTTCTGTTCAACTTTTACATTTGTAGCAAGTGCAAATCCGATTTTATATCAAGGAGCAAACCCAGTTTTTATTGATTCAGAACCTGAGTCATGGAACATGTCACCACAAGCACTTGAAAGGGCGATGCAAGAAGCATCACTTGCTGGAAGGCTGCCAAAGGCCGTAATTATTGTAAATTTGTATGGCCAAAGTTCTAAGATGGATGAACTTTTGGAGATTTGTGACGCATATGATGTACCAATTATTGAGGATGCAGCTGAATCACTTGGAACTACCTATAAAGGAAAAGCCAGTGGCACATTAGGCAAGTTCGGTATTTATTCCTTTAATGGCAATAAAATTATTACCACATCCGGCGGAGGCATGCTTATATCGAATGATGCCAAGGCCATACAACGAGCTAGGTTCCTGGCAAGTCAGGCACGTGATCAGGCTCCTCACTATCAGCATAGCACAGTCGGATTTAATTACCGGATGAGTAACATATTAGCTGGGGTCGGCAGGACGCAATTACAAGTACTCGACAGTCGCGTTTCAGCAAGAAGAAGCATTTATGAAATTTACTATCAAGGATTAGCTAACCTCCCCGGAATAACGTTTATGCCAGAATTGGAAGAAACCAGAATGAATCGCTGGCTTACAACGTTAACTCTTAATGAGGAAGAAGCAGGGGTGACAGTGAAACAATTATTAACAGCACTTAACAATGAAAACATAGAGGCCCGTCCTGTATGGAAGCCACTTCATATGCAGCCACTCTTCAAAGAAGCAAGTTATTATCCTCACCAGGGGAACGAGCATGTTGCTGAACAATTATTTATCTCAGGAATATGTCTTCCATCTGGGTCAAACTTAACAGGTGACGATCAACAGAGGGTTATAAGATGTATTCGAGATATGTTTCGTGAAATCGGTAAAAATACAAGTTATTTTATCCTAAGAAAACATGAGGTATAGACTATGATAGGTGAAAAAATACAAATTATCCGTAAACAGAAAGGGCTCAGTTTATCTGAGTGTGCCCAGCGAGCAAATATATCTAAGTCGTATTTGAGTAATATTGAACGTAATTTAAATCAAAATCCATCTATTCAAATTATTGACCGAATCGCAGCAGTCTTAGATGCGGACCTTAGAACATTACTAGGTACAAAACCTATTGATGAACTATTGCCAGAAAATGAATGGCTGGATTTTGTTGAGGAACTGAAGAATTCGGGAGTTGATAAAGATGAGCTCCAGAAATATAAGACGGTTATTGAATTTGCTAAATGGCAGAATGACAAATTTGGGGAAAAGACGTGAAAAGAGGATAACAAAATGAGGATTCTTCACGTTGTTGGGGCAATGAACAGAGCAGGAACAGAAACCATGCTAATGAATATTTACAGAAACGTTGATCGTAAGAAGGTACAGTTTGATTTTATTTCATATAGCGATCAAGATGCTCATTACGATGATGAAATTAAAGACCGCGGTGGCAGAGTTATCAAATTATCGAAGACCAATTCCATACAAGAACTTTATCATGTCATCAAAAAATATGGGCCATATGACGCTATACACGCACATACATTGTTTCATTGTGGTATTGCAGCAATTGCTGCCTACTTAGCTGGTGTTAAAATTAGAATTTCACATGCACATACAACCATGGACAGTAGTAGCAGATTTATGCGAAAAGCCTACATCAAAGTAATGCGGTTTATCATCAACCATTTCTCTACAAACTTACTAGCGTGCAGCGAGGGGGCAGGAAAGTATTTATTTGGAAATAAAGGGTTAGCAAAATCGAAGTATTCATACTTCCCAAATGCGATTGAGTATTTAACATTCCTGGTAAATCCGCAAAAGAAGGTCACGGAACTTAAAGTAAAGGAAGGTTTAGGTAAGAGCATCGTTATTGGTCATATTGGCAGGTTTATAGAAGCAAAGAATCATGAGTTTATATTAGAAATAATGAAATGTCTCATTAATAGAGACCCTGCTATTAAACTGTTACTAGTAGGAGATGGAAATTTAAGACGACAAATAGAAGAAAAGGCTGAACAGGAAGGCATCCTTGAAAACATAAGATTTACGGGGATAAGACATGACATATCTACCATGTTGCATAGCATGGATGTTTTTATTTTTCCATCCCATTATGAAGGATTAGGTCTTGTGCTGCTTGAAGCTCAAGCATGTGGATTGCCCGCCGTGGTATCAGAAGCTATCCAGCCAGAAGCAGATTTAGGAATAGGTTTAATATCAAAGCTTTCATTAGCTGATGGACCTGATGTTTGGGCAGACAGAATAGTTGAATTGGCAGGTCAGAAAGAAAAAAACACCTATAATATTATAAATGGATTTGAAAAAAGCGGGTATTCCCTAAAGCGAGCAATAGCCACTTTGATGACTATATATCAATCCAGTTCAGGAGGGCAATATGAAAGAGATTTTAATCGCCAGCTTTGATATGGAGGTTGGAGGTGTTGAAAGAAGTATGATTAGTATGTTGGATAACTTCGATTACAGCAGAAGCCATATTGATCTTATGCTATACAGCCATACAGGCGATTTAATCGATTTGCTCCCTGATAAAGCAAATTTACTGGAAGAGTCAAACGCCTATAAAACCTTTCGAATACCGATCGGGCAAGTTTTAAAATCAGGTAAAGTAATACTAGGTCTGACAAGGCTTATGGCTAAGTATAAAGCAAATAAGAGCAAGGTTTCAGAACCAGGATACAGGCAAATGCAATTTATGTGGAAGTATGCATTGCCATTTCTGCCAAGATTGGAAAAGAAATACGATGCTGCAATCAGCTATTTATGGCCGCATTACGTTGTAGCAGAGAAGGTAGAAGCCGAGACCAAGATAGCCTGGATACATACTGATTTTTCAACAGTAGAAACGGATATAAACATGGATTTAAACATGTGGTGCAAATTTAACTATATTGTAGCCGTATCCGGAGCATGTAAAAACGCATTTATTAAAAAATACCCTAGCTTAAAAGAGAGGGTTATTGTCATCGAGAACATTGCATCACCAGACATTGTGAAAGCATTATCAGATGAGAAAGTTGAAAATCCGATGACTGCTGATCCGCGATTTAAACTGATAACAGTAGCAAGACTTTCTCATGCAAAAGGAATTGATAATGCAGTGAGTGCTTTAAAGCTACTAAAGGACAGAGGTTATGATGATATCGTCTGGTATGTTGTTGGTTATGGCGGAGATCAGGAAATGCTGGGGAAGTTAATTGCGACAAATGATTTACAAGACAGCTTCATTTTATTGGGGAAACAAACCAATCCATATACCTATTTAAAAGAAGCAGACCTTTATATTCAGCCATCACGGTATGAAGGAAAGGCTGTAACGGTTGGGGAAGCGCAGATACTTGGTAAGCCAGTACTGATAACAAATTATCCAACAGCAAGAAGCCAGGTGAACGATGGGGTTGATGGAATGATTTGCGACTTATCGGCTGACGGTATAGCGGATGGGATAGAAACGTTATATAGCGATAAGGCATTGCGAGATAGACTCGCAGCAAACTGCAGCAACATCAATTTTCATAATAGCAAGGAACTGGAAAAACTATACGAACTGATATAGAGGGGGGCAATACAGGATGCGAAAGGGAAAAGTTAGTGTTGTTGTCCCAATCTATAAGGTGGAAAAATATATTCATCGCTGCATCGAAAGTATTCTTAATCAAACATACTTTAACTTAGAAGTCATCCTTGTAGATGATGGTTCTCCGGACAATTGTGGAGCTATTGCAGCTAATTACAATAAATCAGATCCCCGGATAAAGGTGATCCATAAGGAAAACGGGGGGTTATCTGACGCACGAAATCATGGAATGAAACGTGCAACAGGAGAATTCACCATGTTTGTTGATAGTGATGATTGGCTGGAAAATAACATGATTGAAAGCCTGGTTAAATGTAGCCAGGCATATCAAGCTGAAGTTGTTCAATCAGCTTTTTTTTATGCCCATGAAGATAAATTACTTTTGGATAATAGGTATCATAATGAACATGATGCGCCAATACAACTGGATAATAGAAAGCTAATGTATGAGTTAGTTATTAACGAACGGGTGAAGAATTTTGCCTGGGGTAAGCTTTATAAAACAAGGCTGATCAACGATATCCCATTTCAAAAAGGAGTGTTATTTGAAGATGTGTTTTGGGCACATCAAGTGATGCAACGAGTTGAAAAGTTTGTGCTTTTACATAAGCCATTATATTACTATTATCAACGGTATGATAGCATCGTCGCATCCTATACTCCAAAAAACCTCGATATTATTAAAGGGTTAAAGGAAAGGCACCGGTTTATCGAGAATTATTATCAGGGACTAACAGATGAGTCCTATAAGGCTATATTGAATATGAGCTTTATCCATTATAATCTATTGCTGCTTAACAGAGAGAAGGATAAAAACGGGTTGCATCGAAAAGAAATACAATCCTACATAAGTGAAAACTACTATAAGCTGAGAAGAGCAGTAATGGACGACAAAACGTTAAGAAAGCAATTATATTTATTTTCCCTACATCCTTATTTAAATGTTCTATTTCTTGGAGTAAGGAAAGTGATGAGGGCGACTAGAATATTGCCTAAACCAGTTGGATTAAAGCAGGAGGTGTCATCTAAATGAAGAAATGGATCGCGTTAATTATTATTTATATATGTAACTGTCTTCCGATAAAACAGAACAAAATATTCTTATTTAGTTATTATGGAAGTCAGTATGGATGCAGTCCAAAGTATATTACCGAATATATTAAGAAGTATTACCCAAAAGACAGATTTGACGTTGTCTGGGCCTTTAATGACCCTGATTCCAAAAAACACCTGGACCATGTTAAAAAAGTAAAGGTCATGTCATTACGATATTTTTATGAATTGTGCACGTCGAAAGTGATCATTACAAATTATCGAACTACTGGTTTATTTGTTAAACGAAAGAAGCAGTATTACATTCAAACATGGCACAGTTCACTACGGTTAAAACATATTGAAAAGGATGCTGAGGCTGTGCTCCCACCAAGCTACGTAAAAATGGCGAAGAAAGACTCAGCAAAATGTGATTTATTATTATCCGGATGTAAATACAGTACCGCTATATTTAAACGATCCTTCTGGTATGGAGGAGAGATTTTTGAGCATGGAACACCAAGGAATGACTTATTGTTCAAACGTAATCCAGACAAGAGAGCGGATGTATTAGAAAAGTTACATGTTAATTCTGATTCTAAAGTTTTGTTATATGCACCAACATTTAGAAAAAATAATAACCTGGAAGTTTATAATATTGACTGGTCTCGCTTGGTACGCCAGCTGGAAAGCAGGTTTGGCAATGAGTGGACAATATTGGTTAAACTACATCCACACTTAACCGCAGAATCAGGCAAGCTTACTTATGGTGATCGTGTTATGGATGTAACTTCATACGACGATATACAGGAATTACTGCTAGCAGCAGATGTACTGATATCCGACTATTCATCACTAATATTCGATTATTCGATAACCAAACGGCCATGTTTTCTCTATGTACCGGATTTAGAGGAGTATACAAGACAGGAAAGAAAGCTGTATTTTGATATAACAGACCTTTCGTTTATTAGTGCAACTAGCAACAATGACCTTTTAGAAAAAGTCGCCACGTTTGATTACGTACCATATCGAAAAGAAATAGAAAAGTTCCTATATAAGATTGGCAGTTTCGAGGACGGAAATGCAAGCAAACAATTGGTAAAGCGGATCGACCGTATTTGCCATGGCCAAAAAGGGAAAAGGAGTGAAGAAATATATGAAGCAGTATAAAATCGGCTATACAACAGGGGTATTTGATCTATTTCATGTTGGTCACCTGAACATTTTAAAAAAAGCAAAAGAAAAATGCGAATTTCTCATTGTAGGCGTAAGTACAGATGAGTTAGTGATGAAATACAAAAATAAGCAACCCATCATCCCTTATGAGGAAAGAATAGAAATTGTAGAAGGGATTAAATATGTCGATGAAGCAATACCACAAAAAGACAGAGATAAATATCGAGCTTGGGAGCATTTACTTTTTGACGTCATGTTTGTTGGTGACGACTGGAAAGGAAATGCTCTTTTTAATGAACTGGAAAAAAAGTTTAACAAAGAAGGAGTCGACATCGTCTATTTCCCATATACAAAGGGTGTCTCGTCGACGATCGTGAAGCAGAAGGTAGAGTTGTAAGGGGGAGAGTAAATGAAACCGACTATTAGTATTATTGTCCCTGTTTATAATGTGGAAACATACTTAGAGGAATGTCTATCAAGTATTTGTAATCAAACGAAAAAGGAACTGGAAATTCTATTAATTAATGATGGATCAACTGATAACAGTCCTACTATTTGTAAAGAATTTGCAAAAGAAGATTCGCGCATAATTGTAATTCATCAGGATTCGCAAGGTGTGAGTGCAGCAAGGAATACAGGTGTTCAGCACGCCACTGGAGAATTGATTGGATTTGTAGATAGTGATGACTGGATTCTGCCGGATATGTTTGAGAACTTGCAGAACTTAATGGAAGATAATGATAGTGATATTTCGGTTTGCGGATACGCTCGCCAGTTTGGAGATGAAGTAACACATTTTAGAGAGAAAAACCATATAATCACACTTTCACAAGAGGAAGCATTACGAGAATTATTTCGTGGAAAAATATACAGATTTGCATTATGGAACAAACTCTACCGACGCCATTGTTTTGACAATATTACTTTTCCAGAAGGTAGAATTCATGAAGATTTAGCTGTTTCATATCAGCTATTTTTAAAAGCAGATCGCATCGTTAATACTTCGAAAACAGGCTATATCTATCGGAATCGTGAGCAAAGCATTCTTACAGAAAAGTTTCATAAAGGAAGAATTGATAGTTACAAAGCTTGGGATGAAATTATCCATACTATAAATGATGTTTATCCTCAATTAATGGAGGAAGTATGGATGAGATTTATCTGGTGGTCTCTGGATAATGTTCAAACAATTCTAGGTCAAATTTCGGATAAGCAAGAAGCAAATGAACAATTTACTCGAATTAGTCGTGAAGTGAGGAAGCACTTTCATAATATCCCAAAATTGAAACAGCTGTCTTGGAAGGTGAAGCTCAAGTTGCGGATGATAAATTATCAATATTACATCTCAGCAAAGGAAAAAAAGATATTGAAATGTCACATTTCTTAATAAGTGGAGGCACACTATGCCAAAAGTAAGTATTATCGCATTAATATATAATTTAGAAGCTTACATACCGTTATGTATAAATTCTGTGTTAGACCAGTCGTTCAAGGATTTTGAATTAATACTAATAAACGATGGATCAACTGATAATAGCGGTTGTATTTGTGAGGAATATGCAAAAAAAGATGAAAGAATAATGGTTGTACACAAAAGCAATGATGGCATTGCAGCAGCTCGTAATACAGGTATTGCTCATGCGACCGGTGATTATATAACTTTTATTGACTGTGATGATTATTTCCACGAACAGATGGTAGAAATCCTTTATAAGCATATTACTTCTAACAATGCAGATATTGCAATGTGTGATTATCTTCCCACAGAAGAAGGGCAAGAGGAAAAAAGGAAAAATGTGATTCTAGACTATTCCGTTACTACTAATACACATATACAGGCTTTGAACGGATTATACGAAAAAACGCATACGTATGTTGTACCTTGGAACAAATTATATAAAAAAGGTCTCTTTAAGGACGTGAAGTATCCAAGCGGCTATTTATACGATGATGAATTCACAGCCCACAGACTCCTTTATGAAACAAATAAAATTGTATACGTTCATGCACCACTCTATTTTTATGTTATTCGTAATGGAAGTACTACTCATTCACCAATGACAGCAAAAAAGTTCGATAAGATTATAGCTCTGCATGACCGAGCAGATTTTTTTAGAGAAAAAAACCTGCACAATTTAGAGGAGAAAGCTCTATTGGATTTTACAGAATACTTTTTCTGGTATTATTTACAATCTCAAATCGAGCTACCGCAGGCGCATGATAAACGTGCTGAAATTAAATCTATTTATAACAAATTATTTCTTAGAATAGTGAGAAATCCTCTGACTAATAAAAAGAAAAAGATTGTATTCAGTGTATTTCGCCTTAGTCCTGATATTCATAGATTATTAATTAAAGGTTGGAGGAAGAAACCTAATGAAGTTGTTAGACGCTGAAAATAAAGGTTTAAATCAGGAGGTGTTACCATGCCAATGATAAGTGTAATAGCACCAGTATATAATCAGGAATTAAATATATCACTTTGTATAAATTCTGTATTAACACAAACTCTTACTGATTTTGAACTCATTTTGATTAATTATGGATCTACTGATAATAGTGGAATAATTTGCGACCAATATTCAAAGCAAGATAATAGAATTTCGGTTATTCATAGAGAGCATAGTGATATAGGTACTATACGTAATATTGGTATATCTTGTTCAACAGGGGAGTTTATCACTTTTATCGACTGTGATGATTTTCTCCACGAGCAAATGCTGAATGTACTTTATCATCACATGGTTTCTGCCCAAGCAGGCATAGCGCTGTGTGATTTCCAGGCGATAGAAGAAGGGGAAGATAAAAATTATAATAGAAGACATGAACAGTTACAGAACTATTCTTTAACTATTTCTTCAGGGACTCAGGCATTACACGGTCTGTATGATACAGACCGTTTGTTTTCCGTTCCATGGAGTAAGATGTACCGAAGAGAACTATTTAATAATATTAAATACCCTATTGGTTATGTTGACGATGATGAATTTGTTGCTCATAGACTCATTTATCAAGCAGCTCAAGTGGTTTATATTCATGAGCCACTTTATTATTATGTTGTTTGTGAGGGACGCAAGGGAAGCTCAGTACCTATACCAATGACTATAGGGAAGTTTGACAAAGTGTTAGCGCTGTATGAGCGTGCTGTATTCTTCAGAGAAAAAAAGTTAAAAGATGTGGAAGAAAAATCTCTTCTCCATTTTTCGGAGCATTTTTTCTGGTATTATTTACAATCTCAGATTGAGCTTCCAGGAGCAGAAGGTAGACGTAAGGAGATAAAAAAGTTATATAACAAGTTGTTTCCTAGAATGATAAAAAATTCACAGGTAAGTAATAGGAAAAAGGTTATGTTTAGTGCCTTCTTCCTAAGCCCATACCTTCATAAACTACTGATATCGCGACTAGAGGGTAAGAAATTGGTGAAGCAGTTATGAAGAAGAAAAAACTGTTATTTGTTATCGATTCACTTGCATGTGCAGGAGCTGAAAAGAGTTTAGTTACCTTGTTAAGTTTAATAGATTTTGACTCATATGACGTAGATCTTCAACTGTTTTTATATGGAGGAGAACTAGAATCTCTTGTTCCAAAAGAAGTAAGGGTATTACCTCCATTTGAATACACAAATTTTGCATCGAATCCTTTTTGGAAAACAGCTATATTATCTCCACCAAGCTATGTATTAGCAAGGCTATCTTATTCATTTAGGTTGAGGATTGGAAAAGTAAATAATATTACCAAGGCACGATTATTCTGGGAAAGTATCGGATCAGTTATTCCGCCTAATTCAACAAAATATGATGCGGCAATTGCTTATGCTCAAGGAGTACCAACGTTTTACGTGTCAGAAAAGGTAAGAGCAGCAAAAAAGTTTGCGTGGGTTAACGTCAGTTACTACTTAGAAGGAGTAGAAAAAAAGTATCAGATGAAGCATTATAACAGGATGGATAAAATTATAACTGTTTCTGAGAAAACAAAAGAGATATTTTTACAGAACCAACTGACAGTAGAAGATAAGTTACAAGTTATTTACGATATTAATAATCCGGAATTAATAAATAAAATGGCCAAAAATGGTAAAGGGTATGATGATAATTTTAATGGGATAAGGATATTAACGATTGGCCGGCTCGCAAGGCAGAAAGGCTATGATATTGCCTTAAAGGCATGTGCAAAACTAAAAGAATCTGGCATATCGTTTCGTTGGTATGTGCTTGGCAAGGGTCCTCTGGAGAAAGAGATACAAGAGCAGATTCATTCACTTAAGTTGGAAAAGGAAATGGTTCTTTTGGGAGTTAAATCTAATCCATATCCTTTTTTAAAAGAAGCGGATTTATATGTTCAGACGTCCAGATTTGAAGGTTATGGAATAGCACTTGCTGAAGCAAGAATGCTTAATACTCCCATTGTCACCACAAGATTTGATGCTGTATACAGTCAGATGATAGAAGGTAAAAACGGAATTACAGTTGATATGAAACCAGAAGCAGTAGCAGAAGGGATTCAACAACTATTAGAACACCATGATATAAGAAACGGAATTATTACTTACCAAAAACAAGAGAAAAAGGGAAATATAGAAGAGATTCATAAGTTTTATCAACTGGTCAAAGGTCTAGAAAAAGAGGGTGAAAAAATACAGTTATGAGAAAAAAAGTACTGTTTATGCTAATCAGTATGAATGTAGGAGGAACGGAACGAGCCTTCTTAAATATGCTTGATAAATTACCTGAAGAGGAATATGAAATAACTTTATTACTGTTACAAAAAAAAGGTGGGTTTTATCAAGAAATTCCCCAGCATGTAAAGATTCAGGAGATGAAGGAATTTCCTCAGGTTGGGCGACAACTACGAGATCTTACTTACAATCCTAAAGAAAAAATAAAAGATTATTTATCCAAGCGTTGGTATAAACAGGCGCTTTTTCTTATGGCTATCCATAGCTATATGAGAGTAACTAAAGACAGACGAATTTTGTTTAAAAAAATCTTTAAACAAGTTCCAATAATGGAAGAAGAGTATGACATTGCAGTCGCCTATGCGGGACCGATGGATATAATAACATACTATATTGCCACTCGAGTGAAGGCAGCAGAAAAGAATCAATGGATACATTTTGATGTAAACCAAATAGGATTTGACCCAAAATTTGCACGAAGATTGTATAAGTCATTCAATCGTATATGTGTGGTCTCAAACACCGCTGCAATTCAATTGAAAGAAAAACTACCTACTCTAAGTCACAAAATAGAGACTCGAACAAATGAAGTTTCTGCAATGACTCTTACAGAGCTTGCAGTAAAAGAAGATGTATTTCCGGATTCTTCAATCATTCGAATTGTGACGGTAGCAAGGATTATGAAAGAGAAGGGACCCGATATAGCGGTTAAAATCCTGTATGCATTAAGACAACTTGGATATAACATACAGTGGCATTGGGTTGGGGAGGGAGAATGGAGGACTCATATACAGAAATTGATAAAGGAATTTGACTTAGAAGATTCCTTTATATTAGAAGGAGCAAAAAGCAATCCTTATCCTTATATACGTCAAAGCGATATATATGTCCAGCCTTCGAGACATGAAGGTTACTGTATTACTATTGCCGAAGCACGAGCATTGGAGAGACCTATTGTGACGACAGATACAGTAGGAGCCCAAGAACAGATTAAACACGGAGTGACGGGGTTGATTTCAGGGTTTAAGGAACAGGAGATAATGCAAAATGTCATCAGCTTAATAGAGGATCCAGAATTAAAAAATAAATTGAGTCAAGCTTTAGAAAAGGAAAAAGTTGAAAAAGCAGTTCCTATTACAAATTTTAAAAAAGATGCCATTTGATGAAGGGGAGGATTTTAAGCGTGAAAGCACCTTCAATTAGTGTTTCAATTACTGTATTTAATTTAGAGAAATATGTTGAGAAATGTATTATCTCTATATTAAATCAGCAGTTTACAGACTTTGAGCTAATTATCATAGATGATGGTTCCACTGATCGCACAAGTGAGATTTGCAACTATTACAGACAGTTGGATGAGAGGATAACTTATATTTATCAGTCTAACCAAGGAGTTTCAGCAGCTCGTAATTTAGCGCTTGAAGCTTCTACCGGAAAATACATTCTAATGGCTGATGGTGATGATCGGCTTGATCTAACTATGCTTGGGAAGTTATTTAAGCTTTGCGAGACAAATCGTGCAGACATAAGCACATGTAACAATTACTTAATAGACGTGAATGGTGAGATGTTAGGTAAACCTGCTATAAGTGATAACATTCATTCGATGAATAATGAAGAAGCATTATATAAAATGTACAGTGGCAAACTTACAGGATTTGGCTTATGTAATAAGCTTTATAGGAAGGAATTATTTAATGAAGTTAGATTTCCAATTGGCAGAAAATTTGAAGATGCAGCCGTGCAATACCGTCTTATCCAACAAGCCAATAAAGTAGTGTTTACGGAAGAACGATTGTATTTTTATGTTATACATTCGGAAAGTATGACTAGGAAGAAGTTAACGAAATATAGCATAAAACGGTTAGACATTATTGAAAACTTTGAAGAGTCTATAGAGTTTTTAAATCAAAAAAACACATCTAAATATGTTCTGGATATCATTACTGCGGACTATTATAAATCCCTTAGATGGTTGGTTATTGATATTATGAAGGAAAATAAGGAAGTCCGAAAAAAGTCATTGAAGGTCGTGACCCAGCAAATTATCTCGTGGAAACATTTATTTTTAGATAATCCCTACGTATCAAAAAAGGAAACCTATTTAATTCATTTTTGGTCTAGGTTACCAAGGATAACACTGGCGGTTTATCATATTAGAAATCAATTCGTGCTAAGTAGTTAGACTTTATTTGAAGGAGGCAGAGGAGACTTTTCTAGTAAGGGAGGGGAAATTCCAACATGAACCCATTAATATCTGTTATTGTCCCTGTTTATAACGGGGAAGCATTCATTGAAAAGTGCTTTAATAGTATATTGAATCAAACTTATGAAAATCTCGAAATCATTATTATTAATGATGGTTCTAAAGACAAAAGTCCAGAAATATGTGATGAATTTGCTGAACTTGATGAGAGAATTATTGTGGTCCATCAATCAAACGTAGGTTTGTCATCTGTAAGAAATAAAGGTCTGGACATGGCTAGCGGTGATCTAATAGGATTTGTGGACTCTGACGACAGTATTCACCCAAAAATGTATGAGATTTTGCTGAAACACCTCAATGATAATGACGCTGACATAGCAATGTGTGGGATAACTAAAGTCTACAATGCCAACATAAGTGAGCATATAAAAGGAAGCGATAAGACAATAACAAACCAGCAAATTCACTCTTTTAGACAAGAAGAAGCCTTTCAAAATTTATTTAACGAAAAAAATTTAGCTATGGTTGTACCTTGGAACAAACTATATAAAAGAGAGATTTTTAAACACGTTCGGTATCCAGACGGGAAAGTGCACGATGACGAATTTGTGATTCACCATATAATTCAAGCTACGAAAAAAATTGTTTTTACAGATGCGATCTTGTATTACTACTATCACAACGATGCAAGTTTTACTAATGAAAAATATAATCTAAAGAGACTTGATGCAATTGAAGCACTAAGGGATCGGGTTTTGCTTTTTGAGTTACAGAAATATAATTACTTGCTTCAACAGGTAACGAATACTTATTTACACCTAATTATCATTCATTACTATTCGGTGAAGAGGCATTTTCCATCCGAAAAAAAGGTTCTGTCGGAATTGAAAAATGAATTTAGAACAGGATTCAAAAATTATAAGGATATATTAAACGAGAAAGACAAAATGGAGCTTAAATTATTCTTATATCACCCGTCAGTATACAGTAGATTTATCAAAATTCGAAAAAAGTTATCAAGTTATTTCGGACAAATAAATGATATTAGCTTATGTCAGTACAAATAAAATCAAAAAGGAGAGTCCATCATAATGCCAAAAGTTAGTTTAATAGTATCAGCATACAATATAGAAAGGTACATAAAAAAATGTATGGAGTCTCTAGTTAGTCAAACCCTCAAAGATATAGAAATCATAGTAGTTAATGATGGTTCTACAGATAATACACTAAGAGGTATTCAACAAATGGCAGAGATTGATCCCAGGATTAAGGTTATTAACCAAAGTAATAAAGGGGTTATGAGAGCAAGGAAGAATGGCTTTAATGTTGCAAAAGGAGAGTACTTACTATTTGTGGACGGAGATGATTGGTTAGCAGAAGATGCCATTGAAGTATTATATAAAAAAGCTAAACAAAAAGATTATGATATCGTGTGTTATAAATTTTATTTCGTAGATGGAGATGAAATGAAAAAAAGTTCAACTAAAAGTATTAATTTTCAAATGCTGGTTGGAGATGACTTTTTAAAAAAGATTATGACAAGTAAAATAAATCCATCTTTATGGAGTAAGTTAATCAAGCGAAAGTTTATCATTAATAATGAAATTTCTTTCCCTCAGAGTATTGCTAAGGCACAAGATTTAGCATTTTCATGCTCCTTGGGTATGCATGATCCAAAAGTTTGTCTTATCGACAAGTATTTATATTTTTACGTTACCTCTAGAAGTACATCTGTAACTAACTCAATATCACCAGTTTTACTAGAAGTGGAAAAGGCAACCAGCTATATTCAACAACAACTTAAATATCATCATATATACTCAGAGAACAAGGAGGAATTTGAATTTTTAGCTTTTATTCATAACTTTTGGGTTAATAGAGACATTATTTATAATAAAAAAAATTACTTAAGTAAGACTCTGTATAAAAGATGGAGAAGCATGAAGATAAATATTAAAAAAAATACTTATTTCAAGGAATTAGTAAAAAGAGACCCAGTAAAGGTAAGAATTATTTCTTATTTACTTGTTCGTAATTATTCATTAGGTAGTTTATTTTATAAATTTTATAATTTATATACATTGATTATTAAAGGGAGACGAACTGTTTAAATACTTCTAATGATTGCCTTCCATGAAGACCTATATGTAGTGGTGAAAAGATGGGGAGAGTTAAATTGAAAAACATTATTAAATTTATTGTCATTAGAATATTAGATAAGTTAATAAGGCTGAAAAGTAAAGCGAGATTCTTATTACCTATTACACATAAAAGATTTATTAAAAAAAGGTTTCTGCAGCAACATGGATATAATATAAATTTTAAAAATCCGGTTACTTTATCAGAAAAAATACAATGGATTAAATTATACGGATCATTAGAACAATACGCGGAATATGTTGACAAAAATGAGGTAAGAAGTTATGTGAAGGAAAAGGTAGGGGAGAACTATTTAATTCCCAAAATTGGAGTTTATAAGAACGCCAATGATATTGAACTGGATTTACTTCCAGAAAGGTTTGTTATTAAGGCTACACATGGATCAGGCTGGAACATGATAGTTAAAGATAAGTCAAACTTAAACTGGAATAACACTACAAATAAGATCAAAAAATGGATAAATACAAATTACTTTTATACCTCAGGGGAAAAGAATTATAAAAATATAAGAGGCAGAGTAATTATTGAACAATTAATAGACGATCCAAATGGTGCTGTTAAAGAATATAAATTTTATTGTTATCATGGTAAGCCACAATATATCATGGTAGTAACAGATCCTTATTCTAGGCAACTAGAATTTTATGATCTAAATTGGAATAAGTTAAACATGAATATGAAAGGGCAGCCAATAACAAATCATAGTATGACAAAACCTTATCACTTTGAAGAAATGTTAGATATATGTACTAAACTCTCTAATGACTTTGCGTTTGTTCGTGTGGACTTATACTATAGTCAAGGGAAAATATATGTTGGTGAACTAACATTCACATCAGATAATGGCTTTGCAAAATTTAGTGATGTTGAATTCGACAGACTTTTTGGTAGTCACTTGATTCTACCAGTTAAAAAATAATTAAAATTTAAATCATATATTTGGAACTATGGTCTCTTCTATCTTATCAGGTAGGAGTTTTTTTATTTATTACATATATATGTGTTCAATTCAAATTGACTATTACAGAACGGAGGGGGTTTATCATGGTATATAGAGCCAAGAAGATACTTATTAGAGCCTTAGATAATATAGTAAAACTAAAAAATAAAGCAAGATTCCTAATACCTGTTACCCATAAAAGATATATAAAAAGAAAATTTCTACGGCAACATGGATATACCATTAATTTTAAAGTGCCGATAACACTTACAGAAAAAATTCAATGGTTAAAACTGTATGGATCATTAGAAAAATATGCTAAGTACGTTGATAAGAATGAAGTTAGAAATTATGTAAAAGAAATGGTAGGGGAGAAGTATTTAATTCCAAAAATTGGAGTTTATGAAAATGCTAATGATATTAATATAGATTTACTTCCTAAAAAATTTATTGTTAAAGCTACGCATGGTTCTGGCTGGAATATGATTGTTAAAGATAAAGCAGAATTAGACTGGTTTAAAGCTAAGGAGAGAATTGAAAGTTGGATAAATACAAATTACTTTTATGTATCAGGAGAAAAGAATTATAAAAATATAAGAGGCAGAGTAATAATTGAACAATTAATAGAAGACTCAGCTGGGGATATGAAAGAATATAAGTTTTATTGTTACCATGGTGAGCCTCAATATACAGTGGCTGTTAAAGTTACGGAAAATACAAGAAAAAAAGGATACTATGATGTAAATTGGAATTGGTTAAATATGAACATTAGTGGACTACCGGATACTAATATTAGTGTAAAGAAACCGTACCACTATAATGAAATGCTCGAGATATCTCGTAAACTTTCTGATGGTTTTCCGTTTGTTCGTGTGGACTTATATTATAGCCATGGGAAAATATATGTTGGTGAATTAACATTTACACCAAACAACGGGTTTGGGAAATTTAGTGATTTTAAGTTTGACAGATTATTCGGTGAACCCTTAATTATTCCGTAGTTATGAGAAATTGATAGCTTACTGATTCAAATAGGAAAAAACCTTAGCTAGATAGTTTGCTGGTGTGAATAACACATATCAATTTAGTTTTTCACAAACTTACAATTACTGAGGCAAATTTTTATGAAGGAGGTAACAAAATTGAAGATTTCTTTAACTAAATTGTTAAATCTTTTTAACAAAAGAGAAAAGAAAAAATTGATTATTTTATTCTTTATGATGATAGTAGCAGCTTTATTTGAAACATTCGGAATAGGTTTAATTGTACCGTTTGTAGGAATTGTAACCGATCCTGCTATTATTCAGGAACAAGCTATTTTGTCTTACATTTATGACGTGTTTAATTTTGAATCAACAACAACATTTATCATATTTTCTGTCATAACTTTATTGACAGTATTTATTTTAAAAAATCTATACTTGCTGATTTTTAATTATACTCAATTCAGAGTGATTTTAAATCAGCAAGTTAAATTATCTCGTACATTATTTAAGGAATATTTAACAAAGCCATACACTTTCCACTTACAAAGAAACACTGCAGATTTACTGCGTAATGTAAATGGAGAGGTATCAAAAGTTTTTCAAGGTATCGTGATGGCAGGCTTTCAACTATTCACTGAGTTTCTGGTTATTACCTGTATTTTAGTTTTATTATTAATGACGGCTCCAATTGCAACACTGGTGGCCTCCATATTATTAGGTGGAAGTGTTTTTTTATTTTTTGCATTTCTTCGTAAAAAGATTAGCTCTTTAGGAAAGGAACAGCAAAAAGTAAGTGGAACAATGATTAAATGGGTGAACCAGGGATTAGGGGCAAGTAAAGAAGTTAAAGTATCGGGCAAGGAAAGTTTCTTTATTAACTCTTATACTTCCCAGAGTCAAATCAAGGCAAATAATAGCCGTTACATGAAGATGCTAGAATTAGCACCAAGGCTGTTTATAGAAACCTTGTTGGTATCTATTGTGCTTATTACAATGCTAATCATCGTATTTCAGGGAACAGGTTTAACACAAATTGTATCGACAATGGCGCTGTTTGCCATGGCTTCTTTTCGATTGATGCCTTCCATAACCCGAGTAATCTCATTAATTACCAGTATTCGATACAATCAGCCAGCCTTGTCTATTGTCTATGATGATTTATTTTTAAATAAAGATGAAAATGGAAAAATAAAGAGAAATAGAGACTCGGTAATAATAAATCGAGGAGAAAGAACGTTTAAAGATTCTATAAAGCTAAATGGAGTGTCTTTTCGTTATCCAGATCAAAAAGAATGTTCTGTTAAAGATGTTTCCCTAACAATACCAATAGGGACATCGGTTGCATTTATCGGTGAATCAGGTGCTGGAAAAACAACACTTGTTGATATTATTTTGGGGCTGTTTCAGCCTGAAAAGGGAACTATTCTTGTAGATGAAATGAACTTACATGAACAAAGGTCGTTATGGCAGCAGAAAATTGGCTATATTCCCCAATCGATATTCCTTTCAGATGATACTATACGTGGTAATGTTGCCTTTGGAATAGATAAGGATAAAATTGATGAAGATGAAGTATGGCGTGCATTAGATCAAGCGCAATTAAAAGAGTTTATAGAAGAACTCCCAGAAAAACTCGAAACTACGGTAGGAGAACGAGGGGTCAGACTTTCTGGTGGCCAACGACAACGCATTGGTATAGCACGTGCTTTATATCATAATCCAGAAATATTATTTATGGATGAAGCAACATCATCCCTAGATAATGGCACAGAAAAAGAAATTATGAAGGCCATTGACGGATTAAAAGGAGAGAAGACATTAATTATAATTGCACATAGGCTTAGTACAATAGAGAATTGTGACATTATTTTCAAAATTGATAAAGGAAGACTTGTGAATACTAATTTAGAAGAATCCGTCATTTGAGAATTATGAGTACTCATATTAAAAAATACGTTCTCCTTAATTGAATTATAATGAGCTGATTTAGCAGAAGATAGAACGAGAGTTAAGTATACACTATAATATCTAAACCATAATTAATAATTAAAGGACAATATACTGATAACACAGTAAAAACAGTTGGGATGGTAGGTTAGGTTTGCCTGTCATGTGTTGGCCGTGCAGATATTAAACTATTCATTCTAAACTGATCAATGTGAATTTATAGTCTTAATAAGGAGATTGATATGGGAATTAGGAAGAACTGTTTCATACTAATTGAAAACCAGTTATATATTAATGTAGAACAAGGTATATTAAAGCTTTGTTTCTTCTTGTTCACCATGACAAAGCCTTTTGCTATTTTTGAAAGAAAGTCAGGAATTCACATATTTAACTTTCTCCCTATCACTGTGATTAGGGCAATAAGAGTATTGCAATTCACCTTCAATTTTTATAATAAGAAAAAAAAATTTAAGGAAAGCGGAAATACAATCTCAACTGTAAAAACTAACTATTATGGACACTGTTTATTACAATTGCGTCAAGGTGAACAAAAGATTTTCAATTTTAGAGATAAAGTAGTAATAACTAGTTTTCCGAGGCATGGGGCACCAATAGAAGTTGATAAAGTAATTTGCAATGCCCGAATTGCAACCCAATGTAGTTTAGCACCAAGAGTAATAAATTGGGATATAGGTGAGCAATATATTATAGAAGAGTATATTAACCATAGAAGGCCATCATATAGTTTTAATAATCTTGAGAAGATTTATTCTGAGACATTCCCTATTCTTGAAAAAATTTTATTTTCAACTACTCCAGATCCAGTGAAAATCAATTCTTACACACAGAAAAGATTCTATTTTATTGAATCTTTAATAAAAAAACATCAATTAAATAACCCTGATTTTGCAAGTATCATTCAAAAAACTATAAGGTTCCTGGATTTTATAAAATTTATGATAGAAAATTATAAACGTGTAGAAGAAATAATCTTAGTATCTTCGCATGGCGATTTTTGGGAAGGTAATATACTATTAAATAATAAGTATGCTCGCGTAATAGATTGGAGTACACTTGGGAAACGTAGCTTCTATTTTGATTATTATTATTTCTTATTTATGTTGGCATCAAATAAAAGTGGTTTTGATAAGGTAGATAAAGAAGGAATCACCCAATTAGCCGACGTATTAGCCAAGAGTATTAATGCATATTACGAGGAAATAAAACGGAAAAGTAACTGTAGTTCCCTTGATATTAGGAACATACAATATGCAGAGATTTATCGCTACTTATTCTACTTAGAGTTAATCGAACTTAAGTTGGTTGAAAATAATCCGAACGAAGAAGCAAAAAGTATGAATGAGATTATAACATGGATTAGCAGATTTGAGTTAATTGAAGAAATTATTAATAGTCATGGTGCATCTTATATCAGTAGTTGAAACTGAGAAGTATTCCATGATGCTCAATTTCATCAAATTAAATCATGTCATGCAACTGAACATTGAAACTAGAAAGGCAATGGATCTGAGAGTTGCATATAGAACTAAAATTGTACCTGTAAAAGACCATCTCAATTATTTGAGATGGTCTTTACTTTTAAAAATTAAATATAGTAAAGGATGGGTTGGTTATGAAAGGAATTATTCTGGCTGGTGGAAGCGGAACACGGTTATACCCATTAACAAGATCGATATCCAAACAGTTGCTGCCGATATATGATAAACCGATGATTTACTATCCCATCTCGGTGTTAATGCTGGCTGGGATTAGGGATATTTTGATTATATCGACGCCTGAAGATACGCCACGGTTTGAGCAGTTATTAGGTGATGGTGCGGAGTTAGGAATTAATTTGTCTTACACCATTCAAGATGAACCTAATGGGTTAGCAGAGGCTTTTATAATTGGTGAAGATTTTATTGGTGATGACGATGTTTCTTTAATTTTAGGTGATAATATTTTCTATGGTCATGAATTCACGTCGCACCTTGAAAGAGTAACAAAGCAATTAAATGGTGCTACTATTTTCGGCTATAATGTTAAAGATCCTGAACGGTTTGGTGTAGTGGAATTTGATCCAAATGGGAAGGCACTTTCTATTGTAGAGAAGCCTTTGGTGCCTAAATCTAATTATGCGATAACCGGCTTATATTTCTTTGATAATCAGGTTGTAGATATAGCAAAAAGTGTAAAGCCATCCGCAAGAGGTGAACTGGAAATAACCGATATTCTCCAAGAATACCTAGAGCGAGATCGGTTAAATGTTGATTTACTCGGTCGAGGATTTGCCTGGTTAGACACTGGAACACATGAGTCATTGTTAGAAGCATCACAGTTTATTGAAATAATCGAAAAGCGACAGCGCTTAAAAGTGGCATGCTTGGAAGAGATTTCTTATAAGAAAGGTTATATTTCTGAGTCTAAGCTATTAGAGTTAGCGGATCCCCTAAGGAAGAGTGAGTACGGTCAATATTTGATTCGGTTGGTGGAGATGAACAGGAATAAAGAGAGAGAAGGATTACATCTGTTGAAGTAAATTAATAAATACCTTGGGAGGAAAATAATGAAACTAATTGATACAAAGCTTGATGGTGTGAAAATTATTGAGCCAAAGGTTTTTAAGGATAATCGAGGTTTTTTCATGGAAAGCTTTAATTTTAAAAAGTTTGCAGAACTCGGATTAAAATTTGATTTTATTCAGGATAATCACTCGCTTTCAGTAGATAAGGACGTTATTCGTGGGCTTCATTATCAGTTAAATCCAAATGCTCAAACAAAACTTGTCAGGGTAATTACTGGAGCAATTTATGATGTAGCAGTAGATATTCGTAAAGGTTCGCCAACTTATGGTCAGTGGGTGGGGGTTACGTTGAGTGAGGATAATCACCGGATGCTTGTTGTTCCGAAAGGATTTGCTCACGGATTTTGTACATTGCAGGAAAACACACATGTTCAGTATAAGGTAGATGACTATTACTCGGCAGAAAATGATAAGGGCATACTTTGGAATGATCCTGCACTTGCAATTGACTGGCCTACCTCTAATCCAATTTTATCCGAAAAAGATGCTAAGCAGCCATTGCTAAACGATGCGGAAATTAACTTCCTGTATCAGACTAAAGAAGGTGTTGATCATGGAGTCTTATGATTACCTGATTGTTGGCGGCGGCATCATAGGATTGTCCATTGCAAGGGAATTAAAGAACAGATTTCCGGATGAGTCTGTTTGTATCTTAGAGAAGGAATCCGATGTAGCTCATCATTCCAGCGGTAGGAATAGTGGCGTGCTACATGCTGGATTCTATTATACTGCTAATAGCTTGAAGGCAAAGTTTACGAGAGAAGGCAACCAGGAATTGACGGCGTATTGCGATGAACATGGTCTGAAGATAAATAAGTGTGGGAAGCTTGTGGTAGCCACAAATGAGGAAGAGTTACAGGGATTAAAAGAATTAAAAAAGCGAGCAGAGAAAAACGGCGTTAAACTCCACTGGCTCAAAGAACAGGAAGCACATTTGATTGATCCTAATGTAAAGACCTGTAAGTGGGCTCTTTATTCTCCAACAACCTCTTCTGTAGATCCAATTGAGGTATGTCAGGCAGTTAAAGCTGAAGTCATAAACAAGGGTGTAGACATCAGGTGCAACAACCAATATAAGGGGAAATTAAATGAACAGATTCGAACAAATAATGGAACCTTCACATGTGACTATTTTATAAATGCAGCTGGGTTATATGCAGATAAAATTGCTAAGGATTATCAGTTCGGTGAGAAGTATACAATTATTCCGTTTAAAGGAATCTATCTTAAGTATGCCAAGAATAAATCGGATGTGAAGACAAATATATATCCTGTGCCGAACTTAGCTAATCCTTTTTTAGGTGTTCACTATACGAAGACAGTGAATGGTTCAATTAAAATCGGGCCAACAGCTATCCCTGCCTTATGGCGGGAAAACTACAGTGGGTTGGGTAATTTCAAGTTTAACGAGTTTTTCAGCATATTATTTTATGAGGCAAAGTTGTTTTTAACCAATTCGTTTAATTTCCGATCCCTGGCATTTGAAGAAATGAAAAAATATAAGAAAGCTTATTTTATAAATTTATCCTTGAAGATGGTTAAGCATCTAAATCATAAAGGATTTGGTGATTTCATGAAACCCGGGATTCGTGCTCAACTATTGAACAAGGAAACATTAGAGCTCGTACAGGATTTTGTTGTTGAAGGTAATAATCGTTCCTTCCATATACTAAATGCAGTTTCACCAGGCTTTACCTGTGCATTCCCATTTTCACGATATGTAGTGGATGGAATTGTTAAGAGGCAAGGGAGAAAGTTAGAGAAGGATAAAATATCGTAAGGAGGAAGAAAAAAGTGAAAAATGTGCTCGTAACAGGTGCAGGTGGGTATATTGGAAGTATTTTAGTACCGAAGTTATTAGAAAAAAATTACACAGTTACGGTAATTGATCGATTCTTTTTTGGAGTTGATAAACTACAACCCCACAACAACTTAACGATTATTCATGAAGATTGTCGGCGGTTAAAAGAAGAGCATTTCATTGACGTTGATGCAGTTATTGATCTAGTAGCTATTTCAAATGATCCAAGTGGGGAGTTATTTAAGGAAGTTACGTATGAAGTGAATTTTGCAGCAAGAGTGAACACGGCTATGCTTGCAAAAAAGATGGGTGTAGAACGATACATATTGCCTTCTTCATGCAGTATTTATGGGTTTCAGGATAAGGATACAATCGTTGATGAGTATGCTGAAACAAATCCATTAACAGTCTATGCAAAAGCAAATGAAGAGGCTGAGAATGGGGTCCTTCCATTAGCTGAGGATAATTTTACGGTGACTGTGATGCGGCAAGCAACTGTATATGGTTATTCACCAAGAATGAGGTTTGATTTAGCGGTAAATGGGATGACTTATGGTGCATGGGAAAATGGAATTATTCCTTTAATGCGGGATGGGTCACAATGGAGACCAATGGTACATGTGGAAGATACGACCGATGTAATGTGCCTGTTGTTAGAAGCGGATGCTCATATGGTTAATGGTGAGATTTTTAATGTAGGATCTAAGCGAAATAATTATCAATTAGGATCACTTGCGGAGGAAATTGCCGCTGCATTGCCAATTGATGTAAAGATTGAGTGGTATGGCGAACCAGATCACCGCTCATATCGTGTTAATTTTGAGAAGATCGAGAACGCTCTGAATTGGGAGGCTAACTATACAGCGGCAGATGGTGCACTTCAAATTTATCAGAAGTTGGAAGCTGGAACCCTCGAAAAGACGGAGCAAACGATAACGCTAAATTGGTATAAAGAATTAATTAAATGGCAGAACATAATGAAGCAGGTAGGCATGTATGGCGGTATTTTAGAAATACAAAAAAATGACCAATTAAGTATAGCTCACCGAAGTCGGGGAGTGTTTTTTTAATTGAAACGTTCTTTATTGAGAAAGAACACTTTATTAGGAGGCTATTTAATGGATAAAATAACGCGAGTTGGTATTGCTGGAACAGGTTTAATTGGTAAAGGGATAGCGTTGGAAGTTGGAAAACAATCTGAATTAAGCTTAGCAAAGGTTCTCACGCGCCGTGATATTACTACTATGAATGATTATCCCTTTCCAGAAAGACTTACAAATTCCGTAGAAGATTTCATTGGAAATTGTGACTTAGTAGTTGAGTGCAGTGGTGATGTTATTTATGGAACTGAAGTTATCGATCAGGCAATCAAAGCTTCCTTACCTGTTATAACAATGAATGCTGAACTTCAAGTGACAACTGGTTCATATTTTGCAAAGAGGGGATTCATTACAGAAGCAGAGGGAGATCAACCTGGTTGTTTAGCATCATTACATGAAAATGTAGTAGAGATGGGCTTTAAACCATTAGTATATGGAAATATTAAAGGCTTTCTCAAATTAGATCCGATACTTGAAGATATGGAGTATTTCTCGAAAAGGAATGGTGTTCGTCTTGACATGACAATATCGTTTACAGATGGCACAAAGGTTCAAGTAGAACAAGCATTAGTTGCTAACGGACTTGGCGCTGGAATTGCTGTTGATGGGCTTCTGGCACCCAGTTCAAATGACTTAAACGAAACAGGTGCCGAATTAGCTGAAGAGGCTAAACAGTTAGGGTATCCTATTTCTGAATTTGTGTTAGCACCAAAAGCTCCCCCTGGTGTATTTATTACAGCAGAACACGACAGCCGTCAAAAAGATGCACTTCGTTATTTTAAGATGGGAGAAGGACCATATTATACAATTCTGCAAAACTTTCATCTTTGCCACCTGGAAGTCGTAAAAACAATCAAAAGGGTTATCAATGGGGGTGGTGTTCTATTAAACAACGGAGAAAATCCTTCAGTTGGAGTCGCGGCTATTGCAAAGAGAACACTTCAGCCTGGAGAGGAAATCGAAAAAGGAATCGGCAGTTTTCAGGTAAGAGGAGAAGCAGTTAAAATGACTTCGAATCAAAATCACGTTCCGATTGGTTTGCTGGTGAATGCAGTCATGAAAAGAACAGTCGAAGAAGGACAAATCATTACGTTCGATGATGTGGAGCTGCCCGAGAGCTTAGCTTTAACAGCATGGCTTGAGACGATTGAAAAGTTGCCAATTAATAGTTGATAACGAGTTGAAGGCTAAAAATGGAATGAATTTAGGGGGGAGAACAGTTGAATATAACAGTAGTTGGGGCGGGGTATGTAGGATTAGTTACTGGCGTTTCTCTAGCAGATATTGGTCATTATGTCACATGTGTTGATGTTAATAAAGATAAGATTGCTAAATTGAAGGAGGGTCTTTCTCCTATTCATGAACCTGGCCTGGAATCACTTATGCTAAAGAATATAGATGATAATAGGCTTAGTTTTACAAGTAGTTTGAAAGAGTGCCTTAAAGATACTGATATTATATATATTGCAGTTGGGACTCCACAAAATAAAGATGGTACAGCTAATTTAAATTTCCTGGAAATAGTAGCAGAAGATATTGCAATGAATATTTCAAAAGATATAGTGATAGTCATTAAAAGTACTGTACCAGTAGGGACGAATGAATATATTGGGGAATTAATTAAAGCGAAGATCCCCAAAGATATATCCTTTGACATTGTTTCGAATCCGGAATTCCTGCGAGAAGGTTCAGCAATCAATGACACGTTTAACGGCGATCGTATTGTGATTGGTGCAGAAAATGATAAAGCAGCATCAATAATCGAACAGGTTAATAAACCATTCAGTGTGCCGATTTTTAAAACTGATATTCGAAGTGCAGAAATGATTAAATATGCATCTAATGCATTTCTAGCAACAAAAATTAGTTTTATAAATGAAATATCTACTATTTGCGAAAAGCTTGGGGCAAATGTTGATGATGTTGCTAAAGGAATGGGGAAGGATAAAAGAGTTGGAAATCAATTTTTGAATGCAGGAATAGGCTATGGAGGATCTTGCTTTCCAAAAGATACAAATGCTTTGGTTCAAATCGCTGGTGGAGTACAACATGATTTTAATCTATTGAAAGCTGTAATAAATGTTAATAATAATCAGCAAACACTGTTAGTAGAGAAGGCACGACAACGCTTGGGTAGTCTGAAAGGTATGCGGATTGCTTTGCTGGGTTTAGCATTCAAACCAAATACAGATGATATGCGTGAGGCTGCATCTATTGTTATTTCAACTGGACTTCTTCAAGAAGGTGCTGAGGTTATTGCTTATGACCCAATTGCAAATGAAGTTGCAAAGCACGTACTTTCTGAAAAAGTACAATTTGCTAATTCGATTAATGATGCCCTAACCGAAGCTAATCTAGCTCTTATCATAACAGAGTGGAGAGAAATAATAGAATTAGACTTTAACAATGTCAGAAGATTGATGATTGACCCTATTATTATTGACGGAAGAAATTGCTTTTCACTAGATATGGTTAAAGATAAAGGGATAGAATATCATTCGGTTGGAAGGCCGGCGTTAAAAGGTGAGTCTGTATTGATATAGCATTCTGCTACAAGTCAAGTTCGAGACTTTGAAGGGAGGAACTTTACTTGGAAAGATACACTACAATAGACGTTGTAAAATGTTTTGCGGTATTTATAGTTGTCTGTTTACATACCGTAACTTATGGCTACGATTGGCAGAGTAGTGAACATATATCCTTTATAATAGGTGTTTTTCCAAGATGGGTAATCCCCTTCTTTTTTATTGTTTCAGGATACTTCTTTGGCCAAAAAGTGATGAATAACTTTACCTCAAAAGCCTATTTTAGCCGCTATATGTTCAAGCTGATTGGATTGTTTATTACTTGGTACTTATTTTATCTGATTTATGATCTTATTTTACGAGCTGTGCTAGCTATTTATATGGGGTTAAACGTAAGTTCTGAGTTGAATCAATACATAAAGACTTTTGTAAATATAGATGCCCTTTATTATGGAGAAGGGATGACGTCGTATCATTTGTGGTACTTGACGGCGTTAATTTGGTCGATTGTTATCTTATATGTATTTATCAGAATTCGGAAGCTAGGTCTGCTGCTGATTTTGGGCGCTATCTTAAATATAATTGGTCTCTTTGGACAAACATATACAAGTATATTTCACTTACCAATACAAACGAAAGACGCATTGTTCTTTGGAGTATTTTATACAACACTTGGCTGCTATATTGCCTTTCATTATAAATGGATAATGCAGAAAGTCCGTGGAATTAAATCAAGATACTTTATTTACTTGATTCTGCTTTTTTCATTAATTCAGGTTATGGAGAGATTAATTACTGTATTTGTGCTAGACGGTGAACGGACCATTGGGGATTATTACTTATCAACTGCCCCTTTAACATTATGTTTTTTATTTATAGCATTGAAAAATAAATCGATAGGTCCAAAAACATTTATAGCAAAAATGGGTAAAAATGCAGTAGGGATATATGTTTCACATTTATTTATAATAAGTATTGCAGCGCTTTCTCTTAATTTTATGGGACTTGAGTATTTAAGGAATAATATCTTGTTTAATTTAATATTTGCGCTTGTAATTTTTATTTTTTCTTATTACTTCTATAAAGTATTTAACTTATGTCTGTATAGGATTAATTTGTTATTTTCTTTGCTTAGATTTGGTAATAATACCAGCAAGAACAGTGCCCCCATGATGGAAGAAGAAGTTAAAAAGACAGCTATTTAAAGAAAATGAGGTGGTAACAATGAAATTAGCATTTATATCTGACATCCATGGTAATGCACTTGCTTTGGATGCAGTTTTGAAAGACATAGAACAGAAAGAAATAGATAAGATTTTTGTTCTTGGCGATTTGTGCTTTAGAGGTCCAGAACCAAAGCGTTCACTTGAGTTAGTAAAATCATTGGATACGGATGTTATCAAAGGAAATGCCGATGAGTGGGTAGTACGTGGAGTTCAAAATGACGAGGTACCTGTACAAGCTTTCGAAATAATGAATAAGGAAAGAGACTGGACTTACTCCAAACTTAGTTCGAATAGCATCGATTATCTTAGTCAGCTTCCCACAGAGTTAAACCTAGAATATAGTAACTTCAAAATTCATGCATTCCATGCGACGCCGTTAAGTTTGTTTGATGTTGTTCAACCACATGAGCATGATGAAGCCGTAGAGGAAAAATTAATGCAACGTGACGCTGATCTATATATATATGGGCACATCCATAAAGCCTATATCAGATATATAGAAGGGAAATGTATTGTGAATACTGGGAGTGTTGGCTTACCGTTTGACGGACTGAGCATGGCTTCATATGTTGTGGTGGATGTTGATAAGGATAGCTTTCAAGTGTCTATTGTTAGAGTTGATTATAACGAAAATGATGTGATTGGCCAATTTAAAAATACATATTATCCAAATATCAATACTATGGAGAAAATCTTAATAAATGCCGGGGTTTAAAGTATATTTTACGGTTGCATTCTTTAAGTATTTATAGTATCGTTCGTTATAAGGAACAAAATAGTATGGTATTGAACTAATTCTAAATATAGAAATACAATTAGAGTATTTTAAACTGGGGGAAGCCATGAGTGCAATTGCTGGAATTTATAATATAAGCGAAGAACCTGTATCACGGGAACATAGTCTAGGAATGATGAAAGCATTGCAGAAATTCCCTGCGGATGATGTTCAGATATGGCAAAAACAGAATATCTTTTTAGGCTGTCATGCCCAGTGGATAACACCTGAATCAGTTGGGGAGCAGCTACCTTACTATGACTATGAGCGGCAATTATCAATAACAGCGGATGCGATTATTGACAATCGTCTGGAATTGTTTCAGAAATTGCAAATTGATGAAGATGAAGGGGAAATCATACCTGATAGCCAACTAATTTTGCTAGCCTACTATAAATGGGGGAAGGAAACTCCTAAACATTTAATAGGTGATTTTGCATTTATGATTTGGGATGAGAAAAGGAAAAGACTATTTGGTGCGAGGGACTTTTCTGGAGCTAGAACGCTCTATTTTTTCCATAAAAATCAGCGATTCGCCTTTTGTACGGTCATGCAGCCATTATTAGCGTTACCTTATATAGAAAAGTGTATAAATGAACAGTGGCTTGCGGAATACCTAGCTATACCTAACATGATTGATGTCGTCGATAGCTCAATAACCGTCATTGAAAATATTCAACAAGTTCCTCCATCTCACTCAATTTCAGTAGAGGATGGAAAAATAATAATATCAAAGTATAATACGCTGATTTCAGTTAAAGATGTTAGCTATAAAAAGGATGAAGATTACGTTGAAGCATTTAAAGAGGTATTTCAAACCGCAGTGAATTCACGCTTACGTACATTCCACTCAGTTGGCACTCAGTTAAGTGGTGGTTTAGATTCGGGTGCAGTCACTAGTTTTGCAGCTAAGTCTTTACAAAAAGTAAATAAACAATTATATACATATAGTTATATTCCAGAGAACGACTTTATAGATTGGACACCTAGTCACAGAATGGCTGATGAACAGGATTATATTAAATCAACTGTTAAATATGCTGGTAATATAGAGGACCACTATTTGCGCTTTGAAGGCAGAAGTTCCATTTCAGAAATTGATGAATGGCTTGAAATAATGGAAATGCCTTATAAATTTTTTGAAAATTCTCTTTGGTTAAAGGGGATATATGCGGAAGCAAAACACCAGGGAATCGGGGTGCTTTTGAATGGTGCGAGGGGTAACTTTTCAATTTCCTGGGGACCGGCTTTGGATTATTATGGGCTCCTCCTTAAAAAGATGAAGTGGCCTCGACTTAGGGACGAATTGCAGCGTTATAGCTTAAAAACAGGAATAACTAATAAATCTCGATTACTTTCAGTTATTGGAAAGAAAGCATTTCCGTTAATGAATCGATTGGGTCAGCCGCAAGAAGTTTATCAATTGCCGATGCTAATAAATCCTGAATTTGCAAAGGAATATAAGGTATTTAATAAGCTTCAGCAAAACGGGATTGATATGGATGGAGCCTCAAAATACAACATTTATGAAATAAGGAAAAGACACTTTGAAAAGGAATTTATGTGGAATTCCACTGGAACATCTGGAACGAAATTATCTTTACGTTATGGGGTTTGGAACCGCGATCCAACTAATGATATAAGGGTCATTCGATTTTGTTTATCATTACCGGAAGACCAGTTTGTGAAAGATGGATTAGACCGAGCACTTATTCGAAGGGCAACAGAAGGATTTCTTCCTGATAGAGTTAGATTGAATCAAAAGGTAAGAGGGATTCAAGGGGCTGATTGGATTCATCGATCAACTCCATCTTGGGATTCGTTTTTAGAAGAATTAAAACAACTTGTTAAAGATCCTATAGTCTCGAATTTTTTGAATATAGAAATGCTTGAAACAGCCATTCCCAAAGTTCAGGAAGGACCACGACCAGAATATGCGTTTGACCCAGAACTCAGGGTTTTAATGCGCGCCTTAATTGTTTATCGTTTCTTAAAGTCATTTTACCTTGAGGGAGGTGATATCTATGCAAAAAGAATGGCAAAAACCAATGTTGGAAGTGTTAGACATTAACAAGACAATGCAGGGACCTGGAATTAGGGATGTAGATGCTACATTTGAAGATGACGATGAGTCAGTTCAACTTCATGAAAGTTAATTTTATATTTTACAGCAACATTATGGATTTACAGCCCTTATACATATAGTGAGGTATGAGGGCTAATTCCATATAAAAATCTTAATTGCTTGATTGACACTATAGCTGAAAAGTGATAAATTTATGTAAACATTGTACTTTATAACATATATTTTTTTGATTTACAGTTCTTTAATGAGAACAACAGCTTTGGTGTAATCGATAAGGAGGCCCCCAATGAGTGCAATAACGGGCATTTTTCATGCTAACAGAGCTCCTATTCCAGTTGACCATATCGATAGCCTAATGAAGTCCCTCTTACAATATCCCTCCGACAATATTAATACATGGAAAAACGATAATATATTCCTGGGGTGCCATGCCCAGTGGATAACACCAGAGTCAATAGGCGAGCTACTGCCATATTATGATTATGAAAGACAGCTAGCAATTACAGCTGATGCCATTATCGATAATCGGGATGAATTGTTCAATATGCTACAGGTTAATCGAGAATTAAGAAAGATAATACCAGATAGCCAGTTAATTCTGTTGGCGTATTATAAATGGGGAGAAGAAGCACCAAAGAAGCTGCTCGGTGATTTTGCATTCATGATATGGGATGAAAAAGAACATAAGTTATTTGGTGCAAGAGATTTTTCAGGTGCAAGGACTCTGTATTATTACCGTAACGATAGCAGGTTTGCCTTTTCTACAACGATAGAACCATTATTCACATTGCCGTATGTAAATAAAGAATTGAATGAACAGTGGCTTGCTGAATTTATAGCAATCCCAACGATGGTCGAAGCGGTTGATATGTTTTCGACGGTTTACAAGTCCATCCAACAGATTCCACCTTCACATTGTATAACGGTTAAGGATGGAAAGGTTTCGCTGTCAAGATATTGCACGGTCGAAGTGAATGAAACACTCAGGCTTAATTCCAACGCAGAGTATGAGGAAGCATTTCGCGATGTATTTCAAAAGTCAGTAAAGGCAAGGGTTCGTACACATGGAGAGGTTGGATCACACTTAAGTGGCGGATTAGATTCTGGTTCTGTAGTCAGTTTTGCAGCACCGGTGCTTAAAAAGGAAAATAAACGATTACATACTTTTAGTTATGTTCCCGAAGGTTCTTTTGACGATTGGACTCCTAATTACTATGTAGCAAATGAAAGTCCGTATATAAAGGAAACTGTAAATCATGTAGGTAATATATCGGATAACTATTTAAGTTTCGATGGCAAAAGCCCTTTATCAGAAGTCGATAATTTTCTCGAAATTATGGAGATGCCTTATAAGTTCTTTGAAAATGCTTTTTGGTTAAAAGGAATAAATGAACATGCCCAGAAAAACGGGGTAAAAGTGATGCTAAACGGGGCAAGAGGAAACCACTCTATTTCGTGGGGGTCCATGAAATTAACGTATGATTATTATACAGATATGTTTAAGAAGTTAAGGTGGATCAGCCTTTATAACGAATTAGATGCATACTGTACTAATTATAATACTGGGAAGTCCGTTGTTGCTCCTTTTATTGTTAAAAGAGCACTGCGGTCATTAGTTACAAAAAAGAAACAACAGCATGATTACTTCCCCGCATTTATTAGTCCATCATTGGCAGAAGAGACGAATGTATTTGAAAAGCTTAAAGCTAATGGCTTCAGCTTGAACAGTAACCTTACTAATCTAACGGAATATAGAAATAATTATTATAAGCAGCTATTTACTTGGAATAAAAGTGGGGTGGCTGAAACAAAACTGTCTTTGCGAAATGGAATATGGAATCGTGACCCAACCAACGATCTAAACGTCATTCGATTTTGCCTAGCGCTACCAAATGAACAGTATGTAACAGGTGGTATGGAAAGATCGATCATTCGTCGGTCTATGAAAGGTTTCCTGCCAGATGAGGTAAGGCTGAACCAAAGAAAACGCGGCATACAGGGAGCAGATATCGTCCACCGAATGAAATCTGATTGGAATGGTTTTATTTACGAACTACATGAGCTTTCTAAAGACAGTAAAGTTAACGAGTTTATAAACGGGAGGATAATTAAAGAAGCATTATCAAATATAGGGACTGAGCCAAAGCAAGAATTACTGTTTGATGCAAATTTTAAATTGTTGACGCGAAGTTTGATCGTTTCCCGTTTTATTAAACGTTTTCGCTAAGAAGGAGGTGATAACGTGAAAAAAGTATGGAAACAACCAATGCTTGAGGTGCTCGACGTTAGCATGACACTGAATGGACCAGGAAACGCAAATGCTGATTGTTTTGATGTTTCGGATGGGAAAGAGGAAACACATGAAGGAAGGTCAAATGCAAGCTGTTTGGGTAGCTAAGCGCACTACTTAAGAAAGTCGGCTCTTATACCTATAAAGGTATAAGGGCCACCATAAAAATGGGGGAACTCACATGATGATTAACACGCTAAAAAAATTTACATACAGAGCTTTTGGCTTAAGCATTTTCAGTGAATTTTTTTTGCCGGAATTGCCGCAAATAGACATGGAAGAACATTTAGCCAGTGTGAAGGTTCATAAAGCTGATTTAACAGGGCTGTGGTCTGAACTTTCCGAGGCTGATAGATATTTTGTGGTGGAGAAGGATTTCACTATGTTTCATGTGCCAGATACGGCTATTTATTTAATTAAAAACGGGCGGGAGATCTTCGTTTCACCTATCGAGGGTTCAGAGGAAGATCAAATACGTCTTTATATTCTCGGCACCTGCATGGGGGCATTACTCATGCAAAGAATGGTTCTCCCATTACACGGCAGCGCATTAGTAATCGATGGAAAGGCATATGCAATTGTTGGTGATTCTGGTGCTGGAAAATCAACACTTGCTTCAGCATTATTAAAGCGGGGGTATCAGCTTTTAAGTGATGACGTGATTCCGGTGACTCTTTCTGAAG
This sequence comes from Virgibacillus salinus, assembly GCF_900102415.1. Taxonomy (NCBI): domain Bacteria; kingdom Bacillati; phylum Bacillota; class Bacilli; order Caryophanales; family Bacillaceae; genus Virgibacillus; species Virgibacillus salinus. Next base: position 415,498 of record NZ_FNKD01000001.1, read on the forward strand.
AGAATGTCCCAATCGTTACCCCAGCATATCCACAGCAGAAATTGTGGCAGGAGAGTCTGGATCAGTTTGGAATTGATTCAAAACAACTTCGGCCAATAATAGATAGAGAGACTAAATTCGCAGTTCCAGTTCGTGATCAGTTTGCTGGAGAGTCAGTCCCTTTAGCAGGTGTTTTTGAACTGATCAGATCAGATGTTAATGAGATTGAGGTTGCTCCAATTCAGAAACTGGAACGGTTCCATGCATTGTTTCACCATACATATCGAAACTTCCTTGTTTCTCGTTCAGGGATGATGGATTGGCACTTCAGTACTTCTGCAAGCATGGTCAATAAAATAGATTTTCATCGGTTAATTCGGCCGACTTCCCATTTTACAGCCGATAAGTTAGCGGACTTCATTTTAACTAGAGTTAAGAAGGAGGAGATTGTATGATTAAACACCAAAGCCTTTCAGTTCAACATATGGTTAGTCAAAAAGAAGGGAACATCGTCAGTGATATGGATGGAGAAAAAGTGATGCTGAGCATTCACAATGGTAAGTATTATAACTTGGGCGAAATGGGCGGTGAAATATGGGAGTTACTTGAAGTGCCAATCACCGTCCAAAACCTAATTACTATCTTAACCGAGCAGTATGATGTCGAACATAGTGAATGTGAAGAACAGGTCCTGTCTTTTTTAACCCTTTTAGTAGAGGAAGGCATAGTGGACGCAGCCTAATTAAGAAAGGAACGACCCTTATGAAAAAGTTAGGTGTTTTTTTAAAATTAAACAGACAGTCGAAGCTGCTCTTATTTGAATCATATTTTTATTTAGGATGGGGGCGTATTCTCAAAGCCCTTCCATTTGCGAAAGTTGCACCTTCACTGGGAGATATTATGGGTGAGACACCGTTTACGCTGCAGACAGATAATAAAGCTCTCCTGGCACATATATCCCAGACTATACAAATCACTAGCCGTTACACGTTATGGGAAAGTCAGTGTCTTGTTAAAGCAATTGCTGCAATGAAAATGCTGGAAAGAAGGAAAATCGAAAGCACGCTTTATCTGGGGACTGCCAAGGATGACACCGGCCAATTAATCGCACATGCATGGCTTCGAAGTGGTCCTTTTTACATTACGGGCTCGGAAGGAATGGAACGCTTTACTGTAATCAGTAAGTTTGCCAAAAGTGTTTGAGCAGGGAGGGTAACTACCAATGGTTAATAAGTTCAAGCTTGATCTCACAGCTATACCAAAAGAATTACAGCTTATTTTTATGCTGCAGAAGAGTGATTCACCTGCTCACCTTAAAACACAATATTTTGAACTGCTAACAGATATCGATTGGGATCAGTTCATTGATTTAACGATGCACCACCGTGTCTATCCGGTGTTAAGTCCAAAGTTAAAACAGATGGATGACGATATAATTCCCCTTTATGTAAAAAAATTCCTCAATAAGCAATATAAACGAAATACGTTTCAGATGCTTTATTTAAGTGGTGAAATGGAACAGGTAGGTAGGATGTTTGCTGACGACCACATTCCACTGATTTTCCTGAAAGGGCCTGTTCTTGCGCATGAGCTATACGGAGATATTTCGCTTCGTACTTCGAGTGACTTGGATATGCTGATTCCGATCAATCAACTTGAAAAGGCTGAAACGCTACTTACAGAACAAGGGTATCAAAAGGATGATTATATTCAAACGGTGCTGAATGACTGGAAGTGGCGGCATCATCATGTTACCTATTTTCACCCGCAAAAGAAGATTAAACTTGAAGTACATTGGAGGCTGAATCCTGGACCCGGAAAGGAACCGAGTTTTAATGACTTGTGGAAGCGAAAGTGCATTAGTAATCTTACCAGCTTTCCAGTTCATGTTCTCAGTAAAGAAGACATGTTTTTATTCCTTGTGTCTCACGGGGCACGCCATGGCTGGTCCCGTATGCGGTGGCTGCTCGATATTCGTGAATTACTCCATCAGCAAATGGATTGGCAGCTAACCAAACGTTTATTAAAAAAATACCAACTATATCAAACTGCAGGGCAAGCGTTAATTTTAGTAGAACAGCTGCTAGATAAAAAGCTTACTAGAGGGATGAAAGCATTAACCAATCATACCTGCCCAAAGGAACTAGCGCAAAAGGCACTATTTTATTATAAACAACAGATCAACTTACATACGGATCCTGTACCTGAAGCTATTGCCAGCTATCATAAACATTATCTATTTTCGTTAATGAGTACACAGCAAAAATTATTTTTTATGATGAGCTTTCTTTATCCATATCCAGAGGATGAGAGCACATTGCCATTACCAAAGGCGTTTCATTTTCTCTATTTTCCGTTGCGCCCATTTTTGTGGGTCTGGAGAAAAACAAGAAAGCATGCTTTACCCTAGGGGGACTTTCAATTGAAACATGTATTTTACTTTCTAAAACAAATTCATGCGTATTCCGGTAAAATCCTGTATATTAACCTCTTTGCAATGATAGGCATAGGGTTGCTTGAAGGGATTGGGATAATTTTATTGATTCCCTTAATTAGTATGAGCGGGATAGTAGATATGGATGCTGGAGGATCGCCATTGTTAAGTATGTTTGGGTTTTTTCAGGATATTCCAAGTTCATTTGGTCTGCCGATAATATTAGCGATATTTGTGCTTGTTGTTGTTGGACAAAATGTTATGAACAGGCAGTTAACTGTAAAAAATACAGTTATACAGCAAGGGTTTTTAAGGCATATGCGGATGGAGACTTACCGGACGTTACTTCACGCGAACTGGGATTTTTTCGTTAAACAACGAAAATCTGACCTTATCAATATATTAACAGCTGAAATAGCCCGTGCCAGTGCGGGCACATACTCATTTTTACAATTTGCTGCTTCACTTGTTTTCACGTTAATCCAGATCGGGCTTGCATTCTGGCTTTCACCAAATATTACGGTATTTGTATTGCTTTGTGGATTAGTACTTATCTTTTTTAACCGGAAGTTTCTTAAACGATCGCTTGCTTTAGGGAAAATGAACTTTGAGCTGGGAAGAAGTTATCTTTCGGGTATAACCGATCAGGTTAATGGGATTAAGGATATCAAAAGTAATACATTGGAGGATTCGAGGTTAGACTGGTTTGGCTCGATCACGGAAAAAATGCAAAACCAGCAGGTGGATTATACGAGATTGAAATCAACCTCGCAATTATATTATAAAATTGCATCTGCAGTTCTAATTGCTGTATTTATTTATATTGCGGTAACCATGTTTAGCGCGCAGGCAGCGCAACTAATGTTAGTTATCGTCATTTTTTCAAGGCTTTGGCCCAGAGTTGCAGGGATTCAATCTTCAATGGAACAAATTGCAACAACGATCCCATCCTTTAAAGCAGTAAATGCGCTTCAAAATGAATGTGACACGGCTAGGGAATTTTCGATGGGTAGGAATCAGGATATCCAGCCGCTTGCTATTAGAGAAGGATTGCAATGTGACGGTGTTTATTTCCGATATAATCAAAATGAACCTCACTATGCGTTGCAGAATATTAACTTAAGCATCCCTTCCAATCAGATGACCGCATTTGTCGGACGTTCTGGTGCAGGAAAAAGCACATTAGTCGATTTACTGATGGGCCTTAACCAGGCCGAAAAAGGGAAGGTGTTAATTGATGGAGTGCCCTTAACGAGTGACAATCTTCTATCATTAAGGCGGTCGATTAGCTATGTGCCACAGGATCCATTTCTATTTAATACGAGTATAAGAGAAAATTTGTTGTTAGTAGAACCAAACGCGAACGAACAGCAGATGTGGGAAGCTTTGGAATTTTCCTCAGCAGCTGAATTTGTCAACGGACTTCCAGACGGTATTGATACACTGATTGGTGATCGGGGGATTAAGTTATCAGGCGGCGAACGGCAACGTCTTGTATTAGCGCGTGCAATCCTGCGCAACCCGTCCATTCTTGTGCTGGATGAAGCGACAAGTGCACTTGATACGGAAAATGAAGCGAAAATCCAGGAAGCATTAGATAGATTAAAAGGGAAGATGACGATTATTGTGATTGCGCACCGTTTGTCGACCATCCGGAATGCGGATCAAGTTGTTGTACTGGAGGAGGGAGAAGTTATCCAAAAGGGCGGTTTTACGGAGCTGGCCAGAGAAAAAAGAAGCACATTCAGCTATTTATTGCGAAATCAGACAGAAGTAACACAATAATGAACATTGGGGCGGGTTATCATTGAAGAAGATTGGAGGCAGGATCTTACTAGGGTCTTTACTTAGTATTTTCATTTTAATTGGTTATATAGTTTGGGATAACAATCGAATCACCGTCACAGAGGAAGATATCGCAATTGATGATATGCCGGAAGAGCTTGATGGATTCCGGATTCTTCAGGTTTCTGACCTGCAGGAAAAAGAATTCGGTAACAATCAGAAGCGCTTGATCGGTGCTATTAATGATATTGACTATGATGCGATTGTTTTCACAGGAGACATTCTCGACAATACAGAAAGCACTAATTACAAGTCCTTTTATTCGATACTTGATGGGATAACGGATAAGGAAAATGCCTGGTTCGTATCAGGGAACGATGACCCCTATAGTTATCAATTTGCCCCTAGCATTGAAAAAAGTGAGTTCATTAAAGGTATGGAACAAAGAGGGGTTGAATTATTAGAGTCTGTTGAAACTGTTAAACTGGAAGAAGCTAATATCCATTTTGTTAACTTCGAGTTGTCGATAATAAGCAGCTCTGAATATGTGGGAACAAGTGAGGGAATCGTCACACCGCCGTATAATTCAAATGAGAACTATCTTACATACCAAAAACAGTTATGGCAGGATATGAAAGTCCTTGATAATGTAGATGAAGCGGATGTGGTAATCGCACTAAACCATTATCCAGTGGCAGATAACCGAATTGATTTTATCCATACTAACGACAAAACAATTTGGAGGGACTATGACCTGATAATGGCAGGACATTATCATGGGGGACAATTTCGACTGCCATTTGTAGGAGCGCTTTTTGTCCCGGAGCCATGGCATAAAAGCAGCTTTTTCCCATCAAATGATCGTGTGAAGGGACTGTGGGAGTATAAACAAACAAAACAATATGTCAGTGCAGGTTTAGGAAGCAGTGATGCATTATCTTTTTTTAAGTTTCGAATGTTCAATCCACCTGAAATCAATCTTTTAACGTTGAAGCGGATTCGATGATTAGAAGGTTTGTATTTGCGACGTTGCGATTGATGCAGTAATATAGTACAATATAAGAATTGCAATGTTTGAAATGAGGGTACAAAATGAGTGAAACATCCATTTATGGACTAACATATGAACAATTAACAGACTGGTTAATGGATAATGGTCAACTACGATTCCGTGCCGACCAGGTATGGAACTGGCTTTATAAAAAACGCGTCACAGCGTTCTCTGAGATGAAAAATGTGAACAAGGAAACGATAGCACTTCTGGAAGAGAATTTCGTCCTGCACACATTATCGGAGGAAATCAAGCAAGAATCAGCTGACGGTACGATTAAATACTTATTCAAGCTGTCAGACGGCAATATTATTGAAACGGTGTTAATGCGTTTCAATTATGGTTTATCTGTTTGTGTAACGACACAGGTAGGCTGTAACATTGGATGCACATTTTGTGCGAGTGGTCTATTGAAGAAAAGTCGCGACTTGAATAGTAGCGAGATTGTCGAACAGATCATGAATGTACAGAAGCATCTTGATGAGAAGGATGAAGGTGAGCGCGTTAGTCATATCGTTGTTATGGGAATTGGTGAGCCATTTGATAACTTCACAAATCTTATGGACTTCATTAATGTCGTGAACGATGACAAAGGTCTATGCATTGGTGCAAGACATATCACTGTATCAACAAGTGGTATTGCAAACAAAATATATGAGTGGGCTGATGCTGGCACACAAGTTAACCTTGCCATCTCATTACATGCACCAAATAACGAACTCAGAACACGTATTATGAAAATAAATAAGGCATTTCCAATTGAGAAGCTCATGGATTCTGTCGATTATTACCTGGAAAAAGTAAATCGTCGCATAACGTATGAGTATATCATGCTGAAGGATGTAAATGACCATAAGACAGAAGCAAGACAGCTTGCTAAACTGCTTGGTGATAAGAAGCACCTGACATATGTGAATTTAATTCCATACAATTCAGTTGATGATAATCAATATCAGCGAAGTGATTCAGAAACAATTCAGGCGTTTTATGAAACATTGAAACAAAACGGTATTAATTGTGGTGTTCGCTGGGAAAACGGAGCAGATATTGACGCAGCATGCGGACAGCTCCGAAGCAAACAAATAAAGAAAAAAAAAGAAAAGAAAACAGTATAGTGGTTTAGAAAACTTGGCTTGTCGCCATGCTTTTATGGCGAAAGCCTTAGTTGCACTTATGCAGTAAGAAAGGATTTATACTTTCTTATCTGCCAAGCAAAAAACCAATCGTCATTATCAGGCGATTGGTTTTTTCATGCAGTTAAGAATGTATCATTTTCTTTAATACGGTAAAGCCATAAAGGAGGATCTATGTCCTAGTCACTTGCTGAATGTTTTCTATGGTAAAGCCGCATACTCCCCAATTCATTCAATATAATAGCGACTATAATCAAAAACGTTCCTAACCATTGTACAAGAGTGATGGATTCGGAGAGAATTATACTTGCCGATATAATAGCCACTGGTAATTCAAATGAACTCAGAATATTTACGAGACCACCTGAAATCAAATGCGCTCCAAGCGCGAAAAATAATGGAGGCATAACGGATCCGAATAAGGCAACCCCCGCAGTTACTATCCATAAAGACCCATCTGTCACAGGTATAGATGGTATATCCTTTATAAAAATCAGGATTACCAGCACAGTCGATCCTGTAACCATCAATGAACTACGAACCCATGGATCAACCTCAATTGCCACTTTACCACTGAAATTTATAAATCCTGCATATGTAAATGCCGCAAGAATCCCAAATACAAATCCCATCGCAGGCAACTTTTCCAGACTGCCATTTAGAATATTTGAGGCAAAAAACACGCCTATTAATATCAGTGCCATTGCCAATAATGTTACTAGGCTTGGTGTTACTTTACTAAGAATCCATTCAAACAGGATACCAATCCAAACGAATTGAAATAATAATATAATTGCTAATGAAGCAGGAAGGTATATCATCGAACCATAGTAAAATATGCTCGTTAGTCCAACAAATGAGCCTGTTATCATAATTTGTTTAATGTTCTTTTTGTTTAATCCCCTGAATGAAGAGCGCTTTGCTATGACGATGCCCCACAGTAAAACAAGGGATATAAGCATTTGAACAATATTAATTTGCCCGAGTGTATAGCCGTTGCTGAATCCTAGTTTGGCAAAAACCGGAGTGAATCCAAAACTGCCTGCACCTATTAATACAAAGAATATACCCTTCTTATCGCCCATCTATTTCCGCCTCCTACTATTAAGCATAACAAGGATAACATAGATGGTTGATTCTTAGCCGATGGAAGCCTTCATGAATAATAAATGCATCTTTCATGTAATCTATAAATGTATGAATAGGGTCAATGCAGGAAAGAATGCTAGTATCATATTTTTCATACTTTTCTATCCAATATCCATTAGAAGAGAGTATGAGTAAGGGGTAAGCCATGCTGGAAACAATAAAAGAATTACTTATCATTCTAGGTAGGATTGTTACTATTTTGCCATTATTACTCTTTGTAACAATTTTTATGGGTAAACGTGCGATAGGGGAATTACCAATATTTGATTTTCTAATTATCGTCACTTTGGGTGCGGTAGTGGGGGCTGACATAGCAGATCCGAATATACACCATCTTCCAACTGCGTTTGCAATTATTGCTATCGCTATACTTCAAAAAATCGTAGCTAAATGGAAAATATCCAATCGAAAAATTGGAAAACTACTGACATTTGAACCAACCATCGTTATCCAAAATGGCAAACTGTTACATAAAAACATGAAACAGATGCGTTATTCCATTGACAATATCCTGCAGATGCTCAGAGAGAAGAGTGTATTTGATTTAAACGAAGTTGAGACGGCAATCATTGAAGCGAATGGATCACTAAGTGTTTTGAAAAAAGCATCCAATCATTCAGTTACTGCACAAGATTTGGGCATAGTCAAAACAACCTCATCAATAACCTTTCCTGTTATCGTAGAGGGAAATATATATACTAATGTGCTGTACAGTCTTAAATTGGATGAAAGCTGGTTGATGGAGCAATTAGCCAGTAGGAATATTGACAACTTAGATGACGTTTTTTATGCCTCCATTAATTATCAGCACGAGCTTCAGATTTCACTAATGGAGGAACAGGGGACAGAAGTTCCCCCTATTCGACATTAGGTTGTCACTCAGAATACCTCACAGACAATGGAAGATCATTCATTCCATTCTTCACTGACACAAGATTTTTACCAAGTTCCTTTGATCGTAGTAATAGGTGATCTGCATAAATATAACCCTTTTCAATAGATAGAAACTCACTAGTTTTATAGAAATATAATCCAAATGAAGCTGTGTATGAAATGGATACGTTTTTTGAATGAAATTCCGCATGTACCGGGCTATTCACTACACCATCTCGCATCTGTTCAACGAGTACCGAGCATTCTTCAAATGTTCTATTTCTTAGGAAAATCGTAAATTCTTCACCACCTGTTCTGAACAGGAAGTCTTCGTCGTTTAGGTACCTGTGCAAAGTGGTAGCAAAACTCTGAATAACCTTGTCTCCAACAGCGTGATTATAATTATCATTATATTGCTTGAATTTATCTATATCCGCTACAATTATCCCTAGATATTCACCTGATAAATTAAATTCCTTCATTTTTTTATCCATAAAAGCGCGGTTATACACTTCTGTCATAAAGTCTGTATACGCCATTTGTTCAAATTTGTCACGCTCCACTTTATTTTGGATGCTTAGTGATTTATCAACAAAAGAACGACTGACCAGATAGTTTAAGATAAATAGGGCGATAACCATCTGCCAGCTTTCCGCTTGTAAAAATACTAGCAAGAATCCGTTTGAGAATGCTATTTTACCTAAATCTGTTATGCTGCGGCTTTTTATGAAGTCGAATGCTTCTCTAGGAGTGCTTATATCACCAAAAAAGTAGGATATTGTAATTAGGTATATATCCGATAATAGGGCAACAATTAGCGCTAATAGGATAATAAGCAGCCAAAAACCAAAAGGGATGTTTTGAAAACTGGGATAAAAGTAAAAAAATAAATAGAAGACAATTGTGTTGTTAAGTGCAAACGAACCAATGTTATAAAATGTATGTAACAATTCATCCGGGTCACCTGTTTTTGTAACTCTTCTAATGATATATACAGTAAAACGATAAAGTGTTTCATAGATAAATAGCCCAATCGGTCCAGCGAACAGAGCAATTGACATACTATAGGAAACACCGTAATCCATATTTAACTTTCCGCTTTTTGAATTCACTCTAAGATGTGTGTAAAGAGTTGAGAAAAGCCAATACAGTACAAGGGCTTTCATATATGTTGAGGTTTCGATTGAAATTGGTCCTGACATAAAAGCCAGAACGAAGGAAGTTAAGAATAGAAATATAATGAAGATTTTGACTCGCAACATAGTATGGCCCCCTTTTTATATGTATAGGACTTACAACCTATATAATAACCTTTATCATATCATAACTAGCTTTTTTATGGCAGTTAAGAAAGTAGAATTTTATAAAAAAGATTAGGGATAATTCAAGTTTCCTCTGTTCATTCATGTGTAAACAATAATGTACACATGAATACAAATTGTTTACGTATTGCATTCATTACCGTGTACAAGTATACAAAACTGTGTGCATACCGTTATATAAATGATTGCAATATTGAAAACATGTATACATAAAAGAATACGATAAAAGTCCGATTGCGTAATTCAAGCAAATCTATTAACGTTATACTAGCAAGTTCATTTTCACGAGAGGAGAAATACAAACATGACAAAATCTAGAATTGCAGCAGTCGATGTAGGAAATGATGCATTAAAGGCAAACTTTGGTAAAATGGAAAGTAATTGCTACATACCAAATGTAATTGCGAGGGATATGGAGGACAGGCCAGTTATTGGAATTGAAGACCTCGATAAAAAGGATCCAATAGATAACCTGCACATTCGTGTCCACTCCCCTGCCCTGGAAGAAAACAATGCGGTATATCGGGTTGGTAATTTGGCAACGAAAACGAATAATTCAACAGAACTGGATCCGGGAAGCAGTAAGTCGGAGGAAGACCAGACATTGATTATGCTGTTTGCTTCTATTGCATTTGATGCAGTAAGCAGTGATGCATTTAAAGCGACAAAAAAAGATGTAATTGATGCCAACTATACACTGGGAACAGGTCTTCCATTACGTGAAGTAAAGGAAGGAAAAGATGTAGGGTACCGCTCCCAATTACTTGGTTCCGTTCATCAGGTTGAGTTTTTAGTAACACCGCAACACCAAGGGAAGAAAGTAAACATCAAATTTGATGAAGTAAAGGTTTATCCTGAGGGCTTTGCAGCATATGTAAACCTGATTATGGATAATGATCTTAACGTTATTAATAAGGAATTAATTGATAAGCAAATACTAATTCAAGATATTGGCGGACTTTCAACGGATATTGCTGTAATTCGCAACCGGAATGTTGACGATGATAAAGCACAAGGATTCCATCTTGGTGTTGCAGAATCCCTTGAGGAGATCCGCGAAGAAATTCGTACCAGACATGGTGTAGAGCTCGACAGCCGCCGTGATGTAGTTGATATAATTACACGTAAAAATGATCGTCATCACATTATGGTAAAAGGAAGTCGGACAAACGTTCATGACATTACTGATCGAATTTTATTGGAGCTTGCTAAGAAAGAATATCGTTATCTACGTAATGTATGGCAAAAGAATTCCCAGTCGGAAATCTGTTATTTTGTTGGTGGCGGATCAGCGGTGCTGAAGGATTATCTAAAGGCACTTAATAACAAGCTCGATGGCTACAATTTAGACTTCTTTGAAGATGAAAATGAGAGCATCTGGATGATGGCCAATGCGTATTACAAGTTAATCACTGATTTTACGAACAAGAATGCTCCAAAAGAGGTAAAGGAACAAGAGACAACGAAAGAAAAGTAGGGTGATAGTATGCGAGATTCCAAAAAAAGCATCGAACGGGGGCAATCGATTACGTTTCGTGTCCCGTCAGATACACCTGATTACTTATTAAAGCAACTGCAACGACTGAAGGAAACGGAACGCCGGAATTTTTCAAGCGAAATCGCACAATATGTACTTAGAGGCGTTAACGAGACTTTTGCAAAGGAACGAGAAACATTAACGGTACCGCTCCCGAAACAATTAACCAAAGAACAGAAAAGCTGGTTGAAGCATGAGCACTCTGAAGCATTAATTGGCAGTATACTATACCAGCTGCTTCAGGATCCCATGCGGGCAACAACTTTGCTGGCGTCTTTAAACAGTAATTCCCGTGACGTGGAAGAGGCACTTTATTTACAGGAAGAAGATGCTGCTGTCACAAATGAAGAACAGGAAATCAATTTAGACGGAGTGGATTTGGATAAATTAGATGAACTTCATCAGGAAGAAGAACCTGAGGAAGACGAGGAAGACCCATTAGGTGACTTTTTCTCAAAAATGAATAAATAATGAAAGTGGCCGGCACATAACTAAAACTTTTCACTTTGAAGACGAATAACGACAGGTTAGGATGTTTAAACGTTCATTTTCAATAGTTCAGTAAAAATCCGAACTAATTCGAATTCTATTTTAAGAATTTTGAATCTTAGTTCGGATTTTACTTTGACTAAAATAATTTTGTCCATGTCTCCTTTCGTATAATAACCACCAATCAAGTCAAACTAATCATAACAACAATCGTAAGGGAGTTTGATATGATGGAGCTTGATTGGATATGGAAGGCAGTACTTATAGTATTGGGTGGTACATTCTTATTGCGGTTTGCAGGCAGAAAGTCAATTTCACAAATGACTCTTCCGCAAACAGTAATCATGATTGGTATCGGCTCATTACTTATACAACCGGTTTCTGGCAATAGCATCTGGCAGACTCTAGCTGTAGGGGCAGTACTGGTTTTCACATTATTCTTAATGGAATATGCACAAGTTAAGGGAAATATATTTGAAAGAATTATTACGGGAAAATCCAAAGTGTTAATTAAAAACGGTCAATTACAGGAACAAAACCTAAAGAAGTTAAGATTAACAGTAGATCAGCTTGAGATGAACCTGCGCCTTAAAAATGTATTAAATCTAAGTGATATAGAGTGGGCAACACTGGAACCGAATGGTCAAGTAGGATTTATATTGAAAAAAGAAGCACAGCCAGTTACAAAGAAAGAATTTCAGCAGCTGGCAACTGATATGCAGGGAACACTGAATCAATTGGCACCAAATAAAGAGATTCAACAGTTAAACAAGCAATTAACACAACTGAATAATCAATTGACACAAGTAACCAACCAGAAAGATATTTTTAACGAATTGGACGAAGATAATCCGAAAACACCCTCGCCAAAACATTTACAATAAGGTGGGGGTGTTTTACTGACTATACAAAGAACCCAACGGCAAGATATATTCCAACAGCAATCACTACACCTATAGAGCAAATTTTTAATTTATAGCGCGCATAATCGACCAAAGGCATCTCCAGGATGGATGCAGTTGTTATGGTTGTGTCGCCAAGTGGAGATGTCATCGCGCCAAATGATCCACTTGCAAATACAGCCCCTACCGTCAAAGGAATCGACGCACCTGTCGATACAGCCAGTGCTATTCCGAGTGGCATGAATAAGCCCCATGTTCCCCAGGATGATCCAATGAAGTAAGCAACAACCGAACCGAGGAGAAATATGATAGCAGGAATAGTAAAGCTTGGTAAAAAAGAACCGAGCGTTGAGCTGATGAACTGGGAAAACCCGAGATCTTCTGCAACGAGCGACAATGCCCAAACAAGTACAAGCAGAATAATCGCTTGCATCAATTGGTTTCCTCCATCAAAGAAGTGGAAGATTGTTTCTCCTAACTCCTGTTTACGTATCATGTAAAAAACAAAGGTTATTATTAGTGTTATAAATACTGCCAGCAGCATCACAAACGTTGCATCGGCCTCCGAGAACGCCTGGAAAATAGTGTCCGCTCCCTTAGCAACTCCATCTTGCCACAAAAGGAATAGCGACAACCCCAGTAATAAAAATAAAGGCACAATCAGGTTCCATGGCTGTGCTTTAACCATCGATAACTCCTTTTTAATTCCTTTACGGTGATAGCTTTCTTCCTCATTTGATTTCTTTTTTTCCACTTCTTTCTCAGAAGACGACCAGAATGTTCGAATCAGCCCTATGATTAGCATAACGATGGCAAAAAAGTTAAACGGAATACTGAGCAGGAAAATTTGGTATGGATCCATATCCAGATTATGTTTCTGAATGCCACCCTCAACAAGTGAGACCATAAAACCGACAAATGCAGTCGCAACAGGTAACAGGACAATTACCGAACTAGTCGATACATCCATCGTGAAACCGACTTTCCGTTTGGATATTTTCATTTCACTCATCAGCGATTTAACCACTGGACCGATCATCATAATCCGGAACATCGGCATCATGAATGTAAATGGCAATGTGAGCCAAATCAGGCTTAACAACCCACGTTGTGAATCTATCTTTCCACCAATCCACTCAGAAAAACCCTTAATACCACCCGAGATGTTCATCATGCCGATAAGGCCGCCAAATAAATAAAGAAAGGCAATAATCTTAATGTTATTTTCGTCTGATAAAGTCGTTACGATATAATTGACAGTTTCCTGGGACCCGCCTAACACACTGAATTCAACAAGCAACGCTCCAACAAGGAGGCCAAGCACAAGTCCTGGCAGGATTTTTTTAAGCCAAATGGACAATCCGATAACGATTATAAATGGAATTAAGGATAGCCAAGCATGTTCCATTGTAACTGCCACCTTCCATAGCTACGATTTACTTGATTTCATTCTGTGTTAATTAAAGTATTAGTTGTACTTAGGTATTCAAACAACCAATCGTTTTTGCCTCACATAAACTAGATATTATTCCTGTAAGTCAGGAGGCAAAGTTATGGAAAAAAAGAATGGGAATTTACGTACGCGAATTTGCCTGTTTCCAGGATATAGATGATGCGGGCCGGGCAGCAGTGGACCAGGTTCTCCAGTTAACCCGGTTGATGCTGCCTGTAAAGAACATGATATGTGCTATAGACGGTATGGACCCTCATGTAAATGTGATCAGGAATTTCTTTACCGTCTTCGCCCTCTAATCAACCCTTATACCCAACAAGGGAGACATGCCAGAACACTTTATTACGTAATGAAAGTACAATCACTTTTTTGCTAATTTGAGAACACTTACTCTAATGAAAGGGTGGTATTTGCAAATCATGCTGAGAGATCATCCGTCTGCATGCCAACGGTCTATTTATCACGATTATTATCTTTATTTATATCCTTACCTTCCAGGGCTTCCAGCGCGGACCGCCTTTCTCTTCTTTTCCTTCGGCGAAGCTCTTTTGTTTCACGATGATCAATGTGAATTGTTGGTGGCTCATAATCCTTGGATGCCCTTATGTCTTCATTAGACGCTTTCATAAATGACCAGGCCATCAGTGCCATGATGAAAATGACTGGAAAACCGGCTACAATACTGGCTGTTTGCAGCGTCTGGAGGTCCCCGACAATCATCAGAACAAGTGGCATCAGACAAAGTGTGAATGCCCAGAACAGGCGATTCCAGCGGAGTGGTTCTCCCTTTACTTCCTTTTGGACAACGGCAGACAGTATATAGGATGATGAATCGAAAGTCGTTGCCAGGAAAATAATTGCAAGAATGGTGAAGAGGGTAACCATTATGCCGGACATTGGAAGCTGGTTCATAATGGCGATAATAGCTGCAGGTGCACTATTTTCATTCATAAAACCAATAACGTCGAAACTTCCGGTCAGCTGTAAATGCAGACCATAGTTCCCCATAATTCCAAAAAACAGGATGCATCCTATCGTTCCGTACATCATCGTCCCGAAAATCATTTCTTGTATCGTTCTCCCACGGGAAATACGTGCAACAAACAGACCGACAAATGGGGCGTAAACAACCCACCATGCCCAATAGAAAACCGTCCATGCTTCTGGGAATTCTGTTTCACTATATCCGCTTATATTTCCAAACGGTTCCAGCCATGTGGCCATTTTAAAGAAGTTATCGAATATAAGACCGATGCTGGTCAATGTCGTTTCACTAATAAATAAAGTTGGTCCAAAGATAAACATAAATAATAAAATGAAGATGGCAAGCCATAGGTTGATATCACTTAACACTTTTATTCCGCGACGCAAGCCGGAATAGGCGCTTACTGCAAAGATAGCAGTACAAATCAGCATAATGAAGGCTTTTAAAGTTAGGTTTACCGGTAAGCCGGTTATCGAGTTAACACCTTCAGCAATCATAGGGGTACCTAATGCAAGTGTTGTTCCTGCACCTCCCATTAGCCCAAACATGAAAAGGACATCAATAACAACTCCTAGCGGTGTATCTACCAATCGTCCAAGGACAGGTCTTACTGCTTCACTTATTTTCAATACAGGTTTTTTTCTTACATAATAAAAGTATGCAATCGGTAGAGCCGGTAGCGTATAAATTGCCCAAGCGATTGGACCCCAGTGAAAAATACCATATGCAGGCGCCCAGTCAATCGCCTCACGTGAGCTTCCCTCTATGCCAAACGGCGGACCTTGATAGTAGTAAGCCCATTCAATCATTCCCCAGTAAAGAATGCTCGAGCCAATACCCGCTGCAAAAAGCATTGCCGCCCAGGATATTGTTCCAAATTCCCTTTCGGCATCTTCATCCCCAAGTTTAATACGACCGTTTTTACTGAACGCAACGAAGATTAGAAATGCAAAAGCTGCGAGTCCACCCAATAAATAAAGTACACCAAAATTCCCTGTCATGAATTCATTTGCAGCACCGACGATCTCTTTACCTTCTTTAGGGAAAACAGCAAGTGGAATGGAAACAGCGAGGAGTAATATTAGAGCACCTATAAATGTGGGCCAGTCAATCAAACTTTTGTTCATATCGATATCACCCTTTCTACAGATAGCTTTTCTATAACTAAGCAGGATATACACAAACATTAATCTTTCCGAGAGGTTTCATAAAACATGTAGTTACTGTTTATGTCGATGAAAATAATAAAAAAGTTAATTTAAGTAAACAGTATAAGCAGAAAAGAAAACTTTTTATGATGGATAACTGTTAGGAGGAATTTCATGAATAAAAATGTCATCTTATCATGTGCGGTAACAGGTGCGGGAGATACCACATCAAAAAATCCGAATGTACCTGTAACACCAAAAGAAATTGCGGATTCATCCATTAAAGCGGCAAAAGCAGGTGCGACGATTGCTCATGTTCATGTACGTGATCCTGAGACAGGAATGCTAAGTCATGATGTGGAGATTTTTAGAGAACTAGTGGAACGAATACGTGAAGCAGATACTGATGTGATTATAAATATTACTGCTGGTGGTGGTGGCGATTGGGTTCCAAGTGATGCTGATCCTACTAAGGGTGGTGAAGGTACTGATATGCAAACCCCTGAACAGCGCCATGAGCCTGTGGGTATGCTGTTACCTGAAATTTGTACGCTGGATTGCGGAAGTGTCAATTTTGGAAATCAGGTTTATGTCAGCCCTACAGACTGGCTGCGAAAACAAGCAAAGCTAATTCAGGAAAGTGGTGTTAAACCAGAACTTGAGTGCTTTGATACAGGTCATGTCCGATTTGCCAATCAATTGGTGGAAGAGGGTTTAATTGATGGTGATCCAATGTTTCAATTTTGCCTCGGAATCCCGTGGGGAGCTGATGCTGATGCAGAGACATTAGCATATATGAAAAGTCGTGTCGCGGATAATGCTAGCTGGGCTGCGTTTGGTATCGGACGGATGCAAATGCCAATGGTAGCCGAATCAGTTCTCCAGGGCGGAAATGTTCGTGTTGGCTTGGAAGATAATATCTATTTGAAAAAGGGAACATTGGCGACAAATGAACAACTGGTCGATAAAGCAATTGGAATTGTTCATAGTTTAGGGTCAGAAATCATGACTCCACATGATGCACGTGAATTTTTAAAACTTCGTAAACATGATGGGAAGGCGGATTAACATGGATGGACATGATACATCTCAGATAAAAAACATCACTGTCGTAGGGACTGGCGTAATCGGTAATGGCTGGATTACTCGATTTTTAGCGAACGGTTATCATGTCACAGCAACTGACCCTGATCCGACGGCAGAAGAACGAATGCGTGATGCAGTAGAAAAATCCTGGCCAGCAATGGAGAGGATGGGATTAGCAGATGAGGCATCTATGCATAATTTATCATTTGAAACAGACCTTGAAATTGCCCTGACTCATGCTGATTTTGTGCAGGAAAACGTACCGGAGCGTGAGCAGCTTAAGCGAAAAGTCATGGCTGAAATTGACC
This sequence comes from Virgibacillus salinus, assembly GCF_900102415.1. NCBI lineage: Bacteria > Bacillati > Bacillota > Bacilli > Caryophanales > Bacillaceae > Virgibacillus > Virgibacillus salinus. The sequence goes on from NZ_FNKD01000001.1 coordinate 433,132, forward strand.
AATACACACCTGAAGAAACGGTGATCGCTTCGAGCACATCCGGAATATTGCCAAGCACACTTCAGGCTGATTGTGCTCACCATCCAGAGCGCGTTATTGTTGCTCATCCATTTAATCCAGTCTACTTAATACCATTAGTAGAATTGGTTGGAGGCAGTAAAACGGAACTATTTTTTATTGAAAAAGCAAAAGACTTATATGATAAACTTAATATGAAACCACTTGTTATCCAAAAAGAAATCGAAGGGCATGTCGCCGATCGGTTAATGGAAGCTATCTGGCGTGAATCGCTTCATATTGTTAACGATGGTGTAGCAACAACGGAAGAAGTTGATGCATCTATTATCTATGGGCCCGGGTTACGCTGGGCATTGATGGGGCCATTTCTAACATTACATATGGGAGGCGGTAAGCAAGGTATGCGTCATTTACTTGATCAATTTGGACCAGCTTTAAAGCTGCCATGGACAAAACTTGTAGCCCCTGAATTAACCGACGAATTGGCTGAGAAAGTCATTACTGGGTGTGAAAAGCAGACTGATGGAGCTGAGATGAACAGTCTCGAAGAACGCAGGGATCAATTTTTAATTGAACTGCAGCAATTATTAGAAAAATACTGGCCTGGTGCAAATCTTACCGGTAAAATTTGATAGAAAGAGGGAGTTTTATATGGGAGAAGCAAAAGTAATTATTAATGATCAGGTTCGCGAAGATTGGATTGACTATAATGGGCATATGAATGATGCTGAATATGTCCGCGCATTTAGCTGGGGCGTCGATCGATTTATGAAGTTGGTTGGAATTACAGATGACTTTCGCGAAAATAATCACTATACGGTTTTTACAATGGAAAATCATGTTTGTTATCTGGCTGAAATGAAGTTAGGTGAGCCGTTTGAAGTACATCTGCAAATGCTTGATTATGACGAAAAGCGTGCACATGTTTTTTATGAATTGTATGGGGAAAATGGAAAACGTGCTGCAACAAGCGAGCAAATGCTGATGGGAATTGACCAAACGTCAGGCAGACCTGCACCTTTTCCAGATGAAATTTTTGCAAAGGTTAAAGATTTAGCAGATAATCATACTCCAGATGAAAAGCCCAAAGAAGCTGGCCGAGTAATAGGAATACGAAGCAAGAAGAAGTAAATGGTATGGACGTTGCTCAGGAGTAGCGTCTTAATTTTTGAGTTAAGAAAGTACCAATACTTTCTTACAGAATAAGCGCAACTAAGGATTTTCTATATAAAGACTGGCGATAAGCCAAGTTTTTAAATAATGGAGCGTTTGAAAGTTTGAAAGTAACCTTTATACTAAGAAATACAATTAATTTTTAGAGGAGAATGTAAAAATGATTGAGTTAAAGCAATTCGAAAGTACGGATTTCCAACAGCTGATCAATTGGATTAACACAGAAGAATTTTTATACCAATGGGGTGGTGCTAATCAATTTGAGTACCCTTTAAGTGAAACCCAATTATCAAACTATATTCAGAATGCGAATAGCGAAGACTCCAATACATTTGCATATAAAGTTGTGTATAAAGAATCAGGAAGCACAATTGGTCATATTTCGTTAGGAAGGATTGATAAAGCCAACAATAAGGGGCGAATCGGCAGAGTATTAATTGGTGATAAAAGCGTGAGAGGACAAGGGATAGGTCAGCAAATGATTAGAGAAGTCTTAAGCATTGCTTTTGAAAAACATAATTTGCACAGAGTAAGTCTTGGTGTGTATGATTTTAATGCTTCAGCAATTGCTTGCTATGAGAAGTCAGGGTTTACAAAAGAAGGGTTACATAGAGAAGCAGCAAAAGTTGGAGATGAGTACTGGAACGTATGGGAAATGAGTATATTGGAGAATGAATGGTTTAAGGAATAGAAAGATTGGGGGTTGTGCGAATTATGGAACCTAAAGGAACTATGAGTAGATTAGAAATTTATGCAAAAGTTAAAATTGTGAAAGGTAAAAACTTTGTAACGATTGAAGAGACAAAGGCATTAACTGCTGAGGAAATGATTGAATTTATATCTAATTTTATTAATGACCTTGAGCTCGGAGAAATCCCCAATGTGAATATTATGGTAAACAGTAAATTCACTGAAGAGGTCTATGAAGTGCTTCAAGACAATAATTTTCAGTTTCATGATGAAATGGTCACTGTTTATAAGGAACTTAATGAGGTAGTTGAACTGGAATCTAATTTTACATTTAAGTCATTACATAGTATTTCGCAACATGAGTTTAGAGAAATTTGGGCAGAATCAATGACCGATTCACTCAATGCCCCATCTTCATTAACGCTTGATGAACAAATGAAAAGCCTGGAAATAGAGTTAGGGCCTGACTATAAAGATTCTTGTTTAGTTGCTTATGAGGAAGGGCTGCCAGTTGGAGTTGCTATTCCACATATTGAACCAGGTACCCTGGACGAAGGAAGACTTTTTTATTTTGGCTTGATTCCAAGCAAACGTGGCAAAGGAAAAAGCATCCCCCTTCATAAACTCGCACTGCAGCTGTTAAAGGATGAATTTAATGCTTTCCGTTATATTGGCGGTACGAGTGAAAGTAACCAGCCGATGTTAAAAACTTTTATGGCCAATGGGTGTCATGTGATTGAGCGGAATAAGGTTTATAAGAAGATAAGCTAAATCCCCAAAATACTGAAGATCACAATTAGGTTGCTCGAAGTTCACAACTAGTTCGCCGAAGTTCATAAAAACCGGTGCAATTATATTAAAACTTAAATCCTCCATTATTTTTACATATCCGTATTGCAAGAAGTAATATTATATGATAGTCTTTCAATACAATATATTGGTATAATAATAAAAATAACAACTATATATAGTGTTGCAAGTTAAGGTGACATTTATTGTCATAATAGGGAATCCAGTGAAAAACTGGAGCTGTCCCCGCAACTGTAAGTGTGGACGAACGAGTAACCCACTGTACCGAAAGCTTCACGGCTACGGTATGGGAAGGACTCTAGTAGATAGAAGCACGAGCCAGGAGACCTGCCATAGCTTGTAGTTTCAATTCCTCGGGGTAAGAGAAGGTGAAACGATAGAGAGATATATACATATTTTCTGTCGTTCTAACCGTTCATCCCCTGGGTGAACGTTTTTTTGTTTTAGAAAAAAGGAGGAAAAAACATGGTAATGACAGCAAATGGGCAAATCTCACAATTGATTGAATATGCAACAAAAGGATTAAATATAGACAAGGAAATTTTGTTGGAAAAAGCCAATCGGACCGGAACTACGGAGAATCTGATAAAAATAGCCCTTGAAAATATCGATGAAGCCAACCCTGATTGGACCTTTGCAGCTAGCCGTATTTATTTAAAGGAATTATACAAAACTGCTGCAGAAAACAGGGGATACGATGCGAATTTACGGTACGGAAACTTCTATGAACTTATCACAACACTTACGGAAAAGGGTATCTATTCAGAGCATTTGTTAAAAACGTATAAGAAAGAGGAAATCGATTATTTTGCCGAAGTAGTTCAGCCAGAGAGGGACTTATTATTTAACTACTTGGGACTGTACACTCTGGCAACTCGCTACCTTGCAACAGACCATAACAAGAATACATATGAGCTACCACAGGAAAGATGGATGATCATTGCGATGTACTTAATGCAGGACGAAGCGCAAGTAAATCGCAGTCATTATGTCACAGAAGCATACTGGGCGTTGAGTAATTTATATATGACCGTTGCCACACCAACCTTAACAAATGCTGGTAAATCTCACGGTCAGCTGTCCAGCTGTTTTATCGACACAGTAGATGACAGTTTGCAGTCTATCTATGACAGTAATACTGACATTGCTAAGCTTTCCAAAAATGGTGGAGGAATTGGCGTTTACATGGGGAAAATCCGTAGCCGCGGCAGTTCAATCAAGGGATACAAGAATATGTCCAGTGGTGTCGTTCCATGGATTAAGCAACTCAACAATACCGCTGTTAACGTAGACCAGCTGGGGACACGAAAAGGTGCGATCGCTATCTATCTGGATGTATGGCATAAAGATATTGAGCCATTTCTCGACTTGAAATTAAATAATGGTGATGATCGGATGCGCGCCCATGATATTTTCACGGGTGTCAGCTTACCGGATTATTTTATGGAACAGGTAGAAAACCGCGGTGATTGGCATTTATTTGATCCGCATGAAGTTCGTCAGGTTATGGGTTATTCGCTGGAAGATTTTTATGATGAGGAAAAAGGCGATGGCACATGGCGTCAAAGGTATCTGGAATGTGTGCAATCGACTGAGCTATCGAGAAAAGTCGTACCGGCAATAGATATTATCAAGCGGATTATGAAATCACAGCTTGAGTCGGGAACACCATTCATGTTTTACCGTGATGAAGTAAACCGAAAAAATAATAATCCGCATAACGGGATGATTTATTGCTCGAATTTATGCACTGAGATTACTCAGAATCAATCACCAACTGAATTTCTGGAGGAGTATGTGGAAGCTGAGAATACGATTGTAAAAAAATATAAAGCAGGCGATTATGTTGTTTGTAATTTAAGCTCGATTAATTTGGGACAAGCAGTTCCGGATGGTGTGCTTGAGCGGCTTGTTACTATTCAGGTTCGTATGCTGGATAATGTGATTGACATCAACACATTACCAATCAAACAAACGCAAATGACAAATCAGAAATACCGTGCTATTGGTCTGGGAACATTCGGCTGGCACCATCTGCTGGCAAAAGAACATATCCATTGGGAATCAGACGAGGCAGTATCCTATGCCGACAACTTATATGAAAAAATTGCCTACCTGACAATCAAAAACAGCATGGAACTTAGTAAAGAAAAAGGGAACTATCCAGCATTTGAAGGTAGTAAATGGCAGAAAGGGAGTTATTTTACCGAAAAGGGCTATACCGATGAAAAGTGGTTGAATCTGAAGCGTGATGTAGCAGATAATGGCATTCGAAATGGCTACTTAATGGCAGTTGCCCCAAATTCATCAACATCCATGATTGCTGGCTCGACAGCGAGTATCGATCCAATTTTCAAACCTTTTTACTATGAGGAAAAAAAGGATTTCAAGATTGCAGTCACTGCGCCAGAATTGGATTACCAGTCCTATGATGTTTACCGACGCTCTGCATATATACTTGACCAGCGCTGGTCGATTAGACAGAACGCTGCAAGACAAAAACATATTGATCAAAGTATCTCATTCAACTTTTATGTCCCGCACACTATTAAAGCGTCTGTGATGCTGGATTTACATCTCCGGGCATGGAAGGAAGGCCTGAAAACGACCTATTATGTACGTTCAACAGCTAATGATGTCGAAGAATGTGTGTGGTGTGAGAGTTGAGAAGTTTAGTAGCGTATTTATCATACAGCGGAAACACAAAGGAAGTAGCGGAAATTATTACTGATCAACTTCAAACAGACAATGTGACTGTTGATATGCATCGGATTGGAATTGATTATCCAATTGATGCTTCTGAATATGACCAAATTTTTCTCGGAACGTTCACGTGGGATATGGGTCGTACGCCGGACGAAGTGAAAGATTTTGTGCAGGAGGTTGGCTATAAACCGGAGCATGTTGCTGTGTTTGGTACTGGTGACACGCAATTCGGCGGGGATACGCTTTTTTGCAGGGCAGTGGATAAATTATCGGCATTTTATCATAGCCAGTGGCCTGGGTTGAAAATTGAGCAGTCACCACGAGGTTCACAGGAGCACGTAGTAGAAAAATGGGTAGAAGGAGTGTTGCATGATGTCAAAATCCTTGCTTAAAAAAGCCAAAACATTGGAACCATTACACCCTAACAAATCAACGGCACTATTCGGAGGGGAAGCAAGCGGAATTTTGAATTGGAACGATATCGCATATCCGCATTGGTATAAAATGTATAAACGACTCATCGGAAACTACTGGCAGGCTGATGAAGTAAATATGTCAGGCGACGTACGCCAGTTTTCGCTGCTGACGAAAACGGACCAGGACGCGTATTTAAAAATTATTGGACTATTATCGACCCTGGATGCACCTCAGACAAGAACGGCACTGCTCTTTTCCTTGTATGCCAGTGACCCATCTGTCCAGTCGATTATGGCAGTGATTGCTCAGCAGGAAGCCGTCCATAATGAGAGTTATTCCTATGTGCTGTCGTCTGTTGTTTCACTGGATGAACAAAATGAAGCATTCCAGCTCGGACGCAATGATCCTGTTTTAATCAAGCGGAATGATAATCTCATGCAGCAATACAATGCGTTTGTGGACGAGCCATCGATGGAAAATATACTAAAAACAATGGTGTTTACTGGACTACTTGAAGGTATGTTCTTCTATTCGGGGTTCGCATTCTTTTATAATCTGGCCAGGCAAAATAAAATGGTCGGCACATCAACAATGATAAGCTATATCAATAGGGATGAACTTGAGCATGGTCGGTTTATTGCTGAATTATTCCGGGCAACCCTGGATGAGAATCCGGAGTTGAATACGGCTTCATTTTCAGATTGGATATATGAGCAGTTCAAGGAATCGGTTGAACTGGAAACAGAGTGGTCCCGTTATGTGCTGGCAGATGTTGAAGGCATCGATTTGGATGAAATGTCAGGATACATTAAATACCGTGCGAACAAGATGCTGCGTATGATGGGGCTCAGTGAAATCTATCCTGATCATACAGATAACCCAATGAAATGGATCCGTGCTTATGTTGATAACTTCGATGGAACGAAAACAGACTTTTTTGAGCAGAAGTCACGACAATATACGAAGACGAGCGATTTAAATGGATTTGATGACCTTTAGTTTGGCGTGAGAAGGCTGTTTGGCTCAAGTAGACACAAAATCGGCTGAAGTAGTCACAAGTCCGGCTCGAGTTGTCACAACTCGGCTCAAGTTCACAAATTTTCGGCTCGAATGTTCATAATTAGCCAGACAAATGTTTGACCAGGTTTCGTAATTATTACAACAAACGGTGTGCCCCCTCCAGAGCACACCGTTTCCCCCTTATAATCCAGCCAATAAGACTATATCACCGGTAATAGCATTCACGCCATATGGGCAATCAATTTTCCCGCACATAATATAGCTTTTTTGCTCCTGATCATATACATATACAGGTTCTGCTTCTACATATTCGCGAAGTTTTTTAAATGCTTCCTCCTGTGACACAGCAGGTTCGTCCGCATCTTTAAAATGCTTGAACATATCAAGCAGCATATCATTATCAACATAATGAACCGCATGATAATTCTCCCGATCAATCATCAGTTTTATTTTGCGATCAAAGGCACGATTTGTAAACTCCGTTGGTTTTAGTTCCGCGAAAATATAGCCATTTTCCAGGTATAATCCGGTTAATTTCCATTCGCCGCTTTCGTCTGGAAATTCAAGTTGTAAGAACCGTAACACTTCTTGCTCACATGTCGCTGCTTCCGTATTTGTAATCGGTATTGTGTCCGGATGTTGCTCATTCTCCAGTGCCTGGTCGAGCGTAACTTCAATCGATAAATCAATATCTTGTTGTGTGAATTCTCCCTCGATTGACTTATCCCATTCCAGGATCATGTCTTTGTGTATATAGGAAATTAGGTCCTTATCAAATGGGATTGTTCTTTCCCCATTATTTACCAGATAAATCTCTTCTATCCCGTAGATTGGCAGCCATTTTTCCTGATCCTTATCAGGAACTTCTATCAATTTACATTGCTCGCTTGCTATGGGTTCGTACTTATCGGGAGTCAGACCAAACGGTTCCCATTGTATTTGGTCCTCATCTGGAAAATCACCATCAATAGTAAATAGGGATAGCTGCCCCTCGTCATTAAACCCAATTTCAATGGTCCCAGTTGGCGCCACTGGGATATTGTCTACAGCTGCACCGAAGCTTAACATGTCATCTTCCTCGTGAACAATCAGAAATTGCCTGCCAAACGTTAAATCTGTCACTTCTTCAATCCATTCAATTGCACTCTCTTTTTCTGAAGTTGGATACAAACTGCTATCGGCATATGAAACATCCTCAACAAAAATAATGCGCTTTAACGCTTTTGTGTGGAAATTAATATCGATAACCGCTGTTCCAGGTGGGTTATAATCTTCATCAGATTGGGCAGAATTATTCGGGAACCATTCCATATTCAAAATATACGCTGTCTCATTAAAGTTATTTATTTCGCGGAAAAAATGATGTCTTTTCAAATAATAATCATTTAGTCCAAATTTCTCACGGGTATCGTCAATTAAGTTCTGAAGCTGTCCGTTCATCGTTAAAACCTCTCTTTTTTCGAATTATATCCATTATAACATTTCAATTAGTTCTTTCTATCCATATTAATTTCAACTGTATATGTTAGCCTAAATAACAGCATTATAAGGAAAAACAACTTAGAAAAGGAGCGTAACATATGGGTATTGAACATAATCCTACTCTGCTTTGGTTTGTAGGTGCTTATGGAGTTATCATGATTATAATGGGTATTTACTATTCTCGAAAAATATCCAACAGTGAAGATTTTATTTTAGCAGGAAAAGGTTTAGGAACGATAGTCTTAACAGGTACATTGCTTGCCACCTGGACAGGCAGTGGAAGTATTTCTGGTGGGGAAACATCAATGGCATTCACCTATGGAATTATCCCCGCACTATTGATGATGATCCCCACCCTTGTAGGTATTGGTATACTATATTTAATTGCCCCAAAAATTCGTGAGTTCGGTAAATATACTGTATCGGGAATTTTGGAAGAAAAATACGGTTCAACTGCCAGAATGATTGCAAGTATCATTATTATCCTTGCCTTTGTTGGAATCGTTTCTTACCAAATGACAGGTCTTGGATTTATTTTAAACTTAACAACTGGAATGTCAGTAGAGGTTGGTACCATTATTGGTGCAGTTCTCATTGTGTTTCTGGCTTCAATCGGTGGCTTACGTTCAGTCGCACCAACCGATGCATTAAGTGCATTTCTGGCAATTGCAGCATTGTTTATAACATTGCCAACGATTTACGTGATAGCAGGTGGATGGGATGGCGTAACGAATAATGTTCCGGCTGAACACTTAACTGCAACAGGTGAATTAAACAACATTCAATTACTCGGATTCCTGTTACCATCCTTATTTCTACTGTTAGGTGACCAGAACATGTACCAGCGTCTGGCATCATCGACAGGTGGTAAATCAGCAAAAAGAGCGCAAATCGGCTGGCTGATCGGAATGTTGCTTATTTCTCCAGCGATTTCTTTTATTGCATTTGCATCAAGTTCCATGTTCCCAAATATTGATCCGGGGATGGCACTAATGGCTACAACCACTGTTATGCCAACAGTAATTGGCGGGATCCTGCTGGCTGCAGCAACAGCGTTTATTGTAACGACTGGTAATTCTTATCTTTTATCAGCAGCGACAAATGTGACATATGATATCGTGGGAAAATATATAAAAAAAGAAGCCTCGGACAAGCAATTATTAGGAATGACAAAATTTTTCATCATCCTGTTGGGTGTAATATCATATATTCTGATCAGATTTTTCCCAACAGTCCTTGAAGTACAAATGTACGCATATACAGTATACGGAGCGGGTCTTACCCCAGCATTACTCGCCGTTTTCTTCTGGAAGCGGGTAAACATGGCGGGTGGTATATCCTCGATGGTTGCAGGTGTCGTAACGACGTTAATCTGGGAGATTCTGCTTGGAAAGCCGTTTGAATTGAACAGTGTTATCATAGCACTTCCGGTAGCCGTAATCGTACTGATTGTTGTCACACTAATGACTTCAGATGATCGAAATAAATAAAGATCTATTCACCCTATTATCGAATCTCAATCCAATTAGGTGTCATAAATTTAAAAATAAATTATGGCACTTTTTTGCCGTGAGGTTCGATTATATAGTGACAACAATATTATTAAATTTGTCCCTTTACATTAACGTAACGTCAACGTTTATAGTGGTAATAGAAAGGGGCTAAAACATGCAAATTAAAGAAGTCGCAAAACAGTTAAACACAACACCAAGAGCAATTCGATTTTATGAACAAAAGGGACTGATTTCGCCAAAGAAGGACACAGAAAATCATTACAGAATTTATTCTGAAAAAGACCTTTTGCGCCTAAGTACGATTCTTGCTTTAAGGGAAATCGGTATGCGTATTGAAAATATAAAGCGAATTCTGGATGATCCCAATATGAGTATGAAAGATTATTTGAACGTTCAGCGCTCAGCTCTCTTCGAAAAATGGATTGAGATGAAGGATATGATCAACACGATTGATAAGATGGTTGAACAGACAGCTGATGATAACTATCAGGCACGAGATATCTTCATACTTTCCCAGCACCTGAAAAACATGAAAAACTTGCGCAAAAACTGGGAAGATAAATGGAATTTTGATAAGCAGGCTGCAGGATATGATCAGAATATCAAAATGGCAGGCTATCGATTCAATGTTCATCAGGATTATGATAAAGCATTATCCAGAATTGCGGATACTATCAAGCTACAGCCAAATGATGTATGTGTGGATGTAGGAGTCGGCACGGGTAACTTAGGTTCGAGATTTCTCGATAAGCAAGTAAATGTAATCGGTGTAGACCAATCCGAACGAATGCTTAACGTATGTAGCGAAAAACACCCGACAATCGAAACACGAAAAGGACACTTTCTCGCGCTCCCGTTATTGGATAACCATGCTGACGGAATCGTATCAAGCTATGCATTGCACCATATTTCAGAAAATGAGAAATTGCTTGCATTAGAAGAAATGTCCCGTGTCCTTAAAGAAGATGGGCAGATTTGCATTGTGGATTTGATGTTTCAGGATGAACAGCATCGAAAAGAAGTGATAGAACGATTCCGTACACAGGGTAATACCGAAGCAATCGAAGCCATAGAGGATGAATTTTATGCTGATCAATCCAAGCTGGTAGAATGGCTGAATGCTAACAATTATCACGTAGAGACTTATCAGTTTAACGATATTTTGAGTATGGTTTACGCGAAGAAAAGATAGTGAAAAATGACACTTATGCTGTTTATTGTTAAAGAAGGGCTGTCTATTAGCCATGATAGCTAATGGACAGCCCTTCATATTACTCATCAAAATAATTCTTTAACCCTTCTACAACTCCTGCTGCTACATTATTATGATATTCCGCTGTTCCAACCGTATCTAAATCATAAGGATTGGTGATGAATCCTAATTCAATTAACACAGACAAATCATTATTCTCACGTAGCACATGATAACCTTTTTGCATAACACCTCGATTTTTTAATGGAACTTTTTGTGCAATGGCAGATTGAATTTCACCTGCCAGAACACGATCATCCCCACCGGAATGGAAATAAGTACTCACACCATTTATCGCAAGTGATGGATATGCATTATAGTGAAGACTGATAAAAGCATGTGTATTATAAGCATTACTTATCCTCACGCGTTCTTCAAGTGGGATGAAATAATCGTCTTTTCGGGTCAGAATAACGGTCGCGCCAGCATCACGTAACTGTTTAGCAACGTTATCAGCAGTATCCATGATGATTCCTTTTTCAAACGTTCCGCCAATCCCAATAGCACCAGGATCTTTACCGCCATGACCAGGGTCAAGGACGATGTTGTAACCTGCTAAAGAGTCGCTGGATTGCTTTTTTGCATGATTGTGATTTTCACTAGTTTCGGCTGGATGATTACTTCCGTTGCCATTTGTAAGCCATGAAGCAATCCATGCAATAGAGCCATCGTTGAGCATAATCTTATTCCACTTATTTGATGTTTTAACCATGGTGTATGTATCTCCAGAGGAAGCATACCCGAGTATCTTATGTTGTGTACCTGGACCTGTTCTGAGTCTCACCTCATCAGCAATAACAGTTATTTCCTTTTGGTTAACAGAAGTAACCCCATTAGCGGCAAACAAATAATCCGATGCCACCCACGCTTCTTGTCCGTTGTAATATGTTTGTACCCAACCAAAAGCTTTATCGAAAACAACTACTCGGTCACCATCATTAAGCTGACCGATTACTTCAGCACTGTGGGCCGGGGCAGATCTGACATTCAGTGAATCAGTGCCAACCTCATATGTCTGTCCACTATCGGCATGAACGGAGGGTATAAATACTAAAAGTAATAGCAAAAAGACACCAACAATAGTGACAGTTTGGTTTTGTTTCATGAAATCCTCCTTAAACTTAATGGTCATTTTATTTCCTTTATAAAAAATAATAAACCTTTTTTCTGCAAAATAAATCAAAAGAACTAGCAAAAAATGGAGGATTTAATTGGAAAATAGAGAAGTAAATAATAGTGTAGGAAGGAGAATTAGGATGAACAGAATAAATCTATTAACACTTGGTGTAACAAATATAAGTGAATCTCTAAAGTTCTACCGTGATGGACTAGGCTTTCAAACTAACGTAACAGACGATAATCCAGGGATTGTTTTTTTCCATAATAATGGGACAAAACTGGCATTATACCCGCTGGAAGAATTAGCAAAGGATATAAATGCTGAACATCCACCAGCAAAACAGGGATTCTCTGGGATCACCCTTGCTTATAACGCAAAATCAGCTGAGGAGGTTGATGAGGTAATAGAAAAAGCTGAACAAGCTGGAGGTACTGTAGTGAAATATCCTGTGCGCGTTTTTTGGGGAGGATATAGTGGTTATTTCTCAGATCCAGATGGCTATATGTGGGAAGTTGCCTATGGGGAAGACTGGGAATTTGATGAGAATGACATGTTAATTATTGATTAGGATAATGGAGTGTTGGATGCATTATGAATACAAATATATATTTAGTTCGTCATGCCCACTCGACTTATACGCCTGATGAACGAAAACGGCCTTTATCTCAGAAAGGATTTATTGCAGTTGAAAAGGTTACGGAATTGCTCCAAGCTGAAAACATTGATGTAGTGGTATCTAGCCCTTATATGCGTGCGATTCAGACGGTTGAAGGAATAGCAGAATACATAGAACAGGAAGTTATTATAGAGGAAGGGTTCAAGGAGCGGAAGTTAGCTGGAAAGCCTGTTAATGATTTTGATGATGCTATAACGAAGGTTTGGCATGATTATAATTTTGCGTGGACCGGGGGTGAGTCAAATTACCATGCTCAACAAAGAGGCGTGAAAGCTATTAAGCATGTGTCAGAACAGTATAAAGGGAGAAATGTTGCGGTTGGAACACATGGTAATATTATGGCGATAATCATGAACTATTTTGATAAGCAATATGATTTTCATTTTTGGAAAGCGCTAAGTATGCCGGATATCTATAAATTAACGTTCGATGAAAAAGCTTTAGTGGAAGTGAAAAGAGTATGGGAGGATTGAGGTAGATTAAAAAACGTAACATTAGGCAGGAGATTAATAGGAGAAATTTATATTCAGTAATTGCCATTCTCTTAATCGTTATTTTAAGCATTGCTTCGTTAAATCAATACGAAACGAACGAAGATATGGAGAGTGCGCTGTATCGTAAGGAGTTATTAATTTTTCAGCAGTTAAGAAAGTATAAATCCTTTCTTACTGCATAAGTGCAACTAAGGCTTTCGCCATTAGGGGTTGGCGATAAGCCAAGTTTTCTAAAAACCATATAACAGGGACTGTGAGAGCTATAGAAAAGAGAGACAGTACCCTTATGGAGAATGTTTTGTTACAGATATCTACCTTGGAAACGTTTCACTCTACTGATTTAAACGCTAACAGGCTTCTCTCAAATTATGAACAGGGCGTTCGTAATTTACTAAATAGTGATGCCGATTCATATAATAAAGTTAAAAGTACTCTAAATGAGATTTTCAATTCGCTAATTATATACAGTGATAAGGAAATGAACCAGGAATCATTTGACCGTATGACTAATGAACTGATGCCATTGGTGGAACAATTCCGGGAAGAAACTGAAAAAATTATTAAATAACTATCAAAAAGAGATTAAGCCGTACTTGGGAAGCATGAAAAAGGAGGAGTTCTGTGGACTTTATTATTAAAGCTTTGCTGGGTATCGGCCTGATCTATTTTGTTATGTTATCTTTTTATCTGTTCGTAATTTTTCGCAGTAAGAAGAAATAGCTTTTTGTTAATTAAACATAGAGAGGAGTCAATCATTATGAATCTATTAAAAAGCCAGTACGACTTAATTAAATATACCAGAGAGCAGCTCTTTAGCTTATGTGAACAGTTGGATCATGATGATTATGTAAAGGAAATTGAAGGGTTTGGCTGGGGGTCTGTACGAAATCTCCATGCCCATGTAGCTGAATGCTACCAGTCCTGGCTGGGTAAGTTCGGACTAAAGAAAAATATAACACCAGTGAACCCTGAAAATGTACGTAACGTTAATGATATGAGAGAAGTCTTTAATGAAATAGATACCCTGGTCTGCAGTTTTATAGATGAATACGAAGGTGAGTATGAATATAAACTGACAGGACGAGTTCCTTGGCAAGAAGATCACGAGGAACTCTCTGTATTATGGCTTTTCACACATACAACCACTCACGAGTTTCATCACAAAGGCCAAATTGTATCAATGGCTAGGCAGTTAGGATATATTCCATCTGATACGGATCTTTTAACCCCAACAGATATGAAAAATCTATTAAATAGACACAAATGTATGAACTGAAAACAAAGGAAAATGACAATAGTGTGATAGAGTTCATCGAAAGCGTTGACAGCATTAAAAAGCGTGAGGATGCATATAAGTTGCTGGATATTTTTAGGGAAACGACAGGCTATCCAGCGAAGATCTGGGGGCCAAGTATTATTGGCTTTGGTTCCTATCATTATAAATACGCATCAGGCCACGAAGGCGATGCACCGCTTGTTGGTTTCTCACCACGTAAGGCGAAAATCAGTTTGTATTTTGCAACAGGTGACACAGAACGAGAGGAACTCCTAAAAGATTTCGGAAAGCACACAACAGGAAAAGCGTGTGTGTATATCAATAAAGTAGCTGATATTGATGTTGATGTATTAAAAGCACTAATCAACCGATCGATAGCTTTTTTAAGAGAAACGTATCCGAATGAGAAGGGTGACTGACTTGTAATGCCGATTTGTCAAAATTGCGGGAACGAATGGACGTGGATCCAATCAGTTGCAGCTTTTAAGATGAAATGTCCTCATTGTGGCAAAAAACAATATGAGACGAACAAGTCAAGACAAATAAGGTCATGGTTAGACTTCTTACCGTTAGCTGTATTCCCAATCACTGTGTTACTTGACTTAAGCTTGTGGGCGGTACTGGTGACTATAATAGCGGCTGTAATTGCTTCGTTCATTTTTCACCCATCTATACTAAAGTTATCCAATAAACAGGAACCCTTTTGGTGAAAAGGAAGAGTTAATTAATTCTACGAGTTAAAGACAGGCGCATTTCTTACATAAAGAATGCGTTTTTTTGCAGGAATTTTATCGAATGGGTAGAAATTGTCAATAAGACTTTTTCATAAAGGACAGACCAATATTAATAAATATAAACATAAGGTGATTAGGATATCTATCAAGTAAACTGTCTGAGTAATGTGTGATTGCAGCAGGAGTAGAAGAGTCGGTGAAGCTAATCAAGAAGAGGGGGAATGTGGAGGGGTGAGATATAATAATTAATGATGACACCGGTTTCTTTTAATGCCAGGAAATGTTGATGTGGAAAAAATTCACTCATGATAAGTGACTGGAGGTATTTAAAATGCTGCGGCGCATTGTTTTATTTTTTCGAGAAAATAGCTGGGAAACTGTTTGCTTCACTCAAAATCTGGAGGAATACGGGAGAGTTAAAGGTAATCTTAATGATGCAGGAATAATTACTAAAACAAAAACAGCCACACCAATGAACGGAAATTTAGGAAGTTCAAGCTTTTCATCAACATATGATATTAAGGTTAAACAGAAATATCTGCATAAGGCACAGGAGGCTATCCATAAGAGTCGATATTAGAAGTATTAGAGCGGGGGAGAATTTAAATAATCAACAAAAAGGGCGCATATCTTCCATAAAGGATGCGTCTTTTCGCAGGACTTTTAATTATTATAATAGAAGTTTAAAAAGAGGAGGGCTGCAATTGAACCGTAATAAGCTAATAATTGGCATTGTCGGACTTGTAATTTTACTAATTGCGACAACCTCCGTAATGAGGTCAGAGAATAGAGAAGTTATTGAACATGACTATACGTTTGCAGGCGAAAGTGAAAATTGGAAAGCAGAATATCATGTAGAAGGGGAACAAGTCTTCTATGAAGAGAATGACACCTTGAGGGGTGACAGTGAAAGTGAAACCGACATTATACTTGCTTATAAGGGAGAACTTAGCGAATTGTCGTCAGTGAGAAAACTGAAATATAAGTTTGAAACTTCGTCTGGAAGTATGGGGTCCAATCGTACATTTGATAAGGCACCTGAAAAGAAAGTATTTAGACATGGCGGCGCTAGCAGTGGAGTTACTAGCTCTGAGAACCAAGAGGTTAAAGTCAGTGTTCAGTGGGGCGAAGAAACAGAGGAGTTCACGTTAAAAAATAAAGAACAACCTTAGCTTGATGACTCCCGGAACGTAATATCGATAACTTTTTCTGTTTCCGTATTAAATTCTATGTTAATGAAGACACCGAACTCTTTGTCATTTTCCTTTAACCACAACTTGAATTTTTCAATTGTGGAACCTTCTTTGGTTTCCCGTCCTCTGTGAAGGTAATCGATGATATCAGCATTAGGGTATTTTGCTTGCGTCTCCTTCATAGCCATTCTTCCCCATTTAGCATAAGAAGGGATATCTTTCTCCGCAACTGCAATTTGTTGAACTGGAAATGCTTCTAGGTTAGATGAAAATAGTAGTAGAAATACACTGAATGAAATGAGTAATAGTCGCATGTACAAGCCTCCAATCTAACGCTTATTGTTTCATTACAACTGATTTTTATACGAAATGTGAAGGAGGGAAGACTAATTATGATGGAGAAAATAGACTTTGGGGTTAAACTTTTACTGGTTAGCGCAATCATATATGGCTCAGCGCTGATTGCAAATGCAATTTATGCAGTCGAGTTCCATAATTTTAGCATGGAATTAAAAGAAATTGTTGCAATCCCCCTTACAATAGCTAGTATTACAGCACTGGCGGGTATATATGTTATTATTTACGCAATAAAAAAATCATAAGAGATAACCAGTCTAACCACAACAAAGCAGCAAGTTCACATTTTTGACATAACTTTTCATCTAAATTGTGAAATACTGAACAATCTAATCAAAGATCAGTAGATCCATGTTATTATATAAGTGTAGTAAAGAGATTCATCCAAGTTAATTTGTGAAATACTGAACAAATAATAATAAAAACTTTAAGGAGATGGATATCATGTTTGTAAATTTCATTCGCAATAATAAAGTAGCAGCTGGAGTATTGGCGTTTCTTAGAATATACATTGGGTACCAATGGCTGACCGGAGGATATGGAAAGATAGCGGGAGGCAATTTTGATGCAAGTGGTTTTATGCAAGGAGCAATAGCAAGTGCAAGCGGGGAACATCCAGCTGTTCAAGGCTGGTGGGCAACCTTCCTTGAAACTTTCGCATTGCCGAACGCTGAGTTATTTAGCTTTATGGTTATGTGGGGCGAGTTGTTAGTCGGGTTAGCGCTAATCTTAGGTATTTTCACAAACTTTGCAGCACTGATGGGTATCACAATGAACTTTGCATTCTTATTCAGTGGTACGGTCAGCACAAACGCTCAAATGGTATTAATTACAGTGTTCATCCTGGTAGCTGGGTATAACGCAGGTCGATTTGGATTAGACCGCTGGGTTGTTCCATTCCTAAAGGCACATAATCCTAAACAAAAACATAGAAACGAGGCTGCAACTGTCTAACTTTTAAAATAGGTGCATATGTAAAAAAATCAATACACACGTTAAACTAGCGTGTGTATTTTTTATTGCTAATTCGAAATGCAGATCGGCAATATGAATCCTCTTCGCTAAAAGCAGAAAAAGCTGTTCCAAGAGATATGAAGAGGATCTTAAACCAAGCTCCAAACACGGGATTTGTTGAATTAACGGAACGAGGACCCATCATGGTTAACAATGTGGACTTGATCCTAACAAAAGGCTGTATAGGACATGATAGTGTCGGCTTTGCAGCAATACTTATTTACGACACAGCCAAACGTCGGCAATGATCATTCTTTTACATATCCTTTAAGAAAAATCTTTAGTAAAAAAATTTATTACACTTTCATGAAATGTTTAAGTCTTCCAGTTTTGTGCAGAATAAGGTTTGAGAAAAGAACTTCACCAAAACAGAAAGGAGCTTGCTAAACATGAAGAGGTGGGTTGTTTTATTAGCTGCATTGTTATTTTTCATGGTATTGAGCGGCTGTGCAGATACGGATGATGACATGGAGAATACCAAGCACCATGGAAGTGAAACGAGTATAGAAACCTTTGGAAGTCTAAGCGAAGAAACAACAGAAGTTAATGTAACAATGTATAATAGGGATATGGAAAAAGTCGGCACAGCGACAATCAGACAGGTACATGATGGAACTAATATT
This sequence comes from Virgibacillus salinus, assembly GCF_900102415.1. Taxonomy (NCBI): domain Bacteria; kingdom Bacillati; phylum Bacillota; class Bacilli; order Caryophanales; family Bacillaceae; genus Virgibacillus; species Virgibacillus salinus. Next base: position 451,701 of record NZ_FNKD01000001.1, read on the forward strand.
ACGCTTGATGCATCAAACTTGCCACCAGGTACTCACGGGTTTCACATTCATGAAAAAGGAGTATGTGAAACACCCGATTTTGAGTCGGCCGGTGGTCACTTCAATCCGACCAACGCGAAACATGGATTTGAACATCCAAAGGGTCCACATGCGGGGGACTTGCCAAATATAGTAGTAAAAGAGGATGGAACAGTACGAACAGAAGGCATAGCTGATATGGTGACACTGATAAAAGGTAAAAAGAATTCCTTACTTGGAAATGAAGGAACGGCGCTTATAATTCATGCTGAAGCAGACGATTATAAGTCACAGCCATCTGGTAATGCAGGTGATCGGATAGCATGTGGTGTAATAGGCGAATAGATTTATGACCCGGGTTTTCATCCGGGTTTCTCTATGCAAGTAGAACGTATAAATACATTCTTACTTCATAAGTCACAACTAATGCTTGCACAGCAGATTCAATAGCCCATAAATTTGAAAAAATTCTAAAACTGGTACGAATGTACGTTTCTTATTGTATAAGTTCATATTATAATAGGACAAGGATAATGTTCTTTTAGGGAGGTCGGCTAACCCTTTTGTGAAAAGGGGGTGATGCCTCTGAGCGTGTATGAAGTGATGATGGTGCTGGGAAGTTTTGGTACCATGTTGATTGCATTGCTCGCCTTGATCATATCGACGATCAATAAAAAATAGACCCTCCCTATTTTCCCTGAAATGATTTTAGGGTGAGGTCTATTCGCAAAGAAATGGCCGATCCCTTTAGGGGAACCACTTATCCAAAGACCACAGTTCACGCTGTGGTCTTTTCTTATAATATGTGCAACTAAGGCTAATCTATGCACCCAAAGTATAAGGGATTCTAAGAATCAAAGTAGCATTCATAAGAATCCTTTAGCGATATGCAAATTTTTAATATTAATTATCTATTTTAAGTATACCATATTCTGCTACTAGTGTGAATAAACTCAAGAACTGAAAAAGTATTAACACTGTAAAACGGAAAGTGACAGGCGCGATTGAGCCATGTATAATGTGTTTTTGAGTAACGAGAGGAGGGACGGAATTAATGACTACATATTCGCAGGTAAAGACTTCAACTATCTCCGACAAAATTTGGTCAAAGGATTTCGTGTTTATCTGCCTAGCTAATTTTTTTATATTTCTGGGATTCCAAATGACACTTCCGACATTGCCGCTTTTCGTCAAGGAATTGGGAGGCAGTGACCAATTAATTGGGATTATTGTTGGTGTATTCACTTTTTCAGCCCTCCTTCTCCGTCCGTATGCCGGTCATGCATTGGAGTCGAAGGGCAGAGGCTTTGTTTACATGACAGGTCTAGCTATTTTTGTATTATCTGTTGGTTCCTATGCATTTGCTGCAAGTATCGTGTTTTTGCTTATCATGCGAATTATGCAAGGTGTCGGCTGGGGTTTGTCTACCACCGCAACTGGAACAATTGCAACAGACCTGATTCCACCAAAGCGACGTGGTGAGGGGATGGGGTACTTTGGCTTATCTGGTAATCTGGCACTCGCGTTTGGTCCAACGTTAGGACTTACATTGGTTGGCTACATTTCTTTTACACAATTATTTCTGATCTGTGCCTCTTTAGGCTTTGTGGCATTTTTGCTATCATCAAGAATCCATTACAAAAAGGTCGATCAAATAGCGGGAAAATCAACCACTGTCAAATTTGATATTTTTGAAAAAACAGCATTACAGCCGGCAGTGCTATTGTTTTTTATAACCGTAACATTTGGTGGGATAACCTCCTTTCTTCCGTTATATGCTGAGGAAAAACATATACTTGGAATTGAATCTTATTTCCTTGTATTTGCTCTTTTCCTTATGGTTTCCAGAACTTTCACAGGGAAAATTTATGATAAAAAGGGACATGTATATGTATTTCTGCCAGGGACAGTTCTTATCTTTGGTGCGATGCTTTTATTAGCATGGCTGCCAAGTACATTTATCATGCTGATTGCAGCTGGAATGTATGGGCTTGGATTTGGTTCAGTGCAGCCGGCATTGCAGGCTTGGTCCGTAGATAAAGCTCCTGATAATCGAAAGGGAATGGCAAACGCTACATTCTTCTCGTTTTTTGATTTAGGTGTCGGTCTTGGCGCAATCACTTTTGGCCAGTTGGCTTTTATGTTTAATTATAGTGTTATTTATCTAACCTCCGCTGCCTCGGTATTGTTTTCAATTATTCTATACCTATATTTAATCATAAAAACAAAGCGTAAAAACCAAGCAGCTGCATAATTGTTGCTTGGTTTCATTATGTATATTACTATCGCCGCCCAATCCGAAAAGGTGGCTTTTTTTAGCATTTAAGAAAGTATAAATCCTTTCTTACTGCATAAGTGCAACTAAGATTTTGGGGATAAGCCAAGTTTTCTAAAGTTTTAAAAATAAATTTTTAGTTAATGCCACTTTTTGCTGCTGGAGTTCGATTGTAGTAGTGAAAGGAGGTGATCGACATGGCTGTATCACAAATAGTTACAACGCAATTAACGTTAACACTGGATGATGGCAATGATATTCTAACAGGCGATATCATCTACAAAACCAAAAGTTTTAATAACGTTAAACCTGCTGCAACTGCTGATCAGTTGTACGCAATCGCTACAGCATTTGCAGGACTTCAGGAACGCCCGCTTTACAATATTGAACGTAATGACAGCTCAGAAATTAATCAGGCATAGTTCTTAAAAAATAAATGGGAGGAGGAATCATAATGAAGAAACTTGAACTTAAATTTTTAAATAACGAAGGTAAAACTGTAACATATTCATTGGAAAACCCAATTGAACCAGTTGATCCAGCTGCTGTCACCAGCGCAATGGACGAAATCATCACACAAGATGCATTCACATCATCAGGCGGCAATCTAGTTTCAAAAAAGAGCGCACGTATCGTAGAACGTAACGTAGCTGAAATAGAACTAGCTTAATTAGGTAGCGGTAACCTTTATCATCTGTTCTTAAGACCAGTGGCACTCGAGCCTTGGTCTTTTTTTTAACAGTTAAGAAAGCATAAATATGCAAAAATTCAAATCAGACAGGAGTGATTTTATTGGAAACATGGGTATCCTTTGTGACAGAAGTAGGCTTTCCGATTGTGGTAACATTCTATTTGTTGCACCGCATCGAAGGTAAACTCAACGATCTAATCGTATCCATCCAGGCACTGCCAAGTAAATTGAAGTAGAGCTCGCACATGAGATTTCTTCTTAGCAGTAAGAAAGTATAAATCCTTTCTTACTGCATAAGTGCAACTAAGGCTTATATATATTAAGGCTTGTACTCAAAAGTATAAGAGTTCTAAGAAAAAAATATGCTTTCATAGGAATCCCTTTAATGAATGCCCCTCTTTTTAAACTTGTACTTTAAAAGTATAATTTCCTCCAAAATATCCCATCCTTGTAAAAGTATTTAGTTTAAAAAACAGAACGTGTCATATACAATGATAGATAAAGAGATGGTAGAAGGTAGGGTACTTGTGTTTTGAAAAGCTTTCGTGATATCAATATACAAAAGATGTTTCCATCCGTTGTCTATAGACGCGGTTTGGAGTATTACAATAAAAACCTAGTTAGTGATTTACTGTATGATATAAATTATCAAGTCTGGACTGCAACTGTACAGGGGACTGAAGATTATTTTGTTGAAATTAATACGTCCGATTTTGCGAAGGGATCCGTTGATGCGTATTGTGATTGTCCAGCATTTGACACATATGGATCGTGTAAGCATATTGTCGCCACTCTAATTTCAATCTCTGCTAGAGAAACAAATAATCCACCTCGGAAAATGAGTGATAACTATCAAACTACTAATTGGCTAATTGATTCCATATCCTCATTAACCAATTATCAACCAACATCAGAAGTATTATCCGAAAAAATACCGCTGCATGTAGAGTATTATTTCAAGTGGTCGTTTGAACGTAATCTGTTATTGGAATTAAAAGTCGGTGAGAAAAGATGCCTTGTTGTAAAAAATGCACATGATTTTCTAAACGATGTAATGAAAGGAAACGAGCATTACTTTACAAAAACCTTCACATACAGTCCGGAAACACATTATTTCATGCAGCAGGATATGGAAATTTTTGAGCTGTTGTTTTCCGTATTACGTAATGAAAAGATATATCTTGATCGCGGCATCTATCATTATCAGGACTCACCAGAGCGGTCAGTTGTTATCCCGCCACTACTTGCCAAACAGTTATTGCACATGCTCATTAAACGAGACTTCACTGTTGAAACAAGGGATCAGAGCTTTCAGCATATCGATATTGTAGAGGATGAACTGCCATTCCATTTTGACCTTGCGAAAAACGAACAGGGGGAACTGGTTTTGTCCATGGACGAAATGGCTTCCATGACTTATTTCAAGCTATATCAAATGCTGTTTTCACATGGTGCATTTTATTTTCCAGCGAAAGAACAGATTCCGATTATCGAACAAATCACCCAGGTGGGAAGAGAGAACGAACACCTTCCTATTCCTAAAAAGCAGGCTGATGCCTTTATTTCCGAAGTCCTTCCATCACTTAAGAAGGTCGGTGATGTACAAATAGATGAAAATGTCGCAGCAGAAATTATTCAAGTGCCTTTACGCGCAAAATTATTCCTGGAAGTTCAGTCAAATTGGATTGTCGGCAAACTTGAGTATCATTATGGTGACTACCAGATAGATCCGTTTAGCGGGCGTGAACAGGATGATGTCATCATTATTCGAGATGTTGAAAAAGAACAGCAGATTATGCATCTTATTGAGCATGCGAATTTTCATTACAATGGTAAAGAATTATATATCGAAGCAGATGAAGAAAGTCTTTATGATTTTCTTTACGATGTACTGCCATTGCTTGATAAATATGTCGAGCTATTCCTTACTTCAGAGATACGTAACTTTATCGTTGAAAATGAGCCATCGCCTAGCACGAGTGTACGGCATGAATCATCTTCAAATCTGCTTGAAATTGGCTTTAATATCGATGGAGTGGATGATTCAGAAATCAGCCATATTCTTAATGCTGTTATGGAGAAGAAGCGCTACTACCGAATGCAAAGCGGTGCACTGCTTTCTCTCGAAGGGGATGAATTCTCTTCCATGAAGCAGCTTTTTGATGATTTGGATATTCAAAAAGATGACTTACAGGATGGAAATGTTCAAATGCCTGTCTACCGTGGTGCACAGGTTGATGAGTTAATTGACACAAAAAAGAATTACGACCCGTCTTTTCGTAAGCTCTTGCATCAGCTGAAATCCCCAGAGGAACAGGTTTATCCATTGCCGGAAAGCCTTAATGCAACATTACGAGATTACCAAATGACCGGGTATCAATGGTTTAAGTCGTTAAGTGCATATTATCTTGGAGGTATTTTGGCTGATGATATGGGGCTTGGAAAAACATTACAGAGTATTGCTTATATCCTGTCAGAGCCCAGTGATATGCCACATTTGATTGTTGCACCATCATCGGTTGTATATAATTGGAAAAATGAATGTGATAAATTTGCGCCCGATTTGAATGTGGCAATTTTAACAGGAGCCCCATTAGAACGAGTGAAAAAGATTGAGGAATATACTGATATGGATGTCTGGATTACATCTTATGCAACACTACGGCAGGATATAGAGCTTTATCGCGAGCAATCATTCCAAACATTGATTTTAGATGAGTCACAGTACATTAAAAACTATGCAACAAAGACATCGCGAGCAATTCGTGAAATTAAAGCGAGTAGAAGATTTGCTTTAAGTGGAACACCAATAGAAAATTCAATCGACGAGCTGTGGGCAATTTTTCAGGTTATATTACCCGGACTAATGCCAAATCAACGTAGCTTTAAACAGTTATCACATGAAAAAATTGCTCAGCTGACAAAGCCATTTATTTTACGCCGGCTGAAAAAAGATGTATTGAAAGAATTGCCAGATAAAATTGAAACAGTACACGTCTCAGAACTGACAAAAGACCAAAAGGATCTGTATGTTGGTTATTGGCGCGAGTTGCAGCAAGAAGCAGCTCAGTCCATGAAAGAAAGCGGCTTTAACCAAAATCGGATGAAGATTCTGGCCGGATTAACGCGGTTGCGACAAATATGCTGCCACCCATCCGTATTCGTAGAAAATTACCAGGGAGAATCAGGGAAGCTGAACCAGTTAATGGATACTGTACGAAATGCAATTGCAAACGGAAAGCGGATGCTGATATTCTCACAATTTACAAGTATGCACGAGATTATTATTGAAAAACTGAAACAAGAGGAAATTGATTATTTCTATTTGCATGGGCAAACGGCTTCAGAGGACCGCGTGAAGATGAGTGAGCGTTTTAATAATGGCGAAAATAATGTATTTCTCATCTCGCTTAAAGCGGGTGGAACAGGGTTAAACTTAACTGGTGCAGACACCGTTATCCTATATGATTTATGGTGGAATCCAGCTGTTGAGGATCAGGCTACAGGCCGTGCACATCGTTTTGGTCAGAAAAATGTTGTCCAAGTAATCCGCCTTATTACAGAGGGAACAATCGAAGAAAAGATATACGATCTGCAGCAGAAAAAACGTGAGCTGATTGATCAGGTAATCCAGCCAGGTGAAACAATGCTGTCTAGTCTAAGCGAAGATGATGTCCGGGAACTTCTCAACATATAAGTCTCCGGATCCGTATGATGTATGCACGTTTGGGTAAATCATAAATAGGTTATTATTGTAGATTCATAATTCTATAAAGGGGATGGTGAGTTTGGTTGGTTTACTTAAAGGATTTGTGAAATTTTTTGTATCCAACATAGCAGTTGTACTAGCCATAATGCTCCTGCCTATATTTCTAATAACCGATTCAGTAACATTCTTCGATGAGATAATGAATTATTTATTTAACAACAAAAAATCTTAAGCAAAAAACCAGATAGCTGAATCTGGTTTTTTTTTGACAGTTAAGAAAGCAATATGGCTGCCAAGTGCGCAGCCACAATCTATCATGAATTTTCATATAAATGATGTTGAGAGGTTTTGCGGACACCAGGGACCTTATTTGACTGAAATACAGGAAAATGGTGATGTTTGCGGACACCAAGGACCTTATTTGTTACAAATCCCCACTATTAACCATGATATATGTGAAATAAGGGCTTCTGTGTCCGGATAACTTCGAAAAGGTGACTTTTTTATAGAAATAGCGTCTTCTGTGTCCGCTTAAAAGTAAATAGATTAGAAAAAATTTATTTCGTTAAACCTCCGTGGCTCCGCAATGTGCAGCCACCATTTGTTATGGAAAATGAATTTGTAATAGAGCTAGAGAGGTGTTTTCATACAAAAGTATATAATCATTTCTTATAGCATTATAAGTGCTATGATATCCACCATAAGGCTAAAGGCTGTCGAATGCTAATGGTTACTGATTCAGCTGAAACAATTTCCGAGGACGTCCCTTCATATATGGTTTTTCCTCGCCAACTACTTTAATTACTTCACCAGCCAATAGTTTTTTAACAGTACGCTCTGCACTTCGCTTCGTGACACGGTAGTAACTGGCGATGTCATTGGATGAGAAGGGTTCATTGTTTCTGATTTCGATAAAGTCGATAAAGTTATAGGATAACTCATTGTTAAGTTTAGCTTGATGGATTAAGGAACGGTACAATTCCGATGTATTAAATTCCTTTTCAACTCCAAGTGGACCAATGGTATCTTGACGTTCATTGACAATATAACATGTACCATCGTTTGACTGAGTACAAGCTTCCAATGCTAACTTTGCGTTGTCCTCGGCTTGCTTAGCAGTTAGACCAAGGCCGAATCCTATATCTACCGAGGTATTTAAGGCACGCTCCATTTCCTTAAGTAATGGAAAGTCACGATAATGGTTGGTGATGTGATCTAAGATCCCTCTTGTTCCAAATATTACAAACTTATCATTGCCATTTGATAGAACAGAGGCATATGTTTTTTGGGAGTAATTTAATAGAATTTGGTGTAGCTTCAGCTGTAATTGCTGTGCTTGAAAATCGCCTTTTTCGGCCTTAATCAAATCGAATTCTTTGATTTGAACGTATCCAGCAACGATTTGAGCGCTTTTAGATTGATTTAGAGTTGTAATAGATTTGGCTTGGTCAACTGCGCGTTCAATGTTAAGTAAGGGAATTTTCATGCAGCTAGTTGGGATTCTCTTTTCTTTTAAAATTGACTCAACCTCTTCAATCGACGTAAGGGCGTAATCAATTTTACCCTCATTCCATAAATTTTCATGATATCTGGCAATCCGGTTAATATCTACTGGTTCATCATTTTCATAGCTGTAAGTATATATTTCCTCGTTGGTTAACTCCATTTCATTCAGCACCTTATCGACATGCCTTCGACTCATCACATCAATTGAAAGTCTGTTCAGTTCCTGCTTGTGATGATTTCTGACTCGGTAAAAAGATGTTAAGATCATGTACTCATCAAAATCCACCTGTACAGCTGGAAGTCGCTTCTTTTCCACTTTTTCTTTTGCGTATAAGTACGGTAATGATCCTGCAAATAAATAGATATCACACATAAACGCTTTTTCGACCAATTCGGTGACCTCTTTTGTTTCAGTGTAAACAAACGGGAAAATTTCGATGTCCTCTTGGTCTTCAACATATTTAGTAATTCGATCAATTAACTTCTCGCGACCAAAAACAGCAATTTTTACTTTCACCATTATTCCTCCTCATAATTAGTTTGATTTTATGTAATCAATTAATAGGTTTCCTATTTCTGCAATATGTCTTTTTCCTATTCCATTATTCTCCCAGCCTTCGCTCATAACAACAGCCTCAATGCGTTTGTTCTGATATTCCAGAATAGCAGCATCATGTTCTACGCCGTCTAACTCACCTGATTTATGATATAGCTTTACATCTGAATTAAATGGTAAATAGCTAGCAAGTTTGTCTCCGAATTGTTGATTCGATAATATTTCAACAATTTGTGATCTGCTATTGTCACTTATCGTATTGCTGCGATTAGCAATAGTAGACAGAAAGTGATACATATCGTATGCACTCGTATAATTTTCAAGCCCAGCACTTTGTGATGCTATATCCATAAACTTGCGTTGAATTTCGGTATGCTCACATTTTAAATGCCTTGCTAGCGCATTAACCTGATACATTTCTACCTTATCAAGAACAATGTTTGCAGCAGTGTTATCGGAAATGATAATCATTAATTCCATCAGATTTTTATAACTATATACATTCGAGCTAGTAAGATAATTTATAACGCCTGCCCCTCCAACTTTCATATCTTGCTCAATATATACTAAAGTGTCAGACCGAAACTGATCAGATTCAAGTTGGCGGAAGGCTTCGATTAGGATAGGTATTTTAATTAGGCTAGCTGCCTTTCTGGGTTCATATGCATTAATAGCGATTTCTCCGTCATCGGTATGTATAAAAATAGAGAATCTATCTATCGTTTTGTTGATAATAGTACGAATACCAGTTTCCAATTGCAGTTGGTTCACGTTTATTTTCACATCCTTATACTCAATTTCACACTTAACGAAATATTTAACGACACCATTCGTTAACATTAACATATTACGAAATTTTCTAAATATTGTCAAGAAGGAAAGTTAGGAAAGTTTTAGTAATTATTACTTAATATGGTATTCTTATAGAGTGAATAAAAAAGAGTGGGAGGGTTCAGGTGTGAATGATTTATTTGAAAAGCTGAATATTGAAGTACCTATAATTCAAGCAGGAATGGCTGGGGGAATTACAACTCCAGAAATGGTAGCAGCTGTCACTAATAACGGAGCGCTTGGCACGATTGGAGCCGGATATATGAGTGCAGCAGCATTAAAAGAAAACATTCAGCAAGTGAGGAGCCTGACCAATAATCCATTCGCGGTTAATTTATTTGCTACCAACTTGGAGACGTTCTCCACTGATATTCAGAGAATGCAACATATATTAAACAACTATAGAAATGAATTGGACATTGACCCAGGAGAAGATTCAGTTAAAGTAAAAGATAATTTAGAAGAGAAGATTTATGTCATCCTGGAGGAAAATATTCCCATAGTCAGCACAGCATTTGGTGTTTTGTCCTCTGTTTTGATTAAACGATTAAAGAATCATAACGTCACCTTAATTGGGATGGCTACAAATCTTGATGAGGCTAAGCAAATGGAAGACGCAGGATACGACGCAATTGTCGCCCAGGGGAGTGAAGCAGGCGGGCACCGTGGTACATTTGATGTAAAAAAATACCCAAATGGAAGCAATATTGGTTTGCATGTGCTGCTGCAGGAAATATTGGACAATGTCTCATTGCCGGTTATTGCAGCGGGAGGAATACATAAAAAGAAACAATTTGAAGCATTATTGGCAATGGGTGCTGCAAGTGTTCAGTTAGGTACCAGGTTTTTGATGGCAAAAGAAGCTGGAACAAATGAAGCATATCGAAGAGCACTCATTAAGGCACAAACAAATGATACCAAAATTACCAAAGTATTCTCTGGCCGACCAGCACGCGCTGTCAATAATAGATTCATAGTCGAAGTGGAGGCAAGTGGAATCTCGCCATTGCCGTTTCCAATACAAAACCAGCTTACAAAGGATATTAGGAATGCAGGTAAAGAATTCGCTGTTGCTGATGTTCAATCACTTTGGGCTGGGCAAGGTGTTGGGAATATTGAAAAAGAGGAAACAGTTGCCGAAATTATTCAGTCGTTAGTATAACCTTCTTAGTATGAGATGATAATTTCTGGATCAGGTTGATATCTCATGATTCAGGTTGATATCCAGCAATTCGGGTTGATAAATCATAATTCAGGCTGATATCCAGCAATTCAAGTTGATAAATCATAATTCGGGTTGATACCCAGCAATTCAAGTTGATAAGTCACGATTCAGGTTGATAACCAGAAATTCGGGTTGATAAATCCTGATACTGGTTGATATCCGGCAATTAAAGTTGATAAATCATAATTCGGATCGATACCCAGCAATTCGGGTTGATAACTCCTTATAGGAGAACATTTCTCGACAATAATAAAAGAAATCGGCGTAATAGCCGATTTCCTCAATACCTTATTATTTTTGCATATTATAATGTTCTTTTACCTGTTCACGTAGCTGGCGCTTCAGGAATTTACCCACTGATGTTTTAGGGATTTCATCGAAGAATAGTACATCATCTGGTAGCCAGAACTTTGCGAATTGCGGCCGAATGAATTCAAGCATATCATCCTTGCCGACTTTGTCAGCAAAACCTTCGTGTAAAACAACACATGCGATTGGTCGCTCCTGCCATTCAGCGTCTGGAATTGCTATAACACTAGCCTCGAAAACAGCATCGTGCGCCATAAGGGCGTTCTCCAGATCAACGGAAGAAATCCATTCTCCACCACTCTTAATCAGGTCCTTCGTGCGGTCGACAATTTTAAGTGTACCTTCTTCGTCTACTGTTACAACATCACCAGTATGGAACCAGCCATCAACAAACGCATTTTCACTTCTTTCGTCCTTATAGTATTCGTCGGCTATCCATGGTCCGCGAAGGAGTAACTCACCCATCTGTTCACCATCCCAGGCTACTTCGCCATTATTACCCATGATTTTCATATCAAGACCAGGTATAAGTGCACCCTGTTTGGCGCGTTGATCTAATTTATCCTCTTCACCTAACTCTTTCTCCTGGTAGCTCTTTAGCCTGGAAAGAGTTACGAGTGGTGTTGTTTCAGTTGCACCATAGGCATGAATAAAAGGAATTTTGTACTTTTGCTCGAATGCTTGGATAAGTCCCTTTGGTGCAGCGGATCCACCGCAAAGTACTGCACGCAAGCTTGATGTGTCATAATTGCCTTGTTCCAGTTCTCGCAGTAATCCCAACCATATCGTTGGAACCCCGGCAGTAATGGTAACATTGAATTTTTCTATGAATTCGGCAAGTCGTTTTGGTGTAAAACGTGGGCCTGGCATGACTTGTGTTGATCCAAACCAGGTACATGCAAATGGTGTCCCCCAGGCATTAACGTGAAATTGTGGTACAACAGCCATTGACACATCAGATTCTGAAACTGCAGCTGAATCAGCTAATCCAAGAGCATAACTGTGCAGGACTATCCCGCGATGCGAGTAGACAACACCTTTAGGTTTACCTGTTGTAGCGGATGTATAGCACATTCCGGCTGGATCATTTTCATCGATTGTTTTTGAAAATTCATGTGTAGGATCTCCTGTATGCAGTAATTCTTCATACGAATAAAGTGGTTTTAAAGTAGATTCTGGGAGTTCGGACTTGTCAGTCATAACGACAAATGCTTCAACCGTTTGAAGCTTATCCTGTACGGCTTCGATGAGGGGTAAAACGTCTTCGTCAATAAATAAAATCTTATCTTCCGCATGATTTATAATGTAAATAATGTGCTCGGGGGATAATCGGATATTAATGGTGTGCAACACTGCCCCCATACCTGGTGCGGCAAAATAAATCTCCAAGTGCCGGTGATGATTCCAGGCTAATGTGCCGACCCGATCACCTTTTTGTATTCCTAGACCATCGAGAACACTCATTAAGCGCCTTGTTCTTTCTCCGATATCGGCATATGTAAGCCGGTGAAGCTTATCATGCGTTTGCGAGATGACTTGTTTTTTTGAGAAAAACTTTTCTGCATGTTCAAGCATGGGTCCTACTGTTAATGGGACTTGCATCATACGAAACATCTCCTTTTTATAAATTATACAAGCATACTTTAATAATATCACATTATTTTAATTATTAGAAAAACTTTATAAATAAGTTTCGCAAAGGAGGAGTTTATTGATCCGTGGTAAAATGAATGGAATATGAAAATGGCAGGTTAAGATTATTGGGTTTAGGTTTGACGAATTCGGAATCAAGTTGAAGTTCTCGATATTAGGTTGAAGATCCCGGAATTAAGTTAAAATCTCAATAATAGGTTGAAGTAAGAAAGGCTGACGGTTATGAAGAAACAGCATGATTTCACACAAGGCAATATATTAAAGCAGTTGATCATATTTTCAGGGCCGATTATGCTGACCAATTTGCTGCAAACATCCTACCAGTTTGCTGACAGTTTATGGGTAGGTAATTTGCTTGGTTCAAATGCGCTCGGATCTGTTGCTGTTTCGAGTACAATTATTTTTACGGTGTTATCATTTGTTATTGGGTTAAATAATGCTGCGTTGACAATTCTGTCACAGCAAAAAGGTAAAAAAGATGATACGGGGTTAGAACGCTATCTCAATGCATTCGTCGTGATTTTGGTATTGCTTTCAGTTTTATTAGGAACTGTTGGTTATCTTATGGCTGAACAGCTTCTGCAGTTATTGGGTACACCAGAAGGCATGATGAATGATGCGAAGACATATTTGCAAGTGAATTTCCTTGGGATATTGTTCTTGTTTGGATATAACTTTATTAGCACCGTTCTTCGTGCACTCGGTGATAGTAAAACACCGCTTCGGTTCGTAATGCTGGCAGTAGCACTAAATATTGTACTAGATCCACTGTTCATCGCTGGCTTCAATTTGGGCATTGATGGGGCGGCATATGCAACTATTGTGGCACAGGGAAGTGCATTTCTTTATGGAGTTATCCATGTTTTGTACCGTAAACTGGCCCCATTCTCCATGCCATCAATTCCGTCAAAAAAGGAAGTTGGCCTAATTTTAAATCTCGGCATTCCATCAGGGTTGCAAATGGCTGTTATTTCTGCAGGAGTAGCTGCAATAATGAGTGTTGTAACGATATACGGGGAAGATGTAGTCGCTGGCTTTGGTGCTGCGCAGCGTTTGGATAGTATTTTGATGCTACCGGCACATGCGCTTGGAACAGCTGTTAGCAGTATGGCTGGTCAAAATATAGGTGTTCAGAATTGGTCACGTGTGAAAAGCATAGCAAGGTTTGGTGTCCTCTACAATTTTTCTGTTATGCTTATCGTAGGAATTCTAGTCGTATTTTTTGCGGAATACGGTATACTGCTATTTCTGCAAGATGAAGCAGCGATATCATTCGGAACAAGGTATCTGCAGATTATCGCATTATGCTATCCGTTCCTCGGGATTAATTTTATATTAAATGGAATTGTTAGGGCGTCGGGAGCAATGTATCAGGTGCTAGTGCTCAATGTTATTTCATTGTGGGTGCTTCGTTTTCCGTTAACCGCTCTTTTCTCCAACTGGCTTGGCGAAACTGGCATAGCGATTGGTATGGGATCAAGCTTTTTGGTGAGCAGCCTATTTGCTTATATGTATTATCGATTCGGAAAATGGCGAGAGAAAGAATTGTTCGCCAAAAAGCACTAGAAGCTTATTCTATGAAACTAACAAAAGAATGACAGAGGGATTTTATGAAAAGAAAAACAAAAACAGCAATTAAACAAACAGTGGTAATAGCAGTTGTCTTGACTGGTGTATTTATCATAGTGTCCTTTCTAGCGCTTGAACGGCCAGATAGTCATCAGTTTGAAGTTTCACGCCCGTTGATAAGTGAGCAGGTATGGGAATATAAGCCGACTGTTGAAAAGTATGCAAAACAGTACGGTGTAACAAAATATGTGGATGTGATGCTTGCAATGATGATGCAGGAATCCGGTGGTCGGGGGAATGACCCGATGCAGTCATCTGAAAGTTACTGCGGAGAGAGAGGATGCATAGATGAACCAGAACTATCTATTAAACAAGGAGTCTATTACTTTTCCCAAACTATCAAACAAGCAAATGGTGACTTGAAACTAGCAATTCAGTCGTATAATTTTGGTAAAGGATTTATCGATTACATCAACGATAATTCGGGAACGTATACCCAAGAAGCAGCTATAAATTTCTCTCAAAAAATGTATAATACCTCATCAAATAAGTCGATATATACATGTTTACGAGAAGAAGCAAAGCAATATAATGCCTGCTATGGTGATATATATTATGTTCGTGATGTAATGGAATATAAGGACGAACTTGCAAAAGAGTAGTAAGACTGAATATGGAAATGATAAAATTAAATTATAAGGAGGAATTAACATGGTAAAAGCAATACATACTGTGTATGCACCGGCTGCAATTGGACCATATTCACAGGCGATTCAGGCTGGGGATTTTATTTATGTCTCAGGGCAGATCGGAATTGATCCTGCAAATAGCGAGGTAGTTGATGGAATAGAAAAGCAAACAGAACAAGTGCTGGCAAATCTGCAGGCGATACTGACTGAAGCTGGAGCGAACTTTTCCCAGGTGGTTAAATTTACAATCTATCTTAATTCGATGGATGATTTTGCAACTGTAAATGAGATTTATGGTGGCTTTTTAACCGAACCGTATCCAGCTCGGGCAACAGTTGAAGTTAGCAGGTTACCGAAAGACGTTCTTGTAGAAATGGACGTAATCGTATATACAAAATAACAGCAGGAGGAATATCAATTGGATAATTTTACATTCTATAACCCGGTTAAATTAATTTTTGGAAAAGGTCAACTGGAAGCATTGCCTAATGAAGTTGCAGCTTACGGTAAAAAAGTGCTGCTTGTATATGGTGGTGGGAGTATAAAGAGAAATGGCGTATATGAAGAAGTCGTGAATCAATTAAGTAAAATAAATGCCGAGGTAGTTGAACTTTCAGGGGTAGAACCTAATCCGCGTGTTTCAACAGTTCGGAAAGGCATTGAAATTTGCAAAAATGAAGATGTTGAATTTGTGCTTGCAGTTGGTGGAGGCAGTACGATTGATGCGACAAAAGCAATTGTAACAGGCGCTAAAACGGATATTGATATTTGGGATATTGTCACGAAAAAAGAGCAGGTAAACGATGCGCTTCCATTTGGTACAGTCCTGACTATTGCTGCAACAGGATCTGAAATGAATGCAGGTTCGGTTATTACCAATTGGGAAACACATGAAAAACATGGCTGGGGAACACCATCAACTTTCCCTAAGTTTTCCATTCTTGATCCAAGCAATACATTTTCCGTTCCGCGTGACCAAACAGTATATGGCATTGTTGATATAATGTCACATGTGTTAGAACATTATTTTCACCAAGCAGGAAATACTCTGGTACAGGATCGTTTTTGTGAGTCGATACTGCGTACAGTTATTGAAACAGCACCAAAATTATTGGATGACCTGGAAAACTATGAGTATCGAGAAACTATGATGTTAAGTGGGACCTTAGCATTAAATGGAATGTTGAATATGGGGTATCGTGGTGATTGGGCAACACATAATCTAGAGCATGCTGTATCAGCCGTACATGATATTCCTCATGGTGGTGGACTCGCAATTATTTTTCCAAACTGGATGAAGCATGTATTAGATGATACGAACACAGATCGCTTTAAGCAACTTGCAGTTCGTGTGTTTAATGTTGAAGCAGAAGGGCTAAGTGATCGTGATGTTGCGCTTGAGGGAATTAATAAACTACGCGAATTCTGGAATGATATTGGAGCACCGGCTACATTAGCGGATTACGACATCGATCAAAACACAGTTGAAGAGATGGCCGATAAGACTGTTATTGCACGTCCCGAGTTTGGTAACTTTAAAAAATTATCTCGGCAGGATTCAGTAGAAATATTCAAAGCTAGCCTGTAAATGGCAGTTTCCGACAAAAAATTTCCCGGGAAATAACAAAAAGTGTACTCTTCAAATAGGACGTTTCGACGCTGTAGTAAAAATGTTAATTAATAACAAGAATATATAATTTCCCTTAATAAAGAGAAGGCAGTTGTTGTAGGGAATGTGAATACACATCAGCTGTGGAACTATGTGATACTCCTGCGGGCGTCGGCTAAATGTGACCAACGCAGACACTAGAACGTCCTGTTCGTCTTAATAAGCTACGAAAGACCCCGGAGCAAGGTAACGGGCTGAGGAGGCTTGCGGCTTGCCCGCGGAAAGCGAGTATATTTCCACTGCGGCGTTAAACACCAACAATTCTTACTAATTAGAGACAAAAAGAAAAGAACTAGCTGTTATTGATAAACAGCTAGTTCTTCTTTTATGGCTGATCTTATTTTATCTAAACATTCTTCAGGTGTGTTACCGAAAACGCGTTTGTTGTTTACTAGTGCATATGGCTTAACCCGACATAGCCCGCAAAATGACAAACATTCATTCATAAGCACGGCTACCTCTGGAAATTCCTTTTCGATGATATCTTCTATATCTAAAGTAGTGATCGCATTTCCGTCACAAACCTCAACAACGACAATTCCCATTGCTATCACTTTCTTTCTAATGTCTGAATAATTTATTGACTCTACTAGTTGTAGCATATCCAGTATAACAAATCAATATATTATTGTGGGGAATTTTGTTTGTTGGATTTCAGCATTTATTACTTAGTCTTCAAAGCTCCGCGGAAATCTGCTACGAAGAGGAAAGTGAGTGCGTTCGCTTTCCCTCGTATTCGTGCTTATACCATGCCCCGAGCATTATAACCCCGCCTATTAAGAGCAATCCACTAGTTACGAAAAAAACTGCGGAGAAGCCGAAGAACCCTGCGAGCATACCTCCCAGTGCAGGCCCGATGATATTTCCTAAAAACCGTAAGCTGGTATTATACCCGAGCACTTCACCTTGCATAGATAATGGTGCTTCCTGACGTATATATGCGACTCGAACCGGAACCAATCCACCGATAGAAATTCCTAATAAAAATCTTAGTACGACTAATTGCCAAATATTGGTAACGAATGCCCCGGGCAAATAGACAATACCGGCCATGAATAATAAGAAAATCATTATTTTTGTATAGCCTATACGGTCACCTAATCTGCCCCAGCGCTTAGCCATTAACAAATTTCCAAGTCCAGCCGCTGAGAATGCCATTCCAGAATAGAACGCTATGCTGGCTGGACCGTGTATCTCAGCTACATATAAGGACAGAATTGGTTGAATGCTAAAATGTGCAATTTGAACCAATGTGGAAATGAGCATGACGACGAGTAATACCGGGTTGCGTATGATATGCATGAGCACTTCTTTAGTAGAATAGGAAACTTGCTCCTGATTATCATCTGAAAACTGTATTAAAATCTCTCTTACACCAAATAATACAATAATACCAGAGAGAAATATTGTAATCGAAATCCACTTAAATGTGGACGCGTATCCAAAAGCATCAGCAAGAACACCACCGAGTAATGGCCCCATTAACGCTCCAGTTATACTGCCGGTTTGCAAAGTCCCTAGCACCTGACCAGCAATTCTCCTCGGTGTCTGTGTTGAAATCATAGCCTGGGACATTGGAATAAATCCAGTAAATATCCCCATAAATAAGCGCAATAAAAAAAGCTCCCATACTGAGGAGGCAAAACCCATTAGAAGTACTGATAAACCAAGACCTGCAGCAGAAATTATTAGAATCTTTTTCCTGCCGTACTTATCACCGATACGGCCCCAGATTGGTGAGAAAATAAAGGCAGTGACAAAGGTGATTCCGAATATCCATCCTGACCAAGTCTGCACATAAGAATCAGTGAAATTACCGAATTCTTCTATATATAATGAAATAAATGGAAGTACCATGGTAATACTTCCGGCAATGAAAAAGTTGGCGAACCACATAATAATTAAATTTCGTTTTATATTAGGATTTTGCTCTGAAATAACAAATCCCTTCTTTCAAATTTATTTCGGTACACTAAATATATAGTAACATGAACTAATTTGGAAATTAAATGCTCATATTTTATTAACAAAATGTTAGATTGTTAAACAAATAGGGAAAAATGTATTCATGGTCATCATAAAACGTTATAATGTATCGTAATTACTAATAGTATTAGACAAGCATAGAATAAAAAAAACTGATTAATAAAGGAGTAACTGTAATGATGAATAATTATTTGAAGTTGGCTGCTGTTTTTGTGTTGATAGTTGGATTGATTACTAGTCTCGCAGCACCGGTTCAGGCTGCTAATAATGGAGGTATAAATGAAAAGTTAGGTGTTCCAATAGTTGTCTACGGAGATACCTTGTCAGATGAGCAAAAAAACAAAGTAAGTGACCTACTGGATGTTAATGATCCTGAAGCGGTGAAAGAATATACAGTAACAGGTGAGGATATCGCCAATTACATTGATGGAGATCCAAATTCAAGAATGTTTTCATCAGCGAAAATCACCCGGCAAGAAAAAGGTGAGGGTCTATCAATTAATATTGTAACACCAGAAAACATTACACAAGTAACAAATGAAATGTATGCAAACGCACTCTTGACGGCTGGAGTAGAGGATGCAACAGTTGACGTAGCTTCACCTGTAAAAGTTAGCGGACACTCTGCATTAACAGGAATTTATAAGGCCTATGATGCTGAAGGACAACCCCTTGATAAGGAAAGAATGCAATTAGCTGACGAAGAACTTGGTGTTGCAACAGATCTTGCCAAGGATGGGTTAAGTCAGGAAAAAGTAAGTGAATTGCTCACTGAAATTAAAAAAGCAATAGCTGATCAAAACCCAGCTACAAAAGAAGATGTTGAGAAAATCGTTCAGGAGCAGCTTGATAAATTGGGAATTTCATTAAGTGAAGAAGATCGTCAAATGCTAATCGATCTGTTTAATAAAATGAAGGATTTAAATATTAACTTCGATGAAGTAAAGAATCAGCTTGATAATATTGCTTCTAAAGTTCAAGAACTTGTAAATGATGAAGGGTTTTGGAACAAAGTAGAGAATTTTTTTAAAAAGTTCGCTAACTTAATTGGAAACTTTTTTGAAGGTTTATTTAACTAGAAATTTGGGTTTAAAAGTAATTTTAAGATAAGGATTGTCCACTATGAGGCAATCCTTATCTTTTTAAATTCATAATAGATTATTGATAACCATAATAGAAAAGCACTAAAGCGACCAGCAGGGTAAGTAATGCGATACTTTGAAAACGTGCAAACTTATAGAAACGCTGACTAACTTTTGATGAAGGAAGTGGCTTTTCTTTCCATTCTTCAAGATAATCACTTTGCTTTGACATTACACTGTGAAACCTTCTGAAGCCGAATGTAACCCCATCATAGAACCCGCCCTTCATTGTGTACATTGCTAAAAATATGACAATATAAATCAGTGAAAAATAAAATGTCATGTTTATAAAGTGAACCAATGAAAAGACTGGTGCCCGCAAATATACCATAATAAAAATAATACTTATATTGAGAATCAGAATGAACCAATTTTTCCTGTACATTTATCTATTCCACCTTCAAAATTACAATAATATTGAGTATATCATAGTTCATTTAAGTTGAATTGTAATAAAGTTGTAAAATAATAAAATGCTGGTAATGACCGACAGACAACCGATAGAGCGTATGGAATTTTAATTTTCTTAAAAAAGTCTTTACAAACTTGTAAGAAAAATTGTATAATTCTATTTAGTAGATAGAATCTGCTAAAAAGTCAGAAAAATTAATATTATCAAGGGGGTAATTTTCAACATGAAGTTGAAAAAAGTATGGTTTTTAGCACTAGCTTTAATGCTAGGTCTCTTCCTCGGAGCTTGTTCCGGTGGAGATGACGGTGGCGATACTTCGTCAGAAGGCGGAGATGACACTAGCACAGAAGAAGGCAGCGGAGAAGAAACAGGTGAAGAGGAAACTTCAGAGCCTGAACAGGTAATGAACTTCATTAATGGTGACACTATTCCATCAATGGACGCTTCTATGGTTACTGATGAATTTGGTATTCAGTTCCTAGGTGCTACAATGGATGGGCTTTATCGCTTGAAAGATGGAGAAGTTGTACCTGGTATTGCCACAGATCATGAAGTTAGTGAAGATGGTACTACTTGGACATTCACGCTTCGCGAAGACGCTAAATGGTCAAATGGTGACCCTGTAACGGCACATGACTTCGTTTATTCTTGGCAGCGTGCAGTAAACCCTGATACCGGATCAGAGTATGGTCCATACATGATGGGTGGCGTTATTAAAAACGCAACAGCTGTTAACTCAGGTGATGTACCTGTTAAAGAATTAGGTGTAAAAGCAGTAGATGATTACACATTTGAAGTTACACTGGAAAACCCAGTACCTTACTTTGAGTCATTAACTACATTTGCAACATATTATCCGTTAAATAAGAAATTTGTTGAAGAGCAAGGTGACAAGTATGCTACAAGCACAGACACACTTGTTTTCAACGGACCATATACATTAGATAACTGGGAAAGCACAAGCAGTTCTTGGGAGCTTAACAAAAATGCGGACTACTGGGATGCTGAAACAGTAAAACTTGAAAAAATGACTTATGAAGTTGTAAAAGATCCACAAACAGCGGTAGACCTTTATGAATCCGGTGAAATCGACCGTGCTGGTTTATCTTCTGACCTTGTAGATCAATATTCTACACATGACGACTATCGTGTAGTACCTGAAACAGCATTATTCTATTTGAAACTTAACCAAACTGGAAGCGATGCGCTTGCAAATGTTAACATTCGTAAAGCAATTAGTAAAGCATTTGACAAAGAAGCATTAGTTAACGAAATTCTTAACAATGGTTCACTTGTATCAACAGGATTTGTTCCTAAAGACTTCGTACAGACTCCAAGTGGCGAAGACTTCCGTGAGGCAAATGGTGATCTTGTAACACATGATGTCGAGGAAGCAAAATCACTTTGGGAAAAAGGCCTTGAAGAAATTGGTAAAGATTCTGTAACATTAGAATTCTTAGCAGGTGATAGTGAGACAGCGAAAACAATGAACGAATATCTTGCTAATCAGCTTCAAACAAATCTTCCAGGATTAACTGTAGAATTGAAGCAAGTTCCATTTGAACAGCGTCTTGATTTGGATACAAACATGGATTACCAAATTCAGTTCGCTGGTTGGGGACCAGACTATCTTGATCCATATACCTTCTTAAACTTATGGCTTACTGATGGTGGAAACAACAAAATGGGATTCTCAAACGAAAAATATGATTCATTGCTAGAAGAAACTGCGACAACGTTAGCACAAGATCCTGAAGCTCGTTACGCAAACTTCCTTGAAGCAGAAAAAATTCTAGCTGAACAAGCAGCTGTAGCACCTATCTATCAGAGTGCATCTGCTCAGCTAGTACGTCCAAGTGTTCAAGATGTTTACGTTAATGCGTTTGGCCCTACTTACGAATATAAATGGGCAAGCGTAGGAGCAGAAGAATAAAAATTATTTTAATAAAATATGCTATAATTTGAAAGGGAAGAGAGTATATGACCTTATGGCATATGCTCTCTTTTGCCCTTTTCGCTAAAAAGTCATATAATATTGAATATTTTAATATCAGCACGATTAAACAGAAATTCAGGAGGTGCAGAAATGCTTCGTTATATATTAAAGCGTGTTTTTTATATGGCAATTACATTGTTCATTATTGCCAGCGTCTCGTTTTTTCTTATGAAAATGCTTCCAGGAAGTCCACTATCAGTTGAAAACAAACTAAGTGAAGCACAACAGACAATTGTATTAGAAAAATACGGATTGAACGATCCCATTCCTGTTCAATACGTGAAATACATAGCTGGTCTTGTACAAGGTGACTTAGGTATTTCCTTCCAGTTTGACAATACCCCGGTAACGGATATCATTATGGCTCGTATCGGTCCCTCCATGGTACTCGGTGCACAAGCCCTCGTATTTGGGACAGTACTAGGTATATTATTCGGGCTGGTGGCAGCCATTTCACATAATGGTGTACTTGATTATACCTCAACCATTATTGCTGTATTGGGTACTTCTATTCCTTCCTTTATATTTGCAGGGTTACTACAATGGTATCTCGCCGTGAAGTTTGAGATGTTCCCTGTTGCATTATGGGGGACATATGAACATACCATATTGCCTACAATTGCATTATTAATCTTTCCGATGGCAATATCAGCTCGTTTTACAAGGACAGAAATGCTTGAAGTACTTGGCTCTGATTTTATTACTACAGCAAGAGCTAAAGGTGTAACTGAGTTTGGAATTATTTTTAAACATGGTTTAAGAAATGCTCTAATTCCACTGGTAACAGTAGTAGGTCCTATGGCCGTCGGTTTAATGACAGGAACCTTGGTTATTGAACAGATTTTTGCGGTTCCAGGAATAGGTGAACAGTTCGTTACATCTGTTATGGTAGTTGATTATCCAACCATTATGGGTCTAACACTATTCTTTGCGTTCTTATTTGTGGCAATAATTCTGGTGATCGACCTTCTATATGTACTAATCGATCCAAGAATCCGACTGACGGGAGGGGAAAGTTAAATGACACAAGAAAACGAGCATAAAGACGTACCTAAAGAACTTTTAGTTCCCCTCGAACGGAAAGAAGATACAAGTGAAAAGATTTCTGGTCCCCCGAGATCATTTATGCAGGATGCAAGAAGAACCTTTTTCAAGAATAAATTTGCTGTTATTAGTATGATTCTGCTGGTTATTGTCATTCTCTTGAGTATTATAGGACCGTATTTCAACGAACATAAGATGGATGGTCAGGATCTATCAAGGGCAAAAATGCCACCGCGAGTACCTGTTCTTGAAAACATTTCCTGGCTAGGTTTAAACGGTACATTAACTAGTGAATTCGACGGCGATACGGTAGAAGAAGCAACCAAAAATGCCGTTATGCGTTATGATAACAAAGAAGATTTTATTGATATTAAAGTACTGGCTGAAGGAGACGGCTCAAAGGACTCAGCAGAAGTAGAGGCTACTTATCATATTTATGAAGCGCAGGAAATGATGGATCAATATTACTGGTTAGGAACCGATACACTCGGACGTGATCAATGGACAAGGATGTGGCTGGGGACAAGAGTTTCTCTTATTATTGCTTCAGTTGCTGCATTGATTGATCTGGTGATTGGTGTAGCCTATGGCGGTATCTCCGGATACTACGGCGGAAGAATTGATAGTTTCATGCAACGTATAATTGAAATTCTCATCGGTATTCCTAACCTTGTTGTTATACTACTGATGATAATTGTACTGCAGCCAGGCATAGTTTCTATTATCATAGCCCTTACGATGACCGGATGGATAGGTATGGCACGTATTGTAAGGGGTGAAATTCTGAAGTTGAAAAACGAAGAATTTGTGCTTGCCGCAAGGACACTGGGCCAATCAGGTGGAAATACTATTAGGAAACATTTATTACCAAATGTTGCTGGGATAATTATTATTAATACAATGTTCACCATTCCGAATGCGATATTCTTCGAAGCATTTCTAAGCTTCATTGGGCTTGGTATTGTACCACCTGAAGCGTCGCTTGGTGCATTAATTAATTCAGGATTTGATGTCTTTAGACTTTATCCTTACATGGTATTTTATCCCGCAATCTTGATTTCAGTAATCATGATTGCCTTCAACTTGATTGGTGACGGACTTCGCGATGCGTTTGATCCGAAAATGCATAAATAAAAAGGTAGGTGTCTTTGAATGAGTAAATTATTGGAAGTGAAAGATCTGAGCGTATCATTTAACACCTACAGCGGTGAAGTTCAAGCTGTTCGAGGTGTGAGCTTTGATGTAGAAAAAGGAGAAACCCTGGCTATTGTTGGTGAATCGGGTTCTGGGAAATCTGTAACAACAAAAGCTCTTATGCAACTACTTCCAAAGCCACAAGGGCAAATAAAATCAGGAGAGATTTTATTTGAAGGAAATGATATTGCTAACTATTCAAATAAGCAAATGCAAAAAATTCGCGGAAAAGATATGTCCATGGTATTCCAGGACCCTATGACCTCCCTGAACCCAACAATGAAAGTAGGGAACCAAATTATGGAGGGTCTGATCAAACACCGGAATATGGCTCGCGGAGAAGCAAAGAAAAAAGCGATTGACCTATTGGAGCAAGTTGGAATTCCACACCCTGTTTTAAGGTTAAATCAATACCCGCACCAATTCTCAGGCGGAATGCGTCAACGTGCAGTGGTAGCGATTGCACTTGCCTGTAATCCAAAAGTACTTATTGCAGATGAACCAACTACAGCACTTGACGTTACAATCCAAGCGCAAATTCTCGATCTCATGAAGGACATTCAACGAGAAACAGACAGTGCGATTGTATTTATCACGCATGATCTGGGTGTTGTTGCAAATGTTGCGGATCGGGTTGCGGTTATGTATGCCGGGAAAATTGTTGAAATTGGGAAAGTGGATGAGATATTCTATAATCCAAAACATCCGTATACTTGGGGTCTTCTGGGCTCAATGCCAACCCTGGATAGTGAAGAGGAAGAATTATTTACTATTCCAGGAAGCCCTCCAGATATGTTGAATCCACCTAAAGGGGATGCATTTGCCCCAAGAAATGAATTCGCATTGGAGATAGATACGAAGATGGAACCGCCTATGTTCAAGGTATCTGACACACATTATGCCGCGTCCTGGCTATTGCATAAGGATGCACCAAAAATGGAACCACCTGCTTCCGTCAAACGTAGAATGCAAGGATTTGCTTCGACAGACGATAAGGATGGTGAAAAGTAATGGAAAACGAAAAACTCCTAGAAGTAAAAAACTTACAGAAATTCTTTAAAGCAGGGCGTAAGAACACCATCAAAGCGGTGAATGGAATTTCATTTGATATTTATAAAGGTGAAACATTCGGTCTGGTTGGCGAATCTGGTTGTGGCAAATCAACAACTGGCCGGACAATCATCCGTTTATATGAGGCCACTGGTGGTGAAGTTAAATATAAAAATGAAAGTGTTCACGGGAAGAAATCCAAAGAGGATATGCTGAAATTTAACCGGAAAATGCAGATGATTTTCCAGGATCCATCATCTTCTTTAAACCCAAGAATGACTGTTATGGATATCATTGCAGAAGGTATCGACATTCATAATTTGGCAAAAAATGAAACAGAGCGTAAAAACCGTGTCGAATCATTGCTGGAGACAGTCGGACTGAATAAAGAGCATGCAACTCGTTTTCCACATGAATTCAGTGGCGGTCAAAGGCAGCGTATTGGTATTGCGCGAGCCTTAGCAGTTGAGCCGGAATTCATTATAGCTGATGAACCTATTTCAGCACTTGACGTGTCTATTCAGGCACAGGTTGTGAATCTGCTTAAAAAATTACAGCGTGAACATAACCTTACTTTTCTATTTATCGCACATGACCTTTCAATGGTTAAATATATCAGTGATCGAACAGGTGTTATGTATTATGGCAATATGGTGGAACTGGCTGACAGTGATGAGTTGTACAGGAATCCACTTCATCCATATACAAGATCACTCTTATCAGCGATTCCATTACCAGATCCAGAATATGAACGAGGCCGGAAAAGATTCGCATATGATCCTGCTGATTATGAAACTGATGAAGAACCAGAATTTCGGGAAGTTAAACCTGACCACTGGGTACGCTGTACTGAAAAAGAATTTAAGCAGTATCAGGAGCAATTGAATAATAAATAAGTAAGTTAAAACCCCTGCTGGATAAACAGCAGGGGTTTAGTCTTGAGTAGAATGCTAATTTCAATATACATAAAATCTAAGTAAGAGTTCAACAGCATTTTAAACGTAATAATATAATCTTATTCATAAAACCCCAACAGCCTCTCTTAGTTAAATATGAAAGAAGTCTAGTATTAATTGAATTTTATATGCTCATTAGTTTAGGAGAACTAGATTCAAGCTATTTTCTTCCTTTTAGCGGAATCAGGTTCCCGGATATATAAACGAACCGCTGCTTAAAACAGCACAGGTTTTTATTAGAAGTTAAGAAAGTATAAAAACTTACTTACTGCATAAGTGCAGCTAAGGGATTCGCCATTAAGGTTTCGCGAATGCCAAGTTTTCTAATGAACTGATTACAATAGAGTCTATCATACTATCAAAACAAGCTGTTTTCATATAAATATGTAATATAAATAGCAATTTGAAATAAATCTATTATAATTGTAATAAATCTTCTTTAGTTTGGTAATCCTTGTAATAGACTCTTAAAAGTCTTGTAACTGCATTGTCCTACTAACCTGTGATACTATGGGCAATGTCAGAAATTAAAGGAGGGACTACCTATGAAGAAAATAGTAGCATCAATCGCTACAGGTGTCATTATTGCTGGCGCAACATTAACCACTGCTTCTGCAGCAGAATACAAAGTTGAAAAAGGAGATAACCTTTGGGATATCGCAGAGGAATATAATACTACTGTAGACGAATTGGTTGAAACTAACGAATTAAAAACAACAGTTATACAGCCAAAGCAGAAACTATTTATAAATGAGACATATATGGTAGAGCAAGGTGATACATTAATTGGAATTGGTAAAGAATATGATGTATCTGTGCAAGATCTGAAAAAATGGAATAAACTAGAATCAGATCTAATTGTAATTGGACAAGAACTTGAAATTAAAGGTGTTAACGTGGCGCAGGAAGATTCGGCTCCAGCAACAGCTTCAACAGAAAGTTCATCAAATGGATCTTCGAATAATGAAAGTTCATCTAATGCTTCACAATCTAGTAAACAAGAAAAGTCATCACAAGATAAACCAGAAGGTAAAACAATTTCAGTAAGTGCAACTGCATACACTGCTAATTGCGACGGATGTTCTGGGGTTACTTCAACTGGAGTTGACTTAAATGCAAACCCAAATGCTAAAGTAATTGCAGTTGATCCTAATGTGATTCCACTTGGATCAGAGGTGTATGTTGAAGGTTACGGTTATGCAACTGCTGCTGATATCGGTGGTGCAATTAAAGGTCATAAGATTGACGTTTATGTAAAAACAAAAGACAAAGCATATAACTGGGGCGTTCGTTCAGTTGATGTAACAATAGTTGAATAGTAACTAGCTTATAAAGGAAAGCATCTTTTAGTAGATGTTTTCCTTTTTTATTTTGCAATTAAACATTAATTAACAATAAGCTTATTTTCATTCTGTTCATCCACGACATTGTTTGTATCATCAGTAGATTGGGTATAACCAACTATACCGAAACTTAATATTAAAACCATAAATAGTACAATTAATAGTTTCCTCATACTTCATACCTCACTTTGTTAATCTATTTAATATTATAGTAAAATAATGATATAAGTACCATAGAAATATGTGACAATAGAATAGGTAAATGTTACAAATTTGAAATATAATAAGAAAGTAGGGAGGCATATGTTAAAAGAAAGAAGTACCGGTGATGTATTAATTTTAATTTCAACGATACTATATATAATTTCCTTGTTTTTACCATGGGTGAATCTTGCATTTACTGATAGCGCAAGTGGATTCGCTCATCGTGGTTATATCGTTCTTATATTGTTTTTTTATCCAGTTTTTACTGTGTTTGCTAAAAAGTCACCAGGTTTATTAGGAATTTCAGGATCATTAGCTGCAGCAGTATTCCTGCTTTATTACATCATAAAAGTTTCACAGCATTATATGGGGGCATCGGTCAGTGAAGCTGGAACAGGTCTTTATATAGCATTGTTATCATCGTTGGTTTTAGTCACAGGTGTTATTCTGAAATTAAAAGATGAGAAGCAGAAGCCGTATGAATCAAGTGGAATTGTTAAATAATACGTGCGATGTGTTAAAATATATTTATTGATTATTGTTTACATACTTTAAGGAGGAAGTAACGTATGACAAGTAAAGTATTACATTCATTCTTGGAAGAAAATATAATGGACTTAAAAGAGCGTGGTCTTTATAACGAAATCGATCCTGTACAAGGGGCGAATGGACCAACGATTAATATTAATGGAAAAGAGCTTATAAATCTTTCGTCAAATAATTACCTCGGTCTTGCAACCGATGAACGTTTAAAGGAAGTGGCAAAAAATGCAGTTGACTCGCATGGTGTAGGTGCAGGGGCTGTTCGTACGATTAATGGCACATTGGATCTGCACATCAAACTTGAGGAGAAGCTAGCAGAATTTAAAGGAACAGAAGCTGTTATTTCTTATCAATCAGGTTTTAACTGTAACATGGCTGCTATTTCAGCAGTAATGGATAAGAATGATGCAATCCTTTCAGATGAATTAAACCATGCATCAATTATCGACGGATGTCGTTTATCTAAGGCAAAAATAATTCGTGTGAATCACTCCGATATGGAAGATTTAAGAAATAAGGCAAAAGAAGCAGTTGAGTCTGGTCAATATAACAAAGTAATGGTTATAACAGATGGTGTATTCTCAATGGATGGAGATGTTGCCAAACTACCAGAGATTGTTGAAATAGCCGAAGAGTTTGATTTAATTACGTATGTTGACGATGCACATGGTTCAGGTGTGTTAGGCAAAGGTGTTGGAACAGTTAAGCATTTTGGCTTACAGGACAAAGTTGATTTTCAGATGGGAACGTTATCCAAAGCAATTGGTGTAATAGGCGGTTATGTAGCAGGGAAAGCTGAATTAATCGACTGGTTAAAAGTACGTTCACGACCGTTCTTATTTTCGACAGCCGTTTCACCAGCAGATGCGGCAGCAAGCACAAAGGCAGTTGACCTATTAATTGAATCTACGGAACTAAATGAGAAGCTTTGGCAGAATAGTGATTACTTAAAAGAAGGCTTAAAGAATTTAGGATTTGATATTGGTAATAGCGAGACACCAATTACGCCTTGTGTCATCGGTGATGAGAATGACACCCAGAAGTTCAGTAAGCGATTGAATGAAGAAGGTGTCTATGCTAAATCGATTGTTTTCCCTACAGTTCCAAGAGGGGCAGGGCGAGTCCGTAACATGCCAACTGCAGCACATACAAAAGAAATGCTAGATAAAGCAATAGAAATTTATAAAAAGGTAGGAAAAGAAATGGGTCTCATCTAATTTAGGATGAGATCTTTATCTGAAGGATTTGTTGGGGGTAATTAATATGAAAAAGATACTAGTTACAGGTGCATCTGGTCAAATTGGCTCAGAGCTTGTAACAAAATTACGAGAAAACTACGGTGCATCAAATGTAATTGGATCTGATATTCGAAAGAGAGAAGATGAAGAAGGTCCATTTGAAATAATAGATGTTACCAATGCAGAAAGTTTATTTGAAACAGCAAAAAAGCATAATGTAGACACGATTATGCATTTGGCAGCCTTATTATCAGCTAAAGCAGAGTCAATTCCTCAAACTGCTTGGAATCTAAATATGGGTGGACTGATGAACGCTCTTGAAGTTGCTCGAGAACTCGATTTACAATTCTTCACTCCGAGTTCTATTGGTGCATTTGGACCAATGACTCCAAAATTGAGGACACCACAGGATACAATAATGCGGCCTACTACAATGTATGGAGTTAATAAAGTTGCCGGGGAGTTACTTTGTGACTATTATTATCACCGCTTTGGCGTTGATACACGTGGAGTTCGCTATCCTGGTCTCATTTCATATATGACCCCTCCCGGTGGTGGAACAACTGATTACGCAGTAGAAATATACTATGAAGCAATCAAGAATAAGAAATACACATCGTATATAGCTGAAAATACATATATGGACATGATGTACATGCCAGATGCATTAAATGCGATAATACAGCTTATGGAGGCAGATTCTGAAAAACTTATACACCGTAATGCATTTAATATTTCCTCAATATCGGCAGCACCAGAGGATTTTGCAAGAGAAATCCAAAAGCACATTCCTGAGTTTGAATTGAATTATGATGTTGATCCTGTCCGTCAGAAAATAGCTGAGAGCTGGCCAGACAGTATTGATTCCTCAAACGCAGCGGAAGAATGGGGATTTAAAGCAGAGTATGATATTGCCAGGATGACTAAGGACATGATTGAAAAGATTAGTATAAAGTAATATGTACTAACTCGAAACTCGAGCGACAAGCAGCCCAACTCGAGCGATAAGCAGCCCAACTCGAGCGACAAGCAGCCCAACTCAAGCGATAAGCAGCCCAACTCGAGCGACAAGCGGCGCAACTCGAGCGACAAGCAGCGCAACTCGAGCCACAAGCGGCGCAACTCGAGCCACAAGCGGCGCAACTCGAGCAACAAGTCGCACAAATCGAGCGACAAGCAGCCCAACTCGAGCGACAAGCAGCGCAACTCGAGCGACAGCCAATCCGAAACGAGCAGCAAAAAAAAGAGACTTGATTTGAATAAAACTCAAATCAAGTCTCTTCTTTAATTAAGCATACATTTCGGCAATTTTTTGCTGCAGCTTTTGATCGGAAATGTACTCATCATAACTCATTTCTTTATCGATAACCCCATTAGGTGTAATTTCAATCAAACGGTTTGCAATACTTTCGATAAATTGATGGTCATGTGACGTGAACAAAATAGATCCTTTAAACCTAACCAAGCCATTATTTAATGCAGTAATGGATTCCAGATCCAAGTGGTTCGTCGGCTCGTCTAATATCAATACGTTCGCACTGCTCAACATCATTTTGCTAAGCATGCAACGAACTTTCTCACCACCTGATAAGACGCTTGCTTTTTTCAATGCTTCTTCACCAGAGAATAACATACGACCTAGGAATCCACGCAAGAAAGTCTCCGTCTCATCTTCTGGTGAATATTGACGCAACCAGTCAACCAGTGGCAAGTCATTGTTTTCAAAATAGGCGCTATTATCTTTAGGGAAGTAGGATTGTGATGTCGTTACACCCCACTTAAATGTTCCAGCATCTGGTTCCATTTCACCCATAAGAATCTTGAAAAGTGTTGTCTTAGCGATGTCATTTTTACCGACGAGGGCAATTTTGTCATCTTTATTCATCGTAAAGCTAAGATTGTCCAATACTTTTGTATCACCGATTGTTTTTGTTAATCCTTCTACACGCAATAAATCATTACCAATCTCACGTCCAGGAGTGAACGAAATATAAGGATATTTACGTGAAGATGGTTTGATATCATCTAACGTAATGCTATCTAAAAGTTTCTTACGTGATGTTGCTTGTTTTGATTTCGATGCATTAGCACTAAATCTGGCGACAAACGCCTGCAATTCCTTAATTTTTTCTTCTTTTTTCTTATTTGATTCCTGTGCCATTTTTGTAGCTAGCTGACTGGATTCGTACCAGAAATCATAGTTGCCGATATAAATTTCTATTTTTCCATAGTCAACATCAGCAATGTGTGTGCATACTTTATTTAAAAAGTGACGGTCATGAGACACTACAATTACAGTGTTTTCAAAGTTAATCAGAAATTCTTCCAGCCATTGTATTGCTTGTATATCCAGGCCGTTTGTAGGCTCATCCAATAATAAAATATCAGGATTGCCAAAAAGAGCTTGAGCAAGCAGCACTTTAATCTTCTGGTCTGCAGCTAGATCACCCATCTTCATTGTGTGTAACGACTCATGAAGGCCAAGTCCCTTTAATAAAACTGCGGCATCCGATTCTGCTTCCCAGCCGTTCATTTCAGCAAATTCGCCTTCTAGCTCAGCTGCACGCATACCATCTTCTTCGGAAAAGTCTGCTTTCATATAAATAGCATCTTTTTCCTGTTTTACGCTGTATAATTGTTCATGTCCCATTAGGACTGTATCGAGCACTTCGTATTCTTCATAAGCGAAATGGTCCTGTTTTAAGACAGTCATTCGTTCACCGGGGGATAAAGATACATTACCTGATTGCGGCTCAACTTCACCGGACAATACTTTAAGGAAAGTAGACTTTCCTGCGCCATTAGCTCCAATCAAGCCATAGCAGTTCCCGGGAGTGAATTTTAAATCTACATCTTCGAATAATTTTTTATCGCCATATTGTAAACTTACATTTGTAACATTAATCATGCTTGTAGCTTCCTCCATTAAATAGTAATCAAGGTAAGCTTACGGGATTTGAGCCATTTCGTCAACGTAAACGTTTAAAAAACTTCTAATGACATAAGAAATCACCAAAAATTTTGAGAGATTTTGGATTATTTTAAAATTATTTACTTTTATACTATCTGTAACTTAAAAAAGACTATATTTTTTACTGAATGTATGTA
This sequence comes from Virgibacillus salinus, assembly GCF_900102415.1. Taxonomy (NCBI): domain Bacteria; kingdom Bacillati; phylum Bacillota; class Bacilli; order Caryophanales; family Bacillaceae; genus Virgibacillus; species Virgibacillus salinus. The sequence goes on from NZ_FNKD01000001.1 coordinate 484,617, forward strand.
ACAATATATTAACGATATATAAAACGTTAACAAGTTACCATCATAGATTGGTAACTTAACGGAGGGGAATTAAATGGGGGAAAACAGGATTTATTTTCTCTTTACAGACACTGGGACATACTTATCCCGGCTAATTAACTATTGCACAAAGCAGCCTTTAAATCATGTCTCTCTTGCATTTGAGCCAGACTTACAGGAAGTTTACAGTTTTGGTCGAAAAAAACCGCGTAATCCTTTTATCGGAGGATTTGTGAAGGAAGATATTCGCAGTGATTTTTTAAAAAATTCAGCATGTGCTGTGTATTCATACGGGCTATCTGAAACCGATACGAATAAAATTAAAGAGAAAATTGAAGAAATCGAACTGCGTAAAAGTAACTACAAATACAATTTCCTCGGCTTGATTGGGGTATTGCTGCAGGTTGAGATAAATCGGGAAGACGCATTATTTTGTTCTCAATTTGTTGCTACGGTTCTTCAGGATGTTGAATCACTGGAATTTAAAAAACCAACCTGTTTTACAACACCAGCAGATATTCGCAATCATGAGGGGCTGGAATTAGTTTATCAAGGAACACTAGGTAACTATCAAGAAAGCCAAAGGGACTTGATAACACAACGAAGGCTGGTAAAAGGTGAGGCACAATTAACAAAGCAATCATTTATTTTCTTACTATCTAAAAAAGTAAAACGATTAGTCATCAAATGAGAAGAACCTTACATTATATGTATAGGTTCTTTTTATGGAAGGAGATGTATTTAGTTGGAAAGAAGTAGTAATTATCGATTATTAAAAATCAGAGAGATTTTATTTAATGAAACTGATGAATATCATGAAATGGGTATAGGCGAACTAAGCGAAAAGATTCGAATAATTGCTGGTGATGTTACCTTTGATAACCGAACGATAAAGCGTGATCTTGAAGCTTTGGATGATATGGACTTTGAAATTGTCCAAAATAAAGGCAAATTCGGTAAAATATTATTTAGCCATCAAACGAGATTATTTGAAACGTATCAGCTGCGACTGATTATTGATGCTATTTTATCGGCACGTTTTATTACAACAAATGAGAAAGAGAAATTGATCCAGAAAGTAAAGGAACTGACTAGTAAACATATTGCAAAAACCTTGCCAGAGCCAATTTTGTTTGATCAGTCAGCCAATATTGACTATGAACTGGTCAAGATTAATATTGACTGTGTCCATCGAGCAATTTCGGAGGATAAAGTTCTTACATATCAATATGGAAAATTTAATGTAAAGAAGGAATTCGAGTATCATCGTAATGGGGATTTCTATCATGTAGAGCCATATGCACTAATTTGGCAAAATGACTACTATTACCTAATTGGGCGATTTCAGGATACAAATGAATTAAGGCATTATCGATTGGATCGAATCCGCCATATTGAGGTAAGCGAAAAGCACTTTACCAAATGTGAATTCAATCTTCAGGAGTACGTGAATCAAAGCTTTCATATGTTCGCTGGAGAAGAAATGTGGATGAAAATAAGATTCCATAACAGCATGGTTAATGTAGTTTTGGATCGCTTTGGGCAAGAGGCGGATATTAAGGAAATGGATGAAGATCACTTTATGCTGACAACCAAAGTCAAGCTATCGGATGGGTTAATAAATTGGATTCTCACATGGGGAAACAAGGCAAAAGTTCTATCTCCAGACCACCTTGTTGAGAGAATGAAAGACAAAATTATTCAAATGAGTGAGGTTTATCAAGATTAAAAATCGGGACTAGTCTCCCGATTTTTCTATTATTCTTCCATTTCAATCCCTAGTGATTTGTAAGGAACTTTAATTTTAAATGCTAGATTGTTTGCTTCTAAGTCAATATGCTCTACACTAACTTGGAAATTACTTCTGATCTCCATATCTGTTACTGCAAGATAAATTTCCTCTTCTTTTGGATCAACTGCAACCCACTTTGGCATTGGCAAGTACTTTTTCATGTATTCCATTATTTTCTGATTAGGCAGTTCCAGTAATCCAATAGAGATGGATTTCTGTTTCAAAATCACGTCGCCATTTTCCTGAACAAAGGGTTCGAAATGAACAGAGAGTGGGACAGTAGATGAGAATACGGGAAGTTCACCGATCAAGTGAACATCCTCATCCAATGACACTTCATAATGGTGGTTAGTACCTTTCAAAAGCTTATCGGTATATGCATTTACTAACTCATTTAAGTTCTTTTTTGTCGTACGAACGATGAATTCTGAACTTTGCTGCGTTTCATACTCCTCATTAGAAGGTGTTTTTGTGTCGGAAACTGGCCAAAAAATAAGAGCAGCAATACATATAAAAATGACAATGTTCAAACCTAGTAAAATCAAAAAAAATCGTTTCCATCTATTTTTTGACTTTTTATGTTCCGCCATTCCACTTACCTCCTAGTCTGTTATATGTTCTAATACTCGTTTGGCAATCCGTTGATATCCCAGATGGTTAGGATGAAAATTATCATCTGCGATTAAATTTTTATCTGTATCCTCAAATAGATCAACTGTAGGTATAAATGTCGCATTCTCATATTGTTCTGTGACATTTTTACCTGTGTTGTTCCAATTTTCAACAATCATACCAAGTTCTTCGAGATCTTTAAAATATTTTTCAAAGGGATTATAGAAACCTAATAGATATATATCAGCGTCTGAGTTTAGGTCTTTGATTCTTTCAAAAATAATTTTTAACCGTTCTTTGTATGCGATCCGTTCTTGGGAAAAATCCTTAATCGTCAAGTCGGAAAAGTTTTCTTTGACGACTTGCATAATATCATTTGCGCCTATTGTAATCAATACGATATCTGCTTCTTTGACCGATTGTGCTATTTCGGGCTGTTCAAGCCGTTTTAATAGCTGGCTTGAGCGGTTCCCACGTTTTCCATAGTTTTCAAATGTTACCAATTGATTATCTTTATTAATGGTATTATCCAGAATACCAATATAACCACCATCAACTACTTTATCGCCGACACCTTGTGTTAATGAGTCTCCAATGGCTGCAACATGCGCTTCTTTATTTGTGAAAAAGTCAATTGTACCTTGAAGTGCACCACTTATTATTTCTCTGAATTTAGTGATTGGTTCTTTTGTTTCTTCTTCTGGCTGTTCATCTTCCGTTTCTATTTCTTTGTCTGGTTCAGTTTCCTGCTGTGTCTCTTCCTGTGAATTATTATCTGCTGATTCATTTAAATTTGGTTCAGGTTGATATAAAAAGATAATAATAGCTAAACCTATAATCAGTATACCCAAAATAATAAAAATGTATCTTCTTTTCATGAATCTCACACCTATACTGAAATATTCTACCTATATATTGAAATGATATTTTATCTTAGTACATATCACGTTTTATTACTATATATGTACCCATTATAATTGGTAAGTATCAATATTTCATATTTCGATTGTATTACATTTTAATCTAATAAGAGATAATTCCCTTTACCTTCTATACTTAAACTAAAAAAATCGCCTTCAGTAGAAGACGAATTTTTCTAGCGCTTAAGAAAGTATAAATTCTTTCATACTGCGTGTGTTCAACTGTGGCTTAACGATAAGCCATGTTATAAAAAAAACATCTAGCTTCAGCGCTCGTGAATTTCCTTCACTTCCTTACGATAAAAGATGAAGGATGTTCGACTAAAACCACCACATCCTGTGGCAACGTCGATCCACCCACAATGAGGGGAGCAGCTAAACGGGCGCTCCAGCTATTGCAGCTTGCTCTTTTTTAAACAAAATACAAAAATCCTCAATCATTGCACTCGCGGTAGGAAATGATCCTGCTCCTGGCCCCGCGAACGTTAAGTCACCAACTATATCTCCTTTAATATGAATAGCATTGTTTACGCCTTCAACAGCATATAATGGGTGTTCTTTGGAAACTGCTTCTGGTTCAACGCTTGCAGTAAGGTTCCCTGTAGCATCATAACCTATCTTTGCAATATGCTTAACTCGTTTACCTTCCGTTTGTAACCCTTGAAGGGAGTCCTCGGTAATATCACGTATTCCTATTCTTTTAACATATTTTAAATCAGGTTGTTTTTCAAAAATAAGGTCACTAAGAATCATTAGCTTATAATATGCATCAAAACCTTCAATGTCATTTTCTGGATCTGCTTCGGCATACCCCCAGTTTTGTGCCTCATCCAAAGCAGTGGAGAATGTTATGTTCTTTTCCCGCATTGCTGATAGGATAAAGTTGGTAGTACCATTTAAAATTGCTTGCACATATTGGATCTGATTTGCTTTTAAAAGTTGTTGGATAGTCTGGATAATCGGTATGCCACCGGCTGTAGTTGCGTCATATCCAATTTGAACATTATATTGGGTGGCAAGTCTTTTCAACTCTTCACCGTGGATTGCGAACATTTCCTTATTAGAAGTGATGACGTGTTTTTTTGCTTGGATACATCTTTTCAGCAATGAAAAAGCTGGTTCTTTTCCAACAATTGCTTCAAAGACAACATCGATCTCAGGGTTATTTAAAACAGTATTAACATCTGTTGTAATGTTTGTCTTGGCTGAAATTTTCTGATGTTTGTCAGGATTCTCAATAATAATTGTTGAAATGTTGATGGGAGATCCGACTAGTTTTTCGAGCCGTTGACGGTGAATGTGCAGTGTTTGGTAGACACCGCAGCCAACTGTTCCAAGTCCGATTAACGCAATATTTATCGGTTTCATTTGTTAATCCCTCCCTCATCTAAAAATGATAACCGTAGATCCTTCGTTTTTTTACACTTAAGCTTCTACTAGCACACTTCCAGAGCCGTTTTCTCGAATGCGAATCGCTTCATGGTAAATGTTTTTATCTGTAATAACAGAAATTCCAGCAGCTTTTGCATGGTTTACTGTTTCATCTGTATCTTTTGGATTTTCAACCCAAATAATTTTACCGTCCTTATTAATAAATTGCTCGATAGTTTCTGGTGGAAGAATTCTGTCATAGGACAGAATGGCATCAATTTCAAGTGGCACATCATCTAACTGTTCATATGTTTGCACATTTAATATTTCTTTTGAAGAAGTACTTAATGGAACAATTTGAAATCCTAACTGCTGTAATTGTTTCGTACTTTTATAAAATGAATTAGTTTGATCATCCAATCCGCTAACCGCAACTACCTTTTGGCGAATACCACCGTCTTTACGGTCAAATGGTGAAGATAAGAGCCACTTGACTGCATCTTCTTCTGTTGCTTGAAATGTTTTTGCTTCACCGGTTGCATTAGCGATTGCCTGGTCTAAATCAACTAATATATCATTGGTTGATTCGAGTCCAATAGAAAGTCTCACTAACTCTTCCGTAACACCGCTTTTAACCAGGTCTTCTTCACCTAATTGTTGGTGTGTAGTTGACGCTGGGTGGATGATTAACGACTTCGCATCACCGACGTTGGCAACATGTGACCAGAGTGTAACACCATCAATCAATTTCCGGCCTGCGTCACGGCCACCCTTTATTCCAAACGTTATAATCGATCCATAGCCATTCTGTAAATATTTATTGGCTAACTCGTGTGATGGATGATCCTGTAACCCAGGAAAATTAACCCATTCAACTGCAGGATGTTTTTGTAAATATGCTGCAACTTCTTCGGCGTTTTTGTTATGGCGCTCAACACGTAAGTGCAATGTTTCCAGTCCTTGTAAAAACAGGAATGCATTCTGTGGACTTAGGCAGGCACCTATATCGCGCAGCAGCTGCACGCGCAGTTTGGTTGCGAACGCTGCCGGCCCAATATCGACGTAGCGAAGTCCGTTGTAACTCTCGTCGGGTTCAGTAAAGACTGGGAATTTACCGTTCCCCCAATTGAACCTACCGCCATCAACGACAACGCCGCCGATAGTTGTACCATGACCGCCGATCCACTTAGTAGCTGAATGTACAACAATATCCGCTCCCCATGTCAGTGGCTTCGTATTGTATGGAGTCGCAAATGTATTGTCAATGATTAATGGAACCCCGTTGTCATGAGCAATTCCTGCAATTTTTTCAACGTCCAGCACATTTAGACTTGGATTTGTGATAATCTCTCCGAAAATAGCTTTCGTTTTTTCGGTAATTGCAGTAGTAATAGTCTCTGGATCTGTTCCATCAACAAATTTAACGTCGATTCCGTATCGAGGGAGAGTGTTAGCAAACAGGTTATACGTCCCACCGTATAGATTACTGTCAGCAACGATCTCATCACCACTGCTTGCAAGATTTAAAATGGCCAATGTAATGGCTGACATCCCGGATGAAGTTGCAACTGCGGCTACGCCATCTTCCAGTAATGCGATTCGCTGTTCGAATGCATCAACTGTCGGATTCATGATTCGTGTATAAATATTACCTGGTTCTTGTAGCCCGAAAAGATTTTGTGCATGTTCGGTGTCCCGAAAAACGTAGGAAGTAGTTTGATAGATGGGTACCGCACGTGATCCGGTTGTTGGATCTGGTTCCTGACCTCCGTGAAGTAACTGTGTTTCCTGATTGTGCAAATGAAAATTTGACATGATAAATTCCTCCTTTAGATTTTACTGTTTTCTGGAGGGAGAGGAGATAATAAAAAGCCCTCTTCCTAAGAAGAGGGCGTAATATGTAACGATCCTCCCCTTATCTTCCAGATCATACTTGACCTGTAGGATTTAGCACCTTACTAAGCATTAGTTAAGCTTTTAAGGTTGCCGGGTTTCACAGGGCCTATTCCCTCCACCACTCTCGATAAGAGATGTAACTTTATTGGCAGTTAAGAAAGTATAAATCCTTTCTTGCTGCATAATTGCAACTAAGGCTTGGCGATAAGCCAAGTTTTCTAAAGTTATTGAACATTATATACGCAGGAATGATTGTACGTCAAGTGAATTCTGAAAATTGATTTAATTTTGGCTGATTTAAGTTTGTTGCCGAATAAAAAATTGACAGCTACGCAAGACTCCGGAAGCAAGGAACGAGCTGAGGAGGCTTGCTGCTTGCCCGCGGAAAGCGAGTATATTTTCACTGCGTCATTAAGAGCCTAATTTTTCTCCCTAAGCCGACCTGAACTACGATGTGCAGATGACATGTATATAAATAGTGCTATCCAGATTAATGCGAACGATATAAAATGCGCCAGTGAAAAAGTCTCCTGATAAACAAACACACCTAGAACTAGCATGATAGTTGGTGCGATATATTGAAGGAATCCTACCATTGATAATGGGATTCGTTTCGCGCCGCTTGCAAACAATAATAGTGGAATCGCTGTAACGACACCAGCGCCAAACAGTAATAACCCAAAACTGGAGAACATTGGATCAGATGCCAATGAACTGCCAGGGATAGATAGTAAATAAATAAGAGCAATAGGAGTTACAATCATTGTCTCGATAGTTAGACCGAACATTGCACTAACATCTACAGTTTTTTTTAGCAATCCGTAAATTGCAAAACTGAATGCTAACAATAGTGATACCCACGGAAAGACACCATAACTGATTGTCAAATTAATAACACCAACTGCAGCAAGTAGAAATGATAGCATCTGGCCACGTGTTAATGTTTCTTTTAGCACAATCATTCCTAATAAAATACTTACAAGCGGGTTTATGTAATAACCGAGGCTTGCCTGAATTACATGTTCATTGTTAACCGCCCATATAAAGGTAAGCCAATTGATGCTAATGGCAACTGATGCGAATGTAATTCCAGTCAATTTTTTTCTATCGTTTAAAATAATTCTGCATTCCTTTAGGAAAAGCTTCCATTTTTGGACAACTAGAACCACAATAATCATAAAAATAAATGACCATAATATACGATGTGCTAATATTTCATCAGGTGGAACCTGGTCTATCAGCTTCCAATACGCGGGAAGAAATCCCCATAATAAATAGGCGCCTGCTGCATATATAATTCCAATCTTATTTTCTTGATTCATTTTGAAGACCCCGTTTCTAGGATATATCCAGATTCAAGTGAACACTATCGAATCATGCGATATGCATACTACTAATCTAAGTAAGCTAATTCTAGATTTTCTTTCTGAAAAAAGCAATAACTCTGCTTTTAACATTTCTTCAGAAAACGCTTTCAAAAAGTTGGTAAATACAATATGATAGTAGTATATGAGATTATAAGATTGTTTATCTGGGGGGACTTACTAATGGCAAAAAAACATAAACACTTTGAAACATCGGTTATTCATGAAGGGTACGATTCCAAAGACATGCTTGGTAGTCTTGCAACACCTTTGTTTCAGACATCAACATACACGTTCGAAACAGCAGAGCAAGGAGAACGACGATTTGCAGGTGAGGAAGAGGGTTATATCTATTCCAGGTTAGGAAATCCCACAGTAAGTGTATTAGAAGAACGGATTGCAGCTTTGGAGAGCGGCGAACGCGGGCTAGCTTTTGGATCAGGGATGGCTGCTGTATCTGCTATTTTGATTGCTCTAACAAAAGCGAATGACCATGTATTGTGTTCATCAGGATTGTATGGCTGTACTTTCGGTTTACTAGCAATGATGGAAGAAAAATTTAATATTTCACATGATTTTTCAGCAATGGAAACAAAAGAGGAAATTCGCGCGCTAATTAAGCCTGAAACGACATGTATTTATGTCGAAACGCCAATTAATCCGACGATGAAGTTAATTGATCTAGAAATGGTTGCTGAAGTGGCTCATGAAAAGGGGATTCCGGTGGTTGTCGATAATACATTTTCATCACCATATTTACAGCGACCACTTGAATTAGGGTGTGATGTTGTACTCCATAGTGCAACAAAATATATTGGCGGCCATGGAGATGTAGTAGCAGGGCTTGCTGTTGGAAAAAAAGACTTTTTGGATAAGGTTGCGATGACAACCCTAAAGGATATCGGCGGAATTATGTCACCACTGGATGCATGGTTATTACTAAGAGGGCTTAAAACACTTCCAATTCGGATTGACCGCCATTGTGATAACGCGGAAAAAATATTTGGGAAGTTGCGTAACCATCCTAAAGTTGCACGTGTTTTTTATCCAAATGATGAAAGTCATCCTGATTTTCCAATTCGTCAAAAACAAATGAAACGCGGTGGTGGTTTAATTTCATTTGAAATAGACGGAACAAAACAGGATGCACAACGAATGCTGAATAACCTGAAGTTCCTAAAAATTGCTGTCAGTCTTGGTGATGCGGAGACATTAATTCAGCATCCGTCAACTATGACACATGCCGTTGTACCAGAGGAATCTCGTCTTGAAATGGGAATAACAGATCAGCTTATCCGGTTATCCGCAGGTCTTGAAGCGTGGGAAGATATCTGGGAGGATCTGGAACAAGCTTTGAATAACCTTTAATTATTGTGGTCGCATGTCCCATGGTTCTAACGTCCCAACGATGGTCTCATTACTATCGGTAGTGATAGCATGAATGACACCGCTTGAAATTTCATTATGAGTAAGCCAGCGGGAATCGTTGTTTTCTAAAATGAAACCTAAATAGACACGTCTGTACAAGCAATTTTTTGGTACAGGCGTGTTTTCTTTTTCCAAAAAACGGGCACTACCCTGTATGTGGATTAATCGCCAATCAGTGCTTAAATCCTGCTTGCTTATCATATCCTTAATTAAAGGAAGGGCTTGCGGAGCTGACGAATGAATCCAACTGACCACAATGTCAGGTATACCATTTGTTTCAAACAAGTTGGATAATTCGTTTGATAAACAAGTACTGTTTTGATAATCAACAGCAATTCCATGAAGGTTTTCTGGCTGAATAGTCTCTTGTTTCAGCTTATTAAGTTTAGATTGGTTCCGTCCAATAACATATACATGATAATCTTGTTCAATCAGCCAATGACATACATTTTTCAGCATGCCAGTACCTCCAACAACTAGTGCGTATTGATTTTTCATTTTTCCACACCCTTTATATATATAATACAAGGCTAACGTATTAACGAAAACTATGCTATATTAAAGGATAACGTAACTGCTTGGTAAGGAGAGATATACACGTGAGTTTTTTGTCTGTTTTCTTTGGTTTTATACTTTTCTTTAATATTGCGCTGGCATTAACGATTATCTTTCTGGAACGAAAAGATCCAAGCTCAACATGGGCATGGTTAATGGTATTGCTTTTCATCCCAATTGTCGGGTTTATTTTGTATTTAATTTTCGGCAGGAGACTAAGTTCCCAGCGGATATTCACATGGGATACAAAGAGTAAGTTGGGTGTGAAAAGGGCTGTACAGAAGCAGTTGCGTGCAATAGAAGGAAATAATTTTAACTTTAAGCATAAAGAGTTAATTGAATATAAGGATTTATATTATTTACATCTACGTAATAACGATGCCCTTTTCACACAAGATAATAGTGTGGAAATATATACGGATGGTGAAAAGAAATTTGCTGCATTGCTTGAGGACCTGGAGAAGGCGGAGGATCATATACATTTGCTTTACTATATTATTCGTCATGATAAATTAGGAATGAAAATTGCCGATGTCCTGATTAGAAAGGCGAGTGAAGGTGTTGAAGTACGTGCATTGTATGATGATATGGGTTCAAGAGGAATCAGTAAAAAGTTTCTCAATCGTATGCGTAAAGCAGGGGTTCAGGTTGAATCATTTTTTCCGCCAAAGATACCCAAAGTTAATTTGAAAATCAATTATCGGAATCACCGGAAACTAGCTATTATTGATGGTACAATTGGCTATATTGGCGGGTTTAACATTGGTGATGAATATCTTGGCCATAACAAAAAGTTTGGTTACTGGCGTGATACACATTTACGTATTAGCGGTGATGCTGTGCCCAACATGCAGACACGCTTTATTTTGGATTGGAATCAGGCGTCACGTAACGATATTATGTATGAAGACCGTTACTTTGCAGCAGAAAGTGACGGGGATGTCGGGGTGCAAATCGTCTCAAGTGGACCGGATTCTGATTGGGAACAAATTAAAAACGGTTATATCAAAATGATTATGACAGCAAAAGAATATGTTTACATACAAACGCCATATTTCATTCCGGATGAGAGCCTTCGGGATGCATTACGAATTGCCGTATTATCAGGTGTTGATGTAAAGATAATGATCCCGAATAAACCGGATCATCCATTTGTCTACTGGGCAACACTCTCTTACATTGGTGATTTACTTAATGCGGGTGCAGATGTTTATATTTATCAGCATGGATTTCTTCATGCAAAAACGATCGTTGTTGATGGAAAGATAGCCTCTGTCGGGACCGCAAATATTGATGTGAGGAGTTTTCGATTAAATTTTGAAGTCAATGCATTTTTATATGATAAAGGTTTAGCGGAAAGGTTAGTAGAAGAATTTCACGATGATGTTGCACACTCAACGATAATGACGAGGAAACTATACGCCAAACGCTCATTAGGAGTCCGGTTTAAAGAATCGGTATCCAGATTACTTTCACCCATATTGTAAGGAGTAGATGGGGTTATATCGGGTAAGATATATTAAGATAATATTATTTAGGAGAGATTTAAATGGAAAGTAAAGCATGCTCATATTCATTAGCAGTAAAAACATCACACGTTTTGCCGCCAGATACGAATTCACATGGTACATTATTTGGTGGGAAATTAATGGCCCATATAGATGATGTGGGTGCGATTGCTGCAGGGCGGCATGCCAGAAAACCGGTTGTTACTGCATCAACCGATTCAGTAGACTTTTTAGCTCCAGTGAAAGAGGGTGATACCATCTGTGTTGAAGCGTTTGTAACATGGACTCACAATACATCAATGGAGGTGTTTGTGAAGGCTGTTACAGAAGATCTGCTGACAGGTGATAGAAAAGTTTGCACAACAGCTTTTATGACATTTGTGGCAGTTGATGATGATGGGAGACCAACACCAATACCTTCCGTTTATCCTGTAACAAGTCAGCAAGAGAATTTACACGAATCTGCACCTGTTCGTGCAGAAAGGCGGAAAGAACGGAGAAAGCATTCAAAAGAGGTTGCATCTACTTTTGGTACAGATTTCCCTTGGAATCAAGGGGTTTAGGAATTTTTTCCCATTGAGTTTAAATCTGAATTTAAGATATAATAATTATTTAACAGGAGCCATTTTTACTGGCTTCTATTATTTTTATTCAGTTATTATAAATACGTTCTTAGTGCATAAGTGCAACTAAGGTCATCTATATTAAGGCATGCTCTCCAGAGTATAAGGGGCTCTAGGAAAAATAAGATCTCATAAGAATCCCTTTAACGAATATCAATTTTCTAATGAAAGATTACAGACCTAAAGAATGGGGAATAACCCTATAAATATATGGTTTGAAAGGGGAACAAACATCATGGAATTATTCGAGAAACTACTTGGAATAGCAAACGAAACGATGTGGACATATATTTTAATAGCGGCCTTAATCGGAGTGGGACTTTGGTTCACTATTAAAACGAAATTTGTTCAATTTCGTTATTTGCCAGAAATGTTCCGCGTATTATTTGATAAACGAACAATTAATGCTTCAGGAAAAAAAGGTACATCATCGTTTCAGGCATTTGCAATAAGTGCTGCATCACGCGTTGGTACCGGAAATCTTGCCGGGGTTGCGTCAGCGGTTGCAGTTGGAGGCCCAGGTGCTATTTTCTGGATGTGGCTGATTGCGCTGTTGGGTTCAGCTACAGCATTTGTAGAAAGTACACTTGCACAAGTTTATAAAGTTCCAGAAGCTGATCAGTATCGCGGTGGACCCGCATATTATATGGAAAAAGGGCTTAATAAGCGCTGGCTTGGGATAGTGTTTGCAATCACCATTACATTTACATATGGTCTTGTATTTAATTCTGTTCAATCCAACACAATAAGTCTTGCCTTCAATGGTGAATTTGATATAAATAGAAACATAATGGCTGTTATTTTGGTTCTGTTAACGGCAATCGTTATATTTGGCGGACTAAAAACCATCGCAAATGTAACACAAATTATCGTTCCGGTGATGGCGATTCTATATATTATCATAGCTATTTATATCCTTATTATTAATATAGCTGCTGTTCCTGACATGATTTCATTAATTTTTGCAAATGCATTTGGTATTCGTGAAATTGCTGGCGGCGGATTTGGTGCTGCCATTCTAATGGGAATTAAGCGTGGATTATTTTCCAATGAAGCTGGTATGGGTAGTGCGCCGAATGCTGCTGCTACTGCGGAAGTTTCCCACCCAGCCAAACAGGGGTTGATTCAGGCATTAGGTGTATTTTTTGATACGATCCTTATATGCAGTGCGACAGGGTTTATCCTGATTTCTGCAGGGGGGATTTACGGAAGTGAAGCGGATGGAATTCAATTGACACAAAATGCATTCGAATTCCATATCGGCGACTGGGCAGCGGTCTTTATAGCCATCGCAATTTTCTTCTTTGCTTATAGCTCTATCCTTGGAAACTATTACTATGGGGAAAATAATATTGGTTTTATTAAAGATAGCAAGACAGGTCTATTTATTTATCGTATCGCCGTATTGGCAATGGTAGTATTTGGTGCAATCGCTACATTCGATCTAGTATGGGCAATGGCCGATCTGACAATGGGGATTATGGCGCTGATTAACCTCTATGCCATTACCAAGCTGTTTAAAATTGCCAATCGCGTGTTACAGGATTACCGCGAACAGCGGAAGGCCGGTAAAGATCCCGTGTTTTATCGTGATACACTGGATGACCAGACAGGTATTGAGTTCTGGGGCCGTGATCAAACATCGGAAAAAGAAGAATAAGCTTAAGGTGCTGTCTGCTTCCTGATGGGGAGCAGGCAGTTTTTATCGTATAGGAAATTTTAAAATTTAAGTGCTGTGGATAATTGGACTACCGAATCAGCGACGTCCAGCTCCAGCGCCTAGCGCCTAGTGGACTTCCCTCCCCGTGTCTACGATAAGTCAACATCGAATCGCTTACGCTCTTCGTGTATCCTTTATCTCACACGGGTCAGTCCAGTCCATACGGCGCTGAACAGGCGTTTGCGCTTTTGTTCTGTTTTGCAGCTGAATTAGGTGAATTCGCTGAAGTTGTCACAGAATCGGCTGAAGATCACAATGATTCGGCTCAAGCTGTCACAAAATCGGCTCAAGTTCACAAATTTCCCGCTCAAGTTCACAATTCCACCCACCACCACGACAAAAGTAAATTTGCATCCTCGCAGGAAAACGCTTACAATATAAAGTAAGAAAATTTCAATATTGAGGTGCGATTATGTTTTCACATTGGAAACAACAACATTTACTCACCGGTAATAATAAATATTCAGGAGGCATGGTTTAACGACCATAGCCTCCTTTTACTTTGCGTGCTTTATTATAGTAAAGCGATGATACGGAGGTGCAAAATGATTATTTTAACAGATGAAACGTTGTCACTGGATGAGGTGAAACGGGTTGTTTTTGACTATGAGCAGGTAGCTCTATCACAAGATACTGAAGTAAAAATTGATGCCAACCGAAAAACCGTCGAAAATATGCTCAATGAAAAGAAGACCATGTATGGCATTAATACTGGCTTTGGCAAGTTCAGTGATGTCTTAATTGCCGAGGAGGACTTGGATGAACTGCAGTTAAATCTGATTCATTCGCATGCATGTGGTATTGGTGATCCATTCCCAGAACCAATTAGCCGGACAATGCTGCTGTTGCGAGCCAATGCGCTTGTTAAAGGATACTCGGGGGTGCGAACGCAACTGATAAATCAATTTATAGAGCTGATTAATGCTGGGATTCATCCGGTTATTCCCCAGCAGGGTTCACTTGGAGCTAGTGGTGATTTGGCGCCACTGTCACACCTAGCATTGGCTTTACTTGGTGAGGGGGAAGTTTTTTATAACGGAAAACAGATGAACACGGTGAATGCTTTAGCAGATGCAGGTATCCCATCGATAACACTTAAAGCAAAAGAAGGGCTTGCGCTTATTAACGGGACACAAGCCATGACGGCCGTTGGTGTGGTAGCTTTTTTGGAAATGGAAAAATTACTCCATCAAAGTGAACAGACTGCAGCAATGACGATGGAAGGTTTAAACGGAATAATGGATGCATTTGACCATGATTTACAACAGGTACGTGGCCATCAGGAACAGATTAATGTAGCAGCACGAATTCGCTCAATTCTCTGCGATAGCAAGCTTACAACAAAGCAAGGTGAAATTCGGGTTCAGGACGCGTATTCATTAAGGTGCATTCCACAAGTACTTGGAGCATCATGGCAAACAGTTAATTATGTAAAGGAAAAGCTGGAAATTGAAGTGAATGCCGTAACCGATAATCCGTTGATTTTTTCAGATGAAAATAAAGTGATTTCGGGCGGGAATTTTCACGGCCAGCCTATAGCCTTTGCAATGGACTTTCTAAAACTTGGAATTGCTGAAACTGCTAATATCGCAGAGCGCCGAATTGAACGGCTGGTGAATCCACAGCTGAATGATCTGCCACCATTTTTAAGCCCGAATCCAGGCTTGGAATCAGGAGCAATGATTATGCAGTATAGTGCTGCGTCACTTGTTTCGGAAAATAAAACGCTCGCACATCCAGCAAGCGTCGATTCAATTCCGTCATCAGCTAACCAGGAGGACCATGTGAGTATGGGAACGATCGCGGCACGTCATGCGCTTCAGATGCTGCAAAATACCCGTCATGTTGTTGCGATTGAACTTATTTGTGCCATGCAGGCAGTTGAGTTTCGAGGTATTGAAAGTATGGCATCGCAAACGCGTGAATTTTATAAAAAAGCACGTAATCTAGTTCCTAGTATTACGAAAGACCGAGTATTCGCAACGGATATTGAAAGTCTAGCAAACTGGCTAAAAACTGATAAGGAAAGTGAAGTAAATTATAAAGGAGGGGTTTTACATGAGTAAAGTGACGGCTAAAAAGGGCTTAGAACTGGAATGTAAAGGCTGGGAGCAAGAAGCTGCATTACGGATGCTGTACAACAATCTTGATCCGGAAGTGGCAGAAAACCCGGATGAGCTTGTGGTCTATGGCGGTATTGGTAAGGCTGCACGTAATTGGGAAGCCTTTGATGCAATAGTTAACACACTTCGCAATCTGGAAAATGATGAAACAATGCTGGTTCAGTCCGGTAAGCCTGTTGGGGTTTTTAAAACACACAAACATGCACCACGTGTGCTTCTTTCTAATTCAGTATTAGTTCCAAAATGGGCAACATGGGACCATTTTCATGAGCTCGATAAACAAGGGTTAATGATGTATGGGCAAATGACAGCAGGAAGTTGGATCTACATTGGTACACAAGGGATCTTGCAAGGAACCTATGAAACATTTGCAGCACTTGCTAAAAAACATTTTAATGGTTCATTGAAACATACGATCACATTAACGGCAGGACTTGGAGGAATGGGCGGTGCACAGCCTCTTGCTGTCACGATGAATGAAGGGGTTGTTATCGCTGTAGAAGTGGATAAGAGCCATATTGAAAAACGGATTAAGACAAAATATTGTGATGTGATGGCTGATAGTCTGGATGAAGCGATTAAACTGGCAAATAACGCTAAACAGCAAGGAAAGCCATTATCAATCGGACTATTGGGAAATGCTGCAGAGGTTCATCATGAACTTTTGACAAAGGATATACAGATTGACGTCGTAACTGACCAGACATCTGCACATGACCCTCTAAACGGGTATATACCAATTGGATATAATGTTGATGAAGCGGCTGTGTTACGCAAAAATGACCCTGCCAACTATACTAAACTAGCAAAACAGAGTATGGCTAAACACGTGGAAGCAATGCTTACCTATCAGCAAAATGGGTCGACTGTATTTGATTACGGAAATAACATTCGCCAGGTAGCTAAAGATGAAGGGATTTCAAATGCATTTAATTTTCCAGGCTTTGTACCAGCATATATCCGCCCACTATTTAGTGAAGGTAAGGGTCCATTTAGGTGGGCAGCTCTATCGGGGGACCCGGAAGATATTTATCGTACCGACCAATTAATTAAAGAACTGTTTCCGGAGAACGAAGGACTTATTCGCTGGATTGATATGGCACAGGAGCAAGTTGCCTTTCAGGGACTTCCTTCACGTATTTGCTGGTTAGGCTATGGAGAGAGGGCGAAAATGGGACTCGCAATTAATGAATTGGTCAGAAGCGGTGAATTGAAAGCACCAGTAGTGATTGGTCGTGATCATTTGGACTGCGGGTCGGTTGCATCACCAAACCGTGAAACAGAAGGCATGAAGGATGGCAGTGACGCTGTTGCCGATTGGGCTGTTTTGAACGCCTTAATTAATACGGCTGCTGGCGGTTCATGGATATCATTTCATCACGGTGGTGGTGTAGGTATGGGCTATTCGCTCCACGCAGGTATGGTCGCGGTAGCAGACGGGACTGACTTGGCAAAAGAACGTCTGGAACGGGTGCTAACAACTGATCCAGGGATGGGCATTATCCGCCATGCTGATGCAGGCTATGAAAAAGCGCAGAGATTTGCAGAAGATCACGATATTACAATTCCGATTAAAAAGTAGGGGGCGCTATTTATTATGAAAGTAGATACACTTATTACTAACATCGGTCAGCTATTAACGATGGATAAAAAAGGACCTGTTAAAGGTAGTGACATGAATGACTTAACGGTAATGGAAGGGGCTGCCGTTGCGGTTAAAGATGGGAAAATTAAATGGATTGGGTCAGCAGAAAAAGCGGTGAACATTCAAGCAGATAAAACTATTGATGCAGACGGAAAACTTGTTACCCCAGGACTTGTCGAGCCTCATACCCATCTGGTTTTCGGCGGGTCCCGTGAAGAAGAAATGGCATTAAAACAGCAAGGTGTTCCTTATCTGGAAATTTTAAAGCAGGGAGGAGGCATTTTATCAACGGTAAATGCAACGCGGGATGCCTCATATAATGAGCTGCTGGAAAAGGCGCTATTTCATTTGGATCGAATGGCTATGCATGGAATAACTACGGTTGAGGCGAAAAGCGGCTATGGACTTGATAAACAGACAGAACTTAAGCAATTGCAAGTAACTAAGGAGGCAAATGTAAAACATCCGCTCGACATTGTTTCGACATTCCTGGGAGCTCATGCAATCCCACCCGAACACAAAGAAGATCCTGAAGCGTTTTTAAGTCTGATGAGTGAACTTTTTGACGAAATAAAAGAAAAGAACCTGGCAGAATTTATAGATATTTTTACCGAGACAGGCGTCTTTTCTGTTGAGCAGTCGCGCCGCTATTTGAAAAAGGCTAAAGAAAAGGGTTTTGGCTTAAAAATACATGCTGATGAAATTGATCAATTAGGCGGTACTGAGCTTGCTGTTGAAGTTGGAGCAATTAGCGGTGAGCATTTGGCAGTTGCGTCTGACAATGGAATAAAACAGTTAGCATCATCGAATACAATTGGTGTTATCCTTCCCGGAACTGTTTTTTATTTAGGAAAAGATACGTATCCGCGTGCAAGAAAAATGATTGATGAGGGAGCGGCTATCACTGTTTCTACGGACTTTAACCCGGGAAGCTCGGTAACAGAAAATCTGCAGTTAATTATGTCAATTGCAGCGTTAAAATTAAAGCTAACACCGGCTGAAATATGGCATGCCGTTACCGTAAATGCAGCACATGCAATTGGTCGGGGTTATGAAGCCGGAACAATCGCTACCGGTCGCAGGGGCGATATTGTCATATGGGATGCCCCTAATTATAAGTACATTCCGTATCACTACGGGGTCAATCATGCAAATACGGTACTTAAAAACGGTGAAATTTTATATAAAAGAGGGGAAATACGATGAGTTTACGTCATGTGAAACCAGCTGGTGAAGCAATTTTTAAGGATCGATATACAACAAAAGCTAAAGAATTATTAACGCCATGGCAAAAGGGGCTAAATTATGATTTTTCAGTTGCAGGTGTCCCATTATCCAAACCATCGATAAGTCATTCAGGAGCATCCCAGGCACCAGGCGCGATCCGGTCAGCATTACAAAGCTACACAACCTATTCCGCTGAGTCTGGAGTTGAATTAACTGATCCGATAATTGATTTTGGTGATATTTATATGGACCCGACGGATATCAAGGGCAACCAGCACCGTATATATGAGGGATTGTCAGATGTCTATGCAACTAATGCGGCAAATCACTGGATGATACTCGGTGGGGATCATTCCATCAGTTATTCATCAATCAAGGCACATGCCAAAAACAGGACAGTCGGCGTTATTCAGTTTGATGCACACCATGACTTGCGCAATACTAAAGACGGTGGCCCAACAAACGGAACACCATTTCGCCGCTTACTTGATGACAGCATTATAAACGGTGAAAATCTTGTCCAAATTGGAATTCGCGACTTTACCAATGCCAAAGCATACCAGGAATATGCTGATGCGAACGGGGTAACAGTTTATACAATGAACGATGTGCATCAAAATGGAATAAAAGCTATTTTGGAAGAAGAATTAGAAAGGCTTGCCGGAAAAGTGGATGAAATTTATATGTCAGTTGATATCGATGTTTTGGATCAGGCATTTGCGCCGGGATGCCCGGCAATTGGCCCGGGTGGCATGGACAGTAAAACACTACTGGAGGGGGTGTTATTTGCGTCTGAAAATAAAAAAGTCAACACAATGGATATCGTCGAAATTGACCCAACAATCGACTTTCGTAATATGACAAGCCGGGTTGCAGCATATGTCATGTTGAGTTTTATGAAAGGGAAGCAGATATAATATAAAAAGGAGCCTGTGTATTAGGCTCCTCAATCATATTATACTTTGCTTTCGCCGATATCTTCTATAGACACCCAGTCATCAGCCCAGTGCTGAATTTCTTGAATAACCGGTTCTAAGGCTTTGCCTTTTTCAGATAATGAATATTCTATTCGAACTGGAAATTCCGAGTATATATTGCGCTCAATTATGTCTTTTTGTTCCAGCAACTTCAGGCGATCAGAGAGTAATCTTCCACTAATTGGCAAATCAGCTTCCATTTCGGAAAAACGTTTTGTGCCTTCTAGCAATTCAAACAATATTAGACCAACCCAGCGTTTACTGATAATTTCCATTGCATTTTCAAAACGCGGACATAAATCACTCATGCAGATCACCTCTCTGACGAAATAATTTGATTACAAATAGTAACCTATTTATATAGTAACATATAACTGGGGTTGCGTAAATCGGACATGATTCGAAATACCTGTCTTTATCATTTGGTAATTATTTAGATTTGTGAAATAATAACGATACACGAAATACTATTTTTTTGGAGGTAAAAGTATGGTAGATCAACAAACAAAGGAAAAGTATGCTGAATTAGCTTTACGTACAGGGGTTAATTTGCAGGAAAATCAGGCGTTGATGATAAATGCGCCAATTGAAGGAGCCGATTTCACAAAAATTGTTGCTCGAAAAGCGTATGAAATGGGCGCAAAGAATGTACATATTAATTGGGTTGATGATGAATTAACCCTATTAAAATACGAAAATGCACCAGATGAAGTGATTGCCGATTTCCCTGAGTGGCGTGTCAAATTACATGATACGTTTGCTGAGGATGGGGCAGCGGTATTGTCAATTCGCTCAACAAATCCTGACTTACTGAAGGATATTGACTCATCACGTGTCGCTAAGGCAAACAAGGCAGCAGCACAAGCAATGACAAACTTCCGTAAATATACGATGAATGATCGAATCACATGGTCAATTATATCGATACCAACAGGTGACTGGGCTCAAAAAATCTTCCCTGATAAATCAAAGGATAAAGCAATTGAGAGTCTTTGGGAAGCGATAGTTAAAATCGTTCGCGTTGACCAGGATAATCCAATAGCTGCATGGGATGCACATAACGAAACACTGAAAACAGCACGTGAAATATTAAATAAGAAATCATATAAAAAACTTATTTATAAAGCTCCGGGGACTGATTTGGAACTGGAACTTCCAGAAGGGCATATCTGGAAAGGCGGATCTGCAGTGTCTGAACAGGGCACTACTTTTAACCCAAACATGCCAACAGAAGAAGTGTTCTCCCTGCCACATAAATATGGTGTAAATGGAACAGTTTCAAGTACTAAACCATTGAATCATGGTGGAAGCTTGATTGATAATTTCAGTCTGACGTTTAAAGACGGAAAAGTTGTTGATTACAAAGCAGAACAAGGTGAAGACACACTTAAACATTTGTTGGATACAGATGAGGGTGCGCGTCGATTGGGTGAAGTTGCACTTGTGCCACATGAGTCACCAGTTTCACAATCAGGCCTGATCTTTTACAACACGCTGTTTGATGAGAATGCATCTTGTCACATCGCTTTAGGAAAAGCATACCCTACAAATCTTAAGGGTGGAGCTGAAATGAACGACGAGCAGCTTGATAAACATGGTGTAAATGATAGTTTAACACACGTTGATTTCATGATTGGTTCAGAAGAGCTTGATATTGATGGCGTGTTGGAAGATGGCACAACAGAACCTGTATTCCGCAACGGAACATGGGCATTGAATATTAAAGGTGACTAGTAATAATGGAGGAGTTGGCTGTTGTGCCAATTTCTCTTCTTTTTATTGACAAAAATCTTAAATGCGATACAGATTAAGAGTAATCGATTCGTAGTATTTAGTTTGGCTCCCTGACCCTCGCAGCTGGAATATACTGGCTTTCACCGCTCCGGGTACAAAGGAGACATCTGCCCAAGCTTAAGCTTTCGCAGTTTTTTCTTAGCCGTGAGCTCACCACGAGCATCCGACGCGTAGGACGTGCTATTGCAGACGTTGCCACAGGAAGTGGCGTGTTTAGTCTGCCTCGATCGCAAAAAAGCTCGCTGTCTCACAGGAGTCTCGCATATTCCAACTGCTGGTTTTAAAGTTTAAAATCCTGTTTTTAATCATCATAATACAACATTTGTTAATATTTAGGACAAAGTGAGCACAATCCAACGCAGGAAATTCACGGAGACTCCTTCCGAGGAAGCTGAAGCGTTGCCTTGGAAAGCGGAGTGTATTTCCGGAGTGGTGTCCCCGCACTCAAGTATTTTTTTACATTACGTAGCAGTTTCTATCAACACAATCGTTTCCCGAGCATTAAAAGTGGCATGTAAAATATAAAATTTATATGCCACTTTTTGTACTTTAGATTCGATTGTAGTAGTGAATCATAGTCGGGAGACAGCGCTACTCAAGCAAGGTTATTTTTCACTAGTACTGCCTTAATTTTCGTATAATCATATCCTTCTGGCAACGATTCTTTTAGGGTCTTCAGTTTGGGCTCATCCATTTCATTATGGGCCTGCATGACTGTTTCTTCTTCATCACTGTTAAAAAATATTTCCCATGCGATTGGATATCCATCTTTAAATGCTTTAAAAACGTGGCCTTCAATCGTTTGCTTGGATAATTCCCGGATAACAGCGATATCCTTTATCAGTTTACCAGCTTGAAACATGGTATAACTAATAATGTGACTTGGACGGTCATCAGCCTGTTTAGTCTTTTTGGGAGCAGTAGACCCGCCCCCGGATATTGGCACAGCTTTTGTCACGTTTGGATTGTCATGGCGCCATTCCTGAACAACAGCAAGAAAGTCAGCACCAAATTGGTCATATTTCTTTTCACCGACACCTTTAATGGAAAGCATATCTTCCTTTGTTTCCGGAAAATAACGGCTTAGTTCTTTTAATGTTGCATCTGAAAACAGTACGTACGGTGGAACGCCTCTCTCGTCAGCCATTTTTTTACGTAATTCTCGCAGCAAAGTAAACAATTCTTCCTGATAATCTGCTTCTTCACCAGCTGGAATCGGCGCTGTGTACATCCATACAGTTCGACTTCCTTTTAAGACATCAACCGAGTTCTGATTTAAT
This sequence comes from Virgibacillus salinus, assembly GCF_900102415.1. Classification (NCBI taxonomy): domain Bacteria; kingdom Bacillati; phylum Bacillota; class Bacilli; order Caryophanales; family Bacillaceae; genus Virgibacillus; species Virgibacillus salinus. The sequence continues at coordinate 507,470 of NZ_FNKD01000001.1, forward strand.
TTTATTGTTGGGAATTTACCTTCTTCGGTTGCGAGTAATTGTTCAGCAATTAAAAAATGAATCCATTCGGTTAATTCTTTTTCTGTGTAGGCAGATAATATTCCATAGGTGGAAATCTTATTCAACTGAAAGTCATTTATTTTTTTATCCTTCGATCCTTTTAAAACTTTGGCAGTCATTCCGACGCCAAAACGTTCACCCATTCGCTTTACACAGGACAGAATCATTTGTGCTTCTTCCGTTATATCAGTCCGTTCCTGTCGGTGAAGACAATTACTGCAGCGACCACAAGTTTGGTTCGAGGGATTGTCATTAAAATAATCAAGAATAAAAGATGTTAAACAGCTATGTGTATGGCAATAGTTAATCATTGCCTGTAGCTTGCGGTATTCACTCTGTTTTGCATCATCATCCATGAGTGATTGTTCGATGAGGAATTTTTGCAGCTGAATATCTTGCGGAGAGAATAGCAGAATACAATCACTATGCTCTCCGTCACGACCAGCTCTTCCTGCTTCCTGGTAGTACGATTCTATTGTCATCGGCATCGCGTAATGGATTACAAAGCGCACATTGGATTTGTCGATACCCATCCCAAACGCATTTGTGGCAATCATGATTGTTTTTTCATCATGGATAAATGCGGCTTGTGCCTCTTTGCGCTCGGTTTCAGATAATCCAGCATGATATTTAGCCACTGAAATACCTCTTTTGGTTAATTGATCATATAATGCATCTGTCTGTTTTCGTGTAGCTGCATAAATGATTCCAGATTCATTTTGATGTTCGTCCAAAAAAGATCGAATATAAGTCGGTTTATCTTTACCTTTAACGATATGGAACGACAAATTTTCCCGTTCAAACCCCGTGTTAACAACATGTTCACTTTCTATATTTAATAACGACTGAATATCTGAAATAACCTCTTCAGTCGCAGTTGCGGTTAAACCAATCATTACCGGTATATTAGATAATCGTTTTAAATTGGAAACGATCGAGCGATAACTTGGTCTGAAGTCATGTCCCCATTGCGAAATACAATGTGCCTCATCAAAAGCAATTAACGCTAACTCAATTCGTTTTATAACAGATACGAAAAAAGAAGATTCGAAGCGCTCTGGTGCAACATAAACGAATTTATAACGACCTGCTTCGGTATCTTTCAGACGAGTCTGTTGTTCACTCGCAGAAAGTGAACTATTTATGTAAGTTGCAGCAATTCCCAGTGACTGAAGTGCATCCACCTGATCCTTCATGAGTGAAATTAGTGGTGAAATAATAATAGCTGTTCCATCCAGTGTTAGACCAGGAATCTGGTAGCATAACGACTTACCACCACCAGTTGGCATAACAGCTAATGTATTTTGTTTTGAAGTAATCTTATCAATTGTTTGTTTTTGTCCAGGCCGGAATGTTTCATAGCCAAAATATGTTTGCAGGACTTTTTCTTCTTCAATCATCATGTTTATTCCCCTTTGCTTAATTTATATTAACATATTTTTCGTTGTAAAAAAGAGCTAACAAACCGACAAAGATTGACAAAAAACGGGAAGTGACAGGCACCAAAAAAAAGGCACCAAAAAAGAGCTAACATTTTGTTAGCTCTTAGCTTGAGTAGGAGGGTGCTAGGGTGCCTTTGAAAAGGTATCCGATTATCCCACCGATTATTGCTGGAACGAGCCATCCTAGTCCAAGTTCGAAAAATGGAAGAAATTCCATAGCAGTTGTAATAGCTGGCATTTTTACTCCAAACGCAGCCAGGCCATCGTACAATGAGATAATCCCTGTTAATAGGATCGATCCACGATATACCGCTTTAGATTGATTAAATAATTTTTGTGTATAGGTGAGTAAAATAAGAACGATAGCAATTGGATAAATAAACACAAGTACTGGAACAGAGATACTGATGATAGTGTTCAATCCCTGGTTCGCGGTCAAGAAACTGACTACCGTTACGAGCAGAATGATCCAATTGTAGGAAAAGCGAGTTATTTTTGTGAAAAATTGACCACATGCGACAACAAGCCCCACCGATGTAGTGAAACATGCTAAGGATACGATAATTCCAAGCAGTAAAGCACCAAAGCTGCCAAACATAACATTCGCTGCACTTGATAAAATATCACCGCCGTTAGTATAGTTTCCATCAGCTGCCATCTTGGCACCAATCCAGCCAATAGAACCATATACGGTTACAAGTCCAATTCCAGTGACAATTCCTGCTTTTAACGTAGATTTCACAAGTTCTTTCTGTGATGAAATACCGCGCTCCTTGAATGCATTAACAACGATAATACCAAATGCTAAGGCACCAATTGCATCCATCGTCAGATAACCTTCAACAAAGCCGGCAAAGAAGGGTGATGCTGCATATTTTTCTGTAGGTCCAGCAAATGTGCTGTCTAATAATAAGAACCCGCCGACACATAAAGCTATAATAGCAATTAATAAAATAGGTGTTAAATACTGTCCAATTCGGTCAACCATTTTGGATGGATTCCGGCTAACAATATATACTAATACAAAGAAAATAGTAGTAAATAGAAATAAAGACAGCGTTGAAGCGTTAGTGAAGGGTTCGACACTCATTTCATATGCTACGGTTGAAGCACGTGGAATTCCGAAGAATGGTCCAATTGCTAAATAAACAACAGATATGAAAATAAGTCCAAACATAGGGTGGACGCGATCAGCTAGTTCTCTTGCATCATTATTTACAAACGAAATAGCGGTTACAGCAAGTATCGGTAAGCCAACTCCAGTTATAACAAATCCGGCAATGGCCGCCCAATAGGATGTACCAGATTCAATCCCTAGTGTTGGTGGGTATATTAGATTTCCAGCTCCAAAAAATAATGCAAATAACATAAATCCTATGATAAAAGTGTCTTTATTCATATTTTTCGTTCCTTTCTGCTATGATCTTGTTGGTAATGGATGCAAAAAAACTATTAAATTACGTAATAATCAAAAAAATATTGTGGTGAAAAATTCGAAAAATAGTTTAAAGCAAAATAATTCTAACAAGGTAGATAACCACTGTCAATGTTTTATATGAGTGAGTTCTTACATTTCTGTGAAACCTAATTTGTATAAGTTGAGAATTGTAATATCGCAAGCTCTCGAATTAAAATTGTTTACATTCAATCGTTACCCATTTAGAATAACTTATTATTGACTTTGTTAGCAGTTAAGAAAGTATAAATACTTTCTTACTGCATAAGTGCAACTAAAGCTTAACTATATTAAGGCTTGCACTCCAAAGTATAAGGGGTTCTACGAAAGCAAAGTAAGCTTTCATAAGCAAAATCTAAGTTAGGGGGTCTGATATGGTTGCATCTATACTTTCTGAAATAATGCTTATAGGTCTTTTAGGGATTGGGTCTCAATGGGTTGCATGGCGCTATCGAATGCCAGCAATTGTAGTAATGTCCATTACTGGCTTATTGGTAGGTCCAGTATTTGGATTCATGAATCCTGAACAAGACTTTGGAGATTTATATAAACCAATTATTTCTGTAGCTGTAGCAATTATCCTGTTCGAGGGAAGTTTGAACTTGAGCTTCAAGGAAATTCGAGGACTGGGACGACCGGTATTTCGAATTTCAACTGCCGGAGCATTTATTGCTTGGATTCTTGGGTCGTTGACTGCTCATTATATTGCCGGCTTGTCGTGGGCTGTTGCATTTGTTATTGGCGGTTTGTTCATTGTGACAGGTCCGACTGTTATTATGCCATTGCTGCGCCAGTCAAAACTGAAGCCAAGGCCTGCAAAAATCCTGAAATGGGAAGGCATTATTGTTGATCCAATTGGTGCACTGCTCGCAGTGTTTGCCTTTGAAATTATTGCCTTTCTGACTTCGACTAATCCTGATGGTTCAGCGCTGCTATTATTCTTCGCAGCATCTGTATTTGCTGCAATATTAGGTTGGGCATGTGGCCGTGGAATGGGTTGGATGTTCGAAACGGGAAATATTCCGGAGTTTTTAAAATCACCGGCTGTGTTTATCGTTGTTATATTTAGTTTTACATTAGCTGATGAGGTTATGCATGAGACAGGATTACTCGCTGTAACAGCTATGGGTATGACCCTGGCGAATATTGGAATAAGTTCAGTCGCAGACATGCGTCACTTTAAGGAAAACATTTCGATATTATTAATTTCCGCAATTTTTATTATGCTTACCGCTTCATTACAAGTAGAAACGTTACTGAAAGTATTCGATCCACACATTATCGGATATGTGATATTAATGATGTTCGTAGTTCGTCCAATATCAATTTTCCTATCAACAATTGGCACAGATTTATCATTAAATGAAAAATTACTGCTCGGCTGGATTGCTCCAAGAGGAATTGTTGCACTGACAGTTTCTAGTTATTTTGCTTCTATTTTGGGTGGAGCAGGATATGAGGATGCGTCCCTTATTACGACACTCACATTTGCATTAGTATTTTTCACCGTTGTAGCACATGGGTTCACAATACGTTGGACGGCCAGAAAGCTCCATCTTTCAATGGAGGGAAGGCCTGGTACGTTAATTGTGGGTAGTAATAAGTTTACGATAAATCTCGCTAAATCACTTAAAGAACAGAAAGCACCAGTCCTTATTGTGGATTCATCATGGGAACGGTTAAGATTGGCCCGTGAAGCGGGAATAGCATTTTATCATGGAGAAATGCTGTCAGAGCAAACGGAATATCATTTAGATACAATCCCTTATGATTACTTAATTGCAGCAACTGATTTCCACTCGTATAATGCACTTGTTTGTACAACGTTTATACCAGAATATGGTCGCACGAATGTATTTAAAATCAGTCCTTATAATCTGGTTGATAGCGATGTGAACAGCACTGTTGATAAGGTGGGTGGAAGAATACTGTTTAAAGAGGATGTATCAAAAGAGGAATTAACGAATAAAATCTCAAGCCATTATAAATTTCGGCAGACCGCAATTACCGATCAATATAAATATAAACAATATTTAGAGGAAAAAGAAGATGAGACAATTCTCCTGTATATCATTAAGCCATCTGGTCAAATTAAGTTTTACTCAGAAGAAATGAGAGTGACACCAGAAAACGGAGATATAGTAGTCAGTCTGACCCCACCAGTAAAAGAAATCAAAAAAATACGCGAACGACTCGAAAATCAACGCGACGGAAACGGAAAGTAGTAGTGGTGGTGCCTGTCACTTCCCGTTTTATGTCGAATAATATTAACTAAAAAACAGGGCTGTCAGTAGACAGCCCTGTTTGCTTAATTTATTTCTTCCAACTTACGATTAAACTCAGCTAATTGTTTCTCTATTTGAATCAGTTGCTTTTCACCCTTCGAAGTATTTACTCCGAAAGATGTTGCTTTTTCAAGATCCCCTTGAATACGGATATAGTCTGACTTCAATTCTGCGATTTCCGCTTCAATTTCTTTTTTAGTCATGAATATCACTCCCCATTATCAGTTTAGCTGAAATGGTCTTTACAAAACAAGAAATTAAATTAGTATTATTTATATCAAAGGAGGCTCTTAATATGGATGTGAAGTTTGAACCATCTCTTGAAAATTATAAAGATAATGTTGAGTCGCTGCTGCTGGAAAGAGAAGCATCAAATAATCTAATGCTCGGGATTCTGGACCGGCTTACCAATGATAGCGATTCCTATAAAAAAGGATTTCATTTAGGCTTAGTCGAAGTAGATGGCGAACCAATATATGCATTTATGCAGACTTCAACGAATAACTGGATACTTGCTGACATTGACTATGTACATAATAATGTTATTCGTAAGGTCGCAGCATTTCTTTGTGAGAGTAGAGTAAGTGTTCCTGGAGTATTGGGTCCGACTAAGGAAGCGGGAACTTTTAGGAATGAATGGGAAAGCCTGACGCAAACACAGGCAACTATCAAAATGAGGCAATTAATATATCAGCTTGATCAAGTGAATACATTTCCAGAGATAGAAGGGCAGTTGCGTGAAGCTAAACCCCAAGACCGTCCTCTCGTTAAAAATTGGCTAATCCAATTTGGTGTAGCAGCAAGTGAAAATATCTCTGAGGATGATGCTGATCAAATGGCTCAATCGTTTATATACAATCGGACGCTTTATTTCTGGGTGGTAGAGGGTATTCCTGTTTCCATGGTTAATCGGTCAAGAAAAACGAAGAATGGTGCAACACTGAATGCAGTCTTTACCCCAGATGAATGGAAAAGAAATGGATATGCAACTGCCGCTGTAGCGAAATTAACAGAAAAACTGCTAGAAGATGGCTTTCAGTTTTGCAGTTTATACACGGATTTAGCCAATTCAACTTCTAACCGTATTTATAAAAAGATAGGCTATTATGAAGTAGGCTCCTCAATTGTATATAATTTTAACACTAGGCTCTGACACCGCCCGCGGAAATAGATTTCGCTTTCTGCGGGCTGCTGGCGAGCCTCCTCGTGCTGCGCACTGCGGGTCTCGCCGATGCCTTTCCTCCCGCAGGAGTCTCCATGTAATCCTCCGCCTAAAAAAAGTAGCAAGGGGTTTATTCCATGCTACTTTTTACATAAACAATCCTAATTAAATTAATGCATCATCCTGATTAACTTTTGAATCCTGATATGTTTTATAAAAGTGAACAATGATGGTTTTTACTACTGCATAGAACGGTACTGCAAAAAGGATTCCCAGAAAACCTGCAATGCTTCCAGCAGCTAGGATTAAGGTGATAACAGTTAATGGATGCAGTTTTAGTGCACGTCCCATCACATTTGGTGACACAAAGTTACCTTCGATTTGTTGTGCAATAATCATTACAACTGCTACCCATACTGCCACCATTGGGTCCTGAAAAAAGCCAACGATAATAGCCGGGATAACAGCAAGAAATGGTCCGAGAAATGGAATAACGCACATAATCATACCAAATAACGCCAAGGTTAACGCATATTCCAGGTTAATTATTAAATAACCTATAAATAGCAAAACACCAATACAAAAGCTGACAATTAACTGACCTTGAATGTAAGAAGTTAATGCGTCATCGATTTTGTGCATTAACGCACGAATGTTTTCAGCCTTCTTCTTTTCAAAGATTTGCGTCATAAATGGTGCGAATCTTTCGCCATCTTTTAACATGAAAAACAAGAAGAACGGTACAAGCACTAATGCAAAAACAAATCCAATTAGCTGACCGACAAAACCAAATATAAATGACATCGCAGACTCAATGTGTGATTGTAAGTTTGACATAAAATCATTAATGGTGTTATTCACTTCTGGAGGTATCAGATTTTGGTTGGCCTGCCAGTATGTTATGATATCCTCAGCGCCAGAAACCATTTTAGGTATATTATCAATCAGATTTGAGAATTGTTTTTGGGCAATTGGTACAATATAAGTAGAAATTAAAAATCCAAGTAAAATTAAGAGCAGAAATACAATGATTATGGAAAACACACGATTAATTTTGTATTTCTCTAAAAAATGCATTACAGGTTTTGTTAAATAAAAGAGGATACCAGCGCCTACAATAGGTACAGCTACGGCGCCCATATATTTAAAGATAGGATCGAAAATAAAATCGGTGACAGAAATAAGTAAGATTAATAGAAAGATAAGTATAAACATAGTTAATATTTGAAACCAACGTTTGTCGAGCACCATAATCACAACTTTCTTTTTAAATTTCATTATTCTCTATTCTAACTGTTTATGGCAATAATAGGAAGCTTACTTCACTATTTTCACCTGAAGCGGATCCGAATAAACGTAAACTTTCATAGAGAAATAGAATATGGGCACAAAGTATGCTAGAATTTGAGCAAATGTATTCGTTAGAAGAGGGGGATTACACCTTATGGATAATTGGAAAACAGCATATGAAAAATGGAGAACGTTTCAGCATCTTGAACCATCATTAAAAAAAGAACTGGAAGATATTAAAGATAATAAATCGCTAGAAGATGCGTTTTATAAAGAATTAACTTTTGGTACTGGTGGTATGCGCGGGTTACTGGGTCCTGGCATCAACCGCATGAATATTTATACAGTTCGAAAAGCCGTGAATGGACTTGTTAATTACTTAAAAGTAAATTGTGTGAACGTTAGAGACCGAGGTGTAGTTGTCTCCTATGACTCCAGGTATATGTCTAAAGAATTTGCACTGGAAACAGCGAAAGTGCTTGGTGATTTTGGCATAAAGGCGCATGTATTTAATACATTGCACCCGACACCAGTTCTGTCATTTGCTGTGCGCTACCTCGGAGCAGTCGCTGGAGTAATGATCACCGCTAGTCACAACCCGCCTGAATATAATGGGTTTAAAGTTTACAATGAGGATGGGGGTCAAATTACTCCTGAGGAAGCAAGTGACATCACTGCTGCAATACAAAAAGCAGATGATGAATTGACTATTCCGTACATGGAAGAGAGTGAGCTAAAGGAAAGAGAGTTACTTTCATGGATTGGCAGTGAAATTGATAATGCTTATTTGGAATGCTTAGAGCAAATTTCCAATTTAAATGCGGATGAGCGTAACCAGGATAAAGAGTTGCAAATCGTATTCACTCCCTTACATGGAACAGCTTATGATTTAGTGATGAAAGGTCTGCAGCAATTAAACTTTAATCAGGTGGAAGTTGTGAAAGCACAAGCTGAACCAGATCCGGAATTCTCAACCGTTGAGTCACCTAACCCGGAGGAACACCAGGCATTTAGTATGGCTATTGAGCTTGGGAAACAATCGGGTGCGGATATTCTAATCGGTACAGATCCTGATGCAGACCGATTAGGGGTTGCTGTCAGAAATGATGCCGGAGAATATAATGTTCTCACTGGAAACCAGTTGGGGTCATTATTATTGGACTATATTCTGTCACATAGTGAACAGGCATTACTGGCAAATGGCCGTATGATAAAAACAATTGTGACATCAGAGCTAGGTCGGAAAATTGCAGATTATTATGGCGTGAAGACAATTGATACATTAACCGGGTTTAAATTTATCGGTGAAAAAATTCGCCAATTCGATGCAACAGGTGAAACATTTGTATTCGGTTATGAAGAGAGTTACGGCTATTTGATAAGTAGTTTTGCACGCGATAAAGACGCTGTCCAGGCAGCGGTACACGCAAGTGAAATGGCTTATTTTTGGAAAAAACAAGGGAAAACGCTGCATGCTGCGTTAGATGAACTCTATGAAAGACACGGGTATTACTTGGAAGGGATGTCTTCTTTAACATTTAAAGGAAAAGAGGGTTCCGAAAAAATCGCTGCTATTATGAAAACCATTCGAAAAGAGCCGCTTACTGAAATAGCAGGTTTACAAGTCCAGCAAATCGAGGACTATGATTCTGGCGAGCGGACAATATTAGGAAGTGAGCAATCGATTGAACAAATTGATCTGCCACAAGAAAACGTGGTCAAATATAAGCTAGAAAAAGATAGCTGGGTCTGTTTACGACCATCTGGAACTGAACCGAAAATTAAATGTTACTTTGGTGTATGCGGTTCTAGTAAACAGGAAAGCGATGGTCGCCTGGCTGCATTGAAGACACATATGGATGAAGTAATAGATCAGATTTAAGAATACTTTTTGCCAAAAAGGGTATTGTATAAGAAACGATATATGTAATGGTAAAGTAGATAACGAATCTAATAGTTGACATTTAGCGAAGGAAAAGGTTTAATTTAAGTAACATAATATTCCTAAAGGGGAGTAGCTGGACAATTATAGCCGTCATTTCGAGATAGTATCTCCGGCTTAATTGGCAACGTGCGTTGTTAGCGAGACCTTTACCATTAACAGGGTAAGGGTCTTTTGTAATTGGTTCTTACCTGTTGGTGAGGACCATTTTTTTGAGGAGAGATTTAATTGGATATACAGCTATTAATCGAGTATTTATGGGTATTAGTAATATTAATCGGTCTTGAGGGTCTCTTGGCTGCGGATAATGCATTAGTGTTAGCAATAATGGTGAAACATTTACCACCCAAAAAACGTAAAAAAGCATTATTTTACGGACTTGCAGGGGCATTTGTTTTACGATTTGGCTCATTATTTATTATCTCGTTTCTAGTTGATGTATGGCAAGTACAAGCTTTAGGCGCAGCATACCTGCTATTCATTTCCATCAAGCATTTATATGACAAGCTATGGTCTAAAAAGGAAGAAAAGAAACCGAAAGAAGAAGGCAGTGGCTTCTGGATGACAGTTGTAAAGGTAGAATTTGCCGACCTGGCATTTGCGGTAGATTCTATTCTGGCAGCGGTAGCACTTGCAGTTGCTTTACCACCAACAGGTTGGACAAACGTAGGTAGTCTTGACGGTGGACAGTTTGCAGTAGTGCTTGCCGGTGGTATGATTGGTCTGATCATTATGCGATTCGCTGCAAATGTATTTGTTGAATTACTGAATAAACGGCCTGGCCTTGAAATAGCCGCATTTGTAATTGTCGGTTGGGTAGGTGTGAAACTAGCATTAATTGTATTTGCACATCCTGACATTGCTTGGATTCCACACGACTTCCCGCATTCTACAATATGGAAACTGATTTTCTACGCAGTGTTAGTTGCTATTGCAGCTAGCGGCTGGTTTATGTCAGGTAAGAAAGAGGTAGAGGAAAAGGAGTAAATTCATAAAGGAGTATTTCAATGCCTGTACAAATGAAGCGAATTTATGAAAAAGTTGAAAAAAATGATGGTGTACGCGTGTTGGTAGATCGCGTCTGGCCACGGGGTATGTCAAAAGAGGATGCTCATCTGGATCATTGGATGAAGGAAGTTGGACCATCGAATGAATTGCGTAAATGGTTTGGACATGACCCTGATAAATATGATGCATTCAAAAAGAAATATAAAGAAGAACTCAAGAACGGTGACCAGCAGGAAGAACTCCAAAAACTAAAAGAACTAACAAAACAGTATAACAAAAATCTGACATTATTATTTGCGGCAAAAGATGAACAATATAATCAGGCACGCGTTCTAAAAGAAATACTGGACCGGCAGTAAGCGAAAATCCTCACTATTAGTTTAGTGGGGATTTTTGGATCTTAAGACAGTATGAGATACTTTCTTATTACATAAGTGCAATTAAGGCTTTTGCTATTAGTGACCTGGCGACAAGTTTTTTAGTTAAATTTATGTAAATTTTATCGCTTATTCCCAGTAAATGTGTTATTTTATAAGGAAAATAAATGCTGGAGGGGCAGATATGAAGAAAAAACGCTCACTGATTGAAATTTTAGGTGCATCGTTAAAGCTTGGACTTACTTCGTTCGGTGGCCCGGTCGCACACCTAGGTTATTTTAAAGAAGAATACATAGATAAACGAAAATGGATTGATGACAAAACCTATGCAGATATAATTGCTTTATGTCAATTTCTTCCTGGCCCTGCAAGTAGTCAAGTAGGGATTGCAATCGGCATGCTGCGTGGCGGTTTCTTAGGTGGTGTAGTCTCGTGGCTGGGATTTACAATACCATCTGTTATTGTGCTTGTAATGTTTGCGCTATTATATCAGACTTTTTCATTGGAAGGTGCTGCTTGGATTGGGAGTTTGAAAATTGTAGCGGTCGCAGTTGTCGCCCATGCTGTGATTGGTCTCGGTAAAAAGTTAACACCAGATCAACCGAGAATAGCGGTGGCATTAATTGCAGCAATGGTTATGCTGTTATTTCCGTCAGCAATTGTACAAATCTCAGTGATTATTGGTGCGGCAATTTTAGGTTATTTTCTTTTTTCGAAACATGCTGATTCAAAGGTGCAGCCTTTTCCCGTTTCAATTACAAAACAACAAGGTATTATTTCGATATCGGTTTTAGTTTTATTATTAATCTTTTTACCAATTCTTTCGCAAACTGCTTCAAACATATATCTTTCTATATTTGATACATTCTTCCGTGTTGGAGCTATCGTTTTTGGTGGGGGTCATGTTGTACTACCATTGCTGGAGCAGGAAGTCGTTCCGAATGGCCTATTATCAAGTAGTGAATTCTTGGCAGGGTACGGTATGGCTCAAGCGGTTCCAGGACCTTTATTTACATTCGCAAGTTATTTAGGAACGATGATTAGTGGGGTTGCCGGTGCTATTGTTGCAACGGTTGCTATCTTTTTGCCGTCATTCCTATTAATTGTTGGTGCACTTCCTTTTTTAAGTGAATTACGTAAACGTTCAAGTTTTCAAGGGATCCTAACTGGTGTCAATGCAAGTGTGGTTGGAATTTTACTTGCAGCACTCTATGATCCAGTTTTTACGAGTTCGATCAATAACGGAGCTGACTTCGGACTTGCCGCAATCCTATTTGGGCTGCTCCATTTCTGGAAAACACCTGCGTGGCTAATCGTAATTATTGGTGTTATAGTTGGAACTGGTATAAGTTATATTCTTTAAACTTGAGGTGATTTGATGGCTGAGCATCATTTTCAATTAAAAGCAGACTGGCCTGGTGGACGGAATAGTACAGGATCTATTGAAGCCGGGAACCTACAAACGAAAGTATCAATTCCACCCGAAATGGATGGTCCTGGAATAGGTACGAACCCCGACGAGATGCTGTTAGGTGCAGCTGCAACGTGCTATCTGATTACATTAGCGGCTATGATTGAGCGTACCAAACTTCCATTAAAGGAAATGGGACTTGAATCAGAAGGCATTGTTGACGTGACAAATGGCATCATTACTTATAAAAAAATCATCCACAAGCCAACAGTTGCACTACAGGAAAATGCAGCGGAAACGGATTATAAGAAACTGCATAAGCTGGTTGAAAAAGCAGAAACAAGCTGTATGATTTCACGTGCACTAAAAGGAAATGTTGAAATAGAATTACAAGCAGATATAACGTAGCAAGGTCGCATTTTGTGGCCTTGTTATTTTTTTGTTTCGATAACACTAGTAATTCATCTCTTGACAATTTATTCCGTACAATTGTATAGTATTAAAACATACTATTTTGATGGGAATAATATATATTAATGTGTATCGTTTTTCTATGCGCCATCATATAATGATGCTACAAGCATAAAGAACAATAAACACAAAAAGGATAAAGGAGGAATTATCGTGGACTTAGCATATATTTTAGTGAATATCGCGGCATTAGCAGCAATCATTGGACTACTTATTTACATGCAAAAGAAACATTTTTCATTTAGTAAACGTGTGTTCACAGGTTTGGGACTTGGTATCGTATTAGGTGCCATTCTACAGGCTGTATACGGTGCAGGGTCGGAAGTGTTATCACAGACAACCGAGTGGTATAACATTGTAGGCAGGGGATATATTAGCTTATTAATGATGATTGTCGTACCTCTGGTTATGGTCTCAATTATTCAATCGATAATTAATTTGGAAAAAGGTTCAGAACTTGGGAAAATGGCAGGTTGGATTATTGGTATCTTAGTGGGAACCGCAATGATAGCAGCACTTGTAGGGATAGGAAGTGCCGCAATATTTGACTTAAATGCTAGTGAAATTGAGGCAGGTCAAGCAGAAAACGATCGAGGAACTATGCTGGAATCAAGATTAGGTGATATAGAGGATCTATCTACACCTGAAAAAATTCTAAGCTTTATCCCGTCAAACATATTCCTGGATATGACGCAACAACGATCTACATCTGTAATTGCAGTTGTAATATTCTCGATAATAATCGGGATCGCCGTTCTCGGTTTACGAAGAAAAAATCCGGAACAAGCAGAAATGTTTACGAAAATAATGAACTCGATATATGCAGTGGTTATGCGAATTGTAACGCTGGTTTTACGGTTAACACCATTTGGTATACTCGCATTAATGGCAAATACAGTAGCAAACACAGATGTCGCTGGGATTATGGAGCTAGGTAAGTTTGTTATTGCTTCATATGTTGCATTAGCCGTCATGTTTATCATCCATCTTGTTATGGTAGGCGTATTCGGTTTGAATCCAATGACATACTTGAGAAAAGTGTTGCCAGTACTTGGCTTTGCATTTACTTCACGCTCAAGTGCTGGGACAATTCCGCTAAATATTCAAGCGCAACGAAACTCACTTGGTGTTGATTCTGGGATTGCCAATATGTCTGCATCCTTTGGTGCTACGATTGGGCAAAATGGTTGTGCAGGAATCTACCCAGCCATGTTAGCTGTTATGATTGCACCATCAGTTGGAATCGATCCGTTTACACCAGGATTTATCACGCAATTAGTGCTAATCATAGGTATTAGTTCATTTGGAGTAGCAGGTGTAGGTGGTGGCGCAACATTCGCCGCATTAATAGTACTATCATCAATGGGTCTGCCGGTCGCATTAGCCGGACTATTAATTTCAATTGAAGCACTAATCGACATGGGTCGTACCGCATTGAATGTAAATGATTCGATGCTTTCAGGTACCTTAACATCACGTATAATGAAAAAATTAAACCTGAAAACCTTTAACGATAAAACAGCAATCGAACAAGAAACATCACTATAATTTTAAAAATAGTCGTTCCAGACTGGGGGCGACTATTTTTATTGCTTCAAAAGGGTCTTAACTCGAGCGAGCTGGAGTCAAAGTCGAGCGACAACACGTCAAACTCGAGCGAGCCAGAGCCAAACTCGAGCGAAACCACGCCAAACTCGAGCGACATCACACCAAAGTCGAGCGAAACCACGCCAAACTCGAGCGACAACACGCCAAACTCGAGCGACATCACACCAAAGTCGAGCGACATCACACCAAAGTCGAGCGACACCACGTCAAACTCGAGCGAACCAGAGCCAAACTCGAGCGACAACACATCAAACTCGAGCGACAACACGCCAAAGTCGAGCGACAACACGCCAAACTCGAGCGACAGCACCTCAAACTCGAGCGATCAAACACTCCAACCAAGATTACCTCACCACAAGCCCCAAGATTTTATCCATTACTTGCGTTTTACCCACTTCAAAATAACGATCGAACGGGCATCCGTCCCTCTTCACACGTTCAACAACATTAGCAATTGTATACGAATCAGGCGTGAGTCCTTCCTTAACTTCTTCCCAAAATAATGGTGCTGAAACTGTTGCATCATCTCTTTTCCGTGGTGAATATGGGGCAATTAATGTTTTGTCTTTGCCATGCTGTAAATAATCAATATACAGGCGGTCTCCTCTGTTTTTCTTGAGTCGTTCAGTAGTAAATAAATCAGGGTGTTCCTTTTCAATTGTCCAGGCGATTGCTTGGGTGAAAACCCCTGTCTGATCATACGTCATGCTTTCGTTCGGGATAGGAATGTGTATTTGCAGCCCTTTTCCGCCAGATGTTTTAACAAATGAAACTAATTCAAGGTTATCAAGCAATTGTTTCAGTATATTGGCAGCCTTAATAGCTAGTGGAAATGCCTCTCTGTCAGGTGGATCCAAGTCGAAAGCTATTTCCGTTGGGGTGTCATTGTCAGCCGATTGAAATGGAATATGAAATTCAACTGCTCCATGATTAGCAAACCACAATAATGAATTCAATGAATCACAAATAAAGAACTCCTCATCCTCAATAAAGACACTTTTAATAAAGGATGGTGCGTAATCGGGTAGATGTTTTTGAAAAAAATATTCCTTATGTACTCCATCAGGACAGCGAATAACTGTTAAACGTCGATCTTTGAGAAAAGGCAGCATGTAAGGAGAAATTTCCCGTATGTAAACAAGTAAATCACCTTTTGTCATATCAGCCTGTGGCCAGAAAATTTTATCTGTATTTGTAAGTTCAACTATATTAGGAGGTAATGTGATATCGAGCTTTAATTTATTTAATGTGCAATCGGTGGCTTCCATACTTGGCAGTATCTGATTAAACTCGGGCTCTCGTAACTCACTTTTAAATAAGTCTAACGTATTAATCTCAGCACATATTGCAGGTGGCAGTCTGAATCCATCACCTTCTTTTGCCCCATTTGAGCGAAATAGATCTTTCAAAGTATAAGATTCCTCGTCATCCAGCCCATGCTTACATTTGCCAATAGAAAGAACTTCATCATGATCAAAAACACAAACAGTAAAATAGTCATTTTTAGTATTATAAAAAGTTAAAAACCCATTAATTTTGCGCCAGTTTTTGATTTTAAACCAATCGTTATGCTTCTTTTTATCTCCGTATACGCTATTCAAACGCTTAGCGACTATGCCTTCACTTTTATAGTCAAATACCTTCGCCCACAATTCATCTGCATCATTTGTAAAAGGTACATAACGTAACAGGCTCTCAAACTGTCCCTTGTCAAAAATGACAGCAAGCTTTTTTTTACGTTCAGCAAACTCTTCGTTGACTAGTGATTCACCCTCATATTCCAGTAAATCAAACGCCATAAAGCTTGCTGGACGAGTTGCAGCAGCATTTTCGATTGGTTCTTTATTTTTAAGACGTCCACGCTTTTGAATCCAGGAAAAATTGGCCTGGTATTCATTATTCAAAACAACCAATTCACCATCAACTCGGAGTGGAAGGGAATCCTCAATTGACGATTGCTTGGCCAGGCAAGCCATAATGATCTCTGGAAAATTTGCAGTAAGATCTGTATCGTTCCTGCTTATTAAACGGATAGTCTCTTTCTCCCAATGAAGAACACAGCGAAATCCATCATACTTTACTTCATAAACCCACTCAGTCCCGGTCGGAATTTGCTCACTGGCATTTGGCTTCATTATATTCACGGCTAACACACTCCTTTATATTAATGTTGCTCATACAATAGAAAAATATCAAAAGGATAAAAAAAATCTATGGCGGTACACTATGGTAAAAAGGGAGGTTATGATAATGCACACGATGTGGAAGGGAACCATCAGCTTCGGACTTGTGAACATCCCTGTAAAGATGCATGCTGCGACCGAAAATAAAGACGTGAAATTACGACAGCTTCATAAAGAATGTCAATCTCCGATAAAGTATGAACGTACATGTCCAGTATGTGACCGAGAGATTGAAAATGATGAAATTGTAAAAGCGTATGAATATGCCAAAAACAAATTTGTTGTTCTGGATGATGAAGAGCTGGAAAACTTAAAGAAGGAACAGGCTGATAAGGCCGTAGAAATTGTTGACTTTGTAAAATTAGAAGAAATAGACCCAATTTATTTTGAAAAAAGTTATTTCCTATCACCGAGTGAAGGTGGAGGCAAGGCATACAGTCTGCTGCGTTCTGCACTTGAGGACACAGGGAAAATCGGAATTGCTAAAATGATTATACGCTCAAAAGAACAACTAGCGGTTATCCGTATTTATCAGAACACACTTGTAGTGGAAACAATACATTTTCCAGATGAAGTTCGTAATGTCCAGGACGTGCCAAATGTTCCAGAAGAAGCCGATACACCAAAGAAAGAGCTGGATACGGCCAAAATGCTAATTGATCAATTAACGACAACCTTTGATCCAGAAAAATATAAAGATGAATACCGTTCCGCTTTATTAGATCTAATCGAGGAAAAGAAAAATCAGGAAGAAGTTACAACTGCAAAAGACAAGCCGAAGCCTGAGAAAGCAACTAATTTAATGGACGCACTGCAGGCTTCACTCGATCGTACTCAGGAAAATGAGCAAAAAAAGACAAAAGAAAAGTCGAAAAAGAAACCAGAACCAAAGACTAAAACGTCAACACAAAAGAAAAAGACGGCTAAATAAAATGAGCATGTCACCTATCCTATAAGGAAGGGGCATGTTTCTTTTTAGCAGTTATGATGGATACTTTCTTACTGCATAAGTAGTCCAACTATTTCACTCACCCCATTAAGGCTTTTACTCCAAAATATAAGGGGTCTTAGCTGACAAAATACGCTTTCATAAGAGTCCCGTTAACAATGCGAAGTTTTCTAACACTTATATTTCATTTTTTCATTCCGTTTACAATTCAATAACAACCTCAATAAATCGCTGGTATACTATCGTATTTCTGTTTGGAATCGGGTATAAGATTTATAGGGTTGGATGATTATGAACGTAAAAGGGATGAGAAGCATGGAACGAAATGCATTTTTTGATAACGCAAAAGTATTTTTAATTTTCCTCGTCGTATTTGGCCATATGATACAGCCATTTACGGATGGATCACGGGAAATGAGTTCATTTTATTTATGGATCTACACTTTTCATATGCCAGCATTTATTTTCCTGGCAGGTTTTTTTGCAAAAGGATCAGGGAACAAGAAATATATATTAAATTTAGCTAGAAAATTATTAGTGCCATATGTTATTTTTCAGGTTCTATATACAGTTTATTACTTTTTCATTGGCAAAGAAGGCTGGCAGACGGGTGTGTTCTACCCGCACTGGTCATTATGGTTCCTGTTTAGTTTATTCAGCTGGCACATATTGCTGTATTGGTTTAAAAAGATTCCAGCAGTACTAAGCGTAATCACTGCTATAAGTATTGGCTTAGCAGTTGGCTATTTTGGAGAAATTGGACACACATTTAGTTTATCTCGCACATTCGTATTTTTCCCATTTTTCTTGTTGGGTTACTGGCTAACGCAGAATCATGTAATGTGGATAAAGCATAAGAGTGCGAAGATAGCATCAATTGCAATTATGGCAACAGTAGCAGTAGCTATATATATTGCGCCTGATTTTAATTCAGGGTGGCTGCTTGCTTCCAAATCATACAGTGATTTAGGTCAGCCAGAGTTTGGCTTGTTTGCACGATTACTCGTATATCTTATGTCAGCTATTATGGCAATCAGCGTATTAGCATGGATTCCTAAAGCTCACAATAAATTCACAAAGTTGGGCACAAGAACATTATATGTCTATCTGTTGCACGGGTTTTTTATTCAATTTTTCAGGCAAGCAGGATTATTTGAGATAAATAACATACTGGATTTAGTAGGTTTGGCTGCTATTTCGGCAACAATTGTTCTTGTCTTATCTAGCAAACCAATCCAAGTAGTAAGTCAGCCAATTATTGAGGGAAACATTTCAAAATTGAAAAGGCTGTTTAGTCGACGGGAAAATAAAGATCACCACCATCATGCTTAAAACAAAGTATATGGGAAAGGGAAGGTGAATAGAGATGAAAGTATGTGTATTTGGAGCAAGTGGCTACACAGGCGCTTCTATATATCAATTGCTAAAAGATACTCGTGATGTCGAAGTGGTTGGCACATTCCTAAGAGAACCGACCATGTTTGATGATTTATATAAACTGGATATTAATCAGCCAGAGTCATTTTCTGATTTCTTTAAAAAAGCACAACCTGATGTAGTGGTATGGTCAGTGATGAGTGGGCCAAATGAACATGAACTGGTAGATCAAGGGCTTATGCACTTAATAACGCATCTCACACCACAAACAAAATTAGTTTACATTTCATCAGATTTTGTATTTGCAGAAGGTAAAGGCCCATATAATGAAGATGATCCAATGTCAAAATTGCCCGATGACCATTTGCTGGCTAATTATGCTAATGCAAAAGTAAAGGCAGAACGCTTTATCACGAAAGAACTGTCCAATTATACTATATTGCGCGCTGGTCCGATTTATGGTGAGAATAAAATAGGTAAACTTGACGAACGAACCGATAAATTATCTTATCATCTTCGGTCAGATAAACGAATTGCTTTTCGGGATGATTTAATTCGCACGTTTGTATATGTTGATGACTTGGCAAATGTGGTTGTTGAATTTGTTCAAAATGATGTTACAGGTGTATATCATGTTGGGCCGAACAAGAGTCAAAGCTTCTATGAATTCATGCGGCAAAAGGCAGAGGAATTTGGCTACGATATGAATCTTGTTGAAAAGGAATCAGAGGAAGAGGTAGTGAATCAGGAAGTACCGAAAAATACTTCACTCAATACCAAAAAAATTAAAAAAATAACGAAACAAAAATTTCATTAAAACGTATACTATAATACCCCCTTTAATTAATTTATAATTAAAGCAACCCACCATTATGAAATGGTGGGTTGTTTACTTGGCAGTTAAGAAATATAAGTTCTTTCTTACTGCATAAGTGCAACTAAGGCTTATCTATATAAAGGCTTGGCGATAAGCCAAGTTTTCTAATGTCACAGCTTATATCTTTTCTTCCAAAAACAACTAACTTTTAGAAAAAAGCCTTTCTTTAAAATAACATATGCGCTATTAAGGTGATGATCGGCAGTGTTATCAGTGTTCTCAAAAGAAAGATGATAAATAAGTCTTTAAATGAGACAGGCACTTTGGAGCCAAGTAAAAGCCCACCAACCTCTGACATGTAAATTAACTGTGTAACTGATAAGGCCGCAATAATAAATCTGGTTATTTCCGCTTCAATGGAAGATCCAATAATGGCAGGAAGAAACATATCGGCAAAGCCAATTAGAATGGTTTCAGACGCTGCTTGAGCATATGGAACTTGCATTAATTCCAATAATGGAATGAACGGAAGCCCAAGCCAGGTAAATACTGGAGTATATTCAGCGATAATTAAGGCAATTAAGCCGAAAGCCATCACGATAGGTGCAACCCCCATCCACATATCGAGGATGTTCTGTCCGCCTTCTTTAAAGAACTTAGTGATACTTGTTTCTTTCTTACTGCGGTCCAATGCTTTTTTATAGCCAAATGTCAGTGTATTATAACCCTCGGGAATATCTTCTTCAATACCGCCCTCAGCTTCTGTAATATACGTATTTGCCTTTGTGGAAAGCGGCGGAATTCGTGGCATGATTAGTGCTGCAACAAACCCTGCTGCAATTACTGTTAAATAAAACGGAATAAACATATGCATTAGGTCTACTTCACTAATAACGACTAAAGTAAATGTAATCGAAACAACCGAAAATGTGGTGCCAATAACAGCCGCCTCACGTTTTGTATAGTAGCCTCCTTCATACTGTTTACTTGTCAGCAGAACACCAATTGTGCCATCACCTATCCACGATGCTAGAGAGTCAATTGATCCACGTCCAGGAAGTTTAAATAATGGGCGCATTACCTTGGTCATTAATGTACCAAATAAGTCCAATAAACCATAATTCATTAATAGTGGCAGAAATAGGCCAGCAAATAAAAATACAGCGAAAAGTACATGCAGTAAGTCACCTAATAATAGTTGCCCTGTAGCTGGTCCATGTATTGCTTCAGGACCTATTCGGAAATAAACCATGATTGCAAAAATGGCTGCAAGAATACGGGTTATTACCCAAAATATACTTACGTGAAATAACTGTTGAAAAAATGGTGTCTTACTAAAAGCTTCCTTACCAAGCAACCAAGCAACAATGGTCATGATTGCAGTTAACGTAATAATTATCATCATGATCGCTGATAGCTGATTAACAAGTAATTCCTGTATCCAATTGGCTAAAACAGCAATCGGAATTGTCATGCCACCATCAGTACCAACAGGAGTCATAAACAGGAATATTCCAAGAAGCGATGGGATAATAAATTTTAAATGGTTGCTCATTTCATACGAGTTATTTTTCATGATTTCCCCCCTAAGTAAAAATCTTATATTTCTATTATAAAGTATACGAAAAGATATGACTAGGAATGACAAAAACGTAAGCTCCTGTTCAGCGCTGCGGCTAGGTCGACGTTGCCGCGCAAAGCGGCGGTCTTAGTCGATCTTCCTTTTCCCCGAGATTAGATGAACTTGACTTATCGCCAATGATGGCGAAAGTCAAGATGAATCTTATGCTTGGAAAGCGAAAAGGATACACGAAGAGCGTAAGCTGCCCCACAGGACGTGGGGTAGTTCGACGTTGCCACAGGATGTGGTGGTTTTAGTCGAACATCCTTTATTTCTTATCGTGGACACGGGGAGGGAAGTCCACTAGGCGCTAGGCGCTGGCCGGTGAGAACGCCCGTCCTGTGGCGTCACCGGCACTAGTACGTCCTGTACATGGCTGATTCGGGAGTCCAGTTATCTACAGCACTTTAATTTTATAGTTTCCTAGACAATGACAAAAGGCTGATCATCCAGATAGATGACCAGCCTTTAGTATTAGTTATTTTTTCCCGTTATTTGATTTTAACTTAATCTCATATTCAAAAGGAACTGGGTCTACTTGATCAGATGGTGCTGAATACCAGGTTGTCATGTAGTTGGTTCCTTTTTTGAACAACTGTCTTAATTGTAATGCGTCTTCATCCGTAACATTAAAAGGATCTACATGTTTTACTTTGTATTTTCCATGCTCGTCTTTATTTACAAATGTAACGGAGTAGTTAACATAATCTTCTGCTAGCTCTCCTTTTGATAGGAAATCGTCAGTAGAAGAGCCATCATAACTTAAACCGATTTCCGGAATAGCGATATTGTCAATAAACCATCCAGTGTCATTGTATCCCCAGTCTGTTAAATAGCGGAAGGAGATGTGAACCTGCTGACCAGCATATTCGGAAAGGTCAAAGCTTTCTTGTCCCCAGTCTTCAGAATGCCCGGTGAATCCTGGCAGGTTTTCCTTAATCTTTGGGTAACCTTCAGGAACGATGTCTGAGCGGGTATTTTCATTGGCGAGACTAGTCCATGACTGGCCATTGTCAGTCGAAACTTGGACAGCACCAAAGTCCCACTGTTCTTCAATATCCATGTAGTGATCAAAATTAAGTGTTGCTTCAGATACATTGGATAAGTCAGCTTCAAATATTAGATTGTGATCAGCTTCATGTCCCTCATTACCCCAGAACACATCGTTTGCTGAATCAAGAGGGTCTGCGACAGTCTCCCACTTCATTGGTAGGAAGTCAATGCCGTTAAAAGTGATATCTTTAATTTTACTGTCAAAATCTAATACCTTATAGTCAGCGCCCCATGCTGGAACACCATCTTTCTCATATTGCTTTGCTTTTTCAAAATTAACGGTTGTACCACGTTCAGTTCCTTCGTCATCTACCGGAAGTTCACGTAAGTCAATTATGTCGAAGCCGTAAATACCTTTTTCACCTTTCACATTATCAGGTTCATCCATCAAAACAGCAGTAACGAATTTTTCGTAAACACTCTGAAATGTTTCGTCAATTCCGTTGTCCTGATACGCTTGGTTGTAACTTTCAATTGAGGTCAATGGACTTTTAGCAACATCTAAAATGAAATCTTGTCCAAATTGTTCGTAGTTGTAAAGGGTGAACAAGTAAACCAAGCCATAGTCGGCAATCGTTTCCGGACCTGTTTCAGCATTTACATGGTCATCCCAATTTGTTAATGAATTCTCTGGATGGTCTAGTAGAAAGTTTATTGATCCGGCATCATGTCCATAACCGCCTAGGTATTCGGAAAATGTTGAGAATCCCTCGTTCAGCCATGATGTTTCAGTTGGGTCATTGTCTGCGTGGATCAAGTGTTGCATTTCATGAATGGTGGTGGAGAAGAATGTACCTTCTAATCGTTCTTCCCAATTATTAGCATCAATTGTAATTATATTACGATCCATATATTGTTCCAAGGTTTGCCAGAAAAACCCTGCTACAAAGAATGGATAATCTGGATCGTAGTAGTTATCATCCGTAATATTGTCGACCAGCATGATTACTTTATCGTTACCATCCTCTGATTGGTAATATCCCTCAGGTACTATGCCAAGGTCTTCTAAAGCCGCTTCATTACCATCGAGTGAATCAGGTGTACCAAAGAAACCCGTTACGGTCGGATAGATATTCGAATCAAATTCGTCACGTAACTTGTCTGCTTGCTCTTGTGTGACAACTTGTGGATCACGGGGGTCACCTTCAGGAAAGCTTAGGTCGTTCGCAACCCAGATTTCCACATTTTCACCAACACTCTTTAAAGTGAATTGTTTAAATGCAAGATCACGGTTAAGGAAGGACTTGGTACTACCAACAGATGTTGTTGAATTCCCATCATCATTTTGAGATGAGTTGCTATCTTCCTCACCATCATTTAAATCTTTAGCTGATTCCTTAATGATCTGTTCCGATTCTTTTTGGAAATCCTCATCCTCAGTTAGCTTGTTCAGGTGAGACGTAATATCTACTGTATCACCATAACGTTCTTTATCCCAATTGGTTACTTTATCTGCCTGACCTGATGAATCGTTAGCTGCTGCTGGAACTGCCAACGATAAAATCAATGCGCTTGCTGAAATAAATGCTACTAACTTCTTCATAAAAAACCTCCCTAGATTCATAGAATTATATAGTAGAAATTCACTACATACTCCTATTATATACAAGCTTTTACTAATTTTCAAAATATTACGAATGGTTATTTAGAACTATTTGTACGACCTTTTTCTCATTTTAACAGGTATAAAGAACTATTTTTGACGCAGAAAATTTTAAAAATCGACAGAACTGTACATAGAATTACATGTGTCATGGATAAAGAACTCTGTTTTGAACAAGAACACGCACATAGCTTATACTTTAAAATAAGAAATCAAGCAAACAAATTCACATTCAATCATATTATGAATATCTTTGCACGAATCGAGTATTTGTTATGGAATGGGTGGAGGGTGCAAAAATTAGCTGTGATTATGATACAATTATCGAAACAATGGATGAAAAGAATTTTATTTTACCAAATGACGTATCAATTGAAGGAAGACATACGTATATTTATTAAGGTAGATCACGGGCAAAAATCTAACCATTCGATTTTTAAATATACCCTGAAGCTAACTCTTTCATTTTCCCGAGCTATGTTAGATTGGCTGGAAAGTGGGGAAAGAAATAAGTAATGGCAGAAAGAACAGCAGTACACACAAAGCAGGTACACCATTTTAATCTATTGCTTGAAAGAATTATTTTTGTCATGATTGTTATGGGTGCTTTCGTATATATTAACAATCTGATAATACTTGAGGCACCGTAACAGAAGTATTTTTATTAACGCTTTTAGTTGTTTTAAAAAACACTATCAATTTTATAAAACCAAGCCATTAGGGGGGTGTAGATAATGAGTGATATTTTAAGAAAAGGATTCTTATTAGGCCTTGGAGCAGCAGTAAGTGGTAAAGAGAAATTGGACCGAAAACTGCAGGAACTTGTTGATAAAAATGAGTTATCCCAGGAACAGGCAAGAACGGTAATGCGTAACTTTGTTGAAAAGGGCGAAATGAAGACAGACGAGTGGAGCACCAAGCAATTTGAACAAACCCAAGACATGGCAAAAGAGCTTGGCTTAGCTACAAAAGAAGAGATCAATGAATTACGCGCACGCATCTCGGTCTTAGAGGAAAAATTGGATGAAGAATAGAATGAAAGCAGGTCTCTAATGGAGGCCTGTTTTTTTGGCAGTTAAGAAAGTATAAATCCATTCTTAGTGCATAAGTGCAACTGTTTGGCGTATTCTGGATAATTCTGCTGATTATTCAATACTCTAGGGAAATACCATATGGACTTTATACAGAAAAACAATCGACATTTGCGTACTATTGGCACTTCGTTGATGTTTATTTTCGTTCTTGTTTATCTCCCTTATTTAGTGTAAAATTTTATATAATAGGTATTAATTACCATTTAAAATTCCGAACCTGTAAAATATAAGGATATTTTATCAGTGAATTGAATAATTTAGCAAATTTTCTGTTGATTACCAATATAATAAACGGTACAATTATAAAAGGGGAAGAATACGGTTGCACCACAATAGGGGGATATAGCGTTATGAGAAGCTTTTTGCAGCTACTGGAGGATACAGAAGAAAAGCTTGGAAGGCGATTGTATAAGAACGAAGTAGAGTTTTTACAATGGGTTTATGAGCGCTATACGAGGGAGCAGCAGGTGAATGCTTAATTGTATTCCCTTACACCTACATAATGTCAATTAACGATATAACGGATTAAGCACAAAAAGTCTTGAAGATAGCCTTCAAGGCTTTTTGTAATTCTGCTGATAGTGTTATACTAAATTGAGTTCAGATTGAAAAAAGGAGTGGTCATCATGGCAGTGGCAACTGATACAATCATTCAGAAAATGATGAAGGAATTAACGCAGGCACAGCAAAAAAGCGATGATAATGCTGTGGTGCAAAAACATATTGCTAATGTACAGCTTCTTTGTGAACTAATATTGGAAGAGAAACCAAAATCTAATAGTAGTGAGATTTCAACGGAAGAAATGAAAGCGATGATCGGACATAGCAATAATGGTCGAAAAGAAAGCACAACACGTCGTGAAATTGAAGAAGATGACGATGCAAATGGCAGTTCCATATTCGACTTTTAACAACATTAGAAAGCTTGGCTTATCGCCTAGCTAAGCCTTAGTTGCACTTATGCAGTAAGAAAGTATTAATACTTTCTTAACTGCTGAAAAAAGAGAGGGGCATAAATTATGAAGTTATTCTTAATTCTGGGAGCAATAAATGGATTCCTGGCAGTTGCCCTGGGAGCTTTCGGAGCACATGGGCTTGAGGGGAAGTTGTCCGAAAAAGCCTTAAAAACGTGGGACAAAGCAGTTAACTATCAAATGTTTCATACAATGGCACTACTGATTACTGGACTACTACTAGCGAAATTACAGAGCGGCGGCATGGTCTGGGCAGGCTGGATGTTCCTGGTTGGTATTCTATTATTCTCAGGCACGCTATATATCTATTCAACTACCGGTATTAAAACTTTTGCAATGATTACACCAATTGGCGGCGTCGCATTTCTAATTGGCTGGGTGCTGCTTGGGTATGCTGTTATGAAATATCTATAGTTGGAAAAGAAGGATGGTTGTGACAAGCATAAGCATAGTGGCTTTAACAAATTGTTTCGCACCCTCTGCTGTATTATGAGTGTTCATAGCAATAATTGCTTCACAGAAAATACTAATAGCTAATAAATATAAACTAAACAACATAATGATGAGAATACCTTGAAAAATAGAAATTAGCCCAATTATCACAACTAATACAAGGGTTATCAATTCAAGGCGAATGAATTTTTCGTAAGGATGTCTCATTTGAACTTCCCCCAGTTGTTGATAATAGAAAAACTTGGTTTTATACCAAGTTTTTCTAACGTTCAACAGTTGTTTATCGTGATGGGTATACTGATTCTCCATTTCCATATGGGTAGGAGTAATTAATTTCCTCATCAAAAGTTACATAGTCAAGGTATATCATTAACAGTAAATACCTTTTTCCTGATTGAGGATCACTTAAAATGATATGATCTCTTCCAGCTGCTTCAACAATTCCTCTAAAAACTTTAGCATTCCACTGACTATTATTTTCAAATGTCATATACACGGTAGCAGCTTTTCCCTCATTCAGCCGAAGAATATTTTCAATGTAAGATTGCTCCATTGGAAGTTGCCCAGTACCAAGTTGCCCCATGCCATCAGCTTGTTGTTGCTGTTGTGCCTGCTGGTTCTGCTGATTTTGCGGACTCTGAGGCATTTGCCTAGGGTCATAAGCTGGATAATACGCTGGTGAAAATTGTGGATAGTAATAGTAAGGATATTGCTGGTACGAATTTGTAAAGCCTTGATTTTTATTTCTCTCGTTTTCACTCATAAAAAAACCTCCTATTAGTATGCTTTTGGACATTCAAATGCTGTTGGTGCATAGTAACAATTTGCTTTGTACCTGCCTATGTTCCATGGGGTTTGACATGCGCCCTCTAGCCTGAAAAACCACAAAGAGTTTGATGCGGGATAGTACCTTTTCAGCTAAAAACCCTTCTTGGCAGTTAAGAAAATACTGTAAAGATGCAGCTAAAGCTTATCTATATTAAGGCATGCATTTCAGAGTATAAGGAGTTCTAAGAAAGCAAAATACACCTTCATAAGAATCCCATCAGCGAATGCCAAGTTTTCTAACTAAATTTATATCCTTCTGACGGGCCTGACTCACAATCAGTGTTTCCCACCATAAGCATGCCAAGTTTACCGTCCTCTTCAGCTTTTGCACGCATTAACCTTGCCGATAATTTTAATTCTTTTTGATTGTATCGAATAACAGCCACACCAAACACACCTCGTTTTTGTAACTCGTGCTGTTAGGTCTACTAAATATGTGTATGTAAGTATGGGCGGAATGATGACTGTCCTTAGAGGATTTTTTATAGCAGGAATGAACCACACACGTGTATGTGTAAGTTGTGGTTGAAAATCTCAAAATCTGGTAGGAGTTTCTCCTTCAAATTAAACAAAAAAATTGCCTCGAATTTATCGAGACAATTTTCATTTAGTTATACGTGTAAATAAGCGTCAATATCATCTTTTGCCAAGTGGTTTCCAACGAAAAATTCGCCAAACTCACCGAAGCGTGCACTTACTTCATCAAAGCGCATTTCGTAGACGATTTTTTTCAGCTGTAAAGGATCGTGAGCAAAAAGGGTTACGCCCCATTCCCAGTCATCAAAACCGAAGGAACCAGTGATGATTTGCTTAATATTACCTGCGTATTTTCGGCCTGTTTTACTATGTTCATAAAGTAGTTTTGCCCGTTCTTTAAAGTCGACTGAATACCAGTTATCTTCACCGTCGCGACTTTTGTTCATCGGATAGAAACTAATATGCTCCCATTTAGGCAGAATCGGTTTCAGGCGTTCCTGTGTTCTAGGATCATCCTCCGCATGCTGAGGGCCATATTTCGAAAGCTCAACAACAGATACATACGAATGGGCGTGAAGTAGAAATTCGGCAAATTTTGATTTGTTAAATTCCGTTTCAATATCAGTCAACTCATCCATAGTTGGACGCAAAAACATAAACATTAAATCAGCTTTTTGGCCAACAACTTTGTATAAAACATGACTTCCATTTTCTTCATTTTCAACAGCTTCCCATTTGGTAAGTAGATTTTTAAATTCATGGATTGCTGATTCGCGCTCTTCACTGGATGCGTATTTCCAGGATGTCCAGTCAATCGTGCGTAAATCATGCAAACAATACCAGCCATCCAAGGTTTCAACTGCTTCAGCTGCCATTCTATATCTCTCCTTCATCAATTTGAAATTATTCATCATATGTTTTTACTATATCATAATTAGGGAACGATAATCATGGAATAAGGTTTTGTCACCAGTCCGTCAAAATTACTGCAAAAATGAAGGGTGATTTCTTTTAATAGGCTCGATAATCAATTATCATTTTAAGTAGAAAATATAATAGGAGGTACTCAATCATGAGTAATCTTTTTGATCAATTAAGTGATAAAATAAAAACAACTGATAAATCTATCGTTTTTCCGGAAGGGATGGATGAACGAATTCTTACCGCAGCAAGCCAACTTGGTGCAGCTGGTATTCTAACACCTATTTTATTAGGGAATAGGAGCAAGATGAAACAGAAAGCAGAAGAAATTGGTGTCGATATTTCCACATGCAAATTAATGGATCCAAAAGACTTTGCTGAATTTGATTTAATGGTGGAAACCTTTGTTGAACGCCGTAAAGGAAAAGTTACCGCTGAACAAGCACGAGAAACCTTGCTTGATGCGAACTACTTTGGAACGATGCTTGTATACATGAATCAGGCAGATGGACTTGTTAGTGGTGCGACTCATTCAACCGCGGATACTGTCAGACCAGCATTACAGATTATAAAAACAAAAGATGGAATTAAAAAGACCTCCGGCGTATTTATCATGGTTCGAAACGATGAAAAATATGTGTTTGCTGATTGTGCGATCAACATTAACCCTGACAGTCAGGATCTGGCGGAGATAGCAGTAGAGAGTGCTGTTACTGCCGAATTGTTTAATGTTGACCCACGTATTGCAATGCTTAGTTTTTCGACAAAAGGTTCGGCTCAGTCTGAAGAAACAGATAAAGTTGTTGACGCATTAAATCTTGCAAAAGAAAAAAATCCTTCACTCGTAATTGATGGCGAGTTTCAGTTTGACGCAGCATTTGTTCCAAGTGTTGCCTCGAAAAAAGCTCCAGATTCCGTCTTGAAAGGTGATGCGAATGTATTTATTTTTCCAAGTCTTGAAGCGGGAAACATCGGGTATAAAATAGCCCAGCGATTAGGAGAGTTTGAAGCAGTAGGTCCAGTTCTGCAAGGGCTCAACAAACCTGTGAATGACTTATCGCGAGGGTGCAGTGCTGACGATGTCTATAAACTGGCAATCATTACAGCAGCACAAGCATAATACAAAAAAGAAAGGCTTACAGCGAATTGAAGTTCTGCTGTAAGCCTTTTTTAAGTTGATACCGTATGCTGGTTGGTTGATAGATGAGTTTTCAGGTTGATATATGGATATATAGGTTGATAAACGGAATACCGGGTTGATATACAGTTATTGCGGTCGATAAATCAAATCCCCGGTCGATAAACCGCATATCAGGTTGATAAACGAGATTGCAGGTTGATAAATGAATTCCCGGGTTGATAAACGATGTATCGGGTTGATATACAGTTATTGCGGTCGATAAATCACTGCATCCCAGCAATTTTCTCATTCCGCTTGACCATTTGTTCGTATCTTGTTTTAAAAGCCTCCAGTTCATCAGCGGAAAAATCATCCGTTACAATCGTGTTACTAAAGTGCTGAAGGGATTCTAAAACACGATCCTTCATCCCATTAACAGTTATTTTTGTCCCTAAAAGTTCTGTTAGCGAAGCCATTGTTGATGGATCCACATCTGGAAACGAAAACTTGGTTTCAGCGTCTTTAAGCCCCACCCTATAAAAATCACGAATCAATGATGCTCGCTCAACACCTTTTCCTTCCACATCCAAGTATATTTGAATGGCTGCTCCATCTTTTACTCGACGCTGTGAAATCCCAGCAAATTTTCTGCCGCCGATACTTAAATCATAGTCACCAGGACAATAGGAGCCAACAATTTCATAGGCCTCAATTTCATTTGTCAGGTCGCGCAGCATGTACTGGATAAAGCTCACCATCGCCTCATAACAATCATGAATAGAAATATGCTTCACATCAGGCAGGACCAGCGAAATATTTAAAACACCTGCGTCTAATGCGACCGCTAACCCTCCGGAATTCCGGACAACAACATGATATCCCTGTTTGTTTAGCAGTTCTACGCCTTCTTCAATATAAGGTAAACGTGCATCAGGAATGCCTAACACAACGGTATCAGGGTGGACCCATAACCTTATTGCCGGTGCAGTGTTTTTTCCACCAACAGATAGCGCCAGTACATCATCAATTGCAAACGACGTTAATGCTGTATAGGCTTTTTTATTAAAAAAATTTTCTTTTGAATGATCGAGATAGCGAAACTGCTTGTGCCTGACGATTTCCTTCCAGTTTTTCATAGTTTTCTCCTTTTGCTCAGAAAGATTGGCTCTTTTATCCTTAGGTTATTCATTATATAATAAAGTAAATAATGTCGAAAAGAAACGGGTTGGAAAAATGGCGTACAAAGATGAACAATTAAATGAAGAAAAAGTATTTAAAGATCCCGTCCATAGATATGTTCACGTGAAAGATCGTGTTATCTGGGATTTGATTGCTGCACCGGAATTTCAGCGTTTACGCCGGATTAAACAGCTTGGAACGACTAATTTAACGTTTCATGGGGCAGAACATAGCCGCTTCAACCATTCATTAGGCGTTTATGAAATTGTCCGCCGGATTCTTTATAATTTCGAAAACCGCCCGCATTGGAATGATGATGAGCGTCTGCTGTGCTTATGTGCTGCTTTACTGCACGATCTGGGTCATGGACCATTTTCCCATTCGTTTGAAAAAGTATTTAAGCTGGATCATGAGCATTTTACCCAACAAATTATTATGGGTGATACACATATACATACAATCTTAGAGCGCGTTTCACCTGGTTTTTCTAAAAAGGTTGCTGACGTGATTGATAAAACATATGAGGACAAATTAGTTGTCAGTCTCATATCAAGCCAGATTGATGCTGATCGGATGGATTATCTGCAACGTGATGCTTATTTCACTGGTGTCAGCTATGGACATTTTGATATGGAACGAATTTTACGGGTGATGCGTCCGATTGATGATCAGGTTGTCATTAAATCAAGTGGAATGCACGCGGTGGAAGACTATATCATGAGTCGCTACCAAATGTACTGGCAGGTATATTTTCATCCTGTAACGAGAAGTGCAGAAGTCATTCTGTCAAAAATCCTCCATCGTGCCAAATATTTATTTGAAACAGATTATACCTTTAAACTGAAGCCAATGCATTTTATTTCATTTTTTAAGGAAAAGGTTGATCTAGCTGATTATTTGAAACTGGATGAATCCATTGTCTCTTACTACTTTCAGTTATGGCAGGAGGAAGATGACGAGATTCTGCATGATTTGTGTGAACGGTTTATGAATCGTCGCCTGTTTAAATATATTGAATTTAATCCGAACCAGCAAATGAATGAGTGGATGGAGCTTTATCGGTTGTTTCAGGAGGCCGGAATTGATCCGGAATATTACCTTGTGGTCGATTCGTCATCTGATCTGCCATATGATTTTTATCGACCTGGTGAAGAGGAAGAACGACTTCCGATTCATTTGATGATGCCTAACGATGAGCTGAAAGAGCTTTCCCGTCATTCGGATATCGTTGAAGCTATCTCAGGGAAAAAACGTACGGACCATAAGCTGTATTTTCCTAAAGATTTGTTGGAAGAACTTAGTGAAGATTGCCCAGCCAAACGAAGAATTTTAGAATTATTATATGGTGAAGGAGCGGGAAATAATGTTAACTAATCATGCGAAATTAATGCAATTTTTTTCTGTGGCAAATGAAGTTACGGGTCGGAAAAAGCTGCAGAAGATGATTTATATATTACAAAAATGTGATATGCCTTTTGAGGAAAAATATCAATTTCATTTCTATGGTCCTTACTCTGAAGAGCTATCGCTTCGTACAGAGGAACTATGTAATCTAGGCTTTATTGCTGAGGAAAAAGAGGAAAAGAGTAACTATTTTCAATATAACTACAGCATTACCGCAGATGGTCAGGAATTTTTAAATCAATTTAAATTGGAAATACCTGATATGACAAAGCAGGTTCAATTATTGAAAGGTAAGAGTTCGCGTTTTCTTGAACTTGTATCGACAATGCTTTATTTTGATGATTTAACGGAGGCGGACATGGTTGAAAAGATACATACCGTCAAGCCGAAGCAAAAGTATACAAATGATGAAATAACTGAAGCAAGCCAATTTATTAAATCAATTAACCCACCTCAATAATGTTGGTGGGTTTTTAATTTTAAATTGCAATGGATGAAATGAGGGCTTCAGTTATGCTAGAATATTAATTAAAACCTAAGTAGGAGGGTTCCGAAAGTGAGTTCAGAAGATCAGAATAAAAAGAAGACTAATCAATTTACAATACTTAAAGATGATTCAACGGACGGTCACGGAGGGTATGGTGCCGGTACTGTCAGTCTTGAAAATATGTCCCCGGTGATTATTGACCCAAATGAAGATCGTGCGTTTGTAGATATGGGAGCAATGCACGCTCGAAGTGAAATAGAACGACGTGTCAAATTTTTACCTAACAAAGATGAAGTGCCAAATGGGAAATTATATTGGATTGTTTGGGTAAATGTTGAAAAAAATAAAAATGGCGCCTATTTTTCCGGTGTTTGCGGAAGTGAAGTTCGTGTTGACCGTTCAATCAAACGAGCTTATAAATCAATGCCTGAGCATGTGACTCACATGGAAAAATCATTAAAGGGAAAGATTATGCTTGAACACATGGATGATCATTCGAAAAAGCTATTAAAGGATTTCCTTGCCGATTTTGAAGGTGGAGATATGTGGAATAATTCTACAGATGAGTTAAAAGAAGTACTTCCGAAATAATGAACATTTTGTGACCGTATTATGAACAATTGATTTACAACTTGTACTTTAATCAATAAATTTGTAAAATGTATATACATGGGCTAACTCATGTATTGCTAGGACAAAAAAGAAGCTGACTCCAAACGTAAGATGGACCTTACAGGAGTCAGCTTCTTTTATTTGCAGATAAGAAAGTATAAATTCTTTCTTACTGCATAAGTGCAACTAAGGCTTATCTACATTAAGACTTGGCGAAAAGCCAAGTTTTCTAATGGTGTGGCTGCGCTTGACAAAGTTTGACAAAAACCGGGAAGTGACAGGCACCCCTTCTAGAACAGTTTATCAAACCATTTTTGAAGCATTCCTTTTTGTTTTTTATTTTCTTGTGTTTTGCCATCGGGTAAGTGGATTGAGCAATATTCTGTTGGTTCGGTACCCTTCTCAAAATACATGACACGGCTTGTGTCACAATATGCTGTTGCCCGTTCGCCTGAATCAGGATCAATTGGCAATCCTACAACACCTGATGGCGCAGTGAATCTTTGTAATGGCAAATCTTTGTGGGCCGCTTCCATAAACCCTGCCCAGACGTCTTTGGCATAGCTGACTTCTGCAGTTTTTTTCATAAGGGCATTGTTATCATAGCCTGTCCATATTCCTGCAACAAGTGAGGGGCTGTATCCCATCATCCAACTGTCTGTGTTCGTTGTCCCAGATTTTCCAGCATAAGTACGACTCAATTGATTAGCAATTGAAGATCCTGTCACAGCCATATATCCATCCAATGACCGATCAAACATCCCAGTCATTAAATGGGTTAATATAAATGCGGACTCAGGATCGAGCACTTGTTTACCTTCTTCTTGGTCTCTTTCGAATATCGTTTGTCCATGACGATCAATGATTTTTGTGACGGTATGTCCTTCTATTTGATTGCCGCCATTAGCTATCGTGCCATATCCAGTTACCATATCCTCTACAGATACTGCAGCCGTTCCCAGAGCCAATGACGGTACAGCAGGTAAGTCTCCGTCAATACCAACTTTTCTAGCTGTATCAACTAGTGTGTCAGCACCAAGAAACAGATTCGTTCTAACGGCATAAACGTTATCAGATAAAGCTATTGCCTGAGCTAATGATATTTCCTCATTCGCGTAATACCCGTTATAGTTACTCGGCTGATATACTTTTCCATCCTCGAGTTCAAATGATGTCGGTTTACTCATCAACATTGTACTTGGTGTATAGCCATTGTTTAAGGCGGCGTAATATAAAAATGGTTTAAAGGCTGACCCTGGCATTCGCTTTGCACTAATGGCGCGATTAAACTCACTTT
The DNA here is from genome assembly GCF_900102415.1 of Virgibacillus salinus. Lineage (NCBI taxonomy): Bacteria > Bacillati > Bacillota > Bacilli > Caryophanales > Bacillaceae > Virgibacillus > Virgibacillus salinus. The sequence continues at coordinate 542,431 of NZ_FNKD01000001.1, forward strand.
TTTGATAATCTCTTCCACCTAATAAAGCACGTATGCCGCCAGTGGCTGGGTCCATAGCCATTGCGCCGATATTTATTTCGCTACCAGGCTGAATAACATTTTTGGCGCTGCGTTCCAGTTCTTGCTGCAGGTCGACATCCAATGTCGTATGAATTTCATATCCGCCTGACCGAACTAATTCAGATTCTACGTTTAGTATATCAGCGGCTTCTATTAAAACAGTGTCTTGAAAATAAGGGGCTACTGCAATCTTTTCACGCTCTTCCTGTTCTGTGAATGCAAGTCTTTCCCGGCTGGCTAAAAAATACTCCTGTTCTGTAATGTCTCCGTCATGCTGCATTAGCCCTAAAATTCGTTCTTGCCGTTCTTCGGCATTATCCCGGTCATTAAGCGGTGAATAATAGGTAGGACCTTTTGGAATTGCTGCCAGCATTGATGCTTCAGCTAATGATAACGCACTAGAAGATTTGTTAAAAAAATACCTGCTAGCCGCTTCAATACCATGTGCACCATGGCCATAGTAAATCGTATTTAAATAGCCCTCCAGAATTTCATTTTTGGAGTAGTACATTTCAATCCTTACTGTATGAAAAGCTTCCTTCAGTTTACGAGACCACGTTTTATCATGTGTTAAATATAAATTCCGGGCATATTGCTGCGTCAGTGTACTAGCACCTTCTCTTAATGAAAAACTCTTTAAGTCAGATAGTACCGCACCAGCAATTCGTTTTAAATCAAACCCATTATGCTTATAAAAATACTGATCCTCAATCGCTAGGGTTGCGTCAATTAAATGGGGTGACATTTCTTCTAAATCAACCCAATATCGATTTTCTGCACCACGTTCTTCGCCAATCACTTCTTCATTTATGCTATAATAAATTGTATTTTGATCGGTCGTTAGTTTTGGGGGACCGAGCAAAAAGCTCACCAAATAAACCCCTGCAAGGCAAACAATCCCAAGTATAAAAATACTTATAGGAAATAATAGAATTAACCTGCTTTTCTTTAATCGGAAAAATTTTCTCATACACTTTTATCTCCAGTAAGATTTCATTACTTTCATTATGGGAAAAGTTAAGTAGAATTAAACGTAAAATCATGAGGGATATATTGTATGTATGGGTATTTAACTGCTTTATGTTGATAAATGCATACAATTATCGCTATAATAGGAAATTATACAAAGCAGGAGCGATTCGATGAATTCAGAACCAAAAGAGGTTTCAATTGAACTTCAGACAGTTATTAACGATGACGGGCAGACAGAGTACAATACTGTTAAAGAAAATGGAAATTTTTATAAAAAAGATAATATAGATGTACTTACCTTTAAAGAGAAAGCGGACGATGGATCATTAATTAACAATTTGATAACTATTCATGCTGATAAGGTTAGTATTAAACGAATAGGGTCGGTTAAAATGCATCAGCAATTCCGTTTAAGGCAAACATCGGAAAATGTATTCCAGCATGAATATGGTCATATACATATGGAAACTTTCACAAATTCGATGCAATACCAAGAGCTTGCCAATCAGCAAAATGGCTTGTTAAAACTCGACTATACTGTGAAGCTAAATGGGCAGGAAGAACGTAAGCAAAAAATAATACTATCAATTAAAGAGGAGGACTCCCAATGAACGTTTTGGCGCAAACAGAGGATGTATTGAAGCGGGAAATCGCTGCTTCCGTCCTAAATGCTAACCTCGCTACGGAAGATGAGTTGCCATCAGTTATTTTAGAAAAACCAAAGGACAAGGCGCATGGTGACTTTGCTACAAACATTGCGATGCAGCTGGCACGGGTTGCCAAAAAAGCACCACGTCAGATAGCGGATGATATCGTGGCAAATATTGACCAAACAAAAGCAACAATTGAAAAAGTGGAAATTGCTGGGCCAGGTTTTATTAATTTTTTCATGAAGAATGATTATCTTGGTGAACTTGTCCCAACAATATTGAAAGCTGACAAAACATATGGGCAAACAGAAGCAGGGCAGGGCAAAAAGGTTCAGGTTGAGTTTGTTTCCGTAAACCCAACCGGTGATTTGCACCTTGGACATGCTCGTGGCGCAGCATTTGGTGATGTATTCTGCAACGTTCTGGATGCAGCAGGCTATAATGTTGAACGGGAGTATTACATTAACGATGCTGGAAATCAGATTGATAACATGGCATTATCCATTCAGGCGCGGTATCTGCAGGCGCTAGGTCACGATGCAGAAATGCCTGAGGGCGGCTATCATGGTAAAGATCTTGTTGGTATTGGCAAACAATTAGCCACTGAATATGGCGATAAATGGGCCGATGCAGATGAAACAGAACGAGTGAAGTTTTTTAAAGAGTATGGATTAACATATGAGCTTGATAAGCTGAAAAGAGATCTGAACGATTTTGGCGTCTATTTTGACAACTGGTTTTCCGAGCAATCATTATATGATAACAACAAAGTGACGGAAGCAGTCCAAACGTTAAAGGATGGGAGCTATGTTTATGAGCAGGATGGAGCAACATGGTTCCGTTCAACGGACTTTGGTGATGATAAGGATCGTGTGTTAATTAAACAGGATGGCAGCTATACGTATCTGACACCTGATATTGCATACCACAAAAATAAGATCGAACGTGGCTTTGATCAAATTATCAATGTCTGGGGATCTGATCACCATGGCTATATCGCCCGGATGCGCTCAGCAATTGAAGCACTTGGATATCCTGTTGAAAAGTTTGATGTAAAAGTCATCCAAATGGTAAGCCTGTTTGAAGGCGGCGAAAAGATTCGCATGAGTAAGCGGACAGGCAAAGCTGTTGCGCTGCGTGAATTAATGGAAGAGGTTGGTGTTGATGCCGTCCGTTATTACTTTGTGATGCGTTCAAACGATTCACAGCTTGACTTTGATATGGACCTTGCACGTTCCGAATCGAATGATAATCCTGTCTACTATGTTCAGTATGCACACGCAAGAATTTGTACAATGCTAAAGCAGGCAGAAGAAAAAGGACTCGCAAGTGATGAAAACTTTAATGCAGAGCTGTTAACTGCTGAAAAAGAAATTGATTTACTTAAAAAACTTGGCGAGTTCCCAAAAACGATTGCAGAGTCTGCTGAAAAACATACACCTCACAAAGTGACGCAATATGTGTTTGATTTGGCAACACTGCTGCACAGTTTTTACAATGCAGAAAAGGTATTGAATCAGGATGAACCAGAAATGACAAAAGCACGTATTGCATTAATGAAAGCAGTACGAATTACAATCGCTAATGGACTACAAATACTCGGTGTATCTGCACCAGAAAAGATGTAAGCTGCTTGCAGGGGTTAAGGCCTCTGCAAGTTTTTTGTTGTATAGGAAACTGGACTTCCGAATCAGCACGTCCAAGATCGGCGTACCAGACGTACTAGTGCCTAGTGGCTTCCTTCCCCGTATAAGTCAACATTGAATTGTTCACACTGAATTATCTTGGCTCGAGGCAGAAGTTGTTCGATATGCGCGCCGGATGCTTTCGACCATTTACTACACATGGGATTGCTGATTATTTATATAAGTAATCGCCAATTAAGACGTATTTACAAATTATTTGTTGCAAGTGGACAGATAAGCTTAGGTGAAATTATGAAACATATTTTAGCGGACACAGAAGCTCTTATTCCGATGAAAACACGCTATTTGATAAGCTTTTCGGACACAGGATGCCTTATTTAATGAAAAGCATCCAATAATGGCAGTAGAATACCTCAATAAGGGATCTGGTGTCCGCCTACACCTTAAATCACCTCATTTTGTCACAGTTAGAGGCCGTGGTGTCCGTTAACATCCTAAGTAGGTAAAAACGAAACTTTTTCCCTTGAAAAAATGCTCCTTGGCAATGAATTTGCGTGACATAGGGGGTGGGTGCATCTTTCTATATCTACAATCGTTTCTGAACCCAACAAAGTGGCATCAGTTGTAATATTATTTTTATATATACAGCAGTTTATAATTATGACAATTGTCACAACTCCCTAAAAATGAGTTGACTGAATGATCATTCACATATAAAGTATTAGTATATTAAACTTAAAAAATAGTGGCGGTACGCATCTATATTTTTTTATAATTAATGCAATCGCTATCATTTTTCGTTATACTAAGACAAAAGGAGGAGCGAATGATGGACACGTTTTTATTGATTAATTTGCTAGCATTTCTAGCAATTGTCATCTATGGTTTGTATTTATTCGCTAGAGTTGTAGCAACACGTATATCGTATATTAAACTCGGTAAAAAATCTGAGTTTGATCGTGATTTTAAAGAACGGTTCCGTCGAATAGGAAAAATCGTTTTTGGTCAATCGAAACTATTGAAGGATAAAAAATCCGGGACGATTCACGTTATGATGTTCTATGGTTTCATCCTTGTGCAATTTGGAGCGATTGATATGTTTATCAGAGGATTGGCGCCAGGAAGTCATTTACCATTCGGGCCTTTCTATGCAGGATTTACTTTTTTCCAGGAACTTGTAACGTTAATGATACTGGTTGCTGTTGTATGGGCGTTTCACCGTCGTTACGTAGAAAAAATCGTTCGACTTAAGCGCGGCTTTAAGGCAGGACTTGTTTTAATTTTTATTGGAACGTTAATGGTATCTGTTTTGGCAGGCAATGGAATGGCTTTAATCTGGCATGGTGAAGGATTAACATGGACCGAGCCTATTGCTAGTTTAATAGCAGGAGCATTTAGCTGGTTACCACAAACGGCTGCAATGGTATTATTCTATGTGTTTTGGTGGATTCATACGATTACGATTCTTACATTCTTGGTATATGTACCACAGTCAAAACACGCACACTTAATAGCAGCACCAATTAACGTATTTTTAAGCAAGCGTGTTCCAGGGAAGTTGAAAAAAATAGACTTCGATCTAGATGAAGAAGAAAACGAAGATGAAATTTCATTCGGTGTTGGGAAAGTAGAAGATTTTGAACAGCACCAGATGATTGACTTTTATGCATGTGTTGAATGCGGACGTTGTACCGATGTGTGTCCGGCATCTGGAACAGGTAAAATGCTGTCTCCGATGGATATTATGATTAAAGTTCGTGATCATCTAACAGAAAGAGGTGCAGCAGTCACAGGTAATTCACCTTGGGTGCCATCTTATGCATTTTCAAACACCAATGGGAACCAAGCTGCAAATGCTGGAGCAAATGAAGCAGCAGCAGGCATGGAAAGTGCAAGCCTAATCGGTGATGTTATTACTGCAGAAGAGCTTTCAGGCTGTACGACATGCCGGAACTGTGAAGACGCTTGTCCAGTAAATAACGAGCATGTTGGAACAATTATCGATATGCGTCGTTACCTAGTTATGACAGAAGGTAAAATGGATCCGGATGCTCAACGTGCTGTTATGAACATAGAACGTCAAGGTAATCCATGGGGACTATCGAAGAAGGATCGTATCAAATGGCGTGAACTTGATGAAGAAGCATACATTCCTACAGTAAAAGAATTGAAAAAAGAAGAAAAAGAATTTGAATATCTTTTCTGGGTAAGTTCCATGGGTTCATTTGATAACCGAAGCCAAAAAATTGCACTAGCGTTTGCGAAGTTAATGAATAAAGCTGGAATCAACTTTGCAATTTTAGGTAATAAAGAAACAAACTCAGGCGACACGGCACGCCGTATCGGAAATGAATTCCTATTCCAGGAAATTGCTGAGAAAAATATTAAAGAATTCGAGAAAAATGGTGTGACCAAGATCGTAACAATAGATCCACACGCATATAATATTTTCAAAAATGAATACCCTGACTTCGGTTTTGAGGCAGAAGTTTATCACCACACACAAATGCTCTATGACATGGTGATGAATGGTAAGCTTGAACCAAAACGTGAAATCAATCAAAAGCTAACATACCATGACTCATGTTACCTTGGAAGATACAATGGTGTTTATGACCCGCCACGTGAAATTTTGAAATCTATTCCAGGTCTTGAATTGGTAGAAATGCAGCGCAATAAAGAAAATGGCATGTGTTGTGGTGCAGGTGGAGGCTTAATGTGGACGGAGGAAACAACAGGTAACCGCATTAATGTTGCCCGTACAGAACAGGCAATGGAAACTCAATCAACTATGATTTCCAGTGCTTGTCCATTCTGTTTGACGATGTTAAGTGATGGTACTAAAGCAAAAGAAGTTGATGAAGATATCAGCACATTGGATGTAGCAGAAATTCTCGCACTATCCGTATTCATTGAAGATGAAGCAAAAACAGCTTAGACAACTTGGCATTCGTTAAAGGGATTCTTATGAAAGCGTATTTTGCTTTCTTAGAACCCCTTATACTCTGGAGTGCAAGACTTAATATAGATAAGCCATAGTTGCACTTATGCAGTAAGAAAGTATTTATACTTTCTTAACTGCTTAAATAATAGAGGGGTATAACTGCCCCTCTACTTTTTCGGAAACAGATTGAGCGAGCGTTCAATCGAATTATGGTAAGCGCTATCATATTAAAAATTTAATTCTACTTTTTGAAAGGATGTTGAATGTATGCGAAAAACAGTTATCGTATCTGGAGCAAGAACACCATTTGGTAAATTTGGAGGCGGACTAAAGCCTTTCACAGCATCACAGCTTGGTGGGAAGGCAATTCGCGAGTCATTAAACCGTGCAGGCCTTGATGAAAAAGAAATCGATGAAGTAATTATGGGAAGCGTTTTGCAAGGTGGTCAAGGGCAAATCCCTTCACGTCAGGCAGCTCGTGAAGCAGGAATTCCATGGAATGTCAAAACGGAAACAATCAACAAAGTTTGTGCATCTGGATTACGCAGTGTAACACTTGCCGACCAGTTAATCCGACTTGGTGATGAAGATGTAATTGTTGCTGGTGGAATGGAAAGCATGAGCAACGCACCATATTTCCTTCCAGATGCTCGTTGGGGTAACCGAATGGGAGATAAGAAAGTAAAAGATATGATGGTCCATGATGGGCTAACATGCTCTTTCGAAGGTGTGCACATGGGTAATTACGGAAACAGCACAGCTGACGAATACAATTTGACGAGAGAATCACAAGACGAGTGGTCATACCGCAGTCATCAACGTGCAGTAAAAGCAATTGAGGATGGTAAATTTTCAGAAGAAATCGTACCGGTGGAAGTGCCGCAGCGCAAAGGTGACCCAATAGTTGTAGATACGGATGAAGCACCACGTAAAGATACAAGTGTGGAGCGATTAGCTAGTTTACGCCCAGCGTTTGATAAAAACGGAACAATTACTGCTGGTAACGCACCTGGTGTTAATGATGGCGCATGCGCATTTGTCGTGATGTCAGATGAAAAGGCTGAACAGCTTGGGAAATCGCCGATGGCAACTGTGCTTGGTCACGCGGAAGTTGCCGTTGAAGCAAAAGATTTCCCGCAAACGCCAGGACTTGTTATTAACAAACTGTTAGAAAAAACTGGCTATTCCAAAGATGACATTGACTTATTTGAAATTAACGAAGCTTTCGCAGCTGTGTCACTGGCGAGTGGTAAAATCGCTGGCATCGATCCGGAAAAAGTGAATGTAAATGGCGGAGCAGTAGCACTTGGTCATCCAATCGGCGCAAGTGGTGCACGCATTATTTTGACATTAATTCATGAATTGAAACGTCAAGGTGGCGGAATCGGAATTGCAGCAATTTGCAGTGGTGGCGGCCAAGGTGACGCAATGCTGATTGAAGTACCGAAGCAATAATAGGGTGTTTGGCTCAAACGGACACATATTCGGCTCAAGTTCACAACAATTTAATAAATCAAGGAGGAACCTACATCATGGCAATTAATAAAGTTATGGTAATCGGTGCAGGACAGATGGGCGCAGGAATTGCTCAAGTCTTTGCACAATCAGGATTTGACGTTCTTTTAAATGATATGAACAAAGAAGCACTTGAAAAAGGCATGAAAAACATTGAAAAGCTTTTAACACGTGCTGTAGACAAAGAACGAATCAGTGAATCAGATAAAACGGAGACATTAAACAGATTAACGCCATCCTCTGATTTGCAGGATGCACAATCACGTGATTTCGTTATCGAAGCAATTGTTGAAAACATGGATGTAAAAACAAAAGTGTTCAGTGATTTAGATAAAATCGCACCAAAGCATGCAATCCTAGCTACAAACACGTCATCACTGCCAATTACCGAAATTGCAGCAGCAACAAACCGCCCGGAACAAGTTATCGGGATGCATTTTATGAACCCAGTACCGGTGATGAAGCTCGTTGAAATTATCCGTGGATTACAGACAAGCGACGAAACCTATCAGGTAGTTGAGGATATGACTAACAAACTATCAAAAAGCCCAGTAGAAGTAAACGACTCACCAGGCTTTGCCGCAAACCGTATTCTTATGCCGATGATCAATGAGGCGATCTTTTCATTACATGAAGGAGTAGCTTCAGTAGAGGACATAGATACAGTTATGAAACTCGGTATGAATCATCCGATGGGGCCATTAACACTGGCAGACTTTATCGGGCTTGATACATGTCTATATATTATGGAAGTATTATATGAAGGGTTTGGCGATAGCAAATACCGTCCATGTCCATTACTTAGAAAATATGTAAAAGCCGGCTGGTTAGGTAAAAAATCAGGCAGAGGATTTTATCAGTATTAAAAACTACCAAGAAAAACAGGAAGGGGGGCATTTAGAATGAATCTCAATTTTTCCGACGAACAGGAAATGATGCGCAAAATGGTTCAGGATTTTGCCCAAAAAGAAGTACAACCGGAAATAGAGAGAATGGAACAAGAAGACCGCTTTCCAAAAGAAGTCATCCAGAAAATGGGTGAGCTTGGATTGATGGGGATTCCTATTCCGGAAGAGTACGGTGGTACCGGGATGGATTATACATCCTATATTATCGCCATTAATGAGCTTTCAAAGGTCAGCGCAACAATCGGTGTTATTTTATCTGTACACACATCTGTCGGTACAAATCCAATTTTATATTTTGGAAATAACAAACAAAAAAAGTACTATTTGCCAAAATTGGCATCAGGCGAGTTTCTTGGTGCTTTTGCCGTTACCGAACCAGGTGCAGGATCTGACGTTGCAAACCTGAAAACACGAGCAAAAAAAGATGGCGATAACTATATTTTAAATGGCTCAAAGATGTTTATTACAAATGGCGGAGCGGCTGATACATTTATTACGTTTGCCCGTACAAGTGATGAAGCAGGCGCGAAAGGTGTCAGTGCGTTTATAATTGAAAAGAATACACCGGGATTTGTGATTGGTAAGGCTGAAAAGAAAATGGGGCTGCATGGTTCAAGTACGGTACCACTAAGTTTTGACAATTGTGTCGTCCCAAAAGAACAGCTTCTAGGCAATGAAGGTGACGGCTTTAGAATCGCTATGGCGAACCTGAATGTGGGACGCATTGGGATAGCCGCACAAGCACTAGGAATTGGTGAAGCTGCAGTCGAGCATGCAACCGCATACGCAAAAGAACGCGAACAATTCGGCAAGCCAATCTCGCAAAATCAGGGTATATCATTTAAAATAGCTGATATGGCAACAGAAGTCGAAGCTGCGAAACTATTAGTCTATAACGTTGCATCATTAGTAGAACGCAACTTACCGTGTAACAAGGAAGCATCGATGGCAAAAATGTATGCGTCCAAAACTGCAAGTAAAGCTGCAATCGAAGCTGTCCAGGTGTACGGCGGATATGGGTATACCGAGGATTATCCGGTAGAGCGCTTATTCCGTGATGCCAAAGTGACCGAGATATATGAAGGAACAAATGAAATTCAGCATATCGTAATAGCTAAAAACCTTTTAAAAGACTAAGGAGGACAACAGATTATGAATTTTCAACTAACAGACGAACAAGAAATGCTACGTAAAATGGTCCGAGATTTTGCAAAAAAAGATGTGGAACCGACTGCGGCTGAGCGTGATGAAGAAGAGCGCTTTGACCGTGATATTTTCGATAAAATGGCCGAACTTGGCCTGACAGGGATACCATGGCCGGAAGAGTACGGTGGAATCGGAGCTGACTACGTGAGTTATGTAATAGCAGTTGAAGAGCTATCACGTGTTTGTGCATCAACAGGTGTTACATTATCGGCACATCTATCGCTGGCAAGCTGGCCAATTTTCAAATACGGAAATGAAGAGCAAAAGAAAACATTCCTCTATCGTTTGGCAACTGGTGAGGCATTAGGAGCATACGCATTATCTGAACCTGGTGCCGGCAGTGACGTTGTATCCATGAAAACCGTGGCAAAAGAAGACGGTGACCATTACGTATTAAATGGTAACAAAGTGTGGATTACCAACGGTGGTGTTGCAGATCTCTATATTGTTTTTGCAAAAACAGATAGTGATGCTAAACATAAAGGAATAAGTGCTTTCATCGTTGAAAAAGGAACAGAAGGATTCACATTTGGTAAAAAAGAGAAGAAACTGGGAATTCGTTCATCACCAACTACCGAGCTTATTTTTGAAAACTGCCGTATTCCGAAAGAAAATATGCTGGGTGCTGAAGGAGATGGATTCAAAATTGCGATGACTACACTTGATGGTGGTCGTAACGGAATCGCAGCACAGGCATTGGGAATCGCCCAGGGTGCATTGGATGCATCGGTTGATTATGCAAAAGAACGCGAACAGTTCGGCAAGCCAATTGCAGCGAACCAAGGTATATCATTTAAGCTAGCGGACATGGCAACAGAAATCGAAGCATCCCGTCTCTTAACCTATCAGGCTGCATGGCTGGAATCAGAGGGTCAACCCTATGGCAAAGCCTCTGCAATGTCGAAGCTTTTTGCCGGAGATGCAGCAATGCGCATTACGGTCGAAGCTGTCCAGGTATTCGGCGGATATGGCTACACAAAAGACTATCCAGTCGAACGCTATATGCGTGACGCGAAAATTACGCAAATTTATGAAGGAACAAATGAAGTTCAGCGTATGGTTATTGGGCGCATGCTGACGAAATAGCTAACAATATGGCGTTTTTGCCGATGTTCACAGTGACTTCGCCGTAGATAACAAGAAAAACGCCGATGTTCACAATATTGAGCGGTCAAACCGTAAATTCGAGCGACCGCCCCACGATTTCGAGCGACTGCACCACATTGGCTCAAATTGTCACAAAATCGGCTCAAGATAACATGATTTCCGCTCATGTTGTCACAAATTCCGCTCAAGTTAACAATAATTTGGCTCAAGTTCACAATTTCAAGCAACTGCACCACGATATCGAGCGAGCACCCAGCAATATCGAGAGAGCAAACCGGAAATTCGAGCCAGCACACCACAATATCGAGTAAGCTGAAAGGATGCCACCACATGCACAACCTTGTAGAACGGATGAAAGAAAAGGATATACGCGCTTTGGCACGAGCTATCACCATGGTTGAAAATGACCATCCTGATAAACTTGCCATGCTAAGCGATGTGTTTTCGATAAAAAAACATGCTCGCTACGTTGGTATTACAGGGTCACCTGGTGCTGGGAAGAGTTCGCTGGTGAACCGCCTCATTACCCACATCCGTAATGAAGGAAAAACAGTAGCAATTATAGCGGTTGATCCTACAAGTCCATTTAGTGGTGGTGCATTACTTGGGGATCGTGTTCGGATGAATGAACATTTTACTGATGACGGTGTCTACATCCGCAGTATGGCAACACGTGGCAGTCTTGGCGGCTTAGCACGGGCAACAAAGGATGCGGTGCGAATTTGTGATGCCTATGGATTTGATGTTGTAATGGTGGAAACGGTTGGTGTTGGTCAATCCGAGCTTGATATTATGAAACTCGTTGATACAACGGCACTTGTTTTAACACCTAACAGCGGTGATGTCCTGCAAATTTTCAAAGCGGGTATCATGGAGATTGCTGATTTATTTGTCATTAACAAAGCAGATCTCCAGGGAGTAGGGAAACTGAAAGCACTCCTGAAAGAGCTTGTGATGATGACAACCAAAGGCGACCATGAACCATCTATTGTTAAGACGATTACAACGGAAAATAAAGGTATCGATAAACTATGGGAAAAGATTGATCAGCATCATCAATACTTATACAACACTGACGAAGGAAAAAAACGTCGAAAACAGCAGCAGGAATTAGAAGTATATGAGTTAGTCCGCGAAGAAATATGGCGTGATGTCAAAAAGTATATCGAAGAGACAGACATAACGATCGAGGCGAATAGTGATCCATACCAATTGGCGCAGGACTTATTTGAAAAGTGGAAGGGGGACATTAAATGACTCAAAACCAAATCCTTTCTTCTGTAAAAAATGCTGAACTAGTTGAAATACGCCGAAACCAAATGATTAAGGGTGCAATAACCTTATTTAAAGAAAAAGGGTTCCATCGCACAACAACAAGAGAAATAGCAAAAGAGTCTGGGTTCAGTATTGGTACGCTTTACGAGTACATTCGAACGAAAGAAGATGTGCTATTTCTTGTATGTGATGCCATTTACGAGCAAGTTCATGAACGTCTTGAAGCAGCAATTGATTTGGAGAACCCATCTGTTACCAATCTAGAAAAAGTCATTGAATCATATTTTTACTTAATGGATGAAATGCAGGAAGAAGTCGTTATCATGTACCAGGAAGTAAAATCGCTAAAGAAGGACACCAAAGAATATGTACTGCAAAAAGAGCGGGATATGGTTGGCATGCTTGAGAAAGTTATCGTTACTTGCCTGCCACATGAAATTTCCAAGCAGGACGCTGAATTAATGGCGAATAATATATTCATACAAGGACATATGTGGGGATTCAGACGGTGGGTCCTGCAAAAACAATTCACCCTGAAAGAGTATATTGATCGTCAAATCCATTATTTAATGGAATCACTAGCAATCGACAGAACAATAGCAAAAGATAAGGAGGCTTGATGATGATGGAACAACCAGAACTGTATAAACCGACAAATCCGGTCCGTTTTGTAACAGCATCAAGTTTATATGACGGACATGATGCATCAATTAATATAATGCGAAGAATTCTCCAAGCAAGTGGAGCAGAGGTTATTCATCTTGGGCATAATCGTTCAGTAGAAGAAGTTGTCTACGCAGCCATTCAGGAAGATGCACAAGGAATTGCCATGTCATCCTATCAGGGTGGCCATGTTGAATATTTTAAATATATGATTGATTTACTAAATGAACTTGGTGCCACACATATTAAAGTTTATGGTGGCGGTGGCGGTACAATCATTCCACGCGAAATTAAAGAATTGCATGAGTATGGGGTGTCATGGATATTTTCCCCGGAGGATGGTCGTAAATATGGACTGCAGGGTATGATTAACCAGATGCTTAAAGAATGTGATTTCCTTCCACCAATTGATCTGAAAAAAGACAAAGATAAACTGCTAACTGGAGAACGTCAAGCAATTGCCCGGTTTATCACCTATATGGAAAGTAATCAAAAGGACCATGAAGAAAAGCAGCAAGTACTTAAGTCGCTTCAATCCCAATCAAATAATGCTCCAGTTCTTGGTATTACCGGCACTGGTGGCGCAGGGAAAAGTTCACTAACCGATGAACTCATCCGCCGCTTCATTAATGAAGTTCCGGACAAAAAAGTTGCGATCATCTCGATTGACCCGACGAAAAAGAAAACAGGTGGCGCATTACTCGGTGATCGAATCCGGATGAACGCAATTTTTACCGACCGTGTTTATATGCGATCTTTAGCAACACGTGACTCGAGAAGTGAACTATCCAAAGCAATCCAGGACGTCATTGATGTTGTTCGCGCTTCAGGATATGATTTCATTATTATTGAAACGAGCGGTATTGGGCAGGGTGATGCTGCGATTACTGATGTGACAGACTTATCTATGTATGTCATGACAGCAGAATTTGGCGCGCCATCACAGCTTGAAAAAATCGATATGATTGATTTTGCAGATTTCATCGTAATCAATAAGTATGAGCAAAAAGGTTCTGAAGACGCATTGAATCAGGTGCGTAAACAATATGAACGCAGTCATATGCTTTTTCACCAAGACAAAGAAAAATTCCCTGTCTTTGGTACAATTGCCAGCCAATTTAATGATGCAGGAACAAACGCATTGTTCGCATCACTGATTGATACGTTAAATGAAAAACATGACTGGAATGATGAAATCAGTTTTGAACGTAATATTATCGCGGAAAAGCAAAACATGATTATCACCAATGAGCGCCGTCATTATTTACGTGAGATTTCAACTCACGTTCGTAACTATCATCAAAATGCGAAGAAGCAAAGCGATATCGCTCGTAAACTTTATCAGCTTGAAGGTGCAAAGGAAGTAGTAGAGGACGAGAACACTAAAAAAGTGATTGATCAAACGTTTGATCAATACGAAGAAAAGCTTGACCCCGCTGCGAAAAAGTCACTTCAGGGATGGGATGAAACAAAAGAAAGATACAGTCAGGATAAATTGACATTCTCCATTCGAGATAAAGAAATTGAAATGGATATTACAACAGAGACACTAGCAGGGTTAAAAATCCCTAAAGTTGCGTTTCCGAAGTTTTCGGACTGGGGAGAACGTCTGGAATGGCTAATGAAGGAAAATGTTCCTGGAGCATTTCCGTTTACTGCAGGAGTTTTTCCATTTAAACGAAAAGGGGAAGACCCTACACGACAGTTTGCTGGAGAAGGTACACCTGAACGAACAAATCGCCGCTTCCACTATTTATCAAAAGGCGAGGAAGCAAAACGCCTGTCAACTGCATTTGACTCGGTAACATTGTACGGAGAAGACCCAGCACCACGTCCCGATATATACGGGAAAGTTGGCGAAAGTGGCGTAAGTATTTGTACGCTTGAGGACATGAAAAAGCTATACAATGGATTTGATTTAACAGACCCAAAAACATCGGTATCCATGACAATTAATGGTCCTGCTCCGATAATTTTGGCAATGTTTTTCAATACAGCAATCGATCAGCAAATTACGAAATTTAAAGAAGATAATGGACGTGAGCCTAACCAGGAAGAGTACGAGAAGCTTCGAGATGACACAGTTTCTGTTGTACGCGGAACAGTCCAAGCGGATATTTTAAAAGAAGATCAGGGGCAAAACACATGTATTTTTTCAACTGAATTCGCACTGCGTATGATGGGTGATATCCAGCAATACTTTATTGATAAAGAAGTTCGAAACTATTATTCTGTTTCGATTTCCGGTTATCATATAGCAGAAGCTGGGGCTAATCCGATTACACAGCTTGCATTTACATTAGCAAATGGCTTTACGTACGTAGAATACTATTTGAGTCGCGGAATGGACGTTAACAAATTTGCGCAGAATCTATCATTCTTCTTTTCAAATGGATTAGATCCCGAGTATACAGTAATTGGTCGTGTTGCGCGCCGTATCTGGGCAGTAACGATGCGTGATAAATATGGAGCGAATGAGCGAGCTCAGAAACTGAAATACCATATTCAGACATCTGGTCGTTCCCTGCACGCACAGGAAATTGATTTTAACGATATCCGTACAACTTTGCAAGCACTATTAGCCATTCAGGATAATACCAATTCCTTGCATACCAATGCTTTTGATGAAGCCATCACAACACCTACAGAAGATTCTGTACGTCGGGCAATGGCAATTCAAATGATCATTAATAAAGAGTTCGGCTTAACGAAAAATGAGAATTCGATGCAAGGTTCTTTTGTTGTTGAAGAATTAACAGACTTAGTTGAGGAAGCTGTTCTCCAGGAATTTGAAAAAATGAATGACCGTGGTGGCGTGCTAGGTGCAATGGAGCGTCAATATCAACGCGGAAAAATCCAGGAAGAATCTCTATACTATGAAGGTAAAAAACATTCCGGTGAATTGCCGCTTGTAGGGGTTAACACATACTTGAACCCGAACCCGCCTTCAGAGGATAAAATAGATTCTATGGAACTTGCGCGAGCATCCAAAGAGGAAAAAGAACATCAAATAAGCGAACTGCACAAATTCCAAGGTGGTAACGAAGACAAAACTGAGGCTGCATTATCAAAATTAAAAGAAGTCGCAGCCTCAGGCGGAAATATTTTCGTAGAACTAATGGAAACAGTAAAAGTAGCAAGCCTCGGACAAATAACAAACGCCCTTTACGAAGTAGGCGGACAATACAGAAGGAATATGTAAGTGCGAAAAGCGCAGGTGCCTTGAAAGACACGACAAGCATAAGCAGAGCGCGCAGTGTGGGGGTTTTTCCACACGGAGGCGAACTGCTTATGACTCGAGTGTCTAGGCACCGGATCTAGATCATCAAAAGTGAAAGCGCCCGTTTAGCGACGTACGGACTGCGCCCGCGTATCGCGGGTGGTTCAACGTTGCCGCGCAAAGTGGCGGTCTTAGTTGAACTTCCGACAATTCTTTGAGATAAAGGAAACACGTATGAGCGAAGCGAAACGATGTTGACTTATCGTACAGAGGTGAGGGAAGTCGCGCTAGTCGCTGGGCGCTTGAACTGGATGAGACAAAAGTGAAAGCGCCCGTTTAGCGACGTACGGACTGGACTGAGCCGTCGGAGATAAAGGAAACACGTATGAGCGAAGCGAAACGATGTTGACTTATCGTACAGAGGTGAGGGAAGTCGCGCTAGTCGCTGGGCGCTTGAACTGGATGAGAGAAGTGTGAAGAATATATTAAGGTTGAGAAAATAATCTCTTTTTCTCAACTTTTTTGTAGATTACACTAGCATATTCAGGTGAGATTTGTTTATAATGTATGGTATGGTTTATAGAGAGCATATTAAATAGAGTTTGTTAGAAACTTAGCTTATCGCCAAGGTCTAACGGCGAACGTCTTAGTTGCTTTTATGCAATAAGAAAGAATTTATACTTTCTTAACTGCTTTAAGATACTTATAATATTTAATTCACTAATACATGAAAAAGGGAGTGCGGTATCGTGAGCCTGAAAAAGTATAGCCGCGAAGAACTTGTAAACAAACCAATGATTGAGTTGGCACATTTAATTTTAACAGACAAGAAAAAGGCCCAGGATTTCTATGGAGTTTACGATAAAGTTGCAGAGTTAAAAGGATTCACAGAAAAGCAAAAATCGGAAAACATAGCACAATTCCATACAAATCTGACAGTTGATGGTCGATTTATGGCTGTTCACACAGATAACTGGGGTCTAAAACGTTGGTACTTAGTTGAAGAAACGGATGAAGAAGTAGCGGCAGCCCCTAAGAAAAAGAAAAAAGCAAAAGCTAAACCGAAACCAAAGAAGAAAAAAGTAGCTAAAAAGGAAGAGCCGAAAGAGGAAGAAGAAATTCCCGCTGATGATATAGAAGTGCTTACTGGTGACTTTAAAGAAACGGGAGACGATGGTGACGAGAAAGACGAAGCATTCGATGAAAGCCTTGACGACGAATCAGACGATTTTGACGAGGATATAGATGAATTTGATGAAGATGATGACGATTTTGACGAAGAAGATGACGAAGAAGATAAAAAATAATAAAAGGCTCGCTTGACTTTTTTAGCCCTTATGAGTACAATTTTTATTGGGCTCTTTAAATTCAAAGTCATAAAGCGTTTCCCTTGATTAATAGGGGAGGCGCTTTTTTTATTGTTTATGCAACTATAAAATAATTAAGTGCTAAAGATAACTGGACTACAGATTTAGCGACGTTCAGCTCCAGCACCGTATGGACTTCCCTCCCCATGTCTAAGCTAAGAAATAAAGGAAGGTCGACTAATAGCAGCATTACACAACAACGTCGACCCACTCGCGATGCGCGGGCAAAACCCATACGGAACTGAACAGCCACTTACGCTTTTATACGCAGTTAGGAATAATGAATCTGAGGCATTTCGCCTAAAGATTAGCGAATGCCAGATTTTTCTAATGGTTAACCCTTGTTATTTAAGCAGAACATAGTTTTTGAAAGGTTTCTAATCAGACAGGAAAAATATAAATCTAATAATAAATAGAGAAAGACGAGGGATGAGTAGTGACGAAGTATATTTTTGTAACAGGTGGCGTTGTTTCTTCTTTAGGAAAAGGAATAACAGCAGCATCATTAGGTCGCTTATTAAAAAACAGAGGTTTAATAGTAACGATACAAAAGTTTGATCCGTACATTAACGTTGACCCGGGAACAATGAGTCCATATCAGCATGGTGAGGTGTTTGTGACAGAAGATGGAGCAGAAACCGACTTAGATTTGGGTCATTATGAAAGGTTTATTGATATTAATTTAAATAAATACAGTAACATAACAACCGGGAAAGTATATTCCAGTGTTATAAAAAAAGAACGTCGCGGAGATTACCTGGGTGGAACGGTTCAGGTTATTCCACATATAACAAATGAAATTAAAGAACAGGTATTTCGGGCTGGTCAAGCTACAAAAGCAGATGTAGTTATTACGGAGATTGGCGGGACAGTTGGTGATATTGAGTCCTTGCCGTTTTTGGAGGCAATACGTCAAATTAAGAGTGACATTGGCAAGGAACATGTTATGTATATTCATTGTACTTTGGTACCATACATTAAGGCTGCAGGCGAAATGAAAACTAAGCCAACTCAGCACAGTGTGAAGGAATTGCGCTCACTAGGTATTCAGCCAGACACGATTGTCTTGCGTACAGAACTGCCAATCAGCAAGGATATGAAAGAGAAAATAGCATTATTTTGTGATATAAACGAAAATGCAGTGATTGAAATGCCTGATGCAGATACATTATACCAGGTTCCTATTTCATTACAGGAGCAGCAACTGGATCAGCTGACATGTGATCATTTCGGACTGGAATGTCAGCCGGCAGATATGGGTGAATGGAAACAACTGGTCAACAAGGTAAGAAATCTTTCCGAAACGGTTACAATCGGACTTGTCGGAAAATACGTTGAGCTCCCTGATGCATATCTCTCAGTTGTCGAGTCATTAAAGCATGCAGGATTTTACTATGATACTGACATTAAAATTAACTGGATTAACGCTGAGAAGCTCGATGAAGAAACAATTAAAAATGAACTGAAGCATGTCGATGGTATTTTAGTACCTGGTGGTTTTGGTGACCGTGGAATAGAGGGGAAAATTGAAGCAATTCGCTATGCACGTGAAAACAAAATACCATTTTTTGGAATCTGTCTTGGGATGCAGCTTGCTACTGTAGAATTTGCTCGTAACGTATTAGGACTAAAAGGTGCCCATTCAGCAGAAATCAATCCAAAAACACCATATCCAATAATAGATTTATTGCCTGAGCAGAAAAATATATCAGATTTTGGTGGGACGTTAAGACTCGGCATTTATCCATGTAAATTAACAAATAATACCAAAACAAAGGCAGCATACGATGGAGCAGATATTGTGTATGAACGCCACCGCCACCGTTATGAATTTAATAATGAATACCGAGAGCAAATGAAGGATAATGGATTCATCTTTTCTGGAACAAGCCCTGATGGCAGATTGGTCGAAACAATTGAGATTACCGACCATCCATGGTTTGTCGCATGTCAATTTCATCCGGAATTTAAATCACGTCCAACAAGATCACAAGCATTATTCCATGGCTTTATCGGTGCAGTAGTAAATAAATAACGTAACTATAAACAACATAATAGGACCTATATAGAGAACGTACATTCTGTTCTTTGTATAGGTCTTTTTTATTATTAGTGACTTTGTATCATATGATCATAAAAAATATGTTCTTTAAAAAGAAGGATTTTTCGGAGTGTATGTAGAAATATGTAGTTAAAGAGAGAGAAATTTATGTTCGAGGTGGGGAGAAGGTTATCTTTATGAAAAAGGAAATATTAGTGGTTGATGACCAACCAGGTATACGTTTACTTTTACAGGAGATATTTACAAATCAGGGGTATCGTGTAACAACGGCAAAAACGGGCAAGGAAGCATTGGATGAGCTTAACAAAAGCTCATATGACTTGATTATGCTGGATTATAAGTTACCTGTTGTTGATGGCGTAGAGGTAATACAGCAATTGGAACGTGATAAAATTGAAGTACCTGCTATATTAATGAGTGGTTTAGCGGAAGATATAATGAAAGAATCTCAAAATTACGATATGGTAAAAAAGGTGCTTGCAAAGCCATTTAACGTTAAAGATGTATGTGACTACACAAAAAGCTTAATTGGATGATTATTGATAAGTTGTAAATAGATAACAATTTTGTAGCTGACTTTACCACATTAGCTACTATTTTGTTATGTGGAATTCGGCGAAGGACAGGCACTTGCTCTTTTGTTCTTGCGACTTGATGTTGTTGTTGGTATTCTTATATTGTAGTTTAATTTATTGAAGTAGACGTAATCATCTAAGGAGGACATAGAATGCCGCTAGTATCAATGAAAGAAATGCTCGAAAAGGGCAAGGGAAATGGTTATGCAGTTGGACAATTCAATTTAAATAATATGGAATATGCCCAAGCAATTCTGCAGGCTGCTGAAGAAGAAAAGTCACCAGTTATCCTTGGTGTTTCTGAAGGCGCTGGAAAATATATGGACGGATTTAAAGTAGTTGTTTCAATGGTTAAAGCGCTTATGGAAGAATATGGTACAACTGTGCCGGTTGCTATCCACCTTGATCATGGTTCAAGCTTTGAAGCATGTGCAAAGGCAATTCAGGCAGGATTCACATCTGTGATGATTGATGCATCCTCACAACCACTAGATGACAATATTGAGTTAACGCGAAAAGTAGTTGAGCTAGCACATATTCATGGCGTTTCTGTTGAAGCAGAGCTCGGTCGAGTTGGCGGGCAGGAAGATGACATAATTGTTGAAGATGCAGAAGCTGCATATGCAATCCCTGCGGAGTGTGAAAGACTTGTCAACGAAACGAACGTTGATTGTTTCGCACCAGCATTAGGCTCAGTGCATGGTCCTTATAAAGGTGAACCGAACCTCGGATTTGACCGTATGGAGGAAGTAATGAACCTGACAAATATTCCACTTGTATTGCACGGTGGTACAGGCATTCCGACGAAAGATATCAAACGTGCCATTTCCTTAGGCTCAGCAAAAATTAATGTGAATACAGAGAGTCAGGTTGCACAAGCAAATAAAGTTCGAGAAGTATTAAATGAAAAACCGGATCTTTATGATCCTCGTAAATATTTAGGTCCAAGTCGTGACGCAATTAAGGAAACCGTTATTGGCAAAATGCGTGAATTTGGTTCTTCTAAACAAGCAAAATAGAAAGAACAGTTTAAGCATAGTGTTAAATAGTAAGACTATTGCAAGAAAGAGAGGAGCATAAACGATGAAATTTTTTATCGATACCGCAAATATTGAAGAGGTTCGTTCCGCAAATGAACTTGGTATATTAGCAGGCGTGACCACAAACCCAAGTTTAGTAGCAAAAGAAGGTGTTTCATTTCATGATCGATTAAAAGAAATTACCGATGAAGTGTCAGGTTCAGTAAGTGCTGAGGTTATTGCTGAAGACGCTGAAGGTATGATTAAGGAAGGTAAAGAACTTGCGGCAATTGCACCAAATATAACAGTTAAGGTCCCGATGACATTAGAAGGACTTAAGGCTGTTAAGGCATTCAGTGATTTGAACATAAAAACAAATGTTACGTTAATTTTTAATGCCAATCAAGCCTTACTTGCTGCTCGCGCAGGTGCATCTTATGTATCACCATTCCTTGGTCGTTTGGATGACATTGGTCATGACGGAATGACATTAGTCGCAACTATTTCTGAGATATTCGATTTACATGATATAAGCACAGAAATTATTGCAGCATCAATCAGAAATCCATTACATGTTATTGACGCTTCACTAAATGGAGCGCACATTGCAACAATTCCATACAAAGTTCTCGGTCAGCTTGTTAAGCATCCACTGACAGATCAAGGTATCGAAAAGTTTCTGTCTGATTGGAACAAAAATAAATAAGCACATATAATTGGGAAAATTGTGCAAAATAAAGGAAAGAATAGTAAAAACTAAAAACAACCAGAAAGTATGTGTGTTCAAAATTAATTTTTTGAATAACCTCAACCGGAAAAAAGGGCTATTAATTCTGTGGCCAATCCGGAATTAGTACATTCTGTGCGTCAAAAAGTGAGGTGCCCCGAATGCAGAAAATGTTAGTGGAAGGCGGAAATTTGCTAAACGGAAAGGTTCGAATCAACGGAGCCAAAAATAGTGCAGTCGCATTATTACCTGCTGCACTATTAGCTGATTCCCATGTAATGATTGAAGGACTACCAGAAATCTCAGATGTGTACACACTTGGTGACTTGCTTGAAGAGATTGGTGGAAAAGTAAGCTGGGACGGGCAAACAGTGCATATTGACCCAGAGAATATGGTATCAATGCCATTGCCAAATGGGAAAGTGAAGAAACTGCGAGCATCCTACTATTTTATGGGCGCTATGCTTGGCAAGTTCAACCAGGCAGTTATCGGTTTGCCAGGTGGCTGCCACTTAGGTCCACGCCCAATTGATCAGCACATCAAAGGCTTCGAGGCACTTGGAGCTGAGGTTACCAATGAACAAGGCGCAATTTATATTAGGGCAAATGAACTAAAAGGTGCGCGAATATATCTGGACGTTGTTAGTGTTGGTGCTACAATTAATATTATGCTTGCAGCTGTTAAAGCAAAAGGTAAAACAGTGATTGAAAATGCAGCAAAAGAACCAGAAATTATTGATGTAGCTACCTTGCTGACAAATATGGGTGCGAAAATAAAAGGTGTCGGAACTGACGTTATCAGAATTGAAGGTGTTGAGCATTTACACGGGTGCCGCCATACGATCATTCCAGACCGAATTGAAGCTGGAACATATGCAATCGCAGCTGCGGCCCAGGGTAAAGAAGTAATTATCGACAATGTGATTTCACAGCATCTTGAGTCCGTATTAGCCAAGTTACGAGAAATGGGCGTAGTAGTGGAAGAAAAAGACGAGCAACTATATATTGCTCCAAAAAAACCACTTAAAAGCGTTGATGTAAAAACACTCGTCTACCCAGGTTTTCCAACCGATTTACAGCAGCCTTTTACAACGTTATTAACTAAAGCAGTTAATACAGGTGTTATCACGGATACAATTTATTCAGCAAGATTAAAACATATTGATGAATTACGGCGAATGAATGCTATAATAAAAGTTGAGGGTGGATCTGTAATTGTTTCCGGACCAGTCCAGCTAGAAGGCGCACGCGTAAAGGCAACTGATTTACGTGCGGGTGCATCCCTTATTATCGCCGGACTAATGGCAAATGGAATAACCGAAATTACCGGCCTGGAACATATTGATCGAGGATACGAGAAAATTACAGAGAAACTAATCGACCTCGGTGCAAATGTATGGCGGGAAGAAATGACACAACAAGAAATAGAGCAATTCCAAAACTCTTAGACAAAAAAACAAGAGTTTGCATTGCTTCCATGTAGTAATCTCCATATTTAATATCTTCTTGGGATGAGGATATTACATTTAAAGGGAGAGGAAATATTATGGAAAGAAGTTTAACAATGGAAATCGTACGCGTCACAGAGGCAGCTGCATTATCATCAGCACGATGGATGGGGCGAGGCAAAAAGGAAGAAGCCGACGATGCAGCAACATCAGCAATGCGTGACGTTTTTGATACAATTCCGATGCAGGGAACAGTTGTAATCGGTGAAGGTGAAATGGATGAAGCACCAATGCTCTATATTGGTGAAGAGCTTGGGACTGGATCTGGTCCAAGGGTAGATATAGCCGTTGACCCATTGGAAGGAACAAACATTGTTGCTCAGGGTACATGGAATGCACTTGCCGTAATAGCGATCGCCGACCATAAGAAGCTTTTGCATGCGCCCGATATGTACATGCAAAAACTAGCTGTCGGACCAGAAGCAGTAGGCAAAGTAGATATTAATGCATCAACACTAGAAAACTTAAAAGCTGTTGCGAAAGCCAAAAATAAAAATATGGAAGATCTTGTGGCAGTCGTTTTGGATCGCCCTCGTCATGCAGAGCTAGTTGAGGAAATACGCGCTGCAGGTGCACGAATCAAGTTAATTCCAGACGGTGATGTGGCTGGAGCAATGAACACAGCTTTTGATGATACAGGTGTAGATATTTTATTAGGTACAGGTGGAGCCCCAGAGGGTGTACTGGCTGCAGTTGCCTTAAAATGTCTAGGCGGTGAAATCCAAGGAAAGCTTGTCCCGGCAAACGATGAAGAAACAAATCGTTGTAAAGAAATGGGAATAGCTGATACGAATAAAGTATTCTATATGGATGATTTCTGTGGTGGTGATGATGCAATTTTCGCCGCAACAGGAGTCACTGACGGTGAATTGTTACAAGGTGTCCAGTTTAAAGGCGTCAAGGCAACAACACAAACAGTAGTTATGCGTGCCAAAAGTGGGACAGTCCGTTTTATCGATGGCGACCATAGCCTGAAGAAAAAACCAAACCTCGTAATGGAACCATAATAAATTATTATAGAAGGGAAGCCAATTTCGCGGCTTCCTTCTCTATTTATCATCCAACTGCCAAGAATATAAAAATAGAGTTGAATATTATGACACAAACAGGTATTATTGTAGATGTTTAATACTAGTAATGATTGGTTAATATAATTTATAAAAACAACTTCTATTCTAGCTTCCGACAACTCTTCATTTCTGTTAGAACAGACCATATAACTAATAAACCCGAGTAACTTACTTTAGAAAATTTGACTTTTCGCCAAGCCTTATTGGCGAAAGCCTTAGTTGCACTTATGCAGTAAGAAAGGATTTATATTTTCTTATCTGCCTAAAAATACAAGAACTTCATATTTTTTGATTAAATTTTAAAATGTAAAAATGAATAGGCGTGGTGATTAAATGGCTGAATTATCAATCTCTCATTTAGAGACATTAACATTAAAGGATGTATATGCTCTAGCACGAGAGCACAAGGTTTCTTATTATTCAAAACTGACAAAAAAAGAACTTATTTTTGCTATACTTAAAGCTCAAGCTGAAAAAGATGGCTACTTATTTATGGATGGAGTACTGGAGATTATTACATCGGAAGGGTTCGGTTTCTTACGGCCAATCAACTATTCTGCAAGCGCAGAAGACATTTATATCTCTGCATCTCAGATTCGCCGCTTTGACCTGAGAAACGGCGATAAAGTATCTGGAAAGGTACGCCCACCAAAAGAAAATGAACGTTATTATGGACTTTTGCATGTTGATGCTGTGAATGGCGAAGATCCTGAAACCTCAAAGGAACGTGTGCATTTTCCTGCTTTAACAGCACTGTATCCTGATCGATTTATGCAGTTGGAAAAGAACACGAAAAGTCTTTCTACCCGGATTATAGATCTGATGACACCAGTTGGCTTCGGACAGCGTGGTTTAATTGTAGCACCACCAAAAGCTGGTAAAACTGTACTATTAAAAGAAATAGCAAACAGTATCTCAGCAAATCATCCAGATGCAAAACTAATTATTCTGCTAGTGGACGAGCGTCCTGAAGAAGTTACAGATATCGAACGCTCGGTACATTCAGATGTTGATGTAGTTAGTTCAACATTTGATGAAGGTCCAGAAAGCCATATTAAGGTTTCTGAGCTCGTCTTAGAACGAGCAATGCGATTAGTTGAACATAAACGTGATGTAATTGTATTAATGGACAGTATTACGCGTTTGGCACGTGCATATAACCTTGTCATTCCGCCAAGCGGGAGAACACTCTCAGGTGGTATTGACCCGGCTGCATTCCATCGTCCTAAACGGTTCTTTGGTGCGGCACGTAATATTGAAGAGGGTGGAAGCTTTACGATTCTGGCAACGGCTCTGGTTGATACAGGGTCACGGATGGACGATGTTATTTATGAGGAATTTAAAGGAACAGGTAATATGGAACTGCATCTTGACCGCAGCCTGGCTGAGCGTCGGATTTTCCCGGCAATCGATATTTTAAAATCAGGCACACGAAAAGAAGAACTGCTTGTCTCCAAAGAGCACTTGGATAAAATATGGGCTATCCGAAAAACGATGCAGGATTCACATAACTTCCTTGATCGCTTCCTGAAACGATTAAGATCGTCGAAGAATAATATGGAATTTTTCCAGCAAATGGACGAAGAAATGAGCCGTAAAGGTATTAAGAAGTAAACTTGTCTTAAGGAAGTTTTTGCTATTGCAATCGATACTATAGACTGTTATAATCTTTTTATGTGAGTTTAGATAAGGTATCGTACCTATGACGGCTCTTGCAATAAACTCTGTTCCAAAGGATTCAGGGCAAAAAGGAGTGGAAAGACATGAAAAAAGATATTCATCCAGAATACAGAAAAGTTGTGTTTCTTGATACAAGCTCAGATTTTAAATTTATGAGTGGCTCAACACAAAACTCAGAAGAAACAATTGAATGGGAAGATGGTAACACATATCCATTGATCCGTGTTGAAATCAGTTCAGATTCACACCCGTTCTACACAGGTAAACAAAAAGCTGACAAAGTTGGCGGACGTGTAGACCGATTCAAGAAAAAATATAAAATGAACTAAGAGGCTGAAAGAGCTGGGGAATCATATATATTGCACATAGTTTGCTAATTAATAATGATTTGTATCTCCAGTTCTGAAGCTGGATTGATAAAAGGCTGGATAGATTCAGTCAAAAGTAGAAACAGGCAAAATGTCTTACCTTTGCCTGTTTTTTTACTTCCATTTTTAAACTACGGTTCAGAAATGTGGGATAGGATAACCTAATATTAGAAAACTTGGCATATCGCCAAGCTTTAGTTGCACTTATGCTATACTTTCTTAACTGCCAATCTAAAAGTCCTATCAATATTTGTCGAAATAAATGTTAAACAATAATATAAATACATATCGAAAACACGTTGAAGGGAGATCCCGCATATGTACATTATGAAACAAAGTGGCTGGGTAGAAGTCATCTGTGGCAGTATGTTTTCTGGTAAATCAGAAGAATTAATACGCCGCGTTCGTCGTGCAACATACGGCAACTTATCTGTACGCGTTTTTAAGCCAGCGATTGATGATCGTTTTGCCGATGATTCAGTTGTAACACATAACGGCACATCGGCTATCGCACGCCCTGTCAAAAACTCGGATGAAATTCTGGAAGATATCGATAATGAAGTGGATGTCATCGGTATTGACGAAGTCCAATTTTTTGACGATAATATTACAGCAGTAGCTGATGAATTGGCGAATAAAGGTATTCGTGTAATTACAGCTGGCTTGGATACCGACTTTCGTGGTGAACCATTTGGACCGATGCCAAAATTAATGGCGCTGAGTGAATCAGTATCCAAGCTTAATGCTATTTGCCCAATTTGCGGATCACCTGCAAGCCGAACCCAACGCTTAATTGATGGTAAGCCGGCATCATATGACGACCCGGTAATCATGGTAGGTGCATCTGAATCATATGAACCAAGATGCCGCCATCATCATGAAGTCCCAAACAAACCCAAAAATGAAGTAGTAAAAACCCTATCAAAACTATCCAAGTAAAAGAGTGCATAAGCGCTCTTTTTTTGATTAGAGAGTGAAGGATTTCTGGATTTAGCTTTTTTTGGCCAAAAAAACTGAATGATTGCAAGTGAGTACTGAATCAGGTATAGCAAATACTGAATCAACGGCAACGAATACTGAATAAACGCCTCAACGGCCTAAAATAGACTGAATAATCCACACGAAGACTGAATCAACACGCAACAGTTGCGCCCCAGATTCCACAAATAGAAAGAGCTTCTGCAAGGCAGAAAATCACCATCTAAATGTAAACTTTGACCTCCTCACGGGAGTATACTATAATTATACTGTTAATTAGAAAGAGGTGACCGTGATGTTAGATCGTATACAATCATTGGAGAATCGTTATAATAAGCTTAATGAACTACTTAGTGATCCGGATATTATAAGTGATACGAACAAATTACGAGAGTATTCGAAGGAACAATCAGGTCTTGAGGAAATTATTCAGGTATATCGTGAATATAAAGATAAAATGTCGCAGTTAGACGATGCGAAGGCTATGCTTGAAGATGACCTTGATGGCGAAATGAATGATATGGTTAAAATGGAAATTGAGGAATTAAAAGAAAACACAGAATCACTTGAAGAGAAGCTGAAAATTCTTCTTCTGCCAAAAGATCCTAATGATGATAAGAACGTTATTATGGAAATTCGTGGTGCTGCCGGCGGTGATGAGGCTGCGTTATTTGCAGGTGACCTTTATCGCATGTATTCTAAATATGCCGAGATGCAGGGATGGAAGATAGATGTAATTGAGGCTAGTTCCACTGGAGTTGGCGGATATAAGGAAATTATTTTCATGATAAATGGTACTGGAGCATACTCCAAGTTGAAATATGAAAATGGTGCACACCGAGTCCAGCGTGTTCCGGAAACAGAATCTGGCGGCAGGATTCATACATCAACGGCAACTGTAGCCGTACTGCCTGAGACAGAAGATGTCGAAATTGATATTCATGAGAAAGATATTCGTGTGGACACATTTGCATCAAGTGGCCCTGGTGGACAAAGTGTTAACACAACAATGTCCGCTGTTCGTTTGACCCATGATCCAACAGGTGTTGTTGTATCATGTCAAGATGAAAAATCACAGATTAAAAACAAGGAAAAAGCGATGAAAGTTTTGCGTGCACGTATTTATGATAAATTCCAGCGTGAGGCACAAGCTGAGTATGATGAAAATAGAAAATCAGCTGTAGGTACAGGAGATCGTTCGGAACGTATTCGTACGTATAATTTCCCGCAAACTCGTGTTACCGATCACCGCATTGGTTTAACGATTCAGAAGCTTGACCAGGTATTAGAAGGCAAGTTAGATGACTTCATTGATGCAATGTTAGTTGAAGAACAAACCAAAAAATTAGAGCAAATTGGTGAATAATATGGAAAAAGAATCCAAGCAGCATGAAGTCCTCCAATGGGCTTCTCTTTTTTTAAAAAAACATAATCGCGAAGAAAAAGCTGCCGATCTGCTGCTGCAGCATTTCCTCCAAGTATCTAGATCTGATTTTTTCACGATGATGCGTGATCCTGTTCCAGAAAAAATTACAGCGCAATTTCAAGATGCTATAAAAGTTCACGCAGAAACCGGCATTCCAATCCAGCATATTATTGGATACGAAGAATTCTACAGCAGACAATTTAGTGTGAACGAGCATACACTTATCCCAAGGCCAGAAACTGAAGAGCTTGTCCAGCAAGTTATCCAAACTACACCAAACGAGCCTCTCACAATTGTCGATATTGGAACAGGTAGCGGAATTATTGCTGTAACACTGGCGCTTGAGCTCCCTCGAGCAACAGTTTATGCTACTGACATTTCACAAGATGCGCTATCTATTGCACGTCAAAATGCCAAACAATTGGGTGCGGACGTCACATTTCTGCAAGGTGACTTTTTAACACCCCTTATCGGAAAAAAGATAGATATTATTGTTTCGAATCCACCATATATTGCACATCAGGATAAAGCCGGCCTTGTTGACACAGTGAAAAAATTTGACCCGGAGCTTGCTCTCTTTGCTGATGAGAATGGGTTAGCCTCATATAGACAAATCATAGAAGATCTTCCTCACGTCATCAATGGTCATGCAGATATTTTTTTCGAAATTGGTGATAGACAAGGTGAAGCTGTTCGAGCTCTTTTATCCGAACAATTTCCAACAAGTAACGTACAAATCATTAAAGACATAAATAAAAGGGACCGCATTATCCAAGCCCATTTAAAAAAATAATAGATTACTAGTTTAAAAAAATAGTCCCCTGCCCATACTGTTTGTAAATCAGATGGAGGGGGATCATAAAGATGAAGAAACTAGTAATTTCGGCAATTATATTTATTATTATTATATTATCAATGCCAGTTAAGGGAACAAGTGATGAATCACATTCCGATTCCAACATTAAAGTTATACCGGATGAGGCAATTCGGTTACGCATTCTAGCAAACAGTGATAATGATGAAGATCAGCAATTGAAACGAATGGTCCGCGATGAGGTCAATGCTGTTATTTCCGAATGGGTTAAGGAGATAACCGATATCAATCAAGCGAGAGATTTGATTGATGCACGTACCCCAGAAATTGAAGCAATTGTAGCGGATGTTCTGAAACGGGAAAATATTGAGCAAGATTATCATGTAGAATATGGAACAAATGTTACATTTCCAGCAAAATTATATGGAAATTTCCTATATCCACCAGGTGAGTACGAAGCTGTTTTAATAACGCTTGGTCAAGGTAAAGGTTCTAATTGGTGGTGTGTTCTATTTCCACCATTATGCTTCTTGGACTTTTCTAATGGAACGAGTGTTGCCAGTGCAAGTAGTGATGAAGAAGTAGATGACAAAGCGTTAGCTGAAGAAGATGATGAACAAGCTGAAGTAAAGTTTTTTCTTTTTGAATGGTTTGGCTGGTCATAGACTTTATAGTTTTTGCATAGGATATATAGAAAACTTGGCTTATCGCCAAGATCTAATGGCGAAAGCCTTAGTTATACTATCAAAAATAATAGAGGTGAAAAAATGAAATTAATCGCAGCAAACCAGGCATCTCAGGAAAAACTGGAAAGCTTTTTAACAAGTAATGATAACGTGGAACAAGATTTACTGAAGAAAAAAGGCTATATTGTGGAAATTGATAATAATATTGAAGGGTGCTTTATATTAGATTCCATCGATGATGATATATACTGGTTGAAGCAGCTTTATATTACGAAAGACTATGCAAAATCATTACCTGTTTTACTGGAAGCTATTCTAGCAATGGCAAAAGAAAAACAAGCGAAGAAAGTATTTGTCCACAGCCATCAGCCAATGGTCGATATTTTATTAGAAGCATTACAGTTTTATCCACAGAAAGAAAACATTTTAGTGGATAAACACCCAATCGATAAAGGTAGTTGGTGGACTTATAACGTATCTTAAGCACATATCCACAGTTATACACAATTCCTTGTGTATAAGGTGTTTAAAAACTGTGGATTTTAAATATAATTTATTAACAATCCCCCGTTAATAAGGCATAATTTGTGGATAGTCTGTGGAAAATCTTCAACAGGCTATTTTTATGTGCGTTTTTAATAGATTCTTGTTAGCAAAAATCAATCAACTGTGAAGTAATGTGGAAAAATACTTAAGTGCTACGACAACGCTGCGGAAATACACTTCGCGCAACTTAGGGCGGCTGGCATCTAAGCACTCAACATCATTGGAACGAAAAAAAGCAGTACAAAAAAATTTTTCACTATGCCGCAGTTTATATCTAATTCCAAAGACTAAAAACATCAATCTTTACTTAAAGAGCTATTTTTTTGCCAAAAAAACCACCATCGACTAAAATTAACGTTAGAAAAGAGGCTCAACGATGATGCAAACAAAACGATGGAATGTACAAACAAATAAAATGGCAATTTCAGAAGCTGCGGCCCTATTAGAAGACGGTCAAACAGTAGCTTTTCCAACTGAAACAGTTTATGGATTAGGGGCAGATGCGACTAATAACACTGCTGTCTCAAAAATTTTTGAGGCAAAAGGGCGGCCTGAAGATAATCCGTTAATCGCCCATGTTGCCACTAAAGAGCAATTAAACAGTCTGGTAAGCTCGTTATCACCAATTGCAGAAAAGTTAATTGATGCATTCACACCTGGCCCGGTAACATTCGTTCTGCCAAGTAATGGGACGTGCGCAGAAAATGTAACTGCAGGGTTATCCACAATTGGTGTTCGAATACCAGATCATCCAGTTGCGAACAAGTTACTAAAAGAATGCGGTATACCAATTGCCGCTCCGAGCGCGAATGTTTCCGGAAAGCCAAGTCCAACAACAGCAGACCATGTATGGGAAGACTTAAATGGGAAAATCGCCGGACTTGTTGATGGAGGACCAACTGGGGTTGGTGTTGAATCGACAGTTATCGACTGTACACAGGAACTGCCAATTATCCTTAGACCAGGTGGTATAACAAAAGAGCAGCTTGAGCAGGTAGTAGGTAAGGTTATGCTTGATCCGGCACTGGCGAACGCATCCGAGAAGCCAAAAGCCCCTGGAATGAAATATCGACATTATGCACCAGAAGTACCTATGTGGCTAGTAGCGGGGTCACCTGATAGAATGCAGGAAGTAATAAATCGTGAACGAGCTCAACAGAATCGAGTTGGTGTCATGGCAAGTACTGCTACGGCTCGGAAACTGGAGGCCGATCAAATTATTCCGCTTGGCTTTGAATTAAAAGAAATTGCTGCAAATCTTTATGATGCCTTGCGTGAGTTTAAGGATGGGAATATAGATTTAATTTTATGTGAAACATTTCCAGAGACAAATATTGGAGAGGCGATTATGAATCGCTTGAAAAAAGCATCCTCGGCTCATCTGTAAGATTATCATCACATATTTTCACTCGGACATGCATATAGTTTAATAGCATATCCGAGGAGGATGGAGGATGTCGGTATATCAGATTGGGGAAATAGTATCCCTCTTGTTTATGGCAATTGCATTGGGAATGGACGCATTTTCTGTTAGCTTAGGCATGGGGATGCAGCAAGTCAGGTTAAAGCGTATAGCATTAATTGGACTCATAATCGGGTTATTTCACATCATAATGCCGTTTATCGGTATTTTGTTAGGACAAGCAATATCCACACAAATTGGGCAATTCACAACACTTATCGGAGGCCTTTTACTAGTTGGTATAGGTGCGCAAATGGTATTTTCAGCATTTAATCATGATACGAAAAAAATTGTACAACCAGTTGGTATTGGACTATTGTTTTTTGCCATAAGTGTAAGCCTTGATAGCTTTTCAGTTGGATTAAGCTTAGGGATGTCTGGAGTAAAAACAATGATAGCACTTATGCTATTTGGTATTGTTAGTACCGTTCTGACTTGGGCAGGAATGATTTTAGGGAAAAAAGTACACGGATTGCTCGGTGTATACAGTGAAATTTTAGGTGGCAGTATCCTTTGTGGTTTCGGTCTAAATATTTTATTTGGATAAGGATTAATTTGCTTGATTTTCTGCTATTGCAGGAGATCTTTTTTTTATGGGAAAAATGTTTGCAAGGTTGTAGTATACCTTTAGTGATTTTAATCATCATGTAAAAGTGTCTGACAATCTCCTTTATTCTATGGTATAGTTTGAATGTGGATTTATATAATCGGAGGTATCCATATGAAGATATTGTTCGTTTGTACAGGAAATACATGTCGAAGTCCAATGGCAGAAGCGTTAATTAAACATAAAATGCCTGATATTCAGGTGCAGTCTGCTGGAATTTTTGCAGGAAAGAATCAACGTCCGAATAACCATGCAATCCAAGCACTGCTAGATCGCGGAATTACATTGGACACTAAATCACAACCAGTAACAGATAAGCTTTTACATTCATCAGACTTAGTAATTACAATGACGACGCAGCATAAGCAATCGTTAATATTGCAGCATCCCAATTTTCAGGACAAATATTTCACACTAAAAGAATATGTATCAGAAGCGGATAAGAAAGTATGGAACGAACTTAAAAAGGCCTATGCCGAATTTGAAGAAAAACGATCCCAGTTCATTCATGAAAATCAGCATGAGCTTAAAAATCATCAACTAGAAGAAGAGCTTACAAAACATCTACAAGATGATATCGAACACATTCAAAAACTGGAGGCCAACTTAATTAACTATGATATTTCCGATCCGTTCGGTGGTGACTTAAAAACATATCAGGACACCTTAAGAGAACTGGAAAAGTATATTGATTTATTGCATAAAAAAATTAACAATTCTAACACTTAAAATATGGAAAGATATAATGCATAATAAAAATAAGACATCTACAATAGGAGAAGGAGAGATGGGTAATGAAAGTTATTTTAACAGCAGACCATGCAGGCATGACAATACGCAGCGAAGTAAAAAATCTGTTGGACGAAATGAATATTGAATACGAAGACACTGGCTGTTCATGCGAGACATCAGTCGATTATCCGGATTATTCATTGCCGGCGGCTGAACGCGTTGCCAGTGGTGAATTTGATCGAGGTATCTTTATTTGCGGGACAGGGATTGGCATGTCGATTTCGGCAAATAAGGTGAAAGGTATACGGTGTGCATTGACACATGATGTTTATAGTGCGAAATTAACTCGCCAGCACAATGACTCCAATATCCTTGCAATGGGTGAACGAGTAATTGGCCCTGGTCTGGCTCGCGAAATTGCTAAAATATGGCTTGAAACTGAATTTGATGGTGGGCGCCACGCAAATCGTATCGGAAAAATCACATCATACGAAGATAAATAAAATCTCCTAAAACAGGATGGTGATTTATGATGACGGATTTAATACAGCGAGTCGAGCGTGATGTGGAAGCTGTCGTTTCACAATGGATTGAAAGTGACCATCTTAAGAAGGGCGATTTATTTGTAATTGGCTGTTCAACAAGTGAAGTCGCTGGCTCGCATATAGGTACATCCGGGAGTGAGGAGATTGCTTCAGTTATTTTTAAAGCGTTGAAAAGGCTAAAGCAGCAAATTGGTGTTCAGCTCGTTTTCCAATGCTGTGAACATTTGAATCGAGCCTTAGTCGTTGAAAAAGAAACGATGCTACAGCAGCACCTTGAGGGAGTTTCCGTTATCCCAGTGCGAAAAGCAGGTGGATCAATGGCAACGTTTGCCTATAAGAATATGGTTGATCCAGTAGTTGTTGAAACGATTCAGGCAAACAGTGGAATGGATATAGGAGAAACTATGATTGGCATGCACTTAAGGCAAGTAGCTGTCCCGCTCCGTTTTGAACAACGGATGATTGGTGATGCAAGGGTGACCACTGCACGCACACGACCAAAATTAATCGGCGGAAAGCGTGCAGTATATGAAGATATAGAATTAAATAATCGTTGCACTTAATTACATAAGGGGGAAGTATAATGGAACATGTTAAACAAGCAGATAATGAATTATTTAACGCAATTCAAGCAGAAAAAACACGGCAGCAGGAGAAAATTGAGCTAATCGCATCTGAAAACTTTGTATCTGAAGCAGTTATGGAAGCAATGGGTTCTGTGCTAACCAATAAATATGCAGAAGGTTATCCAGGTAAACGCTACTATGGTGGCTGTGAGCATGTTGATGTCGTAGAAAATCTGGCGCGTGATCGTGCAAAAAAATTGTTTGATGCAGAACATGCCAATGTACAGCCTCATTCTGGTGCACAAGCAAATATGGCAGTCTATTTTACTGCATTAGAACCAGGCGATACTGTTTTAGGAATGAATCTTAACCATGGCGGTCACCTAACACATGGTAGCCCAGTTAATTTCAGTGGTAAGCTTTATAACTTCGTTGACTATGGTGTCGATAAGGAAACTGAGCAGCTTGACTATGATGCTGTTTTAGAACACGCAAAAGAAGTACAGCCAAAGATGATTGTTGCCGGGGCTAGTGCATATTCACGTGAAATTGATTTTGGCAAATTCCGCGAAATTGCAGATGCCGTAGATGCATATCTTATGGTTGATATGGCACATATCGCTGGTCTAGTCGCTTCCGGATTACATTCTAGTCCTGTTCCATATGCAGATTTTGTCACAACAACTACACATAAAACATTGCGTGGACCACGTGGCGGAATGATTCTTTGTAAAGAAGAATACGCGAAGAAAATCGACAAGTCCGTATTTCCAGGTATGCAGGGTGGACCATTAATGCATGTGATTGCTGCAAAAGCAACATCATTTAATGAAGCATTATCAGACGATTTTAAATCATACTCCAAGCAGGTCATTGAAAACGCAAAAACTATGGGTGAAGCACTGAAGAACGAAGGAGTACGTGTTGTTTCTGGTGGAACAGATAATCATTTATTGTTACTCGACGTTACTCCACTGGAACTTACAGGTAAGGTCGCTGAAAAAGTACTGGATGAAATTGGTATTACTACGAATAAAAATACAATTCCATTTGATACGGAGAGTCCATTCGTAACAAGTGGCGTCCGCATCGGAACCGCTGCTGTCACAACACGCGGCTTTGCAAAAGCAGAAATGAAAGAAATCGCATCAATTATTTCATTCACATTAAAAAATCATGAAGATGAAGTTAAATTAAGTGAAGCTGCAGATCGCGTTAAAGCGTTAACTGGCAAGTTTCCACTATACGCATAACTAATCAGGATGTTCCTTTTTGAGGAGCATCTCTTTTTGGTTAAAATTTAACGGTTCACTTGAAAGCTTGTCCTTTTTTCAGTACAATTTTAAAGATGCAACTATTAATAAGGAGTGATCGGCAAAATGGGAAATGTATTCGTACTGGATCATCCGTTAATTCAACATAAGTTAACGTACATAAGAGAAAAGTCTACAGGAACAAAAGAATTTCGTGAGCTTGTTGACGAGGTTGCAATGTTAATGGCCTTTGAAATCACAAGAAATCTTCCGCTGCAGGATAAAACGATCAATACACCAGTGATGGAAACACAAACGAAAGTATTAGCTGGTAAAAAGATTGGTCTTATACCAATTCTTCGTGCTGGTCTTGGAATGGTTGACGGCGTTTTGAAGCTAATTCCAGCAGCAAAAGTTGGCCATGTTGGTTTATACCGCGATCCAGAAACACTGAAACCGGTGGAGTATTACATTAAACTTCCATCGGATATAGAAGAGCGTGAATTAATTGTTATTGACCCAATGCTTGCTACTGGCGGATCAGCAAATGATGCGATACATTCCTTAAAAAAACGTGGTGCTAAGCAAATCCGTTTAATGTGTCTAATTGCTGCACCTGAAGGTGTGGAAGTAATTAAAGAAGAGCATCCGGATGTTGATATTTACCTCGGAGCTCTTGATGAAAAGTTAGATGATAAAGGCTATATAAGACCAGGCCTTGGTGATGCTGGAGACCGTCTGTTTGGTACAAAATAAGTTTAAGGTGGAAATATAATGAGTAGACGTATTAAAGTCATGACAATATTTGGAACGAGGCCAGAAGCAATCAAAATGGCCCCGCTTGTTCTTGAATTGAAGAAGCGCCCAGATGAATTTGAGCCAATTGTTACTGTAACTGCACAGCATCGGGAAATGCTCGACCAAGTGCTGGATATTTTTGAAATTACACCTGATTTCGATTTAAATATTATGAAACAAAAACAGTCATTGGCACAAATTACAACACGAGCACTTGAAGGCTTGGACGAGGTAATGAAAGAAACCAAACCAGATATTGTGCTTGTCCATGGCGATACGACTACAACATTTGCTGCTTCCCTTGCTGGTTACTACAATCAGATTGCAGTTGGGCATGTTGAAGCAGGCTTACGTACGTGGGATAAATATTCACCATATCCAGAGGAAATGAATCGCCAGTTAACAGGTGTTATGGCTGATTTGCATTTTGCACCAACCGATAGATCAATGCAAAACCTATTGGAGGAAAATAAACCATACGACAGTATTTTTGTAACAGGAAATACAGCAATAGATGCATTGAAAACGACGGTTGACGATGCGTATTCAAGCCCAATCATTGATGCACTTGGAGACAAGCGATTAGTTCTTATGACAGCCCATCGGCGCGAGAACCTTGGTAATAATATGGAGCAAATGTTCCGGGCCATTAAGCGACTCGTCGAAACACATGATGACGTTCAGGTTGTCTACCCAGTCCATTTGAATCCAGTTGTCCAGCAGACCGCAAATGATATCTTAGGTGATGATGGTCGCATTCAATTAATTGAGCCACTTGGTGTTGTTGACTTTCATAACTTTGCTGCCAGGTCCCATTTAATTATGACCGATTCAGGCGGGGTACAGGAGGAAGCTCCATCATTGGGTGTACCTGTCCTCGTTCTGCGTGATACAACCGAGCGACCTGAAGGTATTGACGCGGGAACATTAAAATTAGCAGGGACCGATGAAGATACAATTTTTGACCTAGCTAATGAATTGCTGAGTGATGACGAGGCTCATCTAAAAATGGCTAAAGCGTCCAATCCATATGGTGACGGAGAGGCTTCAAGAAAAATAGCCGACGCGATAGTAGGATATTTTAATAGTTAGTTGATAAAAATCCAGCCTTGGCGCTGGGTTTTTTTCGTCGAAATGCTACTAGAAATGTCTAAGTGAATGAGCAACACACCGTGCTTTTTCACTCTACTCGATTTATTTCCCATGTATGAATCTTCCTCTTTTGCCAAATGATAAATAGCACACATTATCGATCAAAAGGGGACCCATAAGCTATGCGTTTTTTCCTGACTATACTATTAATATCCATTACAGTCTTACCTGCATCTACCCACGCAATAGCCGATAATACCGCATCCATTATCATAGAAGTTGAAGGTGATCCATCAGAACATAAAAAATATCTTGAAGTGTATCATCCTTACATAGATGTTATTGCAACGTACGAGACACTTTTTAACGGTCTAGCACTGCAGGCAACCCCTAAAAAACTGGAGAAAATGGAATCATTGGAATTTATTAAAGCCATTCATCCCGTTACTACATATCAAACACAGTACGAGCTGCTTAAAGAAAAAACGAAAAACGCAGTTATGCCTGCCTCTCTCAATGACACCACATATACTGGAAAAGGTGTACAGGTGGCTGTAGTCGACACAGGAATTGATTATGACCATCCGGACCTCGCTTCAAATTATGTAGCAGGATTTGATTTGGTAGATCTTGATGATGATCCGATGGAAACAATCCAATCCCAAGGAATGCCGACGCTTCATGGGACACATGTAGCAGGAATAATTGCAGCTAATGGTGATCTGGAGGGGGTTGCTCCTCAAGTTGATTTATATGCTTATCGTGCTCTTGGGCCTGGTGGTCGAGGAACATCCGTACAAGTGATTGCGGCATTGGAACAGGCTGTGGATGATGGGGCAGATATCATTAATCTCTCCCTGGGAAATTCTGTGAATGGTCCGGATTTTCCGACAAGTGTTGCTGTAAATCGTGCGGTTGAACTTGGTGTCGCAGTCGTCATTGCTAATGGGAATAATGGGCCGGGCGACTGGACTGTTGGCTCACCTGCCACGGCAACAAATGCGCTTTCTGTTGGAGCGGCAGCTAATCCGCAGACAGTGCCATATTTGTTGGAAACATTGGAAGATAAAAAAATTAAACTAACGCAAATGGCAGGGTCAACACCATGGAATTTCTCGACAGACTATAAGATAGCGCAACTAACCAGCAAAAACATCAAAGGTAAAATAGCTTTCTCCAGTCGTGGGAAAACCCCTTTTCACAAAAAAGCTAAGATGGCACAGGATGCTGGGGCAATCGCGTTGCTTATTTCAAATAATGAGCCTGGTATTTTTCAAGGGTCAGTTGAGAATGCAGAAGATCCAATTCAGATCCCCGTTGCAGCCATTTCGAAACAGGATGGGGAATGGCTTGAGCAATACACGAAGGGCAAGAAAGTTTACATGGAATCAAATTACGAAAAGTCTAAACTAGCAATAGCTGATTTTAGTTCTCGTGGTCCTGTAACGGTTAACTGGGACTTGAAGCCTGAAGTTAGTGCACCAGGCACAAATATCCTAAGCACCGTTCCAGGAGGATACCAGGAGCTGCAGGGAACAAGTATGGCGGCTCCACATGTAACAGGAGCAATGGCACTCCTTAAAGAAGCACATCCAGACTGGACAATTAAACAACTTACCGGTGCACTAAAAACCACTGCAAGCAGGATTAATACAAATCAATCAATACCTTTCAAACCAAACATTCAGGGGATGGGTGAAATTCAGCCACAAAAAGCTATAAATACCCCAACTATTATCCATAATCCATTGCTGTCATTCAGAAAAGTAACGGATTACAAAGAAACAAAGAAGATTGAACTGACCATCGAAAATAACTCCAAACAGGTACAAACTTATGCATTTAACATACCCAAGCAGCAAAAGGGACTTAGATGGAATCTGCCACAGACGTTTACAATCCCAGCCGGCGAGACGAGGAAGATCCCTGTTGAACTGAGTGTTAACAGTACACTACTAGAAAAAGGACTACACCAAGGTTGGCTTACGTTAAAGCAGGGAAAAGAGCTGTATCATTTACCATACTTGTTTGTGAATGAAACTGCTGACTATCCTAAGGCAATGGGATTCGAATTTTCATTAAAACCTTTTTCAGATGACCAGTTTGTCTATCAGCTATACTTAACTGACCCAGCTAAAAGTGTCGATGTGAAGTTGTACAACCCCGAAACTCTGATTTTTGATCGGCAGTTTTTACAAACGGAAGAAGTGCAGGTAGGTATGAATGAAGGTTATTTAAAAGAATCTGAATTAGGTAAACCTGGAAGGTATCTTGCAATTATTACGGTTCATTTGGAGAATGGCGAGCTTGAGAGTTATCAAACCGTAATTTATATTCAATAACCAAATTCGACAAGATACTGTTCACAGAATCGTCATTAAATTAAGGAGTGATTTCATTTATAATAGTAACTAAGTAATTATTTCATGGTTTGTCTGTACTCGGTGAAATGGTAGTATTATGCTGCCTGAAAATTGGTAACTAGTCAAGTAGTTTTTCGTTGTCATTCTAATTGACAATGGGGTATGGCTAATGTACACTAATCAAGTGTGGAATGATAAGGGTTACACTATGCTGAAATAATTGTGTTTTTAAGTAAAAATTGTTACATAAGTGTACCAAAATTGTTCCGCATAAGCAGTGATTTATCTCACTTATTTTTTTGTTTTAACTAGTAAAAATATTTAAGTGAGGTCAATTCGACAAGCTTTTTAATAGAGCTTGACTACGAACAATCTATTTTACGCGAAAACACAGGAGAAGAGTCAAATCATGTCGAATTATCAAAGTATGGCCACTCGACAACGTAAGTGGATGTTCTACCTTCTCGCAGTTTGGGTACTTGGAGCAGGGTTTACCCCATATCAGAGTATCTTCCTCGGACTTCTTTTAGGAAGCATCGTAAGTTTTTATAATTTATCGCTTTTACAAAAGAAAACAAACGATTTTGCAGAGTCTGTAGAAAAGAATCAATCCGCAAGAGGGCTCGGTACTGTATCGCGACTAGCAGCAGTAGCATTAGCCGTTATTATCGCACTTCGCTTTGAAGAACATTTTCATATTATTGCTGTTTTAATTGGATTAATGACATCCTATCTCGTCATTATAATAGATTTTGTTATGTTCAAATCTAAGGAGTAGTGCATGGAAGAGGGGTGAAGAAAGTGGATCATGAAGCACCATTAGCATTAGATGTATTTGGAATATCATGGCTTGATTTTAATTTATCCAACGTATTGATGATGGCAATTGCCTCCCTTATCGTGTTCGTTCTTTGTGTACTAGGTTCTAGAAAGCTTCAAATGAAGCCAACAGGTGCACAGAATTTTATGGAATGGGTCATTGACTTTGTAAAAGGAATGATTAATGACACGATGGATTGGAAAACAGGTAAGGTTTTCTTGCCTCTGGGTCTGAC
Source organism: Virgibacillus salinus (assembly GCF_900102415.1). Classification (NCBI taxonomy): domain Bacteria; kingdom Bacillati; phylum Bacillota; class Bacilli; order Caryophanales; family Bacillaceae; genus Virgibacillus; species Virgibacillus salinus. The sequence continues at coordinate 583,896 of NZ_FNKD01000001.1, forward strand.
ACTCATCACATACATTCTTGTAAGTAATTTAATGGGTGTTGCAACAATGGTAACATTCGGCCATGACTTATGGTGGAAGTCGCCAACATCCGATCCTGGTATCACACTAACGCTATCAACAATGGTCATCGTGTTAACCCATTATTATGGAATAAAAGTACGCGGGGTAAAAGAATACGGAAAAGACTATATACGTCCATTTCCTGTGTTCCTACCAATAAAGATCATTGAAGAGTTTGCTAACACACTAACATTAGGTCTTCGTCTATTTGGTAACATCTATGCTGGGGAAGTACTGCTTGGCTTACTGGCAGCTACGACATCAGCGGGTATTTGGGGATTCCTTGGCGGAGCAATTCCGATGTTGGCATGGCAAGGGTTCAGCTTGTTTATAGGTTCAATACAAGCATTTATTTTCACAATGCTAACAATGGTCTATATGTCACACAAAGTGTCAAGTGACCATTAAGCAATATTATTTTTGTTAATTAGCCAGTTTCAGCAGAACTTATCTGCTGGAACAGGAAATTATTAGTTACACTTATGCAGTAAGAAAGAATTTATACTTTCTTAACTGCGGAAAAACTTATACAACTATTTTGAGGAGGATTTATATTATGAGTGCTTTAGCAGCAGCAGTAGCAGTAGGTTTAGCGGCATTAGGTGCCGGTGTAGGTAACGGTTTGATCGTAAGTCGTACGGTTGAGGGGATTGCACGTCAGCCAGAACTTAAAAGTCAACTTCAAACAACAATGTTTATTGGTGTAGGTTTGGTTGAGGCAATGCCGATTATCGCGGTAGTAATCGCGCTAATGGTAATGTAATTAAATTTAATCACAAACGAACTTTAATGGCGGAGCGTGTCTATTAAATTAAATAATATAACCTTCGCCGTTGTTTTCAATTTATATTTTAATGCCCAATAAGTAACGTGAAAGGAGTGAATTTTGTGCAAGCATTCACTGGGTTTACTACTATTTATGCATCACTTGGAGGTCTCCAGGTAGGCGACATGCTGACACAACTGTTCTTCTTTATCGTATTGCTTATACTACTGCGTAAATATGCATGGGGCCCATTAATGGGAGTAATGCAAAAGCGTGAAGAATATGTAGCAAATGAAATAGAAGAAGCAGAAAAAAGTCGTGCTGAAGCAGAGAAATCATCACAAGAGGCCGCGGCTCAATTGAAACAAACAAAACAAGAAGCACAAAAGATCATTGAAGATGCAAAAAGTGCTGGTGTGAAGCAAGAGCAGGATATTGTGGAATCTGCACGCAACGAAGCAGACCGCATCAAGAAATCAGCACAAGAAGAAATCGAGAATGAAAAAGAGAAAGCACTTCAAGCACTTCAAGATAAGGTGGCTTCATTATCTGTTCTTATAGCAAGTAAAGTTATTGAAAAAGAAATCAGTGAACAAGATCAAGAGAAATTGATCAACGAATATATTAAAGAGGCAGGAGAAGAGTAATGAGTGAAGCAGTAGTTGCCAAACGTTATGCAGACGCTCTTTTTCAGCTTGGAAACGAACAAGGAAAAATAGAACAGTTAGTAGAAGAATTTAATGTTCTAAAAGAAGTATTTGAATCAAATAGTAAACTTTTAACATTCCTAAAGCATCCACGTGTTAATAATGCGGAAAAGAAACAATTTGTCGATGAAGTGTTTCATGATTTCTCAAGTGATATCGTTCATACATTAAAAATTCTTGCAGAACGTCATCGCATTGAGATTGTACCAGACATTATTGACCATTTTATCCATTCGGTAAACGATGCAAAAGGAATTGCAGTAGCTACAGTATATTCTGTTCGTGAACTAACAGATGCTGAAAAACAGGAGCTTGAAAACACATTTGCAAAACGATTTAATAAACAAACAATCAAGCTAAATAACATTGTTGATCCATCTATTGTTGGCGGCATTAAGTTACGCATCGGCAACACAATATATGATGGAACAATTAGTGGAAAACTAAAGCGTATCGAACGGAGTATTGTAACTGCAAACTAATGAAGATAGGGGTGAAATGGTATGAGCATCAAAGCTGAAGAAATCAGTAGTCTGATTAAACAGCAAATTGAGAATTTTGACTCGGAAATTGAAGTTAGCGATGTCGGGACTGTAATTGAAGTCGGAGACGGTATCGCCCGTGCTCATGGTCTTGACGATGTCATGGCTGGTGAGCTTGTTGAATTTTCAAACGGTGTAATGGGCATGGCGCAAAACCTTGAAGAAAGTAATGTTGGTATCGTTATTTTAGGCCCATTTACAGAGATCAAAGAAGGCGATGAAGTACGCCGCACAGGCAGAATCATGCAAGTACCAGTTGGTGAGGAGCTGCTTGGACGCGTTGTTAATCCTCTAGGACAAACAATTGATGGAAAAGGGCCAGCTGAAACAACTAAATCACGTCCGATTGAATCTGCGGCACCTGGTGTTATGGATCGTAAATCAGTTGATGAACCATTACAAACAGGTATTAAAGCAATCGATGCACTTGTACCAATTGGTCGTGGGCAACGTGAGCTTATCATTGGGGACCGTCAAACAGGTAAAACAACTGTAGCGGTTGATACCATTATAAACCAAAAAGATCAGGATATGATCTGTATATATGTTGCAATCGGTCAAAAAGAGTCAACCGTTAGAGGTACAGTTGAAACATTCCGTCGCTATGGTGCATTGGATAACACAATTGTAGTAACTGCAGGTGCATCAGACCCTGCGCCATTACTATATTTGGCTCCATATACAGGTGTATCAATGGGTGAAGAATTTATGTATAACGGTAAGCATGTACTAGTTGTTTATGATGACTTGTCAAAACAAGCAGCAGCATACCGTGAACTTTCATTATTACTACGTCGCCCGCCAGGCCGTGAAGCATTCCCAGGGGATGTTTTCTACTTACATTCACGCCTTCTGGAACGTGCAGCGAAGTTAAATGATGACAAAGGCGGCGGTTCGTTAACTGCACTGCCATTTGTTGAAACACAAGCAGGCGATATTGGTGCATATATCCCAACAAACGTAATCTCTATTACAGATGGACAGATTTTCTTACAATCTGACTTGTTCTTCTCTGGTGTTCGACCAGCGATTAACGCAGGTTTATCTGTATCCCGTGTTGGTGGTTCAGCACAAATTAAAGCAATGAAAAAAGTAGCAGGTACGCTACGTCTTGACCTTGCATCTTTCCGTGAGTTGGAAGCATTCGCACAGTTTGGCTCTGATCTTGATAAAGCTACAAAAGCAAAGCTTGATCGTGGTGCACGTACAGTTGAAGTACTTAAACAAGGGTTGAATAAGCCAATAGCTGTTGAAAAACAGGTAATGATTATTTACGCACTTACAAAAGGCTTCCTGGATGAGATTCCTGTAGAGGATATCACACGTTTTGAAAGTGAATTCCATCTATGGTTGGATGAAAATAGTAAAGAATTGCTTACATCTATTCGTGATACTGGTAAATTACCAGAAGCAGAAAAGATGGATGATGCAGTTGCGTCATTTAAAAAGACATTCTTACCTAGTGAATAATTGTATAGTACGATAATTGCCCAGAATTAAAAGGAGGTTCGACTAAAAACGTCACGTCTTGTGGCAAAGTCGAACTAACCTGCATCCTTGAAAAAGGAATCCCCTTTTTCTGCGTGTGATGTAACTCAGGGAGTTTTTATTATCCTGTAGGCCATAATGAAAGGGTGGTGAAAAAGCTTGGCATCACTTAGAGATATTAAAAATCGTATTAGTTCCACAACAAAGATGAAACAGATTACAAAGGCTATGGAGATGGTCTCCGCTTCCAAATTAAACAAAGCAGAACAGAATGTTAAATCATTCGTTCCATACAGTGAAAAAATGGAGGAAGTAGTCGGCAGCATTGCAAACGGAAACACGGATGCACAACATCCAATGTTGCAAAAACGCGATGTTAAAAAGACTGGTTATATTGTGATCACATCTGACCGCGGTTTGGCAGGTGCTTATAACAGCAGCGTGCTGCGTAATGTGTTTCGGACAATTAACGAACGTCATAATTCTTCAGATGAGTATACAGTAGTTGCAATTGGACGTATTGGATATGAGTTTTTCAAGAAACGTGATATGCCGATTGCCAAGAGTATAATCGGATTGGCTGACCAACCTGATTTTGCTGAAATTAAAGAACTTGCATCTGAAACAGTGCAAATGTTCACTGACGAAGAAATTGATGAATTAAACATCTATTATAACCATTATGTAAGTGCGATTTCTCAGGAAGTTACATCGAAAAAAATACTGCCGATTACTGACATTGAAGGTAAGGCTGGTATGAGTGGCAGTCAGTATGAATATGAACCGGATCAAGAGCAAATTCTCAAGGTTCTATTACCACAATATGCAGAGAGCTTAATTTACGGTGCATTGTTAGACGGTAAAGCGAGTGAACACGCAGCACGGAGAACTGCAATGAACAGTGCATCCGATAATGCGGAGGATATTATTGATGACTTGTCATTGTCATATAACCGTGCACGCCAGGCAGCTATCACACAAGAGATTACCGAGATAATTGGTGGAGTTGCAGCACTAGAATAGCTACTTGACCAGTTCGAAAGTAAGATAGGAGGGAAACTGATGAACAAAGGACATGTTACACAAATTATGGGACCAGTTGTTGACGTTAAATTTGGCGACAACCAGCTTCCAGAAATTTATAACGCATTAGTTGTCCGTTCTGAAGCAACAGATGAAGGCGGAGTAGATATCGACCTTACATTGGAAGTTGCACTTCATCAAGGCGATAACACTGTTCGTACCATTGCAATGGGATCGACTGATGGTGTTAAGCGTGGTATGCCAGTAGAAGACCAAGGCAGTGCTATAACAGCACCAGTTGGTGAAGTTACATTAGGACGGGTATTTAATGTTTTAGGTGAAAAAATAGATCTTGACGCACCATTAGCAGAAGACACTCGACGTGATCCAATTCACCGGGAAGCACCTGAATTTGAAAACTTAGCAACAGAAACTGAGATTTTAGAAACAGGTATTAAAGTTGTTGACTTACTAGCACCATATATTAAAGGTGGTAAAATCGGATTGTTCGGTGGTGCCGGTGTAGGTAAAACCGTTCTAATTCAAGAGTTAATCAATAACATCGCTCAAGAGCACGGTGGTATTTCTGTATTCGCCGGTGTAGGTGAGCGTACACGTGAAGGTAATGACCTTTACTATGAAATGAAGGATTCAGGCGTTATTGCGAAAACTGCAATGGTATTTGGTCAGATGAACGAGCCACCTGGTGCACGTATGCGTGTTGCTTTAACAGGCTTGACAATGGCTGAATATTTCCGTGATGAAAAACAACAGGACGTGTTGTTATTTATTGATAATATTTATCGTTTTACCCAGGCAGGTTCGGAAGTATCAGCACTTCTAGGACGTATGCCATCTGCAGTTGGTTACCAGCCAACACTTGCAACAGAGATGGGACAACTGCAAGAGCGTATTACATCAACAGATAAAGGTTCTGTTACGTCAATCCAGGCAATTTATGTACCTGCCGATGACTACACAGACCCCGCACCAGCAACAACTTTCGCTCACTTGGATGCAACAACCAACTTGGACCGTAAACTATCCGAGCAAGGTATTTATCCAGCAGTGGATCCATTAGCATCTACTTCACGCGCATTAGACCCTGAAGTAGTAGGTAATGATCATTATGAAGTAGCTCGTGAGGTACAACAAACAATTCAAAAGTATAAAGAATTGCAGGATATCATTGCAATCCTTGGTATGGATGAATTATCTGACGAAGATAAACAAACTGTATCACGCGCACGCCGTATTCAGTTCTTCTTATCTCAAAACTTCCACGTAGCTGAACAGTTTACAGGCCAAAAAGGTTCTTATGTACCAGTTAGTGAAACAGTTAATGGGTTCAGAGAAATTCTTGATGGAAAATATGACGATCTGCCAGAGGATGCATTCCGCCTAGTTGGTCGCATCGAAGACGTAGTAGAAAAAGCAAAAGATATGGAATAAGGAAAAGCGAAGGCTATTGAACAGCGACGTACGGACTGCTCCCTGCCATGCAGGGTGGATCAGCGTTGCCGCGCAAAGCGGCGTTTTTAGCTGATTATCCTTAAGCCTCTAGATAAAGGAAACATGCTCCTTCATAGAGGCATGCCGACGTTGGGCGTGTAGCCCGACTTTAGTCGGCCTTCACTAAGAGAGCTGATGTTAACTTATCATACTGAGGCGAGGGAAGTATCGCTAGTCGCTATGAGCCGAAGCTAGACAATAACGAAGACAAAATAGCGGGTGGGAAGTATTAATTCGCATTCGACTATTTACTTGTCTGAGGAGGGGTTACATTGAAAACACTAACTGTGAGTGTTGTTACTCCTGATGGTCCAGTATTGGAAGATAGTTTCGATATGGTTAGCTGTAAAGCAGAAAATGGGGAGCTTGGTATTTTACCAGGACACATCCCAATGGTTGCTCCTTTAACAATTAGCGGTGTACGATTAAAACGCGAAAATGATACGGAGCGATTAGCTGTGAATGGCGGGTTTTTGGAGGTAAGGCCAGATAAGGTAACAATTCTTGCTCAGTCTGCTGAAAAGCCTTCTGAAATCAATGTTGATCGTGCACGAGAAGCAAAAACACGAGCAGAGAAACGCCTCCAGTCTAAACAAGATGATATCGACTTCCAACGGGCAGAATTAGCACTCAAACGAGCAACGAATCGACTGGAAATCGGTCGGTAAAAAATGCAGAAAAGTCTCTTGTAACAGAATGTTATAAGGGATTTTTTTGTTGTAGAATTTTCTTTAACATAATGCGATTAATACGGTAAAATCAACAGAAGAGCATGAAACATCAACAGAAGAGCGTCAGCATCAACAAAACAATCACAACTCGTTTTACTCAGTAGGAATCCCCCTAATCCATTTCATTTCCCACTATATTATGTCGATATTTCCCGGGAAATGAAAAAAATAGTCGCATTCGTAAACACTTCTCTCGACAATCAAATAATTGACAACAAGCACTATACATGGCAAGGTTACAGTAGTGAAATAACAATCGAGTAGTAAAATCATTAAAAGCAAGGTGTGAAAATATGTCGTCAATTGGACTAACAGCATTAATAAGTATGATATCGCATTTAATCTTCATATATATAACTTGGAGAGTCGTTACAACGGTTAATTTCGATCCACTAATAAGGAAGGGTCGTGAAACGGAAGCAAGAATTTTAATTATGTTCATTACAATAGTTATTGGGGCCGGGGTTAGCAGGTTCTTTTTGGAATTTCTTCAATGGTCTCAAGATCTAATGTTTCTTTTCTAAAACATCACTAATTAATACAAATTTATAAATCTATCATATGAAAATCATGTCGATAATTTACTAGGTTTTCTAGGTATTTTAAGTAATCTCCCTGTTCATACTATTTATATAGTTTTGCAAGGGGGATTTTTTTATGAAGAAGATTGTACTTATGTCAATTATATTATTATTAACTACAGGTGATGCAGTTAGCCAAAAGCAGCAGGAAGAAATGTCAGCGTTGGCTTCAACATTGACTGGGAGCGATATGGAAGTTGAAAATTGGGAGGTAACCATTAAAGAGCAAATGAGCAAGGATAGGGTAAAACAGTTAATTAAAAAGCTGAAAACAAAAAATAGTCAAATGGTCACTAGCAAAGAAGCTGAAAACAGTATAAAATATTCTTTTGGGTACATTAACAAAAAGACAAATATTAACGAAACATATAATATTGTCATTCCTAAAGACGATAAGTATCAGGCACAATTTACTGTAGTACTCGAAGGGAATTCATGGAATAAATCTATTAAAAAAGATTATTTAAATAGACTTGAATCGGTACAATATGATTTTTTTAGTGATAATTCTACAAAATTCGCTTGTATTACTACAACATTAAGTGGTAAACTTGGAAGTGTTTATTTTTTAAATAGAATAAAAGAATCGTTGAACTTACAGAATATAGACGAACAGTCAGATACAGTGGAAAATTCAATGTTAACTAAAGTTGTGTATGGGTATACACCATTATGGGACCAGAAAATCACTATAATGGATAAGCCTATGAACTTACAACTAGCGTTTAAAGATATTGAAAATGGGAAAACCAAACTAACGATAGGAACACCTATCCTGATTACTGAATATTAATATAGTGAAAATGGAACATAAGGAGATTTGGAATATGGAAAAAATCATAGTACGAGGCGGGAATCAACTGAATGGCACTGTTAAAGTAGAAGGTGCCAAAAATGCAGTGTTACCTGTAATCACTGCAAGTATTCTTGCAAGCGAAGGTGAAAGTATTATCACCGACGTTCCTAACTTAGCTGATGTGTATACAATTAATGAAGTTTTACGAAATATGAATGCAAACGTACATTTTGAAAATAATACAATTAACGTAGATGCAACAAAACCCTTGAAAACAGAAGCTCCTTTCGAATATGTACGTAAAATGCGTGCATCCGTGCTTGTTCTTGGGCCACTTCTGGCTCGTTATGGTCATGCGAAGGTTGCGATGCCTGGTGGCTGTGCGATTGGATCACGACCAATAGATTTACATTTAAAAGGCTTTGAGGCTATGGGTGCAAATGTACACGTTGGTAATGGTTTTGTGGAATTGGAATCAGAAGGACGTCTGCACGGTGCAAAAATCTATTTGGATATGCCGAGTGTTGGTGCAACAGAAAATATTATCATGGCTGCAGCACTAGCTGAGGGTAAGACTATTATAGAAAATTGCGCTAAAGAACCTGAGATTGTTGATTTAGCTAATTTCCTTAACAAAATGGGCGCTAGAGTAATTGGTGCTGGAACAGAAACAATTCGTATTGAAGGTGTCGAAAAACTTTATGGAACGGAGCATGGGATTATTCCAGACCGTGTAGAAGCTGGGACATTTATGGTCGCAGCAGCAATAACTGGTGGAAATGTATTTATCGAAAATGCTGAAACTGAGCATTTGCGTTCTGTTATTTCCAAACTGCAAGAAATGGATGTAACCGTTCTGGAAGAGCATGATGGTATTCGGGTTATTGGACCTGATAAATTAAAGTCTACTGACATTAAGACATTACCACATCCAGGGTTTCCGACTGATATGCAGTCACAGATGATGTCATTAATGCTTAGTGCATATGGCACTAGTGTTATAACCGAAACAGTGTTTGAGAACCGTTTTATGCATGTGGAGGAATTTCGCCGCATGAATGCTAAAATGAAAATAGAAGGCCGCAGTGTTATTATTGAAGGGCCATCTGATCTGCAAGGTGCTGAAGTTGCTGCATCTGATTTACGTGCGGCTGCAGCACTAATTTTGGCTGGACTACGTGCAGAAGGATTCACACGTGTGACAGAATTAAAGCATCTTGATCGCGGATATGTTGATTTCGCTGGAAAATTAGCTGCATTAGGTGCGGATATTGAACGTGTAGATGAAAACGGTGATGTTGTTAACCCCTTTGTACAAGTAGATAAACAAAGTGAATCAATTATTGCTGAGCTTTCCTAGGTAAGTAAAATGAATTTATAGAATATAAGATTTGAAGCAGATGTTAGGTTTTTTGACATCTGCTTTTTCTTTTGCAAAAAAACAGGCATATTTTCTTACTGCACAGTGCAACTATGGCGCCCACTAATAGTGCTTGGCTATTGCTAAGTTTTCTAATTAAAATTTTTTCCAAAGATTAATTTCATTCAAATTCATCATTGTATTTTAGCTTTTCTATGGTAAAATTGAAAGAAAATTACGAACTCAAAAAGGAGCATACATCATGAAATTATACATTTCTGTAGACATGGAAGGAATAACAGGACTTCCTGATTATACATATGTGGACTACAAAGAACACAACTATGAACGCGGACGTAAAATTATGACAGATGAAACAAATTATGTCATTGATACTGCGTATAAGTTTGGTTGTGATGAAATCTTAATAAATGATAGTCACTCTAAAATGAATAATATTTTAATAGAACAGCTGCATCCAGATGCAACTTTAATTACAGGGGAAGTAAAACCCTATTCTATGATGCAAGGATTGGATGATAGCTATGCAGGAGCAATGTTTGTCGGATACCATGCTCGTGCAGGTCAATACGGTGTAATGTCACATGCCATGATTCACGCAGTACGGAATTTCTATATCAACGATAAGCCAATTGGAGAGCTTGGGTTAAACGCTTATCTTGCGGGCTATTACGGTGTTCCAATTTTAATGGTTGCTGGTGATGATCAAGCTGCCAAAGAAGCGGAGGAACTAATTCCAAACATTACAACCGCCGCAGTAAAAGAGACTATCTCACGGTCGTCGGTCAAAAGCCTAACTCCTAAAAAGGCAGGGGAGCTACTAACCAATAAAGTAAACCAAGCATTGGATAATCGGCATAATGTTAAGCCGTTAACACTACCCGAAAATCCTACCTTAGAGATTGAATTTAATAACCACGGACAGGCTGAGTGGGCAAATCTTATGCCTGGAACAGAAATAGCGCCAGGCACTACAATCGTTAAATATCAAGCAAAAGATATTCTAGAAGCGTATCAAGCTATGCTGGTAATGACTGAGCTCGCTATGCGTACAACTTTTTCATAGGAGTGTAAACAGATGCTACGATATATTTTGAAGAGGTTTGCCATAATGGCAGTAACGTTATGGATTATAGTTACGCTTACTTTTGTCCTTATGATAACCATACCAGGCTCACCGTTAAACGAAGAACGGGGTACAAATGAAGTTGTCCAGGCTAACCTGGAAGCCCACTATAATCTGGATGAACCATATTACATACAATATTTGCTTTATTTAAAATCAATCGTTACCTTGGATTTCGGACCATCAATCAAGCAGCCTACTGAAACTGTAAATGACCTCCTTAGCCGAGGCTTTCCTGTATCATTTGAACTTGGTATGGTGACGATTTTAGTTGCTGTTATATCTGGAATACTTTTAGGAATTCTGGCAGCATTACGACATAATGGAATTATTGACTATCTGGCAATGAGTATAGCTGTTCTCGGTATCTCAATTCCTAACTTTGTCCTGGCAACAATATTCATTCAATCATTTGCAGTATATTTGGGGATATTGCCAGCAGCAACGTGGGCAAGTCCTCGTCACATGATATTACCTGTCGTCGCATTAGCTACAGGTCCGATGGCAATTATCGCCCGTCTGACACGTTCAACGATGATTGAGGTCCTAACTCAGGACTATATCAAGATGGCCCGTGCAAAAGGGTTGTCACCATGGAAGATCGTTGTAAAACATGCCTTGAAAAATTCACTTATGCCTGTTGTGACGATTATGGGGACCCTGCTAGCGGGTATTCTGACGGGAACATTCGTAATTGAAAAAATCTATGCGATCCCAGGTATGGGAAAATATTTTATCGAAAGTATTAACCAGCGGGACTACCCAGTAATTATGGGGACAACCGTTTTCTATAGTGCATTCCTTATCTTTACACTATTTTTAGTAGATATTGCTTATGGAATACTAGACCCTAGAATCAAAATGCACAAAAAGGGGGGAGAATAATATGAAACTAGCAGATGAGTCAAAAACCTATTCTCCTGCCGACGTACCAGATGACTGGTTTAAGTGGAAGGAAAAAGACAATGAAGCAGCAGAGGCTGTTTCCAGACCATCACTTTCCTATTGGCAGGATGCCTGGAAACGACTTCGGAAAAATAAAATAGCAATGGCCGGGCTTATTTTTCTAATTTTACTAGGAATCATGGCAGTAATCGGTCCAATGCTCTCACCTTTCTCCGTTCGCGAACAGAACTTACCGAATCAATTTCAGCCACCAAATGGCACGCATTGGTTTGGCACTGACTCGCTTGGACGGGATGTATTTACACGGACATGGTATGGTGCGCGAATATCGTTATTTGTCGGCTTGATGGCAGCTCTCATAGACTTTTTCGTAGGTGTGATTTATGGTGGGATTTCCGGCTATAAAGGTGGACGTACAGACAATATCATGATGCGTATTATCGAAATTTTATATGGACTTCCATACTTATTAGTAGTTATTTTGCTGTTAGTAGTTTTAGGGCCAAGTCTAACAACGATTATCCTTGCACTGACAATAACAGGATGGGTTGGCATGGCCAGGATTGTTCGGGGTCAGGTTCTGCAAATCAAAAACTATGAATTTGTGCTGGCATCGAAGTCATTTGGTACAAAGACTAAACGAATCATTCGGAAAAATCTGCTTCCAAATACGATGGGACCGATTATTGTACAAATGACTTTAACCGTACCAACCGCAATTTTCGCAGAAGCGTTTTTAAGTTTCCTAGGTTTAGGTATTCAAACACCATTTGCAAGCTGGGGTGTCATGGCGAATGACTCATTAGGGGCAATATTATCCGGTAAATGGTGGACTTTATTTTTCCCGGCATTCTTTATTTCATTTACAATGTTTGCATTTAACGTATTAGGCGACGGGCTTCAGGATGCACTCGATCCGAAGCTGAGGAAGTAGGTGACACAAATGGAAAAAATACTTGAAGTAAACGATCTTCACGTAACGTTCTCTACATATGGGGGAACGGTCAAAGCTGTACGGGGGGTGAATTTTCATTTAAATAAAGGAGAAACACTAGCAATCGTTGGAGAATCAGGCTGCGGAAAAAGTGTTACGTCAAATGCAATCATGCGGCTGATACCGGATCCACCGGGCAAAATTTCGAACGGGACGATTACATTTAATGGAAAGGATTTAACAAGTCTTCCGGAAAAAGAAATGCGTTCCATTCGAGGCTTTGATATATCAATGATATTTCAGGACCCGATGACAGCATTGAACCCAACGTTAACAATTGGCACACAGCTTGTTGAGGGATTACGGCAACATTATAATACGTCAAGTACTGATGCAAAGGCAAAAGCAATCGAAATGATGGATTTGGTAGGAATTCCAAATCCTGATGAACGACTAAAGCAATATCCCCACCAATTCAGCGGTGGAATGCGACAGAGAATTGTGATTGCAATGGCACTTATTTGTGAACCGGATCTGCTTATAGCAGACGAGCCAACAACAGCACTCGATGTAACGATTCAGGCACAAATCCTGGAACTCTTTGATAGAATTCAGCAACAAATGGGTGTCTCCATTATTTTGATTACCCATGACCTTGGAGTAGTTGCCAAAATTGCCGACCGCATTGCCGTTATGTATGCTGGAAAAATAATTGAAGTTGGCAGCAGGAGAGAGATTTTTTACAACCCAGAACATCCATATACAAAAGGACTGCTTAAATCAGTTCCACGTCTTGACTTACAAGGCGAAAAATTAATTCCGATTGACGGAACACCACCAGATTTATTCTCACCTCCCGCAGGATGTCCATTTACAGCAAGATGTCCATTCGCAATGGAGGTGTGTGATAAAGTTTACCCGGATCAGACTGAACTCAGCGACTCACACAAAGTGGATTGCTGGCTGCAGGATGAACGGGCTAAACAGCTTTTAGCAAGTACAGCAACAAAATAAAAACAAAAGGGGCGTTACAACTTATGAAGAAATGGTTTTTATTATTTATTTCTGTATTAACGATTATCGCATTAGCTGCGTGTACAACGAGTTCGGGCGGCGATGATTCAGGCAACGAAGGTAATGACGGAGAAGGCAACAGTGAAGGGGCAGAAAGTGAAGAAAAAGTATTGTATATGAACAATGGGGAAGAACCTACATCATTAAATCCACCAGTTGGTTTTGACTCAGTTTCATGGAATGTCTTGAACAACCTAATGGAAGGTTTAACACGTTTAGGGAAAGATGATACCCCACAACCAGCAATGGCTGAGGATTGGGAAAAATCCAATGGTGATAAAACATACACATTCCATCTTCGTGAGGATGCAAACTGGTCAAATGGGGACCCTGTAACAGCAGAGGATTTTGTTTATGCATGGAAGCAGCTGTTAAATCCTGAAACTGGTTCACCTGCTGCATTCCTAGGCTACTTTATCGAAGGTGGCGAGGCATACAACAGTGGTGAAGGGTCTGCAGAAGATGTAATGGTAAAAGCAGTAGATGAAAAAACATTTGAAGTAACATTAACTGCACCAACCGGATTCTTTTTACAAGTAATTTCGAATCCAGCATTCTTCCCGGTAAACGCTGAAGTGGCAAAAGAAAGCCCAGAATGGTTTTCAGAAGCAGAAACATTTGTAGCCAACGGACCATTCAAACTTGAATCATGGTCACACGATAGTGAAATGGTTATGGTAAAGAACGATCAATATTGGGATAAAGATACAGTGAAATTAGATAAAGTAAATTGGGCAATGGTTAATGATACAAACACCGAGTATCAAATGTTTGAAAGTGATGAGCTTGATATGACGAATATTCCACCAGATATGGCTGAACAGCTGTTGGATGGTGACAATGTTGTTATCGAGGAACAAGCTGGACTTTATTTCTATCGCTTTAATGTTACAAAAGAACCGTTCCAGAATGCTAAGATCCGTAAAGCATTTGCATTAGCGGTTAACCAGCAGAATATTGTTGACTATGTAACAAAAAATAAAGAAAAAGCGGCAACAGGCTTTGTATCACCTGGGTTTACAGGACCGAGTGGTGAAGAATTCCGTGAAGCCAATGGCGATCTTGTGAATTTTGACCCAGAACAAGCTAAGAAACTACTAGAAGAAGGTATGGCCGAAGAAGGTTATGACGAGTTGCCACCTGTAACATTAACGTATAATACAAGTGAGTCACACAAAGCGATTGCTGCAACACTACAGGATATGTTCACTGAGAACCTTGGTGTTGATGTAACGCTTGAGAACACGGAGTGGAACGTATTCCTCGAAGATCAAAAAGGATTGAAACACCAGCTGTCACGTAGTTCATTCATATTTGACTATGGCGATCCGGTAAACTTCCTGGAAAGCTTTGTTACCGATTCAACTATGAACCGTACTGGCTGGTCAAACGAAAAATATGATGAGTTGATTTCACAGGCTAAAACGGAAACAGATGAAGAAAAGCGTTGGGGATTAATGTATGAAGCGGAGAGCTTACTAGCTGAAGAAATGCCTATTTTCCCAATTCATTATTATAACCAAGTGTTTATCTATAAAGATGACGTAACTGGAGTTGTACGCCATCCAGTAGGTTATCTAGAACTTAAATGGGCAGATAAGAAATAGACTCATCTTATATATCTTGAAACTCGAGCGACGAGTACCCAAACTCGAGCGACAAGCAGCCAAACTCGAGCGACAGCAGATCAAACTCGAGCGACGAGCAGCCAAACTCGAGCGACACGCGCCCAAACTCGAGCGACGAGCACCCAAACTCGAGCGAGAAGCAGCCCAACTCGAGCGACGAGCAGCCCAACTCGAGCGATAGCAGCCCAACTCGAGCGAGAAGCACCCAAACTCGAGCGACGAGCAGCCCAACTCGAGCGAGAAGCAGCCAAACTCGAGCGACGAGAAGCTAAACTCGAGCGACGAGCAGCCAAACTCGAGCGACGAGCACCAAACTCGAGCGACAACCTATTAAGTGTTAAGGAGGAATGGCTCATCCCGGGCCACTCCTTCTTTCCACTTTAAATTTTAAAGCACAGAAAGAGGTATTCTGATGATACTTCCAGAACGTTTATATAATGGTGATACGATTGGTGTGATTGCACCAGCAAGCCCAGTTGATATGAAACGCTTGAAGCGGGCTATTCCTTTTTTTGAAAAAATGGGCCTGAACATCAGACTGGGAAAATATATTGACGAAGTTCACGGCTATTTGGCCGGAACGGATGAACAGCGGTTAGCTGACTTTCACGATATGATAGCTGACAAAAGTGTTAAGGCAATTATTTTCGCCAGAGGCGGATATGGTACTGGGAGAATCGCCAAGGATATTGATTACGAGCTAATTAAACAAAATCCGAAAATCATTTGGGGCTATAGCGACATAACCTATTTACATACAACGATTCGCCAAGCAACTGATCTTGTTACGTTTCATGGTCCAATGCTTGCATCTGATATTGCGGATGCTGATTTTGATTCGTTGTCTGCAAGCTTATTCCAGCAATTATTTAAACCTGCGAAACTATTCTACACGGAAGATATTTCCTCACTGCAAGTCCTTGTCCCGGGCGAAGCAACAGGTACGTTAGTTGGGGGAAACCTGTCCCTGCTGATTAGTACATTAGGTACAGCATATGAAATTGATACAACAGGAAAACTGCTGTTACTCGAAGATATAGGCGAGGAGCCGTATCGAGTTGATGCGATGCTGAACCAGTTAAAACTTGCCGGAAAACTGACTGATGCAGCGGGAATTATTGTTGGGGATTTTGCCGAAGCCGAACCGAAAAAAGAAAAACCATCTCTGTCATTGGAACAGGTTTTTCATGATTATTTTGCCGACCTTCAGTGTCCGGTGATGTTAGGCTTTAAAATTGGCCACTGCCTCCCGCACTTTTCAGTACCACTTGGCACATCGGCGGAATTGTCAACAGCTGAGAAATCACTCACTATCGATGCAGGAGTGAAGTAAGTTACTGGAGGAGTCAAATCTATGAATATACAAAACATCGAAACATTTCAAATAGCAATACCATTACATAAACCGTTTAAGACTGCGTTACGAACGGTGACTGTTGCCGAGTCTGTTGTCGTCAAAGTAACCTGTGATAACGGAATTGTTGGCTATGGCGAGGCACCACCGACACATGTTATTACAGGGGATAGTCTGGCGAGTATTGATTATGCGATCACAAAAATTTTCAAACCGTTATTACTCGGAGAATCATTACGGAACCGTGAGCAGGTCTTTGAAAGGCTTTATAAAAGTGCTGTTGGAAACACAAGTGCTAAAGCAGCGGTTGATATGGCGATTTACGATTGCATCGCACAACAAGCCAGCATGCCGCTGTTCGAATTTCTTGGCGGCTATTCCAGTACAATAGAGACCGACTATACAGTCAGTGTAAACCACCCTGATGAGATGGCTGATGATGCACAGCAATACATCCATGACGGGTTCTCCATATTAAAGGTTAAAGTCGGCAAAGATAAAATCGAGAAAGATATTGAACGTATCAAAGCAATCCGAAAACGTATCGGAGGTCATGCGCTTATTCGTCTCGATGCAAACCAAGGCTGGCATGCAAAAGAAGCTGTTCGTGCGATTCAGAAGATGGAGGACCTCGGTCTTGATGTTGAGCTAGTAGAACAGCCGGTTAAAGCATATGACGTAGAAGGGTTGAAATATGTAACAGAAAATACTCAAACCCCAATCATGGCCGATGAGAGTATTTTTTCAATCCATGATGCAAAACGTGTGCTGGAAAACGGAGCTGCCGACTTAATAAACATTAAGCTTATGAAAGCAGGAGGCATTCACGAAGCATTGCGGATTGCCAAACTAGCACATATTTACGGAATTGGATGTATGGTTGGCAGCATGATCGAAACAAAAATTGGAATTACCGCAGCTGCGCATTTTGCTGCAAGTCAGCCCAATGTAAACCGATATGATTTTGACGCACCATTAATGCTTTCAGAAGATTTAATTGAGGGCGGGATCGCATATAAGGAAAGCGATATTGAGTTAGGGGTCGGCATAGGTTTAGGAATTGAGAAAATTAATGATAAATTTATCGTGGATTAATTAGCAGCAAAAGGGGGAGCAAATCAGTGACTAATCAAACGTTTGATCAATTATGGGTGACGGCGGTACAAGTGGCTACAGTGTGGACTTCACCAACATCTGCACGTACGTTAGACACCCCGGGCATCACGAACCCAACCAACATAGATAAGTGGATTGATAGTTTAACATACGAAACAAATGTAGCCCTATGTGATGAAAATCGTGTTCAATCTCAATTACTATATGGTGAGGCAGTTATCATTACCGAAACAAAGGATGACTGGGCACATGTTGTCGTACCAACGCAGCCATCTAAAAAGGATGGCCGTGGGTATCCAGGGTGGGTTCCGATGCAACAGCTTAAACAAGTCAATCAACAGGATTGGCAAACCGAAAATACTGCTGCTGTAGTTGATGATAAAGTATGGCTGGAATCTGAAAATGGCAACAACGTTTTAAAGCTCAGTTACATGACGACTCTGCCGGTAATCGAACAGATTGATGATAGAGTCAAAATGAATACACCGCATGGAGCCGGGTTTTTACCAAATTCAGCCGTAACTGTTTTCCCTGCAAGCAAAGGATTGGAAAAACAAAGTGGTCACAAACTTATTGAAGATGGTGAGCGCTATGTAGGGCTTGACTACTTTTGGGGTGGCATGAGCTCATTTGGCTATGATTGTTCAGGATTCGCTTATGCGATGCACAAAGCAAATGGCTATCAGATTCCTCGTGATGCTGGTGATCAGGCAGATGCAGGAGAAAGAGTTCCATATGATCAGCTGTTACCAGGCGATTTAATGTTTTTTGCATATGAAGAGGGAAAGGGTAAATTGCACCATGTTGGATTTTATTATGGCGATGGGAAAATGCTCCATTCCCCACAAACAGGAAAAGGCATTGAAATCATTAATCTCAGTGGAACTGTATATGAAAAAGAGCTTTGTGCTGCCACAAGATACTGGCAGAAAGCAGAGGAGAAATAACAATGGATGAGAAAATTCTACAAGTTAGCGAGCTGCACAAATATTTTAGTATGAGTAAAGGAAAAGTCCTTCAAGCTGTCAATAACGTTACGTTTCACGTCAACAAAGGAGAAACGTTCGGGCTAGTTGGAGAATCTGGGTGCGGGAAATCGACAACTGGACGCACCATCATGGGTCTGTATGAAAAAACGTCAGGCGATGTTATTTATGATGGACAGAACGTTCATGAAATGGATGAAAAGGAACGATTTAAATTCTACCGCAACATGCAAATGATTTTCCAGGATCCATATGCATCGCTTAACCCACGCTCAACGGTTAAGGAAGTAATTGCTGAGCCAATGGAAGTACATGGAATATTTAAAAATAAAAGCGAACAACTTGATCGTGTTTATGAATTGCTGGAAGAGGTTGGGTTGAATCGAGACCATGCTAATCGTTACCCGCATGAATTTAGCGGTGGCCAGCGTCAGCGGATTGGAATTGCTCGTGCATTGGCATTAAATCCAGATTTTCTCATTGCCGATGAACCAATTTCAGCATTGGATGTTTCCGTCCAGGCACAAGTTGTCAACTTGTTAAAAAAACTACAGGAAGAAAAAGGGCTCACATTCCTGTTCATTGCCCATGACTTATCAATGGTTAAACAAATTTCCAATCGCATCGGGGTTATGTATTTAGGAAACATGGTTGAATTAACGGCGAGTGAAGCACTCTATGAAAAACCGCTCCATCCATATACACAAGCTTTATTATCAGCTATCCCGATTCCAGATCCGGATATTGAAGATAGCAGAGAGCGGGTTATCCTGGAAGGTGAATTGCCAAGCCCGATTAACCCGCCAAGCGGCTGCGTATTCCGCACTCGCTGTCCAATGGCGATGGAAGTCTGTTCAGCAAAAGTCCCGGAATGGAGAGAAGTTGAACAAGACCATTATGTCGCCTGCCACCTATATGATGAATCATTGAAAGGTCACGAAAAAAATAGTAGAGTCGGAGCAGAGTCTGTGCAGCGATAAATTTGCACAGGCTTTTTTTTATTATCTAGTTCTATTGTTTTCGATTACTGTATAAATTTAATAGTAGGAATGCTAGAAATGAAACCAAATAGGCACTATACTAAACATATTGGTAAGGAGGCAGTTAATGAAAAAAAATAAAAACCTTCCTAAAGCTTGGAAAAAGAAAAAGCAGCGCAAAAGTGAAACATTAAAATTGCAATTACTTCAGAAAAGAAAGAAACCATTAAACCTCAATAAGACACCCACATCGTGGAAAGTTCCAAGCATCTTATTTTTTGCAAGTTTGATCACCATCATTCTAGTCATTCCAACGTTAGTAGTTGTTCCGTTTGTTGCCAAGGACGGGGAGAAGAATGTGACGATTGAAAATGATACACCTGAACAAGTCGAAATTACAATGGGAAAGTCACCATTCTCTGTTGCGGTAATGCGGGCTAACTCCGACACTGTCGAGGATGTACCACTCGAGACATATGTTTCGCGTGTAGTGGCTTCTGAAATGCCAGCTAAATTTGAAGTCGAAGCCTTAAAGGCACAAGCGCTAGCAGCAAGGACGTTCATCGTGAATCACCTTATGCAGCAAGGTAATTCAGATGCCTCAGATGTAACAGATACAATATACGATCAGGTTTATCATAACGAAAAGGAGCTAAGGGAAGAATGGGGCAGTGACTATAGTTGGAAAATTAATAAAATAAAAAAAGCAGTTTCAGAAACCTCAGGAGAAATTCTAACCTATAATAATGCACCAATCCAAATAGCCTTTTTTTCAACAAGTAACGGTTATACCGAGAATTCCGAGGATTACTGGGAAAATGAAGTACCCTATTTACGCAGTGTGAAAAGTCCATGGGATAAAAATTCACCAAAATTTTTAGACCAAAAAATATTTACCATGCAGGAAGTGGAATCACTTCTAGGGGTAGATTTGCCAAACAATGATAAGCTTACAATGGAAATTACTCGAACAGAAAGCAACCGTGTCGACAAATTGAAAATTGCAGATCAAACCTATTCAGGTCGGAAAATCCGTGAAGAACTAGAATTAAAATCAAGTGACTTTTCCATCGAGCAAAAGAACAACCATTTGATCTTTAAAACAAAAGGTTTCGGACATGGAATAGGCATGAGCCAATACGGAGCAAACGGAATGGCTAAAGAAGGTAAGAATTACAAGGAAATCGTCAAGTATTACTACAAAGGTATAGAAGTTAACCCACTTGATGAAACAGTACCAACATTAGTAGCTAAATAATCTGAAGCTCTAGGATGGAAATACATCCTGGGGCTTTTTTTTACGGAGGTTGAAGTAATCCATATGAGACTGAACTCCAGAAATAAGCTATATACCGACCAAAAGTAAATCAATGAATATACCAAAAACAGTCTATCAATAGCCACTGTGCAGCCAATAAATGCTTAATTTACCCTGAATTATTCAAAAAATACATCAAATCAAGAAATTTTTTTAATTTAATGTATAGAATTTCCTTTTTCTGCTCAGAATGGTTGTTGAGGTGATAACAATATGAAAGAAGAAAACAACGGTACTCCAAAAAACAAGTGGAGTCGAATTTTTCGCAAGAAGTGGTTTTTTCCAGCAGTGTACTTAACGATTGCTGCGCTTCTTCTATCGGTGGTGGTATGGTATCAAAACCTGGACAATCAGATTCAGGAAACTGAGGATGATCAAAGTTCAGAAACATATACACCAGCAGAACATGATGAAGATGCACAATCCGTTATGGATCAACAGGAAGTCATTAAGATGCCTGTCGTAAACCAAGATCAAGCAGAAATCGTAACTAAATTCTATGATTACAACGCAGAACAAGAGGAACAGGAAAATGCATTGGTCATGTTTAACAATCGTTTTTATCAAAGTACAGGCATTGACATTGCATCCGCAGACGGTGAAACATTTGATGTGTTAGCATCGTTAAGCGGTACAGTTACAGAAGTCAGAGAGGACCCCTTGTTAGGAAATGTTGTTGCATTATCGCATGAAAATGATGTTGTAACCTATTATGCGAGCCTGCAGGGAGTCAACGTTAAATCAGGAGACAAGGTTCAGCAAGGCGAAGTTCTTGGTAAAGCTGGAGAAAACATGTTTGGTCAGGAAAGTGGTACACACGTCCATTTTGAAATTAGAAAAGATGGAAATGAAGTGAATCCAGAATCATTTTTCAATCAACCATTAAGTGCACTGGATGAAGCTGCAACAGAAGACGAGGGTACTGAATCAGAAGCAACGGAAGAAGAAAGTGTTGAATCTGATGGAACTGAAGAAAGCACGGAAGATTCAGGTGCAGGTGCTGAAGATGCATCAACCCAAAACAGTCAAAACTCAAATGTTGAAGGTGGAAATACTACGGACGATACATCCGATTCATCTTCCTCAGAAGATGATGCGTAATCTATTAACGCAAACCCTAGTTTAATTACTAGGGTTATTTTTTTGCTAAAAGAAGATTTTGCCCTGTCATGGCGCGAAAAATGTCGAACGAATAGGGTTTTTATAAGGTAAATGTGTGGTAATATAATCGGTAGTATATAAATTTGCGAATAATTGAAAGAAAATTAGGTAAATTCAGATTTGCCGATCATATAGATGATTAGAAAGGAGCTCCCATAATGCACTTTTCCAAAGCGAATTTAATGCCTAACTCTATTATAACAATGACCAGTAATAATCAGTATACATTGGAGCAAGTTTTACAAGTTTTAAAACAGGAACATGATGAGCAAACCGCAGATCGGCTTGCCCGAAATTTTTGCCTGCAAACAACATCAAATGAAATTAGCAAAAAAGGCATGGAATTCTTATATATGAATGGCTATTATCATGATTTGCAGAAATTGATTAATAAAAATAAAGTATCTGATTGTATTTCTAATCAAAAATGGGCAGCAGTATACCAGGTGACTATTGACCGGAAATATAAGCGATACTCCCCGAGTGAAACAATAAAACAATTAGGGAATATAGTGACGGACGAGCCTGCACTTCAATGCTTAATTGAATTCGTGAAAATCAACATATATCATAGTATGAATGATTATAGTCAATTCGGTAACTCCCTGGAAAAACAGCAATATTTGTTTGAAAAAATAGAGGACAGATTCCTGCTATCATTATTTCAAATACGTTTAAATCAAAGTTTATTTGTCTTTTATTTAATACGGAATGAAGTGATCATGGCACGAAAATATGCATTTCGAGTTTTAAATGATACTACTTGTCCAAAAACAAAAATAAATGTACATACAAATCTTGGGTTTTCTTATCTTTTCGACACTTATTTTCAAGGTATGTATCATATGTCAGAAGCATTGAAAATAGCTAAAAAAAATGATTTTCAAACAGATGTTGCAGTAACTGAACAAAGAAATATTCCATTTTTATCGGCACACTTCAAGAAGGTAGAAGGAATGACAACAACAGATAAAAGCGAACAAGCCCATATTGAAATTGCTAAGGGAAATAATGCAAAAGCAGAATCAATACTAAGTGAGGTTCCAATAGATAGTCCCTTTAAGATGTACTATCTGGGACTTGCAAAACAAGATAAACACATACTTCTTCAATCATATAACAGCTTTATTGAGAACCGTAGTGATTATTTCTTCAGCAGACTACCACTTCAATCAATCCGTGAAATGGGTGCGTAAACCTCCAGAGTAATTTTTATTTAAATGGTGTTTTTTGAAAATAGGGTGTAATTTAATAGTAAACATAAAGGAGGAAAAAAATTGAAAAAGTTAGCAGCTATTGCAGGCATTAGTTTATTAATATTAATGAGTAGCACATTTCATTTTGATGAACTTGCAATCGACGAACAGCCAACTTATCATGATCCAGAATTAGGCGACCTCGATTAATTATCTAGCGTAATTTTGTAGAAAAAACACGCTCAAAAGTGATTTTCGATAGAAGTCAAACACCCTATTTTCTTTTTAATATTTCTTTTTGAAAAAATACTTCTTGTCCTCATCCCCAAAAGATGTAAATTTAATCATAATCCTCTCTGTACATTAATAAAATATTACAAACCAAGCAATCAGAAAAGTCTGAGGTGAGAGCTTGTGTAGCTTTCCATCTACCCACCACAAAATAACCCACTACATAGACAAAACATCATATAACACGGACCATTTTGTCCATGTTCATAACAAAACCATAGTAGCAGCTGCACATGAGTATTTGTCAGTAGATAAGTGAGCAGCATAAAAATTGTATCACCTTGTCTCGATCCACACCTCGGAAATATCCAACTTAGGGAGGCGAACGGTGTGCACGATTACATCAAAGAGAGGACTATCAGGATAGGGAAATATGTCGTGGAGACGAGGAAAACCGTCCGAGTGATAGCAAAAGAATTTGGTGTTTCCAAAAGCACAGTCCATAAAGATCTGACAGAGCGATTACCAGAAATAAACCCAGAACTCTACAATGAAGTAAAACACATACTCGATTACCACAAATCAATCCGCCATCTCCGTGGAGGAGAAGCAACCCGTAACAAGTACAGACTAGATCAAAAAACTGAAGACTCCACAGTCAAACCAGTCGGGTGATACTTATTTAGGGGGAATATTACTTTGCATGAGAGTTAGCCTGACAAACAACATCCCTATCCTTAAGGAGGTGGTGGAGCGACAACAGAAAGAATACACAGCAAGAGTTTTCCACTTCACAGTAGGACAAAACAGGAACCCAGCCGAATGATGGCCGGGTTCCTGTTTTGTTGATTTGCGGGATTCTGTGGTCGAAATCGTGCGTAATTGCGGCGAACATCAACAGAAGAGCGCGGACATCAACAGAAGAGCGGCGAACATCAACAGAAGAGCGGGAACATCAACAGAAGAGCGCGGACATCAACAGAAGAGCAGCGGACATCAACAGAAGAGCAGCGGACATCAACAGAAGAGCAGCGGACATCAACAGAAGAGCGCGGACATTAACAGAAGAGCCGGAACATCAACAGAAGAGCGGGAACATCGACAGAAGAGCGCGAACATCAACAGAAGAGCGGCGAA
The DNA here is from genome assembly GCF_900102415.1 of Virgibacillus salinus. Lineage (NCBI taxonomy): Bacteria > Bacillati > Bacillota > Bacilli > Caryophanales > Bacillaceae > Virgibacillus > Virgibacillus salinus. Next base: position 608,631 of record NZ_FNKD01000001.1, read on the forward strand.
CATCAACAGAAGAGCCGGACATCAACAGAACAGCCGGACCATCAACAGAACAGCCAGAACATCAACAGAAGCACATTTTATTATGTATGGTGCCACTTTATTCGTGAATTTGAGAGCTTTATATGTCTCTGCATTTTTGTAGGTAGATATGAATTTTGTGGGAATTCATTTAAAGAGGGTGAATAATACTTTCTTGCGCTGTTACTACCTTTGTGGCTGAGATTCATTGAATTTAATATTGTATATGCGGTCCTAGGACCAACCTGAAGAAGTTCGCGGCACTGTTTATTCGAAATGGTATCGCCATGTAAAAGAAAGTAATCTAATATCTTCCGTTCGTGTGCTTTGACAGCAGTAGCTTTGCATTTAGGACATAGCCACTTTTTATATAACCGCAACATTGAAGAGTGATTACATTTTTCACAAGGCACTCCTTTAATCAGGTGCTGATCACTTAAATTGTGAAAATCGAGTATGTTTGTGTGAAGGGGTTGATCCTCATGTAGAAGCGCTTTTGTAAGTTTTCGAATAGTAGCTGCCGTCAAAATATTTTTCGTGTGCGTTTCACTAAGCCTGTTCAAATGCTGGTGCAAACTTTCGCTGTGAATAATTTTTTTATAAACTTCTGGGTCTTGATGGATATTTTCAATAATGGTTGAAGGAAATGCGATGACAACAAGTGTCTCTATTGGCACATTGTAGATCCCGTGTTTCTCCAGCCATTGCTGCAGATGTGTCTTCTGGGCCTCAGCTTGTAAAATAGGATCTTTATAAGCTGTAGCTTTTCCGTCGACTTCCTGTGTCAATTGTTGCAATTTGGAGTCATATTGGAACTTACCCTGATAATTTTTAACTTCCAAAATATAAATCAAATTCCGTGTAAGTATGAGTGTGTCTATTTGAAAATAAAATGGAGGGTTGGGTAGTCGGATACCTTGAAAAACGATGAGATCTTTTTGTGGATAGGTGGAAAGCTTGTAGTCAACATTCTTTTCGCCATCGTAACCTGCTTTCTCCTTCTTATATGCAGAAATGATGCTATCACTTTTCCAGTAATCTTCCAGCAGCTGTCGGAATACAGCTTCGTAGGCCAAGAGGTCATAATTCTTAAATCTATTTTTTAAACTCAGTGGAACCACTCCTTTTCTCTTAATATTTATAAATTCGACAAGAAATACGAATATCCTGCTTCGTAATGTGGTGATTATTGATTAAATTTCACTACCTTTTTTTCAAAATTTGCAGTTATATGTGGATTTTTGTGGTAAAATATAATATTAGTAGCATTGTGTTCTCTTACAGATGCGAGAAAGTAATTGTAGCAGGGAGGATCTAAATTAATGTTTTCTAGGGATATCGGAATCGACCTTGGAACTGCCAATGTGTTGATACATGTAAAAGGTAAAGGAATTGTTTTAGACGAACCATCTGTTGTTGCGATGGATCGTAATACAGGCCGTGTGCTTGAAGTAGGCGAAGCGGCGCGTCGCATGGTTGGACGTACACCAGGAAATATTGAGGCCATTCGTCCATTGAAAGATGGTGTGATTGCTGACTTTGATGTTACAGAAGCTATGTTAAAGCATTTTATAAATAAAATTAATGTAAGAGGTTTTCTTTCTAAGCCGAGAATGCTTATTTGCTGCCCGACAAATATTACAAAGGTGGAGCAAAAAGCGATTAAAGAAGCGGCTGAGAAATCTGGAGGTAAACGCGTTTATCTTGAAGAAGAGCCTAAAGTTGCAGCGATTGGAGCTGGCATGGAAATCTTCCAGCCGAGCGGAAATATGGTCGTTGATGTTGGTGGAGGAACCACAGACGTAGCAGTACTATCAATGGGTGATATCGTAACAGCTGAGTCGATAAAAATGGCTGGGGACAAGTTTGATGCTGAGATTCTTCAATACATAAAAAAAGAATACAAATTGCTAATTGGTGAACGTACAGCAGAAGATATTAAAATAAATGTAGCGACTGTTTTTAAAGGTGGACGCCAAGAACAAATGGACATTCGCGGGCGTGATATGGTATCTGGTTTGCCGCGCACAATTACAGTCTATTCTGATGAAATTGAAGAAGCACTGCGTGAGCCTGTCTCATTAATTACGCAGGGTGCTAAACTGGTACTTGAGCGAACACCACCAGAATTATCAGCCGATATTATCGATCGTGGTGTCATTTTGACAGGTGGCGGAGCACTAATCCACGGTATCGATCAACTATTGGCCGAAGAATTAAAGGTTCCTGTTTTTATGTCAGAAGAGCCAATGAATTGTGTCGCAAAAGGTACAGGCATTATGTTAGAGAACATCGATAAAATTGAACGGAAAAAAATTGGCTAATTAGAAAACTTGCTTAACTTCATGCTTTAGTAGTAAAAGCTTTAGTAATCTTGCTTAACTGATTAGAAATAACACACTATATAACTTCTTGAAATAATCACCTTTTAAGGGGGTTGGAAATCTTGCTTAGAGGATTTTATACAGCAGCCAGCGGAATGCTTTCGCAGCAACGCGCACAGGAAGCTTTATCAAATAATATTGCCAATGCTAATACACCGGGTTATAAAGCGGATCAGCCGACGTTACGTGCTTTTCCTGAGATGTTGATGCAGCAAATGGGTGAAAAAAAGATCCCGACTACGCACGGGTTGAATTTGCCAGTGCAAAATCCAATTGGGTCCATGAACAGCGGAGTATACGTGCAGGAAGACTTCCCTAATTTTAAACAAGGCGATATTCGGGAAACGGGCATTGGAACCGACTTGGCGCTTGTGAACGGACAGCTTCCAGATGAAACAGGGAGCCTGTTTTTCACGGTGCAAAACGAGGATGGAGAAGAGCGCTTCACACGTAATGGGGATTTTACAGTTGATGGAGAAGGATTTCTCACAACGAACCAGGGCTATTACGTATTAGACCAGGCTGGAAATCCAATTCAGACGAACGGTATGGAATTTGATGTAACGCAGGAAGGCGAACTTCAAGTTAATGGTCAAACTATTCCGCTTGGTATTGCGTACACTGCGAACGCGAATGATTTTGCCAAAGAAGGAAATGGACTATTTAATGGTGAAGCAGGTGCAGTACCAGTTGGAGCTACATTCAGTGTTCAACAAGGAGCCTTAGAACGTTCAAACGTCAATGCATTACAGTCGATGACTCAAATGATGGAGTCATACCGGATGTTTGAGACGAACCAGCGTGTGTTGAAGGCTTATGATGAAAGTATGGGGAAAGCAGTTAGCGAAATTGGTCGACTAGGCTAGGAGGGATACTATGTCACGAACGATGATTCAAGCGGCAGTTACAATGAATCAGCTGCAAAATAAACTGGATTTGATTGGAAATAATATGGCAAATAGCCAAACAACCGGCTATAAAACACGCCAAGCAGATTTCTCATCATTGTTATTTCAACAAATCAACAACATGACAGATCCTGCTAATGCCGAAGGGCGCTTAACCCCTGATGGAGTGCGAGTTGGGTCAGGCGCCAAGCTTGGTTCGGTCAATATTGATCTTGCACCAGGGTCTATAACCGAGACAAATCGTACTTTGGACACTGCATTACTCGGAGAAAATCATTTATATCAAATTCAGGTTACCGAAAATGGTAATGCGGAAACTCGATATACACGCGATGGCTCCTTTTATTTAAGCCCGGTTAATAACAACCAGTCGGTTATGCTAACGACAAAAGATGGCAACCCAGTAATGGGAGAAAATGGACCAATTGTTATTGAGGAAGGCTTTGATGCGATTAATATCCAGCCTGATGGGCAAATCACAGTCAAACGAGGGAACCAAACGGAAAATACTGGTAATCTAGCAATTGCTGAAGCGGTGCGACCTAGACTATTAGAAGCTACAGGTGAAAATGCATTTCGTATGCCAAATCTGGATGAATTAGGATTTAATTTTAATGAAATAATTCAAGCCGTCGCCCCGAATACCGATGTGTTGAAAAGTGGAGCATTAGAACATTCGAATGTAGATATTTCCAAACAAATGACGGACATGATTTCAACACAACGTTCGTATCAGTTTAATTCCAGAACAATTTCAATGAGTGATCAGATGATGGGACTCGTTAACCAGCTTCGATAAGTAACAAAAGGATATAAGGAGAAAGAAACCATGCCAACAAAACAAACGGATAAACCTGTTGATAAAAAGACAAGAAGTAAGAAGCAATCCGCTGATCAGGAAAAAGAACTTACCCAGCAGCGGGAAAATGAAAAATCAACAGACAAATCCACGCGTAAAGAGCAAAAGAAAAAACAGAAGTTAGAAAAACGACAAAACAAGAAGCCACGTCGCCGTATTTTTCCAATATGGGCACGGATTATTGTTGTGCTTATTGTATGTGCAGCAGCATTAGCGGCCGGGCTGATGGTTGGTTATGGGATTATCGGAGAGGGGAATCCTAGCGACGCGTTGGAAAAGGAAACGTGGCAGCACATTATCGATATAGTAGTGAAAAGAGAGTAAGCATATCCACTCGAATGGATATGCTTATTTTAGCAGTTAAAAAGCATAAATACTGATAAGTGCAACTATGACATTCGCCGTTAAGGCATGTACTCCAAAAATCGATATTTGCTATAATGAAGGCAAAAGAATGAAGGAGAGATACGAATGGACATCGAACAAATTAAGGAAACAATTCCACACCGGTACCCATTTTTATTAGTCGATAAAGTGATCGAAATGGAAGAAGGAAAGCGTGTTACAGCAATTAAAAATGTGACCGCGAACGAACCATTTTTCCAAGGGCATTTTCCAAATTACCCTGTTATGCCAGGTGTATTAATTGTTGAAGCACTTGCACAAGCTGGAGCAATTGCTGTGCTTGGAATCGAAGAAAATAAAGGCAAAATCGGCTTTCTGGCAGGACTGGATAAATGCCGATTTAAACGTCAGGTCAAGCCAGGTGATCAGTTAAAATTGGACGTTGAGATAATTCGAGTAAAAGGGCCAATTGGAAAAGGAAAAGCTGTCGCAACAGTTGATGGCGAAGTTACCTGTGAAGCAGAAATTACATTCGCAATTCAATAAAATTGGAATTCTCCACACTACATATGTGGGGAATTTTTTATACTGTAAAGACCGGAATCACGCTAATTGTCCTCTGCCTGTTTGATTAACTACAATATTTCTTCCTCTAGCTGAACGCTAAGCAACAATTTCATTAAAAAGAGTATCACATTTTAGAAAATGGATAAGCTATAGTCGATAGTGAACAATTTAAGGAGGGAAACATCATGAAAAGGAAATTACTAATTAAATTTGGCGCACCAATTTTAGCATTGTCACTAGTTGCTGCATGTGGAACTGATGAGCAAGAAGATCCCGTTGAGGATGAGGCTCCATTGAATCAAGAGGAAGATAATGGTGATATGAATGAAGACGAGAACAATCAGGATGGTGGCATGAATCAAGACGAAAATGGTGACATGAATGGTAATGGCGGAGACGACGCTAACAATAATGACACTGATACAGATAACAATAATGGCATGGGTGATGGAAATGAAGATACAATGAATGAGGATGACAACAACTAATTGCTCACTACATCATTAAAAATCCCCTTATCAAAATAGAGGGGATTTTTAACTTTATTACTGCCAAATAAAAATCCTCCGCTTATGCAGAGGATTTTTCAAAAGGCTATGCTTTTACATCAATCGAGCTTCCGAGAGATGGATGGGGCGCTGAAGCTTGAGGCGTTTGCATCATTTCAATTAATTGCTGGCCCTGTTGCTCCATAAGCCCTTTTGCATTTTTCATGACAGCCAAACTTGCATCAGATCGTACCTGTTGATTTGCTGAGACAACAGACATTGCTGCTATATCCATTACACAAGCCTCCTTACGCTTCTTTTATCGACAAAAATCGTACAAATGTGAACATCAAATAGATTATCTTGATAAAACATAGTACAATATGCTTATAGCTTACCGGGGGGGAAGTGAATGGAGGACGGTATTTCATCATCAGTTTACATAATTACGCAGCAAACAAAGGCAATTTTAACGCATGATTCTTCATATTACCGGTCACGAATTTTGGAGACACAGCGTGAATCGCACTCCATCCATAGGCCGGAGCAGATCATTGATCATACATGTTTATTGTACGGTTCAACACTTGAAGGACGGCGAGCAGCAGTCAAAGATATTCTTAAGATTAACAGTAAGGTTCCTGTTCCGATTATACCGGGAAAAGGTGTTTTCATGCTACCCACATCGTCAACGAAAAATAAAGATTGTGCGTGGCTCTCCTTCTATCAAATTAAAGGTTATGAACAGCGTGATGGCAGAACATATATTGTATTTAATGATGGCACAGGCATATATGTTAACACATCAGAAAAATCATTTGACCTCCAATTCAAACGGACAAGTCAGGTTATTGCTCAATTAAATCGTTCGATCTTTTTTGGCAAACGCTCATTACCATGGAACCTTTATTAAACTTCCGAACTAAGGGAGTTTTTTTCTTGCCAAAAAAACCCTGCATAATGTAATATAGGTAAAGTGACTGACCGGTTAGTTTAGTCTGCAAAGTTGAAACCAATTAGCAATTAAATCGTATAAAGAAACAGGTGTTTAAATGAATGATAAAAAAATGAAGCTCATCGAAGCAGGCATGAAATTATTTGCTGAGAAGGGCTACCATAAGACGTCAATTCAGGAAATAGCGTCTGAAGCAGGCGTTTCCAAAGGTGCATTTTATTTATATTTTCAGTCAAAAGAGGATTTCATCACAACAGCTTTTCATTTTTACCATGATGAGATTACCGAGCAAATTAAAAAGGTCAGTGAACAAAATCTCGAGCCTCGCGCAAGCTTAGCGAAACAAATCGAAGTCATTATCGCGTACATATACGAGTATAAGGACTTTATCACGATGCAGCTTCGAGAAAATATTTCGATTGGGCAAGATACTGATGCGTTTATCAGGCAAATGAAAATGCAAAATTTTTATTGGTTGCGGCAAAATATAAGTGATATTTATGGCGAAAAAGTCACTCCCTATGTAGTGGATGTAAGTATTCAGCTGGATGGGCTGATGAACGGCTATTTCAAATGGATTGTTATCGACGACATCGATATTGACCGGACGAAAATAGGTGCATACCTTGTAAGGCGAATCGACGATATTGTGAGAGGCCTGTTAGACCGTGATGAGATACCATTAATCACGGAAAAAAATATTGCCAACTTATATCAGGATGGCGAGCAGCAATTGACTGACCTCAAAGAAAAAGTCCACAAACTGCAGTTGCCTCAGGAAAAAGTCAAGCAGCTAGACGAAGTAATTGATATTATTTTAAAAGAAATAAATAAAGACGAACCGCAATACATGATGGTCCAAGGGTTGCTGGTTCATTTTCAGCGAATTTCTGAACTGGAAAAAGAATGTGAAGAGATCGCCAGAATATTGCATATTGACTTGCTTGATTAAATTAATAGAAGAGGAGTTACATCAATGCGAAAAATGCTTGTAAGTATTACAGCAATAGCCTTAATCGGTGTTCTTGCTGCATGTAATCAAAACGATGAATCAGACGGAGATAAGAAAGAAACAGTTACTCCAGTCGAAACAGTCGAAGTAACAACTGGTGACTTGGTTGTTGAAAAATCACTCTACGGACGAACAGCACCGGCAAGCACGACGCCAGTCACGCTGCAAAATCCTGGAGAGCTTACGGAACTGGAAGTCGAAAATGGTGAAATGGTCGAAGAGGATGACCTGATAGCAACCATTCAAACAGCAAGAGGGGACCAGAATATCTATGCCTCCAAAGATGGCGAGATTGCTAATCTAAATGCTGAGGAGGGCGCTATGGTATCGAATTCAGAGCCATTAGCAGTAATTGCTGATTTCGACACAATGAAGCTAAACTTTACCGTAGCAGCTGGTACGCTGGATCTTTTTGAAAAAGAAGACACGTTCACCGCATCAATTGACGACATAGAATACGATGCAGAAATTACATCTATTGGCTCAATGCCTGATGACACTGGTCTGTATCCAGTGGAGGCAACTATTGAAAATAAAGATGAAGCTGTTCTAGCTGGAATGGTTGCAGTTATGAAGGTTCCAGAAAAAAGAGTGAAAGACACCGTTATCGTACCAACCGCAGCGATCGTCGATGAAAGTGGCGAAACGTTCATTTATGTAATTGAAGATGAGAAAGCAATTAAAAAAGAAGTATCGATCAAAGAATCTCAATCCAATGAAACAGCGATTGAGGGTGAGGTCAACGACGGTGCTCAGGTCGTTACAAATGGACAACTGACACTTACGGACGAAAGCAAAGTCAACGTCGTGAAAGAAGGGGAATAAATCTTGAAACTAGTAAATACATCCGTAAAACGTCCTGTTGGTGTAATCATGATTGTCTTGGCGATTATCGCCCTAGGCATTGTTTCAGTCCGCAGCTTGACGGTTGATCTTTTTCCTAAAATCGATCTCCCGGTAGCTGTTGTAGCAACAAGTTATGGTGATGCTGCACCACAGGAAGTAGAGAATTTAATTAGTCGGCCAATTGAATCATCGGTGAGCTCAGTGGAAGGAATCCAAACGGTGCAATCACAGTCCCAATCAGGATCTTCTCTTGTCATCATGATGTTTAATAATGGGGTAGATCTTGATCAAGCCTTACTTGATGTACGGGAAAAGGTCGACCAGGCTAAAGGATTTTTGCCTGAAGAAGCGGGTGAACCAAGTGTGATGCGATTCAGCCCGGACCAGTTACCTGTTATGTGGGTTGGTCTAACTGGTGATGACTCTGCGACACTAACACAAGTTGCTGAGGATGAAGTCGTTCCATTCTTTGAACGTCAAGGTGGAGTGGCATCCGTTACAGTCGAAGGGGCGAAAGAACGAGAAATTCAGCTCATACTCGATCAGGCAAAATTACAGCAGTACGGCGTCTCAGCCCAGATGATTACGCAGTCGCTGAATAGTTCGAATCAGTCCGCATCAGTCGGGGCTGTTGAAAAAGGTAATAAGAAACTGCAGCTTCGTGTGACAGGTGAATTTGAGTCAGTTGAAGAAATTAAACAAACGTTTGTTCAAACTCAATCCGGTGGGAAAGTTTATATCGATGACGTCGCTGAAGTGAAGGACACATATAAAAAATCATCGACAGAAACACTTGTAAACGGTGAACCATCTGTCGTGCTTTCCATTATGAAAAAAACGGACGGCAACACGGTAGAAGTTGCAACGAACATTAAAGAGAGCATGGAAGAAATTAAAGGTGAACTGCCTCCCGATGCTAACCTAGATGTCATTATAGACACATCCGAGTTCATCGAAATGTCGATCAGTTCCGTTGTTAAAAACATTTTGATCGGTGGCATTATCTCGATCTTCATTTTGCTATTATTTTTGAAAAGTGTTCGAGCAACAATTGTTATTGGACTATCCATACCAATTGCGATTATCTCAACATTTACTTTAATGTATTTTACCGGTGAAACACTGAACGTGCTAACGCTTGGGGGTCTGGCGCTCGGGCTCGGTATGATGGTCGACAGCTCAATCGTTATTTTAGAAAATATCTATTCATACCGGAAAAAAGGCTATTCGATAATGGAGTCGGCAACAAAAGGGGCATCAGAGCTTGCACCCGCTGTAATTGCCTCAACAACTACAACATTGGTCGTATTTTTACCAATTATTTATGTTGAAGGAATTGCATCCGACATGTTCACTCCACTGGCATTAGCAGTATCGTTCTCGTTAATCGCGTCACTTGTTGTGGCGGTAACATTAGTGCCAATGATTTCATCAAAATTACTAACGAAGGCGATGGAAGATAAAGGGCGCCGTTACTGGTTTGACCGCTTGCTGGATCGTGTCAATAATGGCTACCGGAGCGTACTGAGATGGGTACTCAAGCACCGTAAAACAACCGTGTTCGGCACCATCATCGCAATTGCAGGAAGCTTGGCGCTGACACCACTAATTGGAGCGGAATTTATCCCATCCTCAGATCAGGGGCAAATGGAAATCCGTGTTGAAGCAGCACCGGGAAGTTCATTGGAACACACACAAGGAATCGTGGATCAAATAAATGAACAGCTGACCGAATATGATGATGTCATCGAGACGAACTATGTCAGTGTTGGAGGTGGCGGATTTGGTGCGATGGCTGCAAGCGGAAATCAGGCAACATACACAATGCAGCTAATCCCTTCAACCGACAGATCAAAAACAACAAAAGATATCGTGCAGGAAATTGATGAAGATGTTCAATCAATTCCAGGTGCTGAAATAACAGTTAACGCTACTGACAGCGGAATGGGTATGGGAGACCCTGTACAAATTCAGCTTAAAGGACCAGAGCATGAAGTGTTGCGCGAATTATCCAGTCGTGTAGTTGATCAAATTTCAACTGTTGATGGTGTATACAATCCGACGTCTGCAGCCGAAGATGGCATTCCACAAATGACAATTGAGGTTGATGAGGAAAAAGCAGCAGCATACGGCTTGAATCAGCAACAAATTATAAGTCAAATACAGCTGCAATTTACTGGTCAAGTTGCATCAAAGTATCGTGAAGAAGGCAACGAAATGAACGTCAAGCTAATGTTCCCAGAGGACGAACGCAGCACAATAAATGATTTACAAGATATGAAAATACAATCACAATCCGGCGCGTCGATTCCATTGGATTCAATTGTGACATTTAAAGAAGTGCAAGGACCTGTAACATTATTGAGAGAAAATCAACAACCGCAAATGAATATAACTAGCGAAATTGTTGATCGCGATCTCGGGAGCATCACGACAGATATCGAAGCAGAGCTGGAAGGAATCAATCTGCCTGAAGGTTACAGCTACAAAATCGGTGGCCAGGCACAGGATATGGCCGAGTCATTCACAGACCTTTCAATCGCGCTGATCTTCTCGATATTCCTAGTCTATGCGGTCATGGCAGTGCAATTTGAGAACTTCCTATTCCCATTGATTATCATGTTCTCCATGCCAGCAACCGTTGTCGGTGTTATGGTAGGACTATTCGTAACAGGATTACCATTAAGTATTCCAGCGTTTATCGGAATAATCATGCTCGCCGGTATCGTAGTCAACAACTCGATCGTGCTCGTTGACTACATCAATATATTACGGCGAAACGGTAAAGATCGATATGAAGCAATCTTACAAGCAGGACCAAGCAGATTACGCCCGATCCTGATGACAACTTTAACAACCGTACTAGCAATGGTGCCTTTAGCACTCGCATTAGGCGAAGGTGCAGAAATGCAGCAGCCGCTAGCAGTCACAATTATATTCGGACTCGGAATCTCCAGCATCTTTACACTGCTGCTAATCCCAGTCGTATATACATTGTTCGACGATTTAACTGCGAAAATAGTACGACGAAAAAATAAATCAGCATAATGGAGAAGCTCCCTGCTACGGCGGGGAGCTTCTTTGGTGAGTTCAAGTCGCGCGACATAACACAAAACTCGCGCAATAGCATTCGACAAATACCGGGAAGTGACAGGCACCACCCACAAAGACTGAATCACCCGACAACCAGCGACCCCTCAGCTAATTTATGATTACAAACTGCCAGCGATATACAAAATTAGTGTGTTTGTCCTACGCAATATGCTACTATTGAATGAGATATTTATTTAGGAGGCAACATTATGTCGTTATCTCGTATTATGAAATGGGTAACTGGAGGCTGTGAAGCGTTCCTTGGAATTCCAATCATTGGTGGAGCGTTTGTACTTAGTTCAGGTTGGGGTGCCTTGTTCGTCATGTTCATCCTGCACCTGGTAACCCTGCTCATCGCACACAATGAAAAAGGAAGCAAGGCCGGAAGCATTATTGGAATGGTCACATCAGCTGTTGGTGTTATACCGATAATTGGAATGATCATGCACATCATAACCGCAATCGTTCTATTAATTGATGCAGGATTTAACAAAAAATAAATTCGACAGGTGTTATGCACCTGCCGAATTTATTTTTTTAATCAACTGATTCGCTACTTCTGAAAACATCAATCCGATCGCAATTGCTCCTGCTAAAAGCATGACTTTAGCTGAGAGCTGTACTGCGGTAAAATAATCATTCTCCACAAAATGGCGCATTGCATCGTAAGCAACCCCACCTGGAACGAGCGGGATGATTCCGGATACATTGAAAACTATCACCGGCTTTTTGAATATTTTGGAGCTAAGCTGACTCAAAACAGCGACAAGCATCGCACCAAAAACAGTTGCTGGCACAACATCCATCTCACCCAGGACAAGAACGTAATATAAAATCCAGCCGAGCATACCAATGAGACCACATTGAATAAGCGCCTTTCTCGGTGCATTAAACAACACCCCAAACCCAGCTGCAGCTATGAAACTTGTTATAAGTTGAGTAACGATTATCACGGTAAAAAAACCACCTTTCACAAAACTGGGGAATGGCACCACCTAAAAAGCAAACACAACAGCTACGCCAGCACCGATTGCAAAAGCTGTTAACATTGCTTCGACGCCTTTGGATAAACCCGCAACCAAGTGTCCTGCAACTAAATCACGGACAGCATTTGTGATTAGTAGCCCAGGCACAAGTGGCATTACCGCCCCGACAATCACTTTATCCAGATTCACACCGAATCCGTTTGCTATAAACAACATTGCAAAAATACCAATCACAAATGATGCAACAAAATCAGCAACAAAGCCAATTTCAATTAACTGTTTAAACCACACCATTACTGCATAGCCAACCCCACCTGCAATAAAGGAAGGAATAAAATCAGGCCAAACTCCCCCAAACATAATTGCAAAGCCTCCACTAACAAAAGCGGCAGCGACAATTTGAATCCAAAAAGGGAATGCGTAGCTTGCTTCATTGACATTGTTCAGCGACTCTAACGCTTCATTAATGGTAACGTTACCGGCTGCAATATTACGGGAAATACTATTAACTTCCGCAATTTTATGTAAGTCAGTTGACCGATTGGAAATCCGGATAAAGTTCGTAACATCAGCAAAGTCAGCGGAAAAATTAATACCCGTCGGCGTCGCATAACTTTGTACATTCGCCAAACCATATGCAGACGCAATCCGACTCATTGTGTCCTCTACACGATACGTCTCCGCACCACTTTCTAGCATAATTTTTCCCGCAAGCATACATACTTTTGCAATTACCACTCGATCCATCACAGTCAACACCACCTTTATCTTTTTTCATTATAAGGTGTGTAGAGCGTTTTTGAAAGGAAATTTAGCTGAAATGCTGAAGTTCACAACTCCCGAAGTTCACATGAAACCTACCGTAGTTCACAATAAGGTTGCTCGAAGTTCACAGTTCAATCACCGAAGTTCACAAATGGAGCAGTTGATTTTCTGCCACTGCAGAAAATTTTCCTCATTAAGTCATTCAAGTCTCCCCGCAACATAATTCAATCATCTGCCAACCACCAAAAATGGACACCCGATAAAGGCGTCCATCCAATAGAATTAAATCTGCTGTTCGTATAAAATTGTCTGTGCAATCCCAATAAAGTATTCTGACTCGTCAATTATGTGGTCGATAACGACTTTAGCGGTTGGGTTAGCCTGAACAGCAGCACTTTCGCTCTTCACTTGCCTGCAGAACTGCGTAAATGCAACACTCTCCTGTAAACAAAATGTCACTAGCTCAAGTACCTGATTATACAACGCTGGCGATATCTGATTATTGCTCCGGATGACTGACTCAACAAATCGCTTAACATGCTGGTGTGTCGTATTCAGCACATCCTCCCAACGCTTCAACGCATCAACGTATTCGCTCTCTAAATCCTGAACAAGTTCCCGCATCACTACTGTATGCTCAGACTCCTGTTCCTTCCAAAACTCCGCCTCATCCAAAACCCGAAGCGGCATTTGACTCCCATAATAAAACTGCATCTCCCTGCCTCCCTGATGAAAATAAAATATGTCCAATAATATTTATGCGAAAAGAAGCCAGTTCATGCTAGTGAAAAATTCGTGCGGTGCCTGTCATTTCCCGGTTTATGTCGAATAATATTTCGCGTCACATCCTTTACAACTCAACATAAATAGCTTATTATAAAAAGTGAGTAATCACTCACACCACTCGCACCATTCACACCACTCACACCACTCACACCACTCACGTAAACAAAAGGAGGTTCCACCATGTCCGCCTTTATCGAAATGAACAATATCGCTCACAGCTACAATAAGGAATCCGTTTTGAAAGAAGTCGACCTATCCATTCCAGAAGGGCAGCTCTTTGGACTGCTTGGTCCATCAGGTTCAGGAAAAACAACGCTCGTCAAAATCATGATCGGCCTGCTAACTCCCACGAATGGAATAATCCACATCGATAATCAGCAAATGCCGTCCTTCAAACAAATGCAGGAAATCGGCTACATGGCCCAGTCAGACGCTTTATACAGTGAGTTGACAGCCCGGGAAAACCTGTATTTTTTCGCTAGTATATATAAGATCCCTAAAAAGCAGCAGAAAGAACGTGTCACAGAAGCTGCAAAAATCGTTGACCTACAGGATCATCTTGATAAGACTCTGGAAAAATACTCTGGTGGCATGAAGCGGCGCATGTCATTAGCTGTAGCACTCCTGCACCAGCCAAACCTGCTGATTCTGGATGAGCCGACTGTCGGCATTGACCCGGTTCTTCGCGCGTCCATCTGGGAGGAGCTACGAAACATGCAAAAGCAGGGCACGACAATCATCATCACTACACACGTAATGGACGAAGCGGAAAAATGTGATAATCTCGCACTGCTAAGGGATGGCTATGTTATCGCCCAGGGAAGTTCCCAGCAATTAAAATCAAAAAGCAACACCGATACCCTGGAAGAGGCCTTCTTACAGTATGGAGGTGCCGCACATGCGCATTCAAGCAATCATTAAGCGAATCATCCACCAGTTTCTCCGCGATAAACGCAGCATCGCCATGATGATGGTCGCACCACTATTGGTCATGACATTGCTATGGCTTGTGCTTGATATGGAGGAATACGTACCGACAATCGCAGTTACAGATGTCCCAACACAGATGCAGAATGCCCTCGAACAGCAGGATGCAACAATTCTGGAGGCAGACGAACCCCAGGCCAAAACCGCACTTCAAAATGAACATGCCGATGCCCATCTCTTTTTTGAAAAAAATCAGGCACAACTGACAATGGAAGGAAGTAACCCCTCAGCAACATCTGCCGTCCAGCGTGTCATCAGTAATGCGGTAAAACAAATAAATCCAAACGCGCCCGAATTGGAAATTAACTTTCTCCATGGCACATCTGACCTGAATTTATTTGATCAAACAGGCTCTGTCTTGATCGGGTTCTTCGTCTTCTTTTTCGTATTTATTATTGGAGGCGTTTCATTCCTGCGCGAACGGACGCAGGGAACACTCGAACGATTACTGGCAACCCCATTAAAACGCTGGGAAATTGTCATTGGCTATCTGCTCGGGTTTGGCATATTTATTATCATTCAATCGATTATCGTTACAGCATTCTCCATTTATGTACTTGGTATTTACATGGCCGGATCGTTCATAGCAGTACTGTTTATCACGTTTCTGCTAGCTATCACGGCATTAAGCCTTGGCACTTTACTGTCAGCTTATGCCAAAAATGAATTTCAAATGATGCAGTTTATCCCGATTATCATCATTCCACAGGTATTCTTTTCCGGTGTTTTTCCGACTGAATCCGTTGAATGGATTAATACCATTGGAAAAGTAATGCCATTAACGTATGGAGCAGATGCATTAAAGGAAATCATGATTAAAGGGCAGGAGTTAGCGACCGTTACCGGTGACATAAGTGTATTGATAGGATTCTCAGCAGTATTTATTATCCTTAATATTTTCGCACTCAAACGCCATCGAACACTATAATCCCAGGAGGAAACCACTCATGTCAGATATGATGGAAACATTACGAAATGAAGAAAAGATGACCCCAAAACAGATCGAAATCGTCAAAGCTGCCATCGAACTATTTTCTGAAAAAGGCTACTACAACACATCAACAAGTGAAATCGCCAATAGGGCAGGAGTGGCTGAAGGAACAATTTTTCGCCACTATCGCACAAAAAAAGACCTGCTCGTTGCGATTGTTACACCTGTAATAACGAATTTCTCAGCACCCGTTTTTGCAAAGAAATTCGTCAGCCAGGTCTTCCAAAATGACTATGAACACTTTGAGGACCTGCTCTATGCCTTTATAAAAAATCGCTTTGAGTTCGCACAGTCCAATCTTCCGTTGATAAAAATTCTACTGCAGGAATTAGCATTTCACCCGGAGATTCAAACCGCCTATAAAAAAGAATTTGGCGAAAAAGTCATCCCAGCGTTTAATCAGGCGCTCGACTTCTATAAAGAAAAAGGAGAACTGCGGGACCTGCCAAATGAGACAATGATCCGCATGATGGTCACAACAATCCTGGGATTCATGATAACAAGATTCATCGTTCAATCAGACAAGGATTGGGACGACGAAACAGAAATAAACCAGACGATTGCATATATAATGGGAGGGGTGGGAAAGAAAGGGTGATGAGCCAGTCCCCACGCCATCCATTCATCGGGAAGTGACAGGTACGACCCGAATTTTGTCGAGCAATTAATCAATTTTTTTTGTTTTAATGGTTGCTTTTTCCGCTAAATGGTATATAATAACATTAAATCAAAAATATTTGATATAAAGAGAGGCGACTCCTAATGAAAGAGTTAAATGTACTTAACAATCCAAGCGAGGAAGCATTCACAACATATGCGTCAAAATTTAAAGCACTTTCAGATACGAAACGACTTCAGATTATGAATCTCCTATGCCATAATGGCTCAACATGCGTTTGTGACCTTGTGGACATGGTCGGAATGCCACAATCAAAACTGTCATACCATCTCAAAATTTTACTGGATGCAAATCTGATTAAAAAAGAAACAAAAGGTACATGGGGCTACTATGAACTGAACAATTCCGGAGTAAAAAGCCTGCTCTCAGACGAACTTTGCTGTGTATTCGTTCCATCCTGCTGCTAATTTTTTGGCAGGTAAGTAAGAATAAATCCTTTCTTACTGCATAAGTGCAACTAAGGCATTCGCCATTAAGGCTTGGCGAATGGCAGGTTTTCTAAAACTATATATCAACTTTTTTTGATATATTCAATTAATCAAAAAAAGTTGATTAATATAAAGGAGAGATTCAATATGGAAACATTAAAAAACTTTCTCATGATTGCGCTTGAATTAACTGTACTATTCTTTGTCATCTCATTTATCCTAAGCGCACTTCAATCCTACATACCTTATAAAAAAATCGAACATTATCTATCCAAAAGCAATCAGCTTATTGGTATCTTAGCGGCATTATTGTTCGCTTTTATTACACCATTTTGTTCATGCTCAACAATTCCGGTTGTCGTAAACATGCTGCGAAAAAATATGCCATTCAAAATTGTCGTGATTTTTCTATTTGCATCACCGGTACTAGACCCAACCATTCTTACATTAATGGGTGTCATTCTCGGATGGAAAGTTGCCTTGATTTACACCGTCGTGACTGCCATCGCCTCAGTAATTATCGGCCTCACGTTAAGCAAGCTGAAATTCGAGCGTTATGTAAAAAACGTGGTGATGACAGGTTATGAGGAAGAAGCCAAACAATTCAACTGGAGAGGAGCATGGGACGAAACAATAGCACTCATGAAAAGCGTTTACCCATATTTAATCATTGGAGCAGCAATCGGTGCAGTCATCCATGGATTAGTCCCAACTGAATGGATAGCCCAATGGCTTGGAAAAGAAACATGGTGGATCGTGCCAATTGCGGCAGTGATCGGAATACCTTTGTACATCCGATTATCAAGTATGATACCTATTTCCCATGTATTCATCATGAAAGGAATGGCACTTGGACCTGTAATGGCAATGATGATCAGCTCAGCTGGTGCAAGCTTGCCGGAACTAATATTACTGAAATCCATTTTCAAAAAACAGCTTGTGATCGCATTTGTCGCCTCAGTCATTTCAATGGCTACCGTATCAGGATTTATCTTCTACTTGGTTTAATGAAGGGAGGTGAGCCCAAGTGAAGAAGCTTATCGAAAAAATCTTTTCAAAGAATAACGAGGACAACGATTGCTGTGACGTGAAAATCAGCGAGGTTAAAGAGGAATCTTGTTGTTCGAAGTAGATGGGAGGAGGACTTTCAATAAATCAGAAAGTCCTCTTAGTTTATGTAAAAAGGTGAACAGCGACTTCCAACCTAACTATAATTTGCTTATCACTACACCTATTCGATATAATTTAAATCAATTACGCATCAAGGTCCAACATCAAGCAAATTTTAGGAGAAGTTCTATGATAAATTATACCGACTTGGCGATAGCCTTTTTTATTGCGCTTATCGCAACATTCCTATTAACCTACCCTGTTAAAAAACTCGCAATAAAAATAGGTGTCGTTGATCTGCCAAACCATCGCAAAATACATACAAAAGTAACGCCGAGATTAGGTGGTCTAGCCATCTTCCTTGGGGTGTTTTTAGGCGCGCTTTATTTACAGCCGCAACATGAACACCTGCCCGAAATCATCCTTGGAGCTGTAGTGATTCTAATAACCGGTGCCCTCGATGATCGTTACAATATTCGCCCTGTTATTAAACTCGGTGGTCAGTTAATAGCAGCATCTTTCCTCCTTTCATCAGGGTTAATCATCGACAAAATCACACTGCCAATTATCGGGATGATCGATCTCGGATTTGTGAGCGTTCTTGTTACTGTACTTTGGGTTGTCGGCATAACAAATGCAATCAATCTCATTGACGGTCTGGACGGGCTCGCCACAGGGGTCACGACAATTGCGTTAACAAGTATGTTCATTATGGCGCTGATTGATGTACAAATCATGGCCGCATACCTATGCATTGTCCTGATAGGTGCTAATTTGGGCTTCTTATATCATAACTTTTACCCTGCGAAAATTTATATGGGCGATACCGGCTCAAATTTTCTCGGCTATGCGATTGCCGTCGTATCCATGCTAGGTTTGTTTAAAAATATCGCATTGTTCAGCTTTATTATTCCAATTATCGTTCTAGCTGTACCGATTTTCGACACACTTTTTGCCATTGTCCGCCGCGCTTACAATAAGGAAAATATCTTGATGCCGGACAATAAGCATATTCATTACCAACTGCTTGCGTCTGGATTCAGCCATCGAAAAACAGTTCTTATCATCTATGCATTTAGTACACTTTTCGGAGCAATGGCAATTCTATTCTCCAATGCAACATTAACAACATCGCTCATCATCACTTTTATAGTGCTCGCGTTGTTGCACATTATTGCCGAACTTAGTGGTTTGGTCATGGGTGGAAAAAAGCCGATTATCGATACACTGAAGAGAGTGTTTAAAATACGGGAAAAAGGCCAATGAAATAAGAGGAAAGTAAAAATTAAATAGTATTCCAGGGATTAAAACACATTTTAATTTAATAATGTTTTGAGGAGGTTCTATATGAAAAGTATTAAGAAAGCAATAATACCTGCTGCCGGACTGGGGACAAGATTCCTACCCGCTACAAAAGCAATGCCTAAGGAAATGCTGCCTATCGTTGATAAGCCCACGATAGAATATATCGTTGATGAAGCAATAGATTCAGGAATCGAGGATATTATCATAGTTACAGGAAAAGGAAAGCGAGCTATCGAGGATCATTTCGACAGTGCTTTCGAATTAGAAGAGAACTTGATGAAGAAGGAAAAATTTGAGTTGCTTGAGAAAATCAGGAAGTCTGCAAATGTTGATATCCATTACATAAGACAAAAGGAACCAAAAGGGCTGGGACATGCTATTTGGTGTGCCAGAAAATTTATCGGCAATGATCCTTTTGCAGTTTTACTTGGTGACGATATTATTCATAGTGAGAACCCTGGTTTACATCAACTTATAAATGAATATGAGCTGAAGAAATCCTCCGTAATCGGGGTGAAAAACGTTCCAGTAGAAGACACACATCGATACGGCATAATTGATCCGTTGAAGAAGCTAGGTAACTCCCATCAGGTAAAAAGTTTCGTCGAGAAACCTAAGCAAGGAACAGCTCCATCCAACATGGCGATTATTGGAAGATATATATTAACACCAGAGATTTTTGATTTTCTGGAAAAACAACATGTTGGTGCCGGTGGAGAAATTCAATTAACAGATGCGATACAAGAATTGAATAAAATTCAACGCGTTTTTGCTTTGGAGATTGAAGGAGCACGTTATGACGTTGGTGAACAATTAGGATTTATCCAAACTACGATAGAAATGGCACTAACCCGAGATGATTTAAGAGAACCGTTAATGAACTATTTGAATGAATTAAATACGACTTTAAGTGGACAAAAAACTAACCTAAAATAACTGTAATAATCCACACAAGAGTGGAGTTCTGACACAGCGTAGCAGCTGTGTTTCTTTGTGTGGGACAACATTTCAATTGTTCAAGAAAATATCCTCTTCACGCCTACAGTCTTTATTGTGGCACATTTGCTGTATATCGGGATACAACAACTTAAAACTGGAAACAGTATAAAAAGGAGCATATCGCTGGAAACCTATTCGACAAATAACGGGAAGTGACAGGCACCACATCCAGCGGAAGGCACCACATCCCCGGCCGGAAAATATCCCAAATCCCCCCATATAATCCCAAAATTCCTTACCACAGAATATAAGGGGCATATAACGCCAAAATAATTTCCCATACCTCGCATATGCTAGTACTAGAAATATTGCGAAAATAGTCGAATTTTGGTATAACGGGGTAGTATCAAAAAAAAGAGGTTAAAAGGAGACGAAGCATGGAAGAACGACAGACGCTAAAAAAATCACTAAAGCCACATTGGGTATGGGCGATTGCCCTAGGCTCATCAATTGGTTGGGGTGCTTTCGTACAGCCAACGAACTGGATGTCCCAGGCTGGTCCATTAGGAGTAATTGCAGGTTTCGGTATTGGCGCATTACTAATGATGTTGATCGCTGTGAGCTATGGATTTTTAATAAAAAGTTTCCCAGTATCAGGAGGGGAATTTGCCTATGCATTTATTAGTTTAGGTCGTACACACGCATTTATAAGCGGATGGTTTTTAACGCTTGGGTATATTTGTATCGTTGCATTGAACGCCTCAGCTTTTGCATTAATGTTTAAATATGTTTTTCCTGCATTAATTGAGAACCTGCATCTTTACCAAATAGCTGGGTGGGATGTTTATGGAATGGAAATCATTATTGCATCAGCAGCATTAGGATTGTTTGGCTTTTTAAATATACGAGGAACTGGCTTAACAGGCCGCATGCAATTTATCTTTTGTACTATTATGATCTTAGGTGTCCTCGCCATAACATTTTTAGTTGGCGGACAGCCGGGTGCAGGCTTATCGAATATATCACCAGCATTCCCAACAGGAACAACAGCATTTGCTGCAATTATTTCAATCGTAGCAATTGCGCCATGGGCTTACGTTGGCTTTGATAACATACCCCAGGCAGCAGAAGAATTTCGTTTTTCATCTAAAAAAGCATTCACATTAATTATTCTGGCGATATTATTCGCGGCTGTATTATATAGCTTGATGATTATTGCAACTGCTATGACACAGCCTTGGCAAGGACTTGTTGCTGAAGGTCAGCAATGGGGAACAGGAGCAGCTATTCAGGATACGGTAGGCACGATGGGACTCGTAATTCTGGTTGTCGCACTTACAATGGGTGTTTTCACAGGTTTAAATGGTTTTATTATCTCATCAAGCCGTTTACTATTCGCTATGTCACGTGCGAAAATAATCCCTGAAGCATTTTCAAGGCTTCATCCTAAATATAAAACACCGTATGTTGGTATCATTTTCACGGTAATTGTATCTATGTTTGCACCATGGTTTGGGCGTGAGGCTCTTATCTGGGTAGTAGACATGTCATCAATTGGTGTAACAATTGCATATTTCTATACATGTTTTACAGCATTTTCACTTTTTAAATGGTCAAAAGACAAAGACTTTAATCATAAGAAACATGTTGTAGCACCAATGAAAAAGACAATTGCAGGAGTAGGAATGTTAGCCAGCCTGACGTTCTTGAGCTTATTGCTTATCCCAGCTTCACCAGCATTCCTGGGAATTGAATCCAGAATCGCACTGATCTCATGGATCATATTAGGCGTAATATTCTATCTAGCCAAGCGAACTGAATTCAATAAAATTCCAAAAGAGGAACTGAACTACCTAATATTAGGTAATAAGAAAATAGAAGCGAAGAACAGAGAGTGAACAAAAGCGTAAGCGCCTGTTCAGCGCCGTATGGACTGTGCCCGTGCATCGCGGGTGGGTCGACGTTGCCGCGCAAAGCGGCGGTCTTAGTCGATCTTCCTTTTCCCTGAGATAAAGGATACACGAAGAGCGTAAGCTGCCCCACAGGACGTGGGGTAGTTCGACGTTGCCACAGGATGTGGTGGTTTTAGTCGAACATCCTTTATTTCTTATCGTAGACACGGGGAGGAAAGTCCACTAGGCGCTAGGCGCTGGCCGGTGAGAACGCCACGTCCTGTGCCGTCACCGGCACTAGTACGTCCTGTACGTCGGAGCTGGACGTGGCTGATTCGGGAGTCCAGTTATTCACAGAACTTAAATTTTATAGTTTCCTAGACAAAAATAAAGGCCCCGGAGTGGATTGGATTGGATATCTGCTCCGGGGTTATCTACTGTACAGGCACAATTGTTAACCCATTATTACTATTATTAACGTTAAAAACTCCCTCCAAATTATTGGAGTCTACATAGGTTGAGAAGAATGTTTTAAAATTCCCATCCGTATCCAAAACGATGATATAATCGCATTTTTTCATCTCATTGCCAAATCGGCTTCTCAATGGAATGTTATCCTCGGAAAAATCCCTCACGCCTAAGATCAGACTGTTAGGGTGCTGGTTTAATTTCATTGCAACTTTTTTGATATCTTCTACAGAATACTGCCCATCAGCGTCTACATTTACTATCCCTATCGATTCGTTATGATTATTTAAAAAGTGATTAATGGCTGTTTTTAATTCTCTGCCCTTACCCAGGGTTTACTGCATGTTTAAGAATAGTACATTTTTCTGATTTAGCTAATTGAGCAATTTTTCGTCTGGATTAAAGGCAGGAATTATTATAGTGACGTTGCTGATAGCCTTCATAGTTATTCTGTAATCCTCCATATGCATTAAACTTAAAAGTATTAACACATACATCATTGCCATAGCTTTGAACCTGTATTGACCTTCTAATAAAGTATAAAAATTACTAAAACAGCTTTTCGATACATAAGTATTAGTTAGAAGTTTAATCAAAAAAAGGAGGCATGCCATAGTGAATATTGCTGTAATCGGTATCGGTTATGTAGGTCTTGTCACAGGTGTTTGTTTATCTGAAATCGGCAACAATGTTACATGTATTGATATTGATGAGGAGAAAGTGAAGACATTAAGGAGCGGCAAGTCTCCCATTTATGAAGAAGGTTTAGAGGAACTATTACAGACAAATATTCAGAGAGAAAGATTGCACTTCACTTCCAATTATGAAGAAGGTCTAGCTGCTAAAGAGGTAATCTTTTTAGCCGTTGGAACACCTCAGGGGGCAGATGGTTCGGCAGATTTAACATTCTTAAATACAGTTTGTAGCGATATAGTGAAATACCTACATAACGATGTTGTAATAGTAACCAAAAGTACCGTCCCTATAGGTACGAATGAACATATTAAAACGAGTATTGAACAAAATGCAATAACTAACCTTACCGTTAAAGTCGTCTCCAATCCTGAATTTTTGCGTCAGGGAACAGCTGTACACGATACGTTTAACGGTGACCGTATCGTGATAGGTTGTGAAGATGAAGAAGCGATGGACATTATGGAGGAAATCTATAAACCATATAATATCCCAATTGTAAAAACAGACCTTAGAAGTGCCGAAATGATTAAGTATGCATCGAATACCTTTCTGGCAACCAAAATCAGCTTTATAAATGAGATAGCCAACCTATGTGAGCATGTTGGTGCAAACGTGGACGATGTAGCAAACGGAATTGGAATGGATGGTCGTATCGGTGGACGATTTTTGAAAGCGGGTATTGGATATGGAGGTTCATGTTTTCCAAAAGATACAAATGCCATAATTGCCTTAGGAAACCGCGTGGACTATCCCATGTTTATTCTAGAAAGTGTTCAATATGTTAATGAAAAACAAACAGATATATTGGTCGATAAAATTATTAAACGATTTAGCGGCAATATCGAGGATATAACAATTGCATTACTGGGGTTGGCTTTCAAGGCAAATACAGATGATATGAGGGGCGCGCCATCTGTACAGGTAGCACATAGAATAATAGATGCTGGTGCTAAAATTAATGCCTATGATCCAGTAGCCGTTGAAAATGCCAAGAGCGTTCTGCCGAAAGAAGTAAATTATGTGAAGACAATCGAAGAAGTTTTGAACCATGCAAACTGTGCAGTAATTCTAACCGACTGGAAAGAAATAAAGGAATATCCGATTAGCCTTTTTAGACAATACTTATCATACCCGATTGTTTTTGACGGAAGAAACTGCTTTTCATTAGAAAAATTTAATGGAAGTGGTATCGAATACCACTCCGTTGGTCGACCATCAATAAATAGACAAAACTAAAGGTGCCTCGTTGGGCATCTTTTCTTTTGTTTAAAACTAGATAGAATGTCAAATAATAGTAAAGACAATTTATGTAACAAAATAGCGTTTACTCCTGTACGGGGGTTTATATTGAAAGGGGAACCCCCTTATGAATTTAGATTTGCAAAAGCATAGGAACAGTGTGGAAATTTTATTTATCTACTTTATTCTCTTACAGCCAGCCTTAGATGTGTTAGCTTATTTCAATATTCCTATCTCAATTATCTTGAGAGTTGTAGCTATGGGAATGGGATTTATATACATATTGATACTTCCAGATAACAAAGAGAGAAAGATAGGCCTTATATATATCATTATGCTTGGTCTTTTTATGGTAATTCATTTTACCAATAATTTAATGGTCAAAAATCAGTTTATGATGTCTCTTGAAATAACGTATATAATAAAATCCGTTTTCTTTGTTGAATTACTTATTGTCTATGTATTTGTAATTCGTTCATTTTCTTTAAAGAAAAACTGGCAAAGGATTATACAGCTCTGTATTTTTATCAATATGGTAAGTATTGCTGCAGTAATGCTGTTGGCAGGACTTTCGGATACAGCAAAAAGAAGCTATGGAGCACTAGCTAAGGAAGGTCATTCTGGATGGTTTTTTTCAGGAAATGAGCTGAGCGTCATTTTAGGAATGGGATTTAGTATGATGGTTTTATACATGATTAATCAAAAATCCCGACTAAAGAAGGCAAGGTTATTGCCATTTATCGGCCTGGTTATTTGGGCGATGCTAACAGTTGGTACTAAAGTTAGTTTTGGGTCAATAATAATTGTACTAAGTATTTCTATCTTAGTACTCATTCCTAAGATTGTACGAAATAGGAAAGATTGGTTTAACGTAATCACGCTTTCAGCATTACTAGCAGCGACAATTTTAATAACGCCAAGTACCTCAATTGGCAACAATCTAAGTTTCTCCTTTGGTATAGATTTTACTAATCAGGAAAATAGACCTTTTAATATGGAGGAGGACCATGGAAATGAAGGACAACTTCATCAGAATTTGTTAAGTGGCAGAAGTGATTTTTTAAACAATATTAAGGAGCAATACAGGGAAGCTCCCTTATCACAGAGGCTATTTGGTATGGGGGTTGGTGGCAATTATGTCGTGTCACCCAAGTTAATCGAAATGGACTTTTTAGACTGGTATTATAACTTTGGTTTACTAGGTTTTGTACTGTTAATGCTGCCATTTATTTATTTTGGATATCATATCCTAATTAATATTTTCAACTATCACCTGAAGAAAATCAATTTAGCCATTGTGCTTGTAGGATTATCTGTCAGTTTAGGTCTGGGCAGCTCTATGATAGCAGGTCATGTTCTTTCATCACCAGCTTCAAGTATATACTTAGGCATATTTATCGCTTACCTATTTGCATTAACGAAACAACAACAATCATCATACATCAAAAAATAAAAGGATATGTATAAGATGACTAAAAAATTGGAGAGAATATTAGTAATAAGTACGATGTATCCGAGTAAAGCGAATCCTACCTTTGGAATCTTTGTTAAAAATCAGGTGGAAGAACTTAAGAAACGAGGAATCCAAGTAGATGTTGCTGCAATCAAGGAACCACGTATGGGGAAACTATTTGTATTAAAAAAATACTTCGTATGGACTATACGCATCATCTATATCTTACTTACGAGAGGTAGAAGCTATGACATCATACACGCCCACTACGTTTTTCCAAGCGGCTGGCTAGCCCTATTATTTCTAAAAACTTTCGGTACCAGGGTAATCGTTACTGCACATGGCGGAGACTTGGACAAGATGTCGAGAATAGGGCCTTTCTTTTTCAGACAAACAGAACAGGTATTACATGAAGCAGATCATGTTATCGCTGTTGGAGAAAAGCTAAAAACTGACATGGTGACAGCCTTTAAGGTAAAGGAAGAGAAAATTACCCTTCTAAACATGGGTGTCAATAGACAGGTTTTTACACCAATGGACAAGGAGCAAGCTAAGCATTTATTAGATATATCCTCTTCATCCAAATCTATTTTATTTGTAGGCAATATTATTGCAGCTAAAGGAATAACAGAACTTGTAGACGCATACAGCGACTTGAAAGATGAGCATCCTAATCTGGAACTCCATTTAATCGGGGCCCAGAAAGAGCCAGCATATGTGAGATGGCTTAAAGATAAAATCTCAAACGAGAATACACAGGATATCAAAATCCATCCACCTAAGAAGCAAAAAGATTTAGCAAGATGGCAATCAGCGGTCGATGTTTTCGTAATCCCATCACATATGGAAGGTTTTGGCCTTGTTGCATTGGAGGCAATGTCCTGTCATACGCCAGTAGTTGGAACGAATGTTGGTGGATTGCGTTATTTACTAGCCAACAATGCCGGGGTTTTGGTAGAGCCAAAAAACAAAGAATCATTAAGGATAGGGATTGAATCTATACTAACGAATGATAATTTTCGCAAAGAGCTTATTGCGAATGGGGAAGAGAAGGCTCATAAGTACGACCAAGAAAAGCAGATTGAACAACTGCTTGAACTATATCACCAAGAATAGGAGCGAAATAAAGTTGAACCCAAAAAAAGTACTTCTTATTTCGTCTGTAGGCGGACATTTAACACAGTTATTACAGCTTGAACCCCTATTTAAAAATTATCAATATCATATTGTTACTGAGAAATGTGCAATAACAATGGATTTAAAAGATAAATACCCAATATCTTTGCTTGTCTATGGTGCCAGAAATTATCTATTTCGGTACATCTTTAAATTTTCATTCAACATGTTCAAAGCATTCTTTATTTTTCTGAATAAACGACCGGATGTAATTATCACGACAGGGGCACACACCGCAGTCCCAATGTGTTATATTGCCAAGCTTTTCCGAAAAAAAGTAATCTTTATTGAAAGCTTTGCAAAAACAACCAGTCCAACATTATCAGGTAGATTGGTATATCCAATAGCGGACTTGTTTATCGTTCAATGGGAAACAATGAAAAAGGTTTATCCAAAAGCAGTAAATGGGGGGTCTATCTATTGATTTTAGTTGTTTTAGGTACCCATGAGTTGCCTTTCACCAGACTATTAAAGGAAGTAGAGCGATTAAAGAGCGAGAATATAATTGAAGACGATATTATCGTCCAGTCTGGTCATACAAAATATAATAGTAATAAATTAACCATCAAACAATTTGTCAGTTATAAAGAAATGGACCTATTATGTGAACAGGCTCGTCTCATTATCACGCATGCAGGTACAGGATCAATTACTGCAGGTCTAAAAAAAGGGAAAAGTGTAATTGCCTGCGCCCGCTTGAAAAAATATGGAGAACATAATGATGATCATCAGTTACAGATTGTATCTGCCTTGGTTAACCAAGGACATATTTTAAGCTGGGAAGATGGTACAATGCTGGAGGAGGTTATTCAAAAAGCCGAGACATTTCAACCAAAGCCTTTTCGGTCTGGCAGGGAACAGATTTATCAATTGATCGAGGATTTCATCAATGAAGTATAATCAGCTACTCCTTATATAAAGCTTTAATCAAACGCTCACTCGATTTACCTCTCGAATACTGATTCCATTCATCGGCAAATGCCCGAACCCTTTCCATATCAAACTCACCAGCCTTCAATACATCAATCAAAGCGTCCGTATGTTTAACAACAGGTCCTGGAACAAGGTCTTCATAATTCTCCCAAAAACCTTTCTCATGCGCATACTCCTCCAAGTCATATGCAAAAAACACCATCGGCTTACTCAGTAATGAAAATTCAAATGGGATCGATGAGTAATCTGTAATTAAAATATCACTAATTACCAGTAAATGATTTAAATATCGATAGTTGGAAATATCGAAAACAAAATAAGGGTAGTCATTTTGGAGTTTTGACTTTACTTTAGGGTGAAGACTTAGAAACAACACATATTCATTTTTTAGCGCATTGTACAATCTTTCAATATCCAATTTAAGTTCTGATGAATCAAGGTCATTGGCACGATAAGTTGGGGAATATAGGATAACTTTCTTTTCATTTATGATTGGAAATTTACTTAGTAATGATTGTTCTGCCTTATTTATTGCCATCGTATCGAAAAAGAAATCGGTTCTTGGTATCCCAGTACGCAAGATTTGCTTATCCGACAAATCAAAGGCCACACCAAAAATAGCAGCCATCTTTTCCGAACCAGCAACAACGTAATCAAACCGTTTATAAACATTCTTGAATCGTACACAGGCTCTAGGGTGGCGGTTTTCAATAGATCGATCCATCAACCCAAACCGCTTAATCGCCCCATCTGCATGCCATAACTGGATACATTGGGTGTTCGGTCTAAATTTGGTCATAGATAAAAAACCATAATAATTGTCTACAAAAACTATTTTAGAGGTAGCTAAATGATAAATTGATCGAACCCAGTCAATTATATTAAGACTTCCGAACTTCAATATCGTTCTACGCGGGCTATCTTCATAAGTGTTTTTGCATTGAGGTGTCTTAAGAATAACGACTTGGTGATCTGTTTTTTTCTCCAACTCGTTTATCGTATATATAATATTAATGCCAAAAGAGGCAACAAACGTTGTTTTATGCTTTCGGGGAAATAACTTAAATAAATTAAAGAATGTACGCAAAACGTATAGGTATATGGAAATTACTAATTCTCTAACCATTTTTATTCAAATCTGTCTTAATTTGTGTTGATGATATTCCAACAGTTCTAGGTAAATAAACAACTTCGCAATGTTCCTTTAAAAAGTCAAAATCACCTTTCCAGTCATCTCCCATAATAAATACATCGATATTATGCTTTTTCACATCTTCCAGCTTTTGTTCCCATGTATCCTCTGGGATCACTTCATCTACATAACGGACAGCTTCCAGGATCGCTTTACGTTGCTCAAAAGTATAATATGCGGCTTTACCTTTTAACGCATTAAACGAATCAGATGAAATAGCAACAATCAAATAGTCACCATATTCTTTAGCACGACGTAATAAATTTATATGGCCAGTGTGTAGAATATCAAAAGTTCCGTATGTGATTACCTTTTTCATAGTAAAACCTCCACTTTATAATAAGGTTTATAGTAGTAATAGTATGCATTATTAATAAAAAGATAATCATACTAAAAACCCAGAGATACAGTATAACTGTTCTCTGGGTATCAGACTTGGTCTGCAACTTTCGATTGCTCTTCTTCGGTGTAAATAGCTTTAACCAAACTTTCACTTGAATATCCATTTGAATATTGATTCCATTGATTAGCAAAAATGCTAACTCGATTCATATTAAAACTACCACTTTTAATCACATCAATTAAATCTTCTGTAGATTTCACGACAGGCCCAGGAACTAATTCATCATAAGCTTCCCAGAATCCTCTTATCTTAGCGTAGTCTTCCAAATCATATGCATAGAATACCATTGGCTTGTCCAGTAATGAATATTCAAACGGAATAGAGGAGTAATCAGATATTAAAATATCCGAGATCACTAATAAATGATTCATATTATGATAGCTTGATACATTGATAACAAAACCGGGAAATTTATTCTGATATTCTCCATCAATTGCTGGGTGAAGACGCAGAAATAATACATAGTCATCCTTGAACTCACGATACATTTTTTCAATGTTTAAATGTAAATCCGTTGCATTTAAATCATTGTCACGGTATGTCGGTGCATATAAAATAACTTTCTTCCCATTAATAACTGGGAAATCCTGTTTTAATGAATTTTCTGCTTCATTTTTAGCCACAGCATCAAAAAAGAAATCGCTTCTTGGTATTCCTGTGCGTAATATTTGGTCGTTTGATATATTAAAGCTTTTTCGGAAAATAGACGCCATGCGCTCGGAACCAACTACAACATAATCAAATCGGTGATAAACCTTTTGGAAACGCTCGAACGCTCGTGGAGATCGATTTTGAATCGATGGATCCTTTAATCCAAACTGTTTGATTGCACCTGCAGCATGCCAAAGTTGGATACATTGAACATTGGGCTTAAACTCGGTCACTGCTAAAAAACCATAATAATTGTCAGCAATAACCTTTTCCGAGGTTGCCAGATGGTAGATGGACAGAACCCAATTTATAATATTAACACTCTCAAAGTCTAGTACTTTTCTATTAGCTGAACTGTCAAAATTAATCTTGCAATGGGAGGTCTTAAGAATTACTAACTGATCATCAGTCTGTTTTTCAAGCTCATTAACAGTATACAAAATATTATCCCCAAATGAAGCAACAAATGTTGTTTTCTTCTTCTGGGGAAACATTTTTAAAATCTGAAAGAGTGTACGAAAAACAGAAAGGTACACTGTAATTGCCAGTTCTCTAGCCATTGTTCGTATTATTCAAGTCTTTTTTGATTTTAGTAGTTGATATCCCGACTGTTCTTGGTAAATACACAACTTCACAATGCTCTTTTAAGAAGTCGAATTCACCGGTCCAGTCGTCTCCCATTACAAAGACATCAACGTCATGCTTTTGCACATCTTCCACTTTTTGTTCCCAATTGTACTCAGGAATAACTTCGTCTACATATCGAATAGCTTCTAGAATTGCTTTGCGTTGTTCAAAGCTATAATATGCTTTTTTACCTTTTATTTTATTAAAAACATCTGCTGAAATGGCAACAATCAAATAGTCGCCGAATTCCTTTGCACGGCGTAGAATGTTGATGTGCCCAGTGTGAAGTAAATCAAATGTTCCATAAGTGATTACTTTTTTCATTTATAATAGCCTCCATCTAATGATGCTTTATATTCTATAATACTATAGTTTCTTTACGTAAACTTAACAGTGACTTTTCAATTTCTTAATAAATTCATTCTTTATATTATACTATGAAATTACAATAATAGAAACATGAATATAAAAAAACACCATATGCTAAATAATAGCATATGGTGTGTTAAAGTATTAAAGTTATTTAACAACTTTCACAAATTCGTTTGGGTTGGAAGTTGACCCACTACTTACCCAGGCAACTTGGCCATTATAGTAGATTTTATACCATACATAACCATCTGCCTTTTGTTTCACCATTTTATTGTCGTTTAGTACACCTGCAATTAAAGTCCCACTGTCTTCAATTTGACCAATCGGATCATTCGAAGTGTTTGGCTTAGGGCGTACATTTAAGTCTGTAGCTGTAACTTCAAGTAAATTCAGTAGATTTACATAGTCACCGTGAACCCAGCCTGTCTTACCATCATATTTCACATACAACCAAGCTCCATTAAATCCGATAACTTCTATCTTAGAGCCATCCGGAATACTTCCAATTCGATCACCATTTGGCGCATCTCTGAAGTTTAGGTTATCTGATCCGGTATCCGTAATTCCATATAGACCATCTGGATATTTAGTTTCGTATGCATATGGATCACCTGATTCATTAGGCTGATTGTCATACTTAGGAATATCAAATACCAGTACATAGTTTTCTATTAGGTTATATAGATTACTAATGTTACTAGTTTGGGAGACAGCCCATGCAACATCAGTAGCATATTGATGATCCCCAGGTTTATCAGGGTTCCAACGCATCTTATACAATGTGTTTTGTCCGTCATTTATATAGTTTCTCCCTATAAATGCCGCGCCTCCAATAATTGCTTCTTCAGGTGTGAACCAACCTTGTTCAAATGCGTGCTCAGCACCACATTCTACAGCACAATCATCATAAGCACCAATTCCATACATATTGTAAACTGTTTCACCATTATAGGTAACACCCTGCGCTAACTCAGAAGTACCATTACCAGTTTCATGTATTGCGTGTGCCATTAAATATATTTCATTAGTATTATATTCATTTGCTCCATCAATAAAAGCCTGTGCTTGACCTGAAAGTGTGCCTTTGTTATTCAGGATATTCTGGTCAATTTCTTTAGCATCTACACCCGCGGGTTCAGATAAATCAAGAAATTGAAAAAAGCTATTATCATCTTTATGGAAGTTAGAAGAATTTACATAATAAGCTACCTGTTCTTCTGAAGCGTCAACAAAACCACCTGATCTCCAAACTTGAGGTGCTCTTTTCATTTGTGTATCGACTACTTCATAAAAATCACTGTCATAATTTGTCTCATTATATTTATGACCTACCGAAGTATCACCAGTAGCCACATGATTAGTGTGGATATAACCTGTTCTATTTTTTCCGTTCACAGAAACAGTAGCTTTGTACCAATTTGTCGTAAATGGCTCATAGTATAAAACAATATTTTTATCATATGTTTTTAATGATTTAGAACTAGTGGAAGCCTCTCTAAATACAGCAGTTGGCTGTTTTAATGATTTTCCACTCAGTAAACCACTTGTTTCTGCTGCCTTTTCTACATGTGATTTATGAATATATCCATCTCTTGATTTACCGTTCACACTAATAGTAGCTATATACCAATCGCTGGAAAAGTTTCTGTAATATAAGGTGGATCCAATTTTATAAGATTTTAGTTTATTAGAATTTGTAGATGCCTTAGAGTATATAGATGTAGGTTTTTTAAGCGAAACCCCATTTAAAACCGTATTTCCAGCAGATGCATTTTCAACATGTGATCTATGGATGTACCCAGTTCTATGGTTACCATTTACAGATACAGTAGCTTTGTACCAATTAGTTGTGAAAGGTTGATAGTAAAGAATACTACCTTTAGAGTATGATCTTAATGATTTAGAACTTGTTGAAGCTTCATTATAAACAGATGTTGGACTTTTTAATCCTATTCCTTTTAATACTCTATTTGACTTTACTGCTTCTCCAATATGTGATTTATGAATAAACCCTTCTCTTGCTTCTCCATTGACTGAAACGGTAGCTACATACCAGTCGCTTGCAAAGTCTCTGTAATATAAAGTAGATCCAATATTATAGGATTTTAGTTTGCTAGAGTTAGTAGATGCCTTAGAATAAATGGATGTAGGGCTTTTTAAAGAAACCCCATTTAGGACTGATTGACCAACAGAGGCAGTGTCTACATCAGACTTATGGATATAACCATCTTGTGCCTTACCGTTCACAAAGACTGTTGCCATAAACCAATTACCAGAATTTGATTGATAGTATAAAATGGTTCCTTCTGAGTAGTCTTTTAAAACCTTGGCGTCTCTATCTTTACTCTGGTAAACATTTGTTGTATCTTTTAATGCAACACCTCTATGAATCTCTGCTGCACTTACCTTATACTCATTAATAGGTATAATAGTTACCAGCATGCAAATGGCAAAAAGAAAACTAAGTATCAATTTTCGTTGTTGTAAATTAACCAATTATTGATACTCCCTCCTTTATTTAGTTTTAATTTAAAAATCACTATCCCCTCCTTTAGTTAAAATTAGTTACTATATCTTAATAACAAAAAGTAGTTTAGTAGATTAAAGTTATTAAGATAGTAGCAAAGTATATAACATGCTATAGTTACATATTTTAACATGAAACTACAAAATCTTTGTAACTGAATCTTATTATAAATGAAATATCAATTCTATAAAACACTTAATCCAAAAAATAGTAAAAAGTACATGGAGATTATCCATGTACTTTTTACTATTTTTTGTCATTTTTTATTTCATTAAATATCCTCTTATTATTATTAGTATCTATATTATCGAACACCCCTAGTTTATTTTTACTAATGATGGGATCCTCTTCAAAATTTGCTGTTATATATTTTTTAATCGATTCTACTACACTAGTCTCTGTCTGACGAATATCCCCAAGAAAAGTATCTTCAGGCGAACGTAATATGCCATTTCTAAAGAATTTATCAAAATCAAAATGATAAAATATAACTGGTTTTGACATATAGTTAAAATCAAAAGATACAGAAGAGTAGTCTGTAATCATTAAACTGCTCTCTAGTAGTAAGTCTTGTACTTTTTTATCAGCTAATCCAATAATATTAATATGCTTAGTTGATAAAGCTTCAAAGTGTTCTATAAAAGTTTGCATTCTATAATGCGGAAAGAAATTAAGGGTGATATCATATTTCTCCAAAAGTTGATGTAATTCTTCGTTTTGTAAGAGATTTTTATATCTCTTGAAATACTCAGACGAGAGAAAACTGTCCCCACTATAAAGCCATTCACGCCATGTTGGTATTACTAAAATCTCTTTCTTTTTTTGGTTATTTTTTAGCAGATTATCGAATCTTGAGAGACCTGTAATTGCTACTTCACTCTCATTATAGCCTAACTCATTAACTACTAATTCTTTTTCTGCACTTGAACTGACACATACTAAATTAAATGGAATTTTATAGTTTTTTTTATCATACTCCACTTTCTTCCTTCCCAAGATACCATGTTGAAGAAACACTCGCTTACCATTTTTGAAAGAAGGTAATTCATTCCCTTTAGAAGGTAAAAAATATTCCAGTTCATGTGAGCCTATAAAAGTAGTTGCCATTTTTGTCTTTTTAATATGTTCAGTAGAGCCTAAATATAGTACATTACCTAAATGTTCAATGTTCGTTCTATCTTTAGAGTCTGCACTTATAACATAATATATTTCTAAATCAGGATAATTTTCGCGACAATATTTGAAGAAGTGGTATCCTGTGTCTTGTGCTGTATCTGGTCGTTCTCCAATTAACCAAATTTCATTTGTTGTATCTGGTTGGATATGACGACTAGTTAATAGATTATAATTTTCTTCACTGTACTTTAGCGTCTCCAACTTTAGATTACCAAAAGGTGTATACCTTAAATAAGTTAGAATATATAAGTTATTGTATTTTGTAGTTGTTTTATCAAGGTGTCCATCTCTGTAATATTGAAAATCCTGGCTTCCTACTTTTTTTTCTAAACTTCCACCTTGGTAATCAAATTGTATAATTAAATCAAAGGTATTATCAAATGAACTTGTAGATAAGTCATTTAGATCCCTAGTGTCTATTGAAATATCGAAACCGCTATAATAATATTGGTGCTGATTAGCTTCATGATAGTTTAGGTGACCTTCTAAAGGAAGTTTTAATTCTTTATTGGTTTGACGGTCTCTGATTATAATATATCTCTTTAAGTCATTTTCATTTTTCCATTCAATGGTATTTATATAGGCATACCCTTTTAAAAGTAACTTTTCTTTATCAAAAATACAATTCTCAACATTACGTATAATTGTCAATTTACTTAAGGAGATCGATAAGTTTTTTTGAATTGTTGAATAAAAATATATTTGATGCAAGTTGTAATGATGAAATTGGTACCTAGAAAGCTTTGTAATTGCATCAGACAAATAATGAACTCGAAGACGCCCCAGTTTTCCATTCATTATAAAGGATATATAAACATCCCACTTTGAGTTCATGGACTCATTAAAAGGGATTATATTGTTATAATCAAGAGAAAATGAAATATCGTAGGAGTTATTAAGGTTTCTTTGTACATCCAAGGGTACCAGAGAATACTTTCCAGTTCTTCTATTCCTTAATTCTATTTGAAATTCTTTAAGGACTTGTGCAGTATCAAATAAATCACTTTCTATAACACCCTCCATAATAAATATGGAATCTTTAGTATAGGCTGAGTCTATAGTAGATAATTCAATCCATTTTCTCTCATTAACTAGAGATAATGAACCATATTTAGTCAAATAAAAAGAGTTTATACCTGACTCTTTTTCCGTCGAATTTATGAATGTAGAAGATTCAACAAGGGAACTATTTTTACATTTTACTCTGAAATATCCAGAACCATTTACTAAAAGGAAGAAGTCCCATGTACCTTCATTAATGTCAATGTCTTCATAGTAGACGGTTGAAGCCCAACTATTCTGATTAAGTTTAGTGACTGGGAATTCATAGAATTGATTGGTTTTTCTGTGTCTTACTACCAAAGTTATAGTATTAATAGGTATCGAGTTCACGGGTGCCCAACCATCTAAACGAATATAATTATCTGACACCAGTATATTTTCTACCAAGTTAGGCAGTTTTTTTATAACATTTTTTTTGATGAATTTGGTTGTTCGCATTACTAAGGCATTATTTTTGGTAGTGTAGACCTCAGTAAAGAATTGATTGTGAATAATTTTATGTGCTGAATTATCAGGGGAATTTAATAATTCTTTAACAACAAGTTGGTTTTCTTTTGAATGAGATTTGATAAAAAAAGAAACTTTTTCTAGATCAGGAAAGTTTTCAAAATCACTATATGGAATTTTGGCTCTATAGTGAGAGGATTCCCTATGTAACTGATAATTAGCAATTATTTTATCGCTCTTTTTTAGTACTAAATACTTTCTAATTAATGGAAGTCGGCTATTACTGCTTATTTTTAAAGAAATATTATTATTGCCATCATTAAAAAACTCAACATTATATTCATGTGTATTACTATCCATAAATTTATGCACAACTCCAGTTGCTATTTGTACAAGTTTCTGATAAAGATTCATACTTTAGGCTCCTCATTAAATTACTACTCATGTTAAAGTGCGTATCATAGTTAGTTTAAATATTAACCCGATTAAATAACTATGTTAAAATTAATTCTATACATTGTGATAAATTGTTGCAACTACTCAATTTAAGGGGAATTTTGTTGAAGTAATAATTACATCTAGTTTCTTTATAAATATTTGCATATAAAAAAGGAGTAAAAAGCTATAATGGATCAAAACAAAACACGAAATTACATCCAGAATTATGGAAAGCAAACTGATATCCAATATAACCAAAAGAATTTCTTGTTTTCTATTATTATACCTATATATAATGTTGAAAATTATATTGAGGAAACCATATTAAGTATAGTAAAGCAAACACTGGAGTTTACAAAACATGTCCAAGTTATTCTTGTAAATGATGGAAGTCCTGACAATAGCGAGAAAATATGTATTAAATATAGAGATAGGTTTCCTGATAATATAATTTATATTAAAAAGGAAAATGGAGGGGTAAGTAGTGCCCGGAATTTAGGTATTTCCCATGCAGAAGGTAAATACATTAATTTCTTAGATTCCGATGACATTTTAGGGAAGGATGCCTTAGAAAAGGTATATGACTTCTTTGAGAAAAATAAAAATAGTGTAGATGTAGTTTGTTTACCTATTTATTACTTTGAAGCTAAAGAGGGGCCACACAAACTTAATGAAAAATTTAAGAAGACAAAAATAATTAACACTAGAGAAACACCTGAAAAAATTCAGCTTCATGTAAGTAGTGTATTTATAACGTCTCATCAAGCTAAGGCCCATAAATTCGATGAAAGTTTAAAATATGCAGAAGACGCAAAATACATAAATGAAATAATACTAATTAAAGGTTTTTTTGGTGTACTAGCAAATACCAGTTATTACTACAGATATAGGGGAAGTCAATCTTCAGCAATACAAACACGTAGGATTTCCGAGGATTGGTACAATGAGAATCTTGTTCGTTTTTCAAATTCTATGATTAACATGGCTCTTGATAAGTGGGGTTTTGTACCAAAGTATTTACAGCATGTAATAATGTATGATTTGCATTACAAGTTTAAAGTCAAAGATATCTCTGCAATTTTGAGTGACTGTAAGGAACAAGAATTTATTGAACTTGTACATGGTATACTTCAATTTATTGATAATGACGTAATAAAATCTCAGTCCATAAATCTCCATTTAAAAATATTTATTCTAAAATTGAAATATCTTAACGAAACGCAAAATAAATTTAATATCGTAAAGTTTAAGAAAAACATCAAGCTTTATTTTGATGGAAAACTGCTCAATAGTCTAAAAGAGCAAAAGGTTCATATTAATCTTTTGGAAGTTAAAAAGGACCGGGTTTTTATTGAAGGTATGTTTGTAAGTGCTTTTGATCCTGCACGTTGTGAACTTACGCTTCTATTTAGAGGGAGGGAAATAAAAACCACACGAGTTGAACGACCCTTAAGTGAAGCAAAAGTATGGGGAATTAAGTATAAAGAAGTTTATGGGTTTAAAGTAGAATTTAATGCAGCAGAAATTGAAAAACCAGCAAAATTGGAATTCAATATGAAGGTAAATGATGTTAATTGTAAATTGGATTACAAAATATCCCCAACGATAAAGTTTTCAAGAGAATTCCCTAGCTATTATGCTAAAGATAAGGTGATTGTTTCCCCTGGTAAAAAGAAGTTAATATTAATGGGTAATACCTTTAAAAATCACTTTATAAAAGAAGCCGGAATGTTAAAAAAGTTAGTTCGTCGCTTAAGTAAATCTGAGGCAGGAAAAGTAATAGCTACAAGACTCTTTTATTATTTAATTAAATCTTTTAAAAGACGTGATATTTATTTGTTCATGGACCGTATAGATAAAGCGGATGACAATGCTGAGGTTTTATTCAAATTTGCTGTAAAAACTAAGGATAATATAAAAAAATATTTTGTAATATCCAGTAACTCTTCAGACTATTCCCGAATGAGACAATATGGGAAGGTAATACGTTATGGTTCTTTTTACCATAAATTATTATTGATGTTAAGTGATAAGTTAATTTCATCGCACGCAGATGAAGTGATTGTACATCCGTTCCAATCAGCAGAAATGTATTATAAGGATTTAATAAATTTTGATTTTGTTTTCTTACAACATGGTATTATTCAAAATGATTTGTCCGGATGGCTTAACAAATACAAGAAAAACATTAAGTTATTTATAACATCGTCACAACAGGAATATGATTCCATAGTGAATGGGCGGTATGGCTACACCGATGAAGAAGTTGTTTGCACTGGTTTGGCTAGATATGACAGGCTATCTGATAATGCTGATAAACAGATTTTAATTATGCCGACTTGGAGGAAGAATATTTCTTCAGAGTTAGATCAGAATTTCAATCGAGTTTACAATAAGAATTTTGTACAGACGGAATATTTCTTGATGTACAATAAATTAATAAATGATAAACAGGTGCTAGGTGTATTAGAAAAATACGGATACAAAATTAAGTTTGTAATACACCCTGCATTAAAGGAACAGGTATCTGATTTTAAAGAAAGTAAAAATGTGGAAATAATTAATCCTGATGATGTTAACTATTTTGAGCTATTTAATAGCTCTAGCTTATTAATAACAGATTATTCATCTGTTGCTTTTGATTTTGCATACTTGAGAAAACCTGTAATTTATTTTCAGTTTGATCAATTCGAGTTTCATCGTAAGCATTTTTCTAGTGGTTACTTTAGTTATGAGGATATGGGATTTGGACCAGTTGTTAGCAAGTATGATGATATAATTAATACAATAACAAATTCAATAAAGGATAATTGTTCACTTTCTGTAAAATATAAAGATAGGATCGATTCTTTCTTTGAATATAACGATCAGTTTAATTCTAGAAGAGTGTATACTCGAATTAAAGAAATGGATTAGAATAACTGCAACAAAAACACTAACGTGTACAATGGCATGTTTTTAAATTTATTTAATTATTTATATACCCCCATATTCTTGTTAGGTGAGTAGAATATATCTTTTATTGGTAAAGTTTTTTGGTTTTACTTTTTACACACTAATATTAGTGTGTATTTAGTTATTTTTTGTATGTTATAATATATTAATTCATATTCTACGTGGGAGGATTAGTATGGCAAAGATTTCAGTGATTATACCCGTATACAATACGGAAGAATATATAGATGAGTGTATAAACTCCTTAATAAGACAGACATACAAAAACATTGAAATACTTTTAGTTAATGATAATAGTGGTGAGAAGTGTACACAATTACTAGAGAATATAACTTTGAAGGACAATAGGATAAAGCTATTCCATCTACAAGAAAGAAAAGGTGCCGGCGCTGCACGAAACCTGGGAATACAAGAATCTACTGGAGACTTTATATATTTTATGGACAGCGATGATTATCTGCCTGAAAAAACATTGCAAATTTTGATCGACAATATCAAACAAAACAATATAATCCGGGGAAAATTTAAATACACCAATTTTAGTAGCAGCATGGCAATAATATTTGATGGTTTATTCAAAATTCATAACTATACCGACACTAAATATAATTTGTTAGAAAACTATTTTGCTGTAAACTATTTGATTAGAAAGGACTTTGTTTTGAAGGAAGGATTATCGTTTTCCGAGGATGTCGAAGTTTTTTCTGATCTTGCGTTTATGGTTCCTGCTTATATCCATGCTGAACAAATTGCTCATGTTAAAGAAGCTATATATTTTAAAAGGAAGAGAAATGATCCAATTTCAAATCCATCATTGTCACAATATGATAAATCGCATCAAATCAATGACTTTATATTCATATACAATGACTTGAAAGACACCTATCGTGATAAGTCAGCAATTGAATTTCTGGATAAGCAGATGCTGAATTTTTATCGAAAGGATATTGTAACTTATTTTAAAAATAGCCATGAAATCGACACATTCTATGAACGATTATCGAATACCG
Organism: Virgibacillus salinus; assembly: GCF_900102415.1. NCBI lineage: Bacteria > Bacillati > Bacillota > Bacilli > Caryophanales > Bacillaceae > Virgibacillus > Virgibacillus salinus. The sequence goes on from NZ_FNKD01000001.1 coordinate 649,799, forward strand.
TATCAAGAATCAACAACAGACTAATCAACAAGCATAGTTGGGTATTGAAAAATGAAATCAATGCTCTATCGAATGGGATTGATCAATACAAAAAGGTGAATAAAAGACATCAATTATTTAGGGACTTGCGCGAAGGATTTAAGTCCAAGAAAAAGCTGTATACATTTCTGTACCAACGGGTTTTTATGAAAATGAAGATGCAGAAAAAAACGGTTTTCTTCGAGAGTTTTTTAGCAAAATCCTATTCCGATAGCCCTAAATATATATATGAACATATGATTGATAACAATATGGATTATAAGTTTGTATGGAGCGTAAAAGAAAAGAAAAACATCCCAGGGAATCCTATCCAGGTAAAACGGTTCAGCTTAAGATATTTCTACTATTTGGCCAGAGCTAAATATTGGGTGTGTAATTCAAGAATGCCAAAGTATTTGGATAAACGTGCAGGAAATGTCTATCTTCAAACCTGGCATGGCACACCATTAAAAACGTTAGTGTTTGATATAGAGGATATATATTCAGCTGATCCAAACTATAAGCAAAACTTTTATGAACAGTCACGCAGGTGGGATTATTTAATTTCCCCTAACCAATATTCTTCTGCAATATTCAGGCGAGCATTCAAGTATGATAAAGAAATGCTGGAATTTGGTTATCCGCGGAATGATATTTTGTACAAAAAAAATAATGAAAATGATATTCAGAAAATAAAAGAGAGACTAGGTGTCCCTCTTGATAAAAAGGTAATTTTATACGCACCTACCTGGCGGGATGATGAATTCTTCTCGAGAGGAAATTACAAGTTTACATTAAATCTGGATTTAGACAAAATGCAAGAAAACTTTAACGATGAATACGTTGTCCTGCTAAGGACTCACTATCATATTGCGAACAGTCTGGATGTGTCAGACCAAAAAGGGTTTGTTTATGACTTCAGTTTATATGATGATATCGCTGAGCTTTATTTAGTTTCTGATATATTAATTACTGACTATTCTTCAGTATTCTTTGATTTTGCACATTTAAAGAAACCTATATTATTCTACACCTACGATATAGAAAAATATCGGGATGAATTACGGGGCTTTTATTTTAATATGGAAGAAGAAGTACCAGGACCGCTGCTGCTAACAACTGATGAGGTAGTTAATGCAGTTGAGAATATTGATGGTCTTCGTGATAGCTATAAAGAGACTTATGACAGATTTTATAATAAATTTTGTTTATGGGATGATGGAGAAGCTACGAAAAATACAGTTGAAAGAGTTTTTGATAATTAGAAATTAATTTATAATGTGGAGAAGGATTTATGTCCTTCTTTCTTTTTTAGAATGGAAATATGTGGTGATTAAAATGAAGCATAAACTTGGTAAAATGATCTTTAGATGTTACAAGATTTTGTTCAGGATTTTGCTATCAATCATGCCAAAAGACGATAAATTGGTGATATTTGAAAGTTTTCACGGCAAGCAATATAGTGATAATCCACGAGCGATTTACGAATATATGAGGAAATATTTCCATGAATATCGCTTATGTTGGAGTGCTGATAGAAGGTACTTAAGCATATTTAGTAAGCGTGATATTAAATATACCAAGCGGTTCTCAATCAAATGGATATTTGTAATGGTAAGGGCAAAATATTGGGTTACTAACAGCAGACTGCCTTTATGGATCCCTAAGTCTGAGAAAGTAACATATTTGCAAACATGGCACGGAACCCCATTGAAGAAATTAGCTACTGATATGGATGAGGTTCATATGCCAGACACAAATATAGAAAAATATAAGAGAAACTTTTTAGTATCAACAAGCAAGTGGGATTACCTCGTATCTCCTAATGAATATTCAACTGATATTTTCAGAAGAGCATTTCAATTTGACCGAAAATTTATTGAATCTGGTTATCCAAGAAATGACATTCTAATTAATTGTAATGATAAGAAAACAACTGATGAAATAAAAAGTAGATGTGGATTACCGAAAGATAAAAGGATCATCTTATATGCTCCTACATGGAGGGATAATCAGTTTTACACAAAGGGTGAATATAAATTCTCATTGGAAATGGATTTGAATGAGATGAAAGAGCAGTTGGGGGATAAATATATAATTCTATTGAGGCTGCACTACCTTGTGGCAGAAAACCTTGACTTAACAAATTACAATGGGTTTGTATATGACTTTACGAGCCATGAAGACATTCGTGAGTTATATCTGATTTCTGATATGCTCATTACAGATTATTCCTCTGTATTTTTTGATTATGCTATTCTGAAGCGTCCAATGGTATTTTTTGTATATGACATTGAAGAATATAGGGATAACCTTCGAGGATTCTACTTCGACTTTGAGTCGGAAGCTCCAGGACCCTTGGTGAAATCAACTAATGAATTAATTGAAGTAATAAAAGAGATAGAACCGGAAAATTTTATGCCATCAGAGAGGACCAAGAGGTTTTATGAAAGGTTCTGTTATCTAGAGGATGGCCACGCAAGTGAGCGGGTTGTAAATGAGGTTTTTGTAAACAATTATAAATAAAGCTTATTGTATCCTATAGGTTAAGTTGCTATTGATTAATTCTATTGTTATTTCAGGTCGTCGCTTGTATAATATAAAATTATTAAGTCAAAGTTTGACCATTGAAAGGGAAAAGTATGATGAAATCAGCTATAACAGTCATAAAAGAACAAATAGAACATTTTTATCTAATAAAAAGGCTTTCCTTGTATGAATTAAAAAGTAAAAATCGGAGTAATTATTTAGGATTTGCGTGGGAACTTATTGGCCCAGCTATACAAGTCATGATTTATTGGTTCGTCTTTAGCACTTTAAGAGAGCGTCCTTCAGTAGAGGTAGGGGATAAACTGATACCCTTTTTCCCTTGGTTATTGGCTGCCTTTTTCTTGTGGAGTTTCTTTTACCAATCAACTATTCAAGGATCAAAGTCTATTTATTCAAGATTGAAAATGCTATCCAAAATGAATTTTCCAATGAGTGTAATACCTAATTTTGTAATATTTTCTAAGTTTTATATTCATCTACTTTTATTAGGAATCACAATTATAGTAGTTCAATTTTTTGGCTATTATGTGAATATTTATTATTTACAGCTTTTCTATTTCATATTTGCATCATTCTGTCTGTTTTTCTCCATAGCTCTTATAACATCTACATTATCTACCATAGTCAGAGATGTTCACATGTTGTTAAACTCAACTTTACGCATGATGCTCTACGTTTCAGGAGTACTTTGGCCGTTAACGTTATTAGAGGAATTTGAGACACTGATGAATTTGATGCAACTGAATCCTTTATTTTATTTAATTGAAGGATACCGCTATGCGTTATTCGGGGTGGATTGGTATTTTATTACAAACTGGGAGTTAACGTTATTCTTCTGGGGTTTTGTAACTGTGTTATTTATTATTGGAGCAAAAATACATGTCAAATTCAGAAGGCATTTTATTGATTTCTTGTAAAGGTAAGTGATGAAAATGGAGAAGGCAATTATTGCTAAAAATATAACCAAGAAATACAAATTGTATAACGGCAGTAAGGAAAGAATTTTGGATTTAATCACACCTAGAAGCTATGGTGAGGATTTTTATGCTTTGAACAATGTTAGTTTTGAAGCGGAAAAAGGGGATGTTATAGGGTTTATTGGTATTAATGGATCCGGTAAATCGACTTTATCAAATATTGTAGCCGGGATAATACCTGAAACCTCAGGATCAGTAGAATTAAACGGACAAGCGTCACTGATTGCAGTTGCCTCTGGACTGAAGGGTGATTTAACAGGTAGAGACAATATTGAACTGAAGTGTCTAATGCTGGGATTAAATAAAAAAGAAATAAATGAACTTGAACCTGAAATTATCGAGTTTGCAGAGTTGGGAAATTTTATTGATCAACCTGTTAAATCCTATTCAAGTGGGATGAAATCCAGATTGGGTTTTTCAATATCGGTCAATATTGATCCTGATATTTTAATTATTGATGAAGCACTGTCAGTAGGAGATAAATCATTCTCTGAAAAGAGCTTTAATAAAATGAACGATTTTAAGGAAGATGGAAAAACGATGATTTTTGTGAGTCATTCACTTAACCAGATGAAACAGTTCTGTAACAAGGTACTTTGGCTAGAATATGGCAAAGTTAAAGACTTTGGCTTAGTAGAGGAAGTTATCCCAAAGTATGAAGAGTTTTTAATGCAATGGAAATCCATGTCAAAGAAAAAAAGGAAAAGGTACAGAAAAAATGCCTCAAAGAATAATCAGCAAGGATAAGTTTAATCCTGATTGACTCCAGCTGATTATTTCGCTATAATAACCGAAATTCGTATACGAAAGAGAATAATTTGAGGAACTTCAATACTAAAAAACAAGGGTGAATAGATGTGAAAAGAAAAATATACTTACACGTTGGATTCCATAAAACTGCAACAACGTTTCTCCAATTTAATCTGTTTCCAAATTTAAAAGAGGTAAAGTTAATAAGAAAATCACATGCTAAGGAACTATTCAGAAGAGTAAGGTTGAATAAGTTAAGTGACGAGGACATTGTGGATTTAAGGCAAAAATTTGATAAAAAAGGTTCTGCTAAGAAACCTACACTTATTTCATATGAAGGCTTGACTGGGAGTCCTTTTGCCCAAAAGAAATCGAAAAGCGCCTTTAACATACTTGAGGATTTAAAGAGAATTTTTCCGGAAGATCTTTATGATGTTAATGTTATCGTTGGAATCAGAAAGCAAGTAGATATAATGACGTCACTATATATTGAGTATTTGCACCAAGGCGGTTACAAGAAAGAAAAAGTATACTTTGATGAATTAGAGAAAAACGGGATATTCGAACATTATTTGTATAATGATTATTTGAATCATGTTGAACAAGTGTTTGGTAACGATTACTATGTATTTATATATGAAAACTTCAAGTATGAAAAAGAAAAATATTTATTACAATTATTAAATTATATGGGCGTTAAAAAGATACCTAAATACAGCAATGAACCATTGAACAGAAGTTATGGTGCTCTTCAAGCTAAAATGGCCAGAAGACTGAATACAATATTTAAAACGAAAAAGAATCCAAATGGTAAAATACCTGAGACCGAAATAATATTAAAGAGAAAGTATAGTAAAAAAATAGTCAAAAAGCTTATGGGTAGAGAAAAAAAGAAGATTCCCATTTCTCCTCGGACTTTTTTACAGAATAAATTAAGCTATAAATTACATTATAAACGATATAAATTGTCAGACGAACTTCGAAGAAAAATAAATGATTACTATATTGATGATAATCAAATGTTAGCAAAAAGGGAAGGGATAGAGCTTCCTGAATATTACCTGAAGTCATAATACATTTTGTAACGCCCTGTAATATGCAGGGCGTATATTTATCGAATAAAAATTTCCGGTTCGTTTGAAAACACTCCATCCACTCCATACTCTAACAATTCCTCATATCTTCCCACATTATTGACTGTGAACGGGTATACACTATATCCATTCTGTTTACATTCTTGAACAAAGGTTTGATCGACGTACACTTGGTTGGGGTGGATGCTACTAATATTCAATCCGCTGGTATTGGCATAATCCCATGGATTTAGAATGCGATAGTAGAATAGCATACCGAGCTGAATGTTCGAGTTGATTTCTTGTACTTTTTTTAATGCTACATGATCGAATGAAGAGATGACCAGATTTTTGAGACGGTCATGTTCATGGAGTGTATCAAGTAAAATTTGTTCTATACCGTCATATATTACAGGTATATTTTTTATCTCAATATTCAACAGAAGGTCTGGTGGGCATATTTTTAGAACTTCTTCAAGAGTTGGAAGGGTAACCCCTATATACTCATCACCAAATGCTGAGCCAATGTCAATTTGTTTTATCTCTTCTATTGAATAATCTTTGATTAGGCCTTCTACATCTTTATTAAACCTAGAAAATTTGTGGTCATGGCATACAACTAAATGATTATCTTTTGATAGCTGTACATCAAGCTCAAGTGCTTTAGTACCATGCCTAATGGCTTTCTTGAAAGCAGGTAACGTATTCTCCGGTGCTTCAGTCAATGAGCCACGATGGGCGAAGTTTAGTGTCAAGTTGTACACGCTCCTTACGGTTTTCTAAATCAATACTAACATAATACAAGGATGCATTATTTTTTCATGAACGGGTAAATTACAAGAAGGATTATTTTAGTATATACGGTGGCGAGTTCTACAGAAAAAGTATATAATATATATTTGAGTATGAAATATTTTAACACATGAGACGTCTATTGTAAGCAAGAGATAAAAATTGAGGTGGGCTAAATGGTAAAGATTGTAATATTAGCCTTTTTATTGATGCTTGTTTCCTTAATCATCACGCCGATGTTTATAAAATTTGCATTAAAAATGAATGCTACCGATAAACCAAATCACCGAAAAATGCATGCTGACCCAATACCGACATTGGGTGGTTTAGCTATCTTCATCAGTTTTATTATAGGTTTACTTATACTTCAGCCGGCAAGTGAGTATCACATTCCCATAATCAGTGGTGCTCTCATAATAATTTTGCTTGGCTTCTTTGATGATGTTTATGATTTGTCACCTAGAGTTAAGTTTATGACTCAGCTAACAGTGGCCTCGCTAGTTGTCTTCTGGGGAGGACTGCAAGTTGAATTTATCAACTTGCCGTTTGGTGGACAGATTGAATTTGGTTTCTTGAGTTCAGTCGTAACGATTCTGTGGATAGCAGGGATTACAAATGCGATTAACTTAATTGATGGATTGGATGGACTAGCAGCGGGTGTATCAGCTATTGCGTTATTTACCATTGCTGGAATGGCGGTTATCATGGGTAACATATATGTAGCAACGATGGCACTTATATTGTTTTTCAGTACCGTTGGATTTTTACGATATAATTTTTATCCAGCAAAAATCTTTATGGGTGATACAGGAGCTCTTTTTCTTGGCTATATGATATCAGTGCTAGCATTGTTAGGATTCAAGAATGTAACGGTTATTTCGTTTATTATCCCGATTTTTATACTAGGTGTACCAATCTCAGACACGTTAATTGCGATTGTACGAAGGCATATAAATAAACAACCATTATCTAGCCCGGATAGCTCACATTTGCACCATAGGTTAGTGAAGTCTGGATTCACCCATAAACAAACAGTATTATTCATTTATGCGCTTAGTACTATGTTCAGTTTATCGGCGATACTATTTTCGATGACAACAGTATGGGGATCCATTTTAATCTTTTCTATATCATTATTAGCAATCCAAATTTTAATTGAAAATCTTGAGATGATTAATAGTGAATTTAAGCCACTAACGAACTTCATAAAAGGTATAAGGCAAAAATCATAATATAAAAGCTGCTAGCCATTGGCTAGCAGCTTTCTGCTTAATATGAATTGGAAGAGTCTCCAGTTGCTGTAGAAGTCTCATCTGAGTCAGAAGCGGTTGTCGAGCTGTCAATTTCCAGATGCTGCTTAAACATTTCTTTTGTTTCAGTTAATGCAACATCATCCAATTGCCAGTAGTACGTATCGCCTGGCTGATAGTCACGACCTTCCAGCGTATAGGTTTCAAAGTCAAGGTTTCCTCCACCTGTCCCGTAAGAAATAAAACTTTTCATTTCGCTGAATGTCATGTTTGTCGCCATATTCTTACCGACAGCCTCAATTATATTGTCATATTTTAAGATGGAATCTATTGAAACAGCTTTTTTAATTACAGATTTAATGATTTCCTGTTGTCTCTTACCTCGTTCAATATCGTTATCATACTTCCTTGTTCGAGCAAGTGCAAGTGCTTCCTCGCCATTTAAATCCTGTTCTCCAGGTAACAAATGGACCGCCCCAGCTACGTCCTTTGAATTTTGCTCATATAGTTCATAAGGAACATCAACGGAAATGCCATTTACTGCATCCACAACGTCGATAAAAGCTTCGAAATTAAGTTTTACGTAATAATCGACTGGAATATCCATTAGGTTTTCTACTGTTTTAACTGTTGCATCCATTCCACCGTAGGCATGAGCATGGTTAATTTTTGTCTCATAACCAACTTCCGGAATATAAACGAATGAATCTCTTGGGATACTGAGCATTTTCACACTTTTATCTTCCTTGTTCAAAGTTGCCAGCATTAGTGTGTCCGTTCTAGAGCTGTTCGAATTACTGCGGACATCACTAGCATCAACACCTGCAATCAGAATAGAAACATTGTCCTCATTAGGATCAACTTCCTTTTCACGCAGGTCTGATTTTTCTTTGCCATCCTCCTGGTAGGAATCAGATAATACAGTATCAGCTTTCACGTACAAATACGCTCCATATGACAGGCCGATAAATGCTATGATAACTGGTATTAGTATAAAATAAGCTCGTTTTCGAAGTTTACGCTTCTTATTTCTCCTTATAAGTCTTGATTTTTCAGACATAAAAAAATTCCCCTCTTGTACGTAATTTATATATAGTATATGTTTATTAGGAAAATAAAACATTTAATGATATCATAATCCAAAAGTCTTTAAAAACTTTACAATCGCTTAACGAAAAACTATTCTTTATTTTACTATGAATAGGCTTTTTAGTAAATTCTTTTTTTATTACATTCTTATTAGAAGAATATTTCAAATTGAAATTTAAATCCATATATATTAGACGAATGAGAGCAGGAAAGGTTGCAAAATATGACTAATCAGTTGAAAACAATAAAAATTATGAACGTTAATTTTATAAATGCAACAAAAGATATTTTCTTGAAAAATCATATCTATCCAAGCTTAATGAATGAACATAAACAATTTATCGTTACAGCCAATCCAGAGATTGTTATGAAGGCACGTGAAAATGAACAGTATGAACAAGCAATTCATTCAGCAGATTATGTTGTCCCAGATGGTGCGGGTATTTTAATGGCAGCTAAATATATGAAACTACCACTTCAGGAACGAATAGCTGGCTACGACTTAATGCTAGATTTGCTCGAATTCGTCAATGATAAAGGATTAAGTTGTTTCTTCTTAGGAGCAAAAGAAGAGGTTAACGAAAAAGCTGTATTGGAAGTGGAAAAACGATTTCCCAATATAAATATTGCTGGTCGTCACCACGGTTTCTTTAAATTAGATGATCAAGAACTTGTAGAGAAAGTTCAAAACGCTAATGCTGATATCGTTTTTGTAGCTTTAGGTCTTCCGAGACAGGAACTATGGATTGCCAGGCATAGTGAACAATTCCAAAAGGGAATATTTATGGGAGTGGGAGGCAGTCTTGATGTTCTTGCTGGTGAGGTGAACCGCGCACCTGAAATATGGATCAAACTTAATCTTGAATGGCTTTATCGTTTGTTGAAACAACCATTTCGACTAAAGCGTATTTTGAAAGTGTTTGAATTTATGGTTCGTATAGTATTCAGAAAAAGCTAGTGGCGCACACTAGCTTTTTAGTATACCTCTTTTTGCTTATCATTCTCAGCAAAACCATCTACATTTGATTTTAAATTCAGACTATCACGTAATTCGATTTGCACACTGTTAATACTTTTATCATCCACTGCATAATACCACAGACCATCATCCGTAATTTCTCCATGACCTTCTAGACTGACTGATTCAACGTCACATGTAATAACAACGCCACAATATAAAAGCCATTTTCTCTTAAAATTAGGCCAAAATCCTTATATAAAGTGCATATATCCTATTTTACATTTTCTTCATGAAAATGTGTAGTAAAATTTTAACATTTTTAGAATTATATCTTAATTACGTGTCACGTTTTTGTCTAGTTTGCCAAGGTAAAGTAGTAGCCTGTTTGTTAGAGGAAATATATTCCACACCCAAAAAGAACTTCATTATTTCGAAATGCTCTTAAAGTAAATGATTATTTATCCCTAAAGCAGGGTACTTAAAACTAATAAGCAAATTATATATCTGGGGGAACACCATGGAAGAAACTATATCTCTTAAAGAAATATTCGATGTAATCAAAAAGAAGTTTCTATTAATTCTATCTTTCACTATTGGGGCAGCTATTATAAGTACAATAATAAGTTATGTTTTTCTCACACCAACATACGAATCAAGTTCCCAGTTCATCGTAAATCAAAGCGAACAGGATAAAAGCACTAATTATAATGTTAACGATATTCGTTCAAATGTTGAACTTATTAATACATATAATATCATTATTAAAAGCCCTGCTATTCTTGAGGAGGTTGTTAAAGAATTAAACCTATCCTACTCAGTTACACAACTACAAAATAAAATAAATGTTTTAAATGAGGAAAATTCACAAGTAGTTACAGTTACTGTAACAGATACAAATTCAAATCTAGCAACACAGATAGCAAATACTACTGTTCAGATTTTCCAGACCAAAATTCCTGATCTGATGAACGCAGACAATGTTCACATCTTATCGGAAGCAGAAATGAAGGAGAATCCTTCCCCTGTTAGTCCAAGGCCTATGCTCAATATCGCTATCGCAGTAGTATTAGGAGGAATGATAGGTGTTGGATCGGCTTTTCTACTAGAGTATTTAGATAACACTATAATGTCAGAAGAAGATGTTGAAAAAACATTAAATCTGCCAGTACTTGGAGTAATTACACATATAAATGATGGGGATGTACAAAAGGAACGTTTTAAACCAACACTAAACCGTTCAGATAGGAGGCGACTGTATGGCTCGAAAAAGGGGTAGTAATAATAAAATAAGGAACCTAATTACAAACCAAAATCCCAGATCACCAGTTTCTGAGCAGTATAGAACTATTCGCACGAACCTTCAATTCACATCGGTTGATGAGGAATTAAAGTCCATAATGGTAACGTCATCCGGTCCAGGTGAGGGGAAATCGGTAACAGTGGCAAATTTAGCTGTTGTTTATTCACAGCAAGGAAAGAAGGTATTGCTGATTGATGCAGATTTACGGAAGCCCACGGTTCATTATACATTTCGACTAGATAATCTAAGGGGATTAAGCAATATGTTAGTCGGTGATATATCGCTGGAGGAGGCAATATCAACAAGTGAAATCAATAACCTAGATATTATTTCATGTGGCCCGATTCCACCTAACCCATCCGAATTACTAGCATCAAAAAAAATGAAGCAAATGCTCAACGAGGCATCCCAACTATATGACGTTATATTATTTGATACCCCTCCAGTATTAGCAGTTACGGATGCGCAGATTATAACAAATATTTGTCAGGGGGCAATTCTTGTGGTACGTAGTAAACATACGGAAAATGAGGCAGCAAGAAAAGCAGTAGAATTACTAAGTCCTGGCAAAGCAAAATTACTAGGTACTATTTTGAATGATCGTGAACAAAAGGAATCACAGAACTACTATTATTATGGTATAAACTAATAACAGAGAGGTGTGATATAAATGATTGACATACATTGTCACATATTGCCTAACGTTGATGACGGACCTTCAACATTACCACAAAGTATTGAAATGGCTAAACAGGCAGTTGATCAGGGTATACACACCATTATTGCCACACCACATCACAAAAATGGCAGATATACGAATAATAAAGAAAGTATATTGCGCAATATTGAGCATTTAAATAACAAACTAATGGAAGTTGATATCCCTTTAACAATCTTACCAGGGCAGGAGCCACGAATATACGGAGATCTATTAAATGATCTTACTAGTGAAGATATTCTTCCATTAAACAGAAATACAAAATATGTATTTGTCGAATTACCTACTTCAGAGGTACCTCGATATACGAGGCAATTACTATTCGATATCCAAATGGCAGAATATATCCCAATCATTGTACATCCGGAACGAAACAAAAGAATTATTGAACATCCCTCTATTTTATATGACTTTGTTCGTACTGGAGCGTTAACACAAATTACTGCAGCCAGTTTTGTCGGCAAACTCGGAAAAAATATACAAAAACTATCTCATAAATTGATTGATGCTAACCTGACCCACTTTATAGCATCTGATGCACATAACACGACAACAAGGGATTTTCATTTATATGAAGCATATCAAACACTACGTAATGAGTATGGGTCTGAAACATTCTATCAGTTTATGGAAAACAGCCAACTTTTAATTGAAGGGAAAACTGTTATTAGAGGTCAGCCAATATATATTAAAAAGAAAAAAATTCTAGGTTTGTTTTAGTAGAGCTATACATCTTTTTGTATAGCTCTTTTATTATTATATAATTGTAATTTGTTCTTGCCTATCTTTATACATGGGAGTATACTAAAACACAGATTTCGACTCAAAAATAGGTCTTTTGTATTACATACATAGATGGGTTTAGTGTACGAGGATTTTGGCAACGGATATGAATTAAACAGGGTCTGTTTTTTTGTATGCCTAAAAGTGTTATAATATGTAAGACTAATTTCGACAAAAACTATAACCAATTAAATATAATTATAATTTAAACTCTAAATACATCAAGAAGTACCGAAAGGAGAGGCTAGTTTGACATATCGTATAAGGATGTCGTTGTTAATATTGCTAGATTCGTTGATTGTTAGTTTAGCAATATTTGTCGCATCATGGATTGTTTATCCGGATATATCAGTATTTGCAATGCCCGCTTTACTAATTAGTTCAATTGCACTCTTATTTTTCCATCACCTTTGGGCTTTTATTTACAAATTATATAATAAGGTTTGGGCATATGCTAGTGTTGGAGAATTGATTGCTATTGTTCAAGCAATTACATTATCTATTGTATCTGCTGGAGTCGTTCAATACATTGTAAATGATTTTGCCATTTACAGGAGAGCGCTAGTAGTAACTTGGATGCTACACGTTATATTAATTGGTGGCTCCCGATTTTTATGGAGAATTGTTCGTGACAGATACATTACTGAAGGAACAAATAAAAAGCGCACACTCATAGTTGGGGCTGGATCAGCAGGAGCTATGATTGTTCGTCAATTAAAGAACAACAATAACACATCTGAGTTGCAACCTGTTGCATTTGTTGATGATGATTTTTCAAAACAGAAAATGCAGCTTTATAATTTACCAGTTATGGGACGAGTTAAAGATATTTCAAAAATAGTTGAAAAAAAGAGCATTGAACATATTGTAATAGCCATTCCATCTTTACGTAATGGGGCTTTAAATAAAGTTATTGTCGAATGCAATAAAACAAATGCTAAAACTCAAATGATCCCCAAAATTGAGGATATAATGACTGGGAAGGTTTCAGTCAGTCAGTTGAAAAATGTTGAGGTTGAGGACCTCCTAGGCCGGGAACCGGTTGAATTAGATATTGATGCGATATCTGAAAATGTAACGAATGCAACCATTCTTGTAACAGGTGCTGGCGGATCGATTGGCTCGGAAATCTGTAGGCAGCTTATGAGGTTCACACCTAGTAAAATAGTACTTGTGGGACATGGTGAATTTAGTATTTATACCATTGAAATGGAGCTTCGTGAGAAGTTTGGCAATATGGGAATAGAAATTGTACCTATTATCGGTGATGTACAAGATCGGAACCGCATATTTGAAATAGTGGAAGAACATAAACCGACAACGATATACCATGCAGCAGCACACAAACATGTGCCACTAATGGAGTATAACCCTTATGAAGCAGTGAAAAACAATGTTCTTGGCACGAAAAATGTCGCAGAATCAGCTGATGCATTTTGCGTGGAAACGTTTGTTCTTATTTCTTCTGATAAAGCGGTCAATCCCACTAATGTGATGGGAGCTACAAAACGAATCGCCGAGATGGTAATCCAGGATTTGAGTTTCCAGAGCAAAACCAAATTTGTCGCGGTTAGGTTTGGGAATGTATTAGGAAGTAGTGGTAGTGTTATCCCATTATTTAAAAAGCAGATTGAAAAAGGTGGTCCTGTTACAGTCACTCACCCAGAAATGACACGATATTTCATGACAATCCCAGAGGCATCACGCTTAGTTATCCAAGCAGGAACACTAGCGCGCGGAGGAGAAATATTTGTTCTGGATATGGGTGAACCGGTAAAAATTGTTGATTTAGCCAAAAATCTTATCAAATTATCCGGGTTCACGGAAGAGGAAATCACGATAAACTATACAGGGAAACGACCAGGTGAGAAAATGTTTGAAGAACTTTTAAGTACAGATGAAGTTTATCCTAAACAAGTGTTTGATAAGATTTATATTGGAAAGACCAATAGGGTTAATACAGATGTCGTTCAATCAATTACTAGTGAGTTTCAATACCTATCCATTAATGGGTTGAAAGAAGAATTGTTACTAATAGCAAATCAACAAAACAACATTAAAGAAATAGTAATTAATTAATTAATGAGTTGGGGAAAATATGGGATATGAAATCAATGAAAGTTCTGTGAAATATACTATAAATCTTCTTTTAATTATATGCATTTCTGTGATGGCATTACAGTTCACACATTATAATTTCATGCATACAAATTCTTTAATAGGTCCATTTATTATTTTGGTCTTCCTAAGCATGTATTTTTTCTTTTTTGTTAAGCAATTACATATTTCCAAATACACCGTCTTATTAGTGAGTATGACGACTTTGTTCTTTTTTTACTATATTGTTAACGTAAATGGAAACTTCGAAATAGATGTACAATACTTACTATATTTAACAGTTATTTATTTCATGTTTATATTTATCAGTATATTTAAGGAAACATTTATAATATATCCAATGTGGACAATTTTTGTATTTTTGTATAGTAATATAGTGTTTTTACCTATGTTAATCGAGGATATACGCTTTATTAATTCTAATGGTCTAATTGCTTTTTTACTATTGTTTTTTTGTATGATGAGTTTAAATGTATCTAATATGATATTTAGAGTAATAAATATTTATTCAATCATATTACTATTTATTGTTATTTATGATACTAATTCTAGGACTACAATTTTGGCCCTATTGTTTGTGCTATTTATATACTCTTTTTGGAATAAAATTTGTAATTATATAAAACCAGTAATCATTTCAATTGTTGCATTAAGTATATTAATTACGTTTTTTTATATAAAAATTAAAGGAACTGAAATTGGGACATATTTAAATGAGGTTAGTTTAAAGTATACTGACAAATCCCTTTTCAGTGGAAGACAGAGACTATGGGAGGGAGCCATTAACAACGTAGTAGATTCCGATAAGGTCTTATTGGGACTTGGGAATAATGTCCAGTTTGAATTATTAAATGGTTATTTACACAGTTTATATGTGCAGCTTTTCTATCAAGGAGGTTTAGTTGGATTACTGTTATTCATGTGTGTGTTGTGGATCATTATGTCGCTAATTAAGGAAACGAAAAATGTATCTACTGATCATAGACTTAAAACATTAGTATCATTCTTTATAGGTATATTAATTCTTCAGGTTTTTGAGGGGCAGTTAATATATAGTTTTTCAGTGATTTCCGTTTTAAGTTGGTTGATACTAGCTTTGTTAGTTAATAAAGCACTATTCTATATAAAAGATCAAAATGTTTGAAAAATAAGATGCTCATTAATTTTATTAACGTGCAATTCAGGGGTGAATTAGTTGGAAGAAGAAATCAGCTTGAGAGAGATAATAGAGAAATTATGGAGAGGCAAATGGATTATTGTTGGTATAACAATTGTGGCGTTATTAATAAGTTTTGTTTATAGTTTTTTTATTGCCAATCCAGTATACAAAGGGAATGCGAAAGTAACAGTACATAATGTTGCTTCAGTACCTGAAACAGTTCAACCGTATATAAATGAAATGACTAAGCCAGAAGTTTTTGAACAGACGATGAAATCAACTATCGTTTTAGAAAAACTTATTAAACAAGAAAATTTGGATTCAACAATTGGCCAGCTGCAAGACAAAATTAATGTTGAACTTCCTAATGTGCAGGGTGAAGAAACAAATTCATTTATCTCAATTTCAATGGAAGGTACAAATAGAGAAGATATTAAAGCAATTATAGATGGTGCGATTTCCCTAACGAGAGATGAACTAGGTAAGAATATTCAGACGAGACTAACTTTACTAGAGGAAGAATATCAGTCTAAGATGAAAGAGGAAGATAAGCAAATCACGAAAGCTGTAGAAGAATATAATAATCTTGGTGCGGGTGAAGACTTGCCTACATTAATCTTATTCCAGCAAAATGCTTCTGGTAGTGAATATGTGTTGGAAGCAAATGAATATCTTTTAAATGAACTTAATAACTTAGATAAATCTGAACAAGTTAAATATGAAAAGATTAATAGAAAGATAAATGACTTAACTTCTTTATATAATTTTTATAGCAACAAATATGATGAAGTAAGAAGCATAAGTACAATGAATATAGTTGATATAAGCACAAATGTGTTGTCGGATTCATTTGTTCCTCAAAGTCCAATTTCGCCAAGTAAAGTATTAAATTTGGCTATTTCTATAGTACTAGGTTTGATAGTTGGTGTTTTCGTGACTCTTGTTAGGGGATATTTTAGTAGTGACCCTAGTATAGATAATAACAACTAATACTTTAATGGAAGGGGTTGTTAAATTGAAAACAGTAAAAAATCTAGTACCGAGCAACTGGACTGAGTACTAGATTCTAACCAGCAACAAAGTAAAGATTAGCTTAAAGATATTATCATTGTTAATGGCAAGGAAAAGCGTGCGATTGAAGGTCATTTCGATCACAACTTTAAAGATAACCTTTTAAAAAAGGAATAATTTGAACTAGGTGATGAGCCATTTGCGGTTTTTATGGTTTCTTGGTTAAACTATACAGCTTCTCAACATAGTTTGAAGAACATTATCTGTAATAACCGGAAGTATTAAATCAACAAATTATAATCAAGACTAGGAAATTAAGAATATATACATTAGTAGTATACGTGTCAACTGGTCTAAAATGTCTTTTTAAATAATATATAATCGAATGTATTTTGATACAGTGGATTCTTAATAACAATTATAGGGCAGGTTTAGCTTATCTATAAAAATACCTTTAATATTTAGTCAGTTTGGTAAATTCTAAATTTACCAGGGCTATTTATTACTTTGTTAATAATGATTAATTTTATTATTGAAATTGGTCTTATAAATATATAATAAATTATAAAAAGGTGGATGATTTTAAGTGAAAGTTGCTTTTCTTGCCCCAGCAAACTCCATACATGTTATACGATGGGCTAATGCTATAGCTGAAAAATGTGATTTAACTTTGATTACAATGCATGATCCGATCGAAGTTGTCGATTCCAGTATTACTGTAATCAAACTTAAGTATCCATCTCCGTGGGGATATCTTTTAAACAAGAAGGATTTTGAAAAAAAACTTAAACTTGTTAAACCGGATATTATACACATTCATCAGGCAAGTGGACATGCCACTTTAGCGGTAATAAGTAATTTAAATAAAATTCCAACCTTATTATCAGTCTATGGATCTGATGTGTTTGAGTTTCCGGAAAAAACATGGTTACACAAGTTATTAATATATCATAATCTAAAAAACATAAATGTAATTGCATCGACAAGCCATTCTATGAAAGATCATATAAACAAACTATACCCACAGCTAAATAAAGCAATTGAAGTTACTCCATTTGGTGTTAATTTAAACAGTTTTAGACCGTGTAATGCACGTGAAAATAATTCTGGGTTAGTTGTGGGAATAGTAAAAAGACTTGAGACGACATATGGTATCGACTATCTGATAAAAGCTTTTCATAATACTATATTAAAACTCAATGAAGAACAAAAAGAAGATATATCAGGTGATATAAAATTAATTATAGTAGGTAAGGGAAGCGAGAGAAATAATTTAGAGTTACTTTCAAGAAAGTTGAACATTCAAGATAAAGTAGAATTTATAGGTAGAATAAATCACGATGAAGTGCCGAAATGGTTAAATAAGTTTGATATTTATTGTGCGCCCAGCATGATAGAAAGTTTTGGAGTTGCAGTTATAGAAGCAAGTGCTTGTGGAAAACCTGTAATTGTTTCTAATGTTGGAGGTTTGCCAGAAGTGGTAGACCACACAGTAACCGGGTTCGTTTTTGAAAATAAGAATATAGATGAACTTTCTGATTATTTATACAAGCTAATTTTAGATGAATCCCTCCGTAATAAAATGGGGGAAAATGGAATAGCTAAAGTTGAAAGGTTATATAATTGGGAGGAAAATGTAAAGGATATGTATTCTATATATAAAAAAATAATAAGTTATTCGGGGGAGAATTATGAATGAAAAGATAGCTACTTTAGTTTACACCTATGGTCTTAAGAATGGCGGGGATATGGCTATAAATCTTGGAGCAATACAAGTTCTTCAAGATGCGGGGTATACCGTTCATGCAATTTCTTTATTTGATAAATCTCATATAGAATTTAAGATTAGTAATAAGTATTTAAATACTTATAATGATATCAAACTATTTTCTTCACCTTTCACTTTAAATCGTGAGGGAAATAGAAAGCAAAAAATTAAAACTACTGTACATGGTATATTAACTACCTTGGGGTTAACTAGAGCAAGTAAAGGCCTGATTCAACAAATAAGCCAGTCAGATATAGTTGTTTTCAATGGTGGTAATTTATTAAGAGCAAAAGGGTTGTCTGATTATGCAAGGCTACGTGCATTAATGTACCCATTAAAAATAGCTTTGAAATATAAAACCCCCTATATAATTTTCCCGCAATCAGCATCTAAGATAGATATTATTGGAAAGCTTATGATTAGTAAATATCTGAAACGTTCAGACAATGTTTTTACTAGAGAAGAAATTAGTTATAATTATTTAAAAGATAGATTTAATTTAAAAAATATAAAGCCTTCTATAGACTTAGCTTTCTTTATCCAATCAAATAAAAAGAATGGAATTAAAAAATCAGGAATTGATAGAATAGCAATAACCGTACGCGCTCAGTCAGTTGGGGACCTTACAGAGTTCGATGGAAATAAGTATAATAGTATTAAAGAACATATAAAGCATACCGTAAAAAATTTAGCAAAGGATAAAAATGAGATTTACATTGTAGCTCAAACAAAAAAGGATATTCAAATTTCGAGAGATATTTACTCTGAACTTAATAAAGATGAAAGGATATTCTATATAGAAGAACAAGACCCTATGAATTTAATTAGGTTCTATTCTGAATGTAATCTAGTTATAGGTATGAGGTTGCATTCATTAATCTTATCATTGTTAAGTGGTACTCCTGTAGTTGGATATTTTGATAAAAGTTGGGGATTCAAGAACCCTGGTGTTATGGATATGTTTCAAATGCCTTATTACTATTTAGAAGAGAATAGTAACTTAGATCAAATTTCATTAACAGCTGAGGATTTGTTAAAGAATGAAAATATGCATAAACAGAAAATTAATGAATTAATAACTTTAAATAAAGATCAATTGATAACTTTTATAAAATAATTTTAAGATTGATGAAGGTTTGCTAATATAATTATCTGAAAAGGTTATATGAGTAGCAATTATTCCTTAGGTTAAATCTTGTCTTTATAATTTGGTAATAAGAAAGGAACAAGCAGATGATTGACTTTTTAATAGTAGGAGCGGAAAAATCAGGTACTACTTGGCTTTATGACAACTTGAAACAAATAGATAATATCTATCTCCCCGATACCAAAGAGGTTAACTATTTTAATAAATATAATTCTTTTTTAGAATTAAATCCTGGTTATCAGAAAAATTTAAGTTGGTATATGCAATTTTTTAAAAACAGAAAAGATCATCAATTAGCTGGTGAAGCATCACCTATGTACCTTTGCGATAGTCAAGCTTATAAAGAAATTTATAAAGTTAATCCAGAAGTTAAACTAATAGTTATGTTAAGGAATCCAATTTATAGAGCATATTCTCATTATTGGTATATAAGAAGGAAAGGCTATATTGATGGTGAATTTTCTCAATATGTTAAAAATCAAGATAAGAAAATTATCGAAAGAGGTTTGTATGCAAGTCAGTTAAAAAACTATTATAAATTATTTCCAGATAACAATATTTTAGTATTGGATTTTGACATGATTTCAAGTAACCCTAAAGGGTTAATAGAAGAAGTATTGGAGTTTTTAAATATAAATAATGGAAAAGTGGATGAATCGAATCTTTATAAGAAATCAAATCAGTCTTTTACTGTTAAGAATAAATTCATATATGATAACACAAGGAGGTTAGCGAGCTTTTTTAGATTTAAAACAAAATTGGGCTTTTTAAATGATATTGCTAGAAATATAGGTTTGAGGAAGTTGTTAGTTGATAACATGAAACAAACACAAGATTATACTAATATAAAGAAGGTTGATTATAGATCTTTAATGGAATTTTATAGGGAGGATATTTTAGAGTTAAATAATTTAACAAATAAAAATTTTAATAAATGGTTAGACAGATAAAATTAGAGATTAATTTAAATAAACAAAACTCAAGAAATGAGTGTTAATAAGGAAAAATGGAATACTTAATGTTATTAGTCTATATTTTAATAATTTTTATACTATATTTGTTGCGTACTAATTTACTTAATACGACAATATTTATAGTTACACCTTTCATTTTTATAATCATTATAAATAATTTAATTGCAACCACTTTTGGCTTCTTTTCAATAAGTGATAAAGTAATTATGGTTATAATAGTTTTTTTAGTGGTATTTTTTACTGGAACACTTTTTTCTGACTATTTTTTAAGTAAAATAAGACTACCTGAAAGTAAGTTATCAGGTGTTTATAATATAAACATTAAAAATATCACAACATATGTTGTTACAGTATTTGTATTAAAATTAATTCAAATAGGTTATTTTTCTGTTACTTCGAGCAGTAAAGAGTTGGTGAAATCTGGATATAAAGATTTCGGTCTTGATGGAATTATTGGTCACTTGTTTCTTTCAACTTATCCCCTACTAGGCATTTTATTATATGTTGGTATAAAACAAAATAAAAAATATTTAATAGGGATTGTTTTAACTGGAATATTATTGGCGTTTTTTTCTTTTGTAAAGTATCATGTTATTTCTCTCGTATTTATATTATATCTGTATATCAGTATCAAAGATAAAAAGTATTGGTTAAAAGGAGCTAGAATTTCGTTACTAATAGTTCCTTTCCTTTTCATTTTAAATTATGCTATATTATTTCTAGCCCGCAACGCTCATCCTGATTTAAGTTTTTATATATATAATATATGGACATACATTGCAGGTAGTGTGATAAATATGAATATTCTAGTACATGAAGGAATAATTAATGACAACATAGGCAGTTGGTTTGCAGAGACGTTTTTAGCCTTGCCTAATTTTATTTTTAAAAATTTAATAGGTGAGAGTTATAAACTTGAGGAATTTAGTATTGGCTTACAAACTATTGGGTTCAATATGAATTCTGGGGAATTAACTTCACCTGTAGTTAGTACTGTAGGACAACTTTATTCATTCAATAATCTATTATTATTTATTCTTTTAGTTTTCATATGGGGAATGATATTAGAATTTCTATTTACTAAATCTTTACAAACTAAAGGAGAAACCTTAAAGCTATTTGTATCAGTATTTATAACTTTTAGTATGTTATCGTTCTTTTCTAATTATTATACATTGATGATACCTTGGGAAATTATGTTGTTTAGCATCTTTATACCTAAATTATTTTTATATAAGAAAAATCAATAATACGGATAGTGGTGATTTAATGAAAACATCTATAATAATGGCCACATATAATGGTGAAAGATTTATCATCCAGCAACTAAAGTCTATTTTAAGACAGACAAGACAAGTGGATGAGGTATTAATCAGAGATGACAAGTCAACTGATAATACTGTTGAATTAATTGAAAATTTTATTGCCCAAAACAAATTAGACAATTGGAAAATTCAAATTAATGATTTTAATAAAGGCTGGAGAGGAAACTTTATTGATTTGATGAATGAAGCTAATGGGGAATTAATATTTTTTTCCGATCAAGATGATATTTGGCACATTGATAAAGTAGAAACAATGTCAAATATTATGGAAACTAATTATAATATACACATGTTGTTTGGGGAGAGTATATCAATTGATGAGGAGGAAAGGTTAGTTTCAAAACAAACCAATTCTTTTAATAAGAAGATAAGTAAAATTGTTTCTAAGGTTAATTTTTCAGAAAAATTCATTCATAAAAATGCTTTGGGCTGCACTATGTGTATATCTAAAGAATTAGCTCAAAAGGTCTATACATTAAATTTTTACGACTTAGGACATGATGCACAATGCTTTAGGCTTTCTCTTATTTTAAATTCGGCTTATAAATTGAGTACTCCTGTTATATTGCGCAGAATACACAATGATAATGTGACTAACCCGGGACAATCGAATTCATTTTCTATTAGCTTAGATAAAGAAAACCGAATAAATAAAATATATAGGAATATCGAGTGGATAGAAACTGTACTTGAAAATTACCAAAATGATATTTTTATTTATAATGAGAGAATAACAACTATATATAGTACTATTACTTTTTTAAGAGATAGATTAAAATTATGTGAGAAAAGAAAAATATCCTCATTAATACATCTTTTAAAAAATCATAAGTATTATATGAACATAAAGATGTTATTTGGAGATATATATATCGCTTATTTTTACAAGTCAAATTAGTTGCAATACTCTTGAAGGAATGCAAGTTATTGTTAATTATCTCTAGCTTGAAAACACACTAAGAAAAGAGAAGATAGAATGGAACGACCAAACTATAAAAATTAAATTAATATAGAAAAAATGCCTTACTCAATTTAAAAAGATATAAAGCATTAATCATAGTGAATACAGAGAACAACATTAGGTATGAAAGTTATTAAGGAGTTAATATGAAGGTGAAATCATTATTAAATAGATTAGGAACTAATTCTAAAGGTACTATTATTGTGTTTAGTGGAAAAATATTTAACGCTCTTTTCATGTATACCACGCTTGCTATAATTGCAAGGGTACTTCCTGTAAGTCTTTTTGGTACATTTACATTTTTCACGTCACTGGTTGCTTTCTCTATTATAGTTGCAAAATTCGGTATAGAAACTGTGACATTAGCTTCTATACCTAAAATAAAAGATAAAGTGAAATATCAAAACACAATTAGTAAACTTTTTCTTCTATTATTAATAACCTCTTCGATAGTTGTAACCGTGCTTTTGATTAGTAGAAGTTATATTGATAAAATTTTAAATATTCCTATGTATAAAGAAGTTTTGTTAATTGTTGTTTGGACCATACCATTGATAGCTTTTATAACATTTTTCAGATCCTGGAATCAATCACTTCTTAAGTTTGGAAATGCAATAATACCTGAGAACTTTATAAGACCATTCGCTTTTTTTATTTTTGCGGTATTTATATACCTTGCAGGATTAGATAGTATTTATTATGTTATAATAGCGTATGTAATTAGTTATTTCATAGCTTTCTTCATAGCTTTTTGTGTAAGAAGAGAACTAATGTCAATTATAAGGTCTAATAAACTAAAATTAACTGTGAGTGATTTCAACAATTCTTTACAATTCACTCTAGTTCAACTATTAAATCAATCGGTTAAATTTAGCCCTGTACTGGTTTTAGGTTTCTACTTAACAGCTACTGAAGTGGGTATATTTAGAATCTCTCAGCAAACTACTATACTAGCGGCATTTCTTTTAACTTCTATTAATATGGTGTTCGCTCCAACAATTTCTTTACTATATAATGAAGATAGGATCCAAGAATTTAGTGATTTCTATATAATAACAACAAAATGGACGTTAATTATTGGTTCATACATTAGTATGATTATTCTATTGAATTCCGATTTTCTGATGGGGGTATTCGGTAAAAATTTTCAGGAATGGGGAGTCTTGTTACAAATACTTGCTATTGCTCAATTCATCAATGCTTCTACAGGTTCCAGCGGGCATATTTTATTAATGACTGGTAGACAGAAACTTATGATTAAATTATCTTTACTGCAAGCATTATTAACTGTTATAGCATCAATAATACTTGTTCAAATTTATGGTTTGATTGGTGCCATAATTGCAGTAGCATCAGGTGTTATATTATTAAATTGTTTACAGATATTATTTGTTTGGAGAATCTTTTCTTTTCACCCTTACAATAACTATTATTTTAGAGTCCTAATTTCAGCTTTTGTTGTTTATATAATAGGCTTTAGTGTTAAAGAGGTAATAAACATTTCTTTTCTACCCTACTTTGTTTTTTCAGTGGTATTAATAACTATATTATACTCAGTAATAATGCCTTTAATAGCATTGAATGGAGATGAAAAACACTTTTTAAAAAAAGTTTTTGGAATGAAAGAACCTTCAAAAAATTAGAGTTGAATTGACGTATAACTCGAGTTTTATATTAACTAGGGTTACACTTGTAGTGTAGCTTATATTGACTTTAGTATAACTTCTAAAAATGAAATTAAGTAAAAGTATTTCCACTGATCATTACCAAAGTGATGAACGATGAGAAGGTACCATCTATAGAATGTCCCTAAACTTATGTGATCTATTAATTTATATAATTACTGTAAAACTTTAGACTTTAATAAATTATGAGAATAATATTGATAGCATAATGAAAAAAAATTTAAAAGGTAATTGAAGCTATTATTAAGAAGAAAAGGTCATGGTAAAAGATGTACAGTTGTCCCTTCAAAATAGTATTTAACGATGCAAACATTCTTATAATATTGAGTAAGGGTAACAGAGACTATAAATTGGTATGCAGAAAGTAAGCAATAATGGATTTCTATTTAGAACAGCTAAAACTAAAATATATGCTAATGGTGTGATTAAATTGTCAAAACAAGTAATAGTATTAGGGATGCATAGATCAGGAACTTCTACGGTATCAATGATCTTACAAAAGTTAGGTGTACATATAGGTGACGATTTACTGGGGGCGTCCCCGGGTAATCCATATGGTCATGGTGAAGATATGGATTTTTTAAAGTTAAATAGAGAAATATTATCATATTCAGAAGGAACATGGGATTTCCCACCTACGAGAAATAGATTATTAAAGAATAAGCATAACTTTGATAAAAAAATCTCTCAATTAATTTCTGAAAAGAGAAAACATGAGATATGGGGCTGGAAAGAACCAAGGACCTGTTTATTAATGCCTTATTATCAATCATATCTTGAGAATCCAAAATATATTATTGTGGATAGAGATGAACAAGAGGTATCGGACTCTCTAAAGAAAAGGAATAAAATGCCTATAAAAAAAGGAAAACACCTTCATAATCGCTATACACAGGATATAAACGAATTCATAATGACATTATCTAGCAACGATTACTATTATATCAATTTCAAGGATTTACATAGTAATTCCGAGCAGATTATTTACGGTCTAATTAACTTTTTGGAGTTATCCCCTAATGAAAATGAAATAAATCAGGCAAAAAAAGTCGTTAAACCATTAGACGTAGTACGGTCTAAGAGAAGTATATCAAAAAGAAAAGAAATACTAGGCAAGCTTAATAAGCGTATTAAGAATCCTGTTGATTTTTTTATAATTGGGCACAAACATGTATTGAAAATAATAAAGTACTATATCAAATAGCTATAGTTTTTTATTATCAAAACTTAATTTTTAATAATTAGCATTATTGACGTAGGCTAAATTATTAGTAATTTTGTGAAAATTGAAGGGTGTGATTATTATGATTAGTAAATTATGCGTCATAGGACTTGGCTACATAGGTTTACCAACAGCAGTCGTATTCGCCCAAAATGGCTGGGAAGTAACAGGAGTGGATATAAATTCATTAGCAATTGATGAGTTGAATAAAGGGAGAGTCCATATTAAAGAAAATGGGTTAGAAGAAGCAGTAAAGGAAGTAGTGGTTGAAAAAAAATTCTGTGCAAGAATGTCGCCAGTTGAGGCTGATGTATTTGTAATTGCTGTACCTACCCCACATAATCATG
Source organism: Virgibacillus salinus (assembly GCF_900102415.1). Lineage (NCBI taxonomy): Bacteria > Bacillati > Bacillota > Bacilli > Caryophanales > Bacillaceae > Virgibacillus > Virgibacillus salinus. The sequence goes on from NZ_FNKD01000001.1 coordinate 675,777, forward strand.
ATTTGACAGCTAACCTCCGGTATGTTGAAAATGCGATTAAATCAATACTACCAGTTCTTAAACTAGGTGATACCATTATATTAGAGTCTACTATTCCACCTAGAACAACAAGGGATGTAGTAGCACCTATTATAGATGAAGCTGGGTTTAAATCAGGTGATGATATCTACCTAGCACATTGTCCTGAAAGAGTACTTCCTGGAAAAATTTTGAAAGAATTATATGAGAATAATAGAACTGTAGGAGGAATTAATTCTAATTCTACAGAAAAAGCAGCTAAAGTATATCGGTCCTTTGTGCAAGGAAAAATTTTGGAAACAACTGCTGAAAGTGCTGAGATGTCTAAACTAATGGAAAACACATATCGTGATGTTAATATAGCATTAGCTAATGAGTTGACTAAGATTTCTGAAGGACTAAATATAGATGTATTGGAAGTTATTTCTTTGGCGAATGAACATCCAAGGGTAAATGTGCATCAGCCTGGTCCGGGTGTTGGAGGACATTGTTTAGCTGTTGACCCGTATTTTATTATCGAAAAAGATCCTGAAAATGCGAAACTAATTAGTAATGCTAGAACTATTAATAATTCAATGCCAGAATTTGTGATTGATCAAATGAAAAAAGTGGTTAAGACGTCATCGAAAATTGCGATATTTGGGTTAGCGTATAAAGGGAATATTGATGATGTACGAGAAAGTCCAGCAATGAAAATTGCAGAACAGCTTATGACTGAGAATTATAATGTTGAAGCGTATGACCCTTACGTAAAACAAGAACAAATAACATTCAAGTTATCATCGTATAAAAACGCCTTACAAAATGCTGACATATTATTGATTCTTACTGAACATGATGAGTTTAAGTGTCTTGATTGGCAAGAAATTGACCAGTTAATGACAACTCCAAATGTATTAGACACTAAAAACTGTGTTAAAAATGTTGCTGAACAAATTAATTATTATAATTTTGGTAATTTATATAACCTAAAAGAAATTGAATGGTTGGTCAAATAAATTAATTTAATATAAAAAGAGATGTGTTTGATATGAAAGGTAAAATCAAAAATTATTGTTTGCTAATGTCTCGAATTAGTTATAAACAGTTTTATTATAGAATGATCAAGATTGTTAAGTCTAAATTCATCTATCCCAAATGGGGAAGAAAGTTGTTTCCCTTTGGTTTTATAATAAAAGGACACTATCTTCCAGTAAAATATTATTATAATTGGACTGATTTTAAAGAGATTGAAGATATCGAAGGCTACAAGTGGAAAGTAAGACAAAAGGCAAATGATATTTGTGATTATAAATTTACTTTTTTAAATATAACTCACCAATTCAAAGAACAGTCTGTTGACTGGGAGAATGATATTGATACAGACAAACTATGGTTTTATTATCTTCATTACTTTGAATATTTATTAGTTTTAATTGAATCATATAATTTAACCAAAGACAAGAAATATATTGATACAGCACAAGAACTTGTTAATGATTGGATTGATCAAACATATCCTGGCCAAAGAAATTCATGGGAAGCATATACAATTTCTCAAAGATTGATTTATTGGTCATATTTATGGGAATTATTGCAAGAAACTGATGCTGAGCTTTTTAAAGGTTTCAAAGATAAATTTATTGGATCTGTTGATCAGCAAGCAAGATTTTTGTACTCGAACTTAGAGAAGGATTTAGCAAATAATCATTTTACTGCTAATGGAAAAGCATTATTTTGGATAGGTATAACATTTCCCTTTATTAAAAAGTCTGGAACTTACTTGAGGGTCGGAATAAAGGTGTTACATTCTCAACTCATTAAAGAGGTAAGAGAAGATGGATCACAATATGAAAATTCAACAAGTTATCAAGTAATGACCGCGAAAGACTATATCGAAGTGCTTATATATGCCAAGAAAAACAACATTTCGTTGCCGAAAGAATTTTTTACTTATACAGAAAAAATGTATGAGTTTATTTTAAATATATTAAAACCTGATAAGACTCTGCCACTTTTAAATGATTCAGTGAAAAATTATCCAGTAAATGTTAATGAATTATTTGCTATTGCTGCCGTATTTTTTAATAGAAATGATTTTAAATTTGCTGTAGGAAAGCAACCATTAAGATATCTGTTCAAAGTTTATGGTAATGAAGGTCTAGTTAGGTATAATAGATTAACTGCGTCTCAGCCCATCTATAAGTCCCTACTATTAAAGGGATCAAATTACGGTGTAATGAGAAGTGGGTGGGAAAATGGTAGCAATTATTTATTATTTGATGCTGGTAGTGTTGGTCCCAATCATAATGCCGGTCACGCACACGCGGATAATTTAAGTGTCTATTTACATGCTAATAATGAGGATATTTTTATTGACCCAGGAACATACGAGTATAAAGCAGGGGAAAAAAGAGATTACTATAGAAGTACTAAAGCTCATAATACTATCGAAGTTGAAAATGAAAATCAAACTACTTTCTGGGGAGCTTTTAGACCCGGTTATATTGCAAAGAGTAAACTAAACTATGTTGACTTAAATTCTTCTATTGAAAAGTTCAGTGCATTGCATGATGGTTACAAAAGGTTAAAACAATGTGTCACCCATAAAAGAGAAGTGTTGTGGGATAAAGATGCAACTTGGTGTATCAAAGATAGCCTTACTGGGAAAGGCTTAATAAATGGAAAGTTATACTTCCAAGTCGGTAAGACATGTAAAAATATAAGTATAGTAAATAATACTTGTAAATTAATATTTAAAAATTCGATTGTTTGTTTAACTTTCACTTCTAATACTAAAAGCGATATAAAATTTGAAAAAACATGGATATCAGAACAATGGAAAACTGAAATTGAAACAAGAAAGATTATTATCTCCTTTAACGGTCCATTGCCAATTACAATGGATACCAAAGTGATAGTTGAAAATAAAGAATTTAAGTGAAAGGTGCATTTTCATGGAAAAAAAAGTACTATTATTGTCTCAATATTTTCCACCAGATATTAATGCTGCTTCGTTTAGAATTAATGATTTATATAATGCTTTGCAGAAACTAGAATTTGATGTAACTGTTGTAACAACATATCCACAAAAAACAGCAGTCGAAGAAATTCAAGAAGTAGATAATATTCAAAGAATAGAATTAGAAAAAGTTAATAAAAAATCTTTTATAAACTATGTAAAAAACTATTTTGGATTTATGTTTAAATCTATGTTTTATTCTCTATATCGTTTAAGAAAGGAAAGATATGGTTATATAATAGTAACATCTCCTCCATTATTTGTGGCACTTGGAGGTTTAATTGTATCCTTTTTTAAAAGGAGCAAATTGGTAATTGATATAAGAGATGTTTGGCCAGATTCAGCTGTTTCTGCGGGTATGTTAAAGCGCGGAGGATTATTATATAAAATCACTAAAATAATAGAAAGATTTTTATATAAAAAAGCAGATGTGATTACCTGTGTGTCGAATCCAATGCGTAATTATATTTATAAGGAGTCAATACATAGTAATATCCATGTATTATATAATGGGATATCCCCTGCAACTATTAACAGCGAGTTACAACCAACCAATAAAGGGCATAGTGAGAAGATAACAATAGGTTATGCTGGAAATATAGGGATAGTACAAAATATGAATGTAATTTTGAAAGCTGCTCAATTTTTACCACAAGAATCAAAATTTGAATTTTTAATTATTGGGGATGGAATAGAGCTTAAAAAGTTAAAAGAAAACGCAGAAGAATTTGATCTAAGAAATATAAAGTTTACTGGGGCACTACCTAAAAATGAAGTATTAACTAAACTTGAGAATGTAGATTTATTATTTTTCAGCTTAATTGAAGACCCTGTTTTTGAGAAAACAATACCATCTAAACTATTTGATTACTTGTTAAATAATAAACCAATTATTACTAGTATAAAAGGTGAAGGTAAAGATATCTTAAATGAATTAGGTTGTGCTTTATTTTTCGATCCTAGTAATCCCAAAAGCTTAGTAAATGCATTAGTTGAATATGAAAACAATAAGGATTTCTATGATGAGGCTTCTATTACTAATAGAGAATATGTTATAAAAAATTATAATCGAGAAGAAGGCTTTGTGCAATTTCTAAGTCAACTGTAAGAAAATTTGTTAATTAATATCAATTAAAGAAAGTCGTCAAAAAATAAAAGGCAGTCAGAATGGATCCGCATGTTTAGGTTTAGAAAGTAGAGTGTTTTAGTCCATGGTAACATAACGCGACTATTCTGAAGCTTGACGTGCAGCATAATAAAAAAGTAGTTAGGACACAGAAATAGTTTAGTACTAGAAAATAGATTGTCCACTAGCAGTGTGCTATTACAGAGTTACATTTCTCACCAAACGGGAAAGAAAGGTAATTGGTCGAATAAGATTATTTAGGATGATTGAGTTTCTAAGGTTGTGTGCTATTATACTTGAATGTTAATCAGTGATTACTAAAAAAATAAGGATTGGTGCAATAATTGGAAATAAAAAATATTCTTCAAAAAGAGCTCTCTAATCTACAAAATTATACTCATAAGTCTATAATGATCAGCACAACTGCTAAACATGCCCTAGCTTTTAGAGTTCTCCCGAGAAGAACTATTTCAAGAATGTCTATGGCTTGCTTTATGATAAATGACAAAAACTCATTGGAAGAAACACTTTCTTTTTTTGATGGAGAAGTAGATTATATATATATAGATATAGAACAAAAACAGGATTTAAATCTATTTAAAACTGCAAGAGAAACAATAAAAAAATCAAAGATAGAAACAGTCAAACCAAATGATATTACTGTAGAATCCTGCGATTTATTAATACGATATTTTTTAAATGATGACCTATATGATAAGAAAGTTATAGTCATAGGAACAGGAAATCTAGCCAGTAAAATTGCTACAAGACTTGCAGAGAGACAAGCACATGTATATATTAAAGGAAGAAATAATGAAAAAGAAATAACTGTTACTGAGGCCTTAAATATATTTTTGCCTAAACATACTCCTATTATTAAAACAATGAATCAAATTCAAGAAACTGAAAAAGTGGATGTAGTTATATCATTCTTATCCGGTCAATTAACAAATGAGGAAACTATATTCCCAGTCATTGGAGAAAATTCGTTCATAATTGATGGTGGTATAAATAATTTTAGCAATGACTTTATTCAACATATGTTATCAGTTAATATAAACATCACGAGACTTGATACTAGAATTGCTTTGCCATACCAATTTTTGTCAACGCATGATCATATACATACCTTTTTTAAGGAAGTTTATGGACAAGCCTTCATAAAAGGTGTTCCTGTCGTAGCTGGTGGATATATTGGTGCTGATGGAACTGTGATTGTGGACAATATAAAGCATCCAAATCAAGTGATTGGTATAGCAGATGGCCTAGGAGGTGTGAAAGTAAGTGAGCAACTCAGTGAGGCAGACAGAAGTAGAATATATGAAATCAAAAAAGTCATTTCAACTAGCAATTAAGCGCTTAATTGATATAGTATTTAGTTTAATTGTATTGATTATTCTCAGCCCTGTATTTTTGGCATTAGCTATATTAATTATCAAAGAAGATGGAAGACCGGTGTTCTTTAAACAGCAGCGAAGTGGTAAAGGTGATGTATACTTTGGTCTGTATAAATTCCGCTCCATGAAAGTGAAGCAAACGTTTGACGAAAAGAGTAAGGGTAGAATTTATGACTGGAAGAATGGTGTGCCGGATGAATTTGTTTTTAAAACAGGATCTGCTGATAATCCAAACATAATAAAGATTGGAAGATTTATCCGAAAATATAGTTTGGATGAGCTACCGCAGTTTATCAATGTATTAAAAGGCGATATGAGTGTAATAGGTCCTAGGCCGGAAATAATTGAGATTACAAAGTGCTATAGCTCAAAACAGAAGCAACGATTGGCAGTTAAACCTGGTATTACCGGTTGGGCACAAGCGAATGGCAGAAGTAACATGAATCATGGAAATAAGATTAGGCATGATTTGTATTACGTCAAGAACTTTAATTTATGGTTTGATTTGAGGGTTTTTTTAAAGACAGTCGCACAGGTTTTAGAAGGGAAAGGATCTGTATGATAGTTTAGTAATGAATAAAGGAATTAAAAATATCATTTATCCCCATCACATCCCGAAACGTAAAAGTGTAATCAATAAGAATAATCTTCTGAAACAGTTATCTATAGTTTAAGCTCTATGGAGAAGGAAAAGAGTTAATATTTAAGATGAGCAACAATGGAAAGGGACACAGAGGCTGGACTAAGTAATAGGTAGAGAATTAGTAAATCAAGCTGTATTAATGTTCTTACTTATCTTTTCTTAAGATAATAGACATAAATGAGAGGATTTGATTATGATGAAAGGAATTATTCTTGCAGGTGGAAGTGGCACTCGTTTATATCCCCTTACAATGGTGACAAGTAAGCAATTATTACCTATTTATGATAAACCAATGATTTATTATCCTTTGTCCACTTTAATGTTGGCAGGGATTAAAGATATTCTAATTATTTCCACCCCAGAGGATACTCCACGCTTCAGTTCATTGCTTGGTGATGGATCTCAATTTGGAATAAATCTAGAGTATAAAGTTCAACCAAGTCCTGATGGATTAGCACAAGCATTTATCATTGGAGAGGAATTCATTGGTAATGATTCAGTAGCAATGATTTTAGGAGATAATGTTTATTATGGAAGTGGTTTGAGAAACATACTTTCAAAGGCAGCAAAAAAGGAAAGAGGAGCCACAGTTTTTGGATATCATGTTCTTGATCCTGCAAGATATGGAGTAGTTGAATTTGCTGAAAATAGCAAAGTTCTGAGTGTGGAAGAGAAACCTGAATATCCAAAATCGAACTATGCAGTGACTGGTTTATACTTTTATGATAATCGGGTTGTCGATATTGCGAAAAATGTCGAACCTTCTACGCGTGGGGAATTAGAAATCACATCAATAAATGAAGCATATCTGCAATCTAGTGAATTAGATGTAGAATTATTAGGACGGGGTCATACGTGGTTAGACACGGGAACCCATGAAAGTTTGGTATCAGCTACTAATTTCGTGAAAACTATCGAAGACCACCAAGGAATTAAAATATCTGCCCCAGAAGAAATTGCTTATCTAAATGGATGGATAAACAAAGATGAATTAATAGAGTCTGGCGAGTTATTTTCTAAGACTGGATATGGCCAATATCTGTTAAAAGTAGCAAATGGCGACATAAAATACTAAATTGTGAGGCGATAGAATGGAAATCCTGGATACTAATCTACCTGGAGTAAAAGTTATCGAGCCAAAAGTATTTGGAGATCATCGTGGATGGTTTATGGAAACATACAGCGCAACAAAGTTTAAAGTAGCAGGAATAGAGTTAGACTTTGTGCAGGATAACCAATCTTTTTCTGCAACTAAAGGTACCTTACGAGGTTTACATTATCAACTAAATCCAAAAGCACAAACAAAGCTTGTCCGCTGCACACAGGGGTCAATTTTTGATGTTGCGGTAGATATAAGAAAAGAAAGTCCCACTTATGGACAGTGGTTTGGGGTAGAATTATCTGCAGAAAACAAAAAACAGTTGTTAGTACCAAAGGGATTTGCACATGCATTTATAACATTAACGGCAGATGCCGAAGTACAATATAAAGTAGATGAAGTTTATGCACCTGAGTGCGACCGAGGAATTATTTGGAATGATCCAGCTATTGGAATTAAATGGCCAATCGATATTGAACCAGTGTTATCTGAGAAAGATGAAAAAGCCCCGTTGTTAGAAGACGCAGAAAACAATTTTAGGTTTGAGGAGTAATATTTCTATGAAAATACTAGTTACTGGTTATACAGGACAACTTGGATTTGATGTTGTTGAAGAAGGTTTAGAGCATGGTTTGGACATGCATGGTGTTGGGCCTGATGAATTAGATATTACTGAAGAACAAGCTGTTTCTAATTATGTGAATGAACTTAACCCTGATGCAATCATTCATTGTGCAGCATTTACAGCGGTAGATAAAGCTGAAGACAATAAAGAGTTATGTTGGAATGTAAATGTTAACGGGACAAAATATCTAGCTGGTGCAGCCAAAAAGGTTGAAGCAAGATTTATATATATTAGCACTGATTATGTATTAAAAGGTACTGGAGAAATACCTTTCAAAGAAACTAGTGAAGTAAATCCAGTTGGCTATTATGGCTTGACCAAACATGAGGGTGAAAAAGCAGTTCAGGAATTATTAGAAAACTGGTTCATTGTTCGAATTTCTTGGGTATTTGGTATCAATGGTAATAATTTTATTAATACAATGTTGCGACTTTCTGAAACTCATAGTGAATTAAATGTAGTTGGTGATCAGTATGGCTCACCGACATACACGTTTGATTTAGCGAAATTACTAATTGACATGATACAGACTGAAAAATATGGCATTTACCATGCATCGAATGAGGGTTTTTGTACCTGGGCTGATTTTGCAAAAGAGATATTTAAGCAGAGTAATAAGAAAGTGAAAGTAAATGCTATTACTACAGAGGAATATCCTACACGAGCTGTGCGACCAAAGAACTCTCGTATGTCTAAGAACAAATTAGAACAACAAGGTTTTAATAGGTTACCAAGTTGGCAAGATGCTCTTACTCATTATTTGCATCAGCTAGAAGTAGAGGTGAAATAGGATGTTAAAAAAGAAAATATTAGTTACAGGTGGAGCAGGGTTTATCGGTGGTAACTTTGTGCACTATATGCTTGAAAAGCATCCCCAGTATGATATTTATAATTTAGATCAGTTAACTTATGCTGGAGACTTAACTAAACATTATGACATAGAAGCAAAAAGTAACTATCATTTTATTAAAGCAGATATTTCTGATAGAAAGACAATCATGTCTTTATTTAAAAAAGAACAATTTGATTATGTTGTACACTTTGCAGCCGAAAGCCATGTCGACCGTTCTATAACAGACCCAGAGATTTTCATACGAACGAATGTTTTAGGTACACAAGTGTTACTTGATGCAGCAAAATCAATATATACATCTAAGTTTGTTCATGTTTCAACTGATGAGGTTTATGGCGAGCTAGATTTTGAGCCAACTACTTATTTCACAGAGGATACTCCTCTTCAACCTAATAGCCCTTATAGTGCCACTAAAGCATCCTCAGATTTTCTAGTTCGTTCTTATCATGAAACCTTTGGAATGCCTGTCAATATAACTCGCTGCTCCAATAATTATGGACCCTATCATTTTCCAGAGAAGTTGATTCCATTAACGATATCAAGAGTGTTCAATGATGAGAAAGTCCCTGTGTATGGAGATGGGAGGAACATTCGTGATTGGTTGCATGTTCAAGACCATTGTTCTGCAATAGATTTAGTGTTACACGAGGGTGAAAGTGGAGAAGTTTATAATATAGGTGGCCATAATGAACGTACTAATTTAGATGTAGTAAAAACTATAATTAACACTTTAGAGAAGAATGACGACTTGATTGAGTTTGTTCCAGATCGATTAGGACATGATAAACGCTATGCAATTGATCCTACAAAACTCGAAGAATTAGGTTGGAAACCAAAGTATAACTTTGAAACTGGTATAGCACAAACCATTCAGTGGTATTTGGGTAATAAACAATGGTGGGAACAGATTATTAGTGGTGAGTATAAAAACTACTTTGATAAACAGTATTCTTTATAACAATGTCCGGCGAACAACCAAACTCCTACAGATATATTTTGGTCTTCTGTGACTGGTTCCCAGTATATAATAAAAACACTCATCGGGAGATAATGTTCATTTTTATAGTTAATAAATTGGTTTCTTATCTGTTTTATTTTTGTTAAGCTGCTGCATTATATGTAGAAGTTCTAGCAACACGGAAAGTTCAGATGAAAAGATTGGATTAATTATCGCGGTGTTTTTCTGCAAAAACTTAAGATTACTCTCGAATAATATTAATATTATTTATATTTCTTATGTGTTGCGTTAACTGTGCTATGATGTGGTGGTTTTATACAATGATAGAGCAAAACTTTATCCTAAATGAGTGGATACTATTTATGTAAAATCGATTGGGATATCCTCTATTTACTGTACTCCTCAAAGTTTTCAAAGATACAAGATTTTATGTTAAAATATATAAGAGCATTTTTCTAATTAATCACATTCTTACAAGACTTCACATTATCTATAATAGTAAATTCATCTGGAGGTAATTAAATGTCGAATCAACCACACGGCGGTACACTAGTGAACCGCGAACTAGAAGGACAAGAAAGAGAACAAGCAGTATCAAATGCTGAATCATTAAAGACAATCCAAGCAAATCCTTGGGTGATTTCAGATATTGAACTAATCGGTATTGGTGGCTTTAGTCCACTTGCTGGTTTCATGGGACAAGCTGATTATGAGAATGTTGTAAAAAACAATCATTTAGCTGATGGTACGGTATGGACAGTACCCATTACACTGTCTGTTACAGAGGATGAAGCAGAACAGTATAAAATAGGTGAGGAAATCGCACTTAAAGGTGAAGACGGGATCATTTATGGAACGATTAAGCTAGAAGAAAAATATACGTATGATCAGAAGCTTGAGGCACAGAACGTTTATGGGACTACCGAAGAAGCACATCCAGGTGTTAAAAAACTTTATGACCGCGGAAATGTATACTTAGGTGGACCAATTACGTTATTGAACCGTCCTGATCATGGAGTATTTAACGAATTTTATATGGATCCGAATCAAACACGCAAAATGTTTGCTGATTTAGGCTGGAAAACGATTGTCGGATTCCAAACACGGAACCCAGTACACCGTGCACATGAGTATATTCAAAAATGTGCGCTAGAAGCTGTTGATGGATTACTTTTAAATCCATTAGTCGGTGAAACAAAATCAGATGACATTCCAGCAGATATCCGCATGGAAAGCTATCAAGCGATTCTTAAACATTACTATCCTGCTGAACGCACTCGTCTTGCGATTTATCCAGCAGCTATGCGTTATGCTGGGCCAAAAGAATCTGTATTGCATGCGATTGTTCGTAAAAACTTTGGTTGCACACACTTCATTGTCGGCCGTGACCATGCTGGTGTGGGTGATTATTATGGAACTTACGAAGCGCAAGAGTTTATATCACAGTTTGAAGAGGAGTTAGGTATTCAAATATTTAAATTTGAACATGCTTTCTTCTGCACAGAATGTGGTAATATGGGTACAGCCAAGACATGCCCGCACGATAAAGAATACCATGTACATTTAAGTGGAACAAAAGTGCGCGAAAAATTACGCAATGGGGAACGTCCTCCAAAGGAATTTTCACGTCCGGAAGTTGCTGACATTCTTATTAAAGGGATGCAACAAAACTAAAAAGGGGATTGACTCCCATGTCATTTGAGATGATTTTTGTTCTGATCATGATTATAGCCATGTTAGCCGGGTTACTTTTTGAAGTAGCTCGGCCTGATATGGTTATTTTTTCAGTATTGGTTATTTTATTAGTAACTGGTATATTAACACCGGACCAAGCATTGAGTGGATTTTCGAATCAAGGTATGCTCACGATCGCTTTACTGTTCATCGTTGCAGGGGCAGTGCAAAAAAGTGGACTGATTGATCGGATGATGGAAGGCTGGCTGAAGAACAGTAAGACACAAACCGGTTCCATGCTGCGATTCTTTCTACCTACCTCATTTTTTTCAGCATTCTTAAACAATACACCGATTGTAGTAACATTTACGCCAATCATTAAAAAATGGTGTGAGGATCGTGGGATTGCCCCTTCTAAGTATCTAATTCCATTATCGTATGTCACTATTTTAGGTGGAACGATTACATTAATCGGAACGTCTACTAACTTAGTAGTTCACGGAATGTTGGTAGATTATGGCTTTAGTGGATTTTCGTTGTTTAGCCTAGCAGTAGTTGGTATTCCAATTGCAATTGTCGGTCTCATTTATTTATTTACAATTGGCCATCGGTTGCTTCCAGACAACAAAGGGTTCAGTCAGCGGGTTCAAGAAAATTCCAAAGAATATATAGCTGAAATGCATGTAACGGAGTCATTTCAGCATGTTGGAAAAAACGTTAAAGATGCTGGGCTCAGGGATCTGAAAGGTCTTTACTTGGTTGAAATCATCCGGGGGAAAGAGCATATCTCACCAGTGAAATCGAGAACGGTTATTAAGCAAGGCGACCGATTGATCTTTACAGGTTTGATAACAACCATAGCTGAGCTTGAAAAAATTAAAGGACTGACACTTGAGACAGGTACAAATATTGGATTAAATGATTTGAAAAATGGTACATCCAATTTGATTGAGGTTGTTGTATCCCACCAGTCCTCTTTAACGTCAAGGTCTATTAAAGAAGCCCAGTTCCGTTCGAAATATGATGCTGGCGTTATCGCCGTTCATCGTAACAATGAACGGATTAAAAGCAAGGTTGGGGAAATTGTCTTACGTCCTGGGGATACACTGCTATTACTAGCTGGTTCAGACTTTTTGGAAAAACATTACCAATCAAATGATTTTTATGTTGTATCTTCATTGGATACACCAAAAACACTTAAACAGAATCCGGCAAAAGGCTGGTTCTCAATCGCACTGTTAGTCGTCATGATTGCACTAGTTACAGCCGGTGTGTTTACTATGTTTAAGGCTATGGCATTAGCAGTTCTCATATTGCTGGGCACAAAAGTTCTCACTCCAGGAGAAGCGAAACAATATGTTCAGTTTGATGTATTGTTGTTAATAGCAAGCGCACTCGGAATTGGCGCGGCCATGACAGAAACAGGATTGGCTGAATGGCTGGCTAAGGGACTTGTCAGCTTTGGTGAACCTTTAGGGTTATTAGTTATTTTATTTATGGTTTACTTTTTGACAAATTTATTTACGGAATTAATTACGAACACCGCAGCAGCTGTCTTGATGATTCCAATTGTCCTTGAGCTTTCAGCCCAGCTTAATGTGTCCCCTATGGGTTTTGCGGTAACTGTTGCAATCGCTGCTTCAGCAAGCTTTATTACACCAATAGGTTACCAAACAAACCTTATAGTGTTTGGACCAGGCGGATATACGTTTAAAGATTATATAAAAGTTGGTACGCCACTTAGTATTTTAGTAATGATTACATCTGTTTCAATAATATATAATGTATGGTTTTAGGAGGAATATAACATGGCAAAAGCAGAAAACATCGTATGGCACGATTCAAAGGTAACGAAAGAAAATAGACGAGGATTAAACAAACATAAGAGCGCAGTAATTTGGTTTACAGGACTTTCTGGCTCAGGTAAATCAACTGTATCAGTTGAATTGGAAAAAGAACTCTATTCCCAGGGAGTACGCACATACCGCCTGGATGGCGACAATGTTCGTCACGGCTTAAATAAAAACCTAGGATTTAGTCCAGAAGATCGCAAAGAGAATATTCGCCGTATAGGTGAAGTTTCAAAATTAATGGTTGATGCTGGATTATTTACCTTATCAGCGTTTATTTCACCATATCGTGAAGATCGCGATGAAGTTCGTGAACTTGTGGAAGATGGTGAATTTATTGAAGTATTTGTTGACGCTAGTGTTGAAACATGTGAATCGCGTGATCCAAAAGGCTTGTACAAAAAAGCACGAGCTGGAGAGATCAAAGGATTCACTGGAATCGACGCTCCATATGAAGAGCCTAAGAATCCAGAAGTAACAATCGATACCGATAAATTAACTCTTGAGGAATCTGTGCAAGAAATTGTACATTACCTGAAAGAGAAAGGATACCTGGAATAATGACAGATGTGAGCATAAAAAAATTACTCGATGTTTCATTGGAAGCTGGACGCGAAATTTTTGATGTATACGAAAAAGATATTGAAGTTGAAACCAAAGAAGATGATTCACCGCTGACTAAAGCGGATCAACGATCTCATCAGGCTATTATGAAAGGCTTGCAAACTGCGTATTCAGATATTCCTGTACTAAGTGAAGAAGGCACGGATATCCCTTATGAGGAACGTAAAGATTGGACTCAATTTTTCCTAGTGGATCCACTGGATGGAACAAAAGAGTTCATTAAGAAAAATGGCGAATTTACTGTGAATATTGCACTGATCGAAGGAAAATACCCAACATTGGGAGTAATCTATGCACCTGTCCTGGATACATTTTATTTTGGCCGTGAAGGCGTAGGTGCTTTTAAATTGGAAGATGCATCTAAAAAGGATATCACAGATGATGAAGCGTTAGTTTCTGAAAGTATTCGTTTACCGGAAGTCGCTGATACTAATGTGGTTAATGTCGTTGCAAGTCGTTCCCATATGTCAGCAGAAACGGAAGAATTTATTGAAGGATTACGCAAGGATCGTGAGGTGGATGTAGTCACGGCTGGTAGTTCACTTAAATTCTGCTTAGTGGCAGAAGGTAAAGCTGATTACTACCCACGTTATGCACCAACGATGGAATGGGATACAGGAGCTGGACAAGCAATTGTAGAAGCATCTGGTGGGAAAGTAATTAGACATGAGGATGAAGAGCGTTTTTATTATAATCGCGAGAATTTAAAGAATGGCTGGTTTTTGGTAGAGAGAAATCACTAACCTTTTTAAAAAGTAGTTACTATAGAGAGAAAGATCCTTACTTTAATACCGGTAAGGATCTTTTTTTTGCAGTTAACAAAGCATAAATACTTTGTTACTGCAATAGTCCAACTAAGGCTTTTTCCATAAAGATTTGGCGATAAGCCAAGTTTTCTAATAAAAACACGATTATATGTCCATACTGTTCTAAGGATTTAATTTTAAGGAGTTACATAAATGGATCAACCTTTAGTTACCGTATTTATACCATTATACAACTGCGAGGAATATATTAGTGAAGCATTAGAGAGCGTCATTAATCAGACATATTCTAACATAGAAGTAGTAATCGTAGATGATGGATCTACGGATAATTCCGTAAATATAGTGAATTCCTATACAGATCCTCGAATCCGGTTAATAAAAAATGAAATTAACAGAGGTATACCATACACTAGGAACTTAGGTCTTGAGAAATCACAAGGTAAATATATGGCTATTATGGATTCGGATGATATTGCATATTTAACAAGGATAGAGAAGCAAGTTAATTATATGGAAAACAATTCAAATATAGATGGTATAGGGACTTATTATGAAATATTCGGAGGCAGGTTTAAAAAAGTAATGAGGCCGAAGAATATTACCTCTGAAGAGATCAAGGCAGGATTACTATTTCTTAACCGTATTGCTAATCCAACTTCTTTCCTTCGTTTAGAGACTATTAACAAATATGAGCTTAGGTATAATCCTGAGTATTTTGTAGCTCAGGATTATGATATGTGGATTCAACTCTCCAAAGTGGGTGAGTTGTCAATTCTACCTGAGGTATTACTTAAGTATCGGACGGGGCACACTAATGTTACAAAAAAATCAAAGTCCAGTAAGATCATTCAACGGAAAAAAATAAACGATTCTATTCATCGAGACATTTTAGACTTCTATAACTTTGATTTAACAGAAGTAGAATTGAGGGTATTTAATGAATTTTTCAATGATAACTATCAAAGTGAGATTAGCGATAGTACGCTAGATCACTTACCAAGGTTACTAACAAAAATGGTGGAACAGAACAGGCATAATAAGCTGTTTAAAGAAGAATTATTCTCAGAAATAATCAGAGACACAGTGCTCGTTGTCTTAAATCGTCGTAAGATTAATCTAAGTCGAAAACTTCGGGTATATAATGAAGTTTGTAAGGTGAAAAGTGTCAGATCAATAACAAGGGATTTGAGTTACATGGTGCCAAAACATATATATAACTTTCTACTATTATAAATTCAATATTTTAAGAGGGGTATTGAATGAAGCGTAAAATTTTGAAATTAACTAAAAAGCCATTTGTACGCAATGTCATAATAATGGCATCTGGAACAGCTGCAGCTCAATTAGTAACGATGGCACTTTCTCCCTTCATCACTCGATTGTATGGGCCTGAAGCCTTTGGTTTAATGGGTGTATTTATGGCAGTGGTTGGCATTATTGCTCCCGTTGCAGCGTTGACCTACCCGATAGCAATTGTACTGCCTAAGAGTGATCGAGATGCTAAGGGAATAATTCTACTTTCATTGTGTATTTCAACCGGAATTGCAGTTGGTACGGCTATTATCTTGTTGGTGTTTCATCAGCCAGTTGTTAATTTATTTAACCTTGAGAATATTGCTCCATTTTTGTATTTAATTCCTATCGTTGTACTATTTTCAGGTTTCATGCAAGTCGCAGAGCAATGGTTAATTCGAACAAAGCAATTTGCTATTACAGCCAAAGTGGCATTTCTTCATTCCTTAATTATACAAGGAAGTAAGGTAGGAATTGGATTTATTTATCCGGTAGCAGCTGTTCTTATAATTCTATCGGCATTAGGTAATGGTTTGAGAGCCTTGATGATGGTCATATTTGCTAGAAAAACTGACTACAAGCAAACAGATTTACATACAGAAAAGGTATCTATGAAAGAAATTGCTACTAAATATAGGGACTTTCCATACTATAGAGCACCAGAAGTCTTCCTGGATGCAGCATCACAAGGCCTGCCAATTTTATTGCTAACGAGTTTTTTTGGTCCAGCTTCTGTAGGCTTTTATTCAATTGGAAGGATGGTCCTTAGATTACCTACGCAGCTTATTAGTAAATCGGTGGGAGATGTTTTTTATCCACGAATATCTGAAGCTGCCAACAATGGTGAAAACCTCACAAATTTGATTAAAAAGGCAACGGTAGCGCTTGGAGCAGTAGGGATAATTCCTTTTGCAACTGTAGTCATCTTTGGACCCTGGCTTTTTAGTTTTGTGTTTGGTGCAGAATGGGTGACAGCAGGGGAATATGCACGATGGATTGCACTTTGGACCTTTTTTGGATTTATCAATAGACCCAGTGTTGTAGCACTACCTGTTCTGGCAGCGCAAGCTTTCCATTTGAAATTCACGGTATTTATGTTAATAACAAGAATTGCTGCTTTAGCAATTGGTTATTATGTATTTATGAGTGATCTAGTGGCGATTGCCTTGTTTGGAGTGTCAGGTGCAATACTTAATATTAGTTTAATTTTAATAACGCTTCATATAAGTAAAAACTATGAAGATAAACAATCGGATGGCGATAGGTTATGAGTGATTTCATTTATTCTAAAGAGTCTATTAAAAAGGGAAAACTAACACAAAATGTTCAGTCTATCTATCAACAGGATGGACCATCAGTTGAAGAATTTCATGGAGAGTGGGGTTCTCTAGCTGTGAGCCGAAATCTGTATAATGGATTTCAGCCTTATGAAAATTCTGAGTATATTTGTGTTGTGATTGGCGGGCCTGTACTATATTTTCAGGATAACAAGTTCTTAAATAATAATTCAGGCGTAGCAGGTACGCAAGCTATCTATGACCGCTGGCGTGAAGGTGTTATACAATGGGATGAAGATTTGAGTGGTCCTTTTGCTATATTGATTATTAATAAGCATTCATCAGAAGTAACTTGTATAACAGATTTAATGTCATTTATCCCAGTTTTTTCATACCAGGAATCAAGTATTATGCTGTCAACTCACGTCGATTTACTGGCAAATGTAGCCGATCAACAAGCTAATATAGATGTCATATCAAAAGTTGATTTTATTCTTCATGGTGTGGTAACTTTTCCATTTACAATGTACAATGCTATCCGCCAGATAAAACCAGCAACGGAGTATTCTCTCATAAGTAGTACCTCCGAATTCCAAAGTAACACATATTGGCTGCCGGAAGAAAAAAACATGTATCAATCAATAGATAAAGCAGCTGACGATCTTAGAAATGGTATACAAAAATATGTGGACCTTATTACAAATGAAATGTCTCATATTGCGCAGTTTATTAGTGGTGGAGAAGACTCACGTACAATTTCTGGCCTGTTGCCTGCTAAAAGTAAACGAGACGCCTATATTTTCCTTGATCATATGAACAGGGAAGGAAAAGTGGCTAAACGAGCTGCTAATGCTTATGGTGCAAATTTCAACTTGGCTGAACGGGGTAAGCTGCATTATCTTGAAATACTGCCTTCTAGCACAAATTTAGTTGGTGGCGGCTCACAGTATTTTCACGCACATACTTACGGTTTTCACAAAAGCTGTAAATTGGACGAGTATCCCGCTGTTTTTGGAGGTCTATTCTCAGATGTTTCCTTAAAGGGTGCATGTGTTAAAAAATTCGGTGGTTCAGGACGCTTTCCATTTGTACCTCATATTAAAAGAAATGATCATTCAGCCGATGTGCATTTAAAAAACAATACTTTTACAGCTGATGTACTTTCAGAATTAACGAAACGACGCCAAGCTCATTTAGATTGTATTAAGCGTTTTCGGAGTGAATCCGCAGAAGAATGGTTTCAGCTTTGGCCAATTTCTATGAATATTAATATACCCAACCTTCATGCTAATCGCAGACTATTTCGGACCTATGAACCTTTTATGACTAAAGATGCTGTGAAAATAAGTGCTGCAGTTCCACAAAAATGGAAGCTTAACAGGAGACTGTTTCAAAAGGCGACCAAGCCATTGTTAAAGCCCACAAAGTGGCTGTTTCATGTTGATGGTCGGTTACCGTATTACCCATGGTACATTAACAGCTTTGTTCAATTTACAAGCTGGATAAAACAGGAGATAAGTGAAAGGGCTGGATTGATTAAAGGTAATCAGGGACCCTGGACAGAATGGTCGACAGTCATGAGTAGTCCAGATTGGGAAAAAGCTATAAGTGAATACTCAAGTGGTATGGATGTAATAGCTCCAGCGTTTAAGGAAAAAGATGTATCCAAGTTGTTTGAAAGTAATGATTTGAATTATGTCCAGAAAATTAATCTAATGCAGACATTGTATAGTGATCATAGAAGGAAGTAAGTTTTGGGGCACCTCATTGGGGTGCTTTTTTTAATGTCCAATTGCGAGCGAGCCGCCCCCAAACTCGAGCGAGCAGCCCTCAAACTCGAGCGAGCAGCCCTCAAACTCGAGCGAGCCACCCTCAAACTCGAGCGAGGCGCTCTCAAACTCGAGCGAGGCGCTCTCAAACTCGAGCGAGCAGCCCTCAAACTCGAGCGAGCAACCCCCAAACTCGAGCGAGCAACGCTCAAACTCGAGCGAGCAACCCCCAAACTCGAGCGAGCAACGCTCAAACTCGAGCGATCAGCCCCCAAACTCGAGCGAGCAACCCTCGAACTCGAGCGAGCCACACCCAAACTCGAGCGAGCAACCCTCAAACTCGAGCGAGCAGCCCTCAAACTCGAGCGAGCAGCCCCCAAACTCGAGCGAGCAGCGCCCAAACTCGAGCGAGCAGCCCCAAACTCGAGCGAACAACCTCAAACTCGAGCGAGCCACACCCAAACTCGAGCGAGCCACACCCCAACTCGAGCGAGCAGCCCTCAAACACGAGCGAGCAACCCTCAAACTCGAGCGAGCCACACCCAAACTCGAGCGAGCAACGCCCAAACTCGAGCGAGCAGCCCTCAAACACGAGCGAGCAACGCCCAAACTCGAGCGAGCCACACTCAAACTCGAGCGAGCCACAACTCAACTCGAGCGATAGGTCTTTCCAAGGATGTAGATTTTCGGCGCAGGCCGAAAATCCTCTACTAAATTTCAATAGGTCATTTTCTGCTAAAGCAGAAAATACCTTTCTCATAAGTACTATCGTTTCCAAAGCATGAAAAGTGGCATCTGCATCGAAAAAATATTTATTTAACCCCGATGCCACTTTTTTCACGCGAGTATCGATTGTAATAGTAACAGAAGGGTATGCGCAGCTTCTGGTTCCCTACAATGTCTTAAAGACCTATTAAGGACTTAATATTAATACTATAATGATTAACAATGTATTAGTTCTTAGGGGCATGGCTAGCGAAAGCACAGAACGGGGGCAAATAAATGGATTTTAGTAACCTTAACTACTATGTACCATCAAAAGTTTCTAATAACCCACAAACAATCATAAAAGATTTAATTGTATATGGTGCAACACCAGCAGGAATTACGGCTGCGATTCAGGCAAAAACAATGGGACTGACGGTTGCTATCGCTGAATTTGGAAATCATATCGGTGGGATTACTGCTAGTGGACTTGGGGCTACTGATTTAGGCGCTAAAGATGCTATTGGCGGTCTTTCAAGAGAATTCTATAAAAAAATTGGCAACTATTATGGTAAAGAAGAGCAATGGACATTTGAGCCAAAAGCTGCCAAGCATCTATTTAAGAGTTGGATAGAAGAATATAATATACCAATCTATTATGGCCAACATCTTAAAGAGGTTGAGATGAACAAAGATAAAGAGATTAATGAAATCGTGATGGAAAACGGCAATACATTTAAGGGAGCATATTATGTAGATGCTAGTTACGAAGGAGATTTGATGGCAAAATCGAACATTTCCTACACGGTGGGGCGCGAGTCAAATGCAACATATGACGAAACATATAATGGTGTTCGTTTTGGTGAGCCACATCATAAGTTCGAAAAGCCAGTTGATCCATATATCATAGAAGGTGATAAGGAAAGCGGACTCTTGCCTGGAGTGACCGAGGATTCCACGGATCAGGAATATCAGGGAGACGGGGATCACCGTATTCAATCCTATAATTTTCGTATTTGCCTAACAAGAGTTCCTGAAAACCGCGTTCCGTTTCCAGAACCCCCAAAGTATGATCCAAATAGATATTTGCTTTTATTACGTTATATCAATGCAGGTGTATGGGATGCTATGAATCTTCATATAATGCTTCCTAATGGGAAGTCTGATTTGAATAACTATGGGGCTGTATCAACTGACAATATTGGAATGAACCATCAATGGCCAGAAGGCAGTTATCAGACCCGCGAGGAAATTTTTCAGGATCATGTGAATTATAATTTAGGAATGTTATATTTTTTGTCCAATGACATGCGAGTTCAATTACATATTCTTGAGGAGGTTTCACAGTGGGGGTTGCCAAAAGATGAATTTGAAAAGACCGGGCATTGGCCACCGCAATTATATATTCGCGAAAGCAGAAGAATGATATCAGATTACGTAATGACAGATAATAATTGTCTGGGAAAAACCGGTGTTGATGATTCGGTTGGTCTTGCTTCCTATCAAATGGATTCACATCATGTCAGACGAGTTGTGCTGGATGGAGAATGTGTCAATGAGGGGGATGTGGAAATTCCTATTTCACCGTATCCGATTTCCTATCGCTCCATTCGTCCCCGTGCAGATGAATGTACAAATTTATTAGTTCCAGTCTGTTTATCAAGTTCCCATATTGCCTACGGGTCAATCCGCATGGAACCAGTGTTTATGATTATTGGCCAATCAGCAGGATTAGCTGCAGCTCTTGCTTTTAAAAATAAAACAAACGTGCAAAACATAGACTATAATGAACTTATAAAAGAACTTCACAATGCTGACCAAGTTTTACAATGGGATCCTGCAATAGAAGATGATCCACTCAAACGAATGAAAAATACGTTCGGAAAATAAAAAAGGTCAATGTATTGAATACACAATACATTGACCTTTTTAGGCAGTTAAGAAAGTATAAATCCTTTCTTACTGCATAAGTGTAACTAAGGCACTCGCCATTAAGGCTTGGCGAATGCCAAGTTTTCTAATTAGTACTTATCTATTCATGGTTTGTCCATAGATTGATATCATCAAAATAAACGGTTCCTATTTGATAGCTTGTTGTATATGCATAGATCCGTACATATGCAGCATTATCTGGGGCTACACCCTGAGTGTTTATTTTTTCCCATTGGCCGAGCATGGTCTCAAAATGGTTAGCATAATTAGCGACTTGGTTACCATCTTTATCGTAAAAGCGTAACAGAAAGCTTGCTGAACCTTCTTCAGTAAAAGCTTGAGTTGAAGCCATATACTCAACACCAGGTTCAACATCTATTTTATCACTGTATAGTGCAACAGATGCAGATCTTACAGTATCATCAATCTTTAAACTATTGTTTCCACTAAAACTGCGTTCATCCGTAATTTCGTAGTAATATTCTCCACCTACTTGAAATGCAGATGTCCACCCAGGTATAGCCTCATCTGTCAAAGGTTCCTCAAAGCCAGGATTTATTAGTTGTATGGAATTCACTGGCGGTTCCTCATTTTCAGATGACAAGGTTTCTATAAGATTTTCGACTTTAGAATTCAATATATCCTTTGCATCATCTGAAATAAATTCTTTCATAGAATCGTTGTTCAGAAGTTTAAGCAGATCATTCAGATGCTTAACAGCCTGGCTTATATCATCCTTATTTAGATGGTGTTTTGCTTGTTCCAACTTATTAGTCAATTGAGAATAGACTGGTTCCGCAATGTCTTCTGAGGTGTGATAACCGTCTAGAATTTCCTGTATAAGCCCTGCACTTGTTACCTCAACCTTATATAGAAGTGTCCGGTTAGATGGAAGCGAGTAGTATATGTTTCCATCGTCTCCTATTGTAAAAGATTTTGCATCGGTGATCTTATGACTGAGAAGTGTTTCAGGATCTATTGCAGTTAGATTATTATCAAATTTTGCATACAATATATTGTTTGACCATTCAAGATCAATTGTTTGCCAGTCAGCGTAATAAAGAGCTCCATCAGGATAAATCTTTTTGCTTTTTACTACATTTAACGTGTCGGGATCCAATGCAAAAATAATGTTATTTGCAGCACCCCATAACAAACCATTTTTACCAAAGGATAAGTCGCCAATTGTCTGTGGGTTGTCTAAACCTTCGATTGATAGTGATATTTCTTCTGTTTTCTGTTCATTTTCTACATCCCACTTGAAAATTTTGGCCTGTTCAGCAACTGGGTCTATTCCTAGACCGCCGTTAATGGTGGTTGTGCCATAAACAATACCATCTTTATAGGCTAAGCTAGCAATGCTTTGATTTTCTACTATATTACGGTAGACTGTTTGTTCTCCTGTCTGGTCATATAGCGTCAAAGCACCACCTAGCTTACCATAATCGGGAATACTTCCGATAAACGTTTTTCCATCTCCGCTGGTTATATCACTGATTCTATCTTGTTCTTTCCCAATTTGAAACAGCTGCTTAGGATTGTTTTCTGTTGGTTCTTTTTTTGTGTCATATTCAAAAATTCTTGCCCCAGGATAAACGCCAAATAGCATTTTATCTCCAACGGCATGCATGCTATCTCCCTGTCCTAGATTAAAAGAGACAGTCGAGTTCTCAACCGGATTAAAGATAGCTCCTTCTGTGGCTTGTGTACCAGTAATATATATGTTTCCATCGGGACCATTCTTTACTTTACTCATAATCGCTGGTGCCCCTTTTACTAAAGAAGGGCGCTCTATAACCTGGTTTGTCTCGATATTAAAAATTGTTACACTGCCACTCCAGTTAATGGTAACGAGACTTTTACCAGGTAGATCCGGATCGCTTAGTTCAACCCAATCCGCTCCTCGCAAGCCACTGCCATATCTCATACCTGTGTCATTTATCTCCAGTGTGTTTAAATCGATCGACATGAATTTATCATCTGGTGTCATGTAATACACTAATCCATTGTATGATTCTTGTTCTACATGTAATCCTCTTACGTTTGGAACAACAACATCAAGCCACTCTTGCGTTTCTGTATCGTAAATGTAGCCATTGTTGGTGTCATTATACCTGATAAACAAGTAGCGATTATCCACTCTATCCATGTCGTATACGGTGCCCGTCTCATCTAAAGATGATGCAATGTTTGATTTCTCTCCTGTTGCAATATTGTATTTGATTATTTTATCTTTAGCAGTTCCGGCATAAATGTTTCCCTCAATATAAGCGATTGATCGAATATATTGCCTTGAAGACTCATCAATCATTTTTCCATAATCTGTAACTTCTTCACTTTCCGGATTAAATTTATACACTTTTCCGCCCGGATAGGTTCCAACATATACATTTCCTTCAGGGTCCGATGTTATCGAATAAGGAAATGTTTGCCCTGGGAAGGTAGCGACAACCTTAGCATCCTTCGTTTCAGGAGAATATTTCCAAAGCTTTGCGCCCCCGCCAATAGTAGCTATATACAAGTCACCATCGACTGTTACTTCATGTGCCCATGTACTCTCGGCACCTTCAAGGGTAATCGTCCGCAGCAATTCGTAATTATCTAGGTCTACCACATTAAGCTTGGCAGGTATTCCTTTTGCGGTAGTGTACATGACGTTATTGCCATCTTCTTTTCCAACTGCTCCATCGAAGATACTAACTGTTCCAGTGAGAGGTGCTAATACCTTTTCGGGTTCCCCATAAGTGGTGTTAGCAAGTTCAGTTGACTCCTGATTCGAGTTAGCCTGTGCTAGTGATGGGACTCCTGCTAAAACAAGTACTAACAATCCTGCTAATAAATAGAACCATTTGTTTAAAATTGGCTTTCCTTTCATTTAATATCTCTCCTCATTATTATCGTTGATATTGATAAAGTTTATGGTCTCTTGCGAAGTAGAAGTTTCCATCAGCATCTTGCGCGAATAAAGTTGCATCTTCAGCTAGCGTTTCTTTTTCCCATGTTTCCGGATTTACTTTGAAAAGTTCATTATGTGTCTGACCATAAAGATTACCATCGTCATCAAATGTTAACGCGCCTCCACGCCATAAGTGGCCAACTGCATCCCAATTCAATGAATATAGTTCTTCGTGTCGAACGATCTGGTTGGACTGTGTGTCATATTTAAACAGAACACCTGATGTTAATCCCCATAGGTTTCCTTCATCATCAAGGGTTAGTGCTGAAATTGCTTTTTCACCAGGTACTGGAACGGTCTCTAATACTTTCTGTTCATTCTCCATATCCCAGATGAATAACTTTGCTTCGTCTTCAGTTGGTTGGATTCCTAGTCCTCCCCAGACCGAAGTTCCTCCATATACTAATCCGTCTTTATAAGCAAGTGATATTACACTTTGGTTTTCCACGACGTTTCGATGGAAGGAGTATTCATTTGTAGTGGGATCAAAGATAGTTAATGCTCCGCCTAGTTTTCCGTAATCAGGCACAGTACCGACCGCCAGTTTATCGCCAGCAGAAACTAGTGCAAAAGGTCGATCTTGTTCTTTATCCTTCAAGCTGAAGTGCTCTACTGGATTTTTACCTAGCTCATATGGGTTATCAGGATTGTATGAAAAAAGCTCTGCTCCTGTATAAATGCCCATATACAATCTGTTATTATGCGTTACCATACCTTCAATTTGCCCCAAACCTTTATACTCTGTAAGTTGATCTGCTTGATAATCGAACTCAGCAAGCCCGCCGGAAAAATAACCACCAACAAATATATTTCCGTTAGGACCTTGAGTGAGGGATTGAATATCGACTGGTTCCCCCTTGATTTGTCCAGGTGTGATTTCAGTGTTACCGGTTATCGGGTTATATTTTCGGATTTCCCCGTTCCACGATATGCTTGCTAAGGTTTTGCCTGGAAATTCCTTCGTGCCGAGATTAATCCAGCCAAATCCTCGTGCTGAAAAGAGGTCATCAAATCCTGTCGCTTTTAACTCAAGCGTATTTAAATTATAAGAATAGAGCTGTTCATTTCTGATTAAATAAATGTTGTTCTTTGGCCCCGCCTGGGAGACATCTATTCCATTCGCATCTTCAATCTCGTCAATAACTTCCATTGTTTTCAAGTCGTATACAAGAATAGTGCTAGCGCCAGTGACTCTGGCAAATAGTTTATTGCGGACAACGTTAATATCGTATACATTTGTTGCCCCTGAAAACTTGTCAGGCAGTGGTATTTGCTTGGTTTCTCCTGTCTCTGTATCTAACTCGACAAGATTTGCCCCATTGGTTCCAACCCCGGCATATGCCTTGTCTTTATAAATATCTATACTTCTAACGTATTGCTGCCCTTCAACCATTTGGCCATAATCACGGAACTCGTCCGTTTCGGGATTATATTGAAATACTTTACCGCTAGGATATGTCCCGCCATAAATGTTACCGTCTTCATCGGAGCTAATGCGCCAGATAAATGATTCACCTGCAAGGGGCTTTCCGAGGTTTTCAATATGATCGCTGCCTGGTACATAACGGTATAGTGTACCATTTGAGTAGGTCCCCATATAAACATTTCCGTCAGGGTCTACTGTAAGTGCCCAGCTGTTACTAGCGCCCTCTAATGAAAAACTATTAACCAGTTCACCGGATTCAGCATTCACAACATTAAAAACTGCTGGCGACCCTCCGGAGACTGCATAAATCCAATCTTCTTCACCATCTGGACTTTTACCATAGGCAGCCCCAGGAATTGAAACAGCATTTAAAGCAGTTCCAATTTCGCGTACGTTACTTTCTGCGGCTTCTGTACTTTTGTTTTCAACAACACCTAAATAAATAGTGAATAGTAAAGGTAATGCCAATAGAAATGTTACTTTACGCATCTTAATTACTCATCCCTTCCATTGAGAATTGTTAAAAGTTATACTCTAAGCTGGATTCACCTCCAATTATTAGGTTTCCCTATTACTAATTATTGCCTTCACACAGAAAGCGTTTTCAATTTTCTCTATAATTAATATTTTTAGACAAGTACCGACCTATAACAAGTCTTTTAAGAGTCCTTATGTTAAATGGGACAAATGTACTATGTGGATTTTTCCGGCACTAAAAAAGGCCTAACCCTAGAGGTTAAACCTTTCCTTTAATATTACTCTATACCTGTTTAAGTTAATCCTTTCCTGTGCTCAATTTTTCTGAAGGCTCTAAAACTAGTCCAAGTCATCGCAATTGCCAAAAGACTGCCACTAAATAACGGAATTATTCCTGGTAAAAGCGTGATTACAAAATATAGTAATACAATCGAAACAGCACTTAGTATTGTTTCAATTGGGGAAGTTATTGCAACTAAAAAAGATTGTTTAATATATTGAAAGAATTTCAAGTCAAAATGGACGAATACAGGAAAGAAAAATAACAAGGTCACGGCATATGAAATAAGAATAAAAATTAATACTGGAAGCAGATAGGATAATTTACCATCGTTTAGCTGCAGAAAAGTAAAGTCGTAATAAAGGATATAACCAACAATAATAAATAATAAACCATGACCATTTGACTTTATAAAATCAGTGCGAAAAACTGTCCAAAATGCCGGGAAGATCTTAAAGTTATTTTCTTTGCGCATCCATTTACGGACAACAGTAAACATTGCCACGGTAGCTGGAAACAATCCGAAAATCACTAGTCCTCCTATTGTAAATAAAATCCAAAGTAAATTTATGTAAGCTAATTTGATCATCCAAAAAGCAGCCGTATTAAATTTTTCCCAACCACCGAATGTCATGCTGTTCCCCCTTAAGTTAAGCAAGAAGCGTAACTTTTTTATTTTTACACAAAATTTCTAATATTTTTATTCATTATATTGGTGTCCAAAAATCATGTCAACACGGATGAATAAATACGATTTTCTCCTGGCAGGAAATTTTGTTTTATTAAAGACACTTTAGTGACTTGTCTCTAGATGAAAAACAACATAGACTAATAATAAGTTATCGAATATTAAAATAATTAAAAACACTGTGCACGAAATACCGATTTTGATGGTCTCGGGTTAACACCTATATTTGACATCGCTTTCATAGAAACGTGCATTTGAGGATTGGAGGGGATAATACAATTTTTTTCGTAAGCTGTCTCGAAAATGAAAAGAGAGGGGTTTTAGTTGATGAGAAAACTTAGGATTTTTTTGTTACTTATTGTAGTAGGGATGCTGATTGTAGGCTGTAGTCCTGATGAGGAAGAAACATCTGCACCTGCTGAAGATGGTGAATTATCTGGTGAAATAACTGTATGGGCTCATCCGTTCACAGGCGAGGGTGATGCAGAGGCTAAAATGTGGGAAGAAGTTATTGCTTCTTATGAAGAAGAAAACGGGGTAACAGTAAACTTTGAGCAAATTCCTTGGGGTAATCGTGATCAGAAGATATTAACAGCTCTCGCTGCTGGTAATGGTCCTGATGTGTTTTATGCAATTCCAGACCAAATGCCACAATACGCTTCTGAGGGGTTATTATTAGAACTTGATCCGTATCTAAAGGATTTTGATATGAGTGATTTTGTAGAATCTTCATTGGTATCAACTCAATGGAAAGATAAAACATATGGTCTCCCTATACTTCAGGAAGCTTATACATTTTTCTATAATAACAAAATAGTAGAAGCAATCGGTGAAGATCCAGAAAATTTACCAACAACTTGGGCTGAGTTTGAAGAATGGTCTAAAAAGGCAAAAGAAGAAGGTTACTATTCTCTGAGCTATCCTGGCGGGGGTTCAATGAATGGTACCTTGTATCCATGGCTATGGCAAAATGGTGGTAAAGTACTGACGCAAGACGATGAAATTCTAATTAATAATGAGCAGGGTGTCGAAACGTTTGAGTTTATCAATAAGATGTATGAAGAAGGTTGGATTCCTGAAGATTCCATAACCGCACAGGAACATAATGCATTGTGGGATGGTGGGGAAATCATGACAATACTAGGATCAGGAATAACCTTAAGTAATTTGTTAGCAAAAGATCAGATTGATTTCACAATTGCTCCACCTCTGAAGAAAGAGGAACAAGTAACGTATGGTACAACAGGAATGTTTGTGGTTACTAAAAATAGCGATAATCCATCGGCGGCAGCTGAATTTGTTAAAACTGTAACGAATTCGGAAAACCAAAGGAAATTCAATACAGTTACCCAATACATCCCAACTAGAAAATCAGCTAAAGATATATTTGATGACCAAGAATATCTAAGTCAGCTTTCCGAATATACACAATATGCACTACCAGGAGTTATTCATCCAAAAGGGCGTTCCATTATGCCAGCAATTCAAGCAGAAGTACAAACGATGATGGAAGGGAAGAAAACTCCACAGGAAGCAGCAGATGCAGCGGCAGAGGGTATTCAAGCTGAGCTTGATAAGTAAATAGTTTAATAGAACAGAGGGTTTGGTTTAATCAAACTCTCTGTTCCTAACTTACATATGAAATTAGGTGATTACTCTGAATAATGCAGAAAAGGTTAATGGAGAAATGGAATCTCCTAATAAAAGAAAACTCCCATTAAAGGAACGAATCAAAAGGAAAAAAGATAGAATACAACATTCTAAAAAGACAAATTTGCCTCTAAAGCAACGAATCAAACGTCAATGGGACAGAAATGCAATTGTTTATATCTTTTTGACTCCTGCCTTGATTCACTTTTTAATATTCCAAGTATATCCTTTCGCCTACAGTTTTGTACTCACTTTTATGGATTGGAAAATAATTGGAGATCCAGTATTTGTGGGGTTGAAAAACTGGAAGACATTTTTAGGGGATGATTTAGCTTGGCGGGCAATTTGGAATACTGTCCTATTTTCCATCTATTATATTGTACCTACTATGACGCTCGGATTAATTTTGGCGTTAATCATTAACTCAGGTGTTAAAGCAGCAGGTGTGTTTAAAGGTATCTTTTTCTTACCTGTAGTAACCTCCTTTGTAATAATAGCTGGAATTTGGGGTTGGCTTTTCAGAGGAACAGGATCTGGTATGGTTAACTATTTGTTGAGTTTTTTTGGGGTTGAACCACAATTGTTTTTGGCAGACTCAAGTCAAGCACTTATGGTACTTGCAGGTTTAAGTGTTTTTAAAGTTGCCGGAAGTACGATGATATATTATTTTGCTGGTCTTCAATCGATACCAAAACAATTATATGAAGCTGCACGGATTGATGGAGCATCACGCTTTAAAATTTTTTGGAGAATAACGTTTCCACTTTTAAAGCCGATTCATTTTTACGTAGCGATTATAACGACTATCGGTTCCTTTCAAATATTTGATTCAACATTCTTGCTTACAGGTGGAGGGCCAAATTACTCGACCACGACTATAGTATATTACTTATATGAACAAGGGTTTACTGGACTTAACTTGAGTTACGCGGCAGTTCTATCGTATATACTATTCTTTATCATTTTGGTTATTTCGCTTATTCAAAGAAAATACCTTGGCAAAGAAACTACACATTTTTAATATGTTGATGATTTGGAAAGGAGCATAAGAAAAGTGAGAAAAATATTCATTTATTTTGCATTGATTATATTGGGTATATCGTTTCTTTTGCCTTTTATCATAATGGCACTAGGATCATTAAAAGAGATGCAATACGCTTTGTTAGACCCATTATTTTGGATACCTGAGGATCCGTCATTAGTGAACTACAAGCAAATTTTCAATGATGGAATATTTCTTAGATGGATTTTTAATTCAATCGTGATTACAATTTTTCCGGTGGGTAGCCAAATGCTTTTCTGTGCAATCTTAGGATATATTTTTGCAAAAAAGAAGTTCCCTGGCAGAGACGTAATCTTCTGGGTGTTTATGGCGGTTATCATGATACCGCAGCAGCTTTTAATAATACCGAAATACATTATGTTCTCTGATTTCGGATGGATAAATACGTATTGGTCTTTGATTATCCCTGAATTATGGGGAATAATGGGTGTGTTTTTAATTAAGCAATTTTTACAAAATATACCGAATGATTTAGAAGAGGCAGCACGTATTGATGGTGCAACTGATATTCAAGTTTTCTTTAGAGTTATTTTACCATTGTCGGTACCTGTAGTTGCAACCGTTGGAACCTTTTCATTTATATCAAATTGGAATGACTTATTCCAACCGCTAATTTATATGACGAAGGAAGAGATGTTCCCCATTACAGTAGGTTTAGCATCTTTACTAGGGAAAGAGGGCAACTTTGGAATTCAGATGGCCGGATCGACACTTTCCTTTATTCCGACTTTCATTATATTTTTATTCTTCCAGCGTTATTTCACAGAAGGAATTCAGATGTCAGGGCTAAAATAAAAGGTATTATCGCTAACTGAAAGGCGGAAAAATATGTCAGACAACTTGAAGGTCGGCATCATTGGGTTAGATACATCGCATGCTGTAGCCTTTACAAAATTACTTAATGACCCTTTGGAAAAATATCATGTACCTGGTGGAAAAGTTGTGATAGCTTTTCCTGGAGGTTCCCCTGATTTTGACCTTAGTATCTCTCGTGTAGAGGGTTTTACAAAGGAACTTCAGCGTAATTATGATGTTAACATTACTGACTCAATTGAACGTGTAGCAGAAGAAAGTGATGCTATTTTATTAGAATCAGTAGATGGAAGAGTTCATTTAGAACAGTTGCGAAGAATTATCTCCTATAAGAAACCAATTTTTATCGATAAACCGTTCAGTCTGAAGTCAGAAAAGGCTGCTGAAATGGTTAAACTTGCTTCAGTTTACCAGACTCCAGTTATGAGTACGTCTGCTCTTCGTTATGCAGATCGATTGGTAGAAGTATTATCAATGTCTGATAAAGGAGAAATAATAGGTGCTGATTGCTTTGGCCCAATGGAACTGCAGGAGAAGCAACCGGGCTTTTTTTGGTATGGAATCCATTCGATTGAAATGCTGTTTGCGATTTTAGGTGAAGGCTTCCAGTCAGTAACCACCACAACAAACAATGAACATGATGTTATTGTTGGACAGCGGCAGGATGGGCTTTTTGGAACTGTTCGGGGTAACCGTAAAGGTAACAAGCAATTTGGAGCAGCAATTCACTTTGAACAGGGTACCGAATATGTCGATATAAACACCAGTGCGAAGCCTTATTATGCCAGCTTATTAGATCAGATAATGGATTTCTTTCAAGATGGAATCCCTAGAGTTTCGTTAGCAGAAACAAAAGAGGTAATTCGATTTATTGAAGCGGCGAACGAAAGTAGAACTACTGGAAAACAGGTTTTAATTTAGGAGCAGGTGAAAATATGACCTCAATAAAATTTGGCATCATAGGTGCTGGTGTATTAGCGCCTTTGCATGCCAAAGCAATTGTATCAAATCCCCAGGCTGAACTTGTGGCGATATCGGATATTGATGAACAAAAGGCCGCTGTTTTAGCTGAGGAATTTGGCGTAGCAAAAACGTTTACCAATTACCACGAGATGCTTCAAGAACAGATTGATGTTGTCTGTCTATGTGTGCCAAGCGGTATGCACGCGAAGTTTGCACTTGCGTGTGCCGCAAAGGGAAAGCATATGTTATGCGAAAAGCCATTAGATATTAAGTTCGAGCAGATGGACCAGATGATTCATGCGTGCAACCAAGCAGGCGTTAAACTAGGTGCTGTTTTCCAAAGGAGGACATTGCCGCATTTTATTGCTGCCAAGGATACTAAAGAAAATGGGCTATTAGGAAACATGATGATGATCCACGCTTATTTAAAATATTTTCGTGATGATGACTATTATGCTAGTGCTGGCTGGCGCGGTAAATGGGAACTTGATGGCGGCGGAGCACTGATGAATCAGGGTGTACATGGCATTGATCTTTTACAGTGGATTGGCGGAGAGGTTGAAAGTGTATTTGCTTACAATGATACATTAGCTCGCAAAAATATTGAAGTCGAGGATACTGCAGTTGCTGTGGTGAAGTTTAAACATGGTGGATTTGGGACAATTCAAGGTGCCACTTCCGTATTTCCGGAACAGCAGACATCCATTGAAGTCAATGGTGACAAAGGAACAGTAAAAGTTTCCGATACTACCGTGGACATTTGGGAATTCATGAACACTGATAGAGAGCTTGAGGAGCCACAATTGCCCGAGGATGATCATGACGGACACTCCATTATTGTTGGTGACATGATTGAAGCTATTTTAGAGAACCGTGAGCCAATGATATCTGGGATTGAAGCAAGGAAATCAGTTGAAATTATTTTGGCAATATATGAATCAGCTCGCTCAGGTCGTGAAGTAGTGCTTTCGGATTTCCACCCTTTTAAAACGTAAGGAGGTATTTGATTGACTTACAAGCTGCATATGTTAAATGAGCAAGGTATACCATCACTTATTGAGGGTATTGATTCTACAGAAGATTGGCTGAAAAGAAGATCAGATATCTTTAAGCGGTGGCAGGATATGATAGGCAAACTTCCTGAGAGGGTTCCGTTAGATTTTACAATACATGCAGAGACAAAAGAAGATGGCTTTATCAGACAACATGTCACATACAACACAGCTGACGCTGATACTGTTACGGCATACTTACTGATTCCAAAGGGAGCAGAAGAAAAAAAGCTGCCGGCACTAATTGCACTGCATGGTACAGACGAAATGGGTAAGGATTCGGTAAGCACAAATAATGCCAAGCATTTTAAAAATTATGCAGTTGAACTGGTCAAAAGAGGCTATGTCGTATTAGCTCCAGACGCTTTAACTGCGGGAGAACGGATTAAAACAGGTGAAAAACCGTTTCATAATGCTTATTTTTATCGTGATTTCCCGCAGTATTCATCGATTACTGCCAAGAATCTTACTGATCATCGGCATGGAATAGATTTACTCGAATCCCATCGGTTTGTTGACAGGAATCGTATCGGAGCTATTGGTCATTCATTCGGTGGCTATAATGCTTATTACTTGGCTGGTATAGACGACAGGGTTAAGGCTATTGTAACTAGCTGCGGATTTTCTATGTTCACTGGGGATTACCGGCCGCAACGCTGGGCTGATCGCGATTGGTATACACATTTTCCAAAATTAACACCAATGATAGCAGAAGGGGATATCCCTTTTGAGTTTCACGAGATTTTGGCTCTTGTTGCACCGAAGCCAATGTTTAATTGGAGCGGACAAAGTGATTCAATTTTTCCGCATTGGAAGTCGATTGCAAGCGGATTGCATAATGTCTATCAGCTATATGAAAAGCTGGGCTATCATGACCGCTTCACATCGTTGCTTGGTTCTGAAGGACATGATTTCCCACCGCACATACGAGAATCTGCATATCAGTTTTTAGATAAATGGTTGGATCATAATGTCAACTTTTGAAGGAGTAATCAATTTATGCGAATAACAGCTATCGATGTTTTTCCTTTAAATTTACCGATGCTGCAAAACTTCTCCATTTCTGGTGGGCAGGTTGGGAGCAAGAATGCTGGTGCGCCACATGTTTATGTACGTATAACGACTGATGACGGCACGGAAGGCTGGGGAGAAGCACGGCCAAGTCATCGCTGGAGTTATGAAACATTGGAAACAGTGGTAAGTACGATTCAAAACTATTTTGCTGAGTCATTAATGGGTATGGAATTAGTTAATCTGGAGGAAATTCACAGTGTAATGGATCAGCAGATATCATCAGGAATAACACGCGGTCAGCCGATAGCGAAGGCGGCAATTGACATGGCTGTTATGGATGCTGTCGGAAAAAGTTCAAAACAACCACTTGCGCATGTATGGCTGTCACCACAGCAAAGGAAAATTGCCCTTTCCTATTTAATTAGTGTCACAAACGTGGAAGATGCTGCAAAAAAGGCAAGAATTGCGAAGGACCAGGGATATACAGGTGTTGACGTAAAAATAGGATTAAACCCTGAAAAAGATATTGAAATAATAAGAGCTGTAAAGGAAATAATGCCTGAAGTTTACTTTCGTGTTGATGCTAATCAAGCTTACCGGTTAAAAGAGGCGATGCGTCTAAGCAGAGAAATGGAGGAAGTTGGAGTCAATGTATTTGAGCAGCCATTAGCAGCTGGTGATTTACTAGGACATGCAAAGCTTCGGGAATTTACAACCATTCCTATCGCTTTAGATGAGAGTATATGGACGCCTGAAGATGTTGTTCGAGCTATCCGATTAGAGGCATGTGACGCTATTGTCATTAAAGTGACGAAAATGAGTGGCATCTCACGAGCGAAACGATGTGGTGAAATTGCTCAAGCAGCTGGAATGGAATTAATCGGTGGAGGGTTAACGGAATCATCGTTAGGTCTTTATGCTAGTGCACAGCTGTTTCATGCGTTAGGTATCACATCACCAGTCGATCTGAACGGCCCACTATTTTTGGCTGATGATCCCTCTAAGGTAAAAGCTGAGATTGAACATGGCGAAGTTACACTGCCTGGTGGGTTTGGAATAGGATGGGGAGTTGATACTGCTAAGCTTGAGAGGCTATCAGTATAGCAGTGTACTAGAGTTGCGAGAAAGTGCCTTAGCCGAGCGAGAGCATGCTGAACTCGAGCGAATGTGCGTTGAACTCGAGCGAGCGTGCGCCAAACTCGAGCGAGGAGCACTCAAACTCGAGCGAACAGCGCCCAAACTCGAGCGAGCAGCGCCCAAACTCAAGCGACAGCGCGCCAAAGTCGAGCGACAGCGCATCAAATTCGAGCGACGACGCCCCAAACTCGAGCGAGCAGCGCGCCAAACTCGAGCGACAACACACATTAAAAGGACTTATTTCAGCTGTTCATCCATTATAAAAGTAAGACGATAGATTCGGCGGGGTCTGCCTTTATAGGTTACTTTTTCCTCGCCAATAATCTCGACTAGTTCAGCATCCATCCATTTTAACAAGATCCGGTGTGCACTTCTAATCGTTATTTTAAGAGTTGTAGCCAGTTCTTGTGCAGTATAATCGATGATTCCGTAGCGGGCAACACGTGCCATTAGCTTTGTCATATAGGATGCAGACATACCAGCCTTTTCAGCTCGCTCTAGCAGTTGTGCATCCGTAATAGCTAAATCGTATCTTTCGTATTGTGTGTTGGTAGTAATATCGACCGGGCCTAAGACACTTTTATCTTCGCGGACAATATAACAAACATCGCCGCCCAGTTCTTTTGACTGACGTAATGCTAACCGTGCGTGAGTGCCTGCCTCGGCAGCAGAACTTCCAAAGCCGACACCAATACTTAGCGTGATTCCAATAGCATTATTTGTATCTTGAAGTAAGGGTATGAACTTATATCCTCTGGTTTCACGTTCAAAAATGCCGCGTGTAGTGATGAATGAATATTCTTCTCCGCCGAGATTTATTAAATGTCCATCAAGCTGTTTTATGTAATCGAGGAGAATTTGCTGGATGTTTAATTTTAGTAATTGTATATCATGTTCTGATTTATATTTTTCAGTGACTCTTTTAAAGTCATCAACGTTTATTAACCCAAAAACAATTTGTGATTCTTTGTTCCGGCGGGTGTTTGTTGCAAGTAAAGCACGTTCTAAGGAAACAATCATGTCCTGTTGTGTAGGTGTTACCCACTCGTTTGGAATATTCATTTCTGACAATCTAATAGAAACCTCCTGTATTCCTGTGAGTACAATTGATCCATCAGACTTATAGTTTTCAATGTGGAAATTCATAATGTCTTCAATCAATTTTGGTTTGGAGTGGTTAGGAAATACTTTAAACTCATAGTTTTCTTCACCTAATTCGACGAGTATTTTTTCGACATATTTTTCTTCAATCGTATCGACTGACAAACGTTTTAAACCATAGTTGCTTTTAATAAGAAATAGTGACCTGTACAGTCCGGTACCCATTAATGGAACATGATGAACAGGGATTGAGAAATCTAACGATTGCTTGGCGAGATTGTATAAATGGAACTCTGTAAACACTAGAACATCAACATCATGCATTAACTCTATTGCTAAATCTGTAATTGCAGTGTCAGCTTCAACTACACCAAAGACTGGTTTAAAGTTTGGAAAAGATTTTAACGTTTCTTTTGTTTGGTCTAGGAGGGACTTTGATCCGATAATGCCAATATTAATTTCTGAACTATCATCAACTCGTTTATTAATTTGCATAAAATCATCTCCCTTAGAAAGACAAATGTATAGACATGTCTTTTAGTCATCATTATATTTATAATACTTTTTATAATTAGAATTGTCAAAATTCAATACCTTGATGAATTTCCAGAGTCTATCTAATAAAGACGCATTCAAGACTTGTCTTTTAATGGAATTGTTCATAGAATAATAAGTATATTATCTGAAATTTCAATCGAAAAGAGAAAAAACATAAAATAAGTAGGAGTGGTTAAATGAAAACGATCTCAGAGTTAGAAAAGTTTATGACAGAGCCATCTGAAGAATTAATTGAAGACCTTTCAAAATTGGAAGGTGATATTATGATATTAGGTATTGGCGGGAAAATGGGACCTTCAATGGCAAAATTAACGAAAAGAGCTATAGATGATGGTGGCCTGAATAAAAAGGTAATTGGTGTATCAAGGTTTTCTTCCGGAACGTTAAAAAAAGAATTGGAGGACTTTGGTATTGAAACAATCTCAGCTGATTTGCTAAATGAGTCCGACCTCCAATCACTTCCAACCGCTAAAAATGTCATTTATATGGCTGGGAATAAGTTTGGAACTGTTGGAAATGAGCATTTCACCTGGGCTATGAATGCGTATTTACCAGGTAGGCTTGCTGAAAAATTTGCTGATTCACGAATGGTCGCGTTCTCAACTGGGAATGTATACCCCCTTGTAAATGTATTAAGCAGCAATTGCTCTGAGGACACACCTGTTAGTCCAGTTGGAGAGTATGCACAATCCTGTTTAGGAAGGGAACGTGTACTCACCCATTTCTCACATAAAAATAAAACACCGATGCTGCTATTCAGATTAAATTATGCAATTGATCTCCGATATGGTGTGTTACTGGAAATTGCCAAACAAGTATATAATGATCAGTCCATTGATCTTGAAATGGGAAATGTCAATGTCATTTGGCAAGGTGATGCAAATGAATATGCTGTTCGCTCCTTATTATATACGGAAGCCCCACCCAAGATATTAAATGCCACTGGCCCAGAAACAGTATCCGTTCGCTGGCTTGCTGAGGAATTTGCTAAACGATTTGATAAAGATGTCAACTTTTATAACGAGGAAAACCCTACTGCCCTATTAAATAACGCTTCTCAAGCACATAAATTATTTGGATATCCAAAAGTAACGATACAACAAATGATTGACATGACGGCAGAATGGCTGAAGAATGATGGCTCTACATACGACAAACCAACTCATTTCCAAGAGAGGCAAGGGGCATTTTAAATGTTAAAAAGTCCAGTAAAAAATTATTTGCATGAAGGCGCGTTTATTCCAGCACATCCATTAGCCTTAACAGAAGAAAGAGAACTTGACGAGCGAAGTCAGCGAGCACTTACCCGATATTATATTGATGCGGGAGTAGGGGGTCTGGCAGTTGGGGTCCATACAACCCAGTTTGAGATCCGTGATCCTGCGTTTAATTTGTTTGAAAAGGTGTTAACACTTGCGATTGAAGAGATGAAAAAGGCCCAGGCACCAGATTCATTTATTAAGATTGCTGGAATTTGTGGCCCTGCAGATCAAGCAGTTAAAGAAGCAGAATTTGCTAAAAAAATAGGATATGACCTTGGATTACTAAGTATGGGAGGTTTGCAGTCTCATACAGAGGAAGAATTACTTGATAGAACAAAAAAGGTAGCTGAAATCATCCCTGTTTTCGGGTTTTACCTGCAGCCAGCTGTTGGTGGAAGAGTATTTTCGTATGATTTCTGGAGAAAATTTGCGGATATTCCTAATGTGCATGCGATTAAGATTGCTCCGTTTAACCGCTATCTTTCGCTTGATGTGGTAAGGGCAGTATGCAACTCCCAAAGAAATGAGGACATTGCTTTATATACCGGGAATGATGACAATATCGTTAATGACCTATTGACTACTTACAATGTAGATGTCGATGGGGAAAAGGTAGAAAAGAAGATTGTCGGAGGTTTACTGGGACATTGGTCAGTATGGACAAAGAAAGCAGTAGAAGTATTTGATG
The DNA here is from genome assembly GCF_900102415.1 of Virgibacillus salinus. NCBI lineage: Bacteria > Bacillati > Bacillota > Bacilli > Caryophanales > Bacillaceae > Virgibacillus > Virgibacillus salinus. The sequence continues at coordinate 714,516 of NZ_FNKD01000001.1, forward strand.
ACATAAAAAAGGTACAGCATAACGATCATATCCCAAGTAAGTTGTTAACATCAGCACAGGAGATCACAGATGCAAATGCTGCCTTCTTTGATGCTAAAAATCAATTTAAAGGGAGTATTGCCGGGATTAATGAAGTGTTAGCCAGACAAGGCCTGCTTCAAGGAAGATGGTGCCTACTGGAAAAAGAAGAATTGGGACCTAATCAAATGGAAGAAATAAATCGTGTATATGCAGCATACCCGCATTTACATGATGATGAATTCGTGAAAAAGAATCTTTCAAAGTGGTTCAGCTAGTAATGTAAGAGTTTTATGGAAGGAGTAAAGGAAAAATGCAAAAAATTATTGCCAACAACAAACAGGTTGAAATAGTTGTGGATGATTCACCTGCAGTAAAACCTTCCCACTTATTAATAAAGACAATGTACTCGATTATTTCACCAGGTACTGAATTAACAATTATCGAAAATAGTACCGATAAAAAAATTACGTTAGGCTACAGCGCGATGGGAGTAGTCGAGGAGTGCGGAGGTGATATTACAGATGTGAAGCCCGGGGATTTGGTTGCTGTTTATGGCGCTCCGTATGTGCAGCATTCCGAGTACTTATTAGTTCCGAAAACTCTCTATGCTAAAGTTCCTTCAAATGTTAAACCAAAGGAGGCGGCACTTGCTGGTATTGGTGCGATTGCTATTCATGCACTGCGGGTTGCAAATCTTCAATTTGGTGAAACAGTATCTGTAGTAGGATTAGGATTACTCGGTCAAATGATTGCTAAAATTGCAGACGCTGCAGCCTACAATGTTATTGCTTATGACTTTCATGAAGAACGAGCATCAATGCTGCAAGAAGAAACGAATATAAAGTCATTTTCTACGATAAACGCTATGGAACGTGAGATACAAAATAGCACCAGCGGGAATGGTGCAGATGCTGTACTTCTATGTGCGGGTGGTAAGAAATCGCCTTTAACAGCACAAAGTCTCGAATGGATAAGAAATAAAGGGAAAGTTGTTATTGTCGGTGACATTGAACCAGATTTTCCGAGAAACCGGATGTTCAGCAAAGAAGCGCAAATTCTTATTTCAAGAGCAGGTGGCCCAGGCAGGTACGATAAGACTTACGAAGCAGGGGCCAATGACTATCCATATGGATTTGTTCGCTGGACAGAAGGCAGAAATATAGAAGAATATATCAGACTAGTAAGCGAAAAACGAATTAATGTAAGCTCTTTCATTAAAGAGGAAATTAACTTCAGCGATGTATCTGCTGCCTTTGATGAACTAGTAAATAAAAAATCAACCACGTTAACAAAGGTGATAAATTTCTCAAAATAAGGTGCTGATTAAAATGGAAAATGTCAACGTAGGGATAATTGGGCTTGGTGCTATTGCGGAAACGAGCCATATCCTTCATTTAAACGACTCTGAAAATGTAACGATAGCTGCTGTTGCGGATTTGGATATCAATAAGGCGCAGGAAATAGCTGAAAAATATCAAATCCCACATTCTTTTCAGGAAGCTGAAGAGATGTTTAAACAGGTTGCAATCGATGCAGTTATTATCTGCACACCAAACCAAACTCATATTCCGATTGCTACACTGGCGGCCCAAAAGGGAATACATGTATTTATGGAAAAACCAATTGGTACTGATTTACAGGATGTAAACGACTATTTGGAATTAGCTAAAGCAAAAGATGTATTGACGATGGTTGGAATGACCCATCGTTTTCGTCGTGATACGGGTATCTTAAAAGAATATGCAGAACAGCAAGCATTTGGAGATGTTTACTATGCAAAAGCAAAACTGTTCAGACGTCGCGGGACACCAAAGGGCTGGTTTACCAATAAAGCTTTAGCTGGCGGTGGTGCGATGATGGATATCGGCGTCCATGCACTTGATTTGGCATGGTGGCTTATGGGAAATCCACAGGTTCAATCGATTACAGGAAAAACGCTTAACGGATTGGGGAATTATCAAACAAAGTACACCTCAAGCTGGGAATCGAAAAACAAAAAATTAAATGCAGAACATGTATTTGATGTAGAGGATTTCAGTTCTGCCTGGATCCGCTTTAAAAACGGCTCAGTTTTATCACTTGAGATCGCTTGGGCCGTGAATGGGGAGCAGGACGGTAATATTGATATTGAATTATTTGGCAATAAAGGTGGTGCAACCTTATCACCACTTACTATTTTTAAGGAAGAGAACGGGTTGCTCAGCAAGACAAGTCCATTATACGAGAGCAGCATACCATTTAAAGCTGAAATCGAGCATTTTATTGAATGTGTGCAAACAAACACAACTCCATTAATTGATGGCAATGATGGGTATGAAATTTTGAAAATGATTCACGGAATTTATGATTCATCAGATCAGAATAAAGAAGTCAGTTTCGATTAATTTTTTTAATAAAAGAAAGGGGCTTGTCTAAATGTTGAAAGTTGGAGTTATTGGGGTAGGGTCGATATCTGAATTTCATATTAAGCCGTATCTTGAAAGCGAGGAAGCGGATTTAGTTGCGCTATGTGACAGCAATCAAAACCGTCTGAATGAAAAAGGTGAATTGTATGGAGTGACCCAGTTGTACAGTGACTATCAGCAGTTATTGCAAAATGACGAAATTGACGCTGTCAGTATTTGTACATGGAATAACACCCATGCAAAAATTGCTATCGCAGCATTGGAAGCTGGCAAGCATGTATTGGTGGAAAAGCCATTAAGCATGACAACCGAGGAAGCATTAGCAATCGAAGCGGCAGCCAAAAAGTCAGGAAAGGTATTGCAGGTTGGTTTTGTTAGACGGCATGGCGATAATGCAAAACTATTAAAAACGTTTATTGATAATGATGAGTTAGGTGAAATTTATTATGCCAAAGCCTCATGCTTAAGAAGACTTGGCAATCCTGGAGGCTGGTTTAGCGACATTTCAAAATCTGGTGGCGGTCCTTTAATCGACTTAGGTGTTCATATGATTGATATTTGCTGGTACATGATGGGGAAACCGCGCCCAGTATCAGTAAGCGGCAATACGTATTCAAAATTAGGAAATCGCAGTCACATTGAGAATCTATCATTCTACCAGGCTGCTGATTACGATCCGACGTTGAATGATGTAGAAGATTTAACAAATGCATTAATCCGTTTTGAAAATGGTGCATCCCTTTTAGTAGATGTTAGCTTTACCTTGCAAGCAAAAAAAGATGAAGTAAATGTTAAGCTATATGGCGATAAGGGCGGAGCGGAAATTGAACCCGAGCTATCTTTAGTTACGGAGAAGCATAATACCATTTTAAATGTTACCCCACAGCTGGATACACTTAAATTTGATGTTCATAAAGCATTCGTGAATGAGATCAACCATTTTGTTACGTGCTGTAAAGATGGAGAAGAAACAATCGCGCCTGTTGCAGATGGTGTCCAGGTGATGAAAATGCTCAATGCTGTTTATGAGTCAGCAGAAAACGGCAAAGAGGTTTATCTGTAGATGGAAAATCTGAATAAGGAGCTAGTAATCGTAGGCGGGGGATTGGGTGGCTGTGCAGCAGCACTCTCCGCCTGCGAAAGTGGACTAAACGTTCTGTTAACAGAAGAAACAGAATGGATAGGCGGCCAGGTGACATCACAAGGGGTTCCTCCCGATGAACATAAGTGGATAGAGGAGTTTGGTTCAACAAAGAGATATCGTGATTACCGTAATAAAGTAAGAGAAACCTATTCGCGTAATATGACGGTAAAGTCAGGTGAAGCCATCTTAAATCCTGGAAACGGGTTAGTGAGCAACATTTGCCATGATCCGCGTGTGACACTGCATGTGTTAAATGAAATGTTAATGACTTATGTACTGACGAATCAGCTAACAATCGACTTAAACACAAAGGTCACTTCTGTAAAAAAAGCCGGAAAAACGGTTCGATCCATGACGTTTGAACATGTGCAAACAGGTGCTGAGAAACAGGTTACCGCGCAATATTTTATCGATGCAACAGAAGCGGGTGATGTACTGCCGTTAGCTGAAATGGAATATGTAACAGGAGCAGAAGCAAAGAAGGACACTGGGGAACCACACGCATTGGATGTTGCTGACCCTGATGATATTCAAGCGTTCACATATGTTTTGGGTATGGAGTATCGAGAAGGAGAAGACCATACCATCCCAAAGCCTGCGATGTATGAATTTTGGAAGGAGTTCCATCCAGCTATTTGGCCGGATAAACTATTAAGTTTTTTCGCACCGCATCCTATTACAAGAGAAAAGCGTGAATATACATTATTTCGGGAGGAAACAGGATTTCCATTGTGGGAGTATCGCCGAATATTTGATAAGAACCAATACGAAAATCCTTATAATCCAGGCGATGTCTCATTAATGAATTGGCCGCAAAATGATTACTTTTTAGGGAATATATATGATGTTTCAGAGTCAAAAAAAGCAAAGCATCTATATCAGGCAAAACAACTGAGTCTTTCCCTATTATACTGGCTGCAAACCGAGGCACCAAGATCTGATGGGGCTCAGGGATATCCAGGATTAAAGCTTCGAAAAGACATCTTTGGCACAGAAGATGGGTTGGCAAAAGCTGCCTATATCAGAGAATCAAGAAGGATAAAGGCAGAATATACCGTCGCCGAGCAGGATGTGTCGCCAAATTTTAACAACGGTCAGGCTGGTAAACGATACAAAGATAGTGTCGGGATCGGATCATATAGTATTGACTTACATCCTAGTATGGCAGGAAAAACCTATCTTGATATTAAAGCGCTTCCTTTTCATATACCGTTGGGCGCACTTATTCCAAAAGATGCAGATAACGTTTTGGCCGGGTGCAAAAACATCGGAACAACTCATGTTACGAATGGCTGTTACCGTCTTCACCCGGTGGAATGGAATATTGGTGAGGCATGCGGTGCGTTGGCTGGATTTTGTCTTAACAATAATACAGATCCGAAGTCAGTACGAGAGAATGATAACTTACTAGCAGCATTTCAGAATGAGTTAAGGGAAAGCGGGTTTGAGCTTGAATGGCCTGATGAATTTTATAAAGAGTAATGAGGTGAGCTGTTATGGGAAGGCAAGTTGGGGACTTTCCACTCGAAAAGCTTCGTGATTACCGTCCGGCATTAGGGAATAAACCACATGATTTTGACGCATTTTGGTCTGAGCAAAAGAATAAATTGAAAAATAAGCATTCACAGGTTGAAACAGGTTTAAGAAAATATCCTGTTCCATCTATAGAGGTCTTAGATATTGTTTTTAAAAGCTGGGATGATACGCCGCTGAATGGCATGCTAATCAAACCAAAATCAGCGTTGGAATGTCCGGTAATCGTATGCTTTCCTGGGTATACAGGTAGTTGCGGGCTGCCCGTTGATTACCTGAAATGGGTGTCACTTGGATTTGCAGTCTATACATTTGATGTTCGTGGGCAAGGATTATCACCTGATTATGGAAAGTATCAGAATGGAAGCAGAATTCCGGGCTGGATGTTACTTGGAATTTACGACCCTGAAAACTATTACTTTACCAACGTATACCGTGATATTTTAATGCAAATAAAATGGATCAGGTCTGAGGAGTCTCCCTTTACGCCAACGAAACTGGGGGTTATGGGCTCTTCGCAGGGTGGCGGGCTGGCACTTAGTGCTGCAGGATTAGATGGAGAAATGGATTTTGTGTTAGCTGATTGGCCATTTCTTACCCATTTTGAACGGGCATTGGATGTTGCTCTGTCCGGTCCGTATATGGAAATTGTAAACTATTTTAAGTGGAATGACCCACAGTACAATACTTACGATCAGGTTGCTGAGACATTGGGCTATATTGATAGTGTTCATTTCTGTGAATCTATTAACTGCTCAACATTAATGGCGGCAGGATTAGAGGATGCAATTACACCACCATCAACAGCATTTGCAGCCTTTAACCATATTCAGTCAGTCAACAAAAAAATCGAGATATATCCACAATTCACCCATGAGCTTAACCCATTTCATGATGAAAAAAAGCTCGAATTCTTGAGCAGACAATTAGAAAATAAGCCCCATGATGAAATACCAGGAATAACTAAACAACACCTATTTGATTTGTAAGGTACAATTTCCAGGACATAACTGAACTAGTCAACGTATTATGGTTTTTTAGAACACCCAAGAAATGGAATGTACTATATTATAAGAATCTATAAACTGCTTCATAACTTTATCGTGGTTTTCTTCCATACTATATAAGAAGAGTGCTAATCCAACGCTGCGGTAAAATACTCGACCGATGAGTGATCGTTTCTCGCTGTTCGAACAGAATTCGGGTTCTCATGACTCTCATGAGTGACTATTTTTCGATGTTTGAACAGAATTCGGGTTCTCATGACTCTCATGAGTGACTATTTTTCGATGTTTGAACAGAATTCGGATTCTCATAACCCCGATGAGCGACCGTTTCTCGCAGTCTGAACTGAGAAGCTTAAAAAGTCACAAAACTTACGAAAAGAGTCTTTACGAAAAAAGAACTTAAAGCTCAATTTAAAGTACCTAAATACAAGGAGGATAATTATGAATATTAGTGTCAGCATGTACAGTTTAATTTCAACCGTTAAAAAGGAAAATTGGTCTACTGTAGATTTCATTGATTATGCCAATCATATTTCATTGGACGGCGTCGAGCTCCTTGATATTTTTTGGCAAAATAAAGACGATATTAGCAACGAACTCGAGCAAGTGACAAAAGCACTGAAGAAACATAACTTAAAGGTTTCCGCCTATGACGTCACGAATAATTTTGTAAAAGAATCAAGTGAAGAACGGGCAAAGGAAGTAACTAAAGTAAAAGATGCTATTCAAGTAGCTAAGCAATTAAACACAAATATAATCCGTGTGTTTTGCGGAGACATACATGATGACTTAACTTATGAGGATGGTCAGGGCTGGATAGTTGATGGCTTGAGGCAATGTGCTGAAGCAGCTGAAAAAGAGCAGATTTATTTAGCAATTGAAAACCATGGTCTATTAGCTGGAAAGAGTGAACAGGTTGAAGAGATCATAAAAAAAGTCAATAGCCCGTATGTGAAATCCACATTTGATACAGGTAACTTTTTATTAGTACATGAGAAACCTCATCAAGCTTTTGATCGACTGAAAGATAAAATTGTCCATGTTCACTTTAAGGACTTCCGGGAAAAAGAAGCCAGTGAAGATATCAAAGGATTTCGTTCAGCACAAGGTACGGAATTGATTGGTACCATCCCTGGAGATGGGCAGGTGGATTTAGCTTACATTGTTCAAGGTCTAAAAGAAATGAATTATCAAAGATGGCTTTCAATCGAATACGAAGGTAAGGACGATGCTAAGGATGCCAATGAAGAAGCGGTCAATCGTCTAAGGAATTTACTTCAGTAGGAGGGAGAAGAATGGGGAATATTGTATTTGCAAGGTTAGATAAAATCGATTATCAAGCTACATTACGAACCATTGTAGATTCGGTTGAACGACAGGCGGAACAAGATGAAACGGCATTATTATCTTTAAGCAAGACTAAACTGGATGCTGTTTTACACGAAAATAATAACATATTTATTCCGTCGACCTTACTGGATAACGCTGCAGAAGGGGTAAATGTTTATTTTGATTTGGAAAACTATACGTTTTTCCAAAAAATAAAAGAGGTTATTGAAAAAGAAAATAAGCCAAAGGGTGTTTTTCGTTTAAGAAGAATAAATGGTAATGATGAAAGCAAGGAGCTGATTGCTGGTGATTTATATGTTCTTTCCTCACTATTAGGTGAAACGCAGGATATTCAAGTGAAGCATACAAATCAGACAGTTTCTCCTTACCATCTGATCGTCACTGTCAATTTTGGCGGTGGAACAATGGCACATTTGGAATATACATTTTCTGATCAGGATGAAAGCATTGAACTCGAGTGGAGCGGGATAAAAACTATCCTGGAATTCAATAGTGAAACGATGAATCCAACTGACCCATCGTTAGTTTATTCAGTAGACTCCATCATTGAGTCTGCTCATACAGCAGATCAAGGATTGATCAAACGTTTGAACAATTTCAGTCAGCTTGTAAACGGAGGTGCTAATTAATGAAAATTGGAATGATGAGTTTCGCGCATATGCATGCACACAGTTATGCGGACGGTTTGATGAAACTGCCCAATGTTGAATTAGTTGGAATCTTTGATGATGATTCAGATAGAGGAAAAGAAGTGGCTGAAAAGTATCTAACAAAGCATTTCAACGATCAGGAATCGTTTCTTGCGATGGATATGGATGCTGTCATTATTTGCAGTGAAAACTTCCGCCATAAAGAAATGGTCATAAATGCTGCCAAAGCCAATAAACATATTTTATGCGAAAAGCCAATTGCCACAACAGTAGAAGATGCACAAGAAATGATTAACATTTGTGACAAGAATGACGTAGTTTTACAAACAGCATTTCCGGTAAGATTCAGCTCCCCGATGCGGAAGCTAAAGAATATGATTGATGATGGAGAACTTGGTGACATTGTTGCTTTTCGTACCACAAACAGAGGTCAAAATCCCGGTGGTTGGTTTATCGATAAAGAGCAATCTGGTGGAGGTGCTGTATTAGATCATACAGTACATATGGTTGACATTATGCGCTGGTATTTAGGAAAGGAAATTACCGAAGTACATGCGATTGTAGACTCTTATTTTCATGACATCGCTATTGATGATGCAGGGCTGCTCACATTGGAATTTGAAAATGGTGTTGTTGCTTCACATGACGCGAGTTGGTCAAGATTTAAAGAATATCCAATCTGGGGTGATGCAACAATTGAAGTCGTCGGCACAAAGAAGACAGTGAAGGCTGATGCATTTAAAGAACATTTTAGAATGTTTACAAGCGGATCTAAATCGCTAAATCATGTTTTCTATGGAAATGATATGGATCTTGGCCTAATTCGAGATTTTGTTAACTGTGTAGAAGAGGGAAGAAAACCATTCATAACTGGAAGGGACGGTTTAAAGGCGCTGGAAGTTGCTTTAGCAGCGTATAAATCGAGTGAAAAGAAATCAGCAGTAAATTTATAAACATTGCGGGCACCTGTATAAGGTGTCCACTTTTATAAGAAGGAGGTAACAGCCAGTGTACACGATTGGAATTGATATCGGCGGTACCAAAATTAAATTCGGCATGTTTGATGGAAATAGTCAACTTGTTAAAGAGAATCAAATAAGAACGCCTAAGGAAGCAATTGTTGAAAATATGATTGATGCGCTAAAAGAACTTGTCCAGGATGAAAAAATTCAAGGTATTGGGGTTGCTTCAGCTGGGATAGTTGATTTTCATAATGGCGTAATAAAAAGCTGTCCTAATTTACATGCCTTAGCAAATGTGCCAATACAGGATATGCTGGAAGATGCCTTTCATGTTTCGGTTGTAGTGGGAAATGATGCGAATTGCGCAGCTTTGGCAGAAGGAACTGCAGGGGCGGCAAGAGCCGTCAGCAGTTATATTTGTGTCACACTAGGAACAGGTATCGGTGGTGGAATAATCCTTAATAATGAATTGGTTCATGGAAATAGCGGGTACGGCGGCGAAGTTGGTCACATGACAATTGTTCCAGATGGATTGGTTTGTGGATGTGGGCGTAAAGGCTGTTGGGAGGCATACGCATCAGGCAAAGCATTGGAAAGAATGATTTCAATTGAATCTGATTTAGCTTCGAAAAATTATCAGCCAGAAGATGTATTTAAAAACTATACGAAAGATGCATCCTGTAAAAGCGTTGTTGATCAATATTTAGAATACCTGTCAATTGGACTTATTAACCTGCAATATTTATTTGATCCGGAAATGATTGTAATTGGTGGTGGTGTGATTGATTCCAGCAAGTATTGGTGGAGTGAATTGGAAGAAAAAATGGCAGCAACAGCATCTGTTCCGATAGTATTACAGCAGGCACATCTAAAAAATAATGCAAGCATGATTGGAGCCAGTTCGTTAGTCAAACAAGGTAAGTGAGGGATTAAAATGTACTATTTAAAAGGTGATGTCATCACAGATGGGCGTATGATAAAGGATTGTTTTGTTGAAATAACGAATGGCGAAATAACCTGCGTTGGCAACGAGAAAGCAGCTAATAATGGTGCCGTATATGAAGTGAATGGTTTTATCTGCCCTGGATTAACAGATATTCATATTCATGGTGTAAATGGGTTTGATTTTATGGACAATCAGGAAGCATTTGCTGAAATCTCAAAATGCCTGCCGTGTTACGGGGTAACATCTTTTTTAGCTACTTCCAGAACAGGTACAGTTACCGATGTGAAGAAGTTTCTTGAGGGTGCCAAGTCGTATCAGGATAATCCGGCTGTTGGTGCTAACTGCCTTGGCGTTCATCTGGAAGGACCTTGGATTAGTCCGAAGTATAGCGGAGCACAAAGTAAGTCCTATATAAGGCAGCTCACCTGGAATGATGTCGATAATGTTTTGGATCCTTTTTTAGATACCATTTCTATTATTACATTGGCTCCAGAGGAAATGGAAGATTATGTGATACTAAATCACTTACATACAAACGGCATATACGTTTCAGCTGGACATACAAACGCAACAATTGAGGAAATCGGATTAGCAATAGAGTCTGGGCTGACACAAATAACGCATACATTCAATGCGATGAGTCCCGTGCACCATCGAACACCCGGGACCGCTGCTGCTTCTTTGTATTATGATAACCTAACATGCGAAATTATTACAGATGGTATCCATATACATCCCAGGATGATTGAGCTTCTATATAAGGTGAAGGGCAGTGAACGGATGGTCCTTATATCTGATTGTACGGGATATAACGAATTAGCTAATGGAGAATATTTTTTCCGGGAAAAGAACCTTATAAAGACTGGCAATAAAGTAACCTTGAATAACGGTCAACTAGCAGGAAGCGCAATTACGTTGGATAAAGGAATTAAGTATGTTGTGGACCAGTGCAATATTCCATTGGAAAAAGCTATTTACATGGCAACACAGGCACCGTTGAATGCAATAGATCAAGGAGAAAATAGAGGTAGAATTGCTGCAGGATATAAAGCCGACATCATGATTCTAGGTAACAATTTAACTGTTGAGAAAACAATTGTTAATGGGGAAACAGTTTACTCTGGAGGTGCATGATAAATGGATATTCGCCATTTAAAAGAACAGGAATTTGAACAGGCGATAGAATTATCCAATCAAACGTTTCGAGAAAAGGATCATACGTCAATGGGAGATGCATTCCCGCAGGTTTTCTCTAAGCAATTAAACCAGTCATTCGCTGCCTTTGATGGTGATCAATTGGTGAGTTTTATTGGATTAGTGCCATCGAAAATGGTCATTGGAAGTGCTGAATTAAATACTTTCTCGATTGGATCTGTTTGCACACATCCTGATTACCAGGGGCAGGGCATAGCAACTGCCATCCTAAAGAAAGTATATAACTTCATCGATCAGGCCGGAGCGTCATTGTTGTTTGTGTCTGGTGATCGCGGATTGTATAGGCGAAATGACTGTTATCATTTTGGAAAAGTGTACAATTATAAAATCGATAATATTCCTGAGGAACAAAATTATAAAGGATCAGTAAGGAAAGGTTCTGCGACAGATCTCTTTCAAGTTGATGATTTAATAAAAGCAAAAGAAGTTCGCTATGAAACTAATATATGGGAGTGGGCAATGCTTCTTGATGCAGGCGGTTATGCAAGTATTTTTAAGCAGAAACAAGCGTTATATGTTGCTGAGAATCACGGGACAATCGAAGCATATGTGGTAATTGGAGTACCTGAGAATGAATCTGCTATTGTAACGGACTGGGGTGGTAATCCAGAAGCAATCCGCGGGATATTTACGGATTTATTGGCCAACAATGTTGTACCGAAAATAGATTTAACTGTCCCTTGGCAGGAGTCGCTTCATGATAAGTTAAGTGATCTTCCATTCAAGGTCGAGCAGAATGGTGGCACCGTACATATTGTTAATGCTGAGAGATTAATAGAGCAGGTAATGCCGTATTTAATGGAGAAAAATCTTGCTGTGGTTGAGAAGTTGACGATAACTTCAAAAGACGGGAATGTAACCCTGCAGTATAATGAATCACAAGTCACATTGCTACCGGCAGATTTGGTAAAGGTGTTATTTGATTTTCAGGATAATGTTGAACTAGGTAATTTAAAGACATTGCTTCCTATTCCAATACCTAGTACAGAAGGATTGTATTATGTGTGAACAAAATATAATCAAATTTTCCAATGAGGTGATATAAAATGAAAATTCGCTTGCTAGGCAGTGCTGCAGCTGAAGGTATTCCAGCAATCTTTTGCCGGTGTGAGCTTTGTCAAAAGGCAAAGGAGCTTGGTGGGAAAGACATTCGAACGAGAACGTCAGCATTAGTAGATGATAATTTAAAGATTGATTTTCCACCAGATACTTTCATGCATGTATTGCGTGACGGAGATATGATCTCTGATTTTGAACATTTAATCATTACCCATACACATCATGATCACTTTTACCCGGAAGATATAAGAATGCGTACCCCCGATTTTGCTAAAGATTTCGGGGATGTTGTTAATATTTACGGAAATGAGAACGTCGTTCAACGTTGTCATGAAACACTTGAGAATGAGAAGGAGTATTTTAATATTGCGCCTGTCCAGGCTTTTACAACAAATGAAATAGGTGGCAAGTTAATAACACCTTTGCCGGCAGACCATAAACCGGACGAAAATAGTTTTATTTATTTTATAGAAAAAGAAGGAAAGACTTGTCTGTATGGTCATGATACAGGAGTATTCCCTGAAGAAACCTTTAATTGGTTAGCTCAACGTGTCATAGATATTGCTATACTTGATTGCACAAATGGGTTAATAGATAGAAAGACAATCCACATGAATATAGAAGCAGTTAAGGATACGAAAGCAAAATTTGCTGAATTAGGTGTACTTCATGAGAAATCCAGGGTTGTAGCAACACATTTTTCCCATAATTGCGGATTGTTGCATGATGATTTAGAAAAATTGCTAGTCCCATTTGGAATTGATGTAGCGTATGATGGGATGGAATTACAGGTATAGATAGACCAAGAATCGTTAATTTGAATTTTTTCACAGTTAAATATTTTTTGTAATGGAAATGTATATATGGATACTTATGGTGGTGCCCGCATTTACGAGATAGACCCAGAAAAGCGGAATGGAATAGTATTCGCAATATAATACAGAATTAAAGTATTATCGGACTAACATATCTAAACGGAATGGTTTATGGAGGTTCATCCAACGCTGGCGGACTTGGAATTGAACCGACCGCCCAAGAAGCAAAGGTGTTTGCCTATAGTGCAGATACAGAAGAGCAAACAACTTATCGGAAACAATGTGCACTTAACGGACTTGGATTGTGAAGGTAACATTTACTATGCCAACGGAGAAAATCTATTTAAATTACCTGTTCCATTAGAAACGGCTTCCATAACTGATGAAGAGGTGACAATAGTTCTAGTTCAAGGCGAAGAAACAAGTGCAGATCTTGCTGTCACACTGGCTAACGGCAATAATGTTGACTTAGCTGGAGCAGACGTTGAATGGACGAACAGTGCTCCACAAGTGGCAACAATAGAAAATGGAAAAATCACTGCTAAAAATGCGGGAAGCACTGTGATACAGGCGAACGTTTCCTATAACGGTGAAACTATCGCTTCCAATAAAATTGAGATCACAGTTCAAGTCACAACAACATCTCTAACAGAACAAGTGCAATCACTTGAAGAAGCAGGAGATATTGAACATTCAGTAGCCCAACAGCTTGTAAATCGCCTAGCACAAGCCAACCATCATTATGAAAATGAGGAAACAGACCAAGCAATCAAGCATCTAGAAGATTTCCTGAAGCACTTAGAGAATAGCAGTGTCGAGGAAGAGTTAAAGAGTTTACTTGAGAGTAACATAGCATCGATAAAAGAATCGTATTTACAGGACTAGCGTCATTAGGGAAGAGTAAGCATCTTTATGTTGCTTACTCTTTTTTATGGTTTGGGATCGAGCGAGCTGGGCTAAATTTCGAGCGTGGAGGGCTCAAACTCGAGCGAGTAGTCCTCAAACTCGAGCGAGGAGCCCTCAAACTCGAGCGAGGAGCACCCAAACTCGAGCGAATAGCGCCCAAACTCGAGCGAGTAACACCCAAACTCGAGCGAGTAGCCCTCAAACTCGAGCGAGCAGCCCTCAAACTCGAGCGAGTAGTGCGCAAACTCGAGCGAGTAGCGCCTAAACTTGAGCGAGCAGCGCCTAAACTTGAGCGAGCAGCGCTTAAACTCGAGCGAGCAGTGCTCAAACTCGAGCGAACAGCGCCCAAACTCGAGAGAGCGGGGCTAGATTTCGAGCGAGCGGTGTGGAAACTCGAGCGAGTAGTGCTTAAACTCGAGCGATTAGCGCCTAAACTCGAGCGAGCAGCGCCTAAACTCGAGCGAGCAGTGCTTAAACTCGAGCGAGCAGTGCTCAAACTCGAGCGAGCTGCACCCAAACTCGGGCGAGCAGCGCCCAAACTCGAGCGAACAGCCTTCAAACTCGAGCGAGCAGACCCCAAACTCGAGCGAGCCGCGCCTAAACTCGAGCGGCAGCACCCCTCCTTCCACTTACAATACGCTTGACACGATGCATCATCCCCATTAAACTCGTTACAAGGGTAATTATTTGGAACGGATGTAACGACACGCGCGCGTACTCGAATATAATGTTATACTTAGAATAGAAATTAAGAGGAAAAGAGCGATATTATGTTGAATTGGGAAGAACGCCGCTTGATGGTAAAGGTGGCCAAGTTGTATTATTTTGAGGGTTGGACACAGGCCCAGATTGCGGCACGAAATAATGTCTCCCGACCGGTTATCTCTAAGCTGTTAAACAATGCCAAAAAAGAAGGAATTGTTGAGATATATATTAAAGATGAGACAGTTCAAACGGTTGAACTGGAGCAAACGCTTGAAAAGAAATATGGATTGAGCGAGGTTATTGTTGTTTCGACTGCTGGATTTGCGCCGGATATGGCTAAGCGGCAGCTTGGTAAGACGGCAGCTTCGTATATAGCTAAGAATTTAAAAGGTATCAAAAGTCTTGGGATTTCCTGGGGTACGACGCTCCTTTCCTTGATTGAAGAATATCCTTATGAACGTAGGGATGATATTAATATTGTTCCAATTGTTGGGGGGATGGGGAGCGATTATGTTCACCTTCATTCCAATCAGCTTGCATTTAATCTGGCTCAGAAAATGAATACATCCTGTTCATATCTTTATGCGCCAGCAATGGTTGAGAGTGATGAGCTGAAGGAGCGGCTTGTTAACTCAAAGGATATTGCACATGTTTTAGAACGAGGGCGCAATGTGGACATGGCTTTAGTTGGGCTAGGGAATCCGTTTAAAAGTTCAACAATGGAGACGATAGGTTATTTGGAGGAAAGTGATTTAGCATCTCTCCGCAAGGCCGGTGCTGTTGGCGACATTAGCTCACGTTTTTTTGATGCGGTTGGAAAAGAAGTTGATCACCCATTAAATAATCGGGTAATTGGGCTGAATTTAGATGAGATCAGAAATATTCCTGAAGTAATAGGAATTGTCGAAGGCTCATACAAACTGGAGAGTATTGAGGCTGCGCTAAAAGGTGGGTATTTAAACGTATTAATTACCGATGACCGAACTGCTCAGGAATTACTTGAAGAATAATAAAAGGAATGAAGTTGGCCGCAAAACCAATTTCATTCCTTTTGGCAGTTAAGAAAGTGTAAATACTTTCTTACTGCATAAGAGCAACTAAGGCATTCCGCCATTAAAGCTTGGGCGAATGCCAAGTTTTCTAATTTTTATTCAGTTGGCTTCACAACACATTTGAGTCCTTCTTTACTTACCGCTGTTTCAAAGGCCTTGTCCGTTTCTTTTAGCGGAAAGGTATGGGTTATAAAGGATGAAAAATCAAGCAGTCCTTCATCAATCCATTTTACCGCCTCGATATGCAGATGACGTGGTGCACCGTGCGTACCAACGACCTTCAACTGTTTGTAGATGAAGTGATTTGTATTAATCGGAACTTCGGTAACATTTTTTATACCGGCAAAGAATAGTACTTTCCCTGTTTTCTTCACAACTTCCAATGCTTCCTTCTGCACTTCGGTTGAAGGTGCTGTGACAATGACAGTGTCAGCGCCTAGTCCTTGTGTTGCGTCACTAATTTCAAGTGCGGTGTCTGCTGAATTAGGATCAATGACAATGTCGGCGCCGCTTTCTAATGCTTTTTGTCGTCTTGGTGCAGATCTTTGCACGGCAATTACCTTGGCAGCACCCATTTTTTTCAATGCAGCAATATACATGCACCCAATCGCTCCAGCCCCGTAAACTACTACATTCTCTCCAGGTTTTACATCGACTTCATACAGGCCGCTTAACACACATGAAAAAGGTTCGGACAAACTGGCTAATTCATATGAGGTTGTATCAGCTATTTTTTGAATGGAGCCATTTTCAACAAATTTCTTTGGCAAAACAACATATTCAGCAAATCCGCCATCAACGTGATATCCCATTGATTTTCCTTCTACGCATTGATGTCCCTCATTTTTTTGGCAAAAAACACATTCGCCACATGGGATATGCGCGCCGAGGGTTACTCTGTCGCCGGTTTGAAACCTGGAAAGATTGCTGCCTGATTCGACCACTTCACCGGCAATTTCATGTCCGATAACGCGTGGGAAGTCAACCCTGGCATCACCATGCTGGTATACTCGAAGGTCTGATCCGCATACGCCAATCGCATGAACCTTGAGTAATATTTCATCACTAGTAATCTTAGGATATTCCCGTTCCTGTAATTCCAATGTTCGTTTATCTGTAAGAGCAACTGAATACATAACTGGTTCCTCCTTGCTATTCAACAAATGTTAATGCTTTTTTTATCTCGTAATTCATTTTTTCTATTTCATCGGTCGTTCTCGCCTCAGTCCATTCCAGTAATTGCGCCATTTCCTCAGTGACAATAGGCAGTGTGCGTTTTACTTTATCAAGATCAAATAAAAGATAGCTTGTACGGCGATCATAGAAATCAGCTAATGATGCTGCCATTTCATGTTCAACTGTATATCTTACTTCTGCTGCGATATTTCTTAACTCTTTATCCTCAAAACGATCATCATACCGGTCAATCAGTTTAAGCAGGTTTTCTGTGTTTGAGCCATACCGGAAAACATAGTCGTTAACCTCATCAATAGATAGATTCAAATGTTTAAATTTGCCGTGTAAATACGGGACATGTGATGTTATTTCCTCCTGAGAATTAAAATGTCCGCCAGATAATTTAACCTGGTCTGTTGTGTTTTTGGATTTGATTGAACTGTCTTTTTTCTCAATATGCTGTAATACCCGTTCAGCCATTTTTCTGTAGCCTGTTAGTTTTCCGCCTGCAATCGTAATCAGTCCTGTATCCGATTCGAAAATTTCATCATGTCTTGATAACTCTGCTGGTGAATTGCCATCTTCCCCTATAAGCGGGCGAATACCGGCCCAGCTTGAAATAACATCATTTTTTCCTAAGTCCAGAGATGGGAATATAGCATGCAGACAGCCAATTAAATAGTCTACTTCTGAGGATTTAACGTGAATATCATCCATATCCTGTTTGTAGATAGATTCAGTTGATCCAACATAGGTGCGGTTACCTCGTGGTATTACTGCAATCATGCGCCCTTTATGCTGAAAATAGATTGAAGATTTGACTGGCAGTGATTGATGGTCAAAAACAATGTGAATGCCTTTAGCAAGTACCATGTATTTTCCTGTTATTGGGCGATCTTTTTTTCGAACCTCATCGACCCATGGGCCTGTCGCATTAACGACATGTGTTGCAGTGACTCGGATGTTCTGACCTTGGTTAAGGTCCTTAGCTATTACACCTTTGACATGATTGTTCTCATCTTGAAGAAAGTCTGTCATCTCAGCGTAATTCAGGACAGTTGCACCTTTCTCAGATGCTGTTTTTGCCACTTCTAATGTTAAACGGCTGTCATCTGTACGATACTCAACATACGCCCCGCTTCCAGTAACGGTTTTCTCATTAAATAATGGCTCGTATTGCAATGTTTTTTTCTTACCGTGAATGGTATGACGTTCGTCCTTCTTTACGCCAGCCAGGCGATCATATAATGAAAGTCCAGCTTTTAATGTTAATAGATTATAAGATTCCCTTTTAATCAATGGGAAATTCATCTTAATCGGATAGACTAAATGACGAGCATTATTGTAGACAATATCACGTTCGCTTCCGATTTCTTTAATAACGTTGAAGTCCAATTTCTGTAAATATTTTAGACCTCCGTGTATCAACTTACCTGAGCGGCTGCTTGTTCCTGCCGCAAAATCATTTCTTTCAATCAATCCAACCTTTAACCCACGGTTTACTGCATCTAATGCGATACCACTTCCCGTTATGCCTCCACCAATAACCAACAAATCAAAATGCTCGTTCTCCATTTGTTTAATGGTGGAATTTCGGTCCAATGCAGAAAAAGTTTTAGTGCTCATAGTAGGTCCTCCAATTAAGCTGTTTTTTTACATATGTTCTATATAATTTCAATTGTAAATTTATTTGAATTTAGTATATCTTTTTTATTATCCTTAGTCAATAAGGGTATGAAATCGCTTTCTGATTTCTTGATTTGTTGTTAATATTAAAGACATCGAATCTTACGAATGTAACTAGGGGGATTATAGATTGGATGCAAAAGAGCGGAATTTAATTGCGAAGGTCTCAAAACTATATTATTTAGAAGGATGGACTCAAAACGAAATTTGCAAGAAAGTAGACTTGTCCAGACCTATTATTTCTAAAATACTTCAGCAAGCTAGAGAGAAAAATATTGTAGAAGTTTATATGAAGGATGAAACGGTTCATACCGTAGAACTGGAACGAAAGCTGGAAAAAAAGTATGGTCTGCATGAAGCGGTAGTAGTTTCCGTCTCTAATAAGGGTCCGGAAATGGTGAGACGTCGTTTGGGTCAAGCGGCTACTGCCTATCTATCTAAAAAAATAAATCAACTTAACACAATAGGGGTTTCCTGGGGTAAATCTGTATCTACTTTTGTAGAAGAATTTCAAAGTCAGCAGCAGAGTCATATTCATTTAGTCCCATTGATCGGAGGAATGGGGCAGGGGTTTGTGCAATATCACTCCAATCATTTATCGTTTCAGCTTGCTCAACAGTTAAATACTAGTTCTTCCTATTTGTATGCTCCCGCAGTGGCTGAAACTGCTGATTTGAAGCACGCTATTAAAAATTCTAAGGATGTAGCTGCTGTGCTGGAAGAGGGAAGAAAAGTCGATATAGCAATCGTTGGTGTAAGCAGCCCTTCGTGTGAATCAACAATGGTTGGAATGGGCTATTTAAATGAACAGGATGTAAGGACATTAAAAGACTCAGGGGCAGTTGGCGATATTAATTCATGTTTTTATAATAGGGATGGTCAACTTGTCCAGCATCCAATAAATGATAGAGTAATAGGATTAGATTTGGAAGAAATAAAAGAAATACCTGAAGTTTTAGCTATTGCTGAAGGAGCTTATAAGGCTGAAGGTCTTCATGTAGCCCTAAAAAGTAAATACTTGGATGTACTGGTAACAGATGACAAAACCGCGGAATCATTGCTGGAATACGATTAGTATTATGAAAAAACAAAAAAATTAAAAAATATATTGACATGAAGATGAAAGCGTTTTACTATTGTATTTACAAAAGTTTCACATGAATACAAATGTAAAAAAGGGGGGCGATACAATGTGGGGAACTTTTATTTTCATATTTGCCTTTATTTGGGGATTACAGTTTTTGATGACTCATTTTCAGGTCAAGCATTATAAGTCTGAAATTAAAAAACTGAGCAGAAGAGACTCTGGATATTTAGGAACAGGCTATTACAAGAAAAGATTAGGTAATGGCGCAATCATTGTACTTGTCTGTGATGAAAAGTCACATATTATTGATGCAAAAGTTATGAAAGGTATAACAGTTTTTGCTAGATTCAATGATATTAAACAATTAGTAGGTATGAAGTTGGAGGAGACGAGATTTGTAGATTTCTTATCAAAAAAAGAATATCACGCTCTTTCCAATGCCGTTGATATGATTAAAAAAGAATTAAACAAAGGAAAGGAGAATAAAGCATGGATTTCTTAATCACGCTTGCAGAAGGCTTTATTGGAATGTTCCAGGCTGGCGGAGATACATTTATGGGCCTTGTAACGGGCATCATTCCATTGTTAATTGTTTTGATTACAGCTGTAAACGCTTTAATTAAATTTATCGGGGAAGAAAGGGTATTTAAATTCGCTCAATATTGTACGAAGTATTTTATTTTACGGTATACGATCTTTCCATTTTTAGCAGTGTTTTTCCTAACAAATCCAATGTGCTATACGTTCGGTCGTTTCTTGCCTGAAAAACAAAAACCAGCTTTTTATGACTCTGCGGTTTCATTTGTTCACCCAATTACCGGTTTATTTCCACATGCGAATCCGGCTGAATTGTTTGTTTATACAGGGATAGCAGCTGGTATAACAGAACTAGGGCTATCTACCGGTCCACTAGCACTTCGGTTTTTACTTGTCGGAATAGTAGTAATGTTATTGAGAGGCTTTGTTACAGAGCTTATTACGAATCGAATGATTAAAAACAGACAACAGGAATCTGAAAATATTGCGGCATAGCAATAATGGTGAGGAGGATAATCTATGAGTGAATATCAAGCTGTAAAAGTTTCAAAAGGTTCATCTGGATGGGGAGGTCCACTTATTATCCATCCGACTGACGATAAAAAATATATTATATCCGTAACTGGTGGTGGGATTCATCCAGTTGCACAGGAAATAGCAGATCGGACAGGCGGTATTGCGATTGACGGCTTCCAAAAGTCAGTAGCAAAAGAAGAAATGATCTGCGCCGTTATCAACTGCGGAGGGACAGCCAGAAGTGGTGTGTACCCGAAAATGGGAATAAAGACTATAAATGTATTTAGTAATTCACCTTCTGGCCCGCTTGCCAAATTCATCAATGAAGAAAATTTTGTTTCAGGTGTTACCACAGAAAAGATTGGCCAGGCTGACGGTTCTTCTGAAGGAAACCAGCAAGAAGAAAGTAAGGACCAGGGAACAGGGAATGATGAATCGTTATTGGATAAAAATGTTGCAAAACAGAAGAAAGAAGAAGCAAAAGGAAAAGTTGCAGCACAAGAGGAAAGACAAGGTAAGAAGAAGAATATAATTAATCGAGTAATTGAAGTGCTCGGTGATAAGGTTGGGAACGTTGTCAGCACATTCTTCCAAGCTGGTAGAGATACAATTGATACAGTTATTAAGAACATTCTACCGTTCATGGCCTTTGTCAGTGTGTTAATGGGGATTATTAACTATACAGGAATTGGTGATTTCATCGCTAATACCGTAACACCATTGGCAACTTCATTACTGGGGATGTTAATACTTTCCCTTATTTGTTCCATACCAATCATTTCACCTTTACTTGCACCAGGCGCTGTAATTGCTCAGGTTGTAGGTGTTCTAATCGGGGTTGAAGTTGGTAAGGGGAATATCCCGCCACAGATGACATTACCGGCATTATTCGCCATCAACCCACAAGTAGGGACAGACTTTGTTCCTGTTGGCTTAACACTTGGAGAGGCTGAACCAGAAACGATTGAAGTCGGTGTACCAGCAGTACTCTTTTCCAGATTAGTTACAGGACCAGCTGCAGTTGTAATTGCATACTTTGCAAGCTTTGGGCTATACAGCTAAGAGTATTTAAGACGACACAAATTTATACCCTCTTTTCCAGTGAAGGAGGGTATAAAAATGATTGTGTTTTTACAAATGTAATCAATTGTTACAATTGTAAAAAAGTAATTGAATATCACACTTGTTTCGTGTAACATTCATCTTAGAAATGATCTTAACACAGGTAAGGAGATGTATTGATATGTCTAATTCTTTTTATGAAGTAAAGGTTGTTGAAGTTGGAGAAGATGCTCCACTAATGTTTGAAGAAAAAATGATGATTCTTTTTAATGATACAGTTCCAGCAGATTTGAAAAGTATTTCAGTTGTTCATGATGGCGATTCATTGACTCAGGATATAAAAGCAGGGGACGAAATGGTCATTAACGATGAACCTTTTAAGATTTTGTTTGTCGGTGATAAAGCTAACGAAACAATGAAAGAGCTTGGTCACGCTACATTTAATTTTAATGGCGATTCACATTCAGAATTACCAGGAACTGTGTGCTTGGAGCAAAAACAAATACCTGAAGTAAATGAAAAAATGATTATATCATTCAGAAGATAATTACAACGCAGAAATGGAGTGAAGCAAATGCTTAATATTAATAGAAAACTGCAGAAATTAGAAAATGAAGGTTCTTATATCAAGGTAGGTCTTATAGGTGCAGGACAAATGGGAAGAGGCATGATTTCTCAGATTGAAGGTATGAAAGGAATGCGTGTAGTTGCCACGGCGGACCTTGCAATAGAAAATGTGGAAAATGCCTATAAAAATGCTGGAATCAGTACTTCAACTATTGCTGTTACTGATGATTTAACAAAAGCTGAATCAGCGATAAATCAGAATCAAGTGGTCGCCACAACAAACGTCAAACTTGTTACATCGTTACCTGATGTTGATGTAGTGGTTGATGCTACAGGCATTCCGAATCTTGGAGCTGAAATCGCCTGGGATACCATTCTGAATAAGAAACATATTGTCATGCTTAACGTGGAAGCCGATGTTACTGTTGGGCCACTATTGAAGAAGATGGCGGATTCCGCTGGTGTTGTTTATACAGGTACTGCTGGTGACGAACCAGGTGCAATTATGGAATTATATGATTTTGCAGATGCAATGGGCTTTGAAATTGTTGCAGTCGGAAAAGGAAAGAACAACCCACTGAATTTGGAAGCAAATCCTGACACAGCAGCAGACGAAGCTAAAGCGAAAGGATCAAGCCCAAAAATGCTTGCCTCATTCCAGGATGGAACCAAGACAATGGTTGAAATGAACGCTGTTGCTAATGCAATTGGTTTTGCACCAGATCAGCCAGGCATGCATGGATTTGAAGGCTCAGTAGCAGATCTTCCGAATATTTTTAAAGATAAGTCACAAGGCGGAAAGCTTAATGGAAGAAGAATAGTAGATTTTGTTAACGGTGTTGCCCCAGGAGTATTCGCCATTATTACCTCTGACAAAGAAGAGGTAAATGCTGAAATGAAATACTTGAAAATGGGAGACGGACCAAACTATGTCTTATATCGTCCATACCACTTAACAAGTCTTGAGACACCATTATCGATTGCTAAAGCTTACTTTGACAACGAGCCTACGATTACTCCATATTTCGGGGGACAAGGAGAAACTGTTGCAGTAGCTAAAAAAGACTTGGCTGAAGGTGAGTTTCTCGATAGTATTGGCGGATTTACTGTTTATGGGAAACTTTTAAAAGCGGATGAGGCAAGAGAAAAAGGTGCTCTGCCAATCGGGTTGGTTGATAAAAACGTGAAGCTGAAGAATGCGATTAAAAAAGGCGATATAATTACTTACGGTGATATCGAGCAAACAAACGAATCTACCATCTGGAAACTGCGCTCAATGCAGGATAAGGGATAAAGACTATTGTTGCTTTTAGTTGAAATGAACTACGATGTAGATTAAGAGTAACCTGTTCGAAGTATTTAGTATAGCTGTCTAACCACGCAGTTGGAATATACTCGCTTTCCGTGGGCTCACCACGAGCCTCCTCGCTCGCAAAGAACGCTCACTGTGGAGTCTCTTAGGATCGCTGTCCCACAGGAGTCTCGCATATTCCAACTGCAGGTTTAAATAGTCTGAAATTTCGTTTTTATCCAACACAATATACATTTGTTAATATTTAGTGAGCAAAATCCAGCGTAGGAAATACACGTAGACTCCTGTGGGTCACCGGCTAAAACCGGTCACGTCCTGTGACCAACGCCGGTACTAGAACGTCCTGTTCGTCGAAGCAACAGCTGAAGATCCCGCAGGAAGCGGTTTTGGCTTCCGGGGAAGCTGGAGCGTTGCCCAAAGCTAAGAAGACACTATGAAAGCTTCAGTTTGGGTAGATGTCGTCTTTGTACCCAGAGCAGTGAAAGCGAAGTGTATTTCTGAAGTGGAGTCATAGCTCACAAAAGAAATTTTCAGTGTATTGCAGTTTATATCTTTGTATCAAATCTTTTAAAACAGCTTAACTAAATAAATACCTCTTCACTCTTCATGTGGGGAGGTTTTTTTAACAATTAAGCAAGTAAGAATACCTGCATATGAGCAACTAATACTTTCACCATAAAAGCTTGGCGATAAGCCACATTTTCTAGCAAATCACTTGACGAAAGAGCCAGAAAATTTTATCATTGTTACAAACGTAATTATAATGAACAAATGTAAAAGGAGTGAAATAAATGGAATTAAATAACGTAAAATTAGTACCTGATGTTGGCAAGGACAAATTGGTAGATTTATATAAACAAATGTGGACAATAAGATTTTTTGAAGAGAAGGTTGATGAATTTTTTGCGAAAGGTGAAATTCATGGAACGACACATCTATGCGTAGGGCAAGAAGCTAGTGCGTCCGGCGCATGTGCTGTTATACAGGACCAGGATAAAATTACAAGTACTCACCGCGGCCATGGACATTGTATCGCCAAAGGTGCGGATGTAAACAAAATGATGGCGGAACTGTTTGGTCGTGAAAACGGTTACTGCAAAGGTAAAGGCGGATCAATGCATATTGCCGATGTTGAACGAGGGAATCTAGGTGCAAACGGGATTGTTGGTGGTGGTATTCCATTAGCAGTCGGTTCTGCATTAACAGCCCACATGAAAAAACAGGATTATGTGACACTGTGTTTCTTTGGTGATGGTGCATCAAACGAGGGAAGCTTTCATGAAGCATTAAACCTTGCTTCTATCTGGAACCTGCCTATTGTGTTTATCTGTGAGAATAACCAATACGGCATGTCTGGCCCCGTTAAAGATATGGTCAATGTAAAGGACATTTCTGAGCGTGCTCAGTCATACGGTTTCCCTGGTGTTACGGTTGATGGAAACGACATTGTTGAAATGATGAATACAACACATGAAGCAGTTGAAAACGCCAGAAACGGGAATGGCCCAACGTTAATCGAAGCGAAAACATACCGCTGGAAAGGTCATTCAAAGAGTGATGCGAAGAAATATCGTACACGTGAAGAAGAGAAAGAATGGAAAGATAAAGATCCAATCAAACGTTTTGCTGGTGTATTGATTGAAGCGGGAATTTTCACCGAAGAAGAATCAAAATCACTAAGAAGTGAAGCAAAACAAGTTGTCGAGGAATCAGTTGATTTCGCAAAAGAAGGACCAATGCCAGCTAACGAAGACCTATTAAGTGACGTTTACGCATAGGAGGGAATAATCATGAGAGAGATAACCTATTCAGAAGCAGTTCGTGAAGCAATGGAACAGGAAATGAGAAAGAATGATGATGTATTTATACTTGGTGAAGATATTGGAGTATATGGCGGTGCCTTTGGTGTAACTCGTGGCATGATTGAGGAGTTCGGTCCTGAACGTGTCAGAAACACACCAATTAGTGAGTCAGGGATTTCCGGGGCGGCTGTTGGTTCAGCATTAACCGGAATGCGTCCGATTTTGGAATTGCAGTTCTCCGATTTTATTACCATCGCGATGGACCAAATGGTTAACCAGGCAGCCAAAATGCGCTATATGTACGGAGGTAAAGCTACAGTGCCGATGGTATTGCGTACGCCAAGTGGTTCTGGAACTGGTGCAGCCGCACAGCACTCACAAAGTCTGGAAGCTTGGGTGGCACACGTTCCGGGTCTAAAGGTTGTACAGCCATCAACAGCTTATGATGCAAAAGGCTTGTTAAAAGCGGCGATGGATGACGATAACCCGGTTGTATTTTACGAGCATAAAGTATTATACAAAACAAAATCCGATGTTCCTGAGGATCAATACAGCATTCCTTTAGGAAAAGCAGATGTGAAACGTGAAGGTACTGATGTGACAATCGTTGCTACAGCGGTTATGGTGCATCGTGCTTTAGAGGCAGCTGAAGAACTTGAAAAAGAGGGCATTAGTGTCGAAGTGGTAGATCCACGAACAATCGTGCCATTAGATGAAGAAACAATTGTTCAATCCGTCTCAAAAACAGGACGCGTTGTTGTTGTCCATGAGGCAGTTAAACGCGGTGGAGTCGGCGGTGAGATTGCCAGTATGATAGCGGAAAGTGATGCATTTGATTATCTTGATGCACCAATTCAGCGCCTGGGAGCACTACCTGTGCCAGTTCCATATAATCCAGATTTGGAAAAAGCATCGGTTCCACAGGTTCCTGACATTGTTCAATCCGTTAAGAAAACGTTAAATAAGGCGTAAGGGGGGATCGTAATGGCTAAAGAAGTTTTCATGCCAAAGCTAAGCAGTACGATGGAAGTTGGTACGTTGCTTCAATGGTTGAAAGAAGAAGGCGATCCTGTTGAAATCGGTGAGCCTTTATTTGAAATCATGACTGACAAAATCAATATTGAAGTTGAGTCATATGAAGAAGGCGTCTTTTTAAAAAAATATTATCAAGTGGATGATGAGATACCTGTAAATGCGGTTATTGGGTATGTTGGTGAGGAAAACGAAGAGGTACCGGACGAACCGCCAGAATTAGCAGATGAGGAAGAGTCTTCTGATGCTGGTGAATCTGCTGAGGAAGCTGAGCAGCCAGCAGCTGAACAGCCTGAAGGATCTGCAACTGATAAAGTACGTGCTACGCCAGCAGCAAGACGTGTTGCCCGGGAAAATAATATCGAATTGTCCAGTGTATCGGGTTCAGGTCCTAAGAGCCGTGTACACGAACAAGATGTTGTTGAAGCGATCAATACAAACCGTGCTACACCGCTTGCTGAAAAAATAGCTGCTGACAAAGGTGTGGACCTTAGTCAGGTACAAGGATCTGGAGCTCGTGGGAAAATAGAGAAAGCGGATGTCACAGGATATGCTGCTGCTCAGACGGAGCCAACTGAAGAGCCTGAACGCGTTAAGCTGAAAGGCTTGCGTAAAGCAGTTGCAGACAAGATGCTGGAAAGCACGCAGAGTATTCCACATGTCACGCTAACAAGTGAAATTGACATGTCACAGGTAATTGACGTTCGTAAATCATTACTGCCAGTTATCGAAAAACAGACAGGCTATCGACTTTCTTATACTGAAATTATTATCAAAGCAACAGCACACGTATTAGGAAATCATCCGAAAGTGAATGCCTCGCTCGTTGGTGATGAAATCGTAATGAATAAAGATGTGAATATCGGATTGGCTGTAGCGGTCGAGAACGGATTGATCGTTCCATCTATTCCTGACGCTGACAAAAAAGGTCTTGCTGAATTAACTGAAGCAAGTAAAACACTAGGCTTGAAGGCACGTGATGGCAAATTGTCACCAGCTGAAATGTCCGGCAGCACGTTCAGCATCAGTAACTTAGGCATGTATGCTGTCGATGGGTTTACACCAATTATTAATCCGCCTGAAACAGCAATTCTTGGCGTCGGTCGAATCGTTGAAAAGCCAGTTGTTGTCGATGGATCGGTTGAAGTTCGACCAATGATGGTACTCAGCCTGTCATTTGATCATCGGGCAATCGACGGCGCACCAGCAGCTGCATTCCTAACAGAATTAAAAGATCGCTTAGAAAATCCATATGGTCTGTTAGTATAGGAGGTGAAATCCATGAAGACATTTGATCTAGCAATAATTGGCGGTGGCCCCGGTGGCTATGTAGCAGCAATCCGCGCTGCAAAAGAAGGCCTGAACGTAGCGCTGGTTGAAGGACGTGACCTTGGTGGAACATGCTTGAATCGAGGCTGCATTCCTTCCAAAACATTATTAAAACATGCTGAAGTAATTGAAGAAATAAAAGATTCCAGGACATATGGAATCACGGTGAATGATTTTTCCTATTCAATAGAAGAAATGGTCAACCGAAAAAATAAAGTCGTTAACCAGCTAAAAAATGGAATCAAAGGATTAATGAAACAAAATAAAATTACAGTATTTGAAGGATATGGGTATGTTGATGACAGCAAAACGGTTACTGTTAAGACTGGTAATGGCAGTGAAAAGCTGCAGGCTAATAATGTTATATTAGCGAATGGTTCGAAGCCTTTTGTCCCACCCCTACCTGGCCTGGATACTGTTGACTATTATACGAGTGATACCATTTTCGATATAAGTGAAGTTCCATCCCATATGGTAATTGTTGGAGGTGGCGTTATCGGTCTGGAAATTGCTTGTATTTTTAACAGCCTCGATACGAAGGTAGAAATCGTCGAAATGGCTGACCGTATTTTGCCTAACGAGGACCCTGATGCCGCTGATTATTTGGCGAAAGAATTCGCTAATAACGGGATTACCATTCATACAGGATCCAAGATTACCAGTTTTATATCTGATAATGGTAAAACAACTGTTAAAATGGAGAAGAATGGCGAGACGAAAAGTATCCAGACAAACAGTGTGCTCATTTCAGTAGGAAGAACCCCGAATCTCACTGGGACAGAGGAGTTGTCCGTTGATTTTGACGGTAAATTTGTCAAAGCAAATCAGGATATGAAAACCTCCATTGATGGCATTTATGCTGTTGGAGACTTGGTTGGTGGATTCCTGCTTGCCCATGCTGCGACCGATGAAGGCATCAAAGCGGTTAATCATATTTTAGGTAAATCTGCTAAAAAGGAATCGATCATACCGCGATGTGTCTATACCTTCCCTGAGATTGCCAGTGTTGGATTAACTGAAAACCAGGCAAAAGAAGCAGGATATCGCGTGAAGGCGAAAAAAGTCGACATCGCTGCGAACGGAAAAGCGATTGCAGCTGGTGAAACAAGCGGCTTTATGAAAATCATTGCCGAGGAAAAATACGGCGAAATTCTAGGTGTTGTCATGGTTGGCGCCCATGTCACGGAAATGATCAGCCAAGCAACATCTTACATGCACTTGGAAGGAACCGTAGATGAAATCGAAAGCATGGTATTCCCGCATCCAACGATATCTGAATCGTTGTTTGAAGCTGGAAGCGCATGGCTTGAAAAAGGAATACATTTTAATTAATCTAATAGTGGTCATCATTTTAAATGATGGCCAATTTTCTATGAAATGGAGAAAAAAATGAATAAGAAATTAATCTTCTTTGATATTGACGGAACCCTTCTCGATCACAATAAGCAATTACAAGCTACAGCAAAAAAAGCAATCGCTGAATTAAAGCGCAAAGGACATATCGTCGCTGCTGCGACAGGACGTGCTCCCTTCACATTCAAACCAATATTGGAAGAATTGGATATCGATACACATGTCAGTATGAACGGGCAATACGTTGTTTTTGAAAATGAAGCAATATATAAAAATCCCTTATCATCAAATGTTCTGCAAGAATTAAATAACTTTGCAGCAACCAAAAATCATCCTATTATCTATGTGAATCATGAAGATTGGTATTCCAATACGGAAAATCATCCACTGGTGAAAAGGGCAATCGACTCATTAAAAGTTGACCAGGAGTTAACCTATAATCCCAAATTCCATTATAGTGGAGAAGTATACCAAGCCCTGTTGTTCACTCCAGAGGAGAGTGAACAGGACTATTGGGAAGCATTCAAGCAGCAGCTTGAATTTATTCGTTGGCATGAGCACTCCATGGATGTCCTTCCCCACGGCGGATCAAAGGCAGCTGGTATAGAAAAATTAATCGATCATCTGCAAATTCCCGCTGATGATGTATACGCATTTGGTGACGGCCTGAATGATATTAAAATGTTGCAATCAGTCAGGAATAGCATCGCAATGGGCAATGCATCAGATGCAGTTAAGGAATCAGCCAAACTAGTGACAAAAGATGTACAAGATGATGGCATTCTGCACGGACTTAGAATGGTTGGGTTAATCAAAAGTTAATCAAACGTTTGATCAAGGCAGACTCGCTTAGGCGGGTCTGCTTTTTTTGATATGTTAGAATTCGGTATCGAGCGAGTAGCGTGTAAACTCGAGCGAGTAGCCCCCAAACTCGAGCGAGCAGCACTCAGAGTCGAGCGAGTAGCCCTCAAACTCGAACGAGCAGCACTCAGACTCGAGCGAGCAGCACCCAAACTCGAGCGAGCAGAACTTAAACTCGAGCGAGCAGCCCTCAAACTCGAGCGAGTAGCCCTCAAACTCGAGCGAGTAGCCCCCAAACTCGAGCGAGCAGAACTTAAACTCGAGCGAGTAGCACTCAGACTCGAGCGAGTAGCACCCAAACTCGAGCGAGCAGCCCTCAAACTCGAGCGAGCAGCCCCCAAACTCGAGCGAGCAGCCCTCAAACTCGAACGAGCAGCCCTCAAACTCGAACGAGCAGCACTCAGACTCGAGCGAGTAGCACCCAAACTCGAGCGAGCAGTCCTCAAACTCGACCAATAACGCACGTAACTCGCGCAACTACCCTCTCCAATAATGTTAATTTTCGGCGGATGCCGAAAATCTTCTGCTTTTTAGTGAACTATTCAATAGGCCATTTTCTGCTAAAGCAGAAAATCTCTTTCTTTTAAGTACTATCGTTTCTTAAACCAAAAAAGTGGCATTTTCAGTGAAAAAAATTTTTTTATTTTCGATGCCACTTTTTAGTCGTGAGGTTCGATAGTATGTGTGAAAGGAGGTGAGTAACATGGCAGTAGCACAAATGGTGAACTCACGAATGAGCTTGATTTTGGATGACGGTATTGACGAAATATCAGGTAAGCAGCTTTTCAAAACAAAGAGCTTCAACAATGTAAAGATCGCTGCAACAGCTGATCAGTTATATTCAATCGCTAACGCAGTCGTCGTTTTACAGCAACGCCCACTATTAAGTATCGAGCGAAAAGACAGTTCCGAACTAAGAGGAGCATAATCGCTCACATCTCTACAAAATAAGGAAGGAAAGGAGGGACCATAATGAAAAAGTTAGAACTTAAATTCTTAAACGCTGAAGGAAAAACAGTGACATACTCATTAGAGAAGCCAATTGAGCCAGTTGATCCAGTAGCAGTCAAGGCTGCAATGGACGAGGTCATCGCACAAGATGCATTCACATCTTCAGGTGGAAATCTGGTAACTATCAAAAGCGCACGCGTAGTTGAACGCAATGTGCAGGAAGTTGAATTAGTATAATATTGAGGACCAGTGCGGGGGTGCACTGGTCCTTTAGTATGTTATTACGTTCCATATCCCATTTTATCAAACAAATATTGACAAAATTATTTCCGGGGAAATAATTTGTTAGATATTGTCGCTATTTCTATATGATTTTTAATTATTTCTTGCATCAGCAGTTGGAGAAGTGTTAAATTTCGACGGATACCGAAAATTTCTCCAGGAATCAATAAATTAATATTTCACTCTCACTAAAACAGGTGAAATTTTGACCTGGGTAAAGGAAAGTTCCATTCCCTTATTTTTAGTAGAATTAAATTTCATTTTTATTGCCACTTCAGTGATTGTTGCTGATTTCCCTTATGAAGCAAAACGTTATATATTACTATAAATGAATTAAGGAGCAATGGAAATGAATATGAAAATAAGGACTAAACCACGACCACTCCAAAAGCTTGACGCAGCGATCCCTCGACTGTCACCACATTTTCAACAGTTACCAGCGATGAAGGAAGATGCCGCAATCCAACAGAAAGGGTTTAGTGGGGAATCGAAAGTAGATTACTACCTTGACTATTTGGCAACAAACTATACCATTCTTCAAGATGTTTATTTGCGGGTGAACGGCAAAAATGTGCAAATTGATTCACTGGTTCTTTCACAGCAGGCGATCTATATTGTTGATTCAAAAAACTATAATGATACGATAACCTTCGATTCAACCCTCAAACAAATGACCCGGAGCGACGGAAAGGTAGATAAAGGATTCGAATATCCTATCACCCAAGTCCAAAACCAACAATTTCATCTTCAAAACTGGCTCTCCCAACACAATCTGCCTAGTATCCCAATCTATTATTTCGTAGCTATCAGTGAACCATCAACCATAATTAAAGTAAATGGTGATACAGAAGCAATTGGAAAAGTAGTAGCTCATGCCGCACGCATCCCATCCATGGTTATGGAAAAAGAAAAACAGATTACCGAGCAAAGTGTTAACAAAATTCAAGATGGAAAAGTCGGAAAAATAATTCTGAATGCCTGCAATGTGTTTGATATGGATATTAACAAGAAATTTTCCATCAAAAAAATGGATCTGTCCCCTGGGGTTATCTGTCCAGAATGTGGATTGCTGGGGATGGAGCGGGTATATGGCGGGTGGAGGTGCAGGAGATGTGAAATGTTCTCGAAGAACGCTCACCTAAATGCAATATCTGATTACTTGTTATTAGTAAAACCCTACATAACAAACAGAGAATGCATGCGTTTTCTAAAATTGAACTCACGGAATGGAGCTACAAGGTTACTATCAAAAAGCGGACTTATTTACATCGAGAAAGGTAGGTATTGGGTAAAGCATTGAAAATTAGAACGACCTCACCAATATTGTTGATTTTCGGCAAGAGCCGAAAATCTTCTATCAAAAATAATAATGTAAACATCCAGCCGAGGCTGGATGTTTTCCTATTTAATTGAGTACCCAAGCTCGAGCGAGCAGCTCCCAAACTCGAGCGAGCATCCCCAAACTCGAGCGAGCAGCGCCCAAACTCGAGCGAGCACCCCTCAAACTCCAGCGAGCAGCCCCAAACTCGAGCGAGCAGCCCTCAAACTCGAGCGAGCAGCCCCCAAACTCGAGCGAGCGCGCCCGAAACTCGAGCGAGCGCACCCCAAACTCGAGCGAGCAGCCTCTAAACTCGAGCGAGCAGCTCCCATACTCGAGCGAGCAGCGCCCAAACTCGAGCGAGCACCCCTCAAACTCCAGCGAGCAGCCCCAAACTCCAGCGAGCAGCCACAAACTCGAGCGAGCAACCCCTAATCTCGAGCGACCGCCCCACCCCAGAATCAACCCCAATACATAATTCCCACCACCATACCCCAAACTATGTAATACCTTGGTTTTGAAAATGTAAATCACAATGTTGTACATCAACTGTTCAATCACTTGTGCTGAAAACGTATACTTTATGCGTTGGTGCGGTGATATAATTAACTTAACGGAGGGAGGGGAGACATTGTGCCACTTAGTGAGAGGGATAATAAAGTCCTGGATGAACTAATTAGTAACCCTGGTGTTACGAGTTTGGCGATTGAGAAGAAATATAATTTAACGCGTCGACAGCTTGGTTACAGCATTAATAAAATTAATGATTGGCTAATGCGTAAAGACCTTCCGAGTATTGAAAGAACAAGACAAGGATATTTTGTTATCGATCAATCCGTTTTTACTATGTATAGTATCGAGAATGAAAGCGTTCCAATGGATACAGCGATTTTGACTGGTGAACAGCGGGTTCAAATCATTATCATGATGCTGTTGAGCACGGAAGAGGAATTATCGCTAAATCACTTTTCAATTGAATTGGATGTGAGTAAGAATACAGTTCTTAGTGATTTAAAGGATGCACAGGTTTTCCTGGATAATTATGATTTGAATCTTCGTTATTCGCGAAAATTCGGGTATTTGATTGAGGGCAAGGAGTTCAAGATTCGCAATTTACTCATTTATGCAACGTACCAGATGCTGTCCATGACTGATGGAGAGCGACAGTTGAAGAAGCTGGCTTCGATTGATGAACAGGAAGTAGCTGAATATTACGAGCGGATTGAAAATGTTGAGAATAAGCTTGATCTGAAGTTCACGGATGAGAAGCTTGGGACTATGCCATATGTGCTTATTTTGATTCTGAGAAGGATTGAACAGGGGCATGCTGTCAATATTTTTTCCATTGAATATGAGGAACTCTCCAATACGAAGGAATATCAGGCGACGGAAGAGATTTTCCAGGAAGCTGACAAGATTCCAATGGAGGAGCGCTTGTTCATCACATTGCATTTATTGACAACAAATGTTTACAGGACAGACTTCCCGACAGATGAAGATGTCATTCCAAATCTGGTTCCGGTGATTGATAATATGCTGCGTCTGTTTGAAAAAAGTGCTTGTATTTATCTGCAGGATCGTGGATTGCTTTTGGATAAATTGCTGCAGCATATCAAGCCAGCCTATTACCGTATTAAGTATCAGCTGTCAGAAACGATTTCGCTTGAGGGTTCATTAAGTAAAGAATTTAAGGAGTTGCACCATTTGGTTAAACGGTCAACAGGACCATTGGCAAATTTGGTTGGCAGCCCCATTCCTGATAGTGAAATCGCGTATATCACGATGCTGATCGGTGGCTGGATGAAACGCCAAGGGGAAAGCATTGAGAAGAAGACAAAAGCAATTGTTGTTTGTCCGCAGGGTGTATCGGTATCAAGACTGATGTTTAACGAGTTAAGTGAACTTTTTCCAGAGTTTGTCTTTCTCGACTCACTGTCAGTTCGTGAGTTCCTGAATTATAAATTGGATTATGACATTGTGTTTGCACCGACATTTTTGGAAACGGATAAAAAATTATTTATTGCAAAGGCATTTCTTGGACGTGAGGAAAAGAAACGCCTTCGGAAGCAGGTAATGCTTGAGCTGCATGGCTATTTGCCGCATGATCTGAATGTCGAAGAGCTGATGGCGATTATTCGCAATCATTCATCGATTGAAAATGAACAAGCATTAGCTGAGGAATTACAACGCTATGTAAAAAGGGATGATGATTCATCGATTAGCCAGAATACGGTCCGTAAAACGAGGAACTTGGATGAGCTAATTAAACCTGGCACCATTACATTGAAAAAAAGCGCTGAATCCTGGGAAGAAGCGGTCCGCCTGAGTGCACAGCCGCTGGTTGAAAGAGGCGCGGTCACCCCGGAATATGTAGACGCCATGCTTCGCTATTCAAATGAAGATCCATACATTGTGATCGGACCGAATATAGCGATTCCGCATGCATCACCTGAGGACGGGGTCAACAAAGTTGGAATGAGCTTATTGAGGTTAGAAGAAGGCGTTACGTTTTCATCAGATTACAACATTCATTTAATTATTGTTATTGCGGCGGTTGATAAACAACAGCACTTACATGCGCTTATGCAGCTAATGGAACTTTCTGGATCACAGCAGGACCGCAATCAGCTGATTAATGCTCAAACGAAAGAAGCCATCCATGCCATTATACAATCTTATTCGAAAGATTGAGCAAGTGGTCCGTATCAGCATAGAAAAGGAGTGTCGAAATTGGGCGAATTATATTTTGATGAATCTGTCATTCTATTAAATGTAGAAGGCGATTCAAAGGAAGCTATTTTAGCAAAAATGGGTCAGAATCTGGCAGATAAACAGCTAGTAAAAGCAAGTTTTACGGATGCAATTATTGCCAGAGAAGGTGAATTTGCCACTGGCCTGCCAACTGGTGAAGTGTCAGTCGCCATTCCACATACAGATGTGGAACATGTTAACCAAAAAACAATCAGTGTCGGTATTTTAAAAGACCCGATTGATTTTTGTGTGATGGGTGGCGATGACAGTGAAACAACACCAGTCAAGGTTGTCTTTATGCTGGCAATGGATGAGGCCCATTCACAGCTATCATTGCTGCAGAAATTGATGCAGGTTTTCCAGAATCAGGAAACATTGCAGCAGCTGGTTAATTCAGCAGATAAAACTGAAATCAAACAATTACTGGAGGCTAAGTTAGATTTAGCAGCTCTTAAAGGAGGTGAGTCGAATTGAAAAAGAAACAAGTATTAGTAGCATGTGGCGCTGGTATTGCAACATCAACAGTTGTTAATGGAGCAATCGAGGATATGGAAAAAGAACATGGTCTTAGCTTGGACATCAGACAAATCAAAATTGCAGAAGTAAACAGCTATATTGATACAGCTGACTTACTCGTAACAACAGCAATGACTAAAAAGGAATATCCATTCCCAGTCATTAATGCTCGCTCATTCCTAACAGGTATTGGGACAGAAGATACAAAGAAACAAATCTTAGAAGAACTGCAAAAATAATAAACTGACAATCTCGGTTTCTTGTATCAAAAGAAATCGAGATTCACATCACAGTATGAGGAGGAAGAACAATGCAAGGTTTTGTTGATTTTATTCAAGCCTTTTTGGATCTTGGAGCTACCGTTATTTTACCTGTTGTTATATTCTTATTAGGTCTATTATTCGGGCAGAAGCCAGGTAAAGCATTCCGATCCGGTCTAACAATAGGGGTAGCATTTGTCGGTATCTTCCTAGTCGTTGATTTGCTGGTTAATAACTTGGGACCAGCTGCACAAGGAATGGTTGATCGGCTCGGAGTTGAATTGAACGTCATTGATGTTGGGTGGCCTGCTACATCATCCATCGCTTGGGCATCTACAGTAGCAGCATTTATCATACCACTTGGCCTGATTGTAAACGTTGCCATGCTATTAACCAAAACAACAAAAACTATGAACGTTGATATTTGGAACTTCTGGCACTACACGTTTATGGCAGCACTTGTTTACACAATTTCAGGCAGTATCATTCAAGGACTAATCGCTGCGGTGATTTTCCAAATAGTAACACTGAAAGTTGCTGACTGGACAGCACCTATGGTTAGTGATTTCTATGAGCTACCAGGTGTGTCGATTGCAACAGGAAGTACAATCTCTTATGCACCAGGAATCTGGTTAGTAAAATTACTTCAAAAAGTTCCTGGTCTGAAAAATTTGAATGCTGACCCGGACACGATTCAAAAACGATTTGGTATTTTTGGTGAATCAATCTTTATCGGACTGTTCCTAGGTGCAGCAATTGGTGCATTAGCAGGATACAGTGTCGGTGACGTTATTGACATTGGTATGTCAATGGCAGCCGTTATGGTGTTAATGCCGAAAATGGTTAAGATCCTGATGGAAGGGCTAATGCCTGTATCAGAATCTGCACGTGAGTGGTTGAATAAACACTTTGGTGATAAAGAAATCCATATTGGACTTGACGCAGCAGTATTACTTGGACATCCTTCTGTTATTGCAACAGCATTAATTCTTGTTCCAATTACAGTATTGCTAGCAGTTATCCTTCCTGGTAACGCATTATTACCGTTTGGTGACTTGGCTACAATTCCATTTGTTGTCGCATTCATCGTCGGTGCAGCAAGAGGTAACATTGTGCACTCGGTAATTGTTGGTACGATTATGATTGCATTATCACTTTATATGGCAACAGATATTGCACCAATCTTTACGGAAATGGCACAAAATGCACAATTTGAAATGCCTGAAGGATCAGCCAAAATCTCAAGTATCGACCAAGGTGGTAACCTGGTGAACTGGATTATTTGGAAATTCTTTGCACTATTTAACTAAATTGTTCCTCTAAACTTACCATTAAATGTGTTGGCTGTTTTTTGAATGTTTGTTGTTGAAAAACTAAACTGCGTCATAGACTGTCGCTCCGGAAATACACTGCGCTGGATTGTGCTCATTTATATTAAGCCATATATTCCAGCTGCATGGTCAGAGAACTACACTAGACTAATCAATCACCCTAAGTCTATGACGCAGTTCATATCTAAATCAAAGCATAAATCAACAAAACATAAAACAGCCACTGTAATCGAACATGATAGGAGGAGTCATCAATGAAAGCTTTAGTCAAAAGAGAACATGGATTTGGAAACCTGGAAATTCAGGAAAAACCAGAACCGCAAGCTGGCAAAGATCAAGTCAAAATCAAAGTCAAATATGCAGGTATTTGCGGTTCCGATATCCACACGTACGAAGGTCATTACAAAGTTGCAGTCCCTGTTACATTAGGACATGAATTTTCCGGAGAAGTTGTTGACGTTGGAGAAGGCGTTACAGAGTTCAAACCAGGTGACCGTGTCACATCAGAAACAACATTCTACATTTGCGGCGAATGCGAGTATTGCCAAGCCGGCGACTACAATCTCTGTAATCATCGTAAAGGACTTGGAACACAGCAGGATGGCGGCTTTGCCAAATATTTGGTTGCCCGTAAAGACAGCCTGCATCATTTGCCAGAAAATGTTTCATACGAGGATGCTGCTATGACCGAACCATTGGCATGTACGCATCACGCAGTTTACAAAACAGATGTTAACGAAGGGGACATCGTTGTTGTTATTGGTCCAGGACCGATCGGGCTATTTACGGCACAGGTTGCCAAAAGCCGCGGTGCAAAAGTTATTATTACCGGCTTAACAAATGACCAGGTTCGCCTCGATAAAGCAGAAGAGCTTGGCATCGACAACGTTGTTAATATTCAAAAACAGGATGTCAAAGAAGTGGTTAACAGCCTGACAAATGGCTACGGCGCAGATGTTGTGTTTGAATGCTCTGGTGCAATTCCAGCAGCAAAACAAGGACTTGATCTGCTGCGCAAAAAAGGGCAATACGCACAAGTTGGTATTTTCCCAGCGTCAGAAATCCAATTCGATATGGAAAAAGTCATTCAAAAAGAAATCCGGGTTGTCGGCAGCAGAAGTCAGAAACCGGCAGACTGGGAGCCATCCCTGGAACTGATCAATAATGGGTCTGTTAATGCAACGGATATGATCACACATGAATTTGATATTACCCAATGGGATGAAGCTTATAAAGCCATCAAAGACGGGGATGCAATCAAAGTATTACTGACACCTGTTGATTAAACATGGGAAGTGAGCTGGAAAATGGATAAACAAAAACTGACCGATATTATTGACTATACACTGCTGAACCCAACCGTGAGTAGGGCAGATATTAAGGCTTTTTGCCAGGAAACGATTGAATATGGATTTAAGACAGTATTCGTCAATCCGTACTATGTGCCATATGCTTATGAGCTATTGTCACCACACAACATTAAAGTGGGTGTACCAATTGGCTTCTCATTAGGCGGTGCTACAACGAAGACAAAAGTTGCCGAGACAAAAGAAGCGATTGAAAACGGTACTGAAGAGATTGATATGCTGATCAATTTAGGTGCACTGAAGTCACAGGAATATGATGTTGTAAGACAGGATATTGCTGAAGTAGTTAACGCATCTAAAGGCCTGACAACGAAAGTAATCATTGAGACAGCACTGTTAACGGAAAACGAGAAAGTCAAGGCTGCCAAGCTGATTGTCGAAGCAGGTGCAGACTTTGTCAAAACGGCAACAGGCTTTAATGGTGGCGGTGCTACTGTTGAAGATGTGAAACTATTACGTTCTGTTGTCGGACCGGATTTCGGTGTGAAAGCTGCTGGTGGTGTTCGCACCTACGACGATGCAATAGCAATTGTCGAAGCAGGTGCAGACCGCATCGGAGCAAGTGGTGCCATAGCAATTGTTACTGGTGGAACATCAAATGCTAACTATTAATCAGTGGACGATCGGGTATCAAAGCCCGATTGATCCCATTAGAAAAGAGGGTTAAAAATGGTCGACGCAATGTTGGAAGTTATGCTTGGACCTTTACGCGGAATAAGTGATTTTTACCTCGACTATCAAATCTATTTCAATACAATCATTGTAGGATTTGCATTATATAAAATCTTGTCCAGTAAAAAAAAGACAGAAGAAACAGCTAACTAATCACAACTAGAAAGGGTGATAGAAATGAGATCCCTTAATCTTTATGATGAACAGGATATCCGTTTTGAAGAATCAGCAAAACCAGTCATTGAACAAGCAGATGACGTGATTATTAAGGTGAAGGCTGTTGGGATATGCGGTTCCGATATTTCACGCTACAAAAAATTGGGACCATATGTTGAAGGCATGACATTCGGCCATGAGTTTTCAGGCGAAGTCACAGCCGTTGGCGCAGGTGTGAAAAACGTTAAACCAGGTGACCGAGTGTCCGGCTGTCCTGCTTTTTATTGCGGCGAATGTGAAAGTTGCCAAAAAGGAGAACCATCACGCTGTGAGAAATTGCATGTCATTGGCGCGCGCGTACCAGGTTCATATGCAGAATTTGTAAAACTGCCAGAGGAAAATATTGTACCAATTCCAGATAATGTGGACTACGATACAGCAGCACTGGTAGAACCATCATCCGTCGTAGCGCATGGATTTTACCGCACAAGCATCCAGCCAGGAGCCGAAGTGGCCATCATGGGTTGTGGCAGTATCGGATTGCTCGCCGTCCAATGGGCAAAAATATTCGGTGCAAAGAAAGTCTATGCAATTGATATCGATGACACGAAGCTTGAAGTTGCCAAAGAAGTCGGTGCGGATGTGCTAATCAATTCATTGGAGAAACCAGCACATGAACAAATCGAAGCACATACAAACGGTAAAGGGGTTGACCTCGCTGTCGAATCAGCAGGATCTCCAATCACATCGGCCCAAGTATTCGCCCTGCCAAAAAAAGGCGGAGAAGTCGTCTTTATGGGTATCCCATATGCCGACATTAATATCGAACGCTTTTATTTTGAGCGCATCGTCCGAAATGAACTAAACGTGCTCGGATCCTGGAATGCGCTATCCTCGCCGTTCCCCGGAAAAGAATGGAGTTCATCCGTCCACTACATGAGCACAGGACAAATTAACGTCAAACCAATGATCTCCCACCGCCTGAACTTGCAGGAAGGGCCAGAAACCTTTGACAACCTGATTAACCGCAAAGGATCATATGTCAAAGTACTCTTCTATCCAGAACTAGGATAATCACGCGTCCATGTGGGCGCTTTTTTATTTGGAGCAGAAAATTGCTGCTGTCGCGCAAACTCGAGCGAGCAGCCCTCAGACTCGAGCGAGCAACACCAAACTCGAGCGAGCAGCCCCCAAACTCGAGCGAGCAGCCCTCAAACTCGAGCGAGTAGCCCCCAAACTCGAGCGAGCACCCCCAAAACTCGAGCGAGCAACACTCA
This sequence comes from Virgibacillus salinus, assembly GCF_900102415.1. NCBI lineage: Bacteria > Bacillati > Bacillota > Bacilli > Caryophanales > Bacillaceae > Virgibacillus > Virgibacillus salinus. The sequence continues at coordinate 755,487 of NZ_FNKD01000001.1, forward strand.
AACTCGAGCGAGCAACCCCCAAACTCGAGCGAGCAAGCCCGCAAACTCGCGCAAAAAACAGCCCCGTCCGAGTAAGCCTTCCCCAAGCAGATCTCAATATAGATAGAGTGACAGCTGCCGTACAGTTGAAGGGTGATTTTCGGCATCTGCCGAAAATCTTCTACTTTATCTAATCAATTCAATAGGATATTTTCTGCTAAAGCAGAAAATTACCTTCCCAGTAAATAAAAAAACATCCAGCACCTGCTGAATGTTCCCCTTATCTCTAGTATTCTTGCATATATTGGTACTTAGTTATTAACTCATCTAATTCTTGACTATATTTTAATGTTTCTCTTGCTGTTAGACCGTAAGTTTGGGCTATCTTTATCATTTTGTCTTTCTTATTTTCAATATTTCGTAACAGCTCATCTGTATACTCGGCATGGGTATCTATTATACAACATCTCCTTAATTGCCAAATCACAATCCAAAGCTAGAAACTTGAGCTAGAATATAATAGCATGAAGTAATTTAGGTCTTAGATTTATATTAGAATCTTTGTAATAGGGTATTTCTTGTCTAATTGTACCATTTATTATTTGTTATATCGACAATAATTAGAAAATATTAACATTATACCGAATGACTATAGCACAAAACTTTGGGATAGCAACCAACCTCGTGCAATCGCCATTAAAAAAACATCCAGCATCAGCTGGATGTTCTCCTTCACACTTAAAACCTAGTAAAACCGCTTAAACCCATCGAAGTGCTTGCTCCAGTAAGAGTTATCCAAACTAGTAATCTTCACGCCACTTGAGCCGGCGTGGATGAATTCGTTGTTACCTAGATAGATTCCCATATGTGATATCCCGGACTTATAGGTGTTCTCGAAGAATACGAGATCGCCTACTTGTGGTTTATTAATATAGAATGAGCGGTTGTAGTAGCCTTCAGTCGATAGTCGGCTTAGGTCTTTTCCTGCCTCACTATACGCATAATAAATAAATCCGCTGCAATCAAAGCCGCTTGGTGACTCGCCACCCCATGCGTAGCCTGCACCGTTTACACTCTTAGCACCGCTTATCAATTTATTAACGTTATAGTCAACATCAGCAGTAGGCGCACTCGTATCGCCTCCATCATCAGTAGTCGACTTCCCGCCAATATTCAGCTTCTGACCAATCAATATCAAGTCTGAACTCAGCCCGTTCCACTTCTTCAACTGAGCAACACTAACACCATTGCGCGAACCAATCGCAGACAAGCTGTCTCCTGACTTAACGGTGTACACTTTCGATGATGCAACTTCCTTATCCGGTGCAGGGCTCACTTCAGGCTGCCCGCTATTACCGGCCCCACCCTTAGAAACCACAAACTCGTTCCCAGGATAAATCAGCGTTGTATCCAAATCGTTCCATTTCATTAATTTAGCTAGAGAAATATTATGTTTGCTTGCGATGCCGCTCAGTGTGTCACCACTCTTAACGGTATATGTAGTAGATTTCGTTGTCTGATTAGTAGAATTAGAGTTTGATGTAGTAGTAGATTTGGATGTTTCGATTAACTGATTTGGGAAAATAATGTTTCCTGATAGACTGTTCCATGATCTAAGCTGTCCGACACTAACATCGTATTTAGTTGCTATCGCCCACAATGAGTCACCGCTTTTCACCTTATACGATGCTGCATCTGCATCTTCTGCACCGACAAATGCTGAGGCTATAAACGCACTTGCAGTTACCGACATGAATAATTTCTTGTTGTTCAAATTTTTCAATACTCCCTTCCATATAAAGTGCGTTAATTATAGCATGATTCTACATATTTTTAATAGATTCCATTAGAAATAGGAAAATAGTAGTAGACACATTTTAAAAAAACAATCGAATTTTACACATAGAGCCTGTACCAGTGGAGGATAATGTATCATTCGCTCCGCTTCAATGATAGAAGATTTTATTCCCTCTTATGACAAAGATTTTCAAGATGTACTAGGCGTCATTGGGGTCAGACCCCCGCCGCGTTGGAACAATGGTTTCTGCCCCCGATACTTGCCTTTGGTATATCTACGTCCTCAATTCGTCTTTTCACCATAGATTAATGCAGCTTTCATTGAATTACCTCACTTTGTGGGTAATTTTTATTAAATTCAATGACTAATTGTGAGTCTATTAATACGCTTAAATTTCAGGGATATAATTATACCTACTTGCTAAAACCACAAAGCACCTTTAAATGGAATTAGTGTTTAGGTTCTTAAAAATTTAAAACTTTAGAAAAAAATCAATTTGCAAAAAATTTAGAAATATACTACCATACAAGTATACTATTATGGTACACTATTTTTAGCCTATTAAAAATGGAAAGGGGGAGGTGAAATGTTAAATCATCAAAAACAGATTAATCGTTACTCAACAAGGGATTATGTTTATGAAACGATACGGAAAAAAATTATTATGCTTGAATTGAGCCCTGGCCGAAGCATTTCTGAAAAGGAAATTTCAGAGATGTTAGAGGTGAGCCGAACTCCAGTAAGGGAAGGATTTATGAAACTTGCCCAAGAAGAACTACTGGAAGTATATCCACAGAAAGGGACATTTGTTTCATTAATAGACCTTAATCACATGGAAGAAGCAAGGTTTATTAGGGAACATCTAGAAAAAGCTGCAGTAAAAGTCGCAAGTCAAAACTTTGAAAATCACAATTTAAAAGAATTGGAAAGTAATTTTATTCTCCAAAAAGAAGCTGTTAAGAATAAAGATTATACAAAATTATATGAGCTCGATGAAAGTTTCCATAAAACGATTATTATGGGGGCAGGAAAGGAACGGATCTGGGCAATTATCCAACAGATGAACGCTCATCTAAACAGAATCCGTATGCTCAGTCTTACAATGAATCATGATTGGGATTTAATATTATCACACCATGAAAAAATTATTGATGCGATTAGGAAGCAAGAGGCTGAAATTGCTCACCAAGTCATGGAAAATCATTTAAGGAAATTGACGTTCGAACAGGGGAAATTAAAACAGGAATTCCCTGACTATTTCAACTAATACATGGTTAGTCATTGGTGTTCGTGAAAGATTATAGGATTGATAGCTTTATATTATTAAAAATTAATAGGAGGTATTTTCTTATGAAATCTAAAATGTTAGTAGCTATTCTGTCTGTTTTATTATTGACTTTTGTAAGCGCTTGCGGAGATGAAGCGAGCGGAGATAGTGGAAGTGAAGGGGAATCTTACACACTTAAATTAGGAACTGCACTTACAGATGGAGATCCGATATATGAAGGTCTAAAGGATTTTAGCGAGTCGGTTAAAGAAAGAACAGATGGAAAAGTTACGATCGAAATTTTTGGAAGCGGTTCCTTAGGGGCAGACAATGATATTATCGAGCAAGCTAAAACTGGTGCAAATGTGGCAGTGCTAGTAGACTCTGGTCGTTTAGCAGATATGGTTCCTGAAATCGGAATTTTAACAGCGCCTTATATCGTAGACAATTTTGACGAGGCGAACAAGGTTGCCCAATCAGATTTATTTAATGGATGGTCAGAAAATTTGGCAACAGATCACAATTTACAAATACTTTCATTTAACTGGTACCAGGGTGAAAGACATATGTTAACAAATGAGCCAATTGAAACACCAGATGATTTAGAGGGATTAAAAATTCGTACAATGGGATCACCTGTTGCCTTAGCTACAATGGAGTCACTTGGCATGAGTCCAGCTGGTATTGCTTGGACAGAGGTTTACCCAGCTTTACAGCAAGGGGTTATTGATGCCGCTGAAGCTCAGCACCCTGCTACTTATGGGGCAAACCTACATGAGGTTGTTGATTATTTAACGAAAACAAGACATTTTCAATTAATAACTGGAATAGTTGCTGGCGCAGATTGGATGTCAAATTTACCAAGTGATTATCAAAAGGTTATTTATGAAGAGGCACAAAAACAAGGTGAAATTGCATCTGAAAATACAGTAAAATCATTAGAAGAATATGAACAAAAGTTAATTGATGAAGGTGTTACGGTTAATGAGGTGGATGTAGCCCCTTTTAAAGAGAAAACGAATGCTGTATATGAGGAATTTGACGGTTATACAGAGCTTCGTGAAAAAATTAATAAAACTCTAGGGAAATAAGTGAGTGATATCCTTGAAAAAAGTAATTAATACTTATATCAAAGTAGAAAATTTTATGTCTAGTCTTTTATTAATGACAGTTGTGCTTTTTGTTTTTATTGCTTCAATCATGCGATGGGCTGGGAGCCCCATCGCATGGTCTGTTGATATTGCCCAGTTGTTATTTGTATGGGCGATATTTCTGGGGGCAAACCGTTCTCTAAGAGAAAATAGACATATAGGTGTTGACTTTTTTGTGAAGAAACTTCCAAAAAAAGCACAAGTTGTACTGGAGATCATAATGCTGGTATTTATTATAGGCTTTTTAGTGTTTTTGTGTAGATATGGATTTATGCTTAGTTTTGAAAATGATATAAGGCAAATCAATTCTCTTTCAATAAGTTACTCATTCATCACGATTGCAGTGCCTATTGGATGCCTATTGATGTCTTTTACAGCACTAGCGAAAATCTATGAAAACATAAAAGCATTTAAAATAATTTCCTAATAAGAAGTCAGACTTTATTTTTCAAGTGAAGGAGGTGGAATGCATGTTAATGGTAGCGATAATATTTTTTGTACTGCTATTTCTTAATATGCCAGTAGCATTCGCTATTGGTATAGCCAGCTTGTCCTTATTTGCATTTGAACCAGGCCTGCCATTTGAGATTGCCTCTCAGCGCATGGTGGCTGGAACACAATCTTTTCCGCTGCTAGCCGTACCGTTTTTTATTCTAGCCGGAAACCTTATGAATTCCTCAGGGATAACGAATCGCCTTATACGGTTTGCTAATGCGCTAATTGGTCACATTGTTGGAAGTTTGGCCCATGTGTCCATTGTTTTAAGTACCATTATGGGGGGGATTTCAGGATCAGCGAATGCTGATGCTGCTATGCAAAGTAGGGTGTTGGGGTCCCCAATGATTAAGCGAGGTTATTCGGGAGGTTTTTCTGCGAGTGTAATCGCTGTCAGTTCTTTAATTACTGCAACCATACCGCCTAGTATTGGTTTAATTCTATATGGTTACGTGGGGGAAGTATCAATAGGTAGTTTATTTTTAGCAGGAATTATCCCTGGTATTTTGATGATGAGTTTTTTAATGATTGTAACTTATATCATTGCGAAAAAAAGGAAATATGATCAGGAAACAATAACAAAGAGGTCATCACTCAAGGAAATATTTGTATCTTTCAAAGAAAGTATTTGGGCATTATTATTTCCGGTTATATTAGTTGTGGGAATTCGATTTGGTATTTTCACGGCCTCTGAAGCAGGTGCATTTGCGGTAGTATATGCTCTCTTTATTGGTATATTTGTTTTTAAAGAACTAGATTGGAAAAGTTTGAAAGCCTCTATATCACAATCAGTAGTGGATAATGCGACAATCCTATTAATTATATCGACTTCTGCCATGTTAGGATATCTTATTACATATGAGAGACTTCCCCAAAGCGCAGCGGACTTTTTATTAGGGGTGACGAGTAATTCGACATTATTGCTTTTGTTAATTTTACTCTTCCTTTTGATAGCAGGTATGTTTATTGAGTCAACTGTATTAGTACTATTACTTACGCCAATATTTTTACCTATTATTGAACAGATTGGGGTAGACCCAGTTCACTTTGGTATCTTAATGATGACAATTGTAACTTTTGGAGGAATGACCCCACCAGTTGGTGTAACGATGTATACAGTCTGTTCCTTAACAGACGTTCCCATTGAAGATTATGTGAAAGAGTCCTTACCGTTTTTTGTAGGAGTTGTTATCCTGGTTTTATTGTTAACATTTGTTCCGGAGGTTTCGCTATTTTTGCCTAGCATATTTTGATAGGTACTTATAATTTATAACAGTGACATATGAGGGAGGTTGAAGTAATTGTTTACTTTTGAAAATCAAGTTGTCTGGGTTACAGGAAGTAGTACGGGAATTGGCCGTTCTATAGCATTAGCTTTTGCTGGACATGGTGCGAAGGTTGTTGTGCATGGAAATTCTAACATTGAAAAGGCAGAACAAGTACTAAATACCATTCGAGCTAAGGGAAATAAAGCCTTACTTGTTAAAGGTGATGTAACGGACCGTGACCAAGTCGAGTCGATGGTATCAGAGATTAAGGCTCATTTTGATAGAATTGATGTTTTAATAAACAATGCCGGAACGATGGTAAAACGAAGCGAAATAGCGTCCATAGATATGGAATCATGGAAGAAAATCTTTGATATAAATGTGAATTCTGTTTTAAATGTAACACAATCTGTTTTGCCCATTATGAAAGAGCAGCGTAAAGGAAGAATTATTAATATCACATCAATAGCTGCTAGAAATGGTGGTGGCGGTGGCGCCGTCGCATACGCATCGGCTAAAGCGGCTGTATCAACGTTTACCAGAGGCCTTGCAAAGGAAGTAGTTGACGACAATATTTACGTTAACGGGATAGCTCCTGGAATTATACGCACACCATTCCATGATAAATATAGTACAAAAGAAATGCGTGAAAAAATGGCAAGTCAGGTTCCAATGAAAAGAGAGGGAGAGCCAGAAGAAATAGCTGGTGCAGCAATGTATTTAGCATCTAATTATGCCAATTACATTACAGGCGAAATCATAGAAGTGAACGGTGGCCTCTTAATGGATTAACCTCTAGGTTTTGTCCATTCACTTTATGATTTAGCCAATTCATAATTAGGCCTTGACTAGAGGCTAGGAGGGTTTTTGTGAGGAATTTTTTGGGTGCCGATTTTTTATTAGAAACCGAAACAGCAAAAATACTCTATCACGAGTATGCCAAGAATATGCCGATTTTTGATTATCACTGCCATCTTACTGCTAAAGAAATTGCAGAAGATAAGCAGTTTTCTACTATTACCGAGGCCTGGCTAGGTGAAGATCACTATAAGTGGAGAGTATTAAGAGCAAATGGAATAGCTGAAGAATATATAACAGGGAATAAAAGTGATAAAGAAAAGTTCGTGAAATGGGCGGAAACTGTACCAAATTTAATGGGCAATCCGCTTTTCCATTGGACGTATTTAGAACTACAAAGGTGCTTTGGTATTTATGACAATCTTAATGCTGAGAATGCTGAAATAATATGGGGAAAGTGTAATGAAATAATTCAGAAAGAAAGTTTTAGTGCTAGAGGATTAATCAGTAATTTTAATGTTAAAGGTATCTGTACAACAGATGACCCTTTAGATGATTTAAAGTATCATCAAAAAATTAAAGATGACCATACCTTTGATGTTAAGGTTTTACCAACTTTTCGGCCAGACGGGGCTTTAAACATCCATTTACATTCTTTTTCTGATTGGGTAAGCCAATTAGAAAAAGTTTCGGAACATAGAATTAAAAGTTTTCATGAATTTTTAGATGCACTTAAGTCCAGAATTGACTATTTTCATGAAGTTGGCTGCAGGTTAGCTGATCATGGTCTAGATTCTTCTTTTTATCGTGAAGCTTCTAAGGAAGAAATCAACGCTATCTTCAAAAAGGCATTAAGAGGTGAGACGATAAGTGAAGAACAAGCAATCCAATATAAAACGGATGTCCTGATTCAATTAGGAAAGTTCTATGCTGAAAAAGAGTGGGCTATGCAGCTCCATATCGGAGGGTTAAGAAATACAAACAAAAAGATGGTAGAGGAAATTGGCCCGAATACAGGCTTTGATTCAATAGCAGACTTTACGTATGCGAATGATTTGGCAAATTTATTAAGTCAATTGGAAGAAAGTGACCAATTGCCGAAGACGATTCTTTACAATCTAAATCCTCGTGATAATTATATGATCGCATCTATGGCTGGTAACTTTCAAAAAGGTACGCCGGGAAAAATTCAATTTGGCACAGCATGGTGGTTTAATGACCATCGCGATGGTATGGAAAACCAAATTAAGACTCTTGCAAATGTAGGTGTCCTGACTAATTTTGTTGGAATGCTAACAGATTCTCGTAGTTTACTTTCCTATACAAGGCATGAGTATTTTAGAAGGATTTTATGTAATACAATTGGTAACTGGGTAGAAAATGGAGAAATTCCAAATGAAATGGAATGGAATGGGAAAGTGGTGCAAGATATTTCCTTTAATAATATATGTAACTATTTAAATATTGAACATTAAAAGAGGGACGTGCATACAACGATGGAGATGGTTTTTCGGTGGTTTGGAGAAGGGAATGACCGAGTTCCTTTAAACAATATAAAACAGATACCTGGTGTGAAGGGAGTTGTTTGGGCTCTTCATGACATTCCAACTGGTCAGGAATGGCCTCTTCACAGGATACAGGAGGTAGAATCGCAAGCAAGTCAGTCTGGACTAAACATAGAAGTGGTTGAAAGCGTCAATATTCACGAGGATATTAAGCTGGGATTACCATCGAGGGATGAATATATCAATAATTACATTAAGACAATGGAGCGACTTGCGTGTGTTGGTGTTAAAGTAATTTGTTATAATTTTATGCCGGTTTTCGATTGGGTGCGTACAGATCTTTATGGGAAACACCAGGATGGTTCCACAGCACTCTTTTTTGAAAAAAGTAAAGTTAAAGACACCAATCCTATGGAACTAGCGAAAATGATTTCCCATAGCTCTGATTACACAATGCCGGGCTGGGAGCCAGAGAGGTTACAATATTTAACAGAATTATTTAAGGAATATGAGGGAGTAACAGAGGAAGACCTTTGGAATAATCTGCATTATTTTTTAGAAAAAGTAATTCCTGTGGCTGAAAAGCTTGATATCAAGATGGCTATTCACCCGGATGATCCACCATTTTCTGTGTTTGGCCTCCCACGTATCATTACGAACAAAAGTAATTTACAAAGATTTTTAAAATTAGTAGATAGTCCTTATAATGGTCTAACTTTCTGTACTGGCTCTCTTGGCGCGAATCCGGAAAATGACCTTGTCGATATGGTAAGAATATTTTCTAGTCGAATTCACTTTGTTCACATTCGCAACTTAAAAAGATATGAAAATGGCAATTTTATCGAAACTTCACATTACAATGCAGATGGTTGTTTAGATATACCGGGAATTGTTACTGAATTATACGATGCGGATTTCAAAGGGTACGTAAGACCGGATCACGGCAGGCACATTTGGGATGAAGAATGTAGACCGGGATATGGTCTATATGACCGTGCGCTTGGTGCCATGTACTTATTAGGCATATGGGACTCATTGGTAAATATAAGAAGGGAGAAAAAAGTATGTTACCCATCAATGAAAATTTAAACGGTAAAGTTGCTGTTATAACAGGAGGAAGTGGTGTTCTTTGCCGAGAAATGGCTAAAGAGTTTGGCAGACAGGGTGTTAAAGTCGCTGTGCTAAATCGAACGATTGAAAAGGGAAAAAAAGTAGCAGAGGAAATCAAAAGTAATGGTGGAGAGGCAACGGCTATTGCTTGTGATGTGTTAGATGCAGAAAATGTGAAAAATGCCGAGAAAACCATCACGGAGAAATATGGACCTTGTGATATATTAGTCAACGGTGCTGGAGGAAATCATCCGGAAGGAACAACGACAAATGAAACACTTAAGCCAGATGATCTTAAAAACAAAGAACTTAAAACGTTTTTCGATTTAACAGAAAAAGGATTTCAACATGTCCTAAATTTAAATTTATTGGGTACGATTATTCCAACCCAGGTTTTTGCAAAAGGCATGATTAATCTTAATGGAGCAACAGTGATTAACATTTCATCGATGAGTGCGCCATCACCGATGACAAAGGTACCTGCATATAGTGCCGGGAAAGCAGGGATTAATAATATTACCCAGTGGTTAGCGGTTCATTTAGCGGATGTCGGAATACGTGTAAATGCTATTGCACCAGGTTTTTTTCTGACAGAACAAAACAAAAACCTTCTAACGAATCCTGATGGAACCTTAACTGAAAGGTCAACTAAAATTATTTCAAATACACCAATGGACAGATTTGGTGAACCGGAAGATTTATTAGGGACATTACTATGGCTTGCTGATAGTAATATGTCTAGATTTGTAACTGGCATAACAGTTCCAGTTGATGGGGGATTTATGGCTTATTCTGGAGTATAAGGGGGATTACTTATGGATTTGGTCACAATAGGTGAAAGTATGGTACTTTTCACCCCGACTTCATCCGGACCTTTAAGGTTTTCTGATCGATTTAATAGGACACTTGGAGGAGCCGAATCAAACGTGGCTATTGCTCTATCAAGGCTTGGACATAAAACCGGTTGGATAAGTCGATTAGGTAATGATGAATTTGGTTATTATATTCGGAATTTTATACGTGGTGAAGGGGTAGATACCTCAAATATTATTTTTGATCAAGAAAACCCTACAGGTCTGTTCTTTAAGGAGATGAACCCGGGGCAAGATCCTAGTATATATTACTATCGTAAATCTTCTGCTGCCAGTAATCTATCGCCAAAGGACCTAAATGAGGAGTATATTTCAAAAGCTAGATTCATCCATTTGACAGGTATAACTCCTGGCCTTAGTGAATCTTGTAAACAGGCAATTTATCGAATAATTGAACTTGCAAAAAAGAATAAACAAGTGGTTGTATTTGATCCAAATATTAGGCTTAAACTATGGTCGAAAAAGGAAGCGGCAAATGTATTAACAGATATAGCAGGAAAGTGTGATATTGTTCTAGCTGGATTGGATGAAGGGCAAACCTTAACTGGTAAAGATACGCCTGAACAAATATCACAATCCTTGCTGCATGGGAAAACAAAGGTTGTTGTAGTAAAAATAGGTGAAAAAGGTTCCTATATGGCAACCCAAAATGAACAGCATTACATACCTGGTGTTGAGGTTTCAAAAATAATTGATACCGCAGGAGCAGGGGATGGATTTGCTGCAGGTTTTCTATCGGGTCTAATTCGTGGTTGGGATTATCGAAATTCAGCAGAATTAGGTAATCGTGTTGGTGCTTATGCTCTGTCAGTGGCGGGGGATGTTGAAGGTTATCCATACTGGCATCAGGTTAACCCATTAAATTCTGCAAATAAAGTTTTACGATAAAGGGGGGATAGCAAGAACTGCTTTGGACAGTATGTCTGCAGAGTCAGCGATAAGTTTTTTAGCGGGCAAAAGAGAAGTAAGGAGACTTTTCGCAGGTGAAGCTTTTCTAGGATGAACACTTCGACAGGTCTCTATATTATAGAACTGCTTGCGAGCAGGAAATAACCAGGTTTAATATAACAGACAGCAATCAGCCGGAAGTCATCTTACAACTGATCATATTCCTTGGGAGATCTTGAAACATGCACGTTTAGTTCATTTACCTGGTATTACCCCTTTTATAAATGATTATTATTTTAAAGAGTTCAGACTGTTATAGAATTCTGGGGCTAATCAATCCTTTGTATCATTCGATCCGAATATACGGTTAAAATTATGGACTTTTTAGGATTAGAAGTAGCAAAAAAATACATGTAGTTGTTAGCTAGACAATCTGACATGGTTATGCTTGGGCTAGAAGAATTCGAACAATTGCTAAGAACAAAAGAATACAAGGAAATTCCTGATTCTTTTTTGGTCATGGTGTGAGCGGCAAAATTCCAAGTTTAATGTTAAACGTGTAATCGCGAACACTTTTTTGCTAAGCATGGAATCTAATTAAATACCCTAGAAAAAGCGTTTTCTTTTGCGAGAAGGCGCTTTTTCATCTCTTGTTGCAATTGGCCTCTAAGGTAAGAATTGTAAATTAACTTTGAATTGAAAAATTAAATATTCTTAATATTTTCAATTGACTAAATAACTACCCTAGTAGTATACTATTTCCAGAGGTGAATCGTATTGAATATACAACAAATAATAGACAGTTTAAAAGAACTAGGTTTCACAGAATATGAGGCTAAAATTTATTTAGCTCTCATACGCTCCCACCCAGCAAATGGGAATGCAATTGCCGTGTTATCTGGTGTGCCAACACCAAAGGTTTATGAAACGATTCGTAAAATGCAAGAACGTGACGTTATTTTTACGGTTTCTGGTGGTGATAAAGGTAAAAAAGTCCGTTATAGCCCATTACCCTATAAGGATTTACTGCAGCAAAAAAAAGAAGCGTTTTCGGGTAATGTAGATTTTCTTTCGAAAGAACTAACAAATATTTCTTCGATGAGTGACACCAATTGGACCGAGCTTTTTGTGATACATGGTTACTCATCATCAATGGAAGCAGTTGAATCAGCAATCGCACACTGTGAATCTGAAATTGTAATGAGTTGTTGGTGTGAAGAACTTTATGCTTTGAAGGCCCCACTAACTGAAGCTTATAACCGGGGAATCAGCATTGTTACCTTGACGTTTGATGAAGGTAATAATACAGATGTACTCTGGCGAAACTTTAAACACTATGGGGGGGATATCGCTTCCCATCGACACACAGGAGAACTTTCTATTGTGACAGATCAGTCGAAAGCGATTATACTTCAGTCCTTAAACAATTCTCCCCATGCAGTAGTTTCTAGTCATCCGGTGACAATATCTACCACCCGTAACTATATCCGTCATGATATTTATGTGAATCGGATACTTCACGACTTCGAGGGGGTGATGAAAAAGAAGTATGGACAGGATCTTGAAAATCTAATTAAAGACTTTTGATTTGCTGGAAATATTTCTGAGATTAAATGAAAGGGCTTTCAAAAAAGAGGGCAGGAGTTTAGTCAAAGAATATTAAAACAAGGAGGATCTTTATGGAAAAATTAATTATTACTGTAGCAACAACAGGTGCAGTCACAACAAGGGATAACTCGCCTTATCTCCCGATAACACCTGAAGAAATAGCTAATGAAGTGTTTGATTCGTATAATGCTGGTGCCTCCATAGCACACATTCATGTTAGGGATGAAAAGGGTAACCCTTCAATGGACTTCGAGAAGTTTCAGGAGACAGTAGAGCGAATTAAAGATAAGTGTGACATCATAATCAATCTTACTTCTTCGGGAGGACTGAATTTAGAGGAAGAGGAACGACTAAAGGTTTGTGAATTAGCTCCTGAGTTTGCATCATTGGACGCTGGGTCAATGAATTTTGGACCTTCAGTTTTTATCAATTCACCACCATTCTTAGAGAAATTATCTAACAATATGAACGAATATAATGTTAAACCAGAAATAGAGGTTTTTGATACTGGAATGATTAACAATGCCTTAATGCTAGCGAAAAAAGGACTTATTAAACCGCCTTTTCATTTTCAATTTGTTTTAGGAGTACCTGGTGGCATGACAGCAACTCCAAAAAATTTAATTCATTTGGTTGATAGCATTCCATCTGGTTCAACCTGGTCCGTAATAGGAATCGGAAAACATCAACTGGCTATGAATACATTGGGTATAGTTCTAGGTGGTCATGTACGGGTTGGGATGGAAGATAACGTCTTTTATAAGAAAGATGAATTAGCAAAAACGAACGCTCAATTTGTTGAGAGGATCGTGCGCATTTCAGGTGAATTAGGGCGGGAAGTTGCTGATGTAAATGAAACTCGGAAGATTTTAGGGCTAAACCATGTGGGGGTTGTCAAATGAGTGACTTCCAAATTATCGATTTAAGTGTCCCGCTAAGCGAGAAAGTAAAGGAGCCACTTCCTGCTAAGATTGATTATTCTAAACATGAGCAAGGAGCAGTGCAAGCTGCCAGCATGTTTGGTTTAGAGGCTAATGACTTCCCAGAAAAGAAGGCTTGGGCGGTTGAAACGGTAACTCTAAATACTCATACAGGTACACATGTTGATGCACCATGGCACTATTGGCCGACATCTGAAGGGAAACGAGCAAGGACAATTGATGAAATGCCACTTGATTGGTTTTACAGACCTGGTGTTTTATTTGACTTTCATGATAAGGAACCAGGGTACGAGATTACGACTAACGATCTAAAACAAAAACTTACTGAGATGGATTATTCTTTAAAGCCATATGATATTGTCTTAATTCGGACGGATGCAGACAAAAAGATTTATGAAGAAGGTTATTTTAATGCTCATGCTGGTGTGTCTGCTGATGCAACGCGATGGTTGATCGATAGTGGAATTAAAGTCATGGGAATTGATGGTTGGGGGTGGGACATACCTTTCCATCTGCAAGCAGAAGAATATAAAAAGGAACCAAGAGATGGAGTGCTGTGGGCTGCTCACTTTGTGGGGGAAGAAAAGGAATATTGTCAGATAGAAAAACTAGCTAACCTCGATAAAATATCAAAGCCTCACGGGTTTAAGGTGGCTGTTTTTCCGGTGAAAATTGAGCAAGCTAGTGCTGGATGGGCAAGACCAGTAGCAATTATTGAATAGGGGGAATACTAATGGGGTTCAATACGATCTTTATTATCTATTTTGCGATTTTTTTCATGGTCCTATTATATGGTGGGTTGATTACAAGAAAATGGGTAAACAATTCAAATGACTATTTACTAGCTGGTAGAGAAGTAGGTTTAATTGTTAATATCTTTGGAGTTGCCGCAATTGGATTCGCTGGTACGATTATTACATTAGGACCAGGTTTAGCAGTTATGTACGGGTTTTGGGGTTCATATGGCTTCGGATTTGCATATCTTATTGGCGGATTAGCCCTTTATGGCGTTTTCTTCGCACCGTATATTCGCAGGTCGGGAGCACATACATTGCCTGAATGGCTTGAGATGAGGTTTGATTCAAGAACACGAGTTTTAGTTACTATAGCAAGTATTTTAGGGTTACTTGGAATTATGGCTAATAATGTTGTTTCGATGGCGATTGTAGTTAATGGGTTTACGGGATGGTCTTTGATCGCAACACTCTCTGTAATCTTTTTCCTGTTCTTGTTTTTCACTTATATCGGTGGATTCTGGGCTGTCACATTAACTGACTTTGTACAAATGTGCATTGGTTTAATAGCACTTCCAGCAATGCTAATTTCACTACTAATCGAGTTCGGAGGACCTAGTTTCATTAGTAATAACTGGCCAAGTGATTTAAGTTATTGGGCTCATGGATTTACTGGAGGGCAATTGAGTATTTTTTCTTTACAATATCCTAGTCTTTTAACATTTGCTATACTGTTTGCTTGCTTCTTAGTATGGGGTAATAACTATTACTGGTTGCGTGTGTCATCTACAAGAAGTGAAAAGACTGCAAAACGTTCATTTATTTATGCCGCTATTCTATTGGCAACTGTTCCTTATCTAATTCTAACATTTGCCGGGATATATGCAGGCTCTGCATTTTCTGACATGTTTGCTCCGAACGGCAGTGTTTCACCAATGGCCGCATTCGGGGTAGTTCTTCAGGGCTTACCGATTGCTATAGCAGCACTTGCTCTTATGGGTTCACTCGCAGCATCAATATCTACTTCTACAACAGCATTAATAGGTGCTTCTGGCACAGCTGTCAGAGATGTTTATCAACGCTTTATGAGACCAAAGGCAACACCGGAAGAGCTTACCTTACCTTCCAAGTTAATTACAGTAGGATTGGGGATATTAGTTTGGTTTCTGTGCTTTTATCCTGGAGGGCCATTATATTTATTCGCATTCGCCACAGCTTGGTTAGGGCCACCTTCTGTATTAGTCTTTTTAGGAATATGGTGGAAACGTACATCAAAGCAAGGAGCTTTTTATGGGGCTGTACTAGGAATCGGAATAACAGCGCTATTTACTTTACTAGATTTATTAGGAATATTTTCAATTGCTCAATACACCCACGTAGGCGTAGTGGGTTTAGTTGTAACTGTAGTATCCACCATTACTGTTAGTTTGATGACTACACCAAACTATTACGGAAAAATAGGGTGGAAGCTAAATGAAGAACCAGTTGACAGTTCATTTAAACCTAGTGAACAGGAATTACAAGTATTGAAACTTATTTCTAACGGTTATAATACAATGGCTGAAGTTTCCGATATGCTTGGTGTAGATTCTTCAATCAGCAACAAATTCATTGAAAGTCTTGACCAGAATAGATTGATTTATCGAGATAAGCACACTGGTCCGGGATTTTATACTTTTAATATAACAAAGGCGGGTTTAAAGCATGTCAAAGTAATCGCCGATTCAAGAGACAAATTTGAAGAAAAGATAACGATGGCTGACTTAATCATTTTACAAAAAGTGGATTCTGGAATCGCAGCATTCAACCAATATATAAAAGAACAAAAAATGGATTCATTGAAAGCCTCTGTTATTATATCCAAGTTAATTAAACAAGGATATTTGAATGAAGGTGGCCTATGGAAAAGGAAAATTAATATCAGTGAAGAAGGGAAAACCCTTTTGGATAAATATGATTCAAAGATTAACCAAGTAATTGTTTGATTTATTAAACACGTTAGTAACCTCTAGTTATTTTTCGTATATTTAAAGTAGAATAGTTTTATAGTATATGCTGTTAGATTTGGCTGCGCTAGAGAAGTGCTGCTGGAACTGGCGGCTTATTTTTTTGAATTAATATGAGGATGATAGTGTAGATTTTTCCCATATGTGTAAAACGGAAAAAAAGCCAATCTATGCGCCAAGATATTTCTGTCTGCGGATATTCCCCATTAAAGTCTCAGCGACTGCTTTGTACATTATATCGTACAGTAATTTTTTATTGTGATAAATAACCCTGTGCAGTTGCTTCGGCACCGTGAATACAACGTGAAAATAAGAGTCATTCTCTTGAATTTATGGGTGCCTATCACCTCGAACGATTGGATGTATTGGATTAATGGGAATCAGCAGCCATTACAAGCAACAACCCCCTAAAACGCAGCATCATTTGGAATCTATTAGACGAACAACATAGAAATCTATATTTGAAAATTATTTCAGCAATTGCCAACTGTTTCATTAAAAAGACGAGACACGAAATCTGCCTTAATATTGTCGCTAATTTATGTGTGTTATAATAAAGTAAGTTTACTATTATAAACTGAAATTTTACTGATAAAGGAACGGTGGTTGAAATTGGTAAAGCAAAAGTATTGGGTGCCGGCGCTGGAAAGGGCAAACCTGATTATTGAACAAGTTGCTAAGAATCCGGATGGGTTAAGGTTGATTGATTTATCAAATCGATTAGAAATAAATAAAAGTTCTATGTATTCTTTATTAAATACAATGGAGACGTTAGGCTGGATCGAAAAAGGACAGAATGAGAAATATAATCTGGGCTCAGTTTTAGGATTTATCGGTTCCACTTATTTAAATCAATTCAATATTATGGAAACGTTTTCTAGTGAGGCTAAAAAGGCAATCCAAATCGTTGATGAACATATTCAGTTAGGCAAACTAATGGGTGGCGATGTTTTTTATATCGGTAG
The DNA here is from genome assembly GCF_900102415.1 of Virgibacillus salinus. Classification (NCBI taxonomy): domain Bacteria; kingdom Bacillati; phylum Bacillota; class Bacilli; order Caryophanales; family Bacillaceae; genus Virgibacillus; species Virgibacillus salinus. The sequence continues at coordinate 772,872 of NZ_FNKD01000001.1, forward strand.
GGAAGAAGGAAGCTCACCGGTCAGACTTGTTACAGATCCAGGAACCCGATTTGCGGCGTACGCTTCCGCAATCGGAAAGATTCAGTTGGCGCAGTATGAATTTGACGAACTAAAAGAAATTTATAAAGATGAATCATTTAAAAAGAAAACGGACTATACAGTGGAAAATATTGAACAGTTATGGGACCAGTTACAAAAGGCAAAATTAGATGGATATGTGGTTGAAGAACAGGAGGGTGCTGAGGGGTTTTATTGTGTAGGAGCGCCTGTTTATGATCATAGCAATAGAATTGTTTATGGCATAAGTTTTACTATGCCGAAAACGAGTTGGATAAAGAAGAAAGAAATAGCAACCACAGAAATTATTGAATTAGCAAACAAACTATCTAAGATAAGCGGCTATTTAGGATAAAATAATGAAGGTATTAATGATGTCATATTCCTGATTGAATGGTATATGGCATTTTTTTATTGGTTAGAAAACACTAAAAATTGAGCGCATAAGCGTAGCTAAGGTTTCCCAATTAAGTCTTAACGATAAGCCAAGTTTTCAAAGTTGAAGAAGGTTAAAAATTATTTGACAATAAATTGTCTTATGTTACTATATTAAATAGTTCATTTAATAAAACTAAGTTTACTATAATAAACTAATAAAAAAGGGGAGATTCTACTAAAAGTTAGATAATCTACCACTTGATTAAAACTTTTTGGAAACGTTATCAAATTTAATATTAACTAACAAGGAGTGGAAACATGAAATTACTCACATTCGAATTAAAGGAACAAGAAAGAATTGGTATTCAGGAAGACACAAATGTATATGACTTGGGGAAATTAGTAGATTTATATAATGAAGCAACCAATCAGAATGTTTCATTAGTAAATAATTTGGATGAATTGGTGGTTAATAATGATAAAACATTGCCTGTTATTAACAAGGTCTGGAAGTGGGCAAAAGATAACGCAGATACAGTAACGGGAGCGGTTTATCGTTATGAGGACGTCAAGGTATTGAATCCGGTATCTCGTCCAGGAAAAGTAGTTTGTGTAGGAAATAATTATATGGACCATTGTATTGAACAGAATGTGGAACCACCAAAACAACCGATGATTTTTTCAAAATGGGCTTCATGTCTAACAGCTCCTGGTGAAGCGATTGAATTACCTGAGGAATCAGAACAGGTGGATTATGAAGCAGAGCTTGCAGTTGTCATTGGGAAGAAAGGTAGGAATATCCCTGAAGAAGATGCAATGGATCATGTCTTTGGTTACACAATCATTAATGATGTCAGTGCCAGGGATGTACAATTTGCAGATGTACAGTGGGTAAGAGGAAAATCCTATGATACGTTTGCACCACTTGGTCCTGTGATTGTTACAAAAGAGGATATTGAAGATCCGCATCATTTGGATATCAAACTTGATTTGAATGGGGAAAGACTGCAGGATTCAAATACGAAACACTTAATATTTAATATTCCATTCATCATTTCATATCTGTCAAAAGGTTTCACATTTGAACCTGGGGATATCATTGCAACCGGAACACCTCATGGGGTAGGCGTTTTCCGTAATCCGCAATTATTTTTAAAATCGGGTGATACATGCAAAATTGAGATAGAGAATATTGGAGTACTGGAAAATCCAGTTCGATAACAACGAAGGGGGAAAACAGATGAAAGTACTATCATGGAATGGACCAAAGCAAATGGATGTAGAGGAAAGGTCCGTACCCGAACTGGCAAAGGATGAAGTGTTGGTAAAAGTGGATGTCGCCGGTATTTGCGGCTCCGAAATTGAGGGCTTCTTAGGACATAATAGTTTGCGTGTTCCACCGCTCATAATGGGTCATGAGTTTAGTGGACATGTTGAGTGTTTAGGCGAGGAAGTTAATGGAGTTACGAAGGGCGCAAAGGTTGTCGTAAATCCACTATTAACTTGTGGAAGCTGTAAACAATGCGTACGAGGTAACGAAACGCAATGTGAAAACAGACAAATTATCGGAATTCACCGTTCAGGTGCATTTGCGGAATATGTTGCTGTTCCCGCAAGTGCTGTTGTTGAAGTGCCAGAAAGTATTGACTCCTATGCTGCTACACTGGCAGAACCATTAGCTTGCTGTTTCAGAGCTGTAAGAAGAGCGCTGGCTTTACATACTGTACCAAATGTATTGATTTATGGTGCAGGAGCTATCGGCTTATTAAGTTCATTTGTTGCAAAAGAACTTGGTGCAAACCATGTAATTGTTGCTGATATTAATGAAGAACGGTTGCAAACATTGAATGAAATTGGTATTGAGCACACCTTGAATAACGGTGAGGATGGGTTTGAACAGGAACTGGAGAAAATCGCTGGTGATAAAGGTATAGATGTGTTGATTGATGCCGTCGGATTTCTGCCAACTAGATCACAGGCAGCTAAAGTTATCAATCCTGGTGGCGTTATTATGAATGTTGGACTGGGAGTTAATGAGACACCTTTACCAATCAATGACTTTATTAGAAGTGAGATTACGGTATTAGGATCTTTCTGTTATTCCAGACAGGATTTCCAAGATGCAGTTCAATTACTTGTCAATGCCAAGGTTACACCAGATGGATGGACAGAAGTTCGTAAGCTGGAAGATGGACAGCAATCTTTCATGGATTTAATCGAAGGCAAAGTTAAAAACAGTAAAATTTTCCTTGATCTTAATAAATAATAGGAATTTTAGGGAGGTAGAATAATGGGGTTGACCGGTCAAAAGATCAAAGACATTCGTGCATATGTTGCAGGTGGTGGCGGCGGTGACTATCACGATCAGGGACAGGAACATTGGATTGTCAATCAAATTGCAACACCAATGAGTATTTATCCTGAATACAAAAAAACAAGAACCAGTTTTGGGATTAATGCTTTAAAGACATTAGTAATCGAGGTTGAAGCGGATAATGGAGAAGTTGGTGTTGGAATTTCAACCGGAGGCTACCCGGCTGCATGGATAGTCATGAATCACCTAGATCGATTTATTGTTGGACAACCAGTGGAAAATGTTGAAAAAATGTGGGACCAAATGTATCGATCGACAATGTATTATGGTCGAAAAGGTGTAGTTATGAATGCGATTTCAGCAGTTGATCTTGCTTTATGGGATTTAATTGGAAAAGTCAGACAAGAACCCGTATATGCCATGATTGGCGGAAAGGTCCGAGATGAGATTTCATGTTATGCAACCGGACCGCGCCCGGATTTGGCTAAAGAAATGGGCTTTATCGGTGGTAAAATTCCATTGGTATATGGTCCTGCTGATGGCGAAGAAGGGTTACGGAAAAACATTGAACAAGCAGCAGATATGCGTGAACGTGTTGGCGATGATTTCTGGCTTATGTGGGATTGCTGGATGTCACTCGATTTGCCATACGCACAAAAATTAATGGAAAAATCATCAGAGCTTGGATTTAGATGGATTGAGGAATGCTTCAACCCGGATGATTATTGGGCATACCGTGATTTGAAGAAAAGGGCACCAAATAACATGATGGTTACCGGTGGAGAACATGAAGCGACACGCTACGGATTTAGAATGTTAATGGAGTTCAGTGACGTGGATATTATCCAGCCGGATGTTGGATGGTGTGGTGGATTAACTGAGCTAATAAAGATCGGTAATTTGGCTGAAAGCTATGGAAAATACGTAATTCCTCATGGCAGTGGGGTGTACAGCTATCATTATGTGACTACCAAGACTAACAGTCCGTTTGCAGAATATTTGGTCATGAGCCCGAATGCAGATAAGGTTGTTCCGCAATATTACCCATTACTTGAGGATGAAATTATTCCAGAAAACGGTAAGGTCAAATTAAGCGACCGTCCAGGTTTTGGTGTAAGTCTAAATAAAAAAGCAAATCTGCAAAAAGTAAATAAAGATTAATAGAATTATAAAATTTAAATTTTCAACTTCCAGGGCGAGGTAAGCTTATATCGCCCGGAAGTAGATAAATATATTTCTTAATATTAAAATAACAAGGGGGAGACAGGAATATGAGTGAAGATATTTTTTTGATAGGATACTTATTTTTATCACTTGTAATCATTTTAACGTTAGCAATGAAGTTTAAATTTAATGTTGCTGTAACGTTAGTTATTGCCAGTTTATTTATGGGGATTGCTTCAGGACTTGGACTCGTGGAAACGTTAACTAGTATTTCAGAAGGCTTTGGAGGATTAATGACTGCATTGGGTATTCCAATTGGCCTTGGAGTTATATTGGGTAAACTTATTTCCGATTCCGGTGGTGCTTACTCAATTGCGACGGCAGTTTTGAACAGGACGTCCGAAAAATGGGCTTTATATGCCTTGGGTGCAGCTTCGTTCATCCTGGCAATACCAGTATTCTTTGATGTTGCCTTTATCATCTTGGTACCATTAGCAATTCAATTGGGGAAACAAGCAAATAAACCTTTACCATACTCTGTAGGGGCAATTATAATTGGTGCGGCTGTAGCACATACACTGGTGCCACCAACACCAAATCCATTAGCTGCTGCAAGTATATTGGATTTTGACTTAGGAATTATGATTTTGATAGGTACATTAGTTGGATTTGTGGCTACAATGGTAACGATCAAACTATATTTCATTATTTTAGATAAAGGATTTTGGAATAAAGAGCAGGACGAGGATGAGTCATTGGACAATACTTTTGGAAGAATAGATGTTCCATCAAATCCGCCATCTGCATTGCTGGCCTTAATTCCAATCATTTTACCAAGTATTATGATTATTTTAGGTTCAGTTGGAAGCGTTTTCTATGATGAAAATCCTGCTGTAATCGCCTTCTTTAGTCATCGGATTATTGCATTACTAATCGGTACATTAGCAGCTTACTTTATCGCAGCCAAATCGCTTAGCAAAGAAGAAAGAGATAATTCCTCTTCAGAAGCAATGCAGGCAACAGGTATCGTATTGTTAATTACCGGGGCTGGTGGAGCTTTCGGTAAAATTATCGAAAACACTGGCATTGATCAGGCTATTGTAAATATTTTTGTAAGCGATGCCCAGTCCACCATAAGTATTATTTTGGTAGCATTTTTTATGGGTGTTATGTTTAGGACAATCACCGGTTCAGGTACAGTAGCCGGTATTACTACAATGACTATTATGGCTGGAGTTGCAACAGGTGTCGATATTCATCCGGTTTGGGTTGCCATGGCTTCTCTCTCAGGTGGATTAATGCTTGGGCATGTAAATGACAGTGGATTCTGGATTTCAACCAAAATTGCTGGATTAACTGTTAAGGGTGGTTTGAAAACATATACCACTAGTGAAGCAATTGCTGGTTTTGTCGTATTATTCATTACGATAATCGGAGCACATATATTCTAAGTATAAGATTTATAGAGGATGTTATTATACGAGTTTCATAATTACCTTTCATATTTCCATAAGTGCTGGAACCAACAGTTTGGCTCCGTTTTCGAAAGCTAGTTCCACTTGCTTTCGAAAACGGAGCTTATGGTCTTATAATACTGAACTCTGTTTAAACGAGAATTCGAACTATATAAATGGGAGTGAGCCAAAATGAGTTATCAATCATCTACATCAGACGTTGTTCTAATAGGTGCTGGGATTATGAGTGCAACCTTGGGAGTATTGTTTAAAGAATTAGAACCTAATTGGAAAATTACAGCTTTCGAACAGCTTGGAGTTGCTGGTGGAGAAAGCTCTAACGAAAAAAATAATTCAGGAACAGGACATGCCGCATTATGCGAGTTGAATTATACAAATGAACAATCTGACGGTTCCATCGATATTAATGCAGCAGTTAGAATAAATGAACGTTTTCACTTGTCAAGGCAACTCTGGGCTTATTTGACAAATCGTAGTTTAATTGAGAACCCACGCAATTTTATTACCAGTTTACCTCATGTGAGTTTTGTTAAAGGCGAGGAAAATGTAGAATTTCTAAAAAAACGCTTTGAAGCATTATCTGGGCATCCTTTATTTCAAGAAATAGAGTTTTCCCAAGATCCAGAACGATTAAAAGAATGGTTCCCGCTTATTATGAATGATAGGTCAGCAAATGAATCTGTTGCCGGATCGAAAATTGATGATGGAACAGATGTTAACTATGGGGAATTGACCCGCACAATGTACGATTATTTGGAAAGAGAAAACGTATCTGTTAATTACAATCATAATGTGCTAGATATAAAGCAGACCACAGATGGGTTGTGGGAATTGAAGGTTCGGGACAAGAACGGTGCAATTGGAACGCATACTTCGAAGTTTGTTTTCATAGGAGCCGGCGGCGGCAGCTTGCTTTTATTACAGAAAACCGGAATTCCTGAAGGGAAACACATTGGCGGTTTTCCTATCAGTGGACAATATCTGGAATGTAATAATCCTAAGGTGATTGAACAGCACTACGCAAAGGTATATGGTAAAAATCCACCTGGAGCACCACTAATGGTTGTTCCACATTTGGATACGCGTTTTATCGATGGTAAAAGAACACTAATTTTTGGTCCTTTTGCAGGCTTTTTACCTAAGTTTCATAAGTCAGGTTCAAATTTGGACTTGTTTGCTTCAGTCAAGGCGGACAATATGATTACCATGTTAGCAGCGGGCGTCAAAAATATATCGTTGCTGAAATACTTGATTCAACAATTGAGACTATCAAAGAAAGAGAGAATGAATGAATTACGAGAATTCTTTCCTAATGCAAAAGACGAGGACTGGGAACTAAAAGTGGCTGGACAACGTGTACAAGTGATTAAAGATACGCCAGCTGGTAAAGGGACCATTCAATTTAGTGATACGGAAATTGTTCACAGCCACGATAGAACATTGGCTGCATTACTTGGTGGTTCGCCGGGTGCATCAACGTCTGTTTCAGACATGCTTGGATTAATTGAAAAATGCTTCCCGCAAAAGCTTAATGAGTGGAAACCAAAATTAAAAGAAATGATTCCCTCATATGGTGAAACGTTATCTGATAAACCCGAACTTATTGCTGAAATTAAAACTTCAACAATGAAAGCTCTGGAATTGGATAATTTAAAAAAGCAGGAATAATTAAGTGATGAATGAGGCTCATTTCCTTTCGAGGGGAAGGGTCTTTTTTGGGGCGGACAGCTTTTTTGGGGGTGCCTGTCACTTCCCGAATTATGTCAAAAAATCTTTATAGTTTTTAGGTGGGAATTGGAGGTTAGGTGCCTTACATAAAAACTGATATCTTTAAAGTTGTGGCCACTTTTTGTGTGATTTTATCGATTAAATAGCTGAAATAAGCGTGCTTTTCGATCAAATATTACAAATTTTCGACATTTTTTCCATAAAAGCTAAATTTTTAGTCAGAAATGGAAAATTTTTGATGACGAATTTGTGAACATACTCTATTATATAAGAGAATAATAAAGGGGGCCAATCAATGAAAGACAAAGAAAATGTAACGTTTGAGGAATTCTTTAAGCAAAATGCAAAAAGAATTCACTACCATATGCACAAACTTGGTAGCTACAATCCGTATCGGGAGTTTTACGTGGAAGGATTATATGAGTTGTGGATGGCATACAAAAAATACGAGCCAAACAAAGGACCACTGGCAACTTACTTTAACTACACAATTCATAAACGTCTCATTGATATGAAAAACAAACAAGATAAGGTAACAACATAGAAGAAATATGTAGCACGGATAAAGCGATCGGAACGGATTAACGAAATTTCCAATGGTAGATCAATCAGGAATCACAGATATGCTCTGGGAGAGCAATGAAGTAAAAGCTAAAAGAAAACCAATGGAAATGAGGGAGTTTCTATTAGGAATATCACTAAAGGAATTTGCAAAAATGAAAGCGTAACCACAGAGGCAGTGAAAAGCTGGGAAATTGGAGTCAGATTCCACCATTCTTTAGATTTTGATGTGTGGGTGTAGGTTGTGTTGAAGCAGTATAAAAAACATAGAAACTGTTAGGTCTGTGGTGATGGTTCACTAGTTGATCTGGCAGTTTTGTTTATTTCTAAAAATTTCATACATAATTTTTTTTCAGTAAAATGCCACCTTTTGCAGAGTTCTATCGATTATACAAATGAATAGATGGGTAATCTGAATATCACAATTATAGGGACATTTTCCGATTTTACAGCGAAAATTGAGAGATACATAGGATGAGATTTAGTGGACTTGCTCTATTAAAAGTATAGTTATTAGGGGGAGAAAAAATGACTGAAAAGGTGAGTATGACGTTTGAAGAAATCTTCGAGCAAAATGAAAAAAGGATCCATTATCATATGCTGAAGCTGGGAATAAACGACCCGCATCGGGAATTCTACGTAGAAGGACTGTACGCGATGTGGATGGCTTACAAAAAATACGACCCAGACAAAGGCCCACTTGCAACCTATTTCAACTACACAATTCGCAACCGCCTAATCGACATGCTCCGAACGAAAACAAGAGAAGACAATAATGAACAGAAAATTAATCAAAAAGAAATATGCGAAGTAGATAATGGCAACAGCTGCGGGACAATGAAACTTCCAATATTCGACCAGAATGGTATCACCATCGAGGATAATACCTTTTGGGAAAGCGTGAAGTCCAAGCTAACCGAAAATCAATGGAAATGGGTGCATTTCTTCATCATTGAAGGGATGTCAAAGCAAGAAATCGCTCAGCAGGAAGGTGTATCCATTGATGCCGTGAAAAGCTGGGGAAGAGAAATGAGGAAGAAGTTGAAAGATGAGGGGGAGTATCTTGAGAGTTTGTATAGGCCCTTCTGAGGGGACAGGAAGAGACCTCTGAAAATCGACTACTAAAATATGAAAATTAAGGGATTAAATTTATATAAACAAAAAAACAAAAGCTCAACCTGTCCCTCAAAAGAGTAATTATGAAATTGATTCGCATAATAAAAAATTGATAAAAATCATAAGAAAGTACAGACTTTAATCAATTAAAAAATTAGAAATTTCTGTATACTAAACTATTGTAACGTTATCTAATAATGAGGGAGGGAGTACTTGTAACATTGTTTTTCTTTTTTAAGAAGAACGGTCAAGCGTCTGACGATAATTTCAAGCAAGTGAAATGATAAAAAGGAGGAAAAGTATGGGGAATAAAAATAAAGTAATACGGAAATTTTACCTGATGCTAAGTTTAATACTAGCTTTTTCCATTGCAACGGTTGTACAAGTAAGTGCCGAAGTGGAAAGTGAACAGGAGATGACCGCGCAGGTAGGCTCACCTGATGGCAAGGTTAACCTGGGTTTTCAACTAACTGATAAGGGAGCGCCAAGTTATCAGCTTTCCTATAACGGGGTTAATCTTGTTGATTCCTCAACTTTAGGATTTGAGTTTAAAGAACAACTACCCTTAAAAAATAACTTTAAAATCATCAAAACTACTACTGATAGTTTTAACGAGACCTGGGAGCCTCAATGGGGTGAAAAAAGCGAGATAAAAAACCATTATGAAGAATTAACAGTTTATCTGCAGGAGGAAGAAGAACCGCATAGAAAATTGAACCTTATCTTTAGAGTTTTTGATGAGGGGTTAGGATTTAAATATGTCCTGCCAGAACAAAATGGTTTTAGTAGTGAACATATAGAAATAACATCAGAGGAAACGGAATTTCAATTATCAAGTAATAATACTTCCTGGTGGATTCCAAATGACTGGGATAGTTATGAATATAACTATAAACAAACTCTATTAAGTCAAGTTCAAGAAGTTAGTACTCCTTTTACTATGAAAACACCAGAAGGGATACACCTTACTGTTCATGAGGCTGCTTTAATAGATTATGCGGGTATGGCTCTAAAAGCAGTAGATGGAAAAGAAAATACATTAGAAAGTCACTTAGCACCATGGCCAGACGGTACAAAGGTTAAAAAGGACTCATTCCCAATAGAAACACCGTGGAGGACCATTCAAGTTGGAGAAAACGCTGGTGACCTTGTTGAATCTGATATGGTTTTAAATCTAAATGAGCCAAATGCTCTAGAGAATACTTCATGGATCGAGCCAATGAAATATGTAGGGGTTTGGTGGGAAATGATTAGTGGCAAATCAACATGGGCATCAGGTCCAAAGCATGGTGCTACAACAGAACATGCAAAAGAATATATCGATTTCGCCCACAACTATCTTGATACTGAAAACCAAAATATCGGTCTATTAGTCGAAGGATGGAACATTGGCTGGGATGGAAATTGGATTGAAAATGGAGATCAATTTAATTTTACTAAATCTTATCCTGACTATGATTTAAAAGAGGTTGTCGAGTATGCGCAAAATAAAGATGTCTCTTATATTATGCATAACGAAACATCAGGAGATATCGTGAATTACGAGAATCAAATGGGTGAAGCCTATGATTTATATCAAGAGTTAGGGATTCATGCCATTAAAAGTGGATATGTTGCTGACAATGGAATCCATAATCCAGAGGGTCAGCGTCATCATGGTCAATATATGGTTAATCATTACTTAGATGCTGTGAAAAGAGCGGCCGAACATCAGATTATGATTGATACCCACGAACCAATTAAAGGTACAGGCCTTGAACGTACCTATCCGAACTGGATGAGTCGTGAAGGTGTTAGTGGAATGGAATATAGTGCCTTTAGCGACGATACAAATCCTCCTGAACATGCAACAATTCTTCCATTCACTAGAATGATGGGTGGACCTATTGATTTTACGCCAGGAATTTTTGATGTTGAAATATCACATGCTAATACTCGTGTCCATACAACACGAGCTAAACAACTAGCCTTGTATGTAACCATTTCCAGTGGAACACAGATGGTTGCCGATTTACCAGAAAATTACAAGGATGAGGATGGAAATATTTTACCAGAATTTCAGTTTATTAAGGACGTCCCGGTAACATGGGATGATATCATCGTTCCAAACGCTGCAATTGGGGATTATGCCAGTATTATCCGTCGCAGTGGAGAAGAATGGTATATCGGAAGTATCACAGATGAAAACGCGAGAGATTTGGATATAGCCCTGGACTTCCTGGATAAAGGTGAACAATATGTAGCTGAAATTTATTCTGATGGTCCTGACGCAGATTTGGTAACGAATCCAACATCGGTCTCTATAAATAAAGTAATTGTAAAGTCGAATGACACATTAACTGCTTCCCTTGCAGCAGGTGGCGGGCAAGCAGTTAGAATTTATCCGGCATCTAAATAGGAACTAGCAAAATTTCCGAATTACAAGAAACAAAAAGTGAAAGTTTCCTATGAAGATTTTGCTAAATCTATTCAATCCAATGATGAATTTGCAGTGAAAGTCAACCTTAGAAATAAAGGGAATGTAATTGCCGCTAAACAATTGGAATTGAAAATTGATGGAGAAAAGGTAGACGAAAAGTTTGTAAGGGTTGCTCCTAGAAGTACCAAGGAGGTAAGCTTAACCTACAATAAACTGTTTGAAGCAGGCGATTATCAATTCAGGGTAAGTGGACTAAATACAAAACAAGTAACGGTTAATGAAAAAGAACCAACATTTGACTATTACAATTTAGATGTATTGTTAGAAGGCCAAACAATTACAGCAACAGCCGATGTAGTTAACTATGGAAGCTATGCAGGAGAAACAGAGGTGCCACTATATGTGAATGGCGAGGTTGTAAAAAGTGAAACAGTAGAAGTGCCTGCACAAGCAGGAGGAGCCAGCGTAGAAGTAAGGCTTACTTATCAGCTTACAGAAACTGTTGGAGTATTCGAAGTTTCCTTAGGTGACCTTACAAAAACCATAGGATTACCTTCTATTGAAATGGCAGGGAAATGGTTATTTCAAAAAGGAGACGATCCTAGCTGGAAAGAAGAAGATTTTGATGATAGCGACTGGGAAACAGTAAATCTTCCATCAAGCTGGGAGGAACACTCTAACTATACAGATAACAGTGTATATGGCTGGTACAGAAAAACAATCGACATTCCTGCAGAATGGGAAGGTCATTCATTAAAAGTAAGATTGGGAAAGATTGATGATGTAGACACAACATACTTCAACGGACATAAGATTGGCCAAACCGGTACGTTCCCAACAGGAGAAGGGGAAGCAGGAATGGTCACTGCATGGGAAGTGGATAGAGAATATGTAATCCCTGCTGAAGCCATCCAATATGGTGAAGAAAATGTTATTAGTATAAGAGTTTTTGATGGAACAGGTGGTGGTGGTCTTTATACTGGGCCAGTCAGCCCGTTGGAGATATTTGTAGAATGGGAAGATAAGCCGGACATAGAGGTACCAGGCTATGATGATCCAACTATAAAATTGATCAACGGAGATTTTGAAGATGGAACAACTGGATGGACGTTGACAGGTAATGCATCTGGTGGTGTAGACAGTAACGATGCATATGAAGGCAGTAAGTACTGGATATGGAGTACTAATCCATATACTGCAGAGGTTTCACAAACAATAACTGAACTCGAAAATGGTACGTATACCGTGAGTGCAATGGTTAAACAAAATTCCGGAACTGCTGATGTAAGCAGAATGGAATTATCAGGTTATGGAGGAGATCCTGTATACACTGATATTACTCATGGAACAGAGTACAAAGAGATAAGTGGAACTGTTCAGGTGACCAACGGAACCCTGAAAATTGCTTTCTATCAGGAAGCGCCTGGTAATACTAATTTGCAAATTGATAATGTGACATTAACTTTGGTTGAGACTAATTAAAGTTAATGAGCTGACAATATGGTAGCTACTATTAACTAGGCAAGAAGATTTTTCTACCGGTTAATCTCTGTGCATAAAAAGGTTAGGAACGACGCGGATAATGTCCGCTCAGGTTCCTAACCTTTTTTTATTCCTTCCTGCCAAAAGCAAAGCAATAAATAACTTTTTCCTACTATCAACGGAAATACATTGTGTCTACATGTAAGCGCTTTTAAATTATAATGAAAGTACTTCAAGACAAACAAGCCTTTGGGGAGGAACTATTATGAAACATATTTTATTAGCATGTTCATCCGGAATGTCTACAAGTCTATTAGTTAAAAAAATGGAGGAGGAAGCGAAAGGTCGTGGAATTGATGTGAAAATCTGGGCGGTTGCTCAGGATAAAGCCGTTAAAGAACTGGAAAATGCGGATGTGCTGCTTATCGGTCCGCAGATGCGATTTATGAAGAAGAAATATGGAAAAGTGGCTGATGAGCTTGGTGTACCACTAGATGTCATTAATCCTGTTGCATATGGGCGTGTTGACGGAAAAGCAGTTCTTGATCATGCTCTGAAGCTGATTGACGGTTAAACTTTAATAGGGGGAGAGTCAAAATGAATAAATTCATGGATATTCTTGAAAACATCTTGATGCCAATTGCGGAAAAGTTGAATAATAACCGTTATTTAACCGCATTGCGTGATGGTTTCATGATAGCATTGCCATTAATTATTTTTGGATCTATTTTTGTCGTTCTTGCCAATCTTCCATTTTTGGATAAATTGATTGGTGAAGATGCCTTTGCAACATATCAAAGTGCTTTGGGGCCAGCTTCTGCTGCAACACTCAGCATTATGGGTGCTTTTGTTATTATTGGTATAGGTACTAAATTGACAGAGTCTTATGATATAGAAGGAATTTATGGTGGTGTGGCAGCATTTGCTGCGTTTCTTATTCTGACGCCACAGACACTTGAAGGGGTTTCAGGTGTCATCCCGACGAACGTGCTTGGTGCGGAAGGGATGTTCCTTGGTATTTTCACGGCGTTCTTCGCTGCTGAGCTTTACCGGATTTTTGTCCAGAAAAATTGGACCATCAAGATGCCAGCGGGTGTACCTGAAGCGGTATCGCGTTCATTCAGTGCTTTAATTCCAATTACATTAACACTAGGTGTATTTATCGTTATCCGAATTATTTTCAGTTATACACCATTTGAAACGGTTCAGAACTTTATTTATACACTTATTCAGGAGCCATTGACGTCTCTGGGGAGCGGTTTGGCTGCTACGATTGTGGCGGTTCTGTTGATTCAGCTGTTCTGGTTCTTTGGTTTGCATGGACAGATCATTATCAACTCGGTGTTTGACCCAATCTGGTACGCGTTAAATGACGAAAACCTGCAGGCGTTCCAGGCAGGCGAGGAATTGCCAAATATTATTACCAAGCAGTTTATTGATACTTTCCTTGTCGGTATGGGCGGGTCAGGTATGACTCTGGCAGTTGTAATTGGTATATTTCTGATTGGACGAAGTCGTCAGCTGAAGGAACTTGGTAAGCTTGGCGGACCTCCAGGGATATTTAATGTTAACGAACCAATTATATTTGGTCTGCCGATTATCATGAATCCGCTGGCATTAATTCCATGGCTGCTTGCACCGGTTGTTATTACGTTCATCACATACTTTTCGATGGCGACTGGTCTCGTGCCAAAACCAGCCGGGATTATTGTGCCATGGACGACTCCAGTTGGTATAAGTGGCTTTCTGGCAACAGGGAATGCCTGGCAGGGGGCAGTGCTGCAGTTTTTCAATATGGCGGTTGTGTTCCTGATCTGGTGGCCGTTCCTGAAAATTCTTGATAAAAGCTATTATGAATCGGAGAAAAAGGAAGGAACAAGTAAAGCAAGTTAGACTTATTTTAAAAAATGGTCCTGTGTTGGCAGGGCCATTATCTCACATTATTCTTCAGAGGTGAAAACACGTGGATACTAACAATATAACAGAAACCGCATTTCAAATAATCTTATATGCTGGCAATGGGAAGTCAAGCGCTATGGAAGCTATACAGGAAGCAAAAGAAGGTAATTTTGTGAAGGCTGATCAGCTCATGGAAAATGCCGGAGAAGAGTTGAACAAGGCACATGAATACCAAACTAAACTGTTACAGAATGAAGCTAATGGTGACGAATCACCACTAAATCTGATGCTAATTCATTCGCAGGACCATCTAATGACATCCATGACGGTTCGGGATCTTGCGGTTGAACTTGTTGAAATTTATCGGATCAAATAGAAAGGCGGTATAATGCATGACAATTACCTATTCATTTCCAAAGGATTTCTGGTGGGGAAGTGCCACATCAGCCACCCAAATTGAAGGTGCTGCCAACGCGGGTGGCAAAGGCAAGAATATATGGGATCACTGGTATGAAACAGAGTCAAATCGTTTTTTTGAAAATGTCGGGCCAGAGACTACTTCTGATTTTTACCATCGTTATAAAGAAGATATCAGACGGATGAAGGAAATCGGGCATAACACATATAGATTCTCGATCTCCTGGTCAAGATTGATTCCTGGTGGTCGAGGGGAGATTAACCCGGAGGCTGTAACATTCTATAACAATGTCATTGACGAATTGCTCGCACATGATATTGAACCATTCATAAATCTATTCCATTTTGATATGCCATTTGAATTGCAGGAAGAAGGCGGATGGGAAAACAGAGAAGTTGTTGAAGCTTATGCCAGATTTGCGGATGAATGTTTCCGTCTGTTCGGCGATTGTGTGACGAAATGGTTTACTTTTAATGAGCCAATCGTTCCTGTTGAAGGTGGTTATTTATACGATTTTCACTATCCGAACATTGTTGATGCCAAACGTGCCTTTCAGGTTGCATATAATACAATGATTGCCCACGCAAAAGCTGTCGAGGCGTTCCGCAGACATCATATACCGGACGGCATCATCGGGATTATTCTTAATTTGACACCGTCCTATCCACGGAGTAATAATCCGGCTGATTTAAGGGCATCACAGATTGCGGATTTATTTTTCAATAGGAGTTTTCTGGATCCTGCTGTTCTGGGAGAATACCCGCAAGAACTCATTGATATTTTGAAGGAGCATGGGCACCTACCAACAGTGGAAAAAGGTGACAAGAAATTATTGAAAACAAATACAGCAGACATTCTAGGTGTGAACTATTATCAGCCACGTCGTGTAAAAGCAAAAGAGAACATGCCAAATCCATATGGACCGTTCATGCCTGACTGGTTTTTTGATATGTATGAAATGCCTGGACGTAAAATGAATAAATATCGCGGCTGGGAAATCTATGAAAAAGGCGTCTATGATATTATGATTAATTTAAAAGAGAACTACGGCAATATTCCATCCTTTATATCCGAAAATGGTATGGGCGTACAGAATGAAGAGCGATTTATTGAAAATGGCGAAATCCAGGATGACTACCGAATTGAATTCATTCGGGAACACTTGAAGTGGCTGCATCAAGCCATTGAAGAAGGGTGCAATGCGAAGGGTTATCATCTATGGTCGTTCATGGATAACTGGTCATGGATGAACGCGTATAAAAATCGTTATGGCTTTTTCTCAGTTAACCTGGAAACACAAGAACGTACTGCCAAGAAAAGTGCCTATTGGATTAAGGCTGTTTCAGATAATAATGGATTTTAAAACAGGAGGTGGCGTTAAGACATGCCTGGTATTAAAATAGTGACTATAGGTGGCGGCTCAAGTTATACACCGGAACTTGTTGAGGGATTTATTAATAGGTATAAAGAACTTCCTGTCCGGGAATTGTGGCTTGTTGATATTCCTGAAGGCAGCGAAAAACTAGCAATCATCGGTGCTCTAGCAAAAAGGATGGTTGAAAAAGCTGGTGTCCCGCTGGAAATTTACACGTCACTCGATCGTCGTGAAGCGTTGACGGGGGCGGATTTTGTTACCACCCAAATCCGGGTTGGCCAATTGGATGCACGTGCCAAAGATGAAGCAATACCTCTAAAGTATGGGGTCATCGGCCAGGAAACAAATGGTCCTGGTGGTTTGTTTAAGGGATTAAGGACAATTCCGGTCATTTTAGATATCTGCCGGGACATCGAAACATATTGTCCCAATGCATGGCTGATCAATTTTTCCAATCCAGCTGGTATGGTGACAGAAGCAGTCTTACGCTATAGCAATATCACAAAAACAGTCGGTTTATGCAATGTGCCTGTTGGAATGCGGATGGGTGTTGCGGAGATGCTTGGTGTTGACGCTGATAGAATACATATTGATTTTGCCGGCTTGAATCATATGGTTTATGGACTGAACATATACCTGGACGGTGAAACAATAACAGAGGATGTATTGGATAAATTAGTTAGTGGTAACGGCCTTACCATGAAAAACATTGTCGATCTTGGCTGGGATAAAGACTTCATTAGAGGGTTAGCTGCTTTACCATGCCCCTATCACCGTTATTATTACCAGACAAGCAAATTATTGGAAGAAGAACAAGAAGATTTCGCTGAAAAAGGGACACGAGCTCAGGTTGTAAAGCAGCTTGAAAAAGAACTATTTGATATTTATAAGAATCCCGACCTAACTGTGAAACCGAAGCAGCTGGAGGAACGGGGTGGTGCTTATTACAGCGATGCCGCCTGCAGTTTGATTAATTCTATTTATAATAATAAAGGTGATATACAGCCGGTGAACACTCAAAACAATGGAGCGATTGCTGGCATTCCAGACGATTCGGCAGTCGAAGTTAACTGTGTAATCACAAAAGATGGACCGAAACCAATTGCTGTTGGGGATCTCCCGGTTGCCACTAGAGGACTTGTTCAACAAATAAAGTCGTTTGAACAGATTAGTGCAGAAGCGGCTGTCACAGGAGATTACCAGAAAGCCATGCTAGCCATGACTATTAATCCGCTTGTTCCGTCTGACACCATCGCAAAGAATATACTTGATGAGATGATGGAAGCGCATCGGGATTATTTGCCGCAATTCGTTAATCAGGTTACCTCATAAGTTATTCTAGGTAAAACGTTTTGGAGGATAAGGAGAAGAAACGAGATGCTAAACGCCAGAATGAAACATATACTGCGGGAATTGATGGCTATGGATTCACCGATAACCGGGGATTATCTTGCAACTATTAATCAGGTTACAGCACGGACGACTAGAAACGATGTCAAAAACCTGAACGAGGTTATTTCTGAGCATGGTGCAAAAATTCATACCATTATGGGCAAAGGATACCAACTGGAAATGAACGATGACCATAAATTCCGGCATTTTCTTAAGAGTATTTTTAATGAGGAAGTATCGAATGACAGCCTTGTTCCCAGTCTGCCGGAAGAGCGTACGGCTTACCTGATTAAGCGTTTTTTACTGAGTGATTGTTATCTGAAATTGGATGATTTGGCAGATGAAATTTACGTTAGCAAATCCACCATCCAAAATGACCTGAAAAATGTTAAGACTGTATTGAGTGATTATGATATCCACCTGGAATCCCGTCCCAATCATGGTTTAATGGTAGTAGGTGATGAGCTGAAACTTCGGTTCTGCATGGCTGAGTATGTCTTTGACAGGAGTGAGGAAATAAGTGACAAGCTTCCAGATGAACTTTTTTCTTCTTTTCATAAAAAAGATATGGATGATGTGGTTAAAATTATTGTAGATGAGATCAAAGCTAATGACATTACATTATCGGATATCGCGATTAACAATCTTCTGATCCATATAGTCATTGCATATAAACGAATTAAGGATGGCCATCACGTTTCACTGTATCATACGGATTTTGAGGAAATTATCAAACAAAAGGAATTTAAAGTAGCCGAACGTATCGTAAAAAAAGTTGAAAATAAATTAGGCATGACATTCCCGGAAGAAGAAGTAGCCTATGTAGCAATTCATCTACTCGGTACGAAAATGGTGTCAGTTTCCGGGACAGGTGAAGACGACCAGGTTGATCATCTAATTGAAACGGATACGCACCATTTGGTTAACGCGATACTTGAAAAAATAGAAGATAAAATGAATTTGAAAATCTACCCTGATCAAGAATTGTTGATTGCGCTAGGCTTGCATTTAAAACCTGCCATTAATCGATACAAATATGGCATGAATATCCGGAATCCGATGCTGGAGGATATCAAGCGGAATTATCCAATGGCATATGAGGCTGGAATCATAGCCGGACTAGCGATCGAAGAACAAACTGGCTCGGAAATAAATGAAAATGAAATCGGGTATCTTGCCTTACATATAGGTGCTGCCATGGAAAGGCGAAGGATGGAGACAAAACCAAAGCGCTGCCTAATTGTCTGTGCATCCGGCTTGGGAAGTGCCCGACTGCTCTACTATCGGATCAAGTCAAAATTTGAAGGAAAGCTGGAAGTCATCGGAACTACTCAATATTACAAGCTGAACCAGTATGATTTAAGTGCGATTGATTTTATTATCAGTTCAGTTCCAATTCCGGAAGACATTTCATTACCGGTGATTGAAGTAAACGCTGTCCTCGGTAAACAGGATATTGAAAATATCGAATTGTTTGTCGTTGAAGACGAACAATCAATTTACGATTATTTTCATCCGGAACTAATGTTTTTAAAAAGGAATTTTAGTTCCAAAGATGACGTGTTACGTTTTATGTTTGAACATTTAAAGCATCAATCGATGGTCAACGAGGCATTTCTGGATGCTATTTATGAACGTGAAAAAGTTGCCTCAACGGCTTACGGCAATCTAGTCGCAGTCCCCCATCCGATATCACCACAATCGGACGAAACATTTTTGTCAGTATGTACACTAGAAAAACCAGTTATCTGGGGCGAGAAGCCAGTTCAATTTGTCTGCATACTTAGTGTCAGACGGAACAGCATGGAAGATCTCCAATCCATGTACGAACTTCTAGGAAAAATCATTGATAGCCCAACCACCGTACAAAAACTGATTAACACCCAAACATACGACCAATTCATCAAAGCACTATTGCAGTGAAGTGGGACAGGAGGGACAGGAACCTTGTCCCGGGCTTCATTAAAAATTGGGACGATGAACCTGATCCTCCGTCCCGGTTTCCAGTTGTGTAGAAAATTCAAAGAATGGAATAACAGTTGGATGCTTTAGGTGTTTTCACTCCCATCCCTCCATAGGATCAATCCACCCATTGATTTAGTTAATGAGTTAACTAAACTTTCAAGTATCAGACACTCAAAAATAAGTTTATGTTAAACTTGCTAATATAGATGAGAGCAACAATGGATAGAGGGGATTTATGATGGCAACAACTGCTAAACAAAATACAAATAAAAGTTACTGGGGATGGCTAGCCGTAATTGGAGTCTTCTTATTAACCAAAGCAAAATGGCTGCTAGTCTTATTGAAAGTTGGAAAATTTGCTACGTTAGCTTCAATGTTTGTATCACTATGGGCGTATGCGATATTTTTTGGATGGAAATTTGCAATCGCACTAGTTTACTTGATATTTATTCACGAGATGGGGCACCTTGTTGCAGCTAAGATGAAAAACATTCCAACAAGTCCCGCAGTTTTCATTCCATTTTTAGGGGCTGCGATAGGGATAGACCCGAAAAAGATAGACAATGCCAAAACAGAATTTTTTGTGGCATATGGTGGTCCTTTAGCTGGATTAATATCCATAATTCCAGCATTTGCTTTATACACGACGACAGGGGATCCTTATTGGGCTCTTGTCATTCAGCTTGGCGCACTTATTAATTTATTCAACCTATTTCCGGTATCCCCACTTGATGGTGGACGGATCGTGAGTGTATTGTCACCGAATATATGGTTAGTTGGGCTGTTAGTTTTAATTCCGATTCTTTTTATCTCACCAGATCCCATACTAATTTTAATATTTATTTTCGGTCTCGTAACATGGTGGAAACAATTCAAAAAGAATACAGACATGGAGATTATGAAGCATGAAGAGAATGTTTTGACCGAAATAAACAAGGAGTTTAGATTTTTAGCTGATCAGTCAAGCGATTTTGGCCATTCCGATATCACTGAAAATCAATTTACTACTTTATTTGTCAAAATAAAAGAACGAAAAGACCAAGTTAATCATTACCTGCAGAATAATACAGGCTTCACCTTTCCGATTTTACAGGAAAAGAAGCGTACAGAAATCAAAAAGAACAAGGCGGAGAAACACATTTTAAGAAGAATTTTAAATGAAATGAACATTAGAGAGGATACGCTGGAAGTAGATGAGGCTACTCATTTCGATTCACTAGTTGAAACTATTTACCACAAAAATGAATACCAACTTATGGAGATTAGAAAAGAGGTCAAGCGTGTTAAAGCATACTACCAAACCTCGGTCGGAACAAAAGTTAAGTCGCTCGCTCTCTATTTATCTTTAGCTATACTGCTTGCTGTAATCCTAGTTTTTGCAATGGGCATTTTAGATGCAAGTCAGATAGAGGGGATGTAGTGGAGTGTGGTATACAATCGCACGATATTTTGCGTAAGGTACCATAACAATGTTGATTTTCTGCTAGAGCAGAAAATACCTTTCTTTTAAGTACTATCGTTTCTCAAACTGAAAAAGTGGCACCTGGATTGAAAAAATTAAATTTTTCTATCCAGGTGCCACTTTATTTATATTAGATTCGTTTAGTATAGGCAGATATTGTTTTTGTATATCTTGCGCTGTTGGTGACCCGGAAAGTTCCACGGCATTTTATTTTGTGGCGGATATCAATTTCTTGTTCATTTTTAGCAACTGTTTTTCAGTCTTTTTTCAGTATATAATTGAAATTTTACACTCCTAAATTCAGTACTTATGACTCATGTGAAGTTTTCTTAGATTAATTATAAATAGTAATAATGAATTATATACTAGGGGACATAAATATGGTACTTTTAACAATAAATGACAAACTATTTAAAATAATTTGTTAATATTTATCCATTAACCTCCCTTACAAGAAGGATCGATTTTTCTTATACCCTAGGTGGGCCCGTAAACGATGGGGAATATATGCATAAGGGAAGATAAATGTAAGAATAAATTTATCTTCAACATATTTAGAATTCATAAATGAATGGGCTTTCAGTTGAAGTGCGTCTATTGTTGGTAAGTAAACTTTACTAACTTATAGTATAAACTACTTTTTATCAATTAAATTTAGGAGGTGATCGTATTTAAGATACTAACATGAAGATAAATAAGTATTTGGTAAGTAAACCTGTCACTGTATCAGAAACATGAAGGGAGAAATACCATGAAGAAAATTATTTATTTGTTTTTAATTCTATTTTTACTAATCCCACTAATGACACCTATGAAAACAGTGGGAAAAGAAAAAGTTGAACATGATGTTGAACTCTGGAATACATTGCAGCCTTTAGATACTACATTAAGTTTCATGAATACTGGGGCTCACCCGGATGATGAGCGCAGTCATCTTCTTGCATACCTTTCACGAGGACTTGGATTAAGAACTGCGAGTCTTATCGCTAACCGTGGGGAAGGAGGACAAAATGAAATAGGTAAGGAACTCGGTAATGGATTAGGGATAATCCGTTCAAATGAGCTTATTGAGGCTTCCGAGGTTACTGGCATTGATGTATTTCATTTAAGTCAAACAACTAGTGACCCTATTTATGACTTTGGTTTCTCTAAGAGTTCGGATGAAACGTTAGAAAAGTGGGGAAGCGACCAAACCTATGAACGTTTTATTCATAGAATAAGAACATATAAACCCGATATTCTCTTCACATCTTTTTTAGATGTAAACACTCAACATGGACACCACAGAGCAATTAATCAGCTTACAAGAAAGGCTTTCGAAGATGCGGCGGATCCAACCGTGTATCCCGAACAGCTTGAGGAAGAAGGGCTTTCTACTTGGCAAGCTAAAAAATTGTACCTTCCCGCAGACTCTAAAAACGCAACTACTTCAACAGAAATCGGTATGTATGATCCGATTTATGGGATGACTTACCCACAGCTTGGCGAAAAGTCGCGTTATCTTCACAAAAGCCAAGGAATGGGAAATGACATTCCAGCTGAACCAGAGAAAATTAACTTAAGACTTGCTAAGTCATTAAAGGATATTCCAGAACAAGAGGACCTTTTTGATGGACTAGCATATGATTTCTCTGAAATTGCAAGTCAATTAAATAACGAACTGTTAAGTGAAGAACTAAGCCATTTTCAAAAGACACTCGAGAAGGTTATAAAACAATATCCAAATCGTAATAAGGCAATGAAAAAGGCTCATATTGCTCTTAATGAAGCAAGAAAGTTAGAGTCGAAATTAAAAAATAGTAATCTGGAAGATAAGATTAAAGAAGATATTCTGTTTCGCCTTGATGTTAAACAGCAACAACTCTCTGATGTAAGTAAAGTGGCTGCTAACTTGAAAGTAGAGACAGTGGTTGAAGATACTACGCTTGTTCAAAATGGACAAACACAAGTTACCGTTACCCTAGCAAATAAAGGGAAGCATCCTCTAAAGGAGGTTGGCACAACGCTAAATCTACCAGAGGGTTGGACCTTGAATGAAGCAACAACTCTATCCAGTTTAAAAGCCGGTGAGGAGAAAACTATTGAATTTACTATCAATGTTCCCTCTGATGCTAATTACTTTAAGCCTTATGAAGAGCCTGTTATCCATTCAGAAGTATCCTATTCGGTAGGACCAACAGAAGTGAAGCATAGTTATGATGCAAATGCTACCGTAGCTGTATTGCCGGATGTCTCCGTGCAGGTCGATCCAAATAACTTAGTAGTAAATACTTTGGATGTCCCAGAACAAATCACCGTGGATGCTGAAGTACAGAATAATACGAATGGAGAGCTTGATGCGTCTGTCAGCTTAGATGTACCAAAAGGATGGGAAGTTGAGCCTGAAGCAGCACCTGTTACATTTGAAGAAGAGGGTGAATCCAAAACGATAACGTTTACCGTTTCGCCTGGATCTAGTGTTAACAAAGGTGAATTTTCTATTAACCCTATCGTAAACGCAAATGGAAAATCATTAAGCACAGACGTACAAAAGATTGATTACGATCATATCGATAAGTCCTACTATCTTTACCCTGCAAAAGTCGAAGGAGTCGCATTCGATTTAAACGTACCTGAAACATTGAAGGTAGGATATGTTGATAGTGGATTTGATAAAGTTACTGAAGGATTACAAGGTATTGGGATGGATGTTACGAAATTATCACAAGAAGACCTTCAATCCGCTGATCTGTCCCAATACGACACCATTGTTACTGGTGTTAGAGCATATCTTTCTCGTGAAGATTTAAGAAATAACAATGGACGATTGCTAGATTACGTTGAAGATGGAGGACATCTTGTAGTGCAATACAATAAGCCATGGGATAATTGGAATCCCGATGAAACAAGTCCATACAATCTTGTTATAGGCCAGCCTTCAATCGAGTGGCGTGTCACAAATGAAGATGCCGAAGTTGACGTTCTGAAACCAAATCATCCTTTGTTTAACTATCCAAACAGTATAACTGAAAATGACTGGTCCAATTGGGTTCAGGAGCGTGGTTTATATTACCCTATGCAATGGGATGATAGATTTGAAACGTTCGTAAGTATGGCTGACCCGAATGAGGAGCCATTTAACGGTGGTATCTTGATGGCTGATCATGGAGAGGGAACATACATGTATACAAACCTAGTTTGGTACCGACAAATTCAGAATAATGTACCTGGTGGGTATCGCATTTTTAGCAACCTAATCAGCTATCCATTATATGAAGAATAGAAGTACCTAGTATCAGCAATAGGAAAATTACAAAAAGAATCCCCTGAATCGCAATATCTTTTATTTATTGTGATTCGGGGGAATTTTTAGAGAGTAACCTAATTAAGGGGGGTCTTTTATGGTGAATAAAACGAAAATAGTTATTGTTGGTGCAGGTAGCGCCATTTTCGGACTAAGTATGTTGAAAGATGCTTTTTCTACAAAAGATTTATGGGGAAGTGAACTGGTATTAGTAGATATTGACAAAGTTGCCGTTGAAAGAATGGAATCAGTCGCAATTCGGTTTAATGATTACCTTGATGCTGGATACAAGATATCATCGACCACCGATAGACTTGATGCCTTACCAGGAGCGGATTTTGTAATTGTATCTATCGCTGTTGATCGGGTGAAAATGTGGAAGTGGGATTTTTCAATTCCACAAAAGCATGGAATTCCCCATGTATTGGGTGAAAATGTCGGACCGGGTGCAGTCTTTCATACCATGAGAAACCTTCCAATTATTCTTGATATTTGTAAGGATATAGAAACGTATTGTCCTGATGCACTACTAATTAATTTTACAAATTCTGAAAGTCGCTTATGCATGGCAATTAAAAAGTATACGAATGTTAAAGTGGTAGGTCTCTGTCATCAAATTAACGCAGGAATTGGTATTGTTTCAACATTAACTAATATTGATAGAGAATATATTGATGTGAAAGCTTGGGGTATAAACCATTTTACTTGGATGGTTGATATTAGAGATAAACGCAATGGAGAAGATTTGTATCCGCTCTTAATAGAAAAAGAGGCAATTTATACTACAGAATATGAAAAATTATCGAGGTTTATTTTCCACAATTATGGGCTTTTTCCAACGTCTGGTGACAGTCATTTAGGTGAATTCTTTCCTTATGCGCATGAAATGATTAGTAAAGCAGGCTATGATTTTAATAAATATGAAAAAAGGCGTCAAAATGTAGTTAAAACTTTAAACGACATTATTAATGATGAGGTAACTATTGACAGTGATTTAATTAAGCCCTCTGGAGAAAAAGCGTTTACTATAATAAACGGAATAACAAATAATACGAATGAAATGGTTGAATCTGTAAATATCCCAAACGAAGGCTATATAACTAATCTTCCAAATGATGCAATTGTTGAAGTGCCTTCTTTAATCAGTGGTAACGGGATAAATGGACTTGCACTTGGTAAGCTTCCGAGGGGGATTGCTGCTTTATGTGAAACACAAATTGATGTTCAGCATCTTGTAGTAGATGCAGGAGTTAACGGTGACAGAAATTTGGTTATGCAAGCCTTACTTACCGATCCAAATGTTCCAAGTGCAAATGCTGCAATGAAAATTTATGAGGAGTTAATGGAAATCAACAAACCTTATTTGAATCAATTCTAATGAAAAGTAATGGAGGAAAACTATGATTGGTCTAAATTAAGAAAGTTGCAGTTGTAATCCCCCCCGTATTAATAATAGTTTTAGGGGGACACAAACTTCTCAAGAATAAATTTTTACCTTTTCCTCCGTTGTATCATATCTAATACTACCTTAGAATTTGTTCCCCCTGTTACCTTTCTTCGTTCTACAAATTGTTTGGGGTCAATGATGGATTCCCAATCATTATTTTCTAATTGAACATTACCTAACCATTCATTCACTTTAGATAATGGTATTTGATAAAGTTCCTTCTTTTCTTCATTAGCACGTTTTGCTATAGTGCTTGCCTTTTTATGTGCTTTTCTAAAGGGCACACCGTAATCCCGGGCAAGTACATCGGCAAGTTCTGTGATCGTAATCATATTTTCCTTTGCTTGCTGATGAGCACGCTCTTTATTGAAATTTAATGTAAGAATAACAGCTCGCATTAATTTTATCACTCTATTAGCCTTTTGATATCCACCATACAGATGAGGCTGCAAATCATCTTCTGTGTCATTTATATCTCCGTATGGTGTATTATGAATCATATGAAGTACTGCCATCCCCTCTGCTGCAGCACTGCTAGCAATGGCGCGAGAATGTTCTACAGAAACAGGATTTCTTTTTTGTGGCATAATGCTGCTAACCTGAACATATGCATTTGATACTTGTAACAATCCAACCTCTTTTGATGACATTCGTAAAAACTCTTGAATCCATCTACCCATATTTGTCATAAGGCTTATTAATTCTTGTGCTGCTTCTATTAAATAATCCCCTGTACCAATTGCATCATAGGAATTTTCAATTAACCCATCAAACTCAAGCAAGTCGGCCATTCGCTCTCGATTTATAGGAAATCCCGTTGTAGTAATGGCAGCTGCGCCCATAGGAGATTGGTTTACTGTCTTATATGCCTGTTTTAATCTTTCAATGTCTCTTGATAAATTATCATATATTGCGACTAGATAGTGTCCGAATGTCGTTGGTTGTGCCGGTTGGGTATGAGTATGGGCAGGCATAATAGATTCTATGTGTTGTTCTGCTTGATAGAGAATTACTTGATTTAATTTCTCTGCATTATCTATAGTCTGCTCTAGATAGTTTCGTAACACTATACGGTACATTGCTTCACCCATATCATTTCTACTTTTTGCAATATGCATTTTACCCGCCAATTCATCACCAATGTGATTCCCAATTTTAGATTCTACAAGGAAAAATAAATCCTCAAACTCTTCAGTATACAATAAATCACTTCGATCCAAGCCTTCTACTAGATTTAATCCTTCAAAAACCTTATTACATTCATCCTTGGTAAGAATCCCTTGCTCTGTCAGCATAGTCGTATGCGCTTTGTTTATTTTAAACATCGCTTCAAATAAGTACTGTTTTTGGTCATTGAATATGGGTTTTAATAATTCCTCCACATACACTTCCCCTGGAAATTCAACACCATCGGTAGCTTCAAATTCATTCTTTAATTCTTTCATCCCAATTCGACCTCCAAAATATAAAAAAATTATAGTTAGTAAGCCTTACTTACTTATTTAAATATTATTATTAGTCTATACAAAAGCGCTTTCATTGTAAAGCATTGATTATTCAGAAAAATGGACAAGTTAGTAAAATTATCAAATGAAAGCGTTGACTTTTCTGAAATATTTTAGTATTGTGTGTTTAATTAATAAGTAAACTTTACTAACTTATTGGAAAGTGAATTGTTTTTGAAGGGAGGGAAAAACCATATATACCCGAGGCATCATGGTGAGTTCTAATAACATAAAAGACTTAAACAAAAGAATAATTATTCGTTATATTCAAAGAAATCCAGGAATTTCACGTTCAGACATTTCTAAGGCACTATCTATTAGTAAGCCAACTGTATCTAATGTTGTTGATAAATTGTTGGTAGAAGGGTGGGTCAGTGAAGAAGAAAGTATAAGAGGAAGCTCCTCTGGTGGAAGAAAACCATTCAAAATTTACTTTAACCAGGAGGCATACTATCTTGTTGGCGTAGATATTGGGGGCACCTCTGTGAAAATGGCTGTCATGAACCTTGGAGGGACAGTTATAAATCAACTATCTTTTGAAACACAACCATTTGTAGGTAGTCAACTTACCCCAGTAATTGCTGATATGATTAAAAAACTAATTAAAGATAGTAACCTTGAAAATGATCAAATATTCGGTGCAGGCATTGGAGTACCTGGAATAACTGATGTGAATAAAGGTGTTGTGGTTGATGCTCCTAGTGTTGGTTGGAAAAACGTCCCTTTGAAATCGCAAATGGAGTATCTTCTGCCATTCCCAGTTTATCTCGACAATGACGTAAATGTTGCTGCTCTAGGTGAATTATGGAAAGGAATGGGTACGGAAAATAATAATTTTCTTGTCATAACATTAGGAACCGGTATTGGTTGCGGCGTGATTATCAATGGTCAACTTTATCGCGGATCCTCTTATTCGGCAGGTGAGATAGGGTATATGGTTACTGATAAAGATACAGCAGAGAAAAAATATGAACATACTTTTACAGGTTATGGATTTTTAGATAACCATGTTGGGGGCCCTTCTATTTCACGGAGAATGCTTAGTAATTTAGTGGGCAAAAATGGTGTAAATGAAGTTTGGTCAGCAAAAAAAGTATTCCAAATGGCCATGGACAAAGATGAAATTGCCTTGGAGGTGATTAATGAAACCCTGTCGCATCTTGCCTTTGCCTTAGTAAATGTGATTTCCATTATAAACCCTGAACGGATTGTATTGGGGGGCGGAATCTCAAAATCTATGAATCAATTTTTACCATATTTATCTGCAACAATTGAAAAGCATATACCTATACAAACAGAGCTTGAAATAACATCTGTTAAGGATGTTTCATTGTTAGGGGCAGGTTATTTGTTGTTAAAAGAACACGAGTCTATTTTGAAAGATTGATTACTTAATGAATCTTGGTTTTATAAATTATGAGTAGGGGGTTTTTAAATGATTAAGAAATGGCAATTGATATTGCTGGGAATAATGGTGTTGTTTATATTGTCTGCATGCTCGGATGAAGACGGGGAAAACGCAGCAGAAGGGTCTGATGGTGATATTACATTAGAATACTGGCAGTATGCTTTCGATTCAAAGGTTAACTTAATGAATGAGTTAATTAAGGAGTTTGAGGAAGAAAATCCGGGAATTACTATTGAGCAAACAACTTTTCCTTATGATCAGTATAATGAACAGGTAGCTGCCCAAGTGCCAGCAGGAAATGGGCCAGATGTAATTAATTTATTTTATGGATGGGTTCCGTCTTATGTAGATTCTGGTTATTTACAGCCGCTGCCTCAAGATACTTTTTCACATGAGGAAATTGAAAATGAATTTTTCCCATTAGTGGAAGCTACAAAACTGGATGGTGAATACTGGACAATACCAACAGCAGTTCGAACACTAGCATTATTCTATAATAAAGATCTTTTTGAAGAAGCTGGTCTTGATCCAAATGCTCCACCCGAAACATGGGATGAACTACAGGATTATGCTGTTAAATTAACGAAAGCAGAAGACAACGGGCGAATTGAGCAGTCTGGATTAGCTTGGGAACCTTCACAACAGGGGCATCATTGGCTAAGAGATGGCTTGACGTATCAAGCTGGCGGTAAAGTTTTAGGTGACGATCGAAAAGAAGTAGTTTGGGGGGAAGGATCTGCAGGGCTTGAAGCATTTAAATATTGGTTAAGTTTCCCTGGAGAACTTGGAACCTCAGAGCAAGGTTTTTATACCGATGATGTGACGGCTTTTATGTCAGAAAAAGCTGCTATGAACATAGATGGGTCGTTTCGGATAGGAACATTGCAGAGTGATGCTCCCGATTTGAATTATGCAGTTGCGCCACTTCCTGCAAAGGATGAAAAATCCACTAATGCTTCTTTCTGGACTAATGGTATTACTTCAGACGTGGAGGGCGAAAAATTGGAAGCTGCCTCTAAATTTATAAAGTTCTTAACAAGTGAGGGTGTAATGGAAAAGTGGTTGGACGCTACAGGAGAACTTCCTGCTAAAGAAGCAGTTGCAATGCAGGATAAATATGTAAATCACGAAATATACGGTCCATTTATTGAATCATTACCTTTTGCAAATGCTCATTTCTTTATAGATGAAACTAAGGAACGTGATATTGTAATCGATGCCGCTAATAAAGTTTTATTGGAAGAAGCAGATCCAGAGGAAGCATTCAATGAAATGGTTGATTCTACACAGGAACTTTATGATGAGTATTGGAGTGATAAATAGAAGGTTTTGATGGGGGAAGGGTATTTCCCTTCTCCTTTCTTCACAATAAGGGGGTACATAATGGAACAATTAAAATCTTCTCAAGACTATGATAGAGAATATGATAAAAAAAAGGAAAAAGTTAAACAAAAAGCACCTTTCTTTTATAAACTCAGAAAGACCCATAAATATCAAAAGTATTTCTTTATATTTATCAGTCTAATGCTCCCATTAATCTTCTATTTAGGCATACGAGTTATGCCAACCTTATTTACATTTAATATGGGTTTTAGGGAGTGGAACCTCCTTGCAACTGGGGAGCGCCCCTTTGTAGGCCTTGATAATTTTGTAGCGCTGTTTCAGGATGAAGTTTTCCTTAAATCCCTTTTAAATACTTTTATTTATATTGTAATAGGCGTTGCAGGTCAATTGCTATTCGGTATAACCGTTGCGCTATTACTGCACAAAATCAATCGGTTTAAGGGCTTATTTAGAGTCATTTACTTTATTCCATATGTGACCAGTATTGTTGCCATAAGTTGGGTTTTTCAATGGCTTTTTATGGGTAACGGTTTTATTAATGATGTATTGATAAATATAGGTTTACCGCCACAACCTTTTTTAGGTTCTCCAGATCAAGCACTTTATGTTATAGCAGCAGCTATGATTTGGCAATCAATCGGATTCCAAATGGTTTTATTTTTAGCTGGATTGGGAAACATTCCACAAATGTTATATGAAGCAGCTGATATTGATGGAGCTAGCCCATGGCAAAAATTTTGGAATGTTACTGTTCCGCTACTTAACCCAACTATCGTATTTTCAGCCATTATTGGAATGATTACGTTTATCCAGGTTTCCTTCACCCAGGTAATTAATATGAGTTCAGATGGTAGCGGTGGACCGCTAGATTCTACAATTTCAGTTGTTGTTTATATCTATCAACAGGCGTTCCAACAATATGATATGGGAATGGCTTCTGCAGCAACTGTAATATTGTTCCTATTTATTTTGGGCTTGACTATTTTCCAAATGAAAGTACTAACCAAGAAATTTGATTATTAATATAGGAGGTGTGAGGATGAAACCAGGAAAGTTATTACCTTATATAGCCCTAATAATAGGCGCAGTTGTTATGCTTTTTCCATTTATCTGGATGTTATCTACTTCTTTAAAAGCACCAATGGATATATTTAATCTGAATATTATTCCAGAAAGTGCAACCTTAGCAAATTATATTGAGGTTTTACAAGAAAGTATGTTTATCAGGTGGTTTTTAAATAGTGTTATTATCGCAGTTATTACGACAGTGAGTGTAATATTCTTCGATACACTTGTTGGCTATATCATAGCAAAATTTACTTTTTTTGGAAGGAAATTTTTATTTATAGTGATACTTAGTACTTTGATGGTACCAGTAGAAATGCTAATTATTCCATGGTACATGATGAGTTCGGAACTAGGCTGGACCAATACTTATTGGGGGATACTGTTTCCGGGTCTAATGACTGGTTTCGGAGTATTTTTGATGAAACAATTTATGGAACAGATTCCAGAAGATCTATTGAACGCTGCACGAATTGACGGCATGAATGAGTTTTCAATTTTCTTTAAGATAGCTGTTCCGCAAGTGTGGCCAGCAATATCTGCTTTAGGTATTTTTTCTTTTCTTAGTAACTGGAACGCGTTTCTGTGGCCATTGATTGTAACAGAATCCTCAAGTCTTCGAACCTTGCCTGTAGGGTTATCGTACTTTTCATCTGGGGAGGCTGAATCCCAATGGCATTTGATAATGACTGGAGCTACTATTTCTGTTATTCCATTAATTCTGGTTTTTATCCTACTGCAGCGTCATATAATTAAAGGTATTGTTTTAACTGGTATGAAGTAATGAAGAGAAACATGCTATCAAAATAGGGTGCATCTCCTAGGTAAACATTTTTGGGAGATGCATTTTTTAATTAGTCGTCCACATGGGAACGTTGGGATGGTAGGGGCGTTTTATTTGTCCCAGACCCAAGCTTTCAAAAACTCCGCATGAAAAATACGATCCACGTTTTCAGTCAACAGCTCCCCTAATTACCAAAATCAGTCCAATCATAATTATTCTCCCTCTGTTTTTGTTCATGTTCTTCTTTTTTACTTTTAACATTTTTTACTTTTGTAAATGTCATAATATAGCCGCAATCCTCACAAGCATATTTATAAACATCAGAATGGCGATCAATAAAGGATTTCTTTTCTTCTGGTACCAGCATCAGATTAATTTCTGCCCTCGTATCTGTTTGATAGTCTATATCAGTATCTACGTCAACATCGATATCAACTGGATACTCAAAACTGTTAGTCATGGTTCTAACATTGTTATAAGCTGTTGAATAAATATCGACGTTAACATCAATATCATAGTATCCTTTACGGAAGTGTTCTCCACCACACACTAAGCATTTGATTTCACTCACACCAATTCCCCCTCATCTAAATGTATATTTTTTGATAAGGATTGTTATGATAGCATGGTGTTTTTTGGGCTGCTTTCTCTTGGGTCAGCGGTCCATTTTCTGCTAAAGCAGAAAATAACTTTCTTTTAAGTACTATCGTTTCTCAAACTGAAAAAGTGGCATCTGGATAAAAATATTTATCCGATGCCACTTTTATAACGTGAGGATCGATTATAGTTAAAATAGATACTATTTCTTGTTTCATATCTAATTGGATGGTACGCAGTGGGGCGAGGAACCTGACTCTCCGTCCAGTAAAACCAAAGTGTATCCCTAAGTATAATATCAATAGCTAGCCTCATCCAATATAATTAAAAGGTGGTAGTAAGTTAATTATAATTTGGGAGGATTTGTTGATAATGAAAAATAAAGTTGTACTGTTTATTCTTGGTTTATCTATCGTCACCTTGTTATTGAGTGGCTGCGGAGACGATGATATTACCATTCCAGTTGGAGATAATGGAGATAGTGTGTCTGTTGGCGGAGATGAAGGTAGTGAAGTGAAATTAGAGTCAGAGGATGGGGAGAGTGTTTCAGTGAGTTCATCTCAGGAACTACCAGAGGAATTTCCCGATGAGATTCCTTTTCCTGGTGAATATAAAATCATCAGCTCTGTACAAGTAAATGAAGGGGATACTAATGGACTAACTGTTTCATATTTAACTGAGTCGATGACTGTAGATGAAATTATGGAAATGTATAAGGTCTTCATGAATGATAATGGATATGAACTAATTAGTGAAATGAATATGGATGGTATAAATAGTTTGAGTTTCCACAATGACAAATTATCAATAAACTCGAGTGCCGTGCCCGAAGACTCCGGAATTATGGTAAACGTAAGTGCATCCTTCTTGAAATAACAGGGACAAAGAGGGACAGGAACCTTGTCCCAGTTTTGACTGGTGTGCGCACTCATACAAAAGTAAGTATTGCTCCTGAAGGGACAACAGGGGACAGGTCCATCGTCCCGGTACCACAGCAGCGGGACAAGGGACCTGACCCTATGTCCCAAGCTTACGCACATCCAGATTACCGCCGGAAACAACACATGCTATGTTTTTTTCTTGTACACCCAACTTCTCAAACATCGCCGCAGCTATTGCGACAGCACTGGATGGTTCAATGACCTGTTTCATTCGTTCGAGAATAAAAAATAGGGCCTGCTGGATCTCTGTTTCACTGACTAATACCAGGTCGTCTAAATACTTTTGCACAATCGGAAATGTCAGATCACCAGGCTGACTCGTTCGCAGCCCGTCGGCAATTGTACTTGTTCCAGGAATTGATGTGATTATTCCATTTTCCAACGAAAGGTGTGTATCGTTAGCTATTTCCGGTTCGACTCCAATAACTTTCACATGTGGTTTCGTTTCCTTAATTGCTGTTAATATTCCGGAAATAAGACCACCACCACCGATGGGAACAACTACCACATCAACATCATCTAACTGCTTCAATATCTCCATTCCTACTGTACCTTGTCCTGCCATGATATATGGGTCGTCATATGGGGGAATAAACACGCCATTCTTTTTAGCTGCTAATTCCTTTGCGCGAGGCAATCTTTCTGCTGAAGTTGTCCCACATTCCTCGATTTCACCATTATAGTCTCGGATGGCATTCAATTTACTGGCCGTTGCATCCTCAGGCACAACAATTGTGGCTGGAACTCCAAGGATGTCGGAAATATAAGCAACTGCTTGCCCGTGATTTCCAGAGGAAGCTGCTGTTACGTATGTCGCCCCATCTTGAACGGCTTGTTTAACCTTATGCGTAGCACCTCTGATTTTAAAGGAACCTGTTTTCTGCAAATGTTCACTTTTTAAAAACATGTTATTCCTGCAAATTGAAGAAAGCGCTGTGGAAGTAAGGATTGGTGTTTCATTGATCGTATCTGAAATCTGTACAGCAGCTTGATGAATGTTTTTTAGTGTGATCAATTGATACAACTCCTTTATGAGGGACAAGAGGGACAGGCTCATCGTCCCGTTAATTATGTGATTTATTTTATCATATAATCTAGCAGTTTTCTTTTCGATTAAATTAATTGAGATTTGGTGATAATGCCTAATAATATTTCAAGTTTGTTTTTTAATGATAAAAAAAGGGAAATATTACATAGTGGGTATTCATGCAGATATCACAGACGATATAGACAGTCTGACTACAGGAATGATATGTTTAGAGAGATTTCACAAACGAAGGAGTGAACACAAATGTTGAGATGGTTATTTGTGTTTGTGGCTATTTTATTTATGGTGTCGATTCAAACACCAGATACAGTGCAGAAAACGTGGAAGGCTGACAAAATAGAAGCAGCGACTTTTGATAAATGGACAATAAATATAAAAGAATGGCTCGCTGACAATGATATAAGTGTAGCGGAAGTTAAAGATAATTTAACTCAATTGGTGAGAGTTCCAAGAGGTGGAGAAACGAACCCAGGAAGTTCTACAGAGCAAAGTGCGTCCTCGGACCTTGAGGCTAAAGATCCTTCCGAGTTTGAGAAGAAAGTAGTTGCACTCGTTAATGAAGAACGGGCAAAAGAGAACTTAGATCCACTAAAAATGCATGACCGTCTAAGCAGTCTTGCCAGAAAGAAATCGCAGGACATGGCTGAAAACAATTATTTTAGCCACACATCGCCAACATACGGTTCACCTTTTGATATGATGCAGCAATTCAACTTTAACTATAGCTTAGCAGGTGAAAATATTGCAGCCGGGCAACGCAGTCCTGAACAGGTTGTAGAGGGCTGGATGAACAGTGAAGGTCATCGAAAAAATATTATGAAGGATGGATTCACACATATTGGTGTTGGATATGTTGAAGGTGCTGGGCTGCCATATAAGACCTACTGGACGCAATTATTTATGACACCAAGGTAGGTTGGGGGAGGTTAATTGATTTGAAAATAACCAAGATATACAAAAAGGGCGATAAAGATATTAATGAGGATGCCTATGTTATAAATGAAGATGCTCATATCTTTGCAGCTATTGATGGTGCAACAGGTTTGGATGGTATGCCGGGCTATCTAGCTTCACATGCTGTACAGGAAGAATTGCAGCAGGTTACACAAGCTAAATCCCTCTATGAAAGTATGCAGGCAGCAAATTACAGATTAAGTGAAAAAGCTGTGGAATACTATGAGACTAGTTTTAGAAAATTAGATACTCCCAGTATTAATGAGATACCTAAAAAGCAGAGAAGTTCAACAGGTGTAGCTGCTGTCCAATTTGAGCAAGATGGGTTAGCTTTTGACTATTTTCATGCAGGAGATTGCATGTTGTTCCTTAAATATGAAAGCGATGAAATACGTACTGTTACTCATGATCTGGTCCAATACCTGGATAAAGAGGCAATTAGTGAATTGGTTAAGTTACGTGAGGAAGCAGGAAATGATTTGGATTTAAAAGAGCTTCGAGAAAAGGTTAAACCTACGTTGCTACGGAATCGGGATAAGCTTAATTCGGCTGATGGTTACAGTGTTATTGATGGCAGTGATAAGGCGTTTGATTATATAGAATATGGTAGAATTCCGCTCAATAGAGTTACTGGAATTCTTTTATTAAGTGACGGGCTACTTTTGCCAACAGAACTTGATGAAATCAATGCTTGGAGTAAGACTGCTCAAATAGCTTTTGACAATGGTCTGGAGGGATTATTGGATGAAGTTGAGAAAAGAGAAGAGGAAGATCCGCAGTGTATGAAATATCCTCGAATGAAACAGAGGGATGATAAGACTGGGGTTTTGGTTGAATTGTAATTGAATTGTAGTAGGGTAGGACTAAAGCTATAGAGTCCAGAGAAGCTCCAACAGATAAAAAGAACAAACAGTTAATGTTCCTTCAATAGTCTTATTCAGCATCCTCGACTGCTTGCGAAAATCCACTAAATCAATTTCTTTTTTGTAAGCAGGACGTTCCTACTTCCGCTGTTAACAAATTTTCCTAAATCTGAAAATATAAAAAAGTCTGTTAATATGTAAAGTATTTAACAGACTTTTTATTTTGCTTAGGGCACAATTGTACTAGTTAGTGGTATTGATTAACCTTGATAATTTTGGGATGTGATAAAACTTACCTTTTTTTACTAAAATTTGTTGTTTCAACAAATTATTTACCGTATTTGCGACTGTTACTCTACTTGTCCCAATTAGGTTTGCAAGTTCTTGATGAGTAAATTGAATTCGGATGGTAATTCCGTCGTCCTTTTTATTACCGTAGTTCATAGCAAGATGGTAGAAAGCGTCACAAATACGTTTTATAGAACTTCCATATGAAAGGTGAAGGTTATAGACAGTAGCTAATCGTAATTTGGTGTTTAGCAAATCAATGTATTGTGCCATAAGATCTTTATTATCATAGATAATCGATTCAAATTTGGCGTAGGGTATATACGCAATGCTAACTGAAGAGGCAGTTACTGCATTTTCAAAGTAGGTGTTATCTTTTCGTACCCGGTTTTCGCCCATTAGACAGTTTTTTCCGGCTATTGATATCGCTTTTTCTCTCCCATCACTTGATAGCATAAATAGTCTTACACGTCCGGACAGAACTAGAAAAACAGTGTCTGCTTGATCGCCTTGGTCGTAGATATGAATGTTTGAAGTGAGTTCTTTCGTTTTCGCTTGGTCAATAAGTGGGCTCCAGTCATAGTCTAAGTTTTCTAACCAAGGGGATATTGTTTGCGTTAGTATTTCCATTTTAATTATGAACCTCCCACTATATTTATAGTTTTGAAAGGAATGATTATAGTGATAAATGATATTAATAAAATAAGAGAGTCTTTTCCAATTTTAAAAAATAAAATCCAACTTTCAAGCTGCTCTCAAAGTGCGATGCACGTTGATGTGAAAGAGTCTATTAATAAATACATGTCCTCCTGGGAAGAGAACGGAATGGATTGGGGAGGATGGATGCAAGCTTGTGAAAACGCTCGTTCTGAATTTGCAAAAATGATTAATGCTGATCCTAGTGAAATAGCTATTGTATCTAGTGTATCACATGGTGTATCAAGTATAGCAACTAGTTTAACAGATCAGAAGAGAAAAAAAGTTTTAGTTGCTGATTTCGACTTTCCTACAGTTGGTCATGTTTGGCTATCTCATCAAGATAAATTTGATATAGATTTTATTGGTCATAAGAAAGACGGATTTATTGAGGCTGAGGATTATGATAGTCACATTGATGATCAAACATTAATTGTAAATACCTCGCATGTTTCCTTTTATGATGGTTTTAAACAAGATTTAAAGGAAGTTGCAAAAGTTGTCCATGAAAAGGGAGCGTATTTATCTGTAGATGCTTATCAATCGTTAGGTCAATGTCCTATTGATGTTAAGGAAATGGATATAGATATGCTGACTGCCGGTTTGCAAAAGTACGCTTTAGGTATTCCGGGTATCGCATTTTTATATATTAAGAAAGAAATTGCGGACCGGATGACACCTAAAATTACAGGATGGTTTGGGCAGAGTAATCCATTTGCATTTGATATTAAAAACGTTGACTACGGAGGGGGGACAAAGCGCTTTGATTCAGGAACATTTCCGATGATTAACGGTTTTGCGGCAGAAGCTGCGTTAAAAGTATTAAATCAATACTTAATAGGTGATATTGAAGAACATTTAAAACTATTATCTCAGATTGCGATTGAAGAAGCAGCAGAGAGGGGGTTAATGGTTAAAAGTCCTAATTCACTAAAGAGTAAAGCTTCTAACACTGCAATTTATGTAGAAAATGCATCAGAAGTTGAGGGTTTATTAAAGAATGAAGGTATTATTGTTTCAGCTCGAAATGACGTTGTTAGAATCGCTCCACATTTTTATAACACCAAAGATGACGTTAGGTTAGCAATAAAAGAACTTGCTAAATTAGTTAATTAATCTTTTGGAGGAGGAGTCAACATGTCTCGAGATAAGCAGGATGTAACGAATAGAAAACTGGAATTCTATGGGGGCGTACCGATTTTACTGGTTCCCTTTGGGGTAATGTTTATTGGAATCTTATGGCTTGGGTTTACTGGAGCAGCTTTACCAGAAGCCTTTTGGCCGATGATTTTATTAGCTTTACTAGTAGGACTAATGTTAGCAAAGAATAAAAAGGTATATATAGACTCACTAATACAGGGGATTACCTCGCGTATGCTGGCAATTATGTTATTAGCATGGTTTTTAGCAGGAATTATGGCTAAGTTATTGCAATCAACTGGCCTTGTTGAAGGATTGGTGTGGTCTTTATTGGAAATAGGGTTATCAGTTGCATGGTTTCCGTTAATTGCATTTTTGATTACAGCTCTTATTTCTATGGCAACTGGAACAGCAGTTGGCTCGTTAATTGCAGCGAGTCCTATATTATTCCCTGTTGGCTATGCGCTAGGAGGAGATCCGTTGCTAATAATTGGTGCAATTATTGGTGGTGCTTATGTAGGTGATAATTTGGCTCCTATTTCAGATACGACAATAGTTTCTGCGTATTCGCAAGGAACAGATATTGATAGAGTTGTTAAGAGTCGCCTTAGGTACGCAATTGCTGCAGGTTCCATAACTATAGGGCTTTATATCATTTTTGCACTTTTTTCTAATAGTTCAGGATCAGTTCAGCCACCTGAAGATATTTCACCTCTAGGATTAGTTATGTTATTAGTTCCTGCACTACTGTTGTTTTTAATGATAAAAGGGCGAGACCTTGTTGAGGGTTTATTATACTCTAATGCCTTTGGACTTATTTTGGGGCTTGTGACAGGCTTAATAGGGTTCAAAAATATTTTGTCTATAAACCGTGAGGAGTTCACTGCTGGAGGGATTATTTTAGATGGTATTTTTGGGATGGTAGGAGTTGCTGTCTTTACAATATTCCTGATGGCCTTAATTGGGACACTTCAACGTGGTGGTTTTTTGGATTGGCTAATTGAAAAGGCTGAGATTGTAGCTACTACACCACAGCGTGCTGAAGTTGTAATTGTATTCGCTACGCTAATTTTAAATGCACTAACGACAGCCGGTACCCCTTCAATGGTTATGTTAGGTGATTTTGTTAGAAGACTTGGACATAAATTTAGGATTCAGCCCTGGAGAAGAGGTAATTTACTTGACGCCGGCTCCACATCAATTATTGGATTTTTACCTTATAGTGTAGGGTTGTTAATTCCGTTTGCATTTGTTGGCGGAACGGTTGATTTAGCTGTATATCCAAATTTTAACCCAGTAGGTGTTGTACCTTATGTGTTTTACTGTATAGCTATGGTCATTGTAATCGTGTATGCAGCATTTAGTGGATGGGGTCTTGAATTTATGAGTGAAGATGAATATCAAGCAGAATCAATAGATATTTATGGTCATGAACAAAATGATAACGATTTCAATAAGGCGGCGAAGTGAGGATTGTTAGATGGTATATTTTGATTATGGCTCACTGGGTATACCAGATAAAGAGGCTCTAAAGGAAGCAGAAGTATTTTTAACTCAGCTACCAATGAATATTATAAGCGAAAAAGACTATACATTGGAAATGGTAACACTAGTAGAGAAAACACGAGAACAAATAGCTGATTTATATAACGTTTCTGCTGATAACATAGCGTTTATTTCCAATACAACAGAAGGTCTCGGTACTATTGCATCTGCTTTAAGAGATTCTGAAATTGATGTTGAAGTAGGGGTTCCAGATATTGAGTTTATGTCCAGTGCACTCGTATGGGATCGTTCTGATGGAATACACTACTGCCAGACCAGGGATGGGATAATTTCTGCGAATACAATAAATAACTGTTTGAGCAGGGATGCCAATATTCTGTGCATGAGTGCTGTTCAAGAAGTAAGTGGATACCGTTTCTCATTCCAGGATCTTTTGAAGTTACGTGACAAAAAGTCTAATGAATTTTGGATAATTGATGGGATTCAGGAGGCAGGTGTATTTAGACGTGACTTAAAAAATGATCAGATTGATGCATACATTGTAGGTGGACATAAATTATTAAATAGCCCATTTGGATTAGGCTTTATGTACATTAGTGATCGTTTGCTTAAACAAATATGTCCAGCTTATTATGGATACTTTAATCTTAAGGAGCCTAAGGTAGGTTGGGTTAATTATCTTGAATCACGAACACGGAAGTTAGTTGATTTAACTGATATGTCACGTCGAAATGATGCCAGTATTTTTGAGTCAGGTGGAATGATAAATGCCCTTGGAGCCCTGATGCTAAGTAAAAGTATTGCTTGTTGGCAGAACTTTGGCATAGACGTTGCTATAGAACATATTATGAAGTTACAAAAATTATTTAGAAGTAGAATGTATTTAATGGAAGGTTATGAGATTTTAGGGAGTGATTCACCAAATACATGGTCATCCATTATAACATTAACAAATAAAGATGGGATTGATAAAGAGAGGCAGTTATTTAATAAACTTTCCGAGAACGATATGAAAGTTAGTTTACGATCTATTAACGGAATTGGAGGAATTCGAATCGGGTTTCATTATAGAACAACGGAAACAGAAGTTGAGCAGTTGGTTGAGATGATTAATGGATAGATATTTAAATAGACGCCCATTGACTAATCCTCAGCAAACCCCACAAATATTATGTGGGGTTTTTTAAATGTGTGGCTAATTTTTATGAAAGAAGGATTCATCAATATGCATAAATAGGAACAAAAACCATTGACACATGCAAGGCAAGATGAGTATACTGTAATAACCAAGTTAGTTGATAGGAATTGTCATAAAAAGGAGGGAATTCATTGTTTCTTGAATTGAATCATGTTGGAAAGACTTTTACAGACGAGGAGAAGCAGTCATCATTTGAAGTATTTTCCGATATTGACATAAATGTATCTGAGAACGAATTCGTGTCTATTCTAGGACCCTCTGGCTGTGGGAAATCAACCTTACTATCGATGATCGCAGGGCTTGAGAGCGCAACGTCAGGGTCAATTCTGCTTCAGGAAAAGGAAATTAAACAGGCCGGACGAGAACGCGGTATGGTTTTTCAGCAACCTTCCTTATTCCCATGGCTCAATGTTCGCGATAACATTACCTTTCCATTAAAAGGAATTATGAGTAAAAAAGAAGCTAATGAACGGGCCGATCACTATCTTAAAATGGTCCACTTAAGCAGATTTAAAAACAGCTTTATTTATGAACTGTCAGGCGGGATGCAGCAACGTGTTGCCATTGCTCGAGCTCTCGCAATGGATCCGAAGGTCTTATTAATGGATGAACCATTTGGAGCGTTGGACGAACAAACACGCCATATACTGCAGGATGAGTTAATAAAAATTTGGCAGGAAACACAAAAAACGATCCTCTTTGTAACGCATAGTATCCAGGAAGCTATTAAACTGTCAGATCGTGTCATTGTGATGGGGACGCGTCCCGGCAGAGTGATTTCTGATTTTAAAGTCGATATACCAAGACCTAGAAAGCGTGAGGACCAAGTCGTAATTGAACATGAAAAGAAAGTCATGGATTTGCTTGAAGGTGAAATAAAAAAAGTCTTAGAGGAAGAGTTATCAAATGAAATTCAATATAGTCGTTAAACGTGTATTATTTTTGGCCGCAATCATTGGATTATGGCAGTTAGTTTTTTCGATAAATGTGTTTGCAGATGTTGTTTTTCCGTCCCCTGGTAAAGTTTGGACAGCATTGTATGAAGGATTTACGCAAGGGGATTTCGTCAAGGCACTAGGGGCGAGTTTTAAACATTTATTTGCAGGATTGTTCATGGCGATTCTCCTGGGAACGATTGTCGGTGTGATACTAGGCAAATCGAAACAGGCGGATGAAACAGCGGGCATGTATTTAATTGCATTGCAAAGTATACCGAGTATTGTCTGGGTTCCGCTTGCTATTATGTTATTTGGATTCACCGAATTTGCTGTCGTATTTGTCGTTGTGTTAGGCGGCACATTTGTGATGGCCTTAAATGTCAGGTCGGCAATTCATAATGTACCACCTCACTTCGTTCGAGCAGCAAGAACGATGGGAACAAGCGGGTTTGGATTATTTTACCGTGTTGAAGTACCTGCAAGTATTCCATATTTCATGTCTGGTGTCAGGCTTTCCTGGGCATTCAGCTGGCGCGCATTAATGGCTGGTGAATTATTGAGTAATGGTCCCGGATTGGGATAT
Source organism: Virgibacillus salinus (assembly GCF_900102415.1). Taxonomy (NCBI): domain Bacteria; kingdom Bacillati; phylum Bacillota; class Bacilli; order Caryophanales; family Bacillaceae; genus Virgibacillus; species Virgibacillus salinus. The sequence goes on from NZ_FNKD01000001.1 coordinate 815,665, forward strand.
TCATTGAGATACGCACAAGACTATGCCAGGATGGATCAGGTTATTGCCATTATTATCATTATCGGACTGATTGGAGCAATCGTCGATCAACTTGTATTTTCTAAATTAGAGAAAAACGTTATGAAACGTTGGGGATTAGTTAAATAAAATGAAGGGTGGAAGTGGAAAATGAAGAGATTTTTATCAATTATAGCATTAGCAGCACTTAGTCTCGTATTAGCTGCATGCGGGAGCAGCGGTGAAGCATCAGGTGGAGATGAAAGTGGTGATGGTTCAAAAGAAATTACGATAGGATACTTCCCAAACATTAACCATGTTGCTGGGATGGTAGCTGAAGAAAAAGACTTGTACTCAGAAACACTACCAGACGGAACAACAGTAAAATATCAGTATTTCCCGGATGGTTCAGCCTTTATGACAGCTATTGAAACAGGTGACATCCAAGGTGGACTCGTTGGACCAGGGCCAGCGATGAATCACTTCACAAGTGGAGCAGAAATTAATGTTGTTGGTGCAGGATCAACAGGTGGTACGGTGATTATGGCTAGAAAAGACGCCAATATCGAATCACCAGAAGACATGAAAGGAAAAACTTTTATCTCACCACGTGTAGGCTGCACGCATGATGTTCAATTTGAAACAATGATGAAGGAAGAATATGGCATCACATCCGACCGAACTGGTGGAGAGATGAAGCATGTTACAGGTAAACCAGCAACATATCACAGCATGTTTACCACAGGAAACGTTGATGCAGCTACAGTTCCTGAACCATGGGCATCTGTAATCGAGGAAAAAGGAAGCGGTAAAGTACTCGTAGATACTAAAGATGTTGCATATGGTGAAACATTACCAGCAGCTGTATTTGTAACGTCACAAGATCTAGTCGAAAACAAACCTGACCTCGTTCAAAGTATCGTGGATGGTCACAAAAAAGCAACAGAGTTCATTCAAGATAACCCAGCAGAAGCTAAAGAAATTGCTATCAAAAAGATAAAGGAAATTACCGATCAGGAACTTTCCGCATCTGTTATTGATAACGCATGGGAACGAATTAATTTCACATATGAAGTTGATGCAGAAGTATTACAAGAATTCGCAAACTCCTCCCATGATCTTGAATTCTTAAAAGAAAAACCAGACCTAGAAGGATTAGTTGATACTAGTTTTATTGAATAATTAAGGAAAAAGCCAGCCACGGAGCTGGCTTTTTGCTTGGACTGGGACGCTGGGGACAGGAACCTTGTCCCAGTGATAGAAATGGGGGGGACAAGGGACCTGACCCCACTGTCCCGTGACAGTTCCCTGGTAGTATTGTAGAGTAGAAGAATCAACTGTGGAATTAGGTGAAGAGTTTTATGGTTAAAATATATATTTTATTATTACTGGTAATGTTAATGTGGGGGTTAAATCTATCGGCGCTGAAGGTGCTTGTTGATGCAATTGACCCGATGCTGTTGACGTCTTTTAGAATTATGACTGCCGGGGTTGTTGTGCTGATAATTTGTGCTGTGATGGGGATATTCAGGTTACCTCGCAAGCATGAGTGGCTGGTCATTTTTTACATAGCCATTTTTAATGTCGTTTTACATCATTCGTTTGTTGCGATTGGTCTAGATTTGACATCGGGTATAAACGGGGGGTTGATTTTAGGGATGATGCCTCTGGTTACCGTGATGATGACTGTAATCATTTTGCGTGAGCGTGTTACGTGGCTCAGGGTCTCTGGATTCATTTTAGGATTTATTGGAGTGGTCGTAACAACATTGACAGGTGCTGATGGATTGGCTGCTATTTCATTAGGTGACTTCATCGTGTTTTTGGGAGTTATCGTTCAGGGGTTTAGTTTTGTTCTGATTAGCAAACTGAAACCGACATTTGATCCACGTCTGGCAACTGGTTACATGCTTTTACTTGGCTCGGTTTTTATTTTTATATTGAGCCAGGCTTTTGGTTCAGAAATTCAGGAGATTACCTATCTGTTTGATTGGAAGCTGGGAGCGGTCTTTTTGTTCAGTGCAGTTTTTGCATCAGCGTTTGGCCATATGACATATAATTATGCCATAAAAAAAGTAGGACCAGCAGAAGCAGCCCTATTTATCAATATGAACACACTTTTTGCGATCACCGGAGCATCTATCTTTTTAAATGAAGTAATTACGATGAATCACATAGTTGGATTTATCTTGATTTTGAGCGGTGTGTTTATTGGAACAGGTGCTGTAGAGTATATGTTGATGAAGAGGAGAGGGACGTAGGGTCAGGTTCCTCGTCCCGCATCTACCAGCCTCTCATTGCCCCAATCCCCCTGCCTTCCAAATTCTTTATGAATTCGAAGACAATACTTTTATATGAATTTCCGTACAATATGGATTTTATAGTCTATTTTACCTGTATTTAACAGTTAACTAGGTGAACACTACTATTTGTTATAAAATTAAAACAATTCTAATTAATCATGAAAATATAAGTCTATTACTCTATAATTAAACTATCAAATCACTTAGGAGGAATAGACATGAAGAAGTTAATCAAGTTAGCAATTCCTATCACGTTTGTATTCACATTAGTCTTCTCATCAAGTGTTACTGCAGACCCGCAATCTCGTCCTAATGGCCCTTACGTCGAAAACGAACAAAACATTTCGCTTTCTAGCTATATGAGTAATGAGGAATTATACAAAAAACTCCAGAAACTGGAAAGAAACTCTAATGGAAAAATGAAGCTTGATATAGCAGGTTATTCAAATCTATCACCAGATGGATATAGTACAGCGGAGGACAAGGGTGAACCACTCCATGTTGTGAAATTTGGTGATAGTGATCCAGATAAGAAACGAGTACTTATTACGACACAAATCCATGGCAATGAACAAATTAGTACGGAAGCTGCCTTGGATATTATCAAAAAGCTTTCATCAAATGGTAAAGAAGTAAATGAAATTTTGGAAAATGTATCGATATGGATTATGCCACGTATTAATCCGGAAGGTGCAGACAATAAATATGAGGATAGCTGGTATCCAACTAGGTATACGCATCAAACTTGGGATCCGGAAGCATTAGGATTACCGGCTGATACTTTAGCACCTTGGTATTATAATGAGGATGGCAGTGAACGAGCTCAAAATAACAATGGGCGCATCGTTTATGGAATTCCGGGATATGATCAGAATAGGGACTATAACCCGAATCTTGACCTTAATATTGAAGACCAGGACAAGTCAGAAGTTGCTGATTTTCTGAATAGTCGCTCTACCAATAACAGTAGATACGGTGGCTTTTATGTAACAGCTGAGTCAAGAACGGTAACATCTGTATTTCAGGAATTTCAGCCTGATGTGTTTGTAGATGTTCACCACCGTGGATTTAACACTTTATCAGACGAGGACAATCGTTCCGTTCCTGTTCAGCTCGCTGCCGTAGTAGCGACACAATCGTATGAAGATCCTTTTTCTGGTAAAAAGTATGAGGTTGATGAGGATGTCTTAAAGCTTGGAAAACAAGTAAACGCACTTTCTTATCTTACATTACAAACTGGTAACTCACATTTTGGAGCAATTCAAAAGTATCCAGATGTAAATCTGCCAGGTACTGCATTAGGAGCATTTGCACTAAATGATGCTGCTATTATGTTAATTGAAATTAAAGGCCAAACCCAAACATTGGGCCAAAAACAAAATGGTATGCTTAAAGAAACTGTTAAAAAGCCACTTTATGAAGTGTTTAAGGGGCTATCAGATGGAACGATTAATGATGTAGATCCACAAATCTACGATGATATTCCTGTATCAACTAATAGAATAAGTGATCCGACAACTAGGGAAGATGACGCTTTTTAAGTTGATCCGAATAAGAGAGTAACCACCTCATTTTTAGAGAGGTGGTTATTTATTCGGAAAGAATTTTCAACTACCGATGACTCAATGCAAATAAGGGGATAGCTCATGAAGCTTGTCCTCAGGTAATGCTTTTTCTATCATGGGAAAAATCATTCGTTCTTCCTTTCGGATATGTGCCTCTAACAGTATACCCAACTCGTGCATGACATCTAAACTGACATCTTCTCCATTGATAAGATTATCCATTTGTGCGCGTATCTTTACGTGTTCCAAAAGCATCTCTATTATCTCCGGCTGATCTACTTTTGCATACTGGGCGTATGCAGGTAAAAGAAATTCCTCTTCTTCTCGAAAATGCTGTTGCCCATTTGGATTCCAAAATTGATCGGTTTCCTGCTTAATTTCTTCTATTGTTAAACGGCTTTCATCTGTTCCAGCTCGTTTTAGCTTCAGTGCTAAGTGCAGCCCAATCATATGGTGACGTGACAGAGGTTGTAGTGACTCATGACGTTTAATGCCTTTACGGTTTGCCATTATAATCCTCCTCTTGTGCCTATCCAATTTTTTCCTCATTATAGCATTTTCAGGATTAGGGACAAGCACCTGACCCTCCGTCCCGGGTTAATGAAATTCTAGTTTTAGGTAAGTATATAAATAAGTTCGAAATCAATTCATTTACATATTGGGTTTGATACTTTATAATCAATTAGACATTATTCCGATAAGATTACTGGGGGTATAAATATGAAAAAATTATTTTATTTGTTGGTACTGGCAAGTTTAGTGGCTGTTATATCGGCATGTGGATCTGGCGAAGAGCAGCAAAATAACAGTGCAGATAATGAATCAGGAGAAAAAACGGCTAGTTTATATGATCAAGTTATGGAAAAAGGTGTTCTTACTGTAGGAACGGAAGGCACATATGCTCCGTTTACATTCCATAATGCAGAAGACAAATTAACTGGCTATGATGTAGAAGTCATCCGGGAAGTTGCAAATAGAATGGATGTTGACGTTGAATTCATGGAAACAAAATGGGATTCGATGTTTGCAGGCTTGAATTCAAAACGATTTGATCTTATCGCTAACCAGGTAGGAATCAATGAAGAACGTAAGGCGAACTATGACTTTTCCGTGCCTTACACATATTCATCAGCAGTGGTTGTTACACCTAAAGATAATGAAAGTATTGATTCGTTTGACGATTTAAAAGGGAAAAAGTCCGCACAGTCCCTTACAAGTAACTTTGAAGAGATTGCTAAAGAAAATGGGGCGGAAATCGTTAGTATTAAAGGTTTAGCTCAATCAATTGAATTGCTGAAGCAAAGTAGAGCAGATGTAACAGTGAATGACAGACTCGCCGTCCTCGACTATATCCAGCAGCAGGGATCAGAGCAAATTAAAATTGCTGCCAAACAGGATGATGCTTCCAAAACGGCATTTGCTTTTAATAAAGGGAATGAGGAACTAGTTAATGCGGTTGATAAACAATTGAAGGCAATGAAAGAAGATGGCACACTAGCTAAAATTGCAAAAGAATGGTTTGGTGAAGATGTTTCTTCCAAGTAATATATTATTTACCATAGATGCAACGATGGGAGGCTGGGAGTTATTCAAAAACTCTTTGCTTCCAATGATTTTAGGCGGGATTCAATATACAATCCCGCTTACTTTAATAGCATTTACCGTTGGCTTATTGTTCGCACTATTGCTTGCCATCATGCGGCTTTCCAAATCAGCATTTCTCCGCGCACCGTCTATTGCAATTGTATCGGCAGTCAGAGGGACGCCCTTGCTTGTTCAATTATTTATTGTGTTTTATGGGCTGCCAAGTCTTGATGTAACGATTGACCCTTTTCCAAGTGCGGTTATTGCATTTTCGATTAACGTAGCGGCATATGCATCAGAAATTATTCGTGCTTCTATTTTATCTATTTCAAAGGGTCAATGGGAGGCCGCATATACGATTGGGATGACCCAAAATACAGCGCTTAGGCGAATAATTCTTCCTCAAGCGACAAGGGTATCCGTGCCACCGTTATCCAATACGTTTATCAGTCTGGTGAAGGATACGTCGCTTGCTTCGTTAATTCTTGTCACGGAGTTGTTCAGGAAGGCACAAGAGATTGCGGCTGTAACATACGATTTCATGCTTATATATATTGAAGCGGCATTTTTATATTGGGTTGTTTGCTTTCTGTTGTCACTTGTTCAGCAGGCAATCGAAACCCGACTGGAGCGTCATATTTCTTCCTAGGAAGGTGAATTATCTGTGTATTTAACTGTGAATGGCTTGACCAAATCATTTGGAGAGTTGGAAGTATTGAAAGACATAAATTTAACAATCGAAAAAGGAAAAGTATTATCAATTATAGGTCCTTCAGGTTCAGGGAAAACAACACTACTTCGCTGCCTGAATGCATTGGAACAGCCAAATGAAGGAACCTTTTCATTTCATGATTCTTTTAATCTGGATTTTTCCAACAAAATCCATAAACGGGATGTATTGAAATTGAGAAGAAAGTCCGGGATGGTGTTCCAATCCTATAATCTTTTTCCACATAAAACTGCACTGGAGAATGTGACAGAGGGTCCCATTATTGTGCAAAGAGGTAAGAAGGAAGAGGAGCAAAACAGGGCAATAGAGTTGCTTACAAAAGTAGGGTTAAAGGATAAAGCAAATCTTTACCCAAATCAGTTATCCGGCGGTCAGCAGCAACGGGTTGGTATTGCACGAGCATTGGCAATTAAACCTGAACTGATGTTATTTGATGAACCTACTTCTGCATTAGACCCAGAGTTAATCGGAGAAGTATTATCCGTCATCAAAGACCTGGTAAAAGAAAATTGGACAATGGTTGTCGTAACCCACGAATTACAATTTGCCGAACAGGTATCCGATGAAGTCCTGTTTATGGATGAAGGTTATATCGTCGAACAAGGTCCTCCAAGTCAAGTGCTTAAGGAACCAAAAGAAGAGCGGACGAAGCAGTTTCTGAAAAGGATACTGAATCCAGCGTAACGGACCAGGGTTCTGGGTATGAATGTAAAAAGCCGAAATTCCATTTAGGAGGAATTTCAGCTTTTTTGACAAGTAAGAAAGTGTAGATACTTTCTTACTGCATAATTGCAACTAAGGCTTATCTATATTAAAGCTTGGCGATAAGCCAAGTTTTCTAATGGGGCGAGGGGCGACCTCGGGATTGGCATTAATGGGACGAGGAACCTGACCCTCCGTCCCGTTGAATAGCTTTTCTCGCCAATTTATCTGCGTAGTTATTTTTATCAGGTATCCACTTGATAAAAAAGTATGGAAAGCTGCTTGAATTATCTCTAATTTTCTCAAGTAAGGGGAGAAAGGTTTGATTTTTCGTGAAATCTTTTTCAATTGTATCTACTACTAGCTTTGAATCCGACCGAAATGACAGTATTTCATCTGGAAAATTTTCCAGGCAAATTTCCAATGCTTTTAACACAGCATGAAATTCTGCTTCATGGTTAGACATTTCTCCTAATGGAAATGAATATTCGTATATTTTTCCGTTTGCTTTTATATAAACACCAGCACCACTAATTCCCGGGTTGCCATTTGATGCCCCATCTGTGTAAACATTAATCAATGCTTTTATCTCCTTTTTAAGCGAGTCTTGTAAAGAAATTATATCAGTTTAGCGTACAGTTTACCTGAATTATTTTGCTCCGCAAAGAAATTAGCTTTTATAAACAGGCATAAAGAATCATTAAAAACCGTGACTATATACACGGTAATACAACTAACAACATAAATTGTACGAAAGGGCAAAATCGTTGAAAAGCGATGACGCAAAACTACAGGGGCTAAAGTCGGATGACAATGCTTGCCAGATATCGAATACGACCTCCGTCGATTTATGGCATTGCAAGCAGGAATATGTTTGAAGAAATTTTACTATCGTGGTAGGTTTTTTTGGCATCAATTAAGACTGAGGGAATTATCAACTGTTGTTTCCGATTGTCTTGATGAGAGATTCAAACATGAGCTTGAACAGAAAATTAATTATCATGAAGAAGCAGCAATGAACTACATAGTGAAAGACAAAAAAAGCGCCTGAATGGTGCTTTTTTTGATTAAATTGCTATTACTTCTATGAAGTTAAAAGATAGTCTCTATTACCCTAATCAATAACCATATTAGGTAAACATAACCATTTATCATAAAATTAAAACAATTCTAATTAATCATGAAATTATCGGTCTACTAATCTATAATAAAACTATCAAATTAAATAGGAGGTATAATATTGAAGAAAAAGTATATTGTTCCTGTTGTTCTGTCTTCAGCGCTATTAATTGGCTCGGTCACAGTGAGTGACGTGTTAGCTAAACCGCAAGACTCTAGTTTTAGCAGTGTGCAAGAAGAGAAGAAGTGGAATGCAAATGCGAATGTCCCTATATTTGTTAAGGGAAAAGTCGCAAAAAAGTTTAAAGACAGCAATGCCTCAAATGCGGTTAATTTCCTGAAGCAAAATGAAAAAAGGTTTGGGATTAAGAATCCAGAGGAAAATCTAAAGGTTAAAGATGTTCAAAAAGATGATCTTGGAATGACACACATTCGCTTTGATCAAACGAAAAATGGAGTGCCTGTAGAAGGTACAGAAATAATTGTTCACTTTAACAAGAAAAATGAGGTTGTTGCAGTAAATGGCAACCATAATAAAGTAGTTGAAGGTAATGTTATTAACACCAATCCTTCCGTTGACATCAGCGAAGCTATACACCAAGCTAAGTCATCAGTGAATGCTCCAGAAAAACTTGCGTATAAACCTACCTCTGACCTCGTTGTTTATTCATTCGAAGGAGAAAGTAATCTAGCCTATAAAATTAATGTTAATTTCCTTGGTGACAAACCTGGCAACTGGTTTGTATTTGTTGATGCCAAATCGGGAGATGTCATTGATAAGTATAATGCGTTATTGCATGCCGATGAAATCGAAAAGAAGGCACACAAAGGTGTAGGCGAAGGGGTGCACGGTGCAAAGCGACAGCTTCACACAACGATGGAAATACAACCTGATGAAAGCACCACATTTAAGTTATATGATGAATCACATAATAGTCTAGAAGGTATTTACACATATGATTATAACACTGGAAATATTTTCGAAAACAAGAGTGAAGCCTGGATGGATGAGTACCAACACCCGGCAGTAGATGCACACTATAATTCAGAAACTGTATATGATTATTACCTTAATGAACATGATCGTAACTCCCTTGACGGTAATGGAATGGCTATCGTTTCTTACGTTCACTTTGGCAACAATTATAATAATGCTTTTTGGAATGGACGTCAGATGACTTATGGTGACGGGGATGGCGAGTTTATGGTACCACTATCGGCAGGTCTTGATGTCGCTGCTCATGAGATGACTCACGGTGTGATCAGTCACTCGGCAAATTTACGTTACCGGAATAAATCAGGTGCATTGAATGAGTCATTCGCTGATGTGTTTGGAGCCCTTATCGATGAAGATGATTGGGAATTGGGTGAAGACATTATGGCGCCAGCCTCCATTGAAGAGGGAAGGGTTGCATTACGCAGCTTAAGTAATCCAGACCAATTTGCAGTGTCTGACGCTAGAGCCCCATATGGTGACGGAATGTACCCTGAACATATGGATGAATTCTATCATATGCCAATTTGGGTAGATAATGGTGGTGTTCATGTTAACTCGTCCATTACCAACCATGCTGCATACCTAATAGGTCAGCAAATTGGCAAGGATAAACTTGGGCATATTTACTATCGTGCATTAACTACTTACTTAACACCGGATTCAGATTTTAGTGTTGCACGAGCAGCTATCGTACAGTCAGCGGTAGATATTTATGGTGAAGATAGTATAGAAGCAGAAGAGGTTGCTAGTGGATTTGATCAGGTAGGAATTTACTAGCAATATAATTAAAAGCTTGCAGGGGATTGTTTCCCTTGCAAGCTTTATTAATAATCTACAGCTTATATCCTATCCGACTTTTAAATCTTTTTAATAGTATAGAACTTTCTACCCTTGTTATGCCCTCAACAGCATATAGTTCGTTGTTAATAAAAACTTCTAGCATTTTGAAGTCCTCCACAAGTACATGCATATGCAGTGTGCTGGGACCAGTCATTTGATATACACTAGCGACATTGGGGTTATCTGCAAGGTTTTGCGCTACTTTCTGTAACTGCTTTGGTTCCACATCTACTTCAAAAAAAGCGGAAACATTTTTCCCGAACTTTTCTGAGTTAATGGTAACAGTAAAATTCTCGATTACTCCAGTATCCTTCAGGTTCTTAATTCTATCTTTAACAGCTACACGTGAGAAACCTACCTTCTCAGCTAACTCTACATACGATAACCTTCCATCGACAATTAATTCTTCTATAATTTTCCGATCTATATCATCATATTTCATAGTTAACTTCCCCTAAAAATTACTATTTTTTGATTTCTTTTTTTATAATATCAGAAAATAGACATTTTAACAAAACTTTTTAGCTAAGTTAATATGCTTGATTTTATACAAAATGAAACTTTTTTACCATTTATTTGTCATTAATGGAATCGGTTACACCATTTTATTATACTTTTTGTCTGAAATTCTATTGACTTTCAATTCATAATTATGTACTATTTTAGTAATTTAATAAAAAGTTTGACAACTTTAAATATATATTGAATGGAGGAGTGATAAAGTGATCGGTTTAGTAGTTAGAAGGCTGTTCCAGTTAGTTTTATTGTTGTTGGGTATCTCATTTTTAGTGTTTATGAGTATGTTTATTGCTCCCGGAGATCCTGCAACCATCATTGGTGGACCTACAGCAAGTAACTCAGATCTTGAAGCAATCAGAGTAGACTTAGGGTTAGATAGACCAGTTTTAGTTCAGTATTTTGATTACTTGGGTGGTATTCTGCAAGGTGATTTTGGTTACTCATACCAAACAGGACAATCAGTGACGGAGGCTATTTTAACTAGATTTCCGAATACGATAAAACTTGCTAGTGCAAGCATGGTCGTGGCGATAATTATCGGGATTATTGCAGGTATGATCGCAGCCATTAAGCAAAATTCCTGGATTGATATATCCAGTACGACATTTTCATTGGCGGGTGTATCTATTCCCAACTTTTGGCTGGGAACGATGCTAATACTTATATTCGCGGTTAATCTGCAATGGCTTCCAGTAGGAGGTTTAAACTCCTCGATTTTTACTTTCCAGGGTGTAGTTGAGTTGATATTACCGGCAATTACATTAGGAACTGCTTCAGCAGCTTTAATTGCCCGTATGAGTCGGTCAGCGATGTTAGAAGTAATTAAATCTGACTATATACGTACTGCTAAAGCAAAAGGTGTGAAGCGCTGGTCATTAATTTGGATTCATGCTTTGAGAAATGCAATGATACCAGTTGTTACCGTTATTGGTATAAATTTCGGAGCATTATTGGGTGGTACTATCATTACCGAGCAAGTATTTGCAATTAATGGTATAGGTAGATTAATGATAGACGCAATTGCAGCAAGGGACTTCCCTGTTGTACAAGGTACCGTGCTGTTAGTAGCTGCAATTTTCGTAATAGTTAACTTAATAGTAGATATTATTTATGCACTAATTGACCCAAGAATAACGTACAACTAGCGGTGAGGAGGAAAAGTGGTGCCATCTAATTTGGCTTTAAATGGAAAAAATGCAACTTCAAGGAAACGAGAAAGCAATCTCGTAAAAACCTTTAAACGGTTACTGAAAAATAAGCTAGCAGTCTTTGGACTTTTCATTATTGCAATTCTAATAATTATCGCTGTATTTGCACCTCTGCTCGTTAGTCAGGGTCCGTTTGAACAAAATTTAAGTGAGACGGAGCTTGGGGTTGGTGAACAAGGTCACCTACTTGGAACTGATAACTATGGCAGGGACATGTGGTCACGATTAATATACGGTGCCAGGATTTCCCTTGTAGTGGGGTTGTCATCCGTTATATTAGGGTTAATTGGAGGACTTATTTTAGGTCTTCTGGGTGGTTACTATAAGAAACTTGATGGCATAATTATGAGAATTGTTGACTTGTTATTTGCATTTCCTGGGATTTTACTAGCAATGCTAATTATTGCGATGTTAGGGACGAGCCTGGTAAATGTGATTATTGCAATTAGTATTTGGTCAATCCCTGGGTGCGCAAGGATAGTAAGAGGGAGTGCCTTATCCATTAAAAAGCAGGAATATATTTTAGCTATGAAGTCATTGGGAGCAAGTGATGCAAGGATAATACTAAAACATATATTGCCAAACTGCACAGCACCAATTATTGTGTTTGCAACAATGCGAATGGGTACAGCTATTTTATCTACATCAGCATTGAGTTTCTTAGGACTTGGAGCACAACCGCCAACACCTGAATGGGGAGCAATGATAGCAGCGGGTCAAGACTTCATGTGGAGCGCTCCACATATGTCAGTTATTCCAGGAGTAGCTATTATGCTAACTATCTTTGCATTTAATGTCGTTGGTGACGGATTAAGGGATGCATTGGATCCTAATATGGAATTAGATGGATAAAAAATGAGGAGGAATTTATATGAGTAAAAGAATGTTTCAGCTTTTCATGCTTGTATTAATAACAATAATTACATTAGTTGGATGCAGTGAAAGTAGTAGTGGAGAAAATAGCAGTAGTGAAGCGCCAAACGAAGTAACATACGCAACTACAACAGATGCTGCTGGTTTGTCTCCAATTGACACGAATGATTCGGTTTCATCTAATGTTACTTATCAAATCTATGAAACTTTATTCACGCAAGATCCCGAAACATTGGAAGCAAAGCCGTTATTGGCGAAGTCATATGAGACACCCGATGATAATACATGGGTAATTCATCTTCGTGAAGATATTAAATTTCACGACGGAACACCGTTCAATGCTAAAGCAGTAAAGTATACGTTTGAACAAATTAAAGATCCTGAAAGAGCGGCACCAAGAGCATCGCTACTAGAACCGATATCTTCCATTGAAGTAAGAGATGAATATACAGTAGTTCTCAAAACGGAAAAACCTTATGGTCCAATGTTGGCAGCATTAAGCCATACGAACGCAGCCATTGTTAGTCCAACTGCTGATAAGGAAGGGGATATTAACAAAGATCCTGTAGGAACTGGTCCATTTGTATTTGGAGAATGGGTAGAAGGAGACCATATCACATTAAAGAGAAATGAAGACTATTGGAAGGATCCCGCTTCATTGGAAAAGGTTACATTTAAGGTGGTTCCGGAAACTTCCACAGCAATTTCAATGCTAGAAACAGGTAAAGTCCAATTTATCGATGCTTTACCATCTGATCAGCTTCCTAGAATCGAGTCACTTAAAGGTGTTGAAGTTCAGAAGTCTGAAGGAACACGTGTATCTTATTTAGGGTTCAATATGGATAAGGCACCATTTAATGAATTGAAATTCAGACAAGCTGTTGCTTACGGAGTTAATCAGGAAGCATATGTTAAGCAATTAAATGGATTAGGAACGCATAACGAGAGCGTTATTGGACCAAAGGTGTTTGGTTATAATGAAAAAGCCAAAGAAGCGAGCTACCCGTATGATAAGGAAAAAGCTTCACAATTAATAGAGGAAAATGGGTATAGTGGTCAAAAAGTAACACTTTTAACAGCGAATCGTGATAATTATATGAAGATGGCTGAAATTGTGCAGGCTCAGTTAACAGAAATCGGTCTAAATGTAGAAATTGAAACAATGGAATGGGCAACTTTTCTGGAAACGGGAAGAAAGGGTAATTACGAAATGACCTTCCTGGGCTGGTCCAATAGTACAGCCGATGGAAGTGAATTACTTTATCCAAATCTACATTCAGACAATATCGATTCATCAAACTTTAGCAGATATAGTAATGATGCCTTTGATAAATTAGTAGAAGAATCACGTGAAACGGTCGATCAGGAAGTTCGTAAGGAAAAACTACATGAAGCGAATGTAATGGCCATAAAAGATGCGCCATGGGTGGTTATGCAACATGGAACGGTTACAGCCGCATACGATGAGTCTGTTAAAGGCTTAGTTGTAGATCCTACTGGTCAGTGGTTATTATATAACGTTAGCAGAGAGTAGGGTTATTGATGGGACATTTATTACTAGTAGAAAACCTTGTCACCCAATACCGGACAGCAGGCGGGAAACTTCCTGCTGTTCAGGGTATTTCTTTCTCCGTGAATAAAGGGGAGACATTATGCATAGTTGGTGAATCTGGGTGTGGAAAAAGTGCTACTTCCCTATCCATAATGGGTCTTTTACCTGCTAATGGGGAAATAACTGGCTCCATACGCTTGAAGGGTGATGAAATTGTAGGTAAATCTGAGGAACAGCTGCAAAAGATCAGAGGCAACGAAATGTCAATGATATTCCAGGAACCAATGACAGCATTGAATCCGGTTTTTAGTATAGGTTTTCAGCTTAGAGAGCCATTAATGATTCACCGAAAACTGTCAAAAAAAGAAGCTACACAAAATAGTATTGATTTACTGGACAAAGTGGGGATACCAAATCCTGAGGAAAAATTAAAACAATATCCACATGAACTTAGTGGCGGAATGAGGCAAAGGGTAATGATTGCAATGGCATTAGCATGTGACCCCTCCTTATTAATAGCAGATGAACCAACGACAGCTTTGGATGTAACTATCCAGGCCCAGATTATCGAGTTAATTGATGATTTAAAGGAACAAATGGGGATGGGCGTTGTGTTTGTAACGCATGATATGGGGGTTGTTGCTGAGATAGCCGACCGAGTTATGGTTATGTATGGTGGTGAAGTTGTCGAGATGGGTGATGTGTACAGTGTATTTAACAGCCCGCAGCATTCCTATACAAAAAAACTTCTAGCTGCAGTGCCGAATGTAGATGATGAAAGTAAATTTTGGCTCCAGGAGGCGACTACTGATGACGGATCAACAACCTCTTCTTGAAGTAAAGGATTTGAAAAAGTACTTCCCGATAAAAAGCGGAGTGCTTCAAAGGACAACAGCAAATGTGAAAGCTGTCGAGAATGTTAGCTTACAGGTACATGAAGGAGAAACTCTTGGTATTGTGGGTGAGTCTGGCTGTGGGAAATCGACATTTGGAAGATCAGTTTTAGGCTTAGAGGATATAACCGATGGTACCATTGAATTTCGTGGCGACCATATTGAAGGTTTGTCAAAACGTAAATTAAAAGAATACAAAAAGGATATGCAAATGATATTTCAGGATCCTTTTGCATCCTTGAATCCCCGGCAACGAATTGGCGATGCTTTGGAAGAGGTATTTGTAATTCACAGTAGTTTATCGAAGGCAGATAGGCAAAAGCGCGTTCGGGAACTTTTAGTAGAGGTTGGACTGCAGGAGGATCATTATAATAGATACCCACATGAATTTAGTGGAGGGCAACGACAGCGAATTGGCATTGCTCGTGCAATTGCACTTAATCCATCATTAATTGTGTGTGATGAAGCTGTTTCTGCACTGGATGTGTCCGTACAAGCTCAAATTATTCGACTTCTGATTGATCTGCAAAAAAGGTACCAGCTGACTTATATGTTTATTTCTCACGACCTAGGAGTTGTGAAGCACATGTGTGATCGTGTGTTAGTGATGTATCTTGGTACCATGGTGGAACTTGGTTCATCTGACCAAATATATAAGAATCCATTGCATCCATATACAAGAGCATTATTATCCGCTATTCCTCGTCCAATACCAGGCCGGAAAAAGGAACGGATAAAGCTTGAGGGAGATTTGCCGAGTGCATCCAACTATCCAACGGGCTGTCCATTTCATACCCGTTGTCCATTAGCACAGGAACATTGTAAAACAGTCGTTCCAGAATGGCGTGAGGTAGAAGAGGGTCATTTTATTGCATGTCACGAAGTTTGATATTTTTTAAATAATAATAATATAACTATACGAGGAGGATCATATTGAATTCTTTTACCGACCAATCTCATCCATATACAACAACACGAAATGCAACATATGCTAATAATGGTATGGTTGCAACTTCCCAGCCTTTAGCTTCGCAGGCGGGGATGGATATTTTGAAAATGGGTGGAAATGCAATAGACGCGGCGATTGCAACAGCAGCGTGCCTTACAGTAGTAGAACCTACTTCTAATGGCATTGGTGGAGATGCCTTTGCATTAGTTTGGGTAAAAGGTGAATTGCATGGCTTGAATTCAAGCGGACGTGCCCCGAAAAGCATTTCAATCGATGCTGTTAAGGGATCTGGGCATAATGAAATTCCTAAATATGGCTTCACTCCTGTAACCGTACCAGGAGCACCTGGGGCGTGGGCTGAGCTTTCTAAGCAATTTGGGAAACTTCCATTAAGGGAAGTATTACAGCCGGCAATTAATTATGCTACAAAGGGATACCCGTTATCCCCTACGTTAAGTAAGTTTTGGAACAAGGCTTACGAGGGGTTTAAGAAGAACTTGAAGGAAGATGTCTTTACACATTGGTTTGACACATTTGCTCCTAAAGGTCGAGCACCCAGAGTCGGTGAAGTATGGTCTTCATTAGATCATGCTGATACATTACGCTCCATTGCTGAAACAAATGCTGAATCATTTTACCGTGGTGAACTAGCCGAGAAAATTGCTAGCTTTTCAAAAGAAAATGGTGGCTACCTAACTGCTGCAGATCTTGCAGAACATAAAGCAGAATGGGTGAACCCAATTAATGTGAATTATCGGGGATATGATGTCTGGGAAATCCCGCCAAACGGTCAGGGTATTATTGCACTACAGGCATTGAACATTTTAAAAGGGTTTAATTTCCAAGAAAAAGATTCCGCAGAAACATACCATAAGCAAATTGAAGCTATTAAACTAGCATTTGCAGATGGGCAAAAGCACGTAACCCAAGAAGATTATATGGAAGTCACGTCTGATGAATTACTGCTTGATGATTATGGGGAAACGCGAAGAAAGCTTATCGGTGACAATGCACTTCTTCCTGAAGCAGGAGAACCTTCCTTGAGTGGTACGGTTTATTTAGCAACAGCAGATAATGAAGGGAACATGGTTTCTTTTATACAAAGTAACTACATGGGATTCGGCTCAGGCTTAGTTGTACCTGGAACAGGAATTGCTTTACAAAATCGTGGCCATAATTTTTCGTTGGATGAACAGCACGTCAATGCTTTAAAAGGTGGCAAAAAAACTTACCATACGATTATTCCAGGGTTTTTAACAAAAAACAATCAGCCCGTCGGTCCTTTTGGTGTAATGGGCGGCTTTATGCAGCCACAAGGGCATGTTCAGGTAATCATGAACACGATTGATTTTGGACTCAATCCACAGGCATCGCTTGATGCACCACGTTGGCAATGGCTTAAAGATAAAGTGGTAGAAGTAGAAAACAGACTACCACACCATATTGCACAAGCATTGTCAGATAAAGGACATGATGTACAAATAGCACTCGAACCAAATAGCTTTGGCCGTGGTCAAATAATTTGGCGAGACCCTGAAACCGGAGTATTGGTAGGTGGAACAGAGTCACGGACAGATGGTGCTGTTACAGCATGGTAGGTAAAGATAAAACTAAACAAAAGGAAAGCTATCTATGAAAACACATTGGGACTTATTTATTGCCTTTTTTAGAATAGGCATGCTCGGATATGGTGGAGGGCCTGGGTCAATTCCGCTCATCCATAAAGAAGTAGTAGATAAATATAAATGGATGAGTGATGAAGACTTTGGTGATCTGCTGGCGCTAGGGAATACATTACCAGGTCCAATTGCAACGAAACTTGCAGGGTATATTGGACATAATGTTTCTGGTTTTATTGGAATGATAAATGCAGTATTAGCAACAATCCTGCCCACAATTATTCTGATGATAATTTTGTTAGCTTCCCTGTCATCAATTGATGATCTTCCATGGGTGCAGGGGATGACTGCAGCGGTAATACCGGTTGTCGGTGTAATGCTAGCAGTACTGACGTGGCAGTTTTTTGATAAAGCTGTTAAAGGTATGGGCTGGATGCAATCAGGAGTTATGGCTATTATAATTTTTGCCTTACTATATTTTTTAAATATGCATCCAGGTATCGTAATCGGATTTTTGTTACTAATGGCTTTAGTTAAGAAAGATAAAAGCAGTAAAAAAGATGAAACGCAACAGCATGTTAGGGAGAAGGAGGGCTAAAGGTTATGAAGTACTGGCATATATTTATGGCCTTTTTTATCCCAGGTATCCTTGGCTATGGAGGTGGACCAGCTTCAATTCCTTTAGTGGAACATGAAGTTGTAGAACGGTACGAGTGGATGAGTGTACAGGAATTTAGTGAAATGCTGGCACTCGCAAACTCTTTACCAGGTCCAATAGCGACGAAAATGGCTGGGTATATCGGGTACGATGAAGGCGGTATACTAGGAGCTTTTATTGGTGTTTTTGCAGCAGTGGCACCTTCTTTAATAATTATGATTTTGCTGGTAGGAATCCTTTATAAATATAAAGACTCCAACAAAGTTAAAAGACTTACGCAATATGTACGCCCTGTAATCGCAATATTATTAGGTGTTATGGCTTGGAACTTTTTCAAAGAGTCCTATGTAGGAATAGGATTCTGGCAGACAGCTTTAATTACAATTTGCAGTTACTTATTAATAGAACGTATGAAAGTACATCCGGCCTTTGTTATTGGGGCTGCACTAGTGTATGGCGGGTTATTATTGGGGTAAGTGGTTAACTTACCTATATTCATCCCTATTTCACATGACATTTAACCGTCTATATGTAATAATGGAAGTGTTGAAATATGCAACAAGTGAGGGATGGAAGATGATAAAAACACTCCTAATTGCTCCGTATCAAGGTCTGGCAGAAACGGCTAAAAAAGTGGATACACCAGAAGATATAGATTTGGATGTGACTATAGCTAACCTTGAGGAAGGCGTAAAGGTGGCGAAATTAGCAGAAAAGCAAGGGTATGAGCTAATCATCAGTCGTGGTGGAACAGCCACAATGATTCAGGATGAAGTTTCGATACCTGTTGTGCATATTGATATAACTGGGTATGATATGCTGCGTGTTTTCACTCTCATTCGTGGTATCAAAAAAGGGGTTGCGCTCGTTGGCTATGCGAATATTTCTCAAGGGGCAGCAACTATATGCAATATTTTAGAATTTGATGTAAAGATGATCACAATTAAATCCAGAACTGAAGTGAGAGGTCACTTGGAGGAACTGAAGCAACAAGGTTTCGCTGTGGTGATTGGTGATGTTATCACGGTTCAAGTTGCTGAACAGGTAGGATTGCGTGGTGTTCTGATTACGTCCGGAAAAGAAGCCGTTACAGATGCTTTTGAAGAAGGAATAAGAGTATATAACTTCTTTCGCAGAGTGAACAGCCAATTCTATTATTTTCAGGAAACCTTCAATTCGATGCCTTTCCCGGTTATCTTATTGAATAAAAATGCAGATGTAATTGAGAAAAATTTAATGTACGAACAAGATATTCAGTGCCATGAGATATTAGAATCACCTGTTATTTCGAAGGTCATAAAGAGGGTTCTGGAAAACGAAACAAATCAGTGGACTGAGGTTGAAGGTGAAAATACTATATATGAATTACAAGCCTTTATGGTGAGTAAGTCGGAAGGTATTGCAGGGATAAATATTCATGCCTCAGTGTTAAAATCCGACAATAGAGCGGTTAGACTTATAGGTGCCCCTGTACATATTCCGATTATTGGAGAGAGTGACGAAGCCAAGCGTTTACGAAATAATATACAGCAATTTGCACATGCTGATGAATTGGTGAGCATTATTGGCGAATCCGGTACAGGGAAATACACAGTTGCGCAAGAAATACATTTTGAAAAATTTGGCCAAGGGTATCCTATGGTTGTTTTAGAGGGAAGCCACTTAACAAGTGGAGATAAGATACAAGCAAAGCTTACGGCTATAAAGCACGGTACAGTTGTTATAAAAGACATTGAATCACTGTCTGCTGAAATGCAGGATACCATTAAAAACTTATTACGAAATATACCAAATACCATGCAAGTTATTGTACTAGCTAACGAGTCGCTTGATCAATTGGTGGACAACAAAGCACTTGATAAAGAGCTTTATCAAAAGATTTCTGATCATGTCATTCATCTTTCACCGTTAAGGGAGAGAAAAGAGGACATTGGAGTGTTTGTTGATTACTTCTTAGCTGAATTTCATGCTGAAAATGGTTTTGAAACAATCGGAATGAAACAAGATGCAATTGAATATCTTTTGCAATTTGAATGGTTAGGAAATCTGTCCCAACTAAAAAAGATAATCAGGGAATTAAGTACGATGACGACGGCAAATTATATAGAACTTTTCCATGTAAAAGAATTGATGAATAAATACAAACAAATGTCGATGGTTAATGATAAAAAGCTGCAACTTGATGGAACATTGGAAGAAATAGAACAACAGGTGATCAGGCAGGTATTGGAAGAAGAAGGAAACAATCAATCAAAAGCTGCAAAAAGGTTGAATATTAATCGTTCAACTTTATGGAGAAAATTAAAGCAGTAAGGGGAATCCTAGATAGGGTTCTCTTTTTTAATACAATTGTTTAAAAATGCAACGATAATTAAAAGGAGTTTTTTGGTAAAAAATAAAAAGATAAAATGTGTTGCATTTTATATCAATCTATCTTATCATAATATATGAAAACGCTTTACATTATATTTTATGTTTAATTATTAAACAATATATTATGAGGGGGATAAACATGAGAATTAAAGCATCGATAGAAAAAGTTCCTGGAGGTATGATGGTAATACCATTGTTGCTTGCTGCAACACTTAATACTATCGCACCTGATTTACTAAGGATCGGTAACTTCACACAGGCATTATTCGTAGATGGGGCAGGCGCGCTTATCGCACTATTCCTATTATGTACAGGAGCACAAATTAATTTGAAAAATGTTGGGGTCAGTCTTGGTAAAGGTGCAACATTGCTGACGACCAAATGGATAGTAGGTGCAACTTTCGGTCTGATTGCATATATGTTAGCTGGAGATAATGGTCTTTGGTTAGGTTTAGCGCCAATTGCAATTATTGCTGCAATGACTAACAGTAATGGTGGCTTGTATGTAGCGCTGGTTGGCCAGTATGGTGATAAAACAGACCGTGCAGCATATTCTTTGCTTGCGTTAAATGATGGTCCTTTCTTTACAATGGTAGCGTTATCTATTTTTGGTGCTATGGGATTCGTTGACGGGCTGTTTTCATTCGTTTCATTTATCGCAGTATTATTACCAATAATTGTTGGTATGGTATTAGGTAATTTAGATGAAGAAATGAGAGAGTTCTTCGATAAAGGAAGTTCCATGTTAATTCCGTTCTTCGCTTTTGCATTAGGTATGGGAATTGACTTTGGCGCAATTATTGATGGCGGATTGTCAGGTATTATCCTTGGCCTAGCAACTGTATTCTTAACTGGTACAGCAGGGTACTTCATTTTTAAAGCATTTAAATGGAATCCTATTGCTGGTGCTTCAGAGGGTTCAACTGCAGGTAACGCAGTAGCAACACCAGCCGCAATTGCAGCTGCCAGTGCAAGCTTTGCTTCACACGTTGACCTTGCTACAGTACAGGTTGCAGCATCAACTGTTACAACAGCGATTCTGCTTCCGGTATATATCGGTTTTCTTGTGAAGCGGCTAGACAAAAAGGGTGTTAAAGTACCAGACGACTATGTAGTTGAATAATATAAATCTGTTAATAAATGAGGAATCAACATGAAACACAATATAGGTATTATTGCAGACGATTTAACTGGAGCAAATGATAGTGGCGTTCAGCTTACAGAAAAAGGTATCAATACTTCCGTTCTTTTTGATATTCCGAAAGATCAGAATAACCTTGATAGCGGAGTTGTCATTGATACAAATTCACGTGCGTTGTCTAAGGATGAAGCGGCTTCTGTAACGAAGCAGGCTGGTCAGTTTTTAAAACAAGCAGGTTATTTATCTATTTATAAAAAAATGGATTCTACCCTGAGGGGGCATATTGGAACCGAGTTGCAGGCCCTGTATGAAGTATTTAAGCCGGAGTTTGTATTTATTGCTCCGGCTTTCCCTCCGCTTGGCAGAAAGACGAAAGATGGGATTCATTATGTTAATGGTGAGAAGATAGCTGAAACAGAAATATCAAAGGATCCGAAGCACCCTGTCACGGAATCGTTCATCCCTAAGCTGTTGGAAAACGAAATTGGACAACCGATTGGCTTATTGAAAAAAGCAGATATTGAGGCAGGTTTATCAGATTTTCGTAAAAAGGTTAATAGCTTCAAAGAAAATGAGATAAACTATATTGTTTGTGATGCAGAATCTCAGGATGATTTACAAAAAGCTGCCAAAAAGATGGTTCAAGTTTCTGATCGGATTATATGGTCTGGGTCTGCTGGCTTAGCTGAGGTACTTCCTGAAGTCCTTGGAATCAGTGAAAAGACAGACAAGCGATCTTTTGCCAAATCCAATCGTGTCATGACAGTTTGCGGAAGTTTATCACAGGTAACCCAGAATCAAGTGCGTTATGCGGTTGATCAAGCTGGCGTAACAGCGGTTGAACTAGATCCCGTGCAAATCTTTGGGAATGATTGGGAAAAATTAAGACAGAATACTATAAAAGATTTGCTTAAAGGATTAGCAATCGGGAATGATATTGTTTTGTATGTTCCTTCTAATCAAAAAGTAAGAGATCAAGTTATGGAAACTGGAAAAAAGCTTAATTTAACAGGATATCAAATAGGAGAACGTATTTCTGGTGCGATTGGCGAAATCGTAGCAGCAATTACTGAAAAAAATAAAGACCTTACTGGTTTGGTACTAACAGGCGGAGATACAGCAAAAGACACCTCGCGTCATTTAGGTGGAATAGGCTTTCGTTTAATCAAGCAAGTTGAAGCAGGAATTCCATTGGGGACACTAATCGGTACAGATCTGGAATATACAGTGGTTACAAAAGCGGGAGCATTTGGAAAAGAAGCTTCGATTTATAATGCAATGCAGGAATTGAAGGGAGTTTATAAAGATGAGCAATAAACCAATAGTAGGTATCACAATGGGGGACGCTTCAGGAGTAGGACCGGAGATTATTGTGAAAAGTTTACAGAGTAAGCATGTATATGAACAATCCCATCCAATTGTAATTGGCGATGCAAAAATGCTGAAGCGTGCTGCAGAACTGCTTAATACTGAATTAACGATTAAGGAAGTAGATGGTGATTCTGATTTCACAACAAATTTTGGTGAAATTGCTTGTTATGATCTTGATTTACTTCCAGGAGATCTGCCATTTGGACAGGTTTCTTCAGAGGCAGGAAATGCAGCATTTGAATATTTAAGGACTGCAATCGAACTTGCAAACAACGGTCGAATTGATGCAATTTGTACTGCTCCTTTAAATAAAGAAGCATTGCATAA
This sequence comes from Virgibacillus salinus, assembly GCF_900102415.1. Lineage (NCBI taxonomy): Bacteria > Bacillati > Bacillota > Bacilli > Caryophanales > Bacillaceae > Virgibacillus > Virgibacillus salinus. The sequence continues at coordinate 838,985 of NZ_FNKD01000001.1, forward strand.
AGGTGGACATATTTACCCTGGACATACAGAAATTCTGGCTGAGTTAACGGGTACGAAAGACTTTTCTATGATGCTGTCGTCGCCTAAATTAAAGGTAATTCACGTAACGACTCATGTCGGTCTGATCGATGCTATCAATATGATTAATCCGGAGCGCGTTTATAAAGTTATTCGTTTAGCTCATGAAACACTAACAAATGCTGGAGTAGACCAACCTAAAATAGGTGTATGCGGAATTAACCCTCACGCTGGAGAGAACGGATTATTCGGTTATGGGGAAGAGGAAGAAAAAATCATCCCAGCTATTGACCGGGCAACAGAGGAAGGACTGAATGTTGAAGGACCACTTCCAGCTGATACGTTATTTTTCAGAGCGCAGCGGGGTGATTTTGATATCGTACTAGCCATGTATCACGACCAGGGACATGGACCAATTAAGGTATTGGGACTTGAAGCTGGAGTAAATATCACAGTAGGTCTGCCAATTATCAGAACAAGTGTTGACCACGGAACAGCATTTGACATCGCAGGCACAGGCAAAGCAGACGAAAGAAGCATGCTGGAAGCCCTGAGACAAGCAATAGAATTGGCACCGGAGAAGTAGGTGGTGGTGGTGCCTGTCACTTCCCGGTTTATGTCGAATAATATATGAATGAAATTAACATTGTTAATAAGACGGTATAAATCGGTTAAACGACTTATGCCGTCTTGTTTTTTGGCAGTTAAGAAATTACAATCCTTACTAAGCCTATCGCTATTAGGACTTGCCGATAAGCTATTATAAATATAGGGAAGAGCTTAGACTCATGTACGATATACATATGAAATCTAAATGTAACTAGTAATTTTCCTCTATTAGATGGTATAATAGACCTGTTTTTCAATAGAAATGTATTTATTTTCCATAGATAGAGGTATGTGTATATGTCAGAACAAAAACGTTCAAATAACAAGTATAAGCGAAAACGTCCCTGGATTAAATATAGTTTAGTGTTGATTTTAATCTTGGCAATTGGTGTGGGAGCGTATGCCCTTTTACTTTATAATGATGCCAAGGATACCGTGAATGAGAAAATTCATCAAAAAGTACCATCCATTGATCATGAATTAGGTAAAAAGAAAATCAAGGGAGAAGAACCATTAAATATCTTGCTGTTAGGTGTTGATAAACGTGCTGGGGACAGTGGTCGTTCAGATGCATTGATGGTTCTGTCGCTGGATCCAAAAAATAATAAGATGAAATTAATCAGTATTCCTCGTGATACTAGAACAACTATTGTTGGAAAAGGTCTTGAAGATAAAATTAATCATGCCTATGCATTTGGTGGAACGGATATGTCTATTGCGACAGTGGAGAGCTTGTTGAATATTAACTTAGACTATTATGTGCAAATGAATATGGAAGGCTTAACTGAAATGGTTGATGCTGTTGGAGGGATTACCGTTGATAACCAACTGGAGTGGTATGATACTGGATACTACGAAAAAGGTTACCATTATGCCAAAGGTGAAATTTCACTAAATGGGCCAGAGGCAATGGGTTACGTCCGCATGCGTTACAAGGACCCAAACGGTGATTTCGGCAGAACTAAACGTCAACGTCAGGTTATTGAAGCCATTATTGATAAAGGCTCAAGTATCGCATCGGTTAATAAAATTGATAATATGATTGATGTTCTTGGTAAAAATATGGCAACCAATATGGATTTTGCTGATATGAAGGATCTGCTGTTTAACTACAAGAATGTCAGAAAGAATACAGTAAGTTATATGATGAAAGGAAGCGGAACAGAGATTGACGGCGTATATTATTATCTAATTCCAGATGAAGAAATCGCCAAAGTGCACGAAATGATTAATGAAGTGGGATGAGCGGGACGAGGGACCTGTCCCTCATGTCCCGCCACTGACTGGGACCCTCATGACCCGTCAAACACTTCGCCGGCGATTCCCATTGCTTGGACGGCTTTGGGGAAGCCGGTGTATGCAGAGCAATGGATGATAATTTCGGTGATTTCGTCTCTTGTTAATCCAATTTTGAGTGCTGCTTGCAGGTGGACTTTGAGCTGATCAAATGCCCCTTGTGTGATTAGTGCAGTTAGCGTAATGATCTCCTTTTGTGATAGCGACAGTACTTCTCTTGAATAGGTGTCACCAAATCCAAACGAAACTATCATTTCCCAAAAGTCAGGTGAAATTTCCTTCATCCCTTCCATTCCTCCACGGACTTCATCTGAGAATAGTTTTTTCATTACATCCATGCCGGCCTCATATCGTTTACTGTTTTCCATTTTACTGCCTCCCCATGGTTGGTGGTGTTTCATTCTGATCGACTAAAACCTCCACAACAACTGGTTTTTTAGTTTCTTTTGTAGTGTGTAGTGCTTGTTTAATTTGGTCTGTTAAATCAAGTGAATTTTGGCAGGTATATGCTTGTAATCCCATTGATTGAGCAAATAACGCTGCATCTAAAGGTGTTTCATAAACGCCACCAGTGGATGAACCGGTCATTTTTTTCATTCCCTTTTCCACCATATCTAATCTTCCATTATTTAATACGATGAAAAGCACAGGGGAATCATAATTATATGCCGTAGAAATTTCTGTGCCGTGCATAAACATACATCCATCTCCAACTAGACAAACAATCGTTTTGTCAGGAGCTGCTAGTTTTGCGCCGATTGAATAGCCAATTCCATTTCCCATGGCGCCGAAGATATCATCAAAAAAGAAAGTTCCTGGTTTATAAATATCAAAATTTTGAATTCCGTAGAACGAGTGACTGCCATCATCTCCAAAGACAATCGCATCATTAGGCAAAGCGTTTCTCATAGATTTTAATGCGGTGACTGCAGACATTCGCTCATTTGGATGGTTGTTTTCGACTTGCGCGGTCTTGATGTCAGTTGAAAATTCAGCACTGTCAGGTTTAGGTATATCTCTTAAAATAACTTTTAAGTTAGATCGAATATCTCCCAGAACTGGTGTTGTAGGTACATTGATAGATTTTCCGATAAATGTTGGGTCATAATCAAAGTGAATAAGATGTTCTGGATACATATCTTTTGAAAGACCAGGTATGGACATATCACTTAATTTTGATCCGATTACGATTAATAGGTCTACACCCTGATTTACATAGTCGGTCGCTTCCACTGTGCCGCCTAATCCAAATGCTCCCAGCGAGAGTTTGTGGTTGGAGATGAATGTCCCCTTGCCACCCGGTGTTGTCATAACAGGTATTTTCCAATGTTCAGCAAGCATCTGTACTTCTTCATATGCTCTGCTTGAATGTACGCCTTTTCCTAAAAATAAAAGCGGGCGTTGTGCTGAATCCAATTTTTCAATGACATCGTCAATGGCAGGCGAAACCATCTCACTTGGGCTCGGTAAATCTATTTCAAAAGGTTCTATCTCTTCTATTAAAATATCGAAAGGAATTGATAAGTGTACTGGTCCTTTAATACCAGATAGGGCTTTTTCCAGAGCATGCTGGAGATAAGATTGTAGCATATCGCCTCGTTCTACCCTAGCACTGAATTTAGTTACCGATTTATACATGTCAAGAAGGTCTGTCCCAAATATACTTGAATCTTGCCCCATTGCTTTACCGGTATCTTTCATAGAAGGGTGACCTGTAATAAGCAGCAAAGGTGTATGAGTTGCTTTCGCTTGTCCTGCTGCTGTTAGCAGGTTAGTACCTCCTGGTCCAGAAGTCCCGAGAGCCACCCCGATTTTCTGATTCATCATCGAGTAGCCAGTTGCCGCAAACCCACCGCCAGACTCATGCTTACTCAGTACAAACTCTATATCATATTTCCTTAATTCAAATATAATTGGAGAGATAGCCTTACCAGGTATACCAAATAGGTGGTCAACTCCCCATTTTTTAAAATTTGCAGCTAATATTGATGCAGAAGTATTCATTTATCCATTATCCTCTCGTTTTTTGACTTAATTTGTTTTTGTAAAGTGTGATAATCTTGTTCGAATTCCTCAGCTGAGATAGCTTTGCTGAAGAAATATCCCTGTGTTTTATCGCAGTGGTATTGTTGCAGAAATTCTAACTGTGCTTTTGTTTCAACCCCTTCTGCAATTACCTCCATACTAAGATTGTGAGCTAATGTAATAATTGCTTTCACAATGACAGCATCATTATTATCTTCTATTATTTCTCCGACAAATGACTTATCGATTTTTATGTAATCGACCGGAAAGTCCTTAAGATATTTTAAAGAACTATAACCAGTACCGAAATCATCGATACTGATACAAATTCCAAGGGCTTTAAGTTGTTGTAATACTTTAAGGGAGTAATCATATTCCATTGCCATATACTCTGTAATTTCTACGACTAAATATTTTGGATCTAATCCTGCCTCATTAAGAACACCTTCCATAAACTTGACTAGGTCCTGGGTCAAAAATTGCTGTGTTGATAGATTAACTGCAATTTTTATTGGTTCCCAACCATCCTCTTGCCATTTTTTATTTTGGGTACATGCTTCCTTTATCACCCATTCACCAATTTGCGTAATTAGACCGCTATCTTCTGCTAACTTTATGAACTTGCCCGGATAGAGTAAACCCAGCTTAGGGTGCTGCCATCGAATTAATGCTTCTAGCCCAACTATTTTTCCTGTTTTGTTATTAATTTGAGGCTGATAATGTAATACGAATTCATTTTGATCCAACGCTTTTCGTAAATCAGCTTCAAGCTGTAATTCCTCCACAGAGTCCACTAATAATTCAGATGTATAAACCGCATAACGGTTTTTACCCTGTGACTTTGCTTGATACATTGCATTATCCGCATATACCATAAGTTGTTCAGGTGTGATTGGGTAATCAGGATAAATTGCAATGCCAATGCTAGCAGTAGTATGCAGTTCGTTTGCTGCAACTTGAAAAGGCTCATTAAATTGAGCTAATATCTCTCCCGCTTTTTCAGTAACGTAACTAAAATCTTCAAAGTCCTTAAGCAGGAAAATAAACTCGTCACCACCCATTCTGGCGAGCAAGTCATTTTCTCCTAAACATTTGGACAGTCTCTTACTCACTTCCGTTAAGAGTATATCGCCATTTGAATGGCCAAAGTTGTCATTTATTATTTTAAATCGGTCCAGATCCAAAAATAATATAGCCAAATTTCTTTGATAACCGGATTTAATCTCGTCTATAAGTGTTTCTACTTCTTTTTTGATGTAGCGTCTATTTGCTAGATTAGTTAGATCATCATGGTATGCTAAATAATTATATTTTTCCTGCAGGGAATATCGAACAGAAATATCCCTGAATTGCCCGAATGCGCCAACCATTTTTCCTTCTTCATAGATTGGTTGTGCATCAAATAAACAAACAGTACGTTCACCTTGCTGATTTGTAAATTTAATAACTTCATTTTTAAAGGTTTTTTCTTGTTCTAGTACTTTTTTAAAATAGTCGCCCGTTAATTGTGATTCGTAAATATTTTTTCCTATAACGGAATCTTTACTATTATTTGAGATTTGTTGAGCAAAATCATTAAATTCAGTTGTAATCCCATTTTCATCTGTGATAACGATACCATTACTTGTTCTGCTTAACATGATTTGATTCATGATATCTAGTTTCCTATTTTGCTTCCTTAGCAATAACTCTCTTTCAATCGAATCAACAGCTTGTGAAAGCATGGTTAAAAACAACGGATTTTGAAATTGAATAGGCATCATAATTGAAACACTGCCAAGTAAATTTTTTTCATCTGTATATTGAAATGTATCACCATAACAGGCTATATTTTGGAGGGATTTATGGTAATGGTCTTCACCTATTAAACTTATTGGATGTTTTTGTTGTAATGTTAGACTTACAACATTTGTTCCCGTGTCTTCCTGTGTAAATTGGCTTCCTAATATAATTCCAAACTGTTCGGTGGTAGCCTTTATTGATTCGTCGCCATCTATATCTAAAAGATATCCATTCGCATCAGAAATAACTACTAATATTGGAGTACCTTCTAATGAATTTAATAGCTTATTTGAGAAAAAGCTTACAACAGATAGGATCTCACTATAAGATTTTCTCTTTTCTGCTAGTTCATTTTCGGTTAAAAATACTTTTGGTCTGGACATAACATTCGGATCCATTCCACTTTCTTCACACAATTGTTTTGATCTAGTTATAAAGTTATCTTCCTGGTTTAGCATTTATATCACTCCGGATTTTTTTCCAAAATATAACACCTCATTATAAGCTATGACTACTCGCATGTCAATTCAGTGAACGGACTAAGGGCACCTGAATTCAAGCCCCTGTAAGTTGAAGCAGGAAATATATCTCTTACTATTACTATCGTTTCTGGAAGCGAAAAAGTGTACTATTTAAAGAAAAAATATTTATTTTCGCATGACACTTTTTTTACATGAGATTCGATTGTAATAGTATAAGAGGTACTAGAAGTAGTTGAATTAAAAATGAGGACAACGCTGTGATGCTGATCTGCCTTGTTTTGAGGTGAGGCAAGCCCATGATTTCATCCCCCTGCAGAAGTTTTACTAAGATAAAATTTGGTAATAATATTACAAAGGATAAGAATATTGTAATATAAATGAAACATTTGCATATGCTAATCCGTCTAAATAGATAGAACTTAATGGAGAGGGTGTTATTGTGAAACACATTTTAATGGTCAGTTTAACTATTACGTTACTGATCTCCGGTTGTGGTACAGCAGAAGAAAACAGCAGCGGTACGGAAAAGTCGCCAGAAAGTCATCAGCATTCACTAAATGCGTCTAAGGCAGTCAAATCTACTGCACTTTTACATGTGAATAGTGCCGGTGATAATATAAGCGAAACATCGAAAAACAACTCCTCTGAAAATGAAAACACAAATAAAAATGGATCTAATAAAGAAGAAACTTTTTTAAAAATACTAACCAACTATAATAATATGTTTGAAAGAATAAAGTCGGATGTGGATTATGACAATTTTAATGAAGAATATGTTGGATACAAATTTAAAACAATAAAAACGAAAGAACAGCTATATAACCAGTTCACCGATATTATGACGACAGATATGGCACAAACAATATGGAGTGGCTTTGTGAAAGAAGGAGATGGCAGTCTATATTTGATTCCAAGAGACCTCTATCCAATGTTTAACAAAGATAATCCTTATACAATAGAAAAATCTAATGAAGCCACATATAAACTGGTCCAAAAACACAAAAGCGAATTACACGGAATATTTGATATGGAATTTGTCTTCACCAAATTAGAAGGACAATGGAAAATTAACGAAATATCCTTTAATTAAGGCGAAGCGGGACGGAGGGTCAGGAACCCCGTCCCCACACTTTCAGCTCTAGCGGGACAAGGTACCTGTCCCTCTGGCTCTCCACCAGCTCACCACAGATAGTATGAGGCTTATGAGGGTTATTACTAGTGTGGTTCTGAAGTATGGTGGGTAGTAATCTAACTGTATGTGGTTGATTCCTTTTTCTATAGGAAAGCCAACAAATGCGTAGTTAACCTTTTTTACTGCTTGTGTTTCCTCATTCACTTTTACTTCCCAGCCTTTTTCGTAGGGAATTGGCAGGATCATGAGATTGTCATTGTTCTGGTTGTTGTAGGTAATTGTAATGCGGTTATCGCTCCAGTTTATCTTCTTAGTTTCTGTCGCTTGTCTTTTGGCTTGTTCCAGCTTTGAATAGTCTTCCTGATACAGTGCTATAACTTTTAAAATATAGTCTCCTTTTGGCAAGCGTATTTTGACTTTGTCTGCCTTTGAAACGCGAATGGTCAGATTATCATCGTAGGTTTTATAAACAGATTGATTGGACTTACGTGTTGTTTTATAGTCATTTACTTTTAAAGTGAATCCTTGGTCGGCTGCCAGATTTTCAAGATGAAAACGGATATAAAAATCTTTTGTATCAGGGTGAATTTCATCGGCTATAATATCAATTCCACCCTGATCATCTGTGACTGAGAGCTTATTGTCATTATATAAAGCGTTCACTGTTTCAAGAGTTGCTGTATCAATTATATTCTGCTCTTTTGGAATTGCAGCAGTGTTGTTTTTATTCGGTACAATTGCGCCTTCCAGCATGGCATATTCTCTTGCCAATACTGAAGTATGTTTCATTTCTTGTTCCGAGAAAAGCATTTTGGCAGTGCGTGCAAATGGCAATATATTATTGTTTTGAAATACAATGTAGTTTTCTGATTCAATTATTTTGTTGAATCCATATGGAATAGGGCTGTTATTGTCCTTCTCTATGATCATGTATTTTCCTTGAAGCAGGCTATACAAGTTAGCACGGTTTCCGAGGGTTGCATATCGGCTAACACTTTCCCGCCCCATGTCAATGTTTAGATCATACAGGTAAAAGTAGAGTAAATGCTTATTCAATATACTTCCATAAACACTCATTCCATTAAAATTTTGTACAATAGGTGTATTATTGAAGGATCCAACTTTCCAATCAATCCGATAGAAAGGATTATTATCGCGGTCTTTAATCTGCTGAATAATTTGCCGCTGTTCTTCTCCATTATAATCCTCACTTCGCAAATGATTTTTTGATACTTCATCTACTTTTCCCGGCACGGAAAGCCCGTATTGGAAAACATTTGCAAAAACAATAGGAATGATTAAAAGTCCGGTGTACAACAGTATGAGACGTACTCGATCTTTCCCCCATATAAACATGAAAAGTAAAAATATCGTGATAAGGACCATAGTTAATACTGCAAAACTTAGATAAGAAGTGATGCTTATATTTTTATCAAAAAAAACAGTAAAAAGATAAGCAATAGTTACGATAATGCTTGCAATTGTCAATTTTTTTTTGCTAATTTCATCTATATATTTTAAGCCGAAAGCTACACAACCACCTATTGTAAAGGAAAGCAGGTATTCCCAACGATATTGAGGTGCAGAAAATCCATTAAATGCACTGGCTACGATTGGAGTGAAGTGAAGAAGTATAAATATTATACTCAACGCTGCAAACAGTCGAAAGGTCCGATTTTTATACAAGGAAAATACGAAAAGTAAAATCAAAAAAAGGGCAGGGATAATCACGAATCGGCTGTTAAATAAAATGTTATCCCAATTAAATAAAGGAACTTGCTGGCTATATGGTGGTCGATGATTATTCAAATAGCCATAAACAGCAGGAACAAAAGAAATCGCACTGATTCCTAGACCGAGGATCCCGCTGACAAAGTACATTTTTAATTGCCTCAGTCGGTTCGTTTCATTCTCGACCAACTGAATTTTCCAACGAAGCATGATGTAAATCAGGATAAAGATTAAGTTAACATACGCAAAGTAAAAATTGTTAAAGAGAGTGACTGCGACAGCAACAATGAACCAGCCACCTTGTGCTTCACGAATGATTTTTTCCACAGCAAATACAAGTAATGGGACCCACAGCATTGCATCCGCAAAAAACTCCCAATAAGTTACATGGCGAAAATAGATGGCGGATAATCCATAGATAGCAGCCCCGGTAAATGCAGGCATCCAGTTGCATTTCATATAGCGAAATACATATGTTGTTATAACAATAATAATCGCCAGCCGGACGATGCTGACAAATACAGCTGCATTCGCCCAAAATAATGTATCGGCGGGGCCAATTAACTGTACAGATTGTAATAAGTAAACGAAAGCTGCCGTTAACATAAACATAAATGACGTTGAAAAGTAAAACGCCAATTGACTGTACGTACCGCCACCTAAACCAAATTGATAGGAATAAAAGAAGTTTCCAGTGGAATATTGCTCATACAAAAGCTTTTTAAATGTAACCATTTGCTGTAAGCCATCATTCGGCCCTACCATATATCTATCCTGAAACCATTCTGTTATAAAAAATAGATGTCCCAGCATAGCAACGACAAGGCTACAGATTATAAGAAAAATTAGACTGCGTTTTTTTTGCATATGTATTCTCCGTTATTTCTTTAGAATTTTTCCCGTAATCAAAAATGTGAAAGGAACGGTGATAAATAGGGAAACGATCGGAGCAATCGTGCTATCAATAAATAAATACTCAACAAATAAATAAATTAGTACGGATGAAATGCTGATATTAAAAAGCTGTGTCAGCGGGAATTGCAGGAATTTTTTTAAAGACGGCTTTACTTGAAATGTGAAGTAGGAACTAAGAAAAAAGGAAACAATTAAACTAATCGCAAACCCAATAATGTGAGAAGCCATATAGTTAATTTCCAGCATTACATTAAACATCAAATAAATCCCATAATAAATTAAGGTATTAATGATCCCCACTATTATAAATCTTATAAATTCTAGCCTGATTACGTTCACGATGTTCTCCTTTTAAAATATTTGTTTCCTGTATTAAATAATGGGGGCGTTTTTTTGTTTCATAATAAATCCTTCCAATGTACTCGCCAATCACACCAAGACAGAGTAATTGAACACCTCCCAGAAATAGAACGGCAGAGATAATGGTGAAGTACCCGGGTTCAGTAATACCATTAGTCATAATAAAAAGCAGGTTGACAAAAATATAAATGAGAGACAGGAGTAAAATAAGAGCGCCAGTATAAAAACAAATTCTTAGTGGCCTGTTGTTAAAAGAAATAACCCCGTCAATACCATAATTCAATAACTTGGAGAGTGACCATTTAGGCTTTCCGTTTTGCCGGGCTATATTTTCATAAAAAATTGTTTTTTGATTTAAGCCTATCCAGGAAAACAAGCCTTTTGAAAAACGGTTACCTTCATTTAAAAGCAGAAGTGCTTCGACTGCATTTCTGCTTAATAGCCTGAAGTCTCCAGCACCATCCTTAAGTTCAACATCTACTACTTTGTTAGCAATACAGTAATAGAGAGAGGAAAGGTATGACCGTATTCGACTGTCTCCCTTTCGATTGCGCTGGGCGATGACTTGATGGAATCCTTCCTCATATCCTTGAATGAATGGTTTAATTAAGGAACAGGGGTGCTGTAAATCAGCGTCCATGACAATTACAGCTTCCCCTTTAACATGCTGAAAGCCTGCAAGGAGTGCTACTTCTTTGCCAAAGTTTCTTGTGAAAGCGATATACTTCACATTTGGGTCGATTGATTCCAGCTGTTTGATACGATTTAGCGTGTCATCTGTACTTCCATCATTGATAAAAAGAAGTTCATATTCATAATTGATGCCGGAAAACTCATTAGCAATTGCCTGATAAAGAGGCTCAATGTTACTTGCTTCATTATAAGATGGAATGATAATTGAAATAAGTTGGGAATTCATAGATGCACCTGCTTTTATTGTGTAGCATTTTACAGCTTAGTATGAACAACATTTGAATATTTATTATTTGAGGGGGACGGAGGGGACAGGAACACCGTCCCAGTGGTGTTGGGATGAGGAACCTATTCCTTTGTCTCGCCGTCCTGAAATTAATATTAGCCTTGTAATCTCTCAACGTATATAATTGAATTAGATAAACAAAGGAGAGGTTACGTAATGGCAGAACAGAATAACGCTTTACCACCAAAAACGTGTGCGATTGATAAACTGGTTACAATTGAAGCAGATATAGATAAGGTAATTAACGGCAAAAAAACTGCAACCCGCCGAAATGGACGTTATGCAGATATTGGTGAGGTCATGACACTTAAAGGTCAGAAGTGTATTGTAACGAATGTCTATGAACAAAAACTTGGCGAAATAACAGATAAAGATGCAATGCAGGAAGGCTACCAAAATGCGGACGGATATAAGAACGCCATTTTATCCATACATCCTGGAATGAAATGGGAACCCGAAATGAAAGTTTGGGCTCATGAGTACGAATTAGCTGAGTAGGGGGATGGAGGGGGCATACTCCGTCAGCGGGACGATGAACCTGTCCCCTCCGTCCCGCTAGACTTAATTAATCTTCTTCTTAAAGTTCTCTAGCTTTTCTAGTGTTTCTTTGGACAAATCATGAAGTTGTTTTTTGTTGGGTATTTCTCTATTAGCCATTGCAATTAACGGGTACAGACTCTCCTCGATATGTGTGTAATCTTCTGGGTAATCCATTTCGACTTTCTTTTCGATCCGGTCCCACCTTTTTTCGATTTCTTCCCCGAGTTGATTAATTTCAGTACTATTATTTTCATCAGATTCTGTTAACTCTTTTAATTCTTCTGTAGTGGTAATCACTTCACTGGTACCTCTTAAAATGTCTTCCTTATTACTAAGCTCATGCATTCCGCGTACATCGGAATGCTGTTCCGCGTTGTTAAATCCAACTAACATTAGACTTGTAATTGGAACAATACCAATGAAAAGCAGAAACTTCTTCATAGTGTTATACCTCCTTGTTTTTTCTACTTTTCCCATAATTTGCTGGGTTATTCATTAATTTCTGGATCTAATAACTATATAAATAGGAGCCGGGGATCCACCTGCATTTAGCGTTCGTTGCGAATAGTTTAAACATAATGCGTCTTGAGTTTAATCGCAATGTTAAAATAACTGAAGCCAATTAAAAAGGGGTACAAATCCACGTGTGGTTTGTACCCCTAATTCATAAGCGATTTATTGTTTATCCTAAATACCCGTTAAAAGTTAGCGCTGTTCTAATCGTTTAATTCTCTCATCGATATCCGGGTGAGATGAGAAGAGTGAGATTAGACCGCTTTTTCCATTTATCTTCATTGTCTGAACTGCTGAATCATCGGTACGATCATTCACACTAGCTCGGCCAACGTTATTTTTCAATGAACGCAGCGCATGGGCCATTTTATCCCGACCAGCTAAATCTGCGCCTCCACGGTCAGCATGATATTCTCGGTGTCTTGAGTAAGCACTTACGACGATACTTCCAAGAATTGAGAATAAGATTTGGAAAACAATAATCGCCGCGAAACGGACGACAAATTGCATTTCTTCGCGCACAAATCGTGACGCAATAATTGCTGCAATCCTTGAGAAGAAGACTACAAACGTGTTAACAATTCCCTGTAATAATGTCATGGTTACCATGTCGCCGTTAGATACGTGGGCTACCTCATGGGCAATGACACCTTCAACCGCTTTATCGTCCAAGTTGTTCAATAGACCAGCTGAAACAGCAACAAGCGATCGTTTCTTGGTAGGGCCTGTCGCAAATGCATTGACTTCGCCAGATTGGTAAATTCCAACCTCAGGCATATGAACTAATCCAGCTGCACGAGAAAGTCGATGAACCTTTTCAACTACAGCGCGTTCATGTGCTGATAATTGGCCATTCGGATCCAGCACTTTGACCTTCATCATTTTCTTGGCAATCCAGCGTGATATTGCCAGTGAGAAGAACGATCCTATGAAACCTACCAGCAAGCTGAATACCATTAGTGATGCATAATCAATTCCCAAATAACCACTGCTATTTTCAAACGAACCGCTAATCCCTGTATAAGTTGTAATTAGCGACCAGGCGATTATAATCGTCGTTAAAACTAGAATGTTTGTTATTATAAAAAGTAATATTCGTTTACCCATTCATTTCCCCCATTTTTATAAGACTTGGCATTCACCAAGCTTTAATGTCGAGTGCCTTAGTTGCACTTATGCAGTAATTTTTTTAACTGCTAATATATACGATTCTAGTTTACCATGATTTCACTACAGTAGAGAAGTAAGTTGCATTGTTAAAAATTTGCTGTTGACAAAAATACGGAATAAATATAATATTAGTCGTACTAATTAAAAAAATTAAATATCTTATCCAGAGTGACGGAGGGATCAGGCTCTACGATGTCACAGCAACCTACCTTTAAGGTGTGGTGCTAATTCCTGCAGAATGATGTTTACCATTCTGAGAGATAAGGATTGAATACATAATCAACCCCCTCTTTCATTTTGGAAGAGGGGGTTTTTTAGGCATTCGCCATTAAGGAAGACTTGCATCCCAAAAATTATCAGAGGTTCTAAGAAAGCTAAATAAGCTTTCAAAAGAATTCTTTTAACAAATGCCAAGTTTTCTAATCTAAAGGAGGTTAGGTGATGATAGAACTTCAAGAGATAGAAAAGGTATACCAATCGAAGCATCAAAAGGTTGTGGGTGTAGACGACGTATCTCTAAATGTGAGCAAAGGGGAGGTATATGGAATTGTCGGCTATAGTGGCGCAGGTAAAAGCACGTTGCTTCGATGCATGAACATTTTGGAACGGCCGACTTCAGGAGCAGTCCTCGTTGATGGTGTGAATTTGTTAACCTTACCTCCAAAAGCTTTGCGAACAGCAAGACAATCGATTGGGATGATTTTTCAAGGATTTCATTTAGTTGCTTCTAAAACGGTTTTTGAAAATGTTTCGTTCGCGTTAAAGGCTGCTGGAATTGATAAGGTTGCCCGAAAAGATAGGGTGGTAGAATTATTGGAACTGGTTGGTTTATCTGACAAGATTAATCATTATCCATCACAGTTAAGCGGTGGTCAGAAGCAACGTGTCAGTATAGCCAGGGCGCTTGCGAATAATCCTAAAGTATTGCTTTGTGACGAGGCAACATCGTCGCTCGATCCAAGTACCACCAAATCTATTTTAGCTTTATTGAAAAAAATTAATAAAGAGCTTGGTATCACAATTGTTGTCATTACCCATGAGATGGAGGTTGTCAAGGAAATTTGTCAACGGTGTGCTGTGATGCAGGATGGGCGAATTATTGAAGAAGGACCTGTTTATGATATCTTCTCTGATCCAAAGGAGGAGTTAACGAAGAACTTTATTGAAACAGTATTGCAATTTTCTTTGCCTGAAAAATTGCTTGAATCATGCAAAGGTACATTGGTTAAGCTTCAATTTCGCGGAAAGCTTGCTGAGGAAGCAATCGTATCCGATATGATGCAGGGCTTTCGAGTTAGTGCGAATATTTTACATGGGAAAGTTGAATACATACAGGATGCTCCACTTGGTATTTTTATTATGGAGTTAAATGGTGATAAGGATGAAATTGAAAAAGCTATCGCTTATTTAGAGGATAGGGTGAAACAGGTGGAGGTGATTCAAAATGGAATTTAGTCGCTTGATTGAAATCTTACCGGAACTGAATACTGCTTTCTTTCAAACACTTTATATGGTTGGAGTAGCATTATTGGTTGCTATTGTAATCGGTCTTCCACTTGGAATAATTTTATATGTAACGGACAAAGGGTTCTTTTTGGAAAATAAACTTGTGAAAAGCGTTGCAGGGGTGATTACCAATCTTGTTCGGTCAATTCCGTTTATCATTCTGCTTGTTTTCCTATTACCGTTAACGAACAGTCTTTTAGGTACGACAATTGGTCCTACTGCAGCAGCAGTACCCTTGTCAGTTGCAGCTATTCCTTTTTTTGCAAGAATAGTAGAATCAGCAGCCAGGGAAATTGATAAAGGGGTTATAGAAGCGGCCATTTCTGTCGGTGCGTCACCATGGATGATTATTAAGGATATTATTTTACCTGAGATAAAGCCAGGGATCATAAGTGGACTGACGATAACAACGATTAGTTTAATCGGATTTTCAGCGATGGCAGGTACGATTGGCGGTGGAGGTATCGGTGATTTAGCAATTCGATATGGCTATTACCGCTACGATGATTTGGTCATGTATACGACTGTTATAGTCCTGATTGTAATGGTACAAGTGATTCAGTACACAGGTGATTTTATAGCAAAAACAGTTAATAAACGATAATGAGGAGGAAATTTAAAATGAAAAAAGGATTAGGATTACTAGTAATGTTATTGGCAGCATTGGTACTTGCAGCTTGTGGGTCGGGCGAGGCATCTGGTGATGATGGAGATGATAAGACAATCGAATTTGGGGCGACGACTGGACCTTACAGTGACATGGTGACAAAGGCATTGGAGCCATTACTTGAAGAAAAAGGATATACCGTTAAAAATACAGAATTCAGTGACTATATTCAACCGAATAAAGCGTTAGACAATGGAGATTTGGATGCGAATCTATTCCAGCATAAAATATACTATGAAGCATTTGAAAAGGAACATAATATGGAGTTGTCTGAGGTAAAAATAGTACCTACAGCTCCTATGGGTGTTTATTCAAATAAGTTTGATACGCTGAAAGATATTAAAGATGGAAGCACAATCACAATCGCAAATGACCCAACTAATTTAGCTAGAACGTTGCTTATGTTGCAAGATGCTGGCCTGATAACGATAAAGGATGGTATTGACCCATTACGTGCAACAATAGAGGATGTTGTTGAAAATCCAAATAATCTGAAGTTCCAACAAATAGAGGCAGGACAGCTACCAAGAACCGTAGAAAGTGAGGATTTAGCTGCAGTACCCGGGAATTATGCCTTAGCAGCAGATTTGGATCTGCTGGAGGCATTAGTACTTGAAGAAATGCCTGATGATTATCGAAACCGGGTGGTTGTTAATACGAAAGATATTGACACAAAATGGGCTAAGGATATTAAAGAGGTAATTGAATCAGCAGAGTTTGAAAAGATTATTGATGAGCAGTTTAAAGGATTTGGCAAGCCTACGTGGATGAAATAAAGTCTATTATCGAATATCGAGTATCACGTAATCGTGGTACTCGATATTTTTTTTGGCAGTTATACATTGCTTCGTTTAAAAATGGTTATGCAGGGGAAAATACTGTATTAGACTAATTAATGGAGTGATATATGTGGGTAATATGACAGGGAAAACAATTGTTATTACTGGTGCAAGCAGCGGTATTGGTGAAGCAACAGCCGAAAAGTTTGCTAATGAAGGAGCCAATGTTGTCCTTGCTGCACGCAGAGAAGAACGATTAGAAGAAATTAAAAATAAAATCAGCTCTGAAAATGGCAGCATTGCTATAAAGAAAACAGATGTTACATCGAGAGAACAAATGCAGGAACTTGCTGATTTTGCTATAAAGGAATACGGTCAAATAGATGTTCTTTTCAATAATGCAGGGTTAATGCCTTTATCCTTCATGAAAAATCTGAAGATAGATGAGTGGGACAGAATGGTTGATGTCAACATCAAGGGAGTGCTTTATGGTGTAGCAGCAGTACTTCCGCATATGCTAGAGAAAAACGCTGGCCATATTTTAACGACATCTTCCGTTGCTGGGCATGAGGTATTTCCAAGCAGTGCGGTGTACTCAGGGACGAAGTTTGCAGTTCGTATTATGATGGAGGGACTAGCAAAAGAAGTGGCACAAAGCAACATCCGTACAACATCCATTTCTCCAGGTGCAGTTCAGACGGAGCTTACAAATACGATCACAGATGAAGAAGTTCTTTCTAACTTTAAAAAAAGTGCCGGGTCAATGACGCCACTGAATAGTGAGGACATTGCTGAGGCTGTATTCTATGCTGTAAATCAGCCGGAAAATGTAGATGTTAATGAAGTGGTTGTTCGCCCTAACAATCAGGGATAAGGAATAAATTTGATTAAGCTGTCAGCCTTTTAATAAGATGACAGCTTACTTATTGGTATATAGAGTTGCATTGGTGTTATATTTGGATAGTAACTAAGGTTTTAAAAAAAGAAAGGATGACTCGTTTGCAACAACAAATTAAACTTATAAAAAGACCATCAGGAACGCCTACAAAAGAGGACTTTGAATTTGCCGAAGTACCAATTGGAGAGCCGGCTGAAGGTGAAGTGCTTATTCGTACTAACTATATATCGGTGGACCCTTATTTAAGAGGAAGAATGAATAATGTGAAGTCTTATGTCCCGCCATTTGAATTGGACTCCGTAATTACAAGCGCTGTGATAGGACAGGTTATTGAATCGAAGTCCGCACATTTTGAAAAAAATGATGTTGTAACGGGCGCGTTAGGATGGCAGGAGTATACGGTTGTAGACCAATCCGGGATACGGAAAATTGACACGAAACTTGCCCCAGCATCTGCTTATTTAAGTGTGTTAGGAATGACAGGCCTAACAGCTTATTTCGGACTGCTTGATATAGCCGAGCCAAAGGAAGGTGAAACAGTCGTTGTATCAGGAGCAGCCGGTGCTGTCGGTTCTGTTGTAGGCCAGATTGCCAAAATTAAAGGAGCATATGTCGTTGGTATTGCCGGTTCGAATGAAAAAATAGAATACCTTAAAAATGAGCTAGGATTTGATGCTGCGATTAACTATAAAACGGTGGACATTAAAACGGCATTGGCAAATGCGTGTCCTAACGGAATTGACGTTTATTATGAAAATGTTGGCGGGGAAATTGGTGATGCCGTTCTTCCACTATTGAATAAATTTGCGCGTATCCCTGTTTGTGGAGCGATTTCTTCCTATAATAACCAGGAGGCCGATATTGGTTTACGTGTCCAAGGCTACCTGATTAAATCAAGCGCGTTAATGAAAGGTTTCACTGTTGGTGATTATGCTTCCCGTTTTAAAGAAGGATCTGAAGCATTAGCTGGATGGCTGCAGGCAGGAAAAATACAATACGAAGAAACAATTACAGAAGGATTCGACCAGACAATTGATGCATTTCTGGATTTATTCCAGGGAGCAAATCTGGGGAAAGCAGTTGTAAAAGTATCTGATATAGAATAAGTCGAAGGATGCGTTTCCGTAATGGAGCGCATCCTTTTCAGTTTCTGTTCGACATATAATGACAAATACCGGGGAGTGACAGGCACGACGACGCTTTTGATTGAAATTTGGCTATATTGGGTAAAGCTAAATAGATTGTTTGATTGAGATGGAAGGGAGCTGAATAAAGTGTCTAATACAATTAAATTAATTAAAAAAGAAGTTATTGCGAATGACACTATGCTGTTTCACTGGGAAAATCCTGATGGACTTGAATTTAAGGCAGGACAATTTGGTGAGTTTAATTTAATTGAACCGAGTGAGTCAGATGAAAAAGGGAATTCAAGAGACTTTTCCTTTGTATATGCGCCGGCTGAAAATAAATTAGCTACTGCGACAAGAATACGTGATTCTGCTTATAAGCAGGTATTAAAGGATTTACCAGATGGTGAGGAGGTTGAATTTAATGGACCATATGGCGATTTTTCCCTTCATAAAACGGAATCAACACCTGCCGTATTTATAATAGGAGGTATTGGCATCACTCCAGTACGGAGCATGATTGCCCAAGCAACCATTGACAAAACTTCACATGACATGACGTTATTGTATTCGAATAAAACACCTGACGATGCACCATTTCTGAATGACTTTGAAGCATTTGCAGAGAAAAATGGTAAATTTACATTTGTTCCTGTAATGACAAGAGCCGACTCAAATTGGAATGGGGAAAGTGGTCATATTGATGCTGATATGCTTAAAAAGTATATTTCAGATGTAAATGTGCCAATATATTATCTGTCTGGTCCACCTGGTATGGTATGGGATATGCGGGAAATGCTAATTGAAGCAGGGGTAAATGATGATAATATCATTACTGAAGAATTTCCGGGATATTAAACGAGTAGTAAAAAGCTAGTTCTGTCCTTATTGGTCAGAGCTTTTTATTTGAGCAGCTAGCTGAAAAGTTTCTTTGTAATTTGTTCGCAATTAACATAAATACTTTCTTACTGGAATAAGTGTAACAAGAGCTTTCGTCATTGAGCGTGGCGATAAGCCGAATTTTCTAATATAATGGAAACAGTTAACATAAAGGGAGAGGTGTGAGAAGTTATGCCTTCAAAGCAGTCAGTTATTGGGGTTATTGGAACAGGCGTAATGGGCAAAAGTATGACGTTAAATCTGCAAAAAGCAGGTTATTCCATAAATATCTATACCCGGACAAAAGAAAAAGCTCAGGAGTTATTGGATAACGGTGCAGTTTGGAAAGATTCCGTCGCTGATTTAGCGCAGACATCTGACGTTATTATAACCATGGTCGGTTATCCATCAGATGTGGAAAGTGTTTATTTTGGGGAAGAAGGAATTATCGAAAATGCAAGGTCTGGTACATATGTAGTTGATATGACTACATCCAAACCAGCGCTTGCCATTTACATCAACCAAAAAGCAGAGGAAAAAAATATTCATGTATTAGATGCGCCAGTATCCGGTGGTGATGTTGGTGCCCAAAACGGAACACTTGCCATAATGGCTGGCGGTGAACAGCATGTATTTAATGAAATTTCCCCAATCTTTGATGTACTTGGAGAAAATATTATTTTACAGGGGAAAGCTGGTGCAGGTCAGCATACGAAATTAGTAAATCAAATCGCAATTGCATCGAATATGATTGGAGTTTGTGAGGCAATAGCCTATGCCAAAAAGTCAGGGCTCGATCCTTCCCGAGTTCTGGATAGTATTACAACCGGTGCAGCAGGCAGTTTTTCGTTATCAAAGCTAGCCCCACGGATGCTTGCAGGTGATTTTGAACCAGGATTTTATGTGAAGCATTTTATCAAAGATATGACCATTGCACTTGAGTCGGCACAAGAAATGGGACTCTCTACACCAGGGCTTTCACTTTCACTGGAACTATACAAAGAACTAGCCGAAAAAGGAGAAAACGACAGCGGAACACAAGCATTGATAAAACTATTTCAATAGTGAGATGCATGTCACTTCCCAGACAATACATATGAAGGCTGGTGATCTGATGAAAGTAGAAGTAATTGTCCAAAATGGGCAGGAAGCAATTCAAGCTGAGAAGCTGGGAGCAGATAGACTTGAACTTGTCTCAGCTATGCAGGAGGGTGGCTTGACTCCAAGTTATGGAACAATCAAGCAAGTGCTGGAAAGTGTAGCCACCCCTGTGCAGGTTATGGTCCGCCCGCATAGCTATCATTTCTGCTATACAGATGAGGATTTCGAAATTATTCGTGACGATATCGATGTCATTCAAAAACTTGGCAGCAATCGCATTGTATTTGGGGCATTAAATCAGGATTATACAATTAATACGACTATGCTGGAGGAACTTATCCGGCTTTATCCTAATCTGGATATCACTTTTCACCGTGCATTTGACGAATTACCATCACAGCAACTTGCATATGAAACCTTGACAAAATACCGACAGAATGTGAAGCGGATATTAACGTCAGGTGGCAAAGCAAATGCTGAAGCAGGGAAACAACAGCTTCAAGAGCTTGCAGAAAAGGGTTATGGACCTGTCATCATACCGGGGTCAGGACTTACACCTGCAAATATCAAAGAAATCCACGAGGCTGTTGGTGCCACTCAGTATCATTTCGGAAAATCAGTGCGAGTTGGCAATTCATTTGGAAATGGCTTTGATCCGGATGTGATGAAGGAGGTTCAGGAGAAGTTAAAGGGTTAAACGCTAAAAGTATCAAATAGAAAAAGCGTCTGTCATCATAATAGAGACGCTGATTATCACAAATATAATAATGTGAAATGACCATCATTTTGTACTGATGGTCATTTTTATTGGTATTAGCTTTTTTGGTTTAATGGGATAGTGAAATATTAGTCTAATTAAATAGAGGAATACCTAAAATTATTTTCGCGGGCATCAGTTACATTATTTGATAAAATTCCCCCTATTTTATGTTGATATATGTAAAATAATAGCACTCTGTCCGCTGACTAATATTTAAACAAACTTTGTAATCTATTTCTTTTCTGGTAGTTTTCGTGTTCAAATAGTCCAGAACGCGCGACATCAACAACGCATAAAGCAAATACTTTCCTAGATAAAATTTTTTTCATATTTTATCTAAAAAGTATTGAATAAAATTTCTTTTCATATATAATGAATTTAAGAAATATTTTTTCATTATTTTGAAAGGGGTTACATGGATGAAACTTTCACTACTTGGTCTAGGCAAGATGGGTTACAACCTAGCACTTAACTTAATTGACCAAGGTCATGAAGTTATCACATACGACATCAATCACGAACAGGTGAAAGAAATTTCATCTGAAGGTGCCATCCCGGCATATTCAACTGAGGAAGTAATACAACAGTTAGAAAGCCCTCGAATAATATGGGCGATGGTCCCAGCTGGCGAAGCTACAGAAGCGTTGGTAAGTGATTTACAGGATAAACTTGACCCGGGTGACATTATTATTGATGGGGGGAATTCAAACTATAAAGATTCTATTCGTCGAGGGAATCAATTAAAGGAGAAAGGAATTCATTTCTATGATGTAGGTACTAGTGGTGGAATAAATGGAGCTAGAAATGGTATTTGTGCAATGATTGGCGGAGAACAAGAGGTATTTAAAGAAATAGAGCCAATTTTCGAAAGTGTTACTGTAGAAAATGGATATTTATATACTGGTCCATTGGGGAGTGGTCATTTCCTAAAAATGGTACATAATGGCATTGAGTACGGAATGATGCAATCTATCGCGGAAGGCTTCGATATCCTCAGTAAAAGTCCATTTGATTATGATTATGAAAGCGTATCTAAAGTTTGGAATCATGGTTCTATTATCAGTTCGTGGCTAATGGAATTGACTGAAGGTGCATTTGCAAAAGATGCTAATCTTGATGGTATCAAAGGGGTTATGAATTCTTCAGGTGAAGGAAAATGGGCTGTTGAGTCAGCACTTGATATGCAGGTTGCAGCACCAGTCATTGCCTTATCACTAATGATGCGATATCGATCGCTTGAGGAAGATACCTTTACAGGTAAGGTTGTTGCTGCTTTACGAAATGAATTTGGTGGACATGACGTTATTAAAAATTAATCAAAAAATAGGGGGATTTATAAAAATGAAGAAGATTTTAATGTTTGCAGTTGTAGCTCTAATGGTTATTTTTCTTGGTGCATGTAGCGGTGATGGTGATGAATCATCGTCTGACAATTCTAGTGACAACAACGCAGAAGCAACAGATGGTACTGAAGAAACAGAAGAAGCTGACTCTTCAGGAGAAACAAAGACAATTCGTGCAGGAATCGGACTGAATGAGGATCATCCACAGTATAAAGGACTATTAAAGTTTAAGGAAATTGTGGAAGAAAAAACCGATGGAGCAATCGTGGTTGAAACTTATGCAAGTGGCCAACTTGGTGATGACCGTACAATGACGGAAGCACTTCAGTTAGGATCTCAAGAAGTAACAATTCCATCAACGGCTCCTCTTGCTAACTTTGTACCTGAATATAGTATTTTTGACTTTCCATTCCTATTCCCAGATGAAGAAACAGCTGATGCAGTATTGGATGGAGAAGTTGGGCAAAAATTCTTGGATATGCTTGAAGATCAGAATTTAGTAGGTTTAGCTTATTGGGAAAATGGTTTCCGTGATTTAACGAACAGTAAGCGTGAAGTAGCAACTGCTGAAGACTTTGAAGGATTAAAAATTCGTACCATGGAAAATGACTTGCATTTAGATGCATTTCGCGCATTAGGTGCTAACCCAACTCCAATGGCATTTACAGAGTTATTCACTGCGATGCAGCAAGGTACAGTTGATGGTCAGGAGAATCCGGTTGCAACAATCTACTTGGAAAAATTCTATGAAGTTCAAGATTATGTATCTAGCACACACCATGTTTACAGTCCATTTGTGTTCCTTATGAGCAAAGAATTTTATGATGGATTAACAGATGAACAACAAACTATTGTAAGAGACGCTGCTCTAGAAGCTGGAAAATATGAACGTAAACTAAATCGTGAAGCAAATGAAAAGTATGTAGAAGACCTACAAAATGAAGGAATGACTTATACTGAAATCACTCCAGAAGCTCGCCAGGAAATGGTAGATATTATTCAGCCTGTCTTGGATGAGTATACAGAAAAGATTGGTGAAGATCTGGTACAGGAAGTCTATGATGCGATTGATGAGGCATCGAAGTAAGTAATAAGGAGTCTAATAGTTATTGTAATTAATTGACCTGCTCCTACGACAATTCCCTTAACAATATAAGGTGTGGTATTTTTATATCTTATGTTTATTTGGGGCAGGTATTGTGGATGTGCATTACATTTAAAAAGACTTTGGGGAGTTAATCTTCAGAGTCTTTTTTCACTATAATATACACGGAATAAAGGCTTTAGGATTTCAACTCAAAATCATGATTATCATGATTTGAATGATGAAGAGGTGATTACCACATGAAAATTATAAAATGGATTGATGAATATATTGAAGAAGTCTTACTTGTCATATTATCAGTTGTAATGGTTGTAGTTATCTTTCTGCAAGTTGTCATGCGAACCTTCGATAATTCGCTATCCTGGTCGGAAGAACTAGCACGGTTTAGTTTTATATGGCTTGTTTATATAGGGATAAGTTTAGGTGTGAAAAAGCAAAGACATATAAAGATTGATATTATGCTGCATTTGCTGAAAGAAAAAGGAAGAGTTATTCTCACTATTTTTGCTAATTTACTATTTTTGGCTTTTGCGATATTCACAATCATTTATGGTTACTCCATTGGAGAAAAGCTCTTAGCATTTGGACAACAATCACCGGCATTACATATACCGATGGGTTTAGTATATATGGCAACTCCGGTTGGCATGGGTTTAACAGCAATTCGTCTGATACAGAATCTCGTACAGAATTTTACTGCTTTATTTGGATCAAGAAAGGTTTCAGATGTAGTTACACTTGAGTATGAAAGAGCGCAGAAGGATCCTATTGAATAGGTTAGGAGGTTACACAAAATGGTATCGGGTGTTTTATTTGGCAGTTTTGCAGTACTTTTAATTTTAACTGTACCCATTGGGATTTCATTAGGTATAGCAACATTAATCACTATTTTCTACTCTGGTACCCTACCGATTGAATTTCTAATGAAGGAATTAGTAACTTCAATCGATTCCTTTCCATTAATGGCTGTTCCATTTTTTATTTTAGCTGGGGAAATCATGGGTAAAGGTGGAATATCGGAGCGTTTATTTAATGTTGCAAACGCATTAGTTGGTAATAAAACAGGTGGATTTGCGATTGCTACAATAATTACGTGTATGTTTTTCGCGGCAATTTCCGGGTCTGGTCCTGCCACAGTGGCTGCAATCGGAAGTATTATGATACCTGCAATGGTAAGAAATGGCTATGATAAGAAGTTTTCCACGGCTGTTGTTGCAGCAGCTGGTTCTTTAGGGGTCATTATTCCACCAAGTATTCCGATGGTTATTTATGGTGTTGTTGGGAGTACATCGATTGGTGACTTATTCATTGGGGGTATTATACCTGGTTTGTTAGTCGCCATGGGATTGATGGTTTATGCATACTTCTACTCTAAGAAAATGGGCTTTAAAGGAATGGACGAACCAACTTCACTAAAAAAGATTTGGGTAGCAACTTGGGAAGCAAAATGGGCACTTTTAATTCCGGTTATTATTTTGGGAGGAATTTATGGTGGATACTTCACTCCTACAGAAGCTGCAGTTATTGCGGTCGTTTATGGGTTAATTGCTGGTATGGCAATTTATCGTGAACTGTCATTTCGTATGCTTCCAAAGGTATTAACAGATGCAGCTCTAATGACTGCAACAATCTTAATTATTGTGGGGACAGCAACTGCGTTTGGGCGATTTCTCACCATTGAACAAATACCTTTAAAGGTAGCAAATGCAATGATGGCAGTTTCTGAAAGTCCAATTATTATTATGATGTTAATTACACTATTGTTATTAGTTGTCGGCTGTTTTATGGATACATTGGCAGCTATTATCATTTTGACGCCTATATTACTGCCAATTGCAGTTCAAATTGGTTATGATCCAATGCACTTTGGAATCATTATGGTCGTTAACCTTGCAATAGGATTTATCACGCCACCACTAGGTGTTAACCTATTCGTTGCTTCGGGCATCTCCGGTTTGCCTATTGAAACAATTGCAAAGGCAATTATGCCATTTTTCTTTGCCATGCTGGTTACACTTATCATAATAATTGTTTTTCCACAGTTATCATTATTCTTGCCGAGTCTTGGAGGTTAATATGGAAAAATCTTTGGATGTCGTCACATTTGGCGAAACCATGGTCCTGTTTGAACCAGTTCAGATGTTTCCACTGGAATATGTTGGTCAATTTCATAAACATATAGGTGGAGCAGAATCAAATGTAAGTATTGGGCTTACGCGGCTTGGTCATAAAGTCGGGTGGTTTAGCAAGCTTGGGAATGATCCCTTTGGACGCTACATTCTTCAATTTATTCGCGGAGAAGGAATTGATACGTCAGCTTGTCTTCAAACGGATGAGGCTCCAACAGGTCTTCTTTTTAAGGAAAAAAAGTCACATGAGAATTTAAATGTGTTTTACTACCGGAAACATTCGGCAGCAAGCTTAATGACGCCACAGGATTTGGATAAGTCATATATAGCGAATGCAAAATTTCTTCATGTAACAGGTATTACGCCAGCTTTAAGTGAAACGTGTGAGCAGACGGTCTTTCAAGTAATGGACATTGCCAAAAAAAATAACACGACGATTGTTTTTGATCCAAATCTTAGACTAAAACTTTGGAAGGCGGAAAAGGCGCGAGCGGTTCTACTGAAAATGGCTGAGCAAGCAGATGTCATCCTTCCTGGACTTGATGAAGGAACGTTTTTAACAGGGGAAACAGGACCAGAAGCAATCGCTGCTGCCCTTAACAAGGATGGAAAGAAAACAATTGTTGTTAAGCTTGGTAGTGAAGGTGCTTACTATCAAAAAGGTGAAGCGAGCGGATTTGTCAGGGGCTACCCTGTCGCTCAAGTGATTGACCCGGTTGGCGCTGGAGATGGATTTGCTGCAGGGATTATCAGTGGTATGCTGCGAAATGATTCTTTACCTGATACATTGGCTCGGGCAAATGCAATCGGAGCTATTACTGTTGGAATGCATGGTGACGTTGAAGGACTGCCGAGGGAAGATGAACTAGAACAATTTTTAGATAATGGTTCAAATAATAGTGATGTAAATCGATAACTAAAGTTCCAGGGGGATGTGCAATGGATAAATGGGAACAGCTGCAATTTTTGAAAAAGTCTGGTCTTGTTGCAGTACTCCGTAAACTTGATAAAGATAAAATTTACGAGATTAGTAATGCTTTAATCAAAGGCGGAACAGGGGCAATAGAAATAACAGTTGATTCTGATGGATCATTTGAGATGATAAATCAACTGAAAATTGAGCATGGAAATAACGTATTGATTGGTGCTGGGACAGTCATAGATACAGAAACAGCAAAAACGGCTATACAGGCGGGTGCTGATTTCATTTTCTCACCTATTTTTGATGCAGAAACTATTCAGCTGACTAATAAATACGGGAAAATCTCTATCCCTGGTGCCATGACCCCTACTGAAATAGTGAAGGCATATCAGGCTGGTGCAGACTTAATCAAGGTTTTCCCAGCCAATGCTCTTTCCGAAAATTATATCAAAGATTTACAAGGTCCATTAGGCCACATTTCAATGATGCCAACTGGCGGTGTATCACTTGATAATGTTGAGCACCTTATTCGTACGGGTTCGGTAGCTGTCGGTGTTGGAAGCTCTCTGACGGATGCAGAGGCAATCGCAGACGGAAACTTTGAAAAACTTACGGAAATCGCAGAACAGTTCGTGATGCGGATTAAACGAGCAAGATTGTAAAGGAGTCTAACAATGAAAATAACAAAATTAGAAACCTTTGTAGTCCCCCCAAGATGGTTGTTTCTTAAAATTGAGACCGATCAAGGGATTTTTGGCTGGGGTGAACCAGTGGTCGAAGGAAGAGCGGCAACAGTCAAAGCTGCCGTTGAAGAATTAGGAGATTATTTGCTGGGAAAAGACCCACTTCTAATTGAAGATCATTGGCAAGTAATGTATCGGTCTGGTTTTTACCGAGGTGGTCCTATTCTAATGAGTGCGATTGCAGGTATTGATCAGGCGCTATGGGATATTAAAGGGAAATATTATAATGCATCTGTTTCAGAACTAATGGGCGGGGCATGTCGTGACACGATAAAAGTTTATTCATGGATTGGCGGTGACCGTCCAACTGAGGTTGGGAAGTCGGCCAAAGAAGCTGTCGATAAAGGGTTTACCGCTGTTAAAATGAATGGAACCGAGGAATTACAATATGTTGATTCATACGACAAAGTTGATGCAGCAGTTGAACGAATAGCAGCTGTTCGTGAAGCAGTAGGGGGCAACATTGGAATCGGCATTGACTTTCATGGGAGAGTTCATAAGCCTATGGCGAAAGTATTGGTGAAAGAACTCGAGCAATATCGCCCAATGTTTATTGAAGAACCAGTATTGCCGGAAAATAATGAAATACTTAGAGATATCGCTGGTTTAACCAATATACCAATAGCAACAGGTGAAAGAATGTTTTCGCGCTGGGATTTTAAAGATCTATTTACGGGTGGCTATGTGGATATTATCCAGCCCGACTTGTCTCATGCAGGCGGCATTACGGAGTGTAAAAAAATCTTTTCAATGGCTGAAGCTTATGATGTAGCTGTAGCTCCACACTGTCCACTTGGACCGATTGCTTTAGCTTCTTGTTTACAGGTAGATGCTACATCGCATAATGCATTCATTCAAGAGCAAAGTTTAGGCATTCACTACAACAAAGGTAATGATTTATTGGATTACTTGTCTGATCCATCCGTGCTGGACTATAAAGATGGCTATGTAGCAATGTTAAAAGGACCGGGGCTCGGAATCACCATTAACGAGGAATATGTACGTGAACAAGCAAAGATAGGGCATAACTGGAAAAATCCGGTATGGCGTCATAAAGATAATTCAGTGGCTGAATGGTAGAGAAGCA
This sequence comes from Virgibacillus salinus, assembly GCF_900102415.1. Lineage (NCBI taxonomy): Bacteria > Bacillati > Bacillota > Bacilli > Caryophanales > Bacillaceae > Virgibacillus > Virgibacillus salinus. Next base: position 867,583 of record NZ_FNKD01000001.1, read on the forward strand.
AAAGCTTGAGGTATATATTTTCTATATTTTTGCAAACGTAAGGAGGCAAGGATATGAGTGAGTTTAAGGTAGTAGTAACAGATTTTAATTATGATACGATAGCTCCAGAAATTGAAATATTGGAACGTATTGGAGCTGAAGTTGTTTCTGCCCAATGTACGACAGAGGAAGAAGTCATTCATGCAGCTAAAGATGCTGATGGAATCATTTGTCAGTATGCACCAATTTCCAGAAAAGTGATCGATCAACTCACAAATTGTAAAGTAGTATCAAGGTATGGAATAGGCTATGATGTCATTGATGTTAATGCTGCTACTGAGAAGGGCATTATGGTTTGCAATGTGACGGACTATTGCATTGAGGAAGTATCGGACCATGCATTTGCTCTTTTAATGGCTTCGGTACGGAAAATAGTCGAGCAGGATAAGGCTGTCAGAAGAGGAGTTTGGGATTACAAGGTCACTGCCCCAATTTATCGGTTAAGTAATCAGGTTTTAGGGTTAGTAGGCTTTGGCAATATCCCACAGCTGTTAGCGAAAAAAGCACAAGCCTTTGGATTGAAGGTGGTCGCTCACGATCCTTTTATTCCTGTTCATGCAGCGGAACAATTAGACGTTGAGCTGGTGGATCTGTCAACACTGTGCGAGCTATCTGATTTTGTCTCCGTTCATGCTCCGCTGAACAAACAGACAAAAGGGATGGTCGGAAAAGAACAATTTAAACAGATGAAAGAACAAGCATTTCTTATTAATACCTCAAGAGGACCTGTTGTTGATGAGCAAGCGTTAGTTGATGCTCTAAGAGAAAATGTGATTTCCGGGGCTTCCTTGGATGTACTTGAAACGGAACCTATAGACCTTAATAATCCGTTGCTTGAGATGAAGAATGTTACTCTAACCGCGCATATAGCGTGGAATTCAAAGGAGGCTGAATTAGAGCTTAAAAGTAAAGTAGCTCAAAATGTAGCAGACGTATTAACAGGTTATTATCCAACATATTTAGTTAATAAAAAAATTAAAGGGAAAGTTCTGCTTAGGGATAAATAGAGAAAGGAGGAGGAGGTAATGAACGAAATTACGCAAGAAGTGGTGGTTAATATTACGGAAGAGGAGACAATTATTGACCTAAGTCAAATGACACAAAAATATCACTCGGAAATTTACCTAAAGAAAATAGTCGGAGGATCTGTTCTAGAGATCAGTCTGAAAAGTTTTTTAGGATTAATCACGCTGCAATTACAAAATGGTGATCATCTTACAATTAGAGTTGTAGGGGAAGATTGCAAAGAAGCTCTTGATGAAGTTGTTCGATTCCTTTCGTGACTTGAATAAAAGTTAGGGGATATGAAAATGAATCGGAAACAATTAGCTTGGATTCATCATATACACGCAACAGTTCTTATTCTGCTTTTACTTACTGGCATTAGCTTATATGTTTCTTTTTTCAGGACACTGTTTAATGAGTGGAAAATACCACTCGTGGCGATTCATATAGTTATCGCCATTTTTTATATTGGAATTATGCTGATCTCTATTTATCAGGCATTTTTGTATGGTAAAAAACGTGCCCCAATTAAAAAGTTCAACATATGGTTATTTGTCCTTCTTTTTTCACTATGGCTAAGTTCTGGTATTCTGATGTATTTTCAGCATCTCGTCCCAGTATGGGTGCGGAACAACAGTGTAATCATTCATGATTGGTCGACCTGGATTGTCATTCCTTGGATCTTAATTCACGGTTATGGGCATCTATTTAATGTAAGGATTCCGTGGCCGAATTGGTGGAGAGGGCGTAAACAAGTCCCTGATTGGATATCCGAAAACAAATTAGGGAGACGTGATATTACGAAGTCGCTTCTGTTATTCCTCGTTTTTCTATTTTTAGGAGGCTGGATTCGCTGGATTTCCCCTATACTGTCTATCCCAGAGAACGAAGAGAAAAGAAGGGGCTATTTTCGAATCTATAATGTAACCAACGATTATCCACGGTATGAGGAAGAAGACTGGAAGGTCGCCATCGAAGATCTTAATCAGGTAAGGGAAGAATTAACGATGAAAGATATGCGAAAATTACCATGGTATTCAATCGTCGATGATTTTCATTGTGTTACAGGCTGGAGTGTCAGGGGCGTAGAATTGCGTGGCATTTATTTGAAGAATCTGCTAGAACCGTATTATGCGAATCATCCTAATGATATCTATGTAACGGTTTATTCAGGAGATGAATTATACTATGACTCCTTTACTATTTCCCAACTGCTTGATGAAGAAGCCATGCTTATATTTGAGCTTGATGGCTTGCCATTGAAAAGATCACAGGGATTCCCTTGTCGACTTTACCATCCAAATATGTACGGATATAAATCAGTGAAGTGGGTTACCAGAATCCAATTGACTGCAGGCCGAGAACAAGGCTACTGGCAAACGAATGGGGACTATGACTTAGATGGCTATTTATAAACCTGTTAAAAAATGGCTTTTGCCACTTCTGTCTATTGTTATCGGATTGTCGATTGGTTACGCGTTGTTCCTAAGCAAGGAAGACTATCAATATAGTCAATGGGTTACATTGCTAGAAGATAATGAAACACGTATGTACCAGATTGAATCAGCCTACAAGTGGGACAATAAAGTATATTCTGAAAGCCAGGGAGTCTGGTCAGAAGAAAACTCTTATTATCAGATTACCACACCAATATCTGATGGTGATGAATTTTCATTTGATGCTTATGTATTTGAGGAGCAATTTTACTTAAAGAGCAGTGGCCATTGGTTTGTTGGAACTTTCCCCCACAGTTTCACAGAAGAACTGGCACCACTTGATAATCCATTTAAATGGACAGTTGATTTATTAAAACATGCAGAGCAAATCACTAAAGATAAAAATGGGGACCATATCACATATAAAGCCATTTTCAAAGCGTTTCCATCAATCGACTTTCGGGGTACACTACTTAGTAAGCAAGACGATACTTATTTAGAGATGAATTTTAAGAGAGGAGAACCATTTTCTCTTGAATGGGTAGTTAATCCAGTACACCCTGATTCATTAGGTCCACTTGTCTCTTATCCCGAAACGCTAACTTATCACCTCTTTTTTGATACCAACAAGGATGCTGTTCCCGCTCTTCCAGAAGAGGCGGAGAAGGCGGAAGAAATTGACTAACTAATCTGTGAAACTACTATGGCCTCTGCAGGTTATCTAACCTGGTATAGGTTGTATTAATTTGTCCATAAACGTCTTTGAATATCTCATATAAACGTTTATATAATAGATGATTGTTTAAATTAGGTTCTATCGTATCCTTCATTGGGACGACCTTTTTAATATCAGCAAGGGTAGAAACTTCATTAAGACTGAATAAAGCTAACCAAGCAGCGCCCCAAGCTGAACTTTGATGACTCTCAGGTAAATGTACGGTTTTTCCGAAAGTGTCGGCAAGAATACTGACCCAAATATCGGAATGACTGAAGCCGCCATTAGCAAAAAGATTTACATGTTCATTGCCTAGTCTGTTCAGCGCTTGTCCAATTTGGTACACATTAAGAATGACGCCTTCCATAGCTGCTCTAATTAAATCACCTTTTTGGTGTGTAGAGGTCAAGCCGATAAATGTTCCTTTGGCTTGTGAGTCCCAGATGGGGGCTCTTTCCCCTGTGATGTATGGAAGGAATAATAAATTGTTAGCTCCGGGCGGCGAGGATGCTGCCAGTTGACTCATGTCTTCCATAGAAAGTTCGTCACCTTCCGAGCTAAATAAAGACTGGAGCCAAGCTAAAACAATCCCCCCGTTATTCGAGGCACCCCCAGTTATCCATGATTTCGAATCGAATCGATAGGTGAATATTTCTTCTTTTTTATCTAACAGCGGTTTGGCTGTAAACTGTCTTATGGCACAGCTTGTTCCAATTGTGATTGCGGTATCACCGGGTTTTAACGCTCCTACACCTAAATTGGCTAAAGGGCCGTCAGAAGCTCCAATTGTAAATGGAACCTGTTGGTCGATGCCTATTTCTTTGGCAATACTAGATTTCAAACCTTTTAGAAGATAAGTAGGTGGAACAGGTGAGAAGAGATTGTCTCTTGTTATGCCAGCTTCGGTAAGTGCTTCTTCATTCCAATCCATTTTCTCCACATCAAATAAACCAGTTGAAGCTGCTACTGAATAATCAACCACTTCTTCATTAAACCATCGCTTCACAAGAAATTCTTTAATGGAAAAATATTTGTTTGCGTCTTTGTAAGGCTGCCAAGCCAGCTCTTTCATCCAGACTAATTTTGCTAGAGGGGTCATCGGATGAAGAGGAGTACCTGTTTTAAAGAATAAAGCTGAATTTGATTGTTTAAGGTGATCTGCCTGATTCTGACTTCGTGAATCAGCCCAAATAATCGAATTTGAGAGGGGCTCTCCATCGTCTGTGGCACATATCAGTGAGTGCATAGCTGAAGAGATTCCAATTCCCTTTAGTAGTTTTTTGGGAGTATTGGATTCTAGTATTACTGTTTTTAAAACGTGGATAGCTGCTATTTCAATTTCAAGTGGATCTTGTTCAGCCCAATTCAAAGCGGGGTAAAGGATTGGATATTTCTTTTCGTGCTCAGCTATGATTCTCCCACTATAATCAAACATTAAAGCTTTGACGCTCGTAGTACCTATATCAAGCCCTATAATATAAGAGGACATGCTTGATTCTCCTTTTCGTATGTAAAAGTTGATATAATGTTGGCAGTTATTTATGTTGATTAGTTTGTTGCCGCGTCAAGTCCCTACATCCAGCGCCCATTGCCTTCCAGTAGGGCGCCTTTACCTTTGTATCCTTATAATCGTTTGCTTGAAATTGCATCACGCATTTTGGATAAGGACTCTTTTGTTTGCTCCTTTTTTTGCAGGCAGTAATTGACATATAAGGCGTCGATAATACTTAGCTCGGCAATTCGTGAGGCAAGTGCCTCTGATCGGTACTCAGTTTCTTGTGCTGCAGTGAACAGACTAATATCAACTACTTTGCTTAGTGGTGATTTGGCAAAGTTTGTAATTCCTATTGTCTTGGCATTTCTCTTTTTTGCAACTTCAATTACGTCGAGCAAGTCTTTATTAGAACCAGAGTGTGAAATAAATATGGCAACAGATTGTTCATTTAATTGAGATGCAGACATGAGCTGTAAATGACTGTCTGTATAGGCCTGGCTAATCAGGCCAGTTTTTATAAACTTATGCTGTGCATCTAAGCCGACAATCCCAGAACCGCCATTTCCGTAAAAACTTAGATTATTGGATCGTGTTAGAAAGTCAACTGCCTGCTGGATAGAATCCTGTGATTGTAAATCTCTTGTATATTCGATTGCTTTTATATTTGACTGGAATACTTTTTTGGTAACTTCCAGCTCTGAATCATTTTCATTTATTGACTCGTGAATATCTTTGATGGGATTGACTATTTCAGAAGCTAATACAATTTTAAGTGATTGGTAACCTTTGAAGCCTAATCGCTTACAAAAGCGAAAAACAGTAGCATCTGCTATCATCAAATCATCGGCAACCTGATTAATTGTTGCATGAATAATTTTTTCTGGCTTATCAAGAATGTAGTCGGCAACCAGTTTTTCTTTTTCACTAAAAGAACTATAAGCTGAACGGATTCTATTTAAGACGTTTGTGGCTGGAGTAATTGTATTCACTAATAACCCACTTCCTTAATTTGTGTTTATGCGTTTAATTATAATCTTATATGAAAATAAGTTTAAAATAAAGAGAAAAGATGAAAATTTTTTTCTTTCAATTATCATCTAACTCGATTATCATTAGATTTATACAAACAGATAGCTTGCATTTAGGAAATGTTATGATATGTAGGTTCCATAAAATGAGGGGGATTCTCGTGGCAAATTTATTTCAGTTAAGTGGAAAGATTGCAGTAGTTACAGGGGCGACAAGAGGAATTGGCCGGTCAATGGCTTTTGCTTTAGCAGATGCAGGTGCGGATATTGCGCTGTTACAGCGAAACCCCGAACAAACAGACGTTAAGGAAGAAATTGAAGCAAATACAGGCCGGCAGTGTAAAATTATTGCCTGTGATTTGGAGAATCCAGACCAAGTTAAAAATGCTATTCCTGAAGTCGTTGCGCTTTATGGGAGAATTGATATTTTAGTAAATAGCGCTGGGATACAACGTCGCTCACCATCCGTCGAATTCACTGAGCAAGATTGGGACGATGTGATAAATGTTAACCTTAAAACTGTATGGACTTTATGCCAGCAGGCCGGTCGGTACATGGTTGGACAAGGTAGTGGAAAGATTATTAATATCGCTTCCTTACTCTCATTTCAAGGTGGGATAACCGTTCCTGCATATGCTGCGGCCAAAGGCGCGGTAGCCCAACTAACTAAGGCACTTTCAAATGAGTGGGCAAAAGAAAACGTAAATGTAAATGCAATTGTTCCAGGCTATATAACGACAGACATGAATACGGCTTTAATAAACGATCCTGTTAGAAGTAAACAAATACTTGATCGAATACCTGCAGATCGTTGGGGCAATCCAGAAGATTTTAAGGGTACTGTAGTATTTCTTGCTTCAGAGGCGTCAGCATATATTCATGGCCATTTATTAGCAGTGGATGGCGGATGGCTGGGCCGTTAATCCATTGGACTAGGAGTGATATACATGCTAAATAAAATAGACAGGAATAAAATAAAGGTTGCAGAAGAGGCTGTTAGATATATCAAAAACGGAATGACTGTGGGGTTGGGATCTGGGTCAACCATCGACTGGATGCTTAAAAAGCTTGGAGAAAGCGTTAACGAAGGATTGGATATTAAAGGCATACCAACTTCATATAAAACGGAAAAATTAGCACGAGAATACGGCATTCCCTTAACTGACTCCTCAAACGTAATTGAAATTGACTTAGCTATTGATGGAGCTGACGAAATAGATGAACAGCTCAACCTTCTAAAAGGTGGAGGCGGCTCACTCGTTAGGGAAAAAATAGTTGATTCGGTGGCAAAGGAGCTTATCATTATAGCAGACGAATCTAAATTGGTTCCTGCACTGGGGGATTTTTTATTACCTGTTGAAGTGGTCCAGTTTGGATGGGAACTAACCGCACATCATATTTCTCAGCTGAATTGTGTTCCCTATTTACGAAAAAAAGATAACAATGAAATATTTATTACTGATAATGATAATTATATTTTAGATTGCAGTTTTGAAAAAATTCCCCAACCAACCAGATTGCATGAAAAGTTAAAACTAATGACTGGTGTTGTGGAAACTGGTTTATTTGTGGGCATGGTGGATCGCGTTATTATTGGAAGTGATAATGGAATTAGAACTCATGTGAATGAATTCTAATGCTTTTTTATGAATGATGAAACAATATAACTATACATAACTAAGGGTGAGCTACATAATGTCTGGCTTTAATGAACAATTTCTGTATGCCGTAATAATCATAGCATTGGGATATACACTAAAGCGATTTAATATAATAAAGGAAAAAGATGGTGAAGGTTTAGCGAGAATAATATTCAATCTGACTCTTCCGGCATTAATAATTGTATCTTTTAGTGACATTAAAATTGAATCTTCCTTATTTCTTCTTATAGGTATAGCCTTTTGTTATGGATTACTTTCGGCTTTTGTATCTATTATTATATTTAGAAAGGAAAGCAGAGAAAATAAAGGTATGCTTGGCATGCTGGTACCCGGCTTTAATATTGGCTTGTTTGCATATCCGCTTGTTGAAGGAATCTGGGGAAGAGAAGGTATTAAATATTTCGGGATGTTTGATGTTGGAAATGCATTTATCGTGTTTGGTTTACTATATCTAATAGGCAGCTATTATTCATCCGATAAGGCAGAGCTTAGTCCAGGTGTAATCATGAGGAAGTTAACCGGTTCAATCCCATTAATGACTTATATTATTGTTTGTGGATTGAATATTATAAGTATTCAGCTTCCAGAAATGGTAGTAAATGTTTCCGAGATAATTTCCGTAGCAAACATGCCTCTATCATTTTTATTACTAGGTATTTATTTAAATTTTAAGTTTGATAAAAGCTACTATACACTCATTATAAAGGTCTTGACCATTAGATATGTACTTGGCTTAACTGTCGGTATATCACTCTTTTTTATATTACCTTATGATGATATGTTTAGATATACTGTCCTTATTGGTCTGATGCTGCCGGTATCTGTGTCTGTTTTGCCTTATTCTGTTGAATTTAACTATGACCAGAGATTTATCGGAACTGTATCCAATTTGACGATTCTAATTACTTTCTTTTTATTATGGGTTCTGATGAATATAATTGGTTGATTGCTAGATTTTTTCACAAAACAACAATATTCTTCTTATTTCCCGGGAAATGACATATTGACTGTTTTTTCGACATTTGAACATTTTTGCTGTCGAAACAATTTCATGTATAATTAATAAAAGATTGCAACTATTCATACAGGAGGAGTTTTCATGTCAAAAATCCGTTGGGGTGTATTAAGCACTGCAAATATTGCACAAAAAGCACTTTTACCTGCATTCTCACGTTCAGATAATGCCGAAGTGACAGCTATAGCAAGTGGGAGTGACATTACGAAGGCTGAAAAGGTAGCGGAAAAATTCGGTATCCCAACTGCCTATGATGGCTATGATAAGCTGTTGAATGACTCGAATATTGATGCTGTTTATATTCCATTGCCAAACCATTTGCATAAACAGTGGGTAATTGAGGCTGCTAAGAAGGGTAAACATATTTTATGTGAGAAGCCAGCAGCAATAAACTCCAATGATGTTTTGGAAATGAAAAAAGTTTGTGATGAGCACGGGGTTCTTTTCATGGAAGCATTTATGTATTACTTTCACTCGCAGCATAATCGTGTGAAAGAGATAATTGACTCTGGTGAGATTGGTGAAGTGAAACTGATGCGCGCTGCTTTCTCGTTTTACCTTGCCAAAAAGGAAAATAATATCCGTATGAGTAATCAAAAGGGTGGCGGCAGTATTTATGATATCGGCTGTTATGGTATTCATTCGATTAGGAATATACTTCGGACTGAACCAAATACTGTTCAAGTGCATGGTGCAGTTGACCCTGCGTATGGAGTAGAAACCGATGCAGTGGGGTATATGACATTTCCAAATGGAGTACGAGCAATATTTGACTCTAGTTTTAATATGGCACATCGGAGTGAATATGAGGTGGTCGGAACAGAGGGACGGATTAAAGTTCCTAGAGCATACCGTCCGGATAATAATGGTGGCGACGGGTTAGTGGTTGTTGAAAAGGGAAATGTGCAACGAACTGAAACAGTGAATTGCGATCAATACCGAAGCCAGGTGGAGCATTTATCACAGGCAATTATAGATAAAAAAACTCAGGTGTATCATGATTTTAATAATACGATAAATAATATGCGTGTGATTGATGCTTGCTATGAATCAATCAAGCAAGGTCGTCTAATCGAAATATCTTAGGTTTATATAAACCCTAATTTGTCGGATTTTTGGCAAATTAGGGTTACATATTACTTTTATACTTCTAATGCCTTTTTCTCGAAATTTACATTTAAAAATTTCTCTGCAGTTATAGCAGCAACTCCAAGAGCAGTGGAGTGGATGTTTAATTCCGAAAAGTAAATGTTTAAATCACTATGCTGATACCATAACGTATGGGTTTTCATTCTATTTTCTAGTGTTTTCTTAAGCCATTTTTCAGAGGTAGCAATCCGATTACCAATAATGATTTGGTCTGGGTTAAAAATATTTATTATATTATTCACGCCGATTCCTAAATAATCCCCGATTTTTTCAAATAGCTGAATAGCATCTGGATTGTTGGCCTCAGCTAGTTTATTAATATCTTCGAGAGTTAATTCATTATTACCCTCTGGGTATATGCCCAGTTGTTTAGCTTCGTTTAATAAAGCTTGTTCAGATGCGTATAATTCCCAGCAACCTTCATTACCACAGCGGCACTTAAGTCCATTGGATTGGATTGTCATGTGTCCTAATTCACCGGAAAACCCTTTACTGCCTTTAAAAAGTTCCCCATTAAGGATTAAGCCTACCCCTATTCCAATACCTGCACTGATATAAATAATATTGTCGACGGTTTTTCCTACCCCGAATTTTTTTTCTCCGTAAGCACCAGCATTTGCTTCGTTTTCAATCGTAACAGGTACATCATATTTTTCTTCTATAACTGTTTTTAAGTCTACATTTTTCCAGCCTAAATTTGGTGCTAATAATACTTCACCGTTTGTACTTACCGTCCCTGGTACGCCTATGCCAATTCCGACAATCCCATATGGACTCGAAGGCGCAGAGTTTGTTAAAAAATCAATTACTTCAACTAGCCTTTTTTCTAATTCTTCATACGACAGCTGACTGTAATTGATTTTTTTTTCGTAGCAAATGTTTCCTTGAAGATCGGTTAATGTCCCAAGTAAATAATTAACACCTAAATCTATACCAATAGAGAACCCGGCAATTTGGTTGAAATGTAGCATGACAGGTCTTCTGCCACCACTTGATTGTCCTGGGCCTGATTCGGTAATCAGCTGTTCCTGAAGCAGTTCATTTACCAAAGAAGATACAGTTCCTTTATTGAGCCCAGTTTTATGAGCAACATCTGCCCGTGAACTCGGTGAGCTAACTTTAATTGTATGCAGCACTAATGATTTGTTTCCTTTTTTAACGACGAATTGATTCCATGTTTGATTTATTCCCATAATTACCGTGTTCTCCTTTTCCTTAGATATTTAATTATTGTAGGCCACCTTTATTCAGAACGTTATTAATTAGTATAAGTATAACACCATTTAAAGCAGTTATAAAAAGCGAGACCTCTATTTAACTATTATCGACAACTAAGTATTATTATAAACTTTGTTTATTCAGTAGACAAACGATGATTTGTTTGCTATTCTATACACATGGAATTAGAAAGCGTTTACAAAAACGAGGGGGTATAAATATGTTGAAGAAGAAATCAGTATTATTATTTGCTTTACTAGTTTTGGTACTGATGGTGTTTGCTGCCTGTTCTGAAGATGGAGATGCTAGTGGAAATGAAGCTGAAAGTGATAAAAAAACAATTGAGTTTATGCATTTGTGGCCAGAGGGTAGTTCAAAAGACCACTACGAAATTGTTAATAAAATTGTAAGTAAGTACGAAGAGGATAATCCCGGTGTAAAAGTTGAATTGGAGATTCTAGGCAATGAGCAATACAAGGAAAAACTGAAGGTACTTTCGGCATCCGGAGAACTACCTGATGTTGGAATGACATGGGCGGCAGGATTTTTAAAGCCTTATGTTGAAGGGGAGATGTTCGCTCCTTTAAATGATGTGTTAGACAGTGGTTTACAGGAAAACTTTGTGTCTGGAACAACTGAAGCGTATGCAATGGATGGGAACACATATGGACTTCCGTTAGAATTAAATATCGCACCTATTTTCTATAATAAGGCAATATTTGAAGAGAATGGTTTGGAAGTTCCAAAGACATATGAAGAATTCAAAAACGTTGTTGATACATTACGAGAAAATAATATTGCACCAATTGCTTTAGGAAATAAAGACCGGTGGACTGGTTCATTATGGTATATGTACCTGGCTGACCGTATTGGTGGAGCGGAAACACTAACTAATGCAATTGATCGATCTGGCTCGTTTGAAGATCCAGCACTAGTAAAAGCAGCGGAAGAAATACAAAGTTTAACAGAACTGGATGCGTTTAATGAAGGTTATAATGCCCTTGCTGATCAGGAGGCTAAAAGCTTATTTATGAATGGTCAAGCCGCTATGTATTTAATCGGATCATGGGATTTGCCTAACTATACAACGAACGAAGATGTGCCACAAGAATTCAGAGATTCGGTTGGTTTCTTTAACTTCCCAACTGTTGATGGTCAAGGAAGCTTGAACAGCTGGGTTGGTGGACCAGGAGTTGGATTATTTGTAGCAGAAAACTCTGAGGTTAAAACTGAATCTAAAGAATTTGCTTCTTACTTTGTTGAACAATGGGGACAACAAGCTGTAACAGATGCAGGGGTTATCCCAGCAACTAAAGTTGATACGAGTTCTGTTGATCTCCCAGAAATGTATATTAATGTACTGGATGAATTAAGCGCGGCGGAGAATATTACACTATTTGCCGATGTTCAAATGGATCCTGATGTAGCACAGGTCCACCTGGATGCAATTCAATCATTATTTGGCGGGGAAATAACACCAGAGAAGTTTACTGAACTACAAGAAGAAGCGCTTGCTGAAGGTGAATAGAATATAAGTAGAAGAAAAAGCTTTAATTGTATGTCCACAGGCTGTCGATAAGAAACTCGACAGCCTTATTTTTTTGGTGAAAAAATAGGGCCATAGTAATCTGCTATACTATTACTACTAGCTACAAGTTTACTGATATAAACTAAACGATATAAACTTTGTTTATCCACTAGACAAACAGCTCGTATTTTGATATTCTAAAACTGCACTTTAATAAGAATGGTATAGTACTTATTAAAGTTTTTTAATTATAAAAAAAGAAAACGGTTACAATGAAGTTTGGTGAAACATATGAAGCGCAAAGGTTTCAATAAGAAAATTAGTTTACTAGCATAGCGATTTATATACAATTATTTGGGGGTGAAGGTTTTGAATAAAGTTATGTCTAACAAGCTAATGATTGCATTGTATATACTTCCTGCTCTTCTGCTGATTGCTATATTAATCTACATACCATTAATTCTGACAGGCTATTATGGCTTAATGGAGTGGGATGGAATCGGTGATATGCAATTTATTGGTCTAGAGAATTATATTAACGCTGTCCAAGATGATAAGTTTTGGGATAGTGCCATGCATTCCTTTTTACTGGCGGCCTTTTCTACATTAAGTTTAGTAATTTACTTAGCAATATCCCTTATTTTGGCCTCGAAAATAAAAGGTGCAGGTCTGCTTAGGAAAATATATTTAATACCAATGCTGCTGTCTTCTGTGGCGATTGCGCAACTTTGGATTAAGATTTATAATCCGGCGAATGGTATCTTAAATAGTCTATTAAGAGGCTTAGGCATAGAGAATACCCCCGTCTGGTTAGGGGATCCAAATATCGTATTGTATGCTATCTTTATTCCTATTTTATGGCAGTATGCAGGCTTTTATATATTGATTTATTATGCAGCTCTTAAAAATATCCCTGATTCACTAATTGAGGCAGCCAAAATTGATGGAGCTTCTCCTTTGCAGATAGCCTATAAAGTAAAATTACCTCTTATTATGGGGGTTATAAAGGTAACTATTGTATTGGCTATTGTTGGGTCATTGAAATACTTTGACTTAATTTATGTTATGACTGGCGGAGGTCCAAGTGGAGCAAGTGAAGTAATGGCTTCTTATATGTATAAATTAGCATTTTCAGTCTCTGACTTTGGCTACGGAAGTGCAATTGGCTTCCTATTATTAATCATTACACTTATTGTCACAGTATTCATCCGCAAGTTAACTGCTACCGATGATGAAGTGCAGTATTAGAAGGGAGAAGGAGGTTAAATACATGAATCGTATAGGATATTTAATTCTTTACTTTTGCTTAGGGGTAGTAGGAGTCTTTCAGATTTTTCCGTTAGTATGGCTTGTTCTATTTTCTTTAAAAGATACTAGGGAAATTTTCGGGGGATCTCCACTCGCACTCCCACAGGAACTGAAATGGGAAAACTATATTAAGGTTTGGCAAGGTGATATAGGAGTATATTTTTTCAATAGTGTTTGGTATACGGTTGTGGCTATTTTTCTAACTGTCTTATTAGCAAGTATGGCCACTTTCGCTATCACACGGATGCGCTGGAAGCTCAGTTCGTTAGTATTAGGTTTATTTATGGTCGGTTTAATGATACCAATCCATTCAGCACTGATACCACTATTTAAAATGTTCCTAACCGTTAATTTAATTGATAATCCATTTTCGATTATCATTACGTATACTGCTTACAACCTTCCAATAACGATGATGATACTGTTAGGTTTTTATTATACCCTGCCACGTGAAATTGAGGAGGCTGCAATCATAGATGGCTGCTCTATTAATCGCTTGTTTTTTCGTATTATCATACCGATGACAATACCAGTAATGTCAACAACGGTTATTATAAACATGATTTACAATTGGAATGAATTTGTATTTGTTAATACCTTTATTAGTTCAGATAAGTATAAGACATTAACGGTGGGAATTCAAAACTTTGTTGGACAATATATGACTGACTGGGGTGCAATCGGAGCTACCCTCGTAATTAGTATTGTTCCAATTTTAATTGCGTTCTTCTTCTTCAGTAACAAAATTGTCGAAGGGATTTCAGCGAGTGCAGTAAAAGGATAAGAAAATATAGAGAGGTAGAGGTGGATTTAAATGGCTATTATTCGAAATCCAATATTAACAGGATTTAATCCGGATCCAAGTATTTGTCGTGCTGGAGAGGATTACTATATTGCTGTTTCTACATTTGAATGGTTCCCGGGAGTAGGAATTTATCACTCGAAGGATTTGAAGAATTGGCGGTTAATTTCGCGTCCACTTAACCGGCTGAGTCAGCTTAATATGATTGGTAATCCTGACTCAGGAGGCATATGGGCGCCCGCGCTTTCCTATAGCGATGGGAAGTTCTGGCTTATCTATACTGATGTCAAGGTAACAGAAGGGAATTGGAAAGATAGTCATAATTATCTTGTCACATGTGAGACGATTGATGGTGACTGGTCAGAGCCAGTACACTTAAACAGTTCAGGATTTGACCCATCTTTATTTCATGATGACGATGGCAAAAAATACTTAACAAATATGCTGTGGGATCATCGTTCAGGAAACCATGATTTCTATGGTATTGTGCTCCAGGAATATAATGTGAATGAACAAAAACTTGTTGGAAAAGCAGAAGTTATATTTAAAGGAACAGACATAAAATTAACAGAAGCGCCTCATTTATATAAAATAAATGGTTATTACTACTTGTTAACTGCTGAAGGTGGTACAAAATATGATCACCAAGCTACAATTGCCCGCTCTAAAAATATAGGTGGGCCATACGAAGTTCATCCTAGTAATCCATTGATTACTTCTTGGCCATACCCCAGAAATACATTGCAGAAATCAGGGCATGCTTCGATGGTTAAAACACATACAGATGAATGGTTTTTAGTTCATTTAACAGGAAGGCCATTGCCAAGAGAAGGTCAGCCCTTGTTGGATCCTCGTGGATTTTGTCCGCTTGGCAGAGAAACAGCAATTCAGCGATTGGAATGGAAAAATGACTGGCCATATGTCGTTGGAGGTAATCAGCCTTTATTAGAAATTGAGGGACCATCAATAGAAGAAGTGAAATGGGAAAAAGATTATCCTGAAAAAGATGACTTTGATTCAATTGAATTAAACCCTCATTTTCAGACATTACGTGTTCCATTAGGGGAGAAGATTGTCTCGCTAAACGACAACCCCGGGCATTTACGATTATATGGAAAAGAATCATTATCATCAAAATTTACGCAAGCATATGTCGCACGGCGGTGGCAGCACTTTGAATTTACTGCAGAGACAAAAGTAGCTTTCAAGCCAGATACTTTTCAGCAATCTGCAGGTCTAGTAAATTATTATAATACGCAAAACTGGACATCATTGCAGGTCTCCTGGCATGAAGAGAAAGGTAGAATACTAGAGCTTATGACCTGTGATAACTTTACATTTAATCATCCGCTTAAAGGTAAAGAAGTTGTTCTCCCTGATGATGTGGAATATGTGTACCTTCGGGTTGATGTACAGACAAACATTTACGAGTATTCCTATTCATTTGACGGTGAAAACTGGACAGTTATCCCAATTCAATTTCCTTCCTATAAACTGTCAGATGATTATATTCAAGGGGGAGGATTTTTTACAGGCGCATTTGTTGGCATGCATTGCCAGGATACATCTGGCCAAAGCAAGCAAGCTGATTTTGATTACTTTATTTACAAAGAAAAATAGATACAACCAGAGAAGAATTCCAGGTTAACTCTTGTAGAAGAGTCGCTGGATTCTTTTTCACCCTCTTGAACGTTTTCCTTTTTTTTCAACTTTTGAAAATGCATTTAGACAAAGCCACATCGTAATAAATGCATAAATACTTGCACCAAATATAAAGACCAAAGCTGGCACTGCTTCCATAATAAAATAAATGGATATGAGACTTACAATAATTAGTAAACTATGAAGCGGAGTAATTAACATTACAAGAAAAGCATTCTTGATCACTTTCCGCAATTTTAAATCATAATGAACAAATGCCGGGAAGATGTAGAAAAAGAATAATAGAAACAGGAACATAAATATATACAATGGTAAATACGTTAATCTAAGTAAATCGTTTACATTTACCTCTATAAATAAAAAGTCGATTCCTATAAGTATGACTAACCCACTGATAAATACGCCAAGTAAATTACTTTTTATAAAATCTTTTTTGTAAAAATTCCAGAATGATTTAAAAACTGGAATGTCTGCTTCGCCATAGAGCCATTTTCGTATCACGGCGAACAAGGATACTGTAGCAGGGAAGATGCCTAATACGATGCCGCCCGCTAATGTGAACACTATCCAGAGCAAATTTACATAGGCAAACCTTGTAATCCATTCTAATACACTATAAATAAAGCCACTTGTACTATTCAAGATGGAATCCTCCTTTCGGGATGTTCCATGTGATCCATTATAAATTAATCATTTATCCAAGGGAAGAAGGTTATCACATGTTTATTATAAACTTTGTTCATGTGATAGACAAACTAACTTTTGGTTGGTATACTTTTATGTAAGCAGTTACATTAACGTAAAACATACATACCTTACGGAGTTTAAATTTAGACTGTTTGATGTATGCGATTTCAAAATCTTCAATTAAGACATTATAAATTATTGGGAGGTTATTATAATGACATTTTTTAACGATATTGGGCAGATAAAATACGAAGGAGCGAATTCAACTAATCCATTTGCGTTTAAATTTTATAATCCGGAAGAAAAAGTAGGCAATAAAACGGTAGAGGAATACCTTCGTTTTGGGGTTGCCTATTGGCATACATTTACAATGGATGGTTCCGATCCATTCGGTGCCGGTACGATGGTTCGGCCATGGGATAAATATAAAGGGATGGATTTGGCTAAATCTAGATTAGAAGCTGCCTTTGAATTCTTTGAAAAACTGAATGTACCATATTTTTGTTTCCATGATGTAGATATTGCTCCTGAGGGAAGCAATTTAAGGGAAACGAATAAGAATCTGGATACGATTGTTGACCTCATGAAGGGGTATATGAAGGACAGCAAAACTAAATTACTTTGGAATACAGCGAATAACTTTACGCACCCTCGTTTTATTCATGGAGCAGCTTCCTCTAATAATGCAGATGTTTTTGCTTATTCGGCTGCAAAAGTTAAAAAAGGATTGGAAATTGGTAAAGAACTGGGTGCAGAAAATTATGTATTCTGGGGTGGACGTGAAGGCTATGAAACACTTCTTAACACAGATATGAAACTGGAAATGGATAACTTGGGAAGATTTTTTCATATGGCTGTTGATTATGCTAAAGAGATAGGTTTTGATGCTCAATTTCTAATCGAGCCTAAGCCGAAAGAACCGACTACACATCAATATGATTTTGATGTAGCCAGTGGATTTGCCTTTTTACAAAATTACGATCTTCAGGACCATTTTAAATTTAATATTGAAGCAAATCATGCCACACTGGCCGGGCATACATTTGAACACGAACTTAATTATGCACGTATTAATGATATGTTAGGCTCAGTTGACGCCAACCAAGGGCATCCATTGTTAGGATGGGATACAGATGAATTCCCTACAGATCTGCATGCTACAACATTAGCAATGTATGAAATTATTAAAAATGGTGGTCTCGGCCGTGGCGGATTAAACTTTGATGCGAAGGTTAGAAGAGGTTCATTTGAGCCGGAGGATTTATTCCATGCTCATATTGCCGGGATGGATAGCTTCGCAGTCGGGTTAAAAGTAGCGCAAAAACTGATTGATGATAACGTTCTTGAGGAAATTGTTGAAAACAGATATAGCAGCTACAAGGAAGGGATCGGTTTGGATGTTGTTCAAGGAAAAACTGATTTTCAAAAGCTGGAGGATCATGCTTTAGGTTTATCTGAAATCAGCCATCAATCCGGACGTCTGGAACAAATTAAAGCGACATTGAATCAATACTTATTAAAAGCTTATGCTGGGGAGTGATGCTATGAAATATGTAATCGGTATCGACTTAGGAACCAGCGCGGTGAAGATGTTACTGGTTAACAGAAATGGTGAGGTTGTACACGAAATTTCAAAAGAATACCCTTTAATTCAGGAAAAAAGCGGATACAGTGAACAGGACCCTCATGTATGGGTGGAACAGACAGTTGCAGGGCTATCAGATCTGTTGACGAATAGCAACATCAGCCCTGATGAAATTGAAGGTATTAGTTTTGCCGGACAAATGCATGGCTTAGTTTTGCTAGATGAAAATAATGAAGTACTACGTAACGCTATTCTTTGGAATGATACACGTACGACTGAACAATGCCAGCAAATTTATAATGCTGTAGGCGAAGAGAGATTGCTAGATATAGTGAAAAACCCTGCACTAGAAGGATTCACATTACCAAAGCTGTTATGGGTAAAAGAACATGAACCAGCATTGTTTAAAAAAGCCAGGAAATTTGTTTTACCAAAAGATTACCTGCGCTATAGACTAACAGGCCAACTGCACATGGAATTTTCCGATGCTGCAGGCACATTACTATTGGACATAGGTAAGAAAGAATGGAGTACAGAGATTTGTAATTTAGTGGACATTGATCCAAAGCTTTGCCCTCCATTAGTTGAGTCACATGCTGAAACAGGGAAAATATGTACTGAAGTTGCTGGTATTACTGGCCTATCGAAATCAACAAGCGTATTTGCCGGTGGCGCAGACAATGCCTGTGGTGCTATTGGTTCAGGAATTCTAGAGGATGGAAAAACGCTTTGCAGTATTGGTACCTCTGGTGTTGTCCTTTCCTATGAAGATAGTGATGAAAAAGAATTTCAAGGTAAAGTTCATTACTTTAACCACGGGGCACCTAATGCTTTTTATACAATGGGTGTTACCCTATCGGCCGGGCATAGTCTCAGTTGGTTTAAAGATGTCTTTGCCAAGGATGAGTCGTTTGATGGTTTAGTATCTGAAGTGAATTCTGTTCCAATTGGATCTAATGGATTGTTGTTCACGCCTTATTTGGCAGGCGAAAGAACTCCACATGCAGATGCTGCGATTCGGGCAAGTTTTATTGGCATGGATAGTTCGCATCAGCGAAAGGATTTTGTTCGAGCGGTTCTCGAGGGGATCACATTTTCTTTAAATGAATCGATTAACATTTTCCGTAATAATGGAAAGATGATTGATTCAATAGTTTCAATAGGTGGCGGTGCGAAAAATGATGTTTGGCTCCAAATGCAGGCTGATATTTTCGATGCCAGAATCATCAAACTTTCAAGTGAGCAAGGCCCTGGAATGGGAGCGGCAATGTTAGCGGCATACGGCAGTGGCTGGTTTGATTCATTAAGCGATTGTGCGGATGATTTTTTACAAGTAGAGAAAGAGTTTATTCCGGATAGGGATAATGTTGAAATCTATAAAAAGTTATTCGGTGTATATCAGGAAATATATGGTCTGACGAAAAAAATGAATGAAGTACTTTTAGAATTCCGCAAATAAATATACTCACAAAAAAAGGCTATCTCAGAAGTTTTCAACGCTCTTTGAGGTGGTCTTTTTAATATATCAGAACTTTTATTGGGGGAGGTGTCTATCGGTTTAGTTTTTTTTAAAATGATTATAGAAAGGGGAATGTTTGATGTTAAAAGTTCTAGGAGTAACAGTTGTTACAGGGTTAGCCTTGTCGTTATTATTACCTGCAGGGACAAGCGTAGCCGATGCAGAGGAGGGGTATGAATCAAAAAGTGCTTTAGAGGTAACGCCGCTTGAAAAAAGATATGAAGATTCCTTTCCTATTGGGGCTGCTGTTGAACCGTATCAGCTGGAAGGAATTCATGGAGAGGTATTAAAGCGCCATTATAACAGCATTGTTGCCGAGAATGTGATGAAGCCTATCAATATTCAGCCACAAGAAGGAAATTTTAACTTTGAAGAAGCAGACAAAATTGTTCAGTTTGCGAAAGAGAATGACATGGATTTGCGTTTCCACACGCTTGTTTGGCATAGTCAGGTACCGGAATGGTTTTTCCTGGATGGGGAAGGAAATCCAATGGTAGATGAAACAGATCCTGAACAGCGAGAAAGAAATAAGGAGATTTTACTTGAACGTCTGGAAACTCACATTAAGACTATCGTAACGCGCTACAAGGATGAAGTGGATGCCTGGGATGTTGTCAATGAAACAATTGACCCTTATGCATCTAATGACAGAGGCTTACGTGAATCTAAATGGTACCAGATTACTGGAACAGACTATATTAAAAAAGCTTTTGAGACAACGAGAAAATATGCCGCAGAAGATGCCAAATTATTTATTAATGATTATAATACCGAAGTAGAACCAAAGAGAGACTATATGTATGATTTGGTAAAAGATTTACTGGACCAAGGGGTTCCAATTGATGGAGTAGGACATCAGGCACACATTCAAATCGGTTGGCCTTCTATTGAAGATACAAGAGAATCTATCAATATGTTCGCTGGTTTAGGATTGGATAATCAAATTACCGAGTTAGATGTTAGTCTTTATGGATGGCCGCCAACTCCTGCTTTTGCAAACTATGATGAAATCCTGGCAAGTGGACGTCTGTTCGATCAAGCAGAGCGGTACAATCAGTTATTTGAGCTCTATGAGGAATTAGATGATAAAATCAGCAACGTAACATTCTGGGGTATTGCCGATGATCATACATGGCTTGATGATCGTGCAGAAGATTATAATAATGGAGTTGGGAAAGATGCACCATTTGTCTTTGATCCAAATTTCAATGTAAAACCATCCTATTGGGAAATGATGGATTATGATTTAAACGAGATGAGAATACTTATTGGTGATTTTGAACAAGACGGAGAGTTTGAAAACTATGGTACTGCTAGATCATTACAGGCGCACTTGGATTCGGTGATTAACTTTGAAGATAAGGGTGAGACTGAGAAAGCTATTGATCATATGGACAAATTTATTAAAAAGCTTGAAAATGAGAAAGGAAAAGAAATGATTTCTGAAAATGCTTATAATATTCTTAAACAAAATAGTGAGTATCTTGTTAGAAAGTGGCAATAGATGATCTGGGTAATATAATTAAGGGAAATCAGCCAACTATGGCTGATTTCCCTTCCTTTATTTATCCTTATTATATAATATTCTTCGCTAAAAAACGGGAAATGACTGTCACCACTCCTACCCGAATTTAAATCTAGTTTTTGAATGATATCTTTCTCTAGGATGTAAAAGTATTGACGGTAAATCATCATAGATGAGCGATGCGGGGTGCTTTTGTGTTTCTAAGCAAAGCCCCAAATACCTTTCTGAAACCCTTTCATTAAGCTCAAGACCAGTGTCCAGGTTATTGGATGTATACATAACCATTCCTGGTTCATCAGTGTGGACAGTTAATGTACGTCCGCTTTGTTCCTCTGATACAGTAATATTTGATTGAGGCTTTTCAAAAAGAAAGTAATGATCATACCCGTTTCCGACTATTTTATTTTGTAGATGAGTAGAGTATATTCCATGTTTAATTTTTCGGCCTGAAGTAAAGTCAAATGGTGTGTTCTTAACATTAAGTTTTTTGCCTGTTGGGATGAGATATTCATCTAACTCTGCAAATTGGCTGCTTCCCATCGTTACATTGTGATTTTCTATTGTATCCTTCAAGTCCCCACTTAAATTAAAATATGTATGATTTGTGAGTGCTAGTGGTGTCGTTCTATCTGTAGTTGCATCACATGTAATCGTAAACTCATCCTGGTTGTTTAATTCATAGATAACATTAACATGGATATTCCCAGGATAACCATCATCCCCGTCAGGGCTTTTATGTGAAAGCTTTACACCAACAGATGTTTCTGTTTCAAAGGGAGTAGCCTCCCATACAGATTGATGAAATGCTGTTGCTCCACCATGTAAATGATTTTGCCCATCATTAGCAGTTAACGAAAATGATTGGTTAACTACCTTAAATGTGGCATCTTTTATTCTTCCCGCAACACGACCGATAATGGCTCCAAAAAAGGTAGGATTATCTATGTAATTCCGGTAATCTTTATAGCCCAGAACTATATTCTCAACTTTTCCATTACGGTCTGGGGTTCGTATTTCTGTTATTGCTCCTCCATAATTAAGAAAGCTTACTTCCATTTGATTATCGTTGGAAAGCGTGTAGAGTTGCCAAGTTATATTTTCTTTAGGATTTATGTTTTTTGTTGTAATTTTCATTGAGTGTTCATTTCCTTTTATTTAAAGTTTGAATAAAAGCGTTTTATAATCATGTGTTATTGCTCTGAAATACTATCTATTCAATGCCGAAACAAACTGTTTAAAGGAATCCAACCCTGCTTCCGTCTGTTTAAAAACACCGGCATCCTCTAGTACTCTAGTAAACTTCTTCCCA
This sequence comes from Virgibacillus salinus, assembly GCF_900102415.1. NCBI lineage: Bacteria > Bacillati > Bacillota > Bacilli > Caryophanales > Bacillaceae > Virgibacillus > Virgibacillus salinus. The sequence goes on from NZ_FNKD01000001.1 coordinate 890,269, forward strand.
AGTTCCTTTTCCACAAATTCATTTGCCTTGTCAGAGTCAGTAATTGTACCATACTTATCCTGCAGGGAATCGGCCCATTCCTGATGATATGCTGCCACGTTAGTTGATTCACCAAGTAGAAACTTTTTTAAATCACTAAGCTCATCCTTTAATCTAGCTGGTAGTACAGCAAGACCCATCACTTCAATCAGGCCTATGTTTTCTTTCTTAATATGATGCACATCTTCATGTGGGTGGAAAATCCCCATTGGATGTTCTTCAGTTGTGCGATTATTTCGTAATACCAGATCAAGCTCAAATGAACCATCGCGAACTCTTGCTATCGGGGTAATTGTGTTATGCGTTGTTTCTCCTGAAAAAGCAAGAATTTTTGCATCTCTGTCTGAGTAATTTTTCCATATCTGTAAAATATAATCGGCTGCATCCACAAGTTTTACTTGATTATTACTTTTCAAACGAATAACAGACAATGGCCATTTTAAGACAGATGCAGAAACATTCGAAAAATTTTTCAACTTAAAGTTAAGAACATCTTTGGCATTGGTCATGGCAAATTGATACCGCCCTGCCTGGTAATGATCATGACTTAAAATTGACCCACCAACAATTGGTAAATCCGCATTCGAGCCAATGAAATAGTGTGGGAATCTTTCCGTGAATGCGAGCAGTCGGGCAAAAGTATGCCTATCAATTTTCATATTACGGTGCTCTTCTGCGAGCAAAATACTATGCTCATTATAATAGACATATGGCGAGTATTGCAGATACCAATTTTCGCCTAAAATAGGTACTTGAATCACCCGATGATTCGCCCGTGCTGGATGTCCAGTTCTTCCAGTAAAGCCTTCGTTTTCCACACAAAGAAGGCATTTTGGATAATGTACGGTTTGCTTCATTTTACGTTCGCGATTAATTTGCTCAGGGTCCTTTTCCGGTTTGGATAAGTTAATTGTAATATCGAATACCCCATAATTGTTGTCTGCTTTAAAATGGATGTTCTTCCGGATGCGATTCAACTGAATGTAATTACTGTATTTGCTTAGTTGATAGAAATAATCGGTCGCTGCAACTGGTGATTGCTCATATTTTGTATAAAAGTTGTGATTGATAACTGATGGTCTTGCTACAAAGCAATTCATTATGTTCGCTGTTAAGATTTCTTTTTCATCAAAAACATCTTCAATTATTTTTTGCTCTACTGCCCAGGAAATAATATCCTCAAGAAGGTCAGCAATGGAGTCATTATTATTAGAACCGTACACGTTTTCCGGAAAAGAAGTCAATCGCAGTTGCTGCATAACCTGGTTACGGACATATATACGATCAGTCCGTTCGATAAGTTCTGCTTCAATTGCCTTCTCAATCAGACTGGAAATTTGCTCATAGATCATTTTTCATTCACATCCGATTTATAGCCGTCTGAATGAGTGGAGTGCCATCTCCATGCATCCTCCATAATTTGCTGAATGAAGGTGCGTTTTGGTCTCCAGCCAAGAATCTGTCTTGCTTTACCCGAGCTTGCAATCAAGGTGCTTGGGTCACCAGTACGACGTGGCCCAATTACTGCTGGAATCTTTTTGCCGGTTACTTTTCTTGCGACGTCTATCATTTCTTTAACAGAAAATCCCTGACTGCTTCCAAGGTTGAAAATATCACTCTTGCCACCATTTTTCAGATAGTCCAATGCGAGCAGGTGTGCGCTGATCAAATCATCAACATGAACATAGTCGCGAATGCATGTGCCGTCTGGGGTGTCATAATCTTCTCCGAAAATAGTTATAGACTCACGCTTTTCAAGGGCCGCTTGTAAAATAATTGGAACAAGGTGTGTTTCCGGACGATGATCTTCACCGATTACTGCTGATTGTTTGGCACCTGCAACATTGAAATAACGGAGGGACGTATAGCTGATTCCATGTGCCTGTGACGTCCATTTTATCAATTTTTCCATTGTTAGCTTCGTTTCACCATAAGCATTTGTTGGAATTGTTGGCATTAACTCAGTAATGGGGACAGTTTCCGGCTCGCCGTAGATAGCGGCAGTAGAGGAAAACACGATATATTTCACATCATGCTCCACCATAACCTTTAATAAAACCTGTGTGCCATGAACATTATTATCAAAGTATTTCAATGGCTTATCCATGGATTCGCCAACAAGTGAATTTGCGGCAAAGTGGATAACTGCATCTATGGATTCTTTTTTAAAAACTTCACGTAAAAAGGTAATCTCTCGAATATCTCCCTGATAGAAGGTAGCCTCTGGATGAATAGCATCCTGATGACCAGTTTCAAGATTATCAACCACTACAACATCTTGACCCTCTTCCATCAGCTGATATACTGCATGGGACCCAATATAACCGGCTCCGCCTAATACTAAAACACTCATTCTATCACTCCTTCTTCCAATTGTTTAGCACCATCGGATATTGATGCTGTGTAAAATGTTGCATCATATCCGACGTCGTTTCGATATATTTTATTTACATTTCGCTTAAAATCTTCTATTCTATCTTTTTCCACAATGGCAATGGCACAGCCACCAAATCCTGCGCCGGTCATGCGGGAACCGAGTACGCCATCCTGCTCCCATATTGCTTCGACAAGTGTATCAAGCTCACGTCCGGTTACTTCATAATCCTGCTGTAAAGAAAGGTGGGATGCATTCATTAATTTACCAAACTGGTTCAGGTTACCTTGTTGCAGCTGATCGAGCGCTTCCAGGGTTCGACTATTTTCAAATACTGCATGTTTAGCGCGCCTGAGGTTGATGCTATTAGTGATTAAATGCTGATACCTTTGAAACTGTTCATTGGATAGCTCTCCAAGACTGCTAATCGAAAGCTCTGTCTGCAAATCGGCAAGTGCTTCCTCACATTGTTTGCGTCGTTCATTGTAGCTGGATCCAGCTAACGTTCGCTGCTTATTGGTATTTATGATGATAATTGCATAATTATCAAGATGAATTGGAGCATAACGGTATTCCAATGTTTGACAGTTTAATAAAATGGCATGATTTTTTTTCCCCATACCAATTGCGAACTGATCCATTATCCCACTGTTCACGCCAATATAGTCATTTTCCACCTTTTGTCCTAGCTGAACCATAGTAACACGATCAATATCAAGTTGGTAGTATTCCTCCAAAAGCACTCCTGTCACCATTTCGATGGAAGCTGAGGAGGACAGGCCAGCCCCATTAGGAATGTTTCCATAAAATAAGATATCCATCCCAGTCGTAATGGCATGCCCATAGTCCTGTAATATTTTAATCATGCCTTTCGGGTAATTTGCCCAACTATGTGTTTCCTGGTAGGAGAGATCTGCAAGCTCACATTCTATTATATTCTTCTCAGGAAAATTCAGCGAATAAAACCGCAAATTCTGATCATTTCGTTTTCTGGCAAGTGCATATGTACCAAAAGAAATGGCTGCTGGAAAGACATGGCCACCGTTATAATCAGTATGCTCACCGATTAGGTTGATTCGGCCAGGGGCGAAGAAGATGAGCGGTAAATCGGTTGTATGGAAAATGGATTGGAATTGGTTGGTCAGTTCATTTGTGTTCATAAGTAACCTCCAGGTTTTAATGGATACTAAAACGCTATATGTTTATTGTTATTAGATAAGAAAGTATAAATCCTTTCTTACTATATAAGTGCAACTAAGGTTGGCGATATGCCATGTTTTCTAAAATAGTTTACAAGTAAAATCCAGTTGCTAACTTAATTAATTAATTTAACTAAGTTAATTATAAAAGATTTAGCTGGAATATTCAATAAAAGCTGAAGGTAATTAAATAATGCTAGATATTGGAGAGGAGGGGAATCCCTATCTTTATATAAGTCAGTGCAGTTATTAATATAGATTTTACGATTAAGTTATTTACATTACCAAAGGCTGATACATGATATAATAAGAAAAAATAACTATTGTACGGGGGATTTACGATGCAGCGAGGCTCATTTAGGCTGATGAAATCAGTGAATAAGTCAATTATATTAAATAAGATAAGAACGCACGAGCCGATTTCTCGTGCGCAAATCGCAAAAGACACTAAACTCACACCACCAACAGTAAGTAGTATTGTTAAAGAGTTAATTGATCAGGGCATTGTAATTGAGAGTGACAGTGGACAATCTATGGGTGGCAGAAAGCCAACGATGCTTCACATTAATAGTAAAGCTTTCTACATTGTTGGAGTTGATGCCGGTCCTGAGAGAATTGAATGTATTCTTACGGATTTTGCAGGAAATATTGTGAATCGATCATCCGCCAAACTGGCCCTTCCAATCTCTAATGATCAGTTTCTTTCGATTTTAAAAAAGTCTATACGTGATGTTATTAATGAAATTCCCATCGGAGATCGCGAAATTATGGGAATTGGGATAGCTATGCACGGAGTTGTAGATGTATCAAAAGGAACATCTCTCATAGCGCCAAATTTAAAGCTTACTAATATTCCTATTAAAGAGGAACTAGAAACGGAATTTAATGTCATGATTAAAGTAGAAAACGATGCCCGCGCTATGGCAATGGGAGAATCATGGTTTGGAGGACATGGTGAGTTGGACAGTATGGTTGCAGTGAACTTGGGCCGTGGAGTTGGTGCAGGTATGGTTGTTAATGGAAAACTATTTCATGGCGCACAAAATATAGCTGGTGAAATTGGTCATATGACAATTGATATTAATGGGGAAGTGTGTGAGTGCGGCAATCGCGGCTGCCTTCAAACCTTTGCGACTGGTTCGGCCATTGCTGAACGTGCACGCAAAAAGTTAGAAGATATGGCCAACCCGATCACGCCAACAGCGGAAGTTGTATTTGAATTAGCCAAATCCGGTAACACAGCATATGTGGGTATATTACATGAAACAGGAATGATTATTGGTATTGGTCTAACGAACCTTATTCATTTAGTTAATCCGAGGAAAATTGTGTTGGGTGGTGGAGTTATGAAAAGCCAAGCGTATATTCTACCTGCCATTCATCAAACGATTGAAGAGCGAATACTTACCCCGAAGGCAAAGAAGACTGAGGTAGTAGTAACCAATTTAGGGGAAGATGCAACACTGTTAGGAGCTGTATCGCTGCTTTTGGAGGAATTCTTTTATCCTGTTTCATGATAGTAACCTGTTGAATAGTAATAGAAAATTTCTTGACTAATGCCTAAAAATCAAAGGTTAACAGCTTATTGAGGGTGATCAGAGAATTTGAATTGTATGAGAACTCGGAAACCTAAGCGTTGCAGGACTACTCCAGATGAAACAACCGCCGTGGGTATTTAGTAATAATAAAGAGGTATTAGAAGAGCCGTTAAAAACTGCAGTTGATTTTAACGGAAAAACAAAATTATCTGTTAAAAAAGAGCAGTTAATTGAGAACCCAAAAAAATGGTCGGCTGAACAACCGAACCTTTATACACTTGTTTTAGCACTAAAAGATAAAAATGGCAACATCACAGAAACAACAAGTACAAAAGTGGGATTCCGGGAATTTAAGGTTAAAGATGGTCAAATGAAACTAAACGGTAAACCGATCACATTTAAAGGTGTTAACCGTCATGAAATGGATCCGGTAGATGGACGAACGGTTTCGAGAGAACGCATGATCCAAGACATTAAATTGATGAAGAAGCACAATATTAACGCAGTTCGTACGTCACACTATCCGAATCAAGCAGAGTGGTATGATTTAGCTGATGAATACGGGCTCTATATTATAGACGAAGCAAACCTGGAATCCCATGGAATCAGGTGGCAACTACCTAAAAGTGATCCACAATGGCTTCCAGCATCACTTGATCGTATGGAAAGCATGGTTGAACGTGACAAGAACCATCCATCGGTATTGATCTGGTCATTAGGAAATGAAGCAGGAACTGGTACGACCTTCAAGCATATGGCTGAGTTAGCACGCGAATTAGATCCAACCAGGATCATTCACTATGAAGGAGACGACCGCTGGGCTGATATGGAAAGTGTGATGTATCCCTCTGTTTCAAGTGTCGATGATTATGGAAAATCTGGAAATGAAAAACCTTTTCTCCTGATTGAATATGCTCACGCTATGGGGAATAGTGTCGGTAATCTTAACCAATATTGGGATGTTATTGATTCTTATAATAACCTACAAGGTGGATTTATTTGGGATTGGGTGAATCAAACTCTACTTGAACCTATACCTGGTAAAGATAAGGGATTTTACCACGCATATGGAGGGGATTGGGGGGATAACCCAAATGACGATAACTTCATGGCAAATGGTTTGGTTTCTGCAGATCGGACGGTTCAACCGGAACTAAAAGAAGTTAAAAAAGTATATCAAGAAATCGAAGTTCATGCCGTAGATGTGAAAAATGGTGTCATCGAGTTGAAAAATGAATTCCTGTTTACAAACTTGAATGCATTTGATGCCCATTGGGAATTAAAACGAGACGGTAAAGTGATTCAAGAAGGAAAAATAAATGAATTAAATGTTAATCCATTATCAACAGAAGAAATAACAGTACCAATGGAAAAGCCAACGTTGGAAGCAGGTGCAGAGTACTTTTTAGATGTAAGTTTTACGTTGAAAGAAGACACAAAATGGGCCTCTAAAGGTCATGAGATTGCATACGAACAATTTGAAGTGCAGTACGATGTTCCAAATGTACAACCAGAAGAGATATCAGGGATGCCTGAAATTAATGTAGAGAATGGAGATTCTGTTATATCCGTTGATGGAACAGACTTTAAGCTGAACTTTAATAAAGCTAAAGGTACCATCACATCTTTCACATACAAGAAAACAGAATTAATTAAGAGTGGACCGGTACCTGACTACTGGAGAGCTCCACTTGACAATGATAAAGGATATGGCATGCCTAGCATTTCGGGTACATGGAGGGATGCTGGTGAAAACAGAACTGTGACAGATGTTGAGGTAACGAATTACGGCGAAAATGCTGTTCGAATAAATGTGATCGGCACCTTACCGACGACAAATGAATCTAAGTTCCAAACAGCATATATTGTATATGGAACAGGTGAAGTAGTTGTAAAAAGTACATTAGAAGCAGGAGAGAGTTTACCAGAAATCCCGGCTATAGGAATGGAATTAACCATTCCAGAAGAGTTTGAACAAATGGACTGGTATGGGCGCGGGCCTGAAAGCAACTACTGGGACCGTAAAACCGGCTATCCTGTTGGTGTATACAGCAGTACAGTGGACGATCAATTTTTCCCATATGTCGAACCACAGGAAACTGGAAACAAAACGGATGTACGTTGGGTAACCTTTACCAATAAAAAAGGGATTGGTTTAATGGCTACCGGCTTACCGCTAATGGAAGTTAATGCACTTCATTATACGGAAGAGGATTTAGAGTCCTCCGCACATCCATATGAATTGGAAAAACAGGAAGACATATTTGTTACCTTAAATTATCATCAAATGGGACTTGGTGGCGATAACAGCTGGGGGGCAAGACCGCATCCAGAATTTACGTTAGATACGGATAAGACATATGCCTACAGCTATCGTTTGCAGCCAATTTCAAAGAATGATTCTCCAATGGAATTGAGCAAACGTGTAGTAACGGATGACTTAGTTAAGAATATCAAAATTAATGGTGAATCCTTAGCAAACTTTAATACAGAAATAAACAAGTATTCGATTAGTTACCTAAAGGGTACGATTGACGAAGTACCACAGGTAGACGTGATTCCGACGGGCGATAACGTTACAGTTGATATAACACCAGCGGAAGGACTTCCAGGAAAAACGGTTGTGGAAGTTACCTCAAACAATGGATTGCTATCAGCAAAATATGAAATTAATTTTGAGATTGTAGATGAACTATATTTAAGTGATACGGAATGGAAGAGTGCAACGGTTGGCTGGAGATCGATTCAGATGGATAAATCGATTGAAGGCAATCCGTTACGATTATGGGATGGTTCATCAGAAGTTACCTATGATAAAGGAATTGGAACACATGCTCACTCAGAAATTGTCTACGATTTGGAAGGAAAAGGCTATGCACGCTTTCAGTCTTTCGTGGGAGTTGACCAGGAGATAGGCGGTGGTTCAATTGCCTTTGAAGCATGGTTAGATGGAGAACTCGTATATGAGAGTGGCATTATGTATAATAACACCCCAGCAAAGAAAGTTGACCTAGATATAACAGGGAAAAAGAAACTAAAATTAGTAGTTACAGACGCAGGTGATGGTAACGCAGAAGACCATGGAAACTGGGCTGAAGCGAAATTCACAGTCGAATAACGAGCACTCAAAAAACTCCGATCCCTCGCAATAGGATCGGAGTTTTTTTCTGTTTAGCAATTAAGATAAAATTAATCTAATTTGCGTTACCCGTGTACATTTCTTTTACCTCTTCTGAGCTTAGTGCTTCTTTGTAGATTCGAACTTCATCGACTAAACCTTTTGTCTGAAGTCCATCAGGTCCCCATGGTGCTCCACCAATAATTAACGGGTTATCATTAGGTGCTATTGGATTCATTCCTGCTGCCACACTTGCTGCTTCTTCTCCATCGATATAGCCAGTGACCTGCCCATTTTGTTTCCAGGTTAGCGCCAGATGAGTCCACTCATTAGGAGCAATCGAGCCATTATTAAAGCTAAACCTGCTTCCACTATCATCCCACATTTCAGGATAAAGGCCACCGTCTACACCTAAAACATAACCATTTCCAATAGTGGTTTTACCTATAATTTTCTGATCTTGGCCTGGGTCTTCAAGGTTAACCCATAGCCCAATTGTAAATTCATCATCACCATTCAACAACTTACTGGAAGGAATATCAACCCATCCACCATTTAGTTTAATGGCATTTCCAACTTTTCCTTCTACAAACGATACATCGCCATGTATCGTTCCATCATGTCCATAAGGTGATGCATCTTGCACAGTATCTTCAAAATCAAGTGACAGCACTGGTCCATCATGTAGAGCTTTTAATGTTCCGGTTAATTCATTAATTTTAAATTGGTGTATTCCTAATGCCACGTCACTTACGGTAAATGTTACAGTCTTACTTTCACCAGGTTCAAGGGTAATTGTTTTTGTTTCAACAGGAGCTCCATCAAAAGAAAAGTCAATTTGTTTGTCACCTGCTAATAATCCGATATTTGTAACAATAACTGAAATCGTAGCATCTCCTCCTGGTTTAACAGTAGGAGCGGCTAGCTTGGAAACTTCAAAGACTGGCACTTGTTCTACCTCATCTTTATATTTCCATTGTCCTTTGCCTGGATTACCACCTGAATTTAATCGTGAAACAGAAGTGATTAGTGCATTTATGTCTGCACTTAGTACTTTTGTTGCATCTTTTGTAATGTTCCCGGACTTCTTATTCAAGGATTTCAACAGATCATCCAGTTTCTTAGCTGCCTGTTTAAAATGCTCTTTTTCAAACTGATCTTCTGCCTGACCATATTTGGTATCGAACTGCTTGATCAGTGCTCCTTTAATATCGCCAGAATCACGATAACCTTCATACGTCTCTTTCACTTGTTCAAATTTCTCATCCGTATTTCCATAACCGAGAAGTTCAAGTTCTGCAAATGAAGTAGAGCCATTTTTTCCATTTTCAGTTACCTTTAATCTATAATAGGTATATTCACCAGGGTTTTGAATACTAAATGGTTTTGTGAATTCCCGCCATTTAAAACTAACGTCTGTTCTTTCATCAACTATTGTCCAATCTTTTGCATTTTTAGATCCTAACAATGTCCAGCTTTTTGGATCTGATTGGTCGTTGTTGCCTGAAGTAATGGTGTACATTAACGGTCTTGTTGCACCATCCTCAAACTGAAATTGAACCCATGGATTGTCACTTTCCAATGTCACTTTTGTTTCAGAGTTGTTATCGAAAAGGCGATCCGCAACGCCCTTATCACTATGAACGGTGCTGCCATTAGTATCATTTGTCAAATCTTTTAAAGGATCTGGAAGCAGGGAAGAACCGTTAGTTGCATTATCTGTAATAGATGCAGGTAATGCATCTTCACTTGTTCCCCAATCAGACGGCTCCGGTCCCATATCAAATTCAAGTGTTGCCCCTTCAGCTAACAAGTCATGGGATAGTGTCGTCTTATTATAGGATTTACCATTCACCTTCAAGCTTTGTACATATTTATTCTTTTTGCTTACATTTGGAGCTTTAATTACAAGATCTTTGCCACTTTCCAAATGGATAGTCATTTTCTCAAAGAATGGAGCCCCAATTGCATATTCTGGTTTCCCCATCTGTAATGGATAGAATCCTGCTGCACTGAAAATATACCATGCAGACATTTCACCATTATCTTCATCTCCCGGGTATCCCTGGCCAATCTCACTTCCTAAATAAAGTCGTGATAATACTTCACTAACCTTTTCCTGTGTTTTCCAAGGTTGCCCTGCGAGATTATACATGTATGGGATATGATGGGAAGGCTGATTGCTATGTCCGTACATTCCCATTCGTACATCTCTTGCCTCACGCATTTCATGAATAATACCACCATAGTGACCTGGATGTAAGGCAGTTTCCGGGGTAGAGAAAAATTCATCCAGTTTATTTGCAAGCCCGTCCCTGCCACCATAAAGGTTGGCTAAACCCTGACCATCCTGTGGAACGTGAAAAGCCATATTCCATCCATTTGTTTCTGTGTAGTCTCCGCCCCATTCTCTTGGGTCATAGTTTTCCGGCGTAGCTCTCCATTTACCTGAAGCTTTTTTGCCCATAAAGAAATCTGTTTCCGGATTAAACATATTCACGTAGTTTTGAGCACGAGACAAGTAGTAGTTATGTTCTGCTTGATACTGCTCGTATTTGGGATCATTTTTATCTGTTTTTTCGAGTAGTTCTTTTGCCATGTTTGCAATTGCAAAGTCATTGATATAACCATCCATTGCCCATGACATGCCTTCACCGGTTGAGTTGCTCGTATATCCGTCAAAGATGGATGTGGATAATCCTTTTCGACCAACACTTTGATCTTCACTTGCAACAGAGGCATTTTTTAACGCAGATTCATAATAGGCTTCAACATCAAAGTTTGTTATCCCTTTCTGATATGCATCTCCAAATGCCACATCTGAGCTTGTACCAACCATCAAATTCGCATATCCAGGAGAAGACCACCTTGAGATCCAACCTCCATCCTTATACTGTTGGACAAATCCGTCGATCATTTCACCTGCTTGTGTCGGTGTCAATAATGTATAAGCAGGCCAAGTCGTTCGGTACGTATCCCAAAAGCCATTGTTGACATAAGGCTTACCTTCTACAATATTAGCCCCCGTTTCCATTGCAGTATTCTCGCCAACTTCTTCCGAAAATGGACTTGCGTATTTATAAACAGGGTCAGTGTCTGTACCAGTATTTTCATATGCTTTGTTTGGGTATGTGAACAGACGGTACATGTTTGAGTAAAATGTTACAAGCTCATCATGTGTTGCCCCTTCTATTTCAATAATACCCAGCTTCTCATTCCAAAGTTCTTTTGCCTTTTCTTTTAAGTCTTCAAAACTAGTATCAGCCTTTATATCTTGTTCTAAATTCTTCTTAGCTTGTTCAACACTAATTAGAGATGTTGCTATTTTCATGCTGACCGTTTTGTCAGCACCAGATGTATCAAATTGCAAATAACCTGTGACATTATCTCTTCCTTCACCGGTTAACTTACCACTATCTTTTACGGGCTTATCAACTTTTGCGTAAATAAACATCCTTGTTGCCCCTGTTGAAAGACCACTTTTAACATCTGAATACCCAGTAATTGTCTGCTTATCTGAACTTAAGGTTAAACCGCCATTATTATTTACATTGTCAAAAATAAGATTTGAGGTATCTTCCGTAAATGTGAAGTTAAACATTGCTGCTCGATTCGTGGGGGTCATTTCTGTTTGTATACCATTTTCAAACTCTACGCTGTAATAATGGGGTTTTGCTATTTCATTTTTATGCTTGAACGGAAGTGCTCGTTCATTACGATCAGCACTCGGATTATCCCCTTTAGCCGGCATAACCTGGAATGTCTGACGGTCTCCCATCCACGGGCTAGTTTCATGGCTAAGAGAGAATGCCTCTAGTTCTGGAAGATTGTTCTCGTTATTCGATTGCTGATAACTATAAAGCCAGCTTGTAGAACCAGAATCCGTTACGGGAGTCCAGAAATTAAAACCGTGTGGGACTGCTACTGCTGGAAAGTTATTCCCACGTGAAAATGAACCATTCGAATTCGTTCCTCTTAGTATGTTTACGTAATCTACAGGACTTGTGTAGTCTGCTGGTTCGGGGTTACCTTCGATTTTAATATCGTCAATACTTCCCTTAAAGACACCCGGTCCTTTTGGATTCTTGTAAGTAACAAGTATTCTATCAATGGTTTTTCCTTCAGCAACTGATCCAATGTCAGCTAGTTTATGGTTCCATTGATTTGGATAAAGTGTTTCCGATTTTCCTTGTTTCTGAGGGTTTAACACAACACCATGCTGGTCTTTTGCTCCAAGATCACTCAAATAGGAACCATCGGTAAATGCTAGGTCAATCGATACATAGGTACTAGAATAGTCCAGTTGATCCTGATCCACAAACTGTGGATGGATATAATACGACAGCTGTGCTTCTGGTGTAACTTTAATGTTCACATCAAATAGCTTGTTATAGGCATATGCTTCCCCGTCAACTTCATGTCTGCCTTCATAAGTTAACGCTTTTGTACCCGTCCAGCCAACTCTGGTCTTTGCGGTATAGCTACTTGTAGGACCTTCGCTAACGTATGTTTTCATGTCAGATGGAGGTGGTGGCGGGACATCAATTCCGTTGGACAATGCAACTTCTGCCAATTGAGTAAGCCCATCACCAGCATTTTCGGTTATTTTCAGGCGATAATAAGTGTATTCCTGATTATTTTCAAATTCAAATACTTTTCTTTTATACCTGTCTTTGAAAGCCTGATCCGTTCTTGTGTCTAGCTCCACCCAGTTTTCCCTATCGTTAGAGCCAACTAATGTCCAATTTTTTGGATCCCTTCCTGGTGCGTCATTAGCAGATGTTAGTGCATATTTAACCAGATTCTGTGGCTCTGCAAATGAAAATTCAATCCATGCACTTGATTCGAATGCTAACCATTTTGACTGTGCACTTCGATCTGTTAAATTAGTAGCTACTTCATTTGGGGGATTGCTGTTACTAGCTGAGACTCCTTCTACTTTATTTGTTATATCCCCCTGGATTGAATCATAAGGAATTTTTCCAATCACACCTGAGGTCATTTTATTGCCTTCATTATCTACTTCTGAAGTATTTTCCCATGTTGGTTGTTGTTCGTTGACTTCAAATGATGAATTAAAATTGCTGGTTGCAGCAGCTTCAGTCATAGTTGATTTTACTGGTGAGATTGGCAGCGCCGAGACTACCATTAGAATACAAAGAATAACTGATAATTTTGATATAAACTTTTTTCTCACTTCTCATCCTCCAATTTTTAATAGATTTTTTGTAGTTAACTGGTTTGATAAAAAAATTCGTCCGTCCTACAACAGCATCATTTCTGTATTCACTCCCTTTCCATTTTCAACCCTATTACTATTAGTAGAATTATACTTCAGTTATTGTAACCGCTTACAATAATTTGATGGATTTTTTTAATAATTTCTAGATTATTATAAGAAAAGAACATCAACAAAAAATAGAACTTAACACCTATTCCATCAGGGTCATAATACTTTTTGCCTATGTGTGATCAGGGTTATCTATCATTCACATAGGACAATTTTATTCAAAAAATAAATATTGCATTATTTAAATAAATTAAGTTTGCAATACTCTGTAAATTATTTTTTCAATTTTTAGCAGCATCATGATAGAATAGATTCATAATGTTAATAGGATGAGATGCAATGAGCAATTCTAGATTACTAGTTTATACATTGAGTGGTGTTATCTTCTGCATATGTTTTATCGGTATGCTTATTTATGGTTATAAAACATTTATTATTCAAACGGAAAAAGTGGAATCAGCAGATTACAATTATCATTTTGCATTAATAGCTGAAGAAGCGGACAACGAATATTGGAGGCAAGTCGAGGAAGGAGCTAAAAAGGCTGCAGCTGAACATGATATCTATTTGGAGTACCTTGCTCCGTCCAGGGCAAACAATGATAAACTTTTAAAGTTATTGGATCGGATGATTTCTGCTAAGGTGGACGGGATTATTGTTCAAGGGGTTCCAGGCGAACGCTTTGTTGATTTAGTACATAAAGGGGTTGAGCGAGGAATTCCTATAATCACAGTGGATACAGATGTTCAAAGCAGTGAGCGTAAAGCCTACATCGGAACAGATAATTTCTATGCAGGAAAATTAGCCGGTAAGGCGGTAATCGAAAATACCACAGGTGAACAATACGTGGGAATTGTTACAGGGAGATATAACGCAATTAATCAACAAAGAAGACTGGAAGGTTTCAAACATGTAATAAAGCAGACTCCCCGTATACATATTGTTGACATAGAAGAGTCCAATATTACTGCAATTGGTGCTGCTCAGGCAACCTACTCGCTATTAAAACAACATCCATCTATAACTATGTTTGTTGGAACAAGTGCATTGGATGGAATCGGTATTGTTGATGGAATTCAGGAAATTGGTACATATAAAGAATTTCCTATTATTGCATTTGATTTGCTGCCTGAAACACAGGGATTAATTCGAGAAGGAAAAATTGATGCAACGATTGCACAATATCCTAAGAAGATGGGAATTAAATCGGTAAATGTGATGATTGAGTTGCAGAACAATGATTTATTAAATAAAGAGATTTATACCGATACTAAAGTGATAGAAAAAAGGGATTTAAGTTCACTTAAGTATGGTGGGTTAAAATGAAGACAATTCGCGGTAAGCTAATCATTTATTTCTTTGTTTTTGTTATTCTATTTCATGTAACAGCGATTTCTATCTTTGTCAGTTCAAATGAATTAACTAAAACATATAATGACAGTTTCCAGCGTTTTCTATTGCTGAATACTATATCACAACAGACTTCAGAGTTATATTCAACAACAAAATCATATGTGAACGAACCGAAGTCTGGAAGTGCTGAAGATTATTATAGGATAAAATCAGAACTGGAAGGAAACGTGGACCAGTTAACGACCACATTTTACTATATAGACACAATTGAAATGAAAAATTATATAAATCTAATTGAGACATACATTCGTGAAACGGAACTAACAGTTGGTTTTGTTTTAAGAGATGACAGTGAAAAGTATATAAATCACTTGGAGGAAGCAGGAAATGCATCGGATTACATAGCAGAATCCACACTGGAAATTATTAAGCTCGAACTAACGGCTTATCAATCATTTTACGATGATTTGCAGTTGCGTAATAAAAACTTTCTGCTATTTATCGCTTTTTTGTTTCTGACAACTATTATGCTGGCGGTATTTTTTGCCTTATGGTATTCAAAAGGGATTACCCGTCCATTAGGACAACTGTCTGTTGCTGCTGAGGAAGTATCCAGAGGTGACTTGAAGGGGGATCCCATTAATGTTCATACTAATGATGAACTAAGATTGCTCGGGGATACGTTTAACCAAATGCGTTCAAACATTTATGAACTATTTGAGGAAATACAGGATCAATCAGAGCTTGATCGATTAGTTAAGGAAATGGAACTAAAGCACTTGCAAAATCAAATAAACCCGCATTTTTTGTTCAATACGTTAAACACAATTTCCAAAATGGCATATTTGGAAGATGCCAAATCAACTTCCGGATTAATAGATTCTGCGGCGACACTGCTTAGGCACAGTCTTGGGGAAATTGAACATCGTGTTTCACTAGAAGATGAAGTTAAGGTCGTTAAAGACTATTTTCATATTCAAAAGGTCAGATTTTCTGAACGGATAACGTTTCATGTAGATATTGATGAGTCCTGTCTTGTGCTCGAAGTTCCCCGATTAACATTACAGCCCTTAGTTGAGAATGCTTTTATCCACGGAATTGAGGGGAAAGAAGAAGGGGGGATGATTTCTCTTGTCATTTACCAGGAATTAAAGAATGTAATTGTTGAAATTAGCGATGATGGTGTAGGCATGGAACAAGAGAAAGTCAATCAAATTCTTTCTCTAACAAAACAGCAGGAAGAGCATGTCGGTCATTCGACTGGAATAGGACTAACGAATGTAATCAGACGATTACAGCTTTTCTTCCGTTTGACCCATATCGTTGAGATGAAGTCGAAGCCTGGGCAGGGAACCATGATAAGGCTTTTACTGCCACAAGATAAGGAGGAGCTGGAATGAGAATCCTAATTGCTGAAGATGAATTGCTTGAACGTAAAGCTATGCGAAAGTTTCTTGAGAATAACTTTTCAGAAATTAAGATTATTGACGAGGCTACGAACGGAAGAGAAGCAATTGAACTTGTACAGCAAAATCCCCTTGATATTATCTTTATGGATATTAAAATGCCTGGAATTAATGGACTTGAAGCGATTGAGGAAATACAGAACTTGAGCCCTTCAAGTAAATTTATATTGGTATCTGCATACGATTCTTTTGATTTTGCGAAGCAAGCGATGAGTCACGGTGTAAAGGAATATATTTTAAAACCTGGCAAAAAAGAAGAGATTGTCAAATCGATTTTGCGTGTGAAAAAGGAAATTGAGTATGAGTTGCAACAGAAGACCGAAAAAAGAAACCTAATCGAAGAAAGTTTTATTACAAAATTAATGCATCAGCCTTTAGACAAAGAAGCCTATTCGATTCAGAAAGAATATTTTCCTTCGTTTGAAAGTGGTTATTTTCTTGTGATGCAACTTGCTCAGCCTACTGATATAGAACCGATTCGAGAAAGGCTTACAAAATATCTGGAGCACCCATTTATTGTGGATAGTACAGATGGACGGATTGCCTGTTGTATCTTAGCAAATACAAAATTAAATAAGTCTGACATTTTAATGCAAGTCCGAAAGATTCAATTGGAATTCGGTAACCACTGTTATATTGGCATTGGAAATCCATGTTCAGTCCTGGGTAATTTTCCAAAGTCGTATCATGAAGCCCTAACAGCAGCTTATCAACTGACAAAGACAAATAATAGAAAATACGGATTCCTAGAGGAAAATGAAGACAATGATAATATTCAGGATGTCATTGTTCAGATGCTGGCTGAAGTTGAGAAAGGTAATGAACATGAGTCAATCCAGCTTTATAAAGATAAACGTAACTTCTTTTCTATAGATGATCATGAGGATATTTATTTTAATGTGAAGCGGATGATGGAAGAACAAAATATTGCTTTCCCCGAGAACACCATTTCTGAACTGGACTCCGATTTAGAGTGGCAGCAATTTATTAACCTGTGCTGTTTGAAATTCCAGGAACATTATCGTTCGAAGAAGCTCATGGAGAAAGTGAAGGAATATATAGATGAACATTACAGGCATGGAATCACACTGGAGGAGATGGCTGCACACGTCGGATTAAGTCCGAATTACTTTTCAAATGTATTTAAAAAGGAGTTCGGAAATACATTTGTAGAATTTATAACTGGCCGAAGAATGAATGAAGCAAAGCTTTTAATTATGGAAAATCGGTATTCTCTTAAGGAAATCAGTTATATGGTCGGTTACAATGATCCCAATTATTTCAGCAGGGTGTTTAAAAGGTCTTATCAAATGTCACCGAAGAAGTTTCAGCAGCAAATCTTTAAAAAGTGAAGGTAATCATAAAATAATACAGTAATCAAAAACGCAACTGCCAATCTGAATATTTATAATAGTATCTGTAAGCGTTACCATAAAAAGGGGGAAAAATATGAAGAAATTATTTAGTGTTATTTTACTGCTTGCATTAGCTCTTGTGTTAGCTGCATGCAGTGGTTCAGATGATGCAGAAGGTAGTTCAGACTCAGGAGAAGAGAAAAGTGAAAACAAAGTTGAAATTTTCAGCTGGTGGACTGGTGCTGGTGAAGAAGATGGCTTACTTGCATTAATTGACTTATTTGAGAAAGAGCATCCCGAAATCAAGGTGGAAAATGCAGCAGTTGCCGGTGGAGCTGGTACGAACGCCAAAGCAGTACTTGCTACTCGGATGCAAGGTGACGATCCACCATCAACATTCCAGGTTCACGGTGGTGACGAATTGAATGAAGGCTGGGTGGCAGCTGGAAAAATGGAGCCACTTAACGAACTTTATGAGAAAAATGGATGGAAGGGAAAATTTCCTGAGGAACTGATTGATTTGGTCAGTAAGGATGGAGATATTTACTCCGTACCAGTAAATATTCATAGAGGAAATGTGATTTTTTATAATAAGAAGGTATTTGAAGACAATGGCATTGAAGAACCAGAGACATTCGAGGAGTTCTTCGCAGCATCAGAGAAATTAAAAAAAGCAGGTATTACACCGGTAGCACTGGGTGATAAAAATTCCTGGCCGGCAACACAAATCTTCGAAAACGTTTTGTTAGGTGTGCTTGGACCTGACGATTACAAAAAATTATTCGCGGGCGAGATTCCGTTTGATGATGAACGAGTAGTTGAAGCTGCCGAGCAGTTCGGTAAGGTTCTTGATAACATTAATGAAGACCACGCTGCACGAAACTGGCAGGATTCTGCACAACTCGTTTCTAATGGAGAAGCAGCTATGATTAATATGGGTGACTGGGCAAAAGGTTACTTTGTAAACGATTTGGATATGGAAACAAACAAAGACTTTGGATTCTTTGAATTCCCTGGAACAAAAGGTGAGTTTCAAGTCATCACTGATACATTTGGATTGCCTAAAGGAATTGAAAATCCGAAAGATGTTAAGGAATTTTTGACATTCCTTGGATCTACTGAGGCACAGGATGTATTTAATCCATTAAAAGGTTCAATTCCTGCACGTACTGATGCTGATGAATCAAAATATGATGAATATGGAAAAGAAGCAATGCAAGACTTTAAAGACTCACGTTTAGTGCCAAGTCTTGCGCACGGGTCTGCAGCTGCTGCAGGTTTTCTGACAAAAGCTAATCAGGCTGTAAATATTTTTGTAACACAACGTGATGTTGATAACTTTATTCAAGCATTAAAATCTGCATCATCTGAACTTTAATAAGTGGAATTTTGAGGCTGCCTGAAAGCGGGGGCAGTCTCTTATTGATTTTTTAAAAGTCCAGAAAGTATATACACTGCTGACTGCTAAGTGCAACTAAGGCTTGCACTCCAAGGTATAAGGAAGTCAGGAAAGCAGAAGGCGCTATTATAAGATTTCCGTAATGTAAGCCGGATTTTCTAACAGAGAAAAGCCTCTAAGTAAGGAGGAAACAATTTGGAGGAGACAGCAATTAAGAAAAAGCATAAGCACAAAATTACCAAAGACCATTGGACAGCAGTGGCATTTCTCATACCGTCTATTATCCTGATTCTTGTATTCGTTTACGGGTTTATCGGATGGACAGGGTTTGTATCAGTAAGTAATTGGAACACACTTGCACCTGATTTTTCCTTTGCTGGACTTGAAAACTATATTTATTTATTTCAAGATTACCGTTTTCAGGCTGATTTACGGAATACAGTATTTTTCACCATCTTTTTCATAGGATTGGTCATTGTATCTGGGTTGGGATTAGGGATTCTGATTGACCAAAAATTAAAAGGTGAGTCCATTTTCCGTAATATCTTTTTATTCCCAATGGCGTTGTCATTTATTGTTACGGGTGTAGTATGGCAATGGTTATTGAATCCATCAACAGGATTTAATCAGTTTCTACAGGTGTTTGGAATAACCCCAAAGTGGTATACGGATACAAATATTATTGCTGGCTTTGAGTGGGGCAAGATAGAGTTTGGGTTACCGGTCGCGATTATAGCAGTAGTTATTGCAGCGGTTTGGCAGATGACCGGATTTTCATTAGCAATGTATTTGGCAGGTTTGCGTGGAATCCCTGATGAACTCCGTGAAGCAGCAAGAATTGACGGGGCAAGTGAATTCCAGATATATCGGAAGGTTGTAATTCCGATGTTAATGCCGATAACGGTAAGTGTTATTATCATCATGGCTCATATATCATTGAAAATATTTGATCTAATTTATGCCATGACAGGATCAGGGGCAAACTATGTTACCGATGTTCCTGCTGTTTATATGTTCGAAACAACGTTTAAAGGGCATTACTATGCAAATGGTGCTGCTATTGCAATTATCATGCTACTTTTGGTAGCAATATTCATTGTTCCGTACCTATGGAACAGTAGAAAGGGTGATAATTAATGGCGGCATTTCCGATTGGAAAAACAATAAAATATTTGATATTAATCTTTTTAGCTATATTATTTTTAATGCCGATTTATGTAATCATTGTAACGAGTTTAAAACCATTGGATGAAGTTTCATTGGAACAAATGTGGGCGTTACCTACTTCAATTGACTTCAGCTCCTATGCACAGGCAATCAAGCAACTCGCCCCCAACTTTATGAACAGTGTATACTTAGTGGTTCCTGCAACTCTCTTATCTGCCCTGTTAGGGGCAATGAATGGATATGTTTTATCCAAATGGAAATTTAAAGGTTCGGAAACATTATTCATGATTATTTTATTTGGAATGTTTATCCCGTATCAAAGCATCCTGATACCACTGATACAATTCATACGTAGTATTGGATTGTACGACACTATTGCAGGGCTGGTTCTTGTACATGTTGTATATGGCTTGCCGATTACAACCTTAATGTTCCGAAACTTCTATGCAAGTATTCCAGATGAAATGATTGAAGCTGCTAAAATTGATGGGGCAAGTTTTCTTGGTGTTTTCAGACATATTATGGTGCCGTTATCAATAACAGGGTTTGTAGTAGTAGCAATCTGGCAGTTTACGAATATTTGGAACGAGTTTTTATTTGCAGTAACTATTACAACAAATGAAAACCAGCCAATTATGGTGGCGTTGCAGAATCTTTCTGGGAGTCAGATTGTCGAGTGGAATGTTCAAATGGCCGGAGCACTAATTGCAGCATTACCAACGCTGCTTGTTTATATCATATTGGGAAAATACTTTGTTCGTGGCCTTCTGGCTGGATCTGTGAAGGGATAGAAGGTTTTTGGTACCAAGCAATGCTTACAAGTGGACTATTCTTACCACTCTCCAGGCTAGAGGAAAACTTTCACTGGTAGCGAATTTTAAGGATCGGAGGGAACACTCTGATCCTTAAGTGTAAGTAATTCGTCTTTTGACGCACATGAAGAAGTGATCCTTTCGATACAAACATACTACGTAAAGTGAGGAGGAGAGAAATTATGAACTACCGTCAACTTGGAAAGACAGATTTGAAAATAAGTGAATTAAGCTTTGGCACATGGGCAATTGGTGGTGCATGGGGTAAGTTGAATGATAAAGAGGCAGTGCGTGCTTTAGACCGTGCCATGGATGAAGGTGTCAATTTCTTTGATACTGCCGATGTTTATGGTGATGGTCATAGTGAGGAACTATTGGCTAAGGCAACAAAAGGAAAAGAAGATTCCATTCACATTGCGACGAAATTTTGCCGTGCTGGTGATATTCATGACCTTGAAACGTACTCGTTAGAACGCGTGACGGAGTATTGTGAGGAGAGCTTAAAGCGCTTGAATCGTAATCAAATTGATTTGTATCAAATCCATTGTCCACCAATGGAAGTACTGCAAGACGGCAGAGTCTTCGAGGCATTGGAAAAGTTAAAGGAACAAGGGAAAATACGTTACTATGGCGTAAGCGTTGAGACTGTTGAAGAAGGCTCATATTGCCTGGAACATACAAATGCAAGTTCACTACAGGTCATTTTTAATATTTTTCGTCAGAAGCCATTAGAGAAGCTGTTCCCCCAAGCATATAAAAAAGGAGTAGGTATCCTTGCCCGTGTACCATTGGCAAGTGGGCTACTTACTGGAAAGTTTAGCGAAAGTGCTAAATTTGATGCAGATGACCATCGTAACTTTAATCGGGATGGTGAAGCTTTTAATGTAGGTGAAACGTTTGCCGGACTTGATTTTAATAAGGGAGTCGAGCTGAGCCGTAAGCTGGATTGGATAGCTGATGGCAGAGGGAGTATGACTCGTGCTGCGCTTAAGTGGATTCTGGAACATAAGGAAATCTCCAGTGTTATTCCTGGATTCAAAAATGTGGGGCAGGTAGAGGATAATCTACAGTCCTTAGATGTAAAAGGGTATTCGCCCGAAGAATTAGAAAGACTGGTAACGTTTTATCGTAATGAGGTATATGAACATATACGGGGAGCTTATTAAATTAAACTGGACGATTGGGAGTTACAGGGACAGAGGGAACAGGAAGAGGCAACTGAAAAAGTGTAACCTACCCAAAAAGGAAGAAGTTCACAACCATATATAAGTTGCTTCATATTTTATCTTCTGTATATTGAACACTTTTAAGATAGTTCGGAAGGAAATATTATCAATTTTTCAGTGTCTCGGACAAGAATCCCCGTCTCGTAACCTTCAGATAAAAGTATGATAGTAAAAAGTGGCTGTCCCTGAGATGATTTGTGGACAGTCTTTTTATTTAGGGAGGAACAGGCCTTATTTTTGTAGTTCTTTTTCATCATTAACTAATTACTAAGACCTAAACATAACCAAATCTCATTCCCGTAGTCTTAAAATAGTGAATAAATTCTTGATATTATCCAGTTTTTAATCCAACATATCCAGAATAGTCACTTATAATTTAATGTAAGCGCTACCAAAGATTTCACAATCCTTCCTTTATTCCATCTTAGATAGAGTTCTCAAAAAAGTACACTAGAGTAAGTCGCTTTATAATTTTTCGTGAAAAGGAGGCATCTTATTAAGGGTATATAGTGTTTAAGGCTACTGTAGGTGATGGTTTAAAAGTTATCCGCAATTTTAGGGTTCCTTTTGACTAACAGCGTTAACATTTTATTTAAGGAGGTTTTATTATTATATGAAACAATCAATACGTATGTATTCACTTATCATTATTTTCTTCTCATTAAATCTTGTTGGTTTTTCTTCAAATGTCTTAGCTGAAGGCGATGAATCTGTATGGAACGGTACACCTGAGACTTTCCAAGTTAACAGAGAGCCTGCAAGTGTAGAAACCATTCCATTCAACAATGAAAGAGCAGCTGTAAAAAGAAACCTGGATAGTTCGCGATTCTATCGTTCTCTTAATGGGGATTGGAAGTTTTTTTGGTCGAATGATTCAAATGAGAGACCAGAGAATTTTTACTTAGACGACTACGATGATTCAGATTGGACTACGATTCCAGTACCTAGTAACTGGCAGCTACTAGGACATGGGGATATTATCTATCAAAATCAAGACCATCCTTGGCAGGGATACGGGAAGATTTCACCTCCAGAAGTTCCTATTGAACATAACGAAGTAGGGTCTTACCGACATGAATTCCAAATACCGGGGAACTGGGATAAACGACAAGTAATCCTTTCGTTCCAGGGGGTTAAATCCGCGTTTAATGTTTGGGTGAACGGTGAGAAGGTTGGGTATAGTGAGGACAGTTTCACTCCTGCAGAATTTAATATTACTGATTATGTTAAAAAAGGCAAAAACACACTTGCTGTTGAAGTATTTCGGTGGTCAGATGGAGCGTGGTTAGAGAATCAGGATATGGTTGATTTAAGTGGTATATTTAGGGACGTTTACGTTTATTCAACACGAGATGTCCACATGGATGATTATAAAGTTGAAGCGCATTTAGATGATGACTACAAAGATGCAACCTTAAAGATTGATGGACAGCTTTCAAATAAAGATAATGTTAATTTAGATGATTATTCGATTGAAGTACAGTTATATAATGAAATTGACAAAGCTTTTTGGAACGAACCAAAAAAATTAGCTGCCTCTTCTACGGGTGATAATGAAGGTGGATTCTACTCAGAAATCCCCTTAGTAAACCCTTTAAAGTGGTCTGCTGAAAAACCAAACCTGTATACACTTGTATTAAAATTAAAGGATCCAAAAGGGGAAATAGTTGAGGTGTTAAGTTCGAATGTAGGGTTTAGAGAAATCGACATTAAGGGAACCCAAGTTAGGATCAATGGAAAGCCGATAACTATTAAAGGTGTTAATCGTCACGCAGTTCACCCGGATACTGGTTATACCATGTCTGAAGAACAAATAAGAAAAGATATTAAGATAATGAAAAAATTTAACATCAACGCTGTTAGAACAGGACACTACCCTTTTAGTTCCACATTTTATGAATTGGCTGATGAGTACGGGATATATATTTTAGATGAAGCAAATAATGAAACGCATAATATGAGGCCATTTCCAGGCAACAGTCCAGATTGGAGCGGAGCAGTGTTAGATCGAATTAAAACAATGGTTGAACGTGATAAAAATCATCCATCCGTAATTTTCTGGTCCATGGGGAATGAAGTTGGATCAGGTGACGTATTTAGAGAAGCCTCAGAATGGATTAAGGAGTTTGACTCTACTAGACTTGTTCATTTCCAGCAGGATAATAGTCTGGCTGATTTTGATAGTTTTATGTATCCAAGCCTAAGTACTCTTGAAACCTATGGAAAGCGGAATAACCGACCACTTATTATGAGTGAATACGAACACGCGATGGGTAACAGTGTAGGAAATATAAAAGAATACTGGGATATAATTGATCAATATGAAAATTTACAAGGTGGGTTTATTTGGGACTTTGTTGACCAGTCTGTACGCCTTCCAGTTGATGGTGGCGCAGAAGGACTACCAATAACTAAGGACTATGAAGGTGAGACGTACTTTTCTTACGGAGGTGACTGGGGTAGTTATCCATCCGATGGGATATTTATGATGAATGGTCTTCTAAGTCCTGACCGTACACCACAACCGGAAATGTACGCAGTCAAGTCTGTCTATCAAAATATTGATATTAAGGATGTAGATCTTAAGAAAAACAAGATTAATATTTATAATGAACACTTATTTATCAACTTAAATAAATTTGCCGGCAAATGGGTACTAAAACAAGATGGTGAAGCGATTCAGGAAGGTGAAATTAATGAAGACATTGCTGGAGGAGAAACAAAAGAGATTACCTTACCAATAAACACGCCTAAACAGTTAGAAGAAGGAGCAGAGTATTGGTTAGAGGTTAGCTTTTCGCTAACCAAAAATGAACCTTGGGCTAAGAAGGGGTATGAAGTAGCGAGCAACCAATTTAAAATGCCTTACAACGCACCTGCATCTCCAGGGTTTAATACCACTTTAATGTCAGATCTTTCTGTTAATAATGAGGAATCAGTAATAAGTGTATCCGGTAAAGAATTTAACTTAGAGTTCAGTAAGGAAAAAGGGACAATTACCTCTTTTAAGCAGAATGGAATAGAGTTATTCAAATCAGGACCTATTCCAAATTTCTGGCGTGCTCGTAATGACAATGATTTAATGAATGGAATGTTAGGCCGAAATAGCTCTTGGCGAAATGCTGGAGAACATATGGATATCACTAATATAAAAGCAAGAGAAATTAGTGAAAAGGTTGTACACATTCAAGTAGATGCTATTTTACCGACTACTGGTGAAACACTTTATCGCGTGGGTTATTTTGTTTATGGAAGTGGGGAAGTAGTAGTACGAAGCACCGTTAAACCTAGTACGACACTTTCTGAAATCCCAGCAGTTGGTATGGAATTAAGACTTCCTGGTGAATTTGAGAACGTTAATTATTATGGGCGCGGTCCTTTCGATAATTACTCGGATCGTAAAGATGGTGCTGAGGTTAATGTATACAACAGTACCGTTACAGAGCAATTCTTTTCTTATCCTCGACCACAAGAGACAGGTAATAAGACAGATGTCCGTTGGTTAACATTAACAAATGATAACGGAAATGGTTTAATGGTTGGTGGATTACCACAATTTGAATTTTCTGCACTTCATTACGCGGAAAGTGATTTAGAACAAGCTAACCATCCATTCGAATTAACTAAACTTGATGGTATTGCATTAACAATTAACCAAGCACAAATGGGAGTATGGAATAGTTGGGGTGGTACGGCACTTCCACAATACATGTTGTATACAGATCATTCCTATTCCTATAATTATGTTCTCCGTCCATTTAGTGACGGACAATCAGCAACAGACCTTAGTAACCGTCAAATTGATTTGAGTTTAATAGAAGATATTAAAGTTGATGGCAAGTCATTAGAAGAGTTCCATACCGATATGACAAATTATACGTATACTTTCTCTAGTGCATTAAATGCAGATATACCTAAAATACAAGTGACTCCGGCTAATGAAGACATCGAGTATGAAATAGAGGAGGCAGAAAAAATATCTGGTCAAACCCTTATCCACGCTCGGACAAAGGATGGATTCTTAGAACAAACGTACACCGTAAAATTCAATCCTGTTTCTGACTTATACTTGAGTGACATACTATGGGAAAGCGCTACAGTTGGTTGGGGAACGATACAAAAAGACTCATCACTTGCTGGTCCACCAATCACGCTCCAAGGTGAAGAAGGCCCGGTTATCTACAATAAGGGGTTAGGGATCCATGCTATTTCAGAAATTATTTACGATTTAACAAACTGGGAATTTGACCGATTTGAAACCTATGCAGGCGTTGAACAACATGCGGATAAAGACGGTAACCTCTTTATATTTGAAGTATGGTTGGACGGAGAAATGGCATATCAAACAAATCCAATGAGAAAAAGTACACCCCAACAGTTTATTAGTGTGAATATAGAAAGTAAAAAAGAACTGAAATTAGTAATGAGAACGGTTGATGGTGGATCAAACGGACATGGTCACGGTGCTTGGGCTGCCCCTAAGATGATAATGACTGATTGATTTGAACTATGGTGCGCAAATTGACAGTGCCTCTTTAACTGCAGATTCACTGAGATTACTACTATTAGACTAAGTTAGTAGCTTGGTAGTAAAGAAGGCTGTCTCAAAGGTTAATTGTGGATAGCCTTTTCATGGGAGAGGGTGCAGGAGGGGCGGGAACCTGTCCCTCTGTTCCACGGGTAAACTTCCATTTTTAGTTTAATAGGGAAAGACGGCACTTTAGCCTAATTATGATAAGATATAAATAAAAGGGTGTGTACATAATGCAGCATGCTATAGGCGTTGATATCGGTGGAACAAAAGTCGCAATAGCGATAGTTGATGAAGCTGGTAATATTTTAACAGAATCAGTTATTCCTACTGATCTATCGATTCCTGCAATTAAAATGGTGGGGAAAATTAATAATGAAATAGAACAGGTTATCAAAAGAACGGGAATCCCAATGGAACAGCTAATAGGTATCGGTATTGGGGCACCTGGACCATTAGATAGTAAAAATGGCATTATTACGTCGCCACCTAATTTAAGTGGATGGATTGATGTGCCAATAACACAAATAGTTGAGCAGCATTTCTCTATTCCTGTTTCCTTGGAAAACGATGCAAACGCTGCAGCAATGGCTGAGAGACTGATAGGTGCAGCACAAGAGAATGATAACTTTGCCTATATAACAGTGAGTACAGGCATTGGTGCTGGCATTGTGGCGGAAGGGAAGCTGCTACGGGGATTGAAGGGGAATGCAGGTGACATTGGACATACAGTGGTTGACCCATCGTTCGGAAAATGTACGTGCGGACAATACGGCTGCTTAGAGTGGATTGCCTCAGGAACGGCAATTGCCAGACAGGGTTCGGCGATTATCGGAAAAGACATATCTACAAAAGATGTATTTAATCTTTATTTTAATGGAAATAAGGAAATTATTCGTTTAATCGAAAAGGTTTTCCGTGTACTTGGTGTTGCATGTGTCTCAGTTATTAATACCTTTGACACCGAAAAAATCGTGATCGGAGGTGGAGTATCAAAAGTAGGTGATCCGCTGTTTCAATCGATTCAAGCATATGTGAGTGAATTCGCATTAAACGAAACAGGAAGACAAACAGAAATAGTTCCGGCTAAGTTAGAACAAAGTTCCGGTGTTATTGGAGCGGCAGCTTTATGTTTTGCTCGATAATAGGT
Organism: Virgibacillus salinus; assembly: GCF_900102415.1. Taxonomy (NCBI): domain Bacteria; kingdom Bacillati; phylum Bacillota; class Bacilli; order Caryophanales; family Bacillaceae; genus Virgibacillus; species Virgibacillus salinus. The sequence continues at coordinate 918,286 of NZ_FNKD01000001.1, forward strand.
ATGGAGGAATAAAAATGTATAACGAACCAATTTTTCTGAAACCTGTATTTCAGGAGCGTATATGGGGCGGCAATAATTTACAAACACTTTTTGGATACGACATCCCGAATAACAAAACAGGTGAGGCATGGGTTATATCAGCCCATTCAAATGGACCTTCTGAAATAGTAAATGGTCCGTTACAGGGAAAGAATTTAGCTGAAGCGTGGAAGGAACATCCAGAAATATTTGGGAAGACATCTACTGAAGGAGATTTTCCGTTATTAGTTAAAATTTTGGATGCTAACAATGATTTATCTGTCCAGGTTCATCCTGATGATACATATGCAAGAGAAGTTGAGGGTGAAAGTTACGGAAAAACTGAATGCTGGTATGTGCTGGACTGTGAAGAAGGTGCGGAAATTGTTCTCGGACACCATGCACAATCAGCTGAAGAATTTAAGGGAATGGTTAATTCCGGGGACTGGGATAAGTTACTTAGACGTGTAAAGGTTCAAAAAGGTGATTTTATATACGTCCCAAGTGGTACAATTCATGCAATTGGAAAGGCAATAGTCATTTTGGAGATACAGCAAAGTTCAGATATTACATATAGGGTCTATGATTATGACCGTACTGATACGGAAGGAAATACACGTGAATTACACGTTGACGCTGCTATTGAGGTAACTAATTATCCACATGAGGAAGTTGACTCACGACATATTGAAAAAGTAATTGACGATTTGGTTAGTACACAGTTAGTTGATGAGAAGTATTTCAGTGTCTATCACTGGAAACTCGATGGTGAAGTTTCACGAAAATTGGAGTCTTTCCTTTTAGTAAGTGTGATTAGTGGAAAAGGTAATGTTATGGTTGATGGACAGACGTTTCCAGTACAGATAGGAGATCATTTTATATTACCAAGTACTGTAGAGGAATATATAATTGAAGGTGATTTGGAAATTATTGCTTCGGTGCCTGGAATGGATTAAGTGTTAAGTATACAAATGGAGGAAGTGGCAAGGAACTTCCTCCATTATGATTATTTACAGATTATTGCTATTTAAGCAGTTTCCAATAGTCTTTTTCAAAGATACTCATCAACACGGCGTCATGATACTCACCGTTGACAAAATAGTGTTCATACAATTCGCCTTCAGCCTGAAAACCTACTTTTTCATAAATATGAATTGCCTTTTCGTTCACTTTGTCCACAACTAAATAAAGCTTGTGCAGGTTAAGCGTGGAAAAAGCATAGTTCATCGCCAACTGAGTTGCTGTGCTTGCATAACCATTACCCTGATGTGCGGTATCAATCATAATCGCAAATTCCGCATATCGGTGTCTCTGATCAATACCATACAAGCCTACAAATCCCAATTTTTCCCCTTTATAAGTTAATATAAACTGTCTCTCTCGTGTGCTGTCCTGGCTTTTTTCATATTCATCCTTTAGCTTTTCCATAGACATATAAGGTTCTTCAAACCAATAATCCATCACATCTGGATCATTGTTCAGCTTGTGTAAAAACTCCAAATCATCTTTTTCCAATGTGCGTAGTTTTACATCCTTTGACATGCTGTATATTCCTCCCATCAATTACTCTCATTATCAATTAATACTATCAGAAGTTTAGATGTCAGTCACAAGGAATAAGTATTGCTAGTTATTATCCAATTGTGAAAGGTGCGATTCGTGTTGGGAAAAAATATGTATAAACCGGACAACTCCTGAAATTCACCAAAAACTATTCTGTATATGAGATATTCAACCACTAAATATATTCCCTAATTAAAAACCGTCATTTGTGCAAAATAATAGGAAACGGAATGGAGGTTTTTTCATGAAGGAAAGTAATCAAAATAATGACAGATATACGGCTGCAGGAACAGATATTGATGCGGTTAAAGAACAGAGCCGGCATTCTGGGCTGTCGTATAATGAAGCAAAAGAATGGATTGCTAAGACATCAGGTGGCCGTGGTACCAACATTTATAGTGATACCAATGCTGAAGAGGTTAAACAGAAAAACCGGCAAACCAATGACTAAGTTTAACGCCACGTAAGGAGCCCTTTCTATGGAAAGAGCTCCTTTATTTATTTAAGGAATTTAAAAAGACAGGTGAAAAGGTACGTAAGATGAACAGATATGATATCCAGTTGTTAGTTTTATTTAGGATTTAATTAGAACTAGCAGCCTTTTTTGTTGAAAGATTAACAAGAAATTGTATTACTTTTAAGCCTTAATTTTTATGATTTTTCAAAGAAGCTATAATTATTTAAATAAAAAGTTGACATATTTAGAAAATTCATTATACACTGTATTCAACAAAATTGAATATAAGGAAACATTGATAAATATAACTTTGAAAGCGCATTCTTTTATCTCAACAAACTTTAGGAGGGTTCATAATGACATCATATATTTCGGGTTTCTATAAGTTATCACCGGAACAAAGGCTGGATAAGGTAACAGCACATCTTGAACTTTCAGATGATGAAAAAAAGATTATAAAAGGGGAACATGGATTTACGATTGAACAAGCAGATCGAATGATAGAAAATGTAATTGGATATTTACCTATTCCATTAGGAGTTGCTGCTAACTTTAAAGTGGATGGAAAAGACGTTTTTGTACCAATGGCTACAGAAGAGCCATCTGTGGTGGCGGCCGCGAGTCATGCTGCGAAATTCGCGTACAACACTGGAGGCTTTACGACTTCTTATTCTGGTTCAATTATGAGGGGGCAGGTACAAGTAACGAACTTGAATGATCCTTATGGTGCATTAGCACGAATTTATGAAAATAAAGATGTTATATTACGACTTTGTAATGAACAGGATCAAACGCTTGTGTCGTTTGGTGGTGGAGCGAAGGATTTGGATGTACATGTTATTCAAGGTGAAGACGAAAAAATGATTGTTGTTCATTTACTGGTTGATACAAAAGATGCCATGGGTGCTAATGCTGTTAATACAATGGCTGAAGCTGTTTCACCGTTAATTGAGAATATTACTGGGGGTCAGGTAGTCTTACGCATTTTATCCAACCTTGCTGATCAGCGGATCGTGCGGGCGCGAGCTGTATTTGAAGATTCATTTGGAGGAGATCAGGAGGCAATCAGTAAATTTATGAAGGCACATCAGTTAGCAATTGCTGATCCATATCGTGCTGCGACACATAATAAAGGAATCATGAATGGAATTTCTGCTGTTGTTCTTGCAACAGGAAATGATACAAGGGCTGTTGAGGCGGGTGCTCATGCATATGCTTCGATTACGGGAAGATATCGTTCGCTAACACAATGGGAGCTTGGTGAAGACAATTCCATTATCGGAACTATTGAGCTGCCGTTAGCTGCAGGATTAATAGGTGGCGCAACGCAAGCGCATCCTGTAGCTAAACTTGCAACAAAAATCTTGCAGGTTAAAACAGCTGAAAAGCTTGCAGGAATTATTGCAGCTACAGGATTGGCACAGAATTTTGCCGGATTAAAAGCCTTGGCGAGCGAAGGTATTCAAAAGGGCCATATGAAGCTGCATGCCAGAAACATGGCATCGATGGCCGGGGCGAGAAATGATCAAATAGATCAAGTTGTTAGACTTGCAGCAGAGCAGGAAAAGTTCAGCTTTGATGATATTCAACAAATTGTGCAGACACTACAGAAGTAGTTTTTTCAAGAGAACTAGGAGGGGTAAACATGCAATGGCCAAAATATGTTCAATTGAAAGAAGTCGGACCTCGCGATGGTTTGCAGAACGAAAAGAGATGGATTCCGACTGCAGATAAGGTGGCTTGGATCAATAAGCTCTCCGATTCGGGGGTAAAAGAGATCGAATATTCTTCATTTGTTCACCCAAAGTGGATTCCGGCCTTGTCTGATGCTCGTGAAGTCGGAAGGCAAATTAAGCGGAATCCGGATGTCTTTTATTCGGCACTTGTACCAAATCTGAAGGGACTGCAGCATGCCCTTGAGACAGGAATTGACGGTGCATCGGTATTTATGTCGGCAAGTGAAACACATAATCGAAAAAATATTAATAAATCTATTGCTGATACATTTCCAGTGTTGGGCCAAGTGGTTCACGAGGCAAAACAGGCAAACAAGCGTGTTACAGGCTATGTTTCAACTGTGTTTTATTGTCCTTTTGAGGGAAAAATTACACCTGAACAAGTTGTCCGTGTTTGCGAAAAATTATTTGAGTATGGAGCAGACGAAATTTCTTTGGGTGACACGATTGGTTCAGCAGTTCCATCACAAGTGGAACAGTTACTCGAAGCCATTCTTTCCCGTTTTCCGGAAGATAAGATTATCATGCATTTTCATAATACGAGGGGAATGGCTATTGCCAACATTATGAGATCACTTCAATATGGCGTTTCCCGATTTGACAGCTCTGTTGGAGGACTGGGAGGGTGCCCATATGCACCGGGAGCTGCAGGTAATGTGGCAACTAATGATGTGCTATATCTGTTACATGGTTTAGGAATTGATACAGGGATTCAGGAAAACAAGATACAGGAAGCTGCATTTTTTATACAGGACAAACTGAAAAAAGAACTGCCAAGTAAGTCGCTTGCCTATGCTGTTAGTGGTAGGGGAATTTGATGTAGTTTGAAACAATTTCGTATAACAAGGGGGTGAGATTTTGAACGAAGAACAGAAGGATTATGTAGATGTGTGGGGAGATAATGTAAAAATTAAAGATCTTGGTATCTCTATGGCACTTTGTATCGCTTTTGCTCTTGGTGGATATATAATCGCTCCAGGCGAGGCGCCTCAACCTTTAATTACTGGTCTTGTCGGCGGTGTTATTGGCTTTATAGTCAGCAGTATTATTATTAAACCAAAACGAACTATTTCCAAAATGAGAGAGGATGTTTAGACTTGGATATGATGATTGTTTTACAAATGATACTTGCTAGCATAGGGGGTGCTGCCTTATATACACTCATTGGAATCGCACCAGGAACAGACGAGACAGCTGTGCTAGCTCCTGTGACTATTGCACTTGTGCTTGTAGGGGTTTCGCCTTATGTGATTCTATCATTTTTCATTGCCGCTATCGTGGCTAAAAAATTAACTGATTCGATTCCTGTTGCAATAGCAGGTATACCTGGTGGTGTTATGTCAGCACCAATGGTCGAGCATGCTATGGTATTGAAAACGCATGGGTTGCCAGATCAAAGTATTAAAAAAATGTCTTCAGGTTCTGTGGTAGGAACGCTGGTTTCCATACCTACAAGTTTCTTAATCGCAAATTTAATTCTACCCTACGCAGATAAAATCAGTGAGTATGCAGGTTTAATCTTTTTTTTAGGTGCAATATTCCTTGCATTAATGACCAAAAATAAAATCTTATCTTTAGCAATTATAGTTCCTTTTGCTCTGCTCATACAGGGGCTACGTCATTTATATTGGGGACTTGAAATTGTACCCTCAGATGTAACAGTCTTTGTTTCTTTCTTTTTAGGAATTACGATTGGTCCAATTGCATTTAAATTATTTGAGCTTTTAAATAATGATTTTCGTAAAAATTTGCCTGGACTAGGGAATAAAGAAATAAGTCTTAAAAGCGCCAAGAAAGAGAAAGGATTTCCAAACCCGTTTAATATCTTAACCAAGAAGGAAACGGCATCTTCTGCATTCGGTAGTTTTATAGGGGCAGTTACTTTTTTTCTTTCACCGGTTGGTATGACAGTATTTTTAGGGGAGTTTTTAACTAGACATATTAAAGATCCTGTTCAGCGGGCTTCCAGGGCAATATCTACAATGGATGGTTTAACAAATGCCGCTTATATTTCAGGAACATTAGTCCCGTTAATTGCTATTGGATTACCTTTGTCACCGATGGCTATCGGCCCTGCAGCTGGATTATTCAATGCTCCTCCAGTTTTCACACCTGAACACAATATTCATCATTTACTTTCCATGGGTGAAATCATGACAGCTACAATAATTGGCGCCATAATTGCTATACTTATTACTTTTTATGTAACTATCAAATATGCAAGCCAAATATGCGCTTTTGTATTTAAGTATATTCCACACGAAGCACTAATCGGGCTTTTTGCGGGTTTAGTCGTTATGTTAGCATTTATGGATGCTGGATGGATCAATATCTTTGGTACTATGCTAATAGCACTTGTTTCAGGTTTACTTCATAAGAATGGTGTAAACTATGGTGTGCTGTTTATGATTTTATATGCTGCACCATGGCTTTTAGGTGTTTTGAGTTAATTTGAAGAAAAACGATTACAAAAGGAGAGGTTTCTCATAAATCTTGATAGTTTAGGCCAAAAAATAAATCAAATTCGTTTGCGGAAAAAGAAAACACAACAACAAATAGCTGATGAATGCGGGATTTCAAAGAGCTTATTGTCAAAAATTGAAAACGGGCAAACCTCTTCTGCGATTGCTACGTTATCGAAAATTAGTAAAGCATTGGATGTACCGCTATCTTGGGTGCTGGACGATCAGGCAGAACAGAATCTCGTGTTGCTTCCAAAGACAAATAGGGAGTCTAATGTAACAGATGAGAATATGGGCTATTCATATGAATTACTTGCAAACAGATCTTCATATTCTGGTGTTGAACCGACGATTGTTAACGTTACACCAAAGGATTCAAATTTACGTCAGGAATCGTATACACACTCACAAGATGAATTTATTTATATTTTAAAGGGGTCCATTTACCTTTATTATGATGGTAATAAACACTATATGGAAGCAGAGGATAGTGCATATTTTAATGGGGATAAACCTCATTTATTTATCCCAGTAGATAATGAAGGGGCCAAGGTGCTGTCGGTATTTATAGATAACCAATTATAAAATCGATAAACCTGTTTTCGAAATAATAACCAAAAGGATGGGATGAAATGGGGACGGATCAAGTTTCATTGTTATCTGCACAATCCATCTTAGACATGGATGCTACTTCTATTGCTAATGCTATTAAAAGTGGAGAATTATCCAGTTATGAAGTGGTAAACATTTATATAGAACATCTTAAGAGAGTGAATCCTGCTGTTAATGCTGTTGTGGAGGAACGATATGCAGAAGCCATAAGAGAGGCTCAAGAAAAAGATAATCAAAAAGAGCACGTCAATAAAGGGCCACTATTTGGGGTTCCAATTAGTGTGAAAGAAGCATTTAATGTTGTGAACATGAAAACAACAGGTGGACTGTTAAATAGAAAGCACTTGATAGCGAGAGAAGATGCAGATGTTGTGGCAAAGTTAAAAGAGGCTGGTGCAATTATTCTAGGTAAGTCAAATATACCTGCACTATGTTTTTGTCAGGAAACTGATAATAAATTGTATGGCAGAACGAACAACCCATGGGATGTTGCCAGAACAGCTGGCGGCTCAAGTGGTGGAGAAGGTGCATTGCTCGGAGCAGGTGGAGCTGCAGCTGGAATTGGTTCCGATATTGGTGGCTCTATTCGCTTTCCAAGTCATTTTAATGGGGTAGTTGGATTTAAACCGGGGAAATTTCAAGTATCATCCAATGGCCATTTTCCAGCTGACACTATTCCTTTACAAAAAAGAATGTCAGGAATGGGGCCGATGGGAAAATCGGTGCGTGATATGGAATTAATATACGATATTATTGCAAATAACCCCTTTACCGAGCAATCCCTCAGTGATTTCGAGATTGATATTTTATCATTCGATATGAATATTCCGTTATCGCAAAAAACTAAGGAGACGCTGAGTGGAATTGAACAATATTTAAGTAGATTATTTTTGGTAAATAGATCCACACCTCCTTACTTTGAAAATAGTGCCCAGCTATGGCAGGAAATTATGTCACTTGATGGTGGAAAGAGTATGGAAAAACTAGCGTTCAGTACGGACCGTTCAAACGTATTAGCCGCATATGCTAAAGAAAAACTAACCAGGAAAACTAAGGTTCATCCGTATTTGTCATGGGCATTAATTGGAGCTAAACTATTCAAACCATCGGCAGGCAGAATAAAGGAAATAGAAGGTATTATTGAGCAGGGAGATGAGGAGGTAGCCGCTTTTTTGAACAATCGGTTATTAATTTTACCGGTTTATCATACAGGCGCACCTGAGCATGGAAAGGTATTTCAAGAAATATTCTCCATCCGTAAAACGTTCCTGCACTATATGCCATATATTGCATACGCTAATGTTTGGGGGTTGCCATCATTGACAATACCGGCTGGCACTGATGAAAATGATATGCCAATTGGTATTCAGATTATAAGTGCGAATGGTAATGAGGATGCGATATTCCAGTTAGGCAAGATAGTGGAGCGGAAATCTGGCGGATATAATCGTTGTAGTGGATTGGATTAGTCTCATAATAATAATTTTAGAATATGCTTCTAGATTTATAAAGCAGGCATATAATAATAAATGTGCAATTTAACGTAAGTTTAACAAACAGGGAGGTAGTATAATGCCATATGGGAAGCACCAGGTGGATCTTGATATTCCGATTGAATACATCTGGGAATTTGTCAGTGATATGAATAAGTGGGCCCCATTAGTTCCTGGCTATGTGACGCATGAAATTCTTAACACCAAACAATCGACCTGGACATTTAAAGGTGACGTCGGTATTATACAAAAAACAGTTTGTCTTCAGGTGGACATCACAGAATGGAAAGAGCCGACCACAGTCTCTTTTCGTTTAACCGGAGTGAACGAGAATTTTGATGGAAATGGTTTTTTTGAAGCTGAGGAGAAAAACGAATATGTGACAAGAATGACTGGCTCCCTAAATATAACCGCAAAAGGATTTACCGGACCGATGATAAACTCAGTGCTAAAATCATTCGTACCAAAAACCACGAAAGAGCTAACCACAGCAGTAGCAAATGAATTAGTACCTGTAACTTCCCGATCTTTGTAACAATTTTTGTTTTATAAATATTGTTGTTTTCGGACACTGTTCTCTAAACGGAGAGCGGTGTTTTGTTTATAAGGACCTGGAAAGGTGAAAAATGGTTATATTAATGGTTGTAATGTTGTTGTTGTTACAGGAACGAAATAGATATCGCATTCGACATATTATGATAAAAAACGGGAAGTGACAGGCACTTTATCAAAGGTAGAGTTTGCAATGCTTGTAAAAGCCCACTTGTAATTATCGTTGGTTTTAAGTCATACTATACTTGAGATGTTCATTTATTACAGAGGAGGCATTTTTATGCAACGCTTAATGTGTAAAGGAAAGATACATAGAGCTACAGTCACGGAGGCTGAGCTTGATTATGTTGGCAGTATAACGATCGATTGCAAGTTAATGAAGGAAGCAAATATTAAGCCTTATGAAATGGTACAGATTGCAAACATACGAAATGCTGCAAGATGGAAGACCTATGCCATTCCGGCTCCAGAGGGCTCGAACCGCATTTGCCTCAACGGTCCGCCTGCAAACTTATTCTCTCCAGATGATCTGGTTATTATTTTGAGCCAAGGCCTCATGACCGATGAGGAAATAGAACATTTAAAGCCTAAAGTAGTATTTGTTGATGAAAATAACGAGATTACCAGTGTTGAGGAACATGATTTACATTGGCCTGAGGGTGTGGAATTATAAATTATGGTTGTGAGAAAAAGGCTGAAATGCTGGTCACTGGAGTTAACAATAGAATGACGTAATTAACTGCAAAAAGAATAATCCTACCAAGTACACTTGGTAGGATTATATGCGTTCAACCTATTTAAGAGCCTCTTTTGCTAGCAATAAACCAATAGAGTTATTTTGTCTCCATATTCGATCATAATAACTTAAAGGTACAGGTTGGTTCCCAACAGGCGGTGAGAGTTCAGGTGTCAAACCAGTTTTTTTCAATGATTCAATTACCCAATCAGTATACCCCCCACCACTTGGATTGGTAGGATGGTAAAGACTATAACCAGTTTTATTACTCACTTTTTCCGCAATTTCCCGATGTTCTTCTCTTAATTTTCCAGTTGAGTTGAAAGCCCAATATAAGATTTCACCAGAAGAATGATAAGCTACGTGTGATTCAAAATTATGTTTTTTGGTGAAATTGTAAAGAGCTTGTACTTCCGGCTCGGTAAGTGGTGCTGTTCCCTTATAATTGTATGGTCCTGGGCTAGAAGCGACGTATCTGATATTTTCCCATTTAGCGGGATATTGTCTATTCAAGTCTACTCCCCTTGAATTGGCCTTCCACGCAGTAAAGTTTGTACTTCCATTATTCAATCTAATTAATTGAGATCTATTATTGAAACCATCCGCCCCAAATTGATTCAAGGTCACTCCGTCGGGATTTACCATAGGTACATAGTAGATTGTCACTTGATTCAGCAATTTGCGAACATTATAGCCATCAATTTTTGTCCCGTTCACAAAAGCTCTACTATACTCATCAATTTGATGCATAACCAAATTTGTTGTAATCCATTCACGAGCATGGTGGGATGAATTGATTGTAATCTTTTTATCCCCATTCCCTACTTTCACTAATGGTATATCCCGTCCTTCGACTGATTTACCGATGACATTAGTACGAATGATTCCTGGATAGGCGTTCTTTAGCTTGGTAATGTCACTAACCATTTGATTGTAGGAATAGACAGTCTTAGGATTGACAATCGGTCCAATATCATCCATCTCATCTACCACATCATTCTTATGAATATAACCAGTATGTTTTTTTCCATCTATAAAAATGATTGCTTCATACCAATTTGATGTAAAGGATTTGAAAATCAATTTCGAACCAAAGCTATATCCCTTCAGTTTCTTTGATTTTCTTGAAGTCTTATTGTAAACAAATGTCTTATCTCTTACTGCTATCCCATCTAAGGTATTCCGACTAGCATTTTCATCTAATACGTCGTTTTTGTGAATGTAACCAGCTTGTGCTTCTCCATTCACATATATCAAGGCTTTATACCAATCTTCCATAAAAGTTTTATAGTATAATAGTTTTCCTTCATTATAAGATTTTAATACGTCCCGCTTCTTACTAGGAGCTGAATAAACGTTTATTTTGGAATGGTATGCATAACCTCTCATACTCTCATGATTATCTACAGGCATCTCAACATCTTTTTGGTGAATATAACCGATATGCTTTTCTCCATTTTTATAAATTAATGCTTCATACCAATTATTCAAGAATGTTTTATAGTACAATAAGCTACCTTCTTGATAAGATTTCAATGACTTACTAGTCCTGCTTGGACTTGAATGAATTAGCGTTTTGTTTAATGCATAACCTGATAAATTCTCTTGATTTTTCACAGGCTCTTCAATATCACCTTTATGGATATAACCGGTATATTTTACCCCGTTTTTATATATAATTGCTTCATACCATTTACTTAAAAATGTTTTATAGTAAAGCAAACTTCCTTCATCGTAGGATTTCAACGAGCTACTATTTTTACTAGGGTTAGAATGCACATGAGTTTTCTTTACAGCGTATCCTGATGAGCTTTTTTGGTTCTTAACAGGTGACTCCACATCATTGACATGAATGTACCCCGTGCGTTTATCCCCATTCACATAAACCAGTGCTTCATACCAATCTTCTAAATACGTTTTATAATATAGTATTTGTCCAGCCTCATACGACTTCAAGGATGAACTATCTCTACTAGGTCGCTTATATACATTAGTAGTAGAGTTTATCGAGACACCTTTTAGACTTTTTTGGTCTCCAACAGGTTCCTCCACATCAGAAGCGGATATATAACCTGTTTTTGCTTCTCCATTTATATATACTAAAGCTTCGTACCATCCATCAATGAACGTTTTATAATATAATGTTTTACCTTGCGGATAGTTTTTTATTATTTTTGAATTTTTATTTGCATTAGAATATATGTATGTTTTATTTTTTTGCGCAACACCTGATAAAGAGACAGGATTATTGGTAGGCTCTTGTACATCATTCAAATGAATGTATCCTATTCTAGCCTCACCATTTACATATACTAATGCCTCATACCAATTACTCAGAAATGTCTTATAATATAATATGTCACCTTTTGGATAACTTTTTAGTATTTCACTATTCTTGCTTGCAAAGGAATAGATATTAGTCTGACTGTTTGAAGCTATTCCTGACAAACTTTGCTGGTTCTGAACAGGTTCTTCCACATCATCATGAGATATGTAGCCTGTATGCGGTTGACCATCCACGTACACAATAGCTTTATACCAACCACTAATAAAAGCTTGATAATATAAAAGTTTTCCTTTTGGATAACTCTTCAGCGACACAGAGTCCTTAGAAGCTTTGGAGTAAACATGCGTTTTATCATTTAAAGCAATTCCAGAGAAAGAGCTTGGATTGTTCAGTGGCTCTTCTACTTCTTCTGCGATTATGTAACCTGTTGTTTCTTTCCCATCAGCATTTAATGTTATCTCGTACCAACCATTAGTGAATGTTTGATAAGATACTAATGTACCTTTTTCAATAGATTTCATTACAATAGAATTCTCAACTGGCTTTTGATAAACGTTCATGACATCAGGAATTACTACACCCTGAAGATCTTGTGTTTCGGGTTCGATCAATGTAACGTCATCTTTATGTACATATCCTTTCTTTGTTTCCTCGCCAATAATTACTTCTACATTTAACCAATTACCGTCATTTTCATCTTTCTGGTAATTGATAATAGTACCCAGTTCATATTCTATTAATACTTCTGATTCAACATCTTTATCGACATATACTTGAAGAGTTCCATCCATAGACACTGCTCTAGATGCTTCCACCTCTTCAGCAGATGTAAAGATAGGTTGACTCACCAATCCCATTAATACAATAAAAAATATAATATTTATTAATAGTTTATACCTCAAAAAACACCCCTCCATAATAATAGTTAGTCTTTATTATATCAGTTCAAAATTAATAAAAAAGGTTCAAAGTAAAGTATTAGTAAAGAATAATATAAAAATTTCATTTATATATTTTATAGTTTGTACCTTTGGGTTTTTCGCACACAACGCAAAAAAACCACTTACATGATGTAAGTGGATATTTCTATTTACCCCTTGATACCACAAGACTTAAGTTGGATGGAGCATAGCGGGCTCGAACCGCTGACCCTCGCGCTGCCAGCACGATGCTCTCCCAGCTGAGCTAATGCCCCGTTGAGTCAGACTTTATTATAAGCATTTTCTTTATTTTTTTCAAGGTATCAGATGATTTTAGAGTATCAGAAGGCGCAATCATACTGGCCACAACACATGTTAAATTTTTCGAAATATTTTTTCTTCCCTTTTGATATTCAACTTTCCGGAATTTTGAACGATATAGTTAGTATGAAACTTCTAATAAAAATAAGGGTTGATTGATGAGAAAAAAGTTGAATAACCTGCGATAACGGCAAACTTATTGAAAGGTAAGGACGCAGAGCCACGGGTCTAAGGTTTTATGACTATGATCGCCGGGTTACCGAAAAAGGATGAAAAGATTAGTAGTTAAGCTAATTAAAGTCTATCATTTTTGGTAGGCTATTTTTAATTATAGGAAAATCGGGAATTCTCAGTTATTCCCTATCTTCAAGGAGGTACATAATGATGGATAAGACATCAATTATTGGCATTTTTATCGGATTTTTAGCTATTGGGATAGGTATGACACTTAAAGGTGTTAATCCCGCAGCGTTAGTTAATCCTGCTGCTTTTATTATTATATTTTTCGGAACAGCTGCGTCTGTGTGTATTGCTTTTCCAATGGAAACGATTAAAAAGGTACCGAGACTATTTATAATACTATTTAAGGAAGATAAGCAGAACGATGTAAAACAAACTGTTGATAGATTTACTGAATGGGCAGAGCTTACTCGGAAAGAAGGAATACTATCGCTTGAGTCTAAAATAGAACAGGTGGATGACAGTTTTTTGTCGTCAGGCATCCAGTTGGCTGTTGATGGGCAATCAACGGAGTTTATTAGAGAGCTTATGTTAGAAAAAATTGACGCTATGGAAGAGAGGCATCAGAAAGGTGTTTCCGTCTTTTCACAGGCTGGTACATACGCTCCAACGCTTGGTGTGTTGGGGGCGGTTGTCGGTTTAATCGCTGCTTTAGGTGATATGAATGACATGGAGGCTTTAGGACATGCTATCTCTTCGGCTTTTATCGCAACTCTGTTTGGTATATTTTCTGGTTATGTATTGTGGCACCCTTTTGCAAACAAACTTAAAGAGAAATCAAAAAAAGAGGTGCTGATGAAACAAATCATAATTGAAGGTGTCTTATCCATAACAAATGGTGAATCCCCACAGCTGATTCGGGATAAATTAAGTTCATATTTATCTCCAAAAGAGTTATCGAAGTTAGACCAGGAGGGATCAGATGCGCAGAAAGAAAAAGAATGATGAAACTCATATGAGTGAATCCTGGTTGCTTCCTTATGCGGATTTATTAACGCTGCTCCTGGCATTATTCATAGTTTTATTTGCGATGAGTGAGCTAGATGCAAAAAAATATGAGGAGCTCTCTCGCGTGTTTAATAGTGAGTTTTCCGGGGGCGATGGGATACTAGAAGAAAGTAATAGCACAGTAGAGATGCCTCAGGATGTGGAAGAGGATGAAGAGGAGACTGAAAAACCTGAGGAAGAGGAAAAAGAAGAAAAGTTAAGTGACAGTGAACAAGAGTTAAATAGATTGGAATTGCTGCAGAAGAGAATAAATGAATATATAACTGAAAACAATCTTGCCGAAAAGTTAGGAACAAAGTTAACTGGAGAAGGATTATTAGTTACTATTATCAATGATGTAACATTTGATTCTGGAAGCGCGGTGGTGAGGGGAGAAGGCAGGAAAATTGCAAGTGCTATATCAACCTTTTTGTACACGGATCCACCACATCAAATAGTAGTCAGTGGACATACAGATGAACGGCCAATTCGTACTAGTAAATTCTCATCGAATTGGGATTTAAGTGTCATGCGAGCGGTTAACTTCATGCGTTTAATACTAGAGAATGACAAACTTGACCCAAGAACATTCAGTGCAAAGGGGTTTGGTGAACATAAACCACTAGTACCGAACACCAATGATCAAAATCGGGCAAAAAACAGACGAGTAGAAGTGCTGGTATTGCCTAATTATGATATTAAAGAAGAATTGTAGTGGTGCCTGTCACTTCCCGATTTTTGTCAATTTTTATCGATAAATAAACTAAAAGCTGGAGTCCATATAGGATTTCGGCTTTTCATATTATTGCTTCTTCTTAAACTTACTCCCTTTACTTTTTGCACGTAATTTTGCCATTAAATCAGATGTTTCTTCAGCTTCCTTTTGGGTGGTTGCTTCATCAATCGAAACAATCTGGTACTTATCGTCTATTTTTTCCATAATGAAGTACGTATTTTCGCTGCTGCCATTAGGTAATTCATCAACCGGAATGACCACTTCTTCCTTGGTTTCCTCAATGAGGATGACGGCTTTGTTATTGTCTTCAAATCGATCTAGTATTCCTCTCATGTTTTATCCTCCTGTACATGCTAAGCCTTGGCTTTTGATATCGGCTATCCGCGATGGACCAATTCCACTAACATCTGTTAAATCATCTACTGATTGATATGGACGTAATTTCATCAAATCCTCTGCACGTGCCGGACCGATATGGATAATTTCCTGCAATTTATTAGATGATGCATTGTTGATGTTAATACAGTCCCTAGTTGCTGTCTTATTTTCCGTGCTAGTTGATTGATTATTTGTATCATTATTGGATGAGTTATCTGAGGAATCGCTGTTACTTGGGCTGATTGTGCCATCTTCTTTTGTTTGGATGGTATAGTCTTTTCCATCCGTTGTTACAACAATCGTTCCATGAACATCAGTACCATATAATTTGATCCCAGCGTTTTGAATAAGTGAAATCACTTCGGCATGAGGGTGTCCATATTGGTTATCTGCTCCTGCACTGTAAATGGCTATTTCAGGACTTACTGCATCAATAAAGGCTGGACTACTGGATGTGTTGGATCCGTGGTGTCCTAATTGCACAATGTCAGCATTAACATTATTTCCGCTGTTTACCATTTCCATTTCGCTATCACGATCAGCATCGCCAGTGAACAGGAAGCTCATGTCGCCATATGTGAATTTTGCGGAAATGGATTCTTCGTTTGTGTTGCCAGAAATACTGCTTGGATGGAGAACGGTTATGTCCATCGTACCAATTTCAAACGTGTCTCCGGTTCTTGGCTCATCGTAGTCAGCATCACTTGCCAGAACAGCTTTCATACCTTGTTGAAATGTTTGTGATGAACTTTCATTTCCAGACATCCAAACTTCGCCAACATCAAATGTGTTCATGACATCTGCCAATTGCCCGGAGTGATCAGCATCAGCATGACTGACAATGAGCACATCGATAGAAGAAACACCTTGTGCTAAAAGGTAGTTAGCCACCTCATTTCCTTGCCAATCTCCAGTATCAAATAATATAGTGTATTGCTCACCATTACTCTTATATTGAAAAAGGGTAGCGTCAGCTTGTCCAACATCGATGTAGTGAACCTTCAAATCTGATAATGAATTGCTCTTTTTAACAGGTTTATCATCTGAAATTGGTTTGGTAGCTCCATCGGTTTCGCTTTGGTTTGAATCTTGCTCTTTCGGTTTCTCCTTATCCTGTAATGAATCTTTTACTGATTCCGAATGGTTTGTGCCCTTTTGTTGATCAGTTGAACCTTGATCTGTGTTTTGGCCGCATGCTACCAGAATAGCGAAAATTAGAATAAATAAATATTTTTTGGTCATCTTAATGTCTCCCCAATCGCCTAACTATTGCTTATCTTTAAGCGTATCAGAGCTATTAGGGAAAATCTATATACAAAATGATCATAATTGATTTTTGAACTGAGTTTTGTACGTGAAAATTTAATTTTTTCTAAGGAAAGAATTTAATTTTCCCTTAGATGTCTGCTCCGCTTTTCCAATTATCGTTATGTGCAAATTGCGATCTATCTTGTCATAATAGAAAAAAAGTTAAACAAGGAGCAACTCATGAATATTGTCTGGAAGTATTACCTGTTGGTACTGTTTTTGTTGTCATTGACTTACCTGGATTCTGACGTCAATTCAGAACTGATTACAGCCGGAGTATTGGACCGAATTGAAGATGGTAATCAGGCCGTTATTTTACTGGAAGAATTGCAGCAAGAACTTGTTGTACCGATGCATACATTACCACCTGGGAGTACACCGAATACATGGCTCCAGATTAAAATGCGTGGTGCCTGCGATTTGCCGGTATTTAGCGGATTTTGTCTGATCGGAATAACTAAATTAATCAAGTAGTTCTATTTATACTACAATCGAACGTGAAACAAAAAAAGTGGCATCTTTCAGGAAAAAATTTATTTTACTTTTTATGCCACTTTCTTGACTTGAGGTTCGATTATTATAGTAAGAGGAAGCACCTAAGGCACTTCCTCCAACTATAATCATTATAATGCTTCTTCCGTTGTACCTAACTCTATCTTCTCGTCCCTATCTGGCATTAATAAGCTAAATACGATACCGAAAAATAGAGCTATGAAAAAGGTGGAGAACTTTGATGTGATCATTTCTTCAAGTGGTGTGCTAATCCAAATTAATGTAGATATTAAGCCTGATAGGATAGTAGCAATAACACCAGCACCCGAGTAACGTTTCCAGAAAAATGTCATTAGAATAGCTGGTGACAGTGTACACCCGACTCCTGCCCAGGCCCAGCTGACAACAAGATAAAGCAACGATTCAGATACGAGAGCAATTGTCATTCCAACTAATCCGAAAAATACAACAGAAGCACGCGAGATCCAGATTAATTGTTTCTCGGTTAAATCGATACCCATTGCTTTGTGAATAATATCCTCACTGACAGAACTTGTAACAACCATTAGCTGTGAATCAGCAGTGGTGATAATTGCAGCCAAGATTCCTGCAAGTAGAATTCCGGCAATCCAAGGAGGCATTAAGTCCAGAATCATAGTAGGC
This sequence comes from Virgibacillus salinus, assembly GCF_900102415.1. NCBI lineage: Bacteria > Bacillati > Bacillota > Bacilli > Caryophanales > Bacillaceae > Virgibacillus > Virgibacillus salinus. The sequence continues at coordinate 936,247 of NZ_FNKD01000001.1, forward strand.
AGAATGATTTCGACATCGGCAAAAGATCCCTGACTATACATCGCAATTGCACATATACCGATTAGGAATGCCCCGCTGTAAGCGAGAACTGTCCATATGATTGCAACTACACTGCCTTGATTAGCTTCTTTATCATTTTTAAGGGCCATGAAACGAGCGCTAAGCTGTGGCTGTCCCCCTAAAAATCCAAAGAACCATGAGAAGTTGTTGAAGAATAATACGCCAAGAGCAAATCCAGTCAAACCACCAAACCAATTATTGTACGAATTACCTGCATCAGCAAGTGATTGACTGATTGATAAGTCGTTTGTGTTAATGTAAATAAGTGCGACAATCGGTAAAATAACTAAGGTGATTAACATCATGATACTTTGAATCATATCTGTCCAAACTACTGATATAAAACCGCCAGCAAATGCAATAATAATTATGATAATAGTAGCTAGAATAACGCCAGCTGTGGGGGACATACCAAATGTTGTGAAGAGCATTTTGCCAGCACCAGCCATTTGTGCGCCTACATAAAACATTAGAAATCCCGCAATAAGGATACTTGTCAGCCAGCGAATAATATTGGCTTTTTCACCAAAACGTGCTGCAAGGTAATCTGGGAGTGTGAGGACGTTATATTTATTGGTCTCCCTCATAAATTTCTTGGCTAGGAATAGCCAGGCAAATAAAATACCAATTGCGATACCGGCAGCTACCCAAACCCCTGATAACCCTGTCATAAATACAAAACCGGTATACCCTAAGAGTAACCATGCTGATTCACCAGTTGCACGTTCGGAAAAGGCAAGTGCCCATCCAGGTAACTTTTTTCCACCCAGTAAAAAATCGGAATGTGTCTTACTTTTTTTACTGAAATAGTAACCAATAGTCAATATTACTAAGCAATACAGAATAAATTCGATTAATATTATATTCATTCGTAAAACCTCCATTTTTTGTAATCGCTTACATAATACTAGTGCATAAATCTTAGCTTGAGACCGTTAAATCATCCTCCTTCTATAGTCGATATAGATTACACTATTGCACCTTCAATAAGTAAATCTTTTTCTTCAAAACGTTCAAATCGGAGCGGTGATAAATTAAGTGTTTGATAGTTTCCTGTACGGATTAATTCGGACAAACCTTTACCCACAGCTGGCGCCTGCTGCATACCATGTCCACTGAACCCACAGGCTAAATAATAACCATTTACTTCTGGATGTTCACCGATAATCGCATTTTGATCCTCTGTATTATGGCTGTACATTCCTGCCCAGCCACTGATGACCTTTGCGTATAGAAAATTATCAATCCGATGTCCGAGAATAGGCCATAATTGCTCCAGGAAAAGTTCGCGGGACCATTTAAAGTCGATTCCTGGTTTGACTTTTTCCGAGAACCCTACAATCAGACTCTGTCCTTCATGACGAAAATAAACCCCAGTCGGGTCAACAGTTAGAGGCAGTTTATGTGTTAAAGGTTCTGCAATGTCAAACTGGATAATCTGCCTTTTTAATGGAATAACAGGCACAGGACAGTTAATTGTTTCACTTAATGCTGGTGCCCAAGGACCGGCACAATTTATAACGATTGGTGCGTGATATGTATCGCCATTTTCTAATTGTACACCGGTAACACCCCGATTGTTTTTTATTATCGTTTCAACTGGTTCATATACATAAGTGGCCCCAAGCTGTTTTGCCTTTTTGGCATAGCCTTGCATGACCGAATAGGGATCAAGATATCCGTCTTCTGCACAATACAACCCTCCTTGTAAATCATCTGTGTTTAATTCAGGAATAATGGTTACTAATTCCTCAGGTGACAAAAATTCAGATGGAACACCATATTCGCGTTGTAAGTTCGCTTGCTTTTGTAATTGATCCATGTTTTCATTTTTAGCTAGGAATAAATAGCCTCGTTGCTGAAAGTCTATTTCAGCCTTTTCACCGTTGATTGCCATGTCTTCAGGAAATGTTTTGTATCGTTCTAAACTGTAGCGACTAATTTGAATGTTGATTGCTGTGGTGAATAACTGGCGGATGCCTCCAGCACTTCTAGGCGTTGAGGAAAATTCATATATAGGGTCTTTTTCAAAAACTGTAATCTTGCCTGTGTAACCATCATTTAGCAGGTTATAAGCAACACTCGAACCGATTACACTCCCGCCAATAATGATGATATCTGATGTTTTTTGCATTAAATCACCTCTGATTAATAGTTAGATAATTCTTAACATTTTATTTATAACGTATTTTTCACAGTAAAGTCTATGGGCACTTTACACAAAATTAGTAGTGGAAAGTGAAGTGTATTATTATTTAAAATATTGTGATAATATTAAAGTGAACAGGTTATGTGAGGGAGGAAACTGTGATGGAAGGCTTTGTACAATTTGCACAAAATACAGTGAAAACGGTTTCAGAAATATTGCCATTTCCAATTAGTGTAAGTGATGAACAAGGTTATATAATCGGAGATACAAATCCTTTGCGAATTGGAACGATACATACACCCTCAATTGAGGTTATCAAAGCTAATAAAGTCATTTTATTTACTGAAGAAAAAACAATCCATATGGATAATGTATTGCCAGGAGTTGCTGTTCCTCTTAATTTTGAAAACAAGCCTGTTGGTGTCCTTGGTATTATTGGAAATCCGCAAGAAGTTGAATCCTATGCGTATCTGGTGAAGAAATATGTGGAGATGATGTGGCAGGAAACACTCCATGTTCAAATTGAGAATTTGGAAGCTATGACATTGGAATCGTTTGTCCAGTATATTCTATTAAATGAACCTATTAATCATGAACAAATCAGTCATTATTGTGAGTTGCTTCATATTGAACCAAATTGGAAGCGTACTTGTATTGTAATAGATATCGGTGACTATTTATTGAAGAATATGCAAGATAAACATGGACATATCCCGCCAGAGCGCATGAAAAAAACAATACTGGACTGTATTGTTCGCGCATTTAGCGGGAATCAACAAGATATATGTGCGTTCTTAAACACTGAGAGAATTGTATTTTTAAAGTGTACTAATAGTGAAGAAGATTTTCAGAAGTTTATGAATGACTTTAGGAATTGCAGCATTCATTTGTTGGAAATGTTTCAGGTATATAAACTCAGTGATGTAATTATTGCCTCGGGAAATATCTGCTCGTCGCTGGACCATGTAGCTCAATCATATTGGGAAGCAGATTCGCTTATAAAATTCTCGCATGAATCCATGATCACACCAAAAATTTATTCTTATTTCGATTGGGATATATTAATTGAGATGCTTCCACATCAGCTGGGTTTAAACATGCAAAAGATACTTGTTCAACGCTTGAAACCACTTATAAACGATGATGCATTTTCACAGCTAAAACATGATTTCATCACTTACTGCAATAACAATATGAATATAAGTAAAGCAGCTGAAGATTTATTTATCCATCGCAACACGTTAATCTATCGTCTGAAAAAAATTAATAATATTACAGGCCTCGACACAAGCTGTTTCGAACATTGCACACTACTGTATTTTGTGCTGAAATAGGATGGTTGTTTACATATTATGTTAAGATAAAATACATAATTTTATGAAAATAAAGGAGGACGTATGGCATGTTATCAAGTAAAGAAATAAACAAAGCGATATCGATGAGGGAAGTAATAAGTTCTATCGAAGACTATTACCTGCAGGATAAGTCTAGTAATGAGATAACTCCTGATCGCATGCATATTGATGATGAGGATAACACAGCGTTATTAATGCCGGCATTTTATGGGGATTACTATTCAACAAAATTAGTAGGTGTTGCACCCAACAATACGAAGCTGGATAAGCCGACGATACATGGGTTAATGGTGCTTTATAATCGTAAAACACTTGAACCTCTTATGACGTTTGATGCAATGCCAATAACTGCATTACGTACTGGGGCACTTGGTGGACTTGGGATGAAATATCTATCAGATCAGCATGCCTCCTCGATTGGAATTATTGGCACGGGTACCCAAGGATGGAGTCATTTGCAATCAGCATGCGCTGTGAGAACAATTGAAACAGTATATGTCTATAATCGCAGTAGCAAAAAATTAAATGATTTTATTTCAAAAGCAGAAAAAGAGTTCCCTGATTTAACTGTACAGGAGGCTGGATTGGCCGAACTAATCATAAATTCAGATATTGTTATTACTACGACAACATCCAAAACACCGGTCTTGCCTAATATGGAGCCATCGGTTTGGAAGGGGAAACTAGTTGTGGCAGTTGGATCTTTTAAGCCTTCCATGCAGGAACTTCCTGATTCTTTTCTATCAGCAGTAGATGAGTTTTATGTTGATGCATCTAGTGCATTCCACGAGTCGGGGGATATGATTCGAGCGAAACAATTTGGAGCAAATGAAAGCAGTACAATGTCATTAGAAGAAATGATTAAGGAACGACATAGGCCGAACGATATTTCGGACAAAACTTTATTGTTTAAGTCTGTTGGTATAGGTATTTTTGATTTGATTACGGCTAAAGTCATCTATGAAAAAAACAGCTAATACAAAATTATTTTAAGTTACCAAAATTAAGGGTAGGATAGCATATCTAGCAGTATTACTTTGTAGCAGTCAGTTAAGAAATACTTTCCAACTGCCTAGGTGAACTAACTCACTCGCCATTATGGCCTTACACTTCAAGTATAAGGGGTCCTAAGAAAGCAAAATACGCTTTCATAAAAATTTCTTTAAAGAATGTCAAGTTTTCTAAGCAATTTAGCACTATTCTATCATTTTCATATTAAGTCTTCCTCTCTATCTTTGCATCATTATTCTAAAAAATACCTTTTCATTTTCAGCTGTTAGTGGTAGAATTTTATATTAAATTATTAGAATAGTTTTACAAAAGAAAGGTGGGGCTTGTTATGGGAAAAGACTTACGGATAAAGAGTAATGTTTTCAGTGATAGTTTTTTGAGAGCACCGAACCGTGCGATGCTTCGTGCAGTTGGTGTTACGGATGATGATTTTAAAAAGCCAATGATTGGTGTTGCAAGTACGTGGAGTGAGGTAACGCCCTGTAACATCCACCTGAACGATTTGGCGATGAGTTCCAAGAAAGGTGCTAAAGAAGCTGGCGGTGTTCCACTTATGTTTAACACGATAACTGTTTCTGATGGTATTTCCATGGGTACGAGTGGTATGCGTTATTCACTTCCAAGCCGGGATCTTATTGCAGATTCTATTGAAACGGTGACTGGTGCAGAAAGCTTAGATGGACTTGTGGCAATTGGTGCCTGTGATAAAAATATTCCCGGTTGTATGATTGGGATTGCTAATAGCGAGGTACCGTCTGTTTTCGTATATGGCGGAACAATTTCCCCTGGTTCCCACGGTGGAAAAGATATTGATATTGTGTCGGTGTTTGAAGGAGTTGGTAAACACAGCAACGGTGACATTGATGATCAGGAATTAAAAGCGATTGAATGTAATGCATGTCCTGGTGCCGGTGCCTGTGGTGGGATGTATACGGCGAACACGATGGCGTCAGCTGTGGAAGCAATGGGCATGAGTTTGCCTGGTAGTTCGTCGAATCCTGCTGAATCAAAGGAAAAAGCAGCTGATTGCGCTGCTGCAGGTGAAGCTGTGTATCATTTACTGGAAAAAGGTATTTATCCAAAAGATATTATGACTAAAAAAGCATTTGAGAATGCAATAACGGTAGTGATGGCATTGGGCGGATCGACAAATGCGGTCCTTCATTTGCTGGCGATGGCCCATGCGATTGATGTTGATCTGACCATTGATGACTTTAACAGGATGCAACCGAAAGTACCGCACCTTGCTGATATGAAGCCAAGTGGCAAATATGTGATGCAGGATCTACATAATGCAGGTGGTGTGCAGGCAGTCATGAAGCTTCTTTATGAAGAAGGGTATTTGCACGGGGATTGTTTGACGGTAACTGGAAAAACAGTTGCCGAGAATTTAGCTGAGGCACCTCCATTGCAGGATGATCAGAAAGTAATTATGCCATTTGATAACCCTAAGCGTGCGGATGGTCCATTGATTGTTCTGAAAGGTAATTTAGCCCCACGCGGCGCAGTAGCGAAAGTTTCCGGTGTGAAAGTCAGTCGTCATACTGGTCCGGCACGTGTGTTTAATACGGAGAACGAGGCTTCGGCGGCAATTAGTGAGAATAAGATTGCTGAGGGTGATGTGGTAGTCATCCGCTATGTCGGTCCAAAAGGTGGCCCCGGTATGCCTGAGATGCTGTCAATCTCAAGTTTGCTTGTTGGTAAGGGACTTGGTGAAAAAGTGGCATTGTTGACGGACGGCAGATTTTCCGGTGGTACACATGGTCTTGTAGTAGGTCATATTGCACCAGAAGCACAGGATGGCGGTCCAGTAGCGCTTTTACAAGAAAATGATCTTGTTACGATTGATTCGGAGCAAAAGGAAATTTCTTTTGAGATTTCTGAAGATGAATTACAGCGCCGCAGAGATGAATGGACGGCTCCACCTATGTATAAAAAAGGTGTCTTAGGTAAATATGCTCATACGGTTTCTTGTTCTTCAAAAGGAGCAGTGACTGATTTTAAATAGTTTTTTGATGCCCCGGATAATACCGGGGTTATTTTTTGGTGGTTAAGAATCTATAGAACTTCGATCGGATATGTTTATCAACCGGAAATTGGATATATCAACCGAAAAGGAAGGGTATCGACTTGAAATTTGCCTTATCAACCTGAAACCGGATATATCAACCAGATGTATGGTTTATCAACGGTAATGGAAGGATATCGACTTGAAATTTAGTTTATCAACTGGAAAATGAATATATCGACCTAAATGTGAACTTCAACCGGATATCTGAACTTCATCCCAATATCGAGAACTTCAACCAGATATCAAAAAACTTCAACCTTATAGCGGACAAATCTCCCCTTTTACACTGTAATGTAAATGTAATATATGCACGAAATTCTTATCGCAATCATAATGTAAACGCATTCAAACTATTTGACTAATCAAAAGTATCAAAAAATTTTCAAAAAGTGGTTGACCTTTGCTGTGAAACGGTATAATATTATCGACAATATCAAATTTTCAGATACAAATAATATCATCAACTCGATGATGGGAATAAAGGAACATGGCCCATGTTTTTACAGAGATCCGGGGTTGCTGTAAGCCCGGAATTACATGTTGTTCTGACATCGTCCCTGAGTGCAGAATTGAAAGGGTTGCAAATAAAGCTCCCAATTAGATTCTGTCAGGTATACACGGGTATACCTGTTATCAAAAAAAGCTGTTTGTCAGCTTAGTGAGGCAGGATTCGTGAGGATGCTGTAAACTTGGGTGGTACCGTGAAAAGAGACTCTTTTCTCCCCATTCATTCTGCTTATTGGCAGGTGTGTGGGGAAAGAAGGGTCTTTTTTTTTATAAGCAATTTTAGAAAGTATAAAAAGCTTTCTTATGCATAATTGCAACTAAGGCTTGCTAAATTGGCGATAAGCCAAGTTTTCTAAAAAATTAATTTTAAGGAGGCATGCAATAGTGAAAGTGGAGGCGAAACCTGAAATGGTAAGTGTAACAGAAAAGATGACCGGTGCTGATGTGTTGATGAATGCTCTTGTAGAGGCTGGTGCCGATACAATTTTCGGTTATCCAGGCGGGGCGGTACTCCCAATTTATGATGCGTTGTATCGAAGTCAAGCATCTTTTCAGCATGTGCTGTCACGGCATGAACAGGGGTCGGTTCATGCGGCTGAAGGGTATGCAAGGGTTACGGGTAAACCAGGCGTTGTGATGGCGACATCTGGACCGGGAGCAACGAACCTGATAACAGGTATTACCGACGCGATGATGGATTCGTTACCGCTAGTCGTATTTACCGGGCAGGTAGCAAGTGGTGTAATTGGAACGGATGCTTTTCAGGAGTCGGATGTGCTGGGGATTACGACTCCAATTACCAAATACAATTATCAAGTAAAACGTGTATCTGAAATACCCAGGATCGTGAAAGAAGCTTTTTATATTGCTGCTTCAGGAAGACCAGGACCTGTTGTGATTGATATACCTAAAGATGTATCAGCAGCTGTAACGACAGAGACATTTTCCAGTGATTTTCATTTACCTGGATATCAGCCAACCAAAAAGCCTAACCCGTTACAAATTGTTAAACTAGCTGACGCTCTAAGCCGTGCGGAAAAACCGGTTATTCTCGCTGGAGCGGGTGTTCAATTTGCAAATGCGTCGGAGAACTTAAAGCAGTTTGCGGAGAAACATCAGCTACCGGTAGTAACAACATTACTTGGTCTAGGAACTTATCCGGGATCAGAGAAGTTATCACTTGGAATGGGCGGAATGCATGGAACTTACGCGGCGAATATGGCGATTTATGAAAGTGACTTATTAATTAATATTGGTGCAAGGTTTGATGATCGCTTGACCGGAAACTTAAAACATTTTGCGCCGAATGCGAAGGTTGCACATATTGATATTGACCCTGCTGAGATCGGCAAGAATATTAAGACGGAAATTCCTGTTGTTGCTGATGCGGATGAAGCGTTGAAGATGTTACTGGAAAAGGCTGTTCCGGCTATGCATCATGAACCTTGGCTGAAAAAGCTGCAAGTAAATAAAACAGATTATCCTTTGTGGTATGAACAGTCGGATAAAGAAATATCGCCACAATGGCTGATAGAACAGGTTTATAAACAATCGTCAGGAAAAGCAATTGTTACGACTGACGTCGGACAGCATCAAATGTGGGCAGCGCAATTTTATAAAATGGAAAAACCAAATCGTTGGGTGACATCAGGAGGTCTCGGAACAATGGGATTCGGATTTCCCGCTGCAATTGGTGCACAACTTGGAGCGCCTAAGGATCTTGTTGTTGCGTTAGTAGGTGACGGAGGCTTTCAGATGACTTTTCAGGAACTTTCTGTAGTTAAGGAACGAAACCTACCTGTTAAAGTAATCATTGTTAATAATGAGGCGCTCGGAATGGTAAGGCAGTGGCAGGAAAGTTTTTATGAGGAACGTTACTCTGAATCAGTTTTTTCATCAAATCCTGATTTTGTGAAACTAGCTGAAAGTTACGGGATCCGTGGGATGAAGATCGACAAGGAAGCGGATGTAACAGAAAGATTGCAGGAAGTTTTTGCATATGATGGTCCGGTTGTTGTTGATTGCCGAGTTGTTCAATTATCAAATGTGTATCCGATGATTGCCCCAGGAAAAGGAATTCACGAAATGGTAGGGGTGACAAAATGAGACGAATTATAAGTGCAACAGTTCAAAATCGAGGAGGCGTACTAAATCGAGTAACCGGGATGATGCATAAGCGGCAATTTAACATCGAAAGTATTTCAGTTGGTGCATCCGAAACAGAAGGCATATCGAAAATGACCTTTGTTGTCGAGGTAGGTGATCATCAGAAACTGGAGCAGCTGACCAAACAGCTCAACAAACAAATTGATGTATTGAAAGTATCGGATATTACAGAAAAGGCGATTGTTGCAAGGGAACTAGCATTGATAAAGGTGAAAGGGAGCGGCCAATTGCGTGCAGAAATTCAAGGAGTAATTACTCCGTTTCGGGCATCCATCATTGACGTTTCCCGGGAAAGCCTGACGATTCAGGTCACCGGTAAACCTGATAAGGTTGAAGCGTTAATTTCATTATTAAGGCCATACGGAATTAAAGAGCTTTCCAAAACTGGTGTAACTGCATTCCTAAGAGGGCAGCAGCCCCAGCAGGTAACCGAAATCAATTCGTTTCCAGTGTAAAGAATGTTAAATTAAAAAAACTTTGAGGAGGATGTTTCAGATGGCAAAAGTATATTATGAAAAAGAAATCGATAAGCAGGTATTGCAGGAAAAGAAAATCGCGGTGGTAGGTTACGGATCACAAGGGCATGCACATGCATTAAACCTTAGAGAGAGCGGGTATGACGTTGTAGTTGGTCTAAGGCCAGGAAAATCGCAGCAAAAAGCAGAGGAAGACGGCTTTAAGGTCTATTCTGTTGCTGATGCTGTTAAGGTTGCTGATGTTGTTATGGTGCTGCTGCCGGATGAACATCAGACAGAGGTTTACGAAGCAAGCATTAAGCCAAACTTGCAGTCGGGTAATGCAATGGCGTTCGCGCACGGGTTTAACATTCATTTTAATCAAATTGTTCCACCTTCAGATGTTGATGTCTTCCTTGTTGCTCCAAAAGGTCCAGGACATCTGGTTCGCCGGACTTACGAGGGAGGTGCTGGAGTCCCAGCATTGTATGGTGTTTTCCAGGATGTTACCGGCAATGCCAAGCAACTGTCACTTGCCTATTCTCAAGGAATTGGCGCAGCAAGAGCGGGTGTTCTTGAAACGTCATTTCAGGAAGAGACGGAGACAGATTTGTTTGGTGAGCAAGCAGTACTTTGCGGTGGACTTACAAATTTAATAAAAGCTGGGTTTGAGACATTGACTGAAGCAGGGTATCAGCCTGAAGTAGCCTATTTTGAATGTATGCATGAAGTGAAACTGATTGTAGATCTGCTTTATGAAGGTGGACTTGAAAATATGCGTTATTCAGTTTCTGATACCGCGCAATGGGGTGATTTTGTTTCAGGACCACGAGTCATCAACGATGAAACAAAAGCCCGCATGAAAGAAGTGCTTTCTGAAGTTCAATCAGGTGAATTCGCGAAAGGCTGGATTTTGGAAAATAAGGCAAACCGTCCTCAATTCTATGCAATCAATGCCTTGGAAAACCAGCATCCGATTGAAAAAGTTGGAAAGGAGCTCCGTGATTTAATGCCTTTTGTAAAACAGCCATTACAAGCAACAAAAGAAAAGCAAAAGGATGTGAATGTGCATGTCACAAATTAAAATTTTTGATACGACTTTGAGAGACGGTGAACAATCACCGGGAGTAAATTTAAATAAACTTGAGAAGCTGGAAATCGCCAGACAGCTTGAGAAATTGGGTGTTGACCGGATGGAGGCAGGTTTTCCTGCTTCTTCCCAGGGTGACTTTGAAGCAGTAAAAGCAATTGCTGAAACCATCAAAGGAACATCGGTTACGGGACTTGCAAGGGCAGTGAAATCAGATGTCGACACGGCATGGGATGCGCTGAAATATGCAGAAGAACCGTGCCTTCATATCTTTTTGGCAACTTCACCGATTCATATGACATATAAGCTGAAACAAACACCTGAGCAAGTGATTGAAACAGCGGTAGATATCGTCGCATATGCAAGGCAAAAGTTCCCGCAAGTGGAGTGGTCAGCTGAAGATGCTTCGCGGTCAGACTGGAATTTCCTTGCACAGATAATTGAGCAAGTGATTGATGCTGGTGCCACAGTGATTAATTTACCAGATACTGTCGGTTACACGACTCCAAAAGAATATGGGGAGCTATTTCAATTTATTAAAGAAACAGTACCTAATATTGATCAGGTAGATTTATCCTGTCACTGCCATAATGATTTGGGTATGGCGGTTGCCAATTCGATTGCTGCTGTGGAAAACGGTGCTACTCAGGTAGAAGGAACGATAAATGGTATTGGAGAACGTGCTGGTAATGCATCATTAGAAGAATTGGCTGTAGCATTCGAAATTCGCTCTGATCAATATCCTTATACAACTGGACTGAAATTGAACGAGATAAAGCGTACGAGTGACCTTATTGCGAAGTTATCTGGAATGTTTGTCCAGGCAAATAAGGCTGTTGTTGGCCGTAATGCATTTTCACATGAAGCTGGTATCCATCAGGATGGCGTTCTAAAAAACAAGGAAACATACGAAATTATTACACCAGAAATGGTTGGAGTTCAGTCAAATACACTATTTCTTGGAAAACATTCCGGGCGTCATGCGTTCCAGGATAAAGTTAAGTCACTGGGGTTTGAGCTAGCTGAGGAAAATTTGAAAAAGGCATTCTATCAATTTAAACAACTAACTGATCGTAAGAAAGAAGTAACGGACGATGATATTTTTACAATTTTGATGGAAATACAGACAGATCAATCTGGTGCAGCTAAGTATCTAATGGAAATGTTCCAGGTGCAATATGGTACAGCGAATATTCCTACAGCGACAGTATCCTTGACTACTCCTGACGGGAATAAGGTTCAGAATGCTCGTACAGGTCAGGGAAGTGTTGAAGCACTATATAACACATTGGATAGCTTAATCGAACAGGAATTGCAATTAGTTGATTATCAACTGAACTCAGTTGGACGCGGAAAAGATGCACTTGCTGAATCACATGTACAGCTTTTGGTAAATGGAGAATCAATGAATGGACGTGGAACAGCACAGGATGTTGTTGAGGCGTCGGCAAATGCTTTTTTAAATGCTGTGAACCGCTACATGATTCAATATCATATATCAAAGCCGAAAGAAGAGGCTGTTAAAGGAGGATATTAAATGAAAAAACAGGTTGTTTTGCTGCCAGGAGATGGTATTGGTAAAGAAGTGATGGAGTCAGCGAAGTTAGTACTGAATACGGTTGCTACAGAATACGGCCACCGTTTTGCTTTTCATGAACATGCCATAGGTGGAGATGCGATTGACCGCTATGGCAACCCGCTGCCGGATGATACGTTGAAGGCTTGCCAGCAGGCTGAAGCTGTATTACTAGGGTCTGTTGGGGGAAAGAAGTGGGATAATCTCCCGGCAAACAAGCGGCCTGAAAAAGGATTACTTGGAATTAGGAAACAATTGGGTCTGTTTGCGAATTTGCGGCCAATCAAGAGTTTTCCGGCATTAGAACATGTTTCTCCACTGAAGCAAGAAGTTATCAGTGGAAGTGACATTTTAATCATTCGTGAATTAACAGGTGGTCTATATTTTGGGCAGCCTAGTGAACGGCGAGAAAATGGGCAGGCGGCTGTTGATACTCTTTATTATCAGCGCTATGAAATTGAACGGATTGTGGATAAAGCATTCCAAAGTGCACGAAAACGACGAAAGCATTTAACTTCAGTGGATAAAGCAAATGTGCTGGAATCAAGCCGTCTTTGGCGGGAAGTTGTCGAGGAAAAGCGACAGCAGTATCCAGATGTAACGGTGGACCATCTGCTTGTTGACGCTGCTGCAATGAAGCTTGTTACTAGTCCTGATCAGTTTGACGTTATGGTTACGGAGAATTTATTTGGCGATATTTTAAGTGATGAGGCATCCGTTTTAACAGGTTCGCTTGGAATGCTGCCGTCCGCAAGTGTACGTTCAGACGGTGTCGGTCTTTACGAGCCAGTTCATGGTTCTGCGCCTGATATTGCAGGACGTGGAATGGCCAATCCAATTGGGATGATTCTGTCAGCGGCTATGATGCTTCGCCATTCTTTTAACATGGAAGAGGAGGCTGCTGAGATTGAATCAGCAGTAAATGATACGTTAAATGAAGGCTATCATACAGCTGATTTGAATAGAGAAGGCGGAAAACTTGTTGGTACCGCCGAGATGACAGAGGCAGTTATAGAAAATATCACGACTAAAAGCGTTTCAGACAGTATTTGCAGTTCATATTTTTAAAGAGAGAGGAGGTATTCCTAATGGGGAAGCCCGAAACGATTGTAGAAAAAATTTGGAATAAGCATGTTGTCCATGATGAAGAAGGAAAACCGAGTCTTATGTATATTGATCTGCACCTTGTTCATGAAGTTACGTCACCACAGGCATTTGAAGGATTACGGCTGACTGATCGCAAAGTACGTCGGCCGGACCTGACTTATGCAACGATGGACCATAATGTTCCAACGAAAAACCGTGATGTAATAAAGGATGAAATTTCGGTAAAACAGATGGAAAGGTTGAAAAAGAACTGCATGGACTTTGGTATTACTCTTGCAGATATGTATCATCCTGATCAGGGGATTGTTCATGTGATTGGTCCGGAACTTGGGTTGACACAGCCGGGAAAAACGATTGTTTGCGGAGATAGTCATACCTCTACACATGGCGCTTTTGGTTCATTGGCCTTTGGAATTGGAACAAGTGAAGTTGAGCATGTTTTGGCGACGCAAACATTGTGGCAGGAAAAACCAAAGACGCTAAATGTCCATGTGGATGGAGATCTTGGTCCAGGTGTGACAGCGAAGGATTTAATACTAGCTATTATCGGGAAATATGGCGTTAGGTTTGGCACAGGATACGTAATTGAGTATACCGGAGATGCGATTCGGAATTTGTCTATGGAAGGTCGGATGACTGTTTGCAATATGTCGATTGAAGCTGGTGCAAGAGCTGGCTTGATCAGTCCGGATGAAAAAACTGTTGAATTCCTGCGCGGCCGGGCACATGTGCCTGAAGGTGAGGAATTTGATCAGCTTACTGGTGAATGGCTGAAGCTCGCTACTGATGAAGGTGCAGTTTATGATGAGACCGTAACAATTAAGGCAGCTGAAGTTGAACCGCAAGTAACATGGGGAACAAATCCTGGTATGTGTGTACCTGTAAATGGTTCCACTCCGTCAGTAAATGATGCAGAGTATAAAGAGGACTTGGAACGAGCGTTGGAATATATGGGATTAAAGGAAAATCAGCCAATTACCTCAATTGAAATTGACCATGTGTTCATCGGTTCCTGTACCAATTCACGATTGGGTGATTTGAAAAAAGCTGCATCAGTTATTCAAGGTAGAAAAGTGAATCCAAAAGTTAGAGCGATTGTTGTTCCAGGATCATTTAAAGTGAAATGGCAAGCGGAAGAAGAGGGACTTGATCTTATTTTCAAAGAAGCTGGGTTTGAATGGCGAGAGGCTGGCTGCAGTATGTGTCTAGCTATGAATGATGACATTGTTCCTCCTGGTGGAAGGTGTGCCTCAACGTCGAACCGCAACTTTGAGGGGCGGCAAGGAAATGGTGCCAGAACTCATCTGGTTAGCCCGGAAATGGCGACTGTTGCTGCGATTGAAGGTCATTTTGTGGATGTACGTCAATATGCAGGGGCACTGCAATAGGAGGTGAGTGGTTATGGAAGCAATTCAAAAGCATACTGGAAAAGTATTTCCATTAAATCGTACAAATGTTGATACAGATCAGATTATCCCAAAGCAGTTTTTGAAACGTGTCGAACGAACCGGATTCGGACAATTTCTCTTTTATCACTGGCGGTTTGATGATAATGGCAAGCAACGGTATGACTTTATTTTGAATCAAAATGCATATGCGGATGCCTCTATCTTATTGGGCGGTGAAAATTTTGGGTGCGGATCATCACGTGAACATGCACCGTGGGCGTTGCTGGATTATGGGTTTCGGGTAATTATCGCCCCTAGTTTTGCCGATATTTTTTATAATAACGCCTTGAAGAATGGGATTATTCCAGTGCAGATGGATGAAAAACAAGTAAGTGAATGGATGAAACAAGCGGAAGAATCAGCACTTTATTTGCAAGTGGATTTGGAAAATCAGCAGATTGTTGATGATAAACGAACAGTTCCATTTTCGATTGATAACTACCATAAAGAAAAGCTGTTAAATGGCTGGGACGATATCGCTCTTACGTTGCATCATGAAGCTAAAATCACTGCGTTTGAGGGCAGATAGTGAATAACTGCTATTTTAGTTAGGCTGGTTTTATATAAACTGTGATGTAGAAAGATAATTTAAGTGCTGTGACACCGCTACGGAAATACATTCCGCTTTCCGCGGGTAACGCTTCAGCTTCCTCGGAAGCAAAAACCGCTTCCTGCGGGATCTTCAGCTGTTGCTATTCCCGCAGGAGTCTCCATGTATTTCCTCCGCTGGTTTTTGCACACTTTAGCAGGGGGAACTCTGTGAGACTCTTGTGGGGAAGATATTTCGAAAGCGAAGACATGGTGCTTGTAGGGATGTCTAGTATATTTCTATTAGGCATTAAACAGCAAAAAACAGTTTTATAATAAAAAGGAGTGTAAACCTTGGGAATTTCTTAACTGGCGAAACGGTTTACAATGCATGGAAGCGGCTCGAGCCTTTTGTCCATCGCACACCGTTACTAACCTCGTCTACCACCAATCAAATGGTCGGGAAAAACGTGTATTTTAAAATGGAAAATCAGCAGAAAACAGGTGCGTTCAAATTTAGAGGAGCAACCTTTAAACTAATGCAGCTTCCAAAGGAACAGTTACAAAATGGCGTGGTTACTGCATCAGCAGGGAATCATGCACAAGGTGTAGCTTATGCAGGAGCTAAATTGGGAGTGAAGACGACGATATTTATGGCAGAAGGAACGCCGCTTGCAAAAATCAATGCCACTAAGGCATATGGAGCAGAGGTTGTTCTTATTGGTGAATCATTCCAAGAGGCATTTGAGGCTTCATTAGAAAGAAAAGCAGAAACTGGAGCAGCGTATATACATCCATTTGATGATTATGACGTTATGGCAGGGCAAGGGACTATTGCGATGGAAATGTTGCGTCAGGAAGACAGGATTGACACGATTTTGGTACCAATTGGTGGTGGCGGATTAATTAGCGGCATCGCGACAGCTGCAAAACATATCAATCGCAATATCAGAGTGATCGGTGTCCAGGCAAATGGAGCTGCTGCCATGCATAAAAGTTTTCATCGTAACGTGAATGAAAAACTTACATCTGTTAAAACAATAGCAGAGGGTATTGCAGTGAAACAGCCAGGGAAAAATACATTACCGGTTATCCGAAAGTATGTCGATGATATTGTAACAGTGTGCGATGAGGAAATTGCCTCAGCAATTGTTTATATGCTTGAACGTAATAAAACGTTAATGGAAGGGGCAGGTGCTGCGTCACTTGCAGCACTGTTTAAATATCATGACAGAATTCGCTCCAGAAATTGTGGAGTGATTGTTAGTGGCGGTAACTTGGATATTGGGATGCTTCCGATGATTCAAAAATTAGCGGGAGAACAAAGGATATTTGCATCGTAAATTTATTGTGGGCTCCCTTTACAATCCCGGGAAACATCGTTACGATAAAACTTAATCTGGGATTGGGGAGTGGTTCGTGTGAGAAAATTTGAGCAATCAGATATGCTGAGGCGGTTGCCTGAACAGTTTTTTGCGAAGCTGGTTAAGAAGACGCAATCTATGAAAGAAAAGGGTCATGATGTTATAGTTCTTGGACAGGGAAACCCGGACCTGCCGACACCTGAGCATATAGTGAAGGCACTGCAGGAGGGTGCAGAAAAACCGAGAAATCATAAGTATACACCGTTTCAAGGGTTCCAGTATTTAAAAGACTCTGTAGCAGACTTTTACCAAAGGGAGTACGGTGTAACGATAGATCCGAAAACAGAAGTAGCTATTTTGTTTGGGGCAAAAACAGGGCTTGTGGAATTGAGTCAGTGTTTGTTGAACCCCGGTGATTTGGCATTGCTGCCTGACCCGGGATATCCGGATTACATGTCAGGCACGGCAATGGCTGATGCTGAAACAGCGTTTATGCCACTGCTTAGGAAGAACGGATTTTTGCCTGATTACAGTGAGATAAGTGAGGAAGAACTTGAACGGGCGAAGCTGATGTTTTTAAACTACCCGAACAATCCGACTGCAGCAACCGCAAGTAAAGAGTTTTTTGATGAAACGATTGAACTAGCGAATAAGCATGATTTTTGTGTTGTGCATGATTTTGCCTATGCGACAATTGGATTTGAAGAGGAAAAGCCAGTTAGTTTTCTGCAATCAGCTGGTGCAAAAGATGTCGGGGTCGAGATCTATACGTTATCAAAAGCCTATAGTATGGCTGGATGGCGAGTTGCTTTTGCTGTAGGAAATCCTTCTGTTATTGAGAGCATTAACCTTGTGCAGGATCACATGTATGTCAGTTTGTTTGGAGCAGTACAGGAAGCTGCTGCAGAAGCGTTGACTGGTGATCAGACCGCAGCGCAATACTTGGTTGATACATATGCAAATCGTCGGGAGCGATTCATTGCTGCATTGGATAGAATCGGCTGGGAAGCGGACGCGCCAAAGGGTACGTTCTTTGCCTGGCTACCTGTCCCGACTGGTTATACTTCAGAAGAATTTGCTGATTTATTGCTGGAAAAAGCACATGTGGTTGTTGCTCCTGGAAATGGTTTTGGGTCAAATGGGGAAGGCTATGTTCGTGTTGGTCTGCTTGATTCCGAAGCACGACTGGAGGAAGCGGTAGAGCGTATTGGTAGATTAGGGATATTTAATAAGTAAGATAGAAAGCAGCCGTTATTACATGACGGCTGCTTTGTATTGGTAGATATTTATGTTGTTCGACAAAGTTTGACAAAAATCGGGAAGTGACAGGCACTGCACCACCTATTTCCACGTTTCACTCAGTACCCTGATCCAGTTTCCGTGGGTGATTTTTCGTAATTCATCATCGTTAAATCCGTGTGCTTGTAGTCGTGCAACAAGTTTGGGTAAACCAGTAACGTCTTTGAGTTCGTCTGGTACGGTTGTACCATCAAAATCAGACCCGAGAGCGACATGGTCTATACCGAACTTGTCAGCTATATAGCTGACATGGCGAACAATTAAATCCAGCGAAATATCCGTATCAGTTCCACCGTCTTCACGAAGCATGTTCACCGCATAATTGATACCAACTACACCATTTGATTGTGCAACAGCTTCTAACTGCTTGTCTGTCAGATTACGTGATATTGGACAAAGTGCATGTACATTAGAATGAGTTGCTACGATAGGTGCATCTGTAATTTGCGCAACATCCCAGAATCCCTTTTCATTCAAGTGTGTCGTGTCGACCATGATGCCTAGTTTATTACATTCACGAACAAGCAGCTTGCCGGTCTCAGTAAGTCCAGACCCAATATCAGGGGATGATGGGTAGCGGAAGGGAACACCTTCACCATAGACGTTTGGTCTGCTCCATACGATTCCAAGTGAACGCAGTCCAGCTTTATATAAAACGTGCAGTGTATCAAAATTTGTATCAATGGCTGCAGCGCCTTCTATATGAAGCACAGCAGCCATGACGTCGTTTTTAAGACAATGTGCCAGTTCAGTTGCATTGCGAACTACCTTAAATTTTCCATCTGATTCGTTTTCGAGTCGAAACAAGCCAGCAGCAAACGTATTTGTGTTGGCCAATGCTTTTTTATGTTTAATTGGTGGTGGAAGTGGTATATCGTATCCATCTGATGTTACATGGTCTTCAGGATTAACTTCATAGCCGTCATTAGGTGTCCATACTGCAAAAAAACCACCACCGAAATTGCCTTTTTTGGCTCGGGGAAAATCAATATGTCCTATGTCGCTCTCTTTGAAAAATGATCGTTCTTTCGCTTCTTCAGGTAAATGAAGACTCAAAAGTGTATCGTTATGCCCATCGAAAATTGGGAAGTTGCTCATTATGTGGGAACCTCCTAGTGTGATATTTTTCTAAATTAGTATACCATTATCCTTACATTAAAATATACCAAACCCGCAACAATGTGACTGAATTAATATGTGGTGCCTGTCACTTCCTGGGTTTCTTTGCTGCAGCACATTAGCAGTGTAATAATATTGTAATATTGTGTAGCTTTCCTTATGCCACAGACATTGCAACCGCATACAATTACAATTTATTAGAAAAGATATTAAAAAATTAGAAAAAGCTGTTGACCAACTGCGTAAAACGTTATATGATTATCGGCAATATCAAATATTCAATAAATGAAATACACATCTTATAAAAGAATAAAATTAACTCATTGACGAGAACGAAGGAACATGTGATTTGTATTAACAGAGATCTGGGGTTGCTGGAAGCCTGGAAATACAAGTGTTCTGAAACCATCTCCGAGTGCTAAGTTGAACGGGTTATCTTATTAGACTTGGCCAGGTGCAATCAAATGCACCTGTTATCAAAACGGGCTGTTCGACAGCTTCACAAGGTAGTAGTCGCGAGATTGCTATAAACCTGGGTGGAACCGTGAAAAGTAGACTCTTTTCTCCCCATTAATTCTGAACTTATGCAGGATTATGGGAAGAGAAGGGTCTTTTTTATTTAGCAGTTAAGAAAGTATAAATTCTTTCTTACTGCATAAGCGCAACTAAGGCTTATCTATATTAAGGCTTGGCGAATGCCAAGTTTTCTAATATCCTAGCAGGCTCCATTGAAATTATGGAGAGGACAGAACCGGAAAAAATTTAGGGAGGGTCGAGATGACAGTTTTAGTTCAGAAATTTGGAGGTACCTCATTACAATCAGAAGAGAGCATTTCTAAAGTTATTTCGCATATTAAATATGCAGTTGAAAGGCAGTATAAGTTGGTTGTGGTTGTGTCAGCATTGGGGCGCCAGCCTGACACTTATGCAACAGATACATTGCTAAATCTTGTTGACTGGTCGGTACCTTTTCACAATGAACGTGAAATGGATTTGTTGATGTCGTGCGGAGAAACAATTGCAAGTATTGTTTTATCAAATGAACTGCAAAAAAATCATATTAATTCTACTGCACTCACTGGCGGTCAGGCTGGAATCATGACAACAGCAGAATTTACACAAGCGGAGATTAAGAATGTGGATACAACCCGCCTGGAAAAAGAGCTAAATAACTTCGATGTAGTAGTTGTTGCGGGTTTTCAGGGGCAAACAACTGATGGAGAGATTACGACGATTGGCAGAGGTGGAAGTGACACGACTGCAGCAGCATTAGGAGTGGCCCTAAATGCGGAAAAAATTGAAATCTTTACGGATGTCAACGGGATTATGACTGCAGATCCGAGAATAGTCAAGTCGGCAAGGCAGTTAAAACGTGCGACCTACTCGGATAGCTGTAACTTGGCAAATCAAGGCGCGAAAGTGATTCATCCAAGTGCTGTTGAGATTGCCAGAGTGGCGAATGTACCACTACATGTACGTTCTACTTATGAGACAAAAAATGGAACGCTGATCACAGATTTTGGTCCTGAACAATCAATTACTGGTATTGCTCATAAGTCGGCGTTAACCCATTTTAAGATTGAAAAGAAAGAGCATCGCGATCAAATTTTTAAGAAGTTATCAGATACAGGGATTCAAGTTGACTTTTCAGCTATATCCTCAACTGGATTACTTTTCACAATTCCAAAGGCTAATACACAAACAGCAATAGGTCTCATTAAGGACCTGGGTTGCAAACCGCCACAGGTAATCGAAAATTGTGCAAAGGTGTCTGTAGTTGGGAATGATCTTTTAAGCGGTCCAATTGCTTCTAAAATTGCAGATGAACTGAATGAAAAAGATATTCAAATTTTGCAATCAGCTGACAGTCATACAACTATAGGTGTATTAATACACGAGATGGATCTAGTCAGGGCAGTGAATTTGCTGCATGATACGCTTCAATTAAGTCAACCGTTAGAATCAGGTGTAACAAATTAAAAATGAGGTGAGATTATGGAAAAAAATATATCTGTAGGACTTTTAGGTTTAGGAACAGTTGGCTCTGGTGTGGTGCAAATTGTTGAAGGACATCAGGAAGAACTTGTCCATCAGCTGGGGTGCGGGGTCACTATCAAAAGTATTTTGGTTTGTGACGTAGAGAAGGATCGTGATGTACAAGTAAATCCTGCAACTCTCACGACAAACCCAGAAGCAGTGTTGGCTGATCCTGAAATTGACATCATTATTGAAGTCATGGGTGGTATTGATGAAGCGCGTGAACATATTTTAAGAGCATTTAAAGCCAAAAAGCACGTAGTAACTGCAAATAAAGATTTAATGGCATTACACGGTCCAGAGCTGCAATATGCGGCAAAACAAAACGGATGTGACTTGTTCTATGAAGCCAGTGTAGCAGGGGGGATCCCTATTATAGGCGGTATAGTTGATGGACTCGCATCAGACCGAATCGAAAAAGTGATGGGAATTGTAAATGGGACTACAAATTATATTCTAACGAAAATGGATGATGAAGGAGTAGCCTATGAAGATGCATTAAAAGAAGCTCAGGAGCTAGGCTTTGCTGAGGCTGATCCTACAGGGGATGTAGGTGGATTGGATGCCGCCAGAAAAATGGCGATCCTTGCCAGACTTGCTTTTTCAACATCCGTAGATCTAGCGGATGTAGAGGTTGATGGGATAGATGGTCTGGCCTTAGAGGACCTCCAGTTTGGGAGGCAGCTTGGCCTTAAAATGAAGCTGATCGGCTTTGCAGATTTTCAGGATAAGCAGATTGAAGTAAGTGTACAGCCAACATTTTTGCCTGAGAACCATCCACTGGCAGCAGTGAAAAATGAGTACAATGCGGTTTATGTTAACGGAAAAGCTGTTGGCGAGACAATGTTTTACGGGCCTGGGGCAGGAAGCTTACCGACTGCTACAGCTGTAATGTCTGATGTTACTGCAGTCATTAAAAATATGCTGCTGGGTGTAACTGGACAACAGGTTGTTACACCTCGTTATGACAAGGTGCTAAAATCACCTGAACAGCGCTTTGGACAGTATTATTTTAGAATACATGTGCAGGATCGGAGCGGAACATTTACGGAAATCTCATCCTTGTTTAATGAATTAGATATAAGTTTTGAACGGATTTTGCAGGATCCAATCAAAAATGATAAGGAAAATGGACTTGCTGAGGTTATCGTAGTTACACATCAAACAACTTTGGAAAAAATCAATCAAGCGCTGGAAAAATTAGCGAAGGTCGATGTTGTCGAGGAAGTGAAAAGCTATTTCCGCATTGAAGGAGGCTATGACCAATGAGCTGGCAAGGAATAATTGATCATTACCAAAGCTATTTACCTGTAACCAAAAAAACACCTGCCTTGTCACTTCATGAAGGCAATACACCCTTAATACATTTTCCACACCTATCAGAGTTATTGGGTGTGGAACTGTATGGCAAAGTGGAAGGAGCAAATCCTACTGGCTCATTTAAAGACCGCGGAATGGTGATGGCTGTTGCAAAGGCAGTTGAAGAAGGAAGTAAATCCGTTATTTGTGCTTCAACCGGTAATACATCAGCCTCAGCAGCAGCATATGCTGCAAGAGCAGGTCTGCGCGCAATTATCGTGATTCCTAAGGGAAAAGTAGCACTTGGAAAACTTGCACAGGCCAAAATGTATGGTGCTGAGATTGTTGAAATCGACGGCAACTTTGATGATGCGTTAAAAATGGTGCGTAAACTAAGTGAAAATGCACCGGTTACACTTGTGAATTCGGTGAACCCCTATCGTCTTGAAGGACAAAAGACAGCTGCATTTGAGGTTTGTGAACAGCTTGGCGAGGCACCTGATATCCTTGCAGTTCCTGTCGGCAACGCCGGGAATATTAGTGCCTATTGGAAAGGATTTAAAGAATATAACAGAGAAAAGCAAACAGCTCTTCCGAGAATGTTTGGATTTGAAGCTGAGGGAGCCGCAGCTATTGTGAAAAATAAAATCATCCCTAATCCAGAGACAGTTGCAACAGCAATTCGTATTGGCAATCCAGCAAGCTGGGACATGGCGATAGCTGCAAGAGATGAATCTGGTGGAAAAATTGGTATGGTAACAGATGATGAAATAAAAAAAGCCTTTCAACTCCTGGCAAAAAAGGAAGGGATTTTTGCAGAGCCTGGATCCTGTGCATCGATTGCGGGAGTTATTCAGCAGTGTAAGGAAGGGGCTATTAAACAAGGCAGCAAGGTTGCAGCTGTGCTAACTGGTAACGGTCTGAAGGATCCACAAACAGCGATTGAACAGGTAACAGTCGATCCTGTGTCACTTCCAAATGATGAAGAAAAAGTTACGGCTTATATCACAGATATGGTGACAGAACTTGAAACAGTTTAAGATTTCTATTCCAGCAAGTTCAGCAAATATAGGACCAGGATTCGATTCAGCAGGTCTTGCATTAAACCGTTTTTTGACATTGGATGTAACAGAACAGGAGGAATGGGAGTTTGAGCACAAATCCCATTTTCTGCCTTCTTTCACAGACTATGCGGATCACTTCATCTATAAAATTGCCAAGCAAACAGCAGATCGCCATCAAAAAACATTACCAGGTTGTAAAGTGACTGTAGCTAGTGAAATTCCGTTAGCACGGGGACTCGGAAGCAGTGCATCTGCGGTACTGGCTGGGATTGAATTAGCCAATCAGTTATGTGGTCTGTCTTTAACAGGTGAACAAAAGCTGCAATATGGGACCGATATCGAAGGACATCCGGACAATATCGCAGCTTCCCTATTTGGAGGGGTCGTCGTTACTGCTACAACGCAGAATAATCAAGTTGAATATGTCCGGCTGACTTCACTTGATTTAGATGTTGTTGTCTGCATACCTGATAGTGAACTGAAGACTGAAACCGCGCGAAGTGTACTTCCAGCTAACTTTTCCAGAAAAAATGCCACTAGTGCAAGTGCAATTACCAACGTAATGATTGCCGCTCTACTGTCTGGCGATTATCATGTTGCCGGTAAGATGATGGAGAATGATCTGTTTCATGAGCCTTATCGGGCAGAACTCATTCCGAACTACGAAAATATAAGGCGAAAAGCAAAAGCCAAGGGTGCGTATGGAACAGTGATAAGCGGAGCGGGGCCAACTATGATTTCCTTTGTTCCTAAAGGAAAGGGAGCTTATATTCGGGAACAGATGGAAGCAGGACTAACAGGTTACACGATTGCCGGTTTACAAATTGATCAAACAGGCTTACAGGTTAACTGAGTTTGAAAGATATACTTAAAGCCCTTAGATAATAACTAAGGGCTTATGTAATTACTTCTTTATTTCTTTTAAAAATTCATCGGCAAAACGTTGGCAATGCTTGATGTCATCAGGATCGGGTTCAAGCTCAATTTTTAATTTTTCCTCAAAGACGGTTGCATTTTGTTTTTCTGCTTTTATAGCCATTGTATCAAGTGCGGGACCATATATATCGTAATAGGAATCACATGAGCCAAATACACCCACGAGTTTTCCCGTTAAATCAACTTCATCCATATCATCATGAAATCCTTCTACTTCAAATGGGATATCGTCATCCCATGAATAAGAGCCAATCAATATTCCATCAAAATTCTTCAATTCCTTTGCATCAATTGGATCGAAGTCAAACGTTTTGACGACAACATCATGATCATCTTTAATATGTTCGACGATACTTTCTGCCATTATTTCTGTGCTGCCAGTCAAGCTTGCATATATAACTAAAATCCTAGCCATTAGAGGTCATCTCCTTTTTATCTGTTTCTAACTGTATTATACGTCCTAATGAGAATTACTTTCAATTAATTCATTCCAGTGATTTATAATAGTCGGTTACAAAGCTATGTTTGATTTCTCCGTTTTTTACCTCAAAAACCTCCTGGCTGATCATTACTTTGTCCTCAAATGAAACAATAAAGTCCACTTTCCCATCTTCATACAGATAAATCATACTCGCTGTCATAGGTAAATAGGCTGGTTCATTCCCTCTGATTATTTTATAATTAAACCGGTCGATGAACTGAATAAACTCCTGGATCTTGTCTTCTTCAGTTGTACTATTATAGCTGCTATCAGATGGAGGAGATAACGTAATTTTAGTAATAGATTTGGGATTCACCTTTAATGTTTCCGAAAGGTGTAGCGTGCTGCCTTCAAATTGCATGGCAAAAGTAGTTAATAGGGTCATTACAATTATGATGATAAATGCAGTTATCTTCATACTGTCCAATTCCCGCTATATTTTTATTACTTAAATTAATTATAAGGCAGTTTATGATTTTATTAATTGTCGCAGGTCAAGTTTTGTAATAAATATAGCCGGGTTAGTGTGCCCGGCTATATTTTTTAAATTATTATTCACCCAGCGTAACTACGCGACCCCATAAATCCTTTGTTCCCCAGGTGCCACGGCGTAATGTTTCAAGCTGAACAATCTGGCTGTGGTCAACGAAGACGTTAATTTCCGGGCCGTAGTTTTTGATATACCATTCAAATACATCCGGATCGGCTGCCTCGAACATAACTTTCTCAGTACCAAGTTCACGTGCGAACTGAGTTGCAACCTCGGTACGCCATGTGTGAACACTTTCCGTAATACCTTCTGATTCAATCATTAGCATATAAGCTCCGGCGTCTAAGCATCTCTTGCCGACTTCGATAGCCTGTGCTGGATCAGTAATGCCTTCAGCTTCATTTTGTTCAACAGTATTTGTACCACCTGCACCGAATTGTACGCCGATTTCTGGTTTGGCGAGTAAGCCGGCGTTTTGTACCTTTTCAACCAGACGGACAATATCATCGGTTGGCATGGTAATGAAGCCTGTGGAAATTTCGATAATGTCAAAGCCGACACGTTTACACTCACTTATATAGTGATCAATTGCTTCAGGACCTTGTGTTACAACTGTTTCCATGAACCCACCAGTCGATACTTTTACATCATAATCGTGTGCTAGGTCGATTAATTCACGAAGTTTATCCTCGGGGTATAATGTGAAAGCCCCGCCAGCAAATTTTAATGAATCAACATAATCACCCATTGTTTCTAAAATATCCTGGAGATAATTTTTGCCCATAACGGAATAGTATGGTCCGCGAATTTCGGTTATTCCACGTGTACGTGGTTTTTCCTGACGGCTGTTCATGCGAATTCCTTGAAATGCTTTTTGATTACTCATAATGATTCATCCTCCTTGATTTTAATTTGACCAAGTAATGCAGTTAGTTCACTAATTTTTACGTTTTCAAGATTTCTTATTGTATTGGAGATTTCGGCAGCCAAATTGCTGTCAATCTTTTGAGTCAATCCATTATATTTTCCCATTAGTACTTCCCAGCTGGCGGGTTGTGTTTTGAAGCCTTGATAGTCACGCTTTTCAATGTCAAAAATACGGCCATCATTTGTTTCGATTTCAATCCTGCATGCCATTTCGTCTGGAAAACGATCACTAAATTCATCGCTTGGCTCAACATGCACTTTTTGCAGGAGTTGCTGGATATCGTCTTGATTTATGCGGTCCGGTTCGTATTGTTCGGGCATGACGTTACCATCCAGATATGCAGCAGACAACATATATGGTAAGGAGTGATCAGCTTCTTCTTTATAGCGGATTATTTTTTTACTGCCTTCTTCTCCGCCACCGATAATGTTGTAGGCAACATCAAAGGTGGTAAGTCGAATTTCTTTTATATCATGCGCTTTGATATTTTCACGGTCACGCAGTTCGAGAATTCCTTCAATTGATGACTGTGAATGTATTTCTGCATTATAGCGTTTTATGATTGTATCGGTCACGCGTTCAAGATCTTCTTTTGCCCAATCTATTTCAAATTGACCAGTGATTGAATCCATCAATCCTTTATTGCCTTCGAAAACCTCGCGGGGACCTGTGATGTCATAGTTTGCAAGCAATGTTGCGTGAACTGCTCCCATAGCAGTGTTTGGATAGGCGAGACCTTTCCAGTTCGAAAGTTCGCCGGTTCTTGTTACGCGCAGTGAATTGTAGCCTGTACCTGCAATCGCAATGGCGTTTGCAATCTGTTTACTGCTAAGCCCCATAGCTCGCGCGGCTCCAGCTGCTGCGCCATACTCACCCTGAACGGTATGATCAAACCCGTGATTTCTTACTGGTGCGACATCCGACAGACGGCATTGAACCTGATAGGCAATGGCCAGTGCTGTTAGAAAGTCACGTCCGTCGGCATTAGCATATTCTGCAGCTGCCAGGACTGGTGCTATATTATCTGATGGATGACCGGTCTCATCCTTTGCTAAATAAGAGTCGTTGAAATCCAGATAGCGGATTGTAGCCCCGTTATGGAAAGTTGCATAATCAGGGGTCGTTTTTCCGCCACCGATTAATGTGACGAGTGGTTCTCCACCCAGATCTTCTGTCATTTTGCGAATCGCTTTAACAGGTTCTCCCTCAAGAGACCCTATTGCACAGCCAATCGAGTCAAGCATGCGCCCTTTAAGAGCAGCAATTGCTTCTTCAGAAAGGTCATCCCATTTAATGTCATTTGTCCAATCTGCAAGCTGTTCAACCATTGTACTTTCTTGCATTGACATGTGAGTCACCTCCAAATATTTTGATGGAAATGAATAGTTCTGTGGCCACAAAGGCGGTATCGTGAAGCAAGAGATGTTTTCCCTTCCTTCACTTACTATAGTATGCTTGTTAGTGATAAAAATAAATTATTTAAACTTAAAAAAGTGATATCAAAAACTTATACCTATTGATAAGTTAAAGTTGTTGGGTGAGAGTTTCGTTGGTGCCTGTCACTCCCCGGTTTTTGTCAATATATGTCGAAGCGCAAATTTGGTTGGTTTTCTATTTTGATAGTGGATGTTAGCTCTATTTTGCTGGGATTTACGAGTGAATTGCATTATTTCATGACTCTGCTGGTTGAAATCTTAATTTTAGGGATAACCCAGCCTATTTTACGCTTTTGCTTTTTCGAGCCATATCAATTATCTTAAATAAGGAATGAAAAGTGAGGTGAATTATGGTACGAAAACCACGTCTTTGGGTACCCGAATCCTTTTATCACATCGTTTGTCGTGGTAATCGGCGGGATGCTCTTTTTAAGGATATAGGTGATTTTAAAGTTTTTCTTCACATGCTACAGGAAGTCAATGAGCAAGCTCCATTTGAGCTTGCTACATATTGCCTGATGACTAATCATTTTCATCTTCAGTTACGCTCTCAAGTACAGCCTGTCTCCAAAGTTATGTCACTTCTTAACAAGCGTTATGCCGATTATTATAATACGAAGAATAGTATAACGGGCCACGTATTTGAAAAACGTTATTTTGATAAGATTATTTATTCAAACGAGGATATGCTTGAGATTAGCAGGTACATTCATTTAAACCCTCTTAAAGCGGGGATGGTAAAAACTCCTGAATCTTACCGCTGGAGCAGTTATCGATACTATTTGTATACGAAAAAGAGTGCTTTGTTGAATAGCGATGTTATTTTAGATAGCTTTTCCGGGTCTGTCACAGAAAAACGGGAGAAGTATAGGATGTACTTAAATGAGGAAATAGAAAAAGGTCAGCATCTGGTATAAGGTGCTGACCTTTTAAATACTTATTGTTCAGGTTCGACACGATTCGCTAAAATTCGGGGAGTGACAGGCACCTCTTCCGACAGGCACCTCTTCAGGCCAGACCGTTACCTGCCTTTATATCCTTTTCGGAATATTTCCTGGACGCCGTGCACGGTTACATATGCTTCTGGATCGATAGTCATTATTATTTTTCGGAAGGGGACGATTTCATACCTGTTAATGACAAGATACAATACTTCGCGATGTGATTTTGTATAGCCACCTCTTCCTTCAAGTATTGTGATGCCGCGATCCATTTTGTTAGTCACTGCATCAAGTACTTGATCCGGGTGGCTGGATATAATCATTACGGCTGTCCGTTCATTGGCACCTTCCACAACAACATCAATTACTTTTGCGCCGACATAAACAGAAATCAGTGTGTACATGGCTTTTTCCTGACCAATGATGAAGGAGGATACAACAATAACGGCAATGTCGATTACAAGCATTCCCTTTCCAATCGTCCAGCCTAAAAGTTGGTTTCCAAGTCGGGCGAGGATAGCCGATCCACCTGACGTACCACCGGACCGGAAAATAAGTCCAAGTCCGAGTCCAACCGACAAACCAGCGAATAAAGCGGCAAGCAATGTATCACCATTTATTTCGTCACCCCAACCAACTGTGAAGTGTAAAAATAATGAAGAAAAAATAATTGCAATTACTGTATAAACGATTACACGTTTATCAAAAAATCTATAACCGACTGCCACGAGTGATGTGTTAAGGATAAAGTTTACAATCCCCGGGGACCAGTCGAATAAATAAAACGTGACAATCGTAATACCAATTACACCACCTTCTGACAAACGGTTCGGAATGGCGAAATAATTAACACCGATTGCAAAAATAAATGAACCAATAATAATCATGAGTATATCTTTTACCGTTTTATTCATCTGGTTTTCACCTCCACAGTTATTATACTATCTAAAATTGTCGTGATAAAACCTTCAGTGCAAAAATTTTAGCTGCCCCCGGCATATTGTATGTTGTGACCTTATAGCAAAAGGCTGTTTTCTAAAGGTTTGTTGTTTTTGACACAAAAAACCTTTGCACCACTCCGGTACCAATGCAACATCTGCTCAAGCTAGCACTTTTGCAGTCTTACTAGCCATGGGCTCACTCATCAGGGTTATGAGACCCGGTTGAGTATTTTTACACACTACGTCGTATTTCATAAATAAATTGCGATGGTTACAGCGCAATAAAATTTACGATAAGGGACTATCAAAAAAGGAGTTGACCGCTTACTAAATATTTGGTAAATTAATAATAATTAAATAATATTAACTGCTAAATCTAATTGACTCTGCTGGATAAGTGGAGCAAGTACCTAGATCACGACCAGTTATATAGATAGGAGTATATACCTTATTTTCTCCTGTCCATATATCTGGTTTTTTTATTTATATGTGACAGTAAAAAGCGTCGGATACACCTAAAACAAGGAGGGGCCAATGTGGAAAATTTAATTGAGTTAGACAAGCGACATTTTATTCATCCAACTTCGTCAATCCAGCAACAACAAAAGGATGGAGCAAAAGTGATTATGGAAAAGGGAGAGGGAATTTACTTAACGGACACAAATGGAAACGTATACATTGATGCGATGTCGTCTCTTTGGAATGTAAATATTGGACATGGAAGAGAAGAACTGGCCGAAGTGGCTGCACAACAATTGAAAAAGTTAGCGTTTAGTTCTGCTTTTTCAACCTTTAGCCATGAACCTGCGATAAAACTAGCTGAGAAGATTGCAACTATTTCTCCCACAGGTTTGAATGCTGTATTTTTCACATCTGGCGGTTCGGAGTCAAATGATTCTGCTATTAAGCTAGTTCGCCATTACTGGAAAATACAGGGGAAGCCGGGTCGAAGGAAAATTATTGCCCTAAAGCGCGGCTATCATGGTGTGGCTGCAGCATCTACTAGTGTGACAGGGATACCGGAATTTTGGGGAATGGCCGGACATATGATGATTGATTTTATCCATGCGGAATCACCATACGGGGGCAATACGGAAAAGGCAATAGCTTCTCTTCGTCAAGTGATTGAAGACGAAGGGCCGGAGAATATAGCGGCATTTTTAGTGGAACCTGTTCAAGGTGCTGGTGGTGTGCTGATTCCCCCAGCAGATTATTTTAAAGAGGTTCGCAAATTGTGCGATGAATATGAAATTTTGTTTATTGCTGATGAAATAATAACCGGGTTTGGCCGGACTGGAAAAATGTTTGGAATGGAAAATTGGGGAGCTACACCTGATTTGATGACGTTCGCAAAAGGAGTTACCAGTGGTTATATTCCGCTGGGAGGTGTTGTTGTTTCAGATCATATTCACAACGTGCTAAAGGAAAAGTCAAAAGGTACCTTATTCCATGGATTTACATATAGTGGCCACCCGACTGCTGCAGCTGTTGCATTGAAAAATATCGAGATTATTGAACACGAAAATCTAATTGAAAATTCCCGGAAAATGGGGGAGGTATTGCTGAAGAGTTTCAAAATGGTGAAGGAAAACCTTGATATTGTTGGGGATGTACGAACTATCGGACTTCTTGGTGCTGTTGAGCTTGTTCAGAATCCAGTAACAAATAAACGATTCGCACAAGAACTGAATGTTGCTCCAAGAGTAATTGAAGCGTTATATGAAAGAGGGGTAATATGCCGTCCTGTCACGTTTAATGGTACAGATATTATCTGCTTTGCACCACCAATTGTTATAGATAACGAGCAGATAAATACATTGGTGGAAAAACTCTACGATTCTGTATTGTCAGTTCAAAAACAGCTTGGCGTGACATCTTAACACTTAAATAAATTTCAGTGTAAAAACATATGAATTATACATGGACTTGCTAATTAGTTACCAAAATCGATCGGAGGGAGCAAAATGAACGAAAGGAAATTATTAAGAATTCTAGGTAATAAGGATGTTATTGCACTGGCTTTTGGTGCAATGATTGGATGGGGTTGGGTAGTAACAACAGGTTTATGGATAACCGAGGCTGGATCATTGGGAGCTATTCTTGCATTTACAATTGGTGGATTACTAGTTGTGGTTGTTGGTTTAACTTATGCGGAATTATCTTCAGCACTTCCTCTTGCTGGCGGTGAACATGTATATACCTACAAGGCTATGGGAAGAAGAGCATCATTTATAGCAACATGGGCCATAATTCTTGGATATGTTTCAGTGGTGGCTTTTGAGGCAGTTGCTCTTCCAACTGTTTTTGAATATTTAATTCCAGAATACAGTCAAGGTTATTTATACACGATAGCAGGTTGGGATGTCACAGCGACATGGGCAGGTGTTGGTATACTGGGATCCGTTCTCGTTGCGTGGATAAATTATCGTGGAATTAAACTTACGACCGCGATAACGTTTATCCTCACGTTGCTGATTCTGATAGCGGGACTAATGCTGATAACTGGTAGTACTGCCGGAGGAAACGCTCAGAATATGCAGCCATTCTTTGAAAAGGGAATTGCTGGGTTGCTTACTGTTATTATCATGACTCCTTTTATGTTTGTTGGATTTGATGTTATCCCACAAGCTGCTGAAGAAATTAATCTTCCACAAAAGAAAATCGGACAGTTATTAATTGGTTCGGTTATTCTTGCTGTTGTATGGTATGTTGCTGTGATTTTTGGTGTTTCACGTGTGTTGAGTCCAACTGAAATAGGTGAATCAAATCTTGTAACGGCTGATGCGATGGCAAAAGCATTTGGTGATAGCCAGATGATGGGCAATCTACTAGTCCTCGGGGGTATTGGGGGGATTTTAACCAGTTGGATTGGTTTCTACGTTGGTGGAAGTCGTGCAATCTATGCGCTTGCAAGAGCAGGGATGCTTCCAAAATCGCTAGGCGAACTGCATCCTAAATATAATACGCCACATCGAGCAATATTGCTGATTGGTGTTTTCTCAACCATTGCACCATTATTAGGTCGTCCAGCCCTTGTATGGTTAGTTGATGCTGGTGGACTCGGTTTGGTTGTTGCATGGTTAATGGTAGCTATATCGTTTATTATCTTACGTAAAAAAGCACCGGGCATGAAGCGTCCATTTAGATTACGTGGGGGCACGACAATTGGATGGATTGCAGTATTCATGTCAGGAGGTATAACAATACTTTATATGCCGGGAATGCCTTCTGCACTTATTTGGCCGTATGAATGGGTGATTGTAGGGGCATGGGTAATTCTAGGCATTATACTGTATAAGTTTTCAATTGTAAAGTACGGAAAAGCGTATTCAGATGAGCATATGAAAAAAGAGATTGATAGAGTTGCTTAGGTAGTGAATTATAATTAAAAAACGGAACAACCCATTAAATTTAGGTTGTTCCGTTTTTTAATGGGACAGTTGGGCAGGTCCGGTCGACAAGGTTCGCTAAAAACCGGGATGTGACAGGAACGAAAATGGGCGATAGAAATTTATTGACTTTTGGAATTGTACTGAATTATAATAGTATTTAGATAATGTCGACAATCGACAAAATGTAAATGTTGTTCCATTTTAAATCTTTTATGCATTTAATGTATAAAGACTGTTATCACGCCACATACACTACACAACATAACTTACTTCTTCCAACAATCCGACCCACAACTATCAAACTTATTTCTGTAATAAATATGCGCTTCTGTGTATATAGTTAGTAAAATTGAGCACGAGGGGAAGGGATGATTTGTGTTAACATTTCCTATTTCTGAGTTTAAAGAGAGATTAGTTAGTACAAAGCAGCGGATGGCTGATGCCGGAGTTGATATCCTGTTAGTAACGGACCCTGCTAATATGAATTATTTGACTGGATATGATGCTTGGTCCTTTTACGTTCACCAACTACTTGTCGTAATGATTGATGAGGAACAGCCGATATGGATTGGGCGTGGGCAAGACGCTAGTGCTGCACTGCATACTACATGGTTAGATATAGACCATATAACACCGTATGCAGATCATTATGTTCAATCGACTATTTTGCATCCAATGGACTTTGTGTGTGACTTACTAAAAGAAAAAAACCGAGCGAGGCAAACGATCGCCGTTGAACTTGATGCGTATTATTTTACAGCTAAGTGTTATATGCGATTAACACAAGGGTTGCCAAATGCGACGTTTAAAGATGGTACAAATATGGTCAATTGGGTGCGCATCATAAAATCGGATCGGGAGATTGCCTATATGAAGCAAGCTGCTAGAATTTCTGAAAAGGCAATGCAAGTAGCTTTTGATACGATTAATGAAGGGGTCCGCGAATGTGATGTCGTAGCAGAAATATCTCATGCGCAGATTACCGGCACCGAAGATTTTGGTGGTGATTATCCTTCAATTGTTCCATTATTACCAACAGGAGAAAAGACATCTGCATGTCATTTGACTTGGACAGACGATAGATTTAAGCATGGGGATCCAGTTATTATTGAGTTGGCTGGCTGCTATAAACGATATCACGCACCGCTAGCAAGAACTGCAGTAATTGGTATGCCATCAGAAGAAATGCAATATGTATCAGATGTTGTACTTGAAGGAATCGGTGAGGCATTAAATGCTGTCAAACCAGGTATTACATGTGAAGAGCTTGAGATGGTTTGGCGTAAAGTTATCGAAAAAAGCGGAATTAAAAAAGAGTCGCGGATGGGGTATTCCATGGGGCTCAATTACCCTCCAGATTGGGGTGAGCATACGGCAAGTCTTAGACCTGGGGACCGTACGGTATTAAAACCGAATATGACATTTCATTTAATCCCTGGTATTTGGATGGACAATATGGGTGTCGAAATTAGTGAATCATTTCAGGTGACGGAAACAGGATGCGAAATTTTGGCTAATTTCCCACGTGAATTGATGGTTAAACCGAATATACGGCTTGCTTAATCTAATGTTAAATCGAAAACATCAAAAAAGTTCAATAGTCTAGAGTGCAAAATCATTATGATTCTTGCACTCTATTTTTCTGGCAGTTAAGAAATACTATCTTACTGCATAAGTGTAACTATGGCTTTTACTCCAAAGAAAAGGGACTCTATGCAAACACAGAACGTTTTCTAAGAATCCCTTAAATGGTAAGCCAGGTTTTCTGACAGTTATTATGATTCCTTCCATACGCTGGCATCAATCAAATTAAGTGGCTTTTTACCTGTTAACCCTGCTTCGAGATTGCTGGCAGCAACTTCTGACATCCTCAGCTCAGTCTCATGTGTGGATGACCCGATATGAGGAGTTGTTACAACGTTTTTCATCTGCAGTAACGGGTTACTCAGCTTAATGGGCTCTCTTTCAAAAACATCTAAACCAGCTGCTGCAATATTCCCATTTTGCAGAGCCTTAATTAAATCCTTTTCTACGACTGTTTTCCCCCGAGACCCGTTTATAAAGATAGCTGATTCTTTCATTAACTGAAATTCCCTTTTCCCGATGAGACCTTCTGTTTCTGGTGTTAGTGGCGTAATGAGACAAACGAAGTCAGAACTCTCCAGTAATCTATCTAGGTCACAATATGTTGCATTAAAATTTTCCTCAACATCCGGTTTTTTTGTGCGACTATGATATAAAATATCCATATCAAAACCATGGTGAGCCCTTTTAGCAATTGCCTGACCAATTCTACCCATACCAATAATCCCTAACGTTTTGTGATGAACATTAACGCCGAAATATTTAGGGCCAATCGCCTCTGTTATCCATTCGCCATTTTTAACAAATTGATCTAATTCCGGAATTCGCCTGGCTGTGGCAACAAGTATACCAAATATTGTATCAGCAACTGTATCAGTTAGGACGTCTGGTGTATTGGTTGCCATAATGTTTCGCTTACTCATTTCGCTGATGTCTAGGTTACTGTACCCAACCGAGACATTGCTGACTATTTTTAGGTGGGGAGCAAGGTCCAGTAATTCACGGTCAACAGGCAATTCCAATCCGATAATGCCTTCCGCCTGACCAAGGAACTCCAAGAATTCAGGGTTACTTTTGATATCAGCATTGTTAAAAAAGCGGACATCGAACTTATTCTGTAAATCTTTCAGAACAGGCTTTTCCACTCGGTTATATGCGATAATTTTTCTTTTCACTTTAATCCCTCATTTCCCATTTATGTCGGCAATGTATCTAACATAAAAATAGCCATTATATGGTGTAAAGTCAATAAAAAATAAAAAATTTAAAATAATATAAATAAAGTTTATGATTCAAGTCATTACCTCTATTTAAACATTGTGTATTATCTCTGCAATGCCTTGTTTTATCAAAAAAAATAAAACGTATTTTGGTTCTTAGCTGTCATAATTATCCACATCTGTAACGAAAGTCCAGGCAGGTTTGCAAATCAGGGGCATGAGTTGAAGAATACACTATTACTCCTTTAAACGTATAAAAAATTTGACAATTCAAAAATTATGCATTACTATGAAAATAGTAATTGTCGACAATCGACATAAAACATCTTTATACAAAAGGATAGGAAGGATGTTCTGCATATGGAAGATGATAATTACATCGTGCAAAAGCCATTAAGTCAGCTAATTGCGGATCAACTTAAGAGGAAAATATGGAATGAAGAGATTCAGTTTGGTGAACGTTTACTTGAAACGGATTTAGCGGAAAGCTTTGATGTGAGTCGGAGTACGATCCGCGAAGCACTGAAGATACTTGAAATTGAAGAACTGGTTATAAGTCAAGCGAGGAAAGGTACTTATGTTGCTGATTTTACCGAACAGGATTTGGATGAAATTATTGAGTTACGCACATTGATTGAATCACAGGCCTTCACACAAGCAATAAAAAGTCTTGAAAAAAAACATATTGAATTTTTGGAGCAGATTATCGAGCAAATGAAGAAAAAGGCTGACGAAAAGGATTGGAATGAATTGTTTGATCTTGATATGCAATTTCATAGTTATGTCGTTAATTTATGTGGTAACTCACGAATTATAAAAATTTACGACTCGCTTCAAGTGCAAATTAGAACGTTTCTTATGCATCTTGATCAATATTATTCCAGTTTTCAAGCTTTCTATGATGAGCATAAAGAATTACTTAAAGCATTAGTATCAAGGGATGTGCATACAGTGAATGAGAGCGTTAAGAATCATATCGCATACGTAGAGGCACATTTACTTGGTGTGAAGTAAAATAATTTTTAAAGGTTGGGGAGGCTTAACATTATGAACAAAAAGTTCGCAAACGTTCAAACTGAACTGCCAGGGCCAAAGGCAAAGAAGCTGCTGGATCGTAGACATGACGTTGTACCTCAAGGGGTTGGCTATGGAGTTCCAACATTTGTTGAAAAAGCAAAAGGTGCGTTGCTGCAGGATGTTGACGGGAACCATTTTATTGATTTAGCTGGAGCTATTGGCTGTATTAATGTTGGCCATAGTCATGACACAATTGTAAGCGCTTTACACGACCAGGTTGATCGCTACATTCATACTGGATTTAATGTCATGATGTACGATCCGTATATCGATTTTGCTGAAAAATTAGCAACGCTTGCACCAGGCTATTCAAAAAAGAAAGTAATGTTCTTAAATAGTGGAGCAGAGGCTGTAGAAAACGCAGTGAAAATTGCTCGGAAGTATACGAAGCGTCAGGCAGTAGTATCGTTTTCAGGTGGATTCCATGGCCGTACATTAATGACAATGTCACTAACCGGAAAAGTAAGACCATTCAAATATGAATATGGCCCGTTTGCACCAGAAGTTTATCATGCGCCATACCCTTATAACTATCGCCGCCCTGAATCAATGAATGAAGAGGAATACACTGATTATTTGTTAGAACAGGTGGAGAGCTTTTTCATTAGTGAAGTTGACCCAAGCCAAGTTGCAGCGTTTATTATGGAGCCTGTTCAAGGAGAAAGCGGATTTATTATTCCTAGTAAAAAATTCGTTCAGGGAATATATGAAATTTGTAAACAGCACGGCATACTGTTTATTGCAGACGAAATCCAAACAGGTTTTGGGCGTACCGGAAAGTACTTTGGAATGGAACATTATGACGTTGAACCTGACCTGACAGCTATTTCTAAGTCGATGGCTGCAGGGTTGCCAATTAGTGGTGTGATTGGCCGTGAAGAGGTAATGGATAGTGCCAAACCTGGTGAATTAGGAGGTACGTATTGTGGTAGTCCGCTTGGTTGCCGGGCAGGGCTTGCCGTATTGGAAGTAATGGAGAAAGAAAATATAAACGATCGTGCTGATATTATTGGTAAAAAAGTGATGGAAAGATTTAAAAACATGTACGATCGTTTTGATGTTATTGGTGAATATAGAGGTCTTGGAGCTATGTGCGCGCTTGAGCTTGTTAAAGATCGTGATAGTAAAGAACCTGCAAAAGAGCTGACAGGTCAGGTCTTAAAAGAAGCTCACAAGCGCGGAGTTATCGTATTAAAAGCCGGTGTACATGACAATGTTGTTCGCCTGCTTATGCCTTTAGTAATTACTGATGAACAGCTTGAGGAAGCATTGAATATCCTGGAAGAATCGATTGAAGCAGTGCTTGTTGGGGTAAATGGTTAATAGAATTCTAGATTTCCTGATTGGAGTGAAGCAAAAATGAATGAAGTAAAGACAAATAATTATTTAATGAACATTAACGGTGAATGGGTTGGTGATAGCCTGAGCACGTTAAACGTTACGAACCCAGCAAACAGTGACATTATCGGAACGGTTCCTAATGGTGGTGAAAAAGAAGCCTCACAAGCAATCAGTGCTGCACATGAAGCTTATCAATCATGGTCAGAGCTTACTGCCTATGAACGCGCCGGTTATTTGAAAAAATTAAATCAGCTCATGCTGGATAATCTGGAAGAAGTAGCACAAGTAATGACACTTGAAATGGGTAAGCCAATTAACGAGTCAAGGGGAGAAGTAAAATATGCAGCTTCTTTTATTGAATGGTTTGCTGAGGAAGGTAAGCGGATTTATGGTGAAACAATTCCTTCACATGCGACGAATAAACGCCTGCAAGTATGGAAAAAGCCAGTTGGTGTTGTTGCAGCGATAACACCTTGGAATTTTCCGGCTGCAATGTTAACTCGTAAGATGGGTCCGGCATTGGCTGCTGGCTGTACGGTTGTAATGAAACCATCAAGTGAAAGTCCATTAACAGCTGTTAAAATAATGGAATTATGTGAGCAGGCTGGATTTCCAAAAGGTGTTATTAATCTAGTAACAGGTTCATCATCCAAAATTGCTAAGGCTATTATGGATAATGACAAGGTTCGTAAAATTACCTTTACTGGTTCAACCGAGGTTGGGAAAATTTTAATACGTCAAAGTGCTGATCAAGTGAAGCGATTATCGCTGGAACTCGGCGGTCATGCACCATTAATCGTTTTAGATGATGCTAATGTTGATTTGGCGGTTAAAGGTGTAATGGCTTCTAAATTCAGAAATGCTGGTCAAACGTGTATTTGTGCAAATCGAATTTACGTGCAGGCGGGAGTCTATGACGAGTTTGTAGAGAAGTTTGCGCAACAAGTTGAGAAATTAAAAGTCGGAAATGGTGCCGATGATTCAGTTGATATTGGACCATTAATTAATCAGGCAGGATTGGATAAGGTTAAGCATCACATGGATGACGCAGTTAAAAAAGGTGCTCATGTTGTTACGGGAGGTAAGCCTATCACAGATGACGGCGGAGTTTTCCACACACCAACAGTCGTTAAAGATGTGGACCAATCCATGGTAATTATGCAGGAGGAAACATTTGGCCCTGTAGCACCTATTCAAAAAATTGCATCAGAAGAGGATGCCGTAAAATTAGCGAATGATACGCCATATGGGTTAGCCGCTTATGTCTTTACGGACAATGTTGCAAAAGGTCACCGTGTGATTGAACAGCTTAATTTCGGGATTGTCGGCTGGAATGACGGGGCTCCTTCAGCAGCACAGGTTCCGTTTGGTGGAATGAAAGAGAGCGGTATCGGCAGAGAAGGCGGGCATGAAGGAATCGACGCTTTTGTAGAATCACAGTATGTTTCAATTGGAATGGAATAGTGGTTGAACAGTTACTTGAAGAGGATGTGATTTTTTGAAACAAATGATACAGACGCTCAATGCTCCACAACCGAGCGGACCATATTCACAAGGCGTTCAATCTGGTAACTTTATTTTTATCTCAGGGCAAGATGGTGTTCATCCAAATGGGGATTCGGCAGGAAATACAATCGCAGCTCAAGCCGCTGCAAGTTTGGAAAATATTAAAGGTATTCTAGCTGAGAAGAATGCTAGTTTGTCAAACATTGTCCATATGACATGTCATTTAGCTAATTTGAATGAGGAAAATGTTCGA
This sequence comes from Virgibacillus salinus, assembly GCF_900102415.1. Classification (NCBI taxonomy): domain Bacteria; kingdom Bacillati; phylum Bacillota; class Bacilli; order Caryophanales; family Bacillaceae; genus Virgibacillus; species Virgibacillus salinus. The sequence continues at coordinate 976,478 of NZ_FNKD01000001.1, forward strand.
GAATTCAACAACGTATATGCATCATATTTTGAAGATGTAGAAATAAAGCCAGCGAGAATTACGATTGGCAGTCAAATGTTAGGAGTTAAAGTTGAAATCACTGCTATAGCATCCGTTAATTGATCTTGATGGAGGGAGTTGCTTAAAATTGACTCCCTTCTTTTTTAGCAGTTAATGAAGAATAAATACAGCCGCCATAGGGCGTGCACGCCACATTATAAGGGGGGGAGAAAGCAAAACACGCTTTCATGAGAATCCCTTTAACCGAATGCCACGTTTTCTAAAAGGGGGGATGTGAAGGTGTTAAAAAAAGCACAAAACATGGCTGATCAGTTATCCAAGTGGCGCCGCAAGCTTCACACTATTCCGGAATTAAGCTTTCAGGAAGTGGAAACATCAAAGTTTGTTGCTTCGGTTTTAGAAAAAATCCCAGGTATGCAGGTAGAAGCTGAAATAGGGTGTCCAACAGCAGTCGTTGGTACACTCTCGTCAGGATCTGGTCCAACAATAGCGGTTCGAGCGGATATGGATGCATTGCCAATTCATGAAGAAACGAATCATTATTTTAAGTCCCGTAATGAAGGTGTGATGCATGCTTGCGGACATGATGCACATATGGCGATTGGCTTAGGGGTTGCTAGTTTATTAGGAGAGAGCTTTCAAAATGGCGGGTTAAAAGGAACTGTGAAATTTTTATTTCAGCCTGCTGAAGAAAAGGCCGATGTCCACGGCTCGACCGGTGCGCCATATATGATTAAAGCAGGGGTACTAGAGGGTGTTGATCGTGTTATAGCGCTTCATATGAGTCCTGAAAATCAGCTTGGGGAGGTAAAGGTACACGATGGCTATAGCATGGCTAACGTAGATGTGTTTGATGCTGCTGTTTTTGGCACTGGTGGTCACGGCGCATACCCACATTTGGGAACTGATCCAGTATGGATGCTTGGTCCTGTCCTGCAAGCTATGCACGGAATTGTGTCGCGTCGGATCTCTCCTCTTGATTCAGCAGTAATCAGTGTTGGCAGTATCCAAAGCGGTGTGGCCGGAAATGTTATCCCATCTGAAGTACAAATCAAAGGAACAATTCGGAGTTATGATCCTAATGTCCGAGAGGTATTACATGCTGAATTGGAAAAGTCCCTTTCATTAGTAAGGGTTTTTGACGGTGATTATGAATTGACGATAACTCCTGAAGACCCTTCACTAAAGAATGATCCAGCAGTTAATCAGCTCTTTCGAGAGGTTATTAGGGATATTCATCCGGAGTTCAAGGTACTCGACACACCATTCGGCTTAGGGGGAGAAGACTTTGCACATATGACGCAGGTTGTACCGGGTGCAATGTTATTTCTGGGTTGTGCAGTTGGTGATGGAAAAACCCGCGAACTGCATACACCGAATTTTGATATAAATGAAAAGGTTCTTCCTGTTGGCGTATCTATTTTGGGGGAAACAGTTAAACGTTTTTTGGCAGTTAAGAAAGTATAACTACTTTCTTACTGCATAAGTGCAACTAAGGCTTATCTATATTAGAGCTTGGCGATAAGCCAAGTTTTCTAAAATAAGGAATAGGTGAATCTTGGTGGAAATCGGGAGGCAGTCGCTCGAAGTCAGTTAACTTATGTGTACTTTAGTCCAAAAAGGGGGGATAGAATGGCTGGAAAATCTGTTGTGCTACGTGATGTCTGGAAAGCGAAGAAGCGGATTTCTTCCGTTGTTAAGAAATCCCCGCTGATTTATTCCCCTGTATTATCGGAATTTGCAGGTACGTCGGTTCATTTAAAATTGGAAAACTTAAATGTAAGCGATTCATTTAAAATCAGGGGAGCAACAAATAAGATTTTGAGTCTAACGCCTGAGAAACAGGAACGTGGTATCACAACGTTCTCGACAGGGAATTTTGGGATGAGTGTAGCTTATGTAGCAAAAAAACTGGGAATTAATGCTACGATTTGTATTTCGAAACGAGTTCCAAATGGGAAGGTTAATACTCTAAAGCGTTCAGGGGCTGAGATAGAAATATATGGTGAGTCACAGGATGATGCGGAAAGACGCAGTTACCAGCTGGAACGAGAACAAGGTCTGACTGTCATTCATCCATTTGATGACCCTTATATTATTTCTGGGCAGGGAACGATTGGTTTGGAATTATTAGAGGATTTGCCTGAGGTTGATACAGTGATTGGCGGGCTATCTGGTGGTGGTCTGCACTCCGGATTAGGAGTAGCATTGAAATCAACTGATCCGGATATTCAGGTGATAGGAGCATCAACAGAGCACGGTGCGACAATGTATGAGAGTATTCAAGCTGGAAAGCCTATCATCGTGGAAGAACAGAACACGTTAGCTGATAGTTTGCTAGGAGGAATTGGTCTCAACAATAGTTACACGTTTGATATGGTTCAGCAGTATGTCGATGAAATTATTTTGCTGAATGAAGATGAAATTGCTGAGGGAATGGGATTTATGCTGGATAATCACCGGATGATTATCGAAGGTGCAGCTGCTTCCGGAATCGGCGCAATTTTGAATAACAGAATACAGCTTGGCAGCGAGGTTGTAGTTGTTATTAGTGGCTGCAGTGTCGAAACATCCGTCATATTGGATATAGCAAACAAATATAAATCTACAATTCCAGAGTGAAAAGGTAAAGGAGGTTTTTGTGTTGAATAAAATGCTTTTCAATGACCGGATTATGGATAGGAAAAACCTGGTCGATATAGAGGATCGCGGCTATCAATTCGGAGATGGAATCTATGAAGTTATCGGTGTCTATGATGGTAAACCGCTGATGCTTGATGAACATTTGGAACGGCTGGAAAGAAGTGCAAAAGAAATTAAGTTAAACATGTCTAGTTCAATTGGTAATTTGAAAACCAAGCTCGAAGAATTAGTATCGGCGAATAGCTTGAACGAAGGCATTATTTATATGCAGGTTTCAAGAGGGGCTGCCGCAAGATGGCATGAATTTCCGAACGCAGATACTTCAACCGTAACTGTGGCTTATACTAGGGCTGAGGATCGAGCGAATAACGTGGAAGATCAGGGTGCAACAGCAGTTTTGACGGAAGACATTCGCTGGTTAAGGTGTGATATAAAGACACTTAATCTACTTCCGAATGTGTTGGCTAAACAAGAGGCTGTTGAGCATGGTGCAATTGAAGCTATCCTTCATCGTGGTGAGATCGTTACGGAGGCGAGTGCTTCGAATGTATTTATGGTGAAAGATGGTGAATTCTACACACATCCAGCTGACAACTATATTTTAAATGGGATTACCAGGAGAAAAATAATTCAATTGTGTGAGGCGTTAAATTTAAAAGTAAATGAACAGACGTACACAGTCGATGAATTACTGAATGCAGATGAAGTATTTATTTCGGCTACCAAGTTGGATGTTGTGCCGATCCTGAAAGTTGATGATCACACAATAGGTGATGGGGAACCTGGGGAAATCACAAAACAAATAGTGAAGGAGTTTCGCTCGCTTTACTAGAGGATTTTAGGGGAGGGACTGAACTGTGTCGTATTCATTAACAATGACGTCTGGAAGTCCAACAATAGCGGAAGTGAATTTGGCAGCTTTCAACGAAAATGTAAGGACACTAAAAAAAGCAGTTGGAAACAGCATGCTTATGGCCGTGATAAAAACAAATGGATATGGACACGGTTCTGTTCCAATCGGACGTGAAGCTGTTAAAGCAGGAGCAGACCGGCTTGGTGTCACAACTGTTGAGGAAGGTGCATTGCTCCGGGAAAGCGGCATATCTGTACCTATTCATCTGTTAGGTTCCATTATGCCTGAACAAGCAGCGGATGCTGTTTATTATGGATTAACAGCATCTGTTTCTTCAATAAAACTGGCACATGCAATTAGCGATGAGGCAACAAGGGAAGGAAAAACAATACCAGTACATTTAAAAATAGATACTGGACTTCACAGGTTTGGGATTTCCCCAGGTGAAGCTAGTAATTTCTGCAAGTCGTGTTACAACCTTCCTGGATTGCAGTGGGAAGGTATATACACCCATTTTTCCAGTGCCGATGAAAGGGATTGGGAAACAACTGAGCAGCAATATAAATTATTTATCGACACAGTATCTAAGCTACATGACTTGGGATTTAATTTTCTGATTCGCCATGTTGGTGCTTCGACTGTTGCTATCGAAAGAAAGGATATGCATTTGGATATGGTTAGGTCCGGGATTGCTTTATTTGGATATCCGCCTGAACTTCATCAACGTGATTTAATTTCGCTAAAACCAGTTATGCAGTTGAAATCCAAAATTTTGCATGTTCGGGAGTTGCCGCCAAACACTCCAATTGGCTATGGTGGCTGCTATGTCACTACCACTGCTGAAAAGATTGCTATCGTACCTGTTGGGCATGGTGATGGTTATCAGCGAGCCTTATCTAATAAGGGTGAAATGCTTGTTAGGGGACATCGAGCCAAGATTGTTGGAACGATTTCCCTGGACCAAACGGTTATAGACGTCACGAACGTACCGGATGTTTGCGAAGGGGACGAAGTTGTTATGATGGGCGGTCAGGGAAAGGAGGAAATTCTAGCACGTGAAATAGCAGGATGGATGGACAGCATCGTGGATGAAGTTTTGTCGAGTTTAATGGAAAGAATTCGGCGAGTATATGTTTAATAGACTTTATTTGCAATATTACTAATAAGAAAAGGGGAAAACACTATGGACTTTTTATCTGTTGTCCCACCGATTGTTGCGGTGGTACTTGCAATTTTAACGAAACGTGTCTTGTTTTCATTGTTTATTAGTATTTTGGTAGGTGGTTTAATTGCTGCGGGAGGAAACCCATTTGGTGCAGTAGGGGAAACCTTTACATGGATGAAGGATGTTATGACTGATCCTTGGAACGCACGATTTCTCGTTATGACGGCGTTACTTGGGACAGGTGCTGCCTTTATGTTCAAGACAGGCGGTTCAGATGGTCTGATACGATTATTGGAAAAGAAATTAACTACTAGAAAAAGAGTTCAATTTTTACCTTACCTTTTAGGAATGCTCATCTTTTTTAACGATTACGTGAACTCTGTCATTGTTGGAAATGCTTCAAAAGATATTACCGCTAAACATAAGGTATCGAGGGAAAAGTTATCTTACATACTAGACTCGACAGCTGCTCCGATAGCGACAATAGGACCAGTTTCCGACTGGATTGGCTTCCAGGTATCCTTGATTGCCGCAGCCTTTGCAAGCCTTAGCATTGTAGGTGCAGAACCTTACTTCGCATTTTTACAATCAATTCCGTGGAACTTTTATGCAATACTATGTCTGTTAGCCGTTCCGATGATCATTGCCGGTAAGGATTTTGGTCCAATGGCAAAAGCCGAACACCGAGCACAGACAACTGGCAAATTAATACCTGATGGATCAACACCCTTATCTTCTGTTGATCAGGATCTAGGTGAACCACATAAGAAAGAAGGTAGTGTCTGGAATTTCATTCTTCCACTTGTAACACTTATTTCAGTAAGTATTTGGGGATTATGGTATTCAGGTGGTGGTGCTACAGGGATTTCGATTATGGATGCACTTGCAGCTACTGATGTTTCGGTTGCTTTAACATGGGGCGCATTTGCGATGACTACGGTCGGCATTATTCTGGCACTTATCCAGGGTATGAGCCTGAAAAAGTGTGAAGAAACATTGCTTGGTGGTATTCGAACAATGCTTCCTGCACTAGTAATTATCATATTGGCCTGGTCCATTGGAACAGTCACATCGGTCCTTGGCACAGCGGAATTCGTTGTCAGTGCAACAGAAGGGTGGATGACCGCAGCCCTAGTCCCATTTCTTGTATTTGCGATAGGTATGTTTATCTCATTTGCAACCGGTACATCATGGGGCACAATGTCAATACTGACTCCAATTGCAATTCCAATGGCATATACCTTTGGTGGCATGGATTTAGTTCATATTGTAATTGGTGCTGTTTTTGCCGGGGCAATTTTTGGAGATCATGTTTCGCCAATTTCAGATACGACTGTTATGGCCTCCATATTCGCTGAGTCCGATCATATCGCCCATGTTAACACGCAGATTCCATATGCTATGGTACCAGCGGGAATTGCGGGCGTTTTATATTTGTCGTACACCTTAATTGGAAGCAGTATTGTACTGTTGATTGTGGGTATCATCGCTCAGTTCTTCCTGCTTCGTTATTTGGGTAATCGGAATGAGAAGAAGTTTATAGAAGATGAAAAGAGGATTGGAGCGTAATTTTAGTTACAGAAAGGAGCTACTATGAAAAATTTCGATATTGCACTAATCCCAGGCGATGGTATTGGACCGGAAGTTGTGACAGAGGGTGTGAAAGTTCTAAAAGCAATTGAAAAAATGGATACCAAACTTTCCTTCTCCTTCACAGAGTTTCCTTGGGGCTGTGAACACTATCTAAAAACCGGAAAGATGATGGATGACGATGGCATTAATAAATTAAGACATTTTGATGCTATCTATTTAGGTGCTGTTGGTTACCCTGGAGTACCTGATCATATTTCATTATGGGAACTTCTATTACGAATCCGAAAAGAATTTGATCAGTATGTTAACTTGCGACCAGTCACACTATTAAATCAGTCGCTGACACCATTGAAATCAAAAACTGAAGAGGATATTGATTTCCTTGTTATCCGCGAAAATAGTGAGGGTGAGTATGCTGGGGCAGGGGACAGGCTGTTTAAAGGACAGCCTGAAGAGGTGGTATTGCAAACTGGCGTGTTTTCCCGTAAAGGTACAGAGAGAATCATCCGTTATGCTTATGAGGAAGCTCGCAAGTCAAATAGAACACTCACAAGCATAAGTAAAGGCAACGCACTTAACTATTCGATGGTATTCTGGGATGAAGTAATTGAAGAAGTGGGAAAAGAATATCCTGATGTCGAGACGTATTCTTATCTTGTTGATGCTGCCAGTCTGTATTTAGTATCAGACCCCGAGCGGTTTGAGGTTGTAGTAACATCCAATCTCTTTGGTGATATCATAACAGATCTCGGCGCTGGAATAACCGGAGGACTTGGGCTTGCAACAGGTGCCAATGTAAATCCTGAAAAGCAATACCCTTCTATGTTTGAGCCTGTACATGGATCTGCTCCGGATATTGCTGGAAAAGGGATAGCTAACCCGATTGCAGCTATTTGGTCTGTTAGTCAGATGTTAGATTTTTTTGGAGAAGAACGTTGGGGTAAAGCAGTACTAACTACGATACAGGATATGGTTAAAGAAACAGAGATGCTGACCCCGGATTTAGGTGGAAATGCTGCTACAGGGGATGTAGGCGATTCATTCATTGAAAAATTGAAAATAACTGCTGACACTATTAAAGTTAAATAATTTTAATAGGGTTGCTAGTTTACTATTTTACTGGCTAATTCAATTTTGGGAGATAAAAATGCTAATAACATTGGAAATCATTTAATAGTTAGTATACATTTTGCCTCTATTGTTGAAGAATCTATTTTTAACGGAATGAGGATCCAGTTTACTATTTTGGCGGATCCTCATTCCGCTATTCGCCATTTTTGCCTCAAAATTGGCTGATTTTCAGCTATTAGCGGAACGAGGATCCGTCTCACCCATCCGAGAGCATCATTTCAGCAATTTAGCGGAACGAGGATTCACTTCGATTGGTTGGCGGGCGAGTGGTAACACTTTATCCCCCTTATTGTATAATCCTGCCAGTTTAAGTACATACCATATAATTGAAGTAGTCGTAATTCACTTCTCTTGTGTCAACAACAAAGTTTTATAAAATAGAAAGTTCTAAAGATAACCAAAAGATTTCGGCAAAATTCAACACTTATTACGGTATTCCGACACACAGAATACATATCTCCTACATTCCATAAAATAATAGCAAATACTCGTACACCCTTTACAATCTGCTATTATACAAGGTTTTTGTACTAATATATAATGAATATTAGTACAATTTTGGAGGTTAAACATGAGTTGGTATTTATTTTACTTTATCATTTATTTTGGATTTCTTTTTGGGATGGGTTTTTGGTACTTTTTCCGTGTCAAAGGATCAGATGATTACTTAATTGCAGGCTGGAATATGGGCTATTGGTCAATCGTAGGAACTATAATTAGTACGTTCTGTGGTGCAGCAGTATTTATCGGCTGGGTAGGAATGGGATTTACAGTTGGAATGTCAGGCTTTTTTAAATTTGCTTTGCCAGCATACATATTTACACTATTATTAATTGTATTGTTTGCCAAGCCGCTTCGTCGCCAGCGACTATATACATTAGCGGATTTATTTAGTGAACGATTCGGCAGTAAGACTGGAATCTTTCCTTCAATATTATCTGCATTTATCTATTCAGTACCGACATTAGCACTGCAAATAGTTGGGATGTCAACGGTCTTTACGTTGGCATTTGATATGTCATTTAATGCGGGTGTTATTGTGTCATTTGCATTAATTTTAGGATTTACTATTTTGGGTGGTTTACCTGCGACTATAATTACGGATGCGATTCAGTCAGTTATTTTAGTGGTTGGTATTATCATGTTGTTTATTGCAAGTATCATGTATGGAGGAGGCTTGAAAGAGATTCTTGCCACAACTCCTGCAGATTATTTAACACCATTTGGAAAAGAAGGGGTTACCGCTGTCTTAATTTATGCGCTATCAGTTGGCCCATTTTATTTAATTTGGCAATCCACCTGGCAGCGAATTTTCGCTTCGAAATCTGAAGAGGTAGCGCGCAAGGCTGGGATAACAGCTGTTATCATAGGTGCCCTGATTTCTATTTTGCCATACGGAATTGGAGTTATTGCCCGTGGATTTGTACCTTCAGATATTAATCCTGATTTGATATTCTCCTATGTAACAATTGAATTGCTGCCGCCATCTCTTGGTGGAATTATCCTAGTTGGTCTACTTTCAGCTTTAATGACAGGAGCGGATTCATTTATTCTTCAGGGGAGTTCGAATTTGACGAAGGATTTATATGCCCGATTGATTAAACCGGATGCTGATGAACGTCAAATGATGCGGGTATCACGCTGGAGTGTAGTAATTATTTCAGTGTTGGGCTTAATTGTCGCATATAACATTACAGATATTATTACGATTTATCAGTGGGCACTGCGACTATCCGCGGTAACACTTGTTTTTCCATTTCTTGCAGTTATGTTCTGGAAACGTGTAACAGCTATGGGTGGTTTATCATCCATGATTCTGTCAGCAACTATCACAATTTTCTGGCCATTTTTAGATATGCCGATAGATGTAACGATAGTAGGATTTACTGTTTCTTTAATAACATTAATAGTTGTTAGTCTTCTAACACAGCATTCAAAAAGAGAAAAAGTTCATGCAGTTTATTTTGAGGATTTTATACAATCAGATGAAGATGTTCATGAAAGGAGTTAACATGATTGAGTTATGATAAAGTCATATATAATGGAAACATTCTTACATTAGAAGATAGTCGAGCTGCTAATGCGGTAGGGGTCTCCGATGGAAAAATCGCAAAAATATGGTTTGATTATCTGGAAACTGAAACAAAAGCGAATCAGTGGATTGATTTAGACGGGCGCACTCTTATTCCGGGTTTCATCGATACCCATAATCACTTATTTATGTTTTCACAGCAAAAGCAACAATTGAATTGTTCGACTCCTCCAAACAAAACAGTGAATGATATTTTGTCTATTGTGAAAATGGAAATCAAAGGGAAACCGGATGGGCAATGGATTGTAGGGGCTGGATATGATAACACAAAACTTGCAGAGAACCGTCATATAACCCGTAAAGACTTAGATGAAGTTTCTCCAGATCATCCTGTATTTATTCGGCATATTTCCGGACATCTTGCTATAGTAAACTCAAAGGCACTTGAGTACTGTGAGGTATCTGAAGCTATTGAGAATCCATCCGGAGGGCACTTCGGACGTGATGCAGATGGTAAACTTGACGGGGTACTATATGAGTTGCCGGTATTGGAACGTGTCATGCATCGAATGCCTCAGGCAACTACGGATGAGTTGGTTGATCAGTTGGAAGCGGCAGCACGCGATTATTTGAAGGTAGGAATAACGACTAGTACGGATGCAGCTGTAGGTCTCGATTTAGGGTTTGAAGAATACAAGGCACATATGGAAGCGGTTCGTACTAGGAAAAACCCGTTGTATATGCGCTATATGATCATGCACCACTTATTTGATGATGGTGAGTTTATGGGATTTGATGCAGAAGAAATGGGGCAGCGAATTGATAAAGATACGAATGGTCGTGGAAAATTGGACAGTGTAAAGCTCTTTCAGGATGGATCAATCCAGGGGCGAACTGCTGCTTTGCGTGATGGCTATTATGGAGATGAATATTTCAATGGTGAGCTTATACATTCTCAGGAAACCTTGAATGCATTATACCAGCGATTTCATAAAGAAGGATTTCGGATTACAACACATGGGAATGGAGACCTGGCGATTGCTTCAATTATTGAAGGATATTCGAAAGCATTGGACCTGCAACCTAAAGAAAATCACCTTCATCGGATTGAACATTTACAAACTGCAAGAGAACAGGATTTAGAAAGAATGGCCAGGTATGATATTGCGGCATCTGTTTTCATTAACCATGTCTATTATTGGGGTGATGATCACCGTGATATTTTCCTGGGACCAGATCGGGGAGCGAAAATAGATCCACTTGCAAGTGTGTCTGATCATGGAATACTATACACACTGCATTCTGATTGTCCGATCACACCGATTTCTCCACTGTTTTCCATATGGGCTGCCGTAAATCGTCTTACAAAGGATGGATATGTGCTTGGTGAGGATGAAAAGATATCCGTACTGGAAGGCTTGAAGTCTATGACCATTTATGGTGCGAAACTCAATGGTACAGAAGATGTTAATGGTTCTATAAAAGAAGGAAAGCGTGCTGATTTTGCAATATTGGATCGAAATCTGCTTGAATTAGATCCGGTGGAAATTAAGGATGTTGTCATTGAGTCAACAATGATTGACGGTGAAGTAGTATTTCAACGTGACCAGGAAAATAAGTAATATTAATAATGCAACCCCCTAGTTAATGCAGCTAGGGGGTTACATTTTTCAGCAGTTAAAAAAGCATGAATGCTGTCTTACTGCATAAGTGCAAGGCTTACGCCATCAAGGATTGGCGATAAGCCAAGTTTTCTAATTATTTAACTTTACTAACTGCTTTCACTTTCTCGATCCAGCCAAATGGGTCTTCCTGTTTTCCATATTGAATACCTGTTAATGTGTCATAAAGTTTTTTGGAAACTGAGCCTGTTTCCGCGTTGTTAATTATAATATGATCGCCATTCCATGTTAACTGACCAATTGGTGAAATAACTGCAGCAGTACCAGCTCCGAATGCTTCCTCCAGTGATCCATTCTCATGTGCGTCATATAATTCCTGCATGGAAATTTTTCGTTCAACAACGGGAATATCCCAGTGTTTCAATAATTCGATCACAGAGTCCCTCGTCACACCTTTTAAAATACTTCCATTTAATGCTGGGGTCACGATTTCTCCATTTATTTTAAAGAACACATTCATACTGCCGACTTCTTCAATGTATTCCCTCTCAACTCCATCAAGCCATAATACCTGTGCATATCCACTGTTTGCAACTAGTTCCTGTGCTTTTAAACTGGCTGCATAGTTTCCGCCAGTTTTGGCTTCACCGGTTCCTCCTGCTACTGTGCGTACATATTTATTTTCCACAGCAATTTTAACAGGATTAATTCCTTCTTTATAATAAGCACCAACCGGTGAAAGGATAACAATAAATTGATAATGTCGTGATGGTGCAACACCAAGATAAGCCTCAGTAGATATAATAAAAGGGCGGATGTAGAGTGATGTTCCATCAGCTTTTGGAATCCAATCCTTATCGATACCGACTAGCTGTTTGATTGCGTGTAGAGCAAATTCTTCGTCAAGCTCCGGGATACATAGCCGGTCGTTTGATCGGTTTATCCGCTCAAGGTTTTTTTTAGGTCGAAATAATTGTGCATCTCCTTCAGGTGTATGATATGCTTTCAACCCTTCAAAAACGGATTGACCGTAATGGAATACCATTGCAGAGGGGTCAATCAAAAGTGGTTGATACGGTATAATACGTGCATCATGCCACCCCAAAGAATCTGAATAATCCATGATAAACATATGGTCGGTGAAGATTCTTCCAAATTCCAATTCATCCGACTTTGGCTTTACTTTTCCTGTTGAACAATAATTAACTTTAATTGAATGATTATCCATGTCGCCAGCCCCCTGTGGTGTAAAAATTTGATATCAATGTTACGGCATATTTTATGTTAATGCAATACTAAATTGTGATAATTATTAAACTTTTTAGGTGTGTGCCTGTTACCCCCATTTATCGTGCGATTTTTACAATTATAATACGTCAAGATTAACTGAACCAACTCTATCAAAAGAAACCTGATATTTTCCTTTTTCAAGAGGTTTAGGCAGAATGAATGTACCAGATGAGATGATCATTCCTTTTTGAATTGTTCGTCCTTTTTTAGCCAGTTCTTCGATAAGCCATTGGATTGCATGAACAGGATTACCAAGCACTTCGGTCGACGGGCCTTGTGCAATTATTTCGCCATTTAATGTAAGATTTGCATTTATATTTGTTAATTGGTCATAAGATATTCCCTCGACTGGTTCTCCAACAATCACATTACCAGCAACTGCACTATCTGCAATAACTTGACCTAAACTGAGTTTTGGAAACCAATCATTGAAACGTGAATCTGGAATTTCCAGTCCTGGTGCAATACTCATTTTCTGTAAAATAGAATGTATGTCATCTGTTGCCGATAGATCTTCATGTGCAATAAACATTAGCTCAATTTCGATAAGAGGGGATAGCATTTTTTTTAAATCAATCGATCCGTCAGAAAGACTCGATTTTGTTAATGCACCATATAAAGGTGTTGTGGAATTGAATAATTGCTGTGTTTCTTCACTTGTTAAACTTATTTTATAGCCTATCAATTTATCATTGCTATTGGCTGATTTCAGCTCAGTGAGTTGATGCTGGACACTGTATGCATCTTCTTTACTAATAGTTTCTGGAATCTCTTCCTTGGAAATAGCTTGTCCAAGACTGTATGCATTATATAACGTATTTACCAGATTAGTAGTATTGGTCATTGCTTCAGGCCCCTTTTTTATATAGTTGATAAATATATTAACAGAAAATTATCGATTGTGTAATGTATTTCAACACGTTGTGTGTATAGTTTCCAATTTTTAGTGAATGTTACTTAAATGAGAACAGACTAACAATAAAAGTGGTGATGTTATTGCGAAGGTATATTATTATGACTGGATTGGTTTTTCTGATTCTGATGCCCATGAGATTAGTAAACGCAGAGAACATAGAGGTTGAACAACAGCACAATTGGGAAGAATTAAGCACCAATCATGAAGTTATTCAAACAGAGACGCACAATTATTATTACTGGAAAAATTTTATCAGGCAGACAGGAACTTGTGAAATTTCACTTAAACTAAAAACAGTTGTGTATTATTGTGACCTGCATAATCATACAAAGACAAAGTCAAATTTAGAGGAAAGGCTGCACAGTGAAAGGCATTAGTACTGTTCAGTAAGCTTGACTAGGACTTCTTACTACTACAATCGATTCCAAGCGATGAAAAGTGTCAATAATTAAAGAAAAATATTTTTAGTTTTAATGACACTTTTATCCTTCGAGATTCGAATGTAGTAGTAGAGAAGATCGTTTTATCCTATAATGTGATTAATCCCAGTTGACTGAAGGAATATTAGAAGTATCCATCGAATAAATACAGTAATAGTGTGAAACGGAGGGGTAATATGGGTGAATCTTATCAAGTGATGGAAAATGCCGAAGAATTTTATTTTTCGGGAAACAAAATAGGGGTGCTAGTTATCCATGGCTTCACTGGCACAACACAGAGTATGCGGTTCTTGGGTGAAAAATTAGCAGATGAAGGCTTTACGGTTTATGGACCAAGTCTTAAAGGGCATGGAACTGACCCAAAGGATATGGAAACTACAGCGTATCGCGATTGGATTCGATCAGTAGGAGATGCCTTAGAAATATTAAATAAGACATGTGATGAGATTTTCGTGACAGGGTTATCCATGGGCGGAACATTAACACTTTATGTGGCAGAGAATTCTTCCTTAATCAAAGGAATTATGCCCATTAACGCTGCAGTGCATATGCCTGATTTAATTAAAACTCATGATTCACTTCGGGATACAAAGACGCGATTTGTTGATGGTATTGGGTCGGATATAAAACAAGAAGGCGTGGAAGAACTCGCATATGCTAAAACGCCGGTAAAGTCGATGAAGGAACTTATCGCCCTTTCGATGATTGTCAGAGGGAATCTATCAATGATAGAAACACCAGCAATGATATTTTCGTCAACGGTTGATCATGTCGTTCCACCTGATAATTCACAGGAGATATACGATTCTATCTCATCAAATGACCGTGAACTGGTGAAACTTGAAAATAGTTATCATGTTGCTACACTGGATAACGATAAAGAATTGATTGCTGAAAAATGTGTGGGATTTATAAAGCGAATAAGTAAGATTTAGGCTGATTATAAGACTTGGATTATCGTCAAAGGGAATCTTATGAGCTTTCTTACTTGCTAAAAAGGAATTGCTCTGTCAATAGCAATTCCTTTAATCTGTATTAATATCTCGTAATTCCTCAAATGCTTTTAAATAATTTTGGTAGACCTCGACATCAGTCTCGTCTTTTTCTTCAACGAATATTCGCTCCAGTGTTATTGAACTTGATTCTTCAAGTGAACAATCTCTGGTATTCATTATCAATTTCATATATGACTTGAAATAAGCTTTGCTTAGCTTTCCACCATGTTTAATACGCATGTAACAACACTCCTTGTTAGTATATTAAATGGATTGTACTTTAATATCAATTTTGTGATATGTACTGAAGCATATACATCCATGAAAATATTTACATTCCTCCATTGCTTGGATACAATTGTACTAGAGGTGATATAGTAATGGCAGTTGTAACGGTAGATTTCGATGGCACTCTATTCCAAGGGAATTCATTTAAAGTTATGTTTCAGGCAGCGCAAAAGGATTTTAACATTAAACAGTGGGCAGTCGTTGGTGCGGGAGTTATCAAAGCGGCTGTTAATGGAATTTTAAAAGGAAAGAACGCATTCCGGATCAGCTTTTTTAAAGCTTTTGCTAAATCCTTTAAAGGAAAGTCTGAAACAGAAATGGATGAATTTTTCCGTAAGCTAGTGGACATTGGCAGGGAAGATATTCATCAAGGGCTCGTTAAAAAAATTCAGGAACACCAGGAGCAAGGTGATGAAATAATTGTCCTATCTGGTGCACTCCATCCCTTTTTAAAGGCATTTACAAGGGAAGTGAATTTGCAAGTACATATTATTAGTACGGAGTTACAGTATGATCAGAACGGCATTTGCACTGGTGAAATCGGGACTGTGATTAATGGAGATGAAAAAGTAAATAAAGTACGGAAATGGATCAATGATGAAAATAACATCACTGGATCAGTGGAAGTATGGGCATATGCGGATAGTTTAAGCGATTTCCCATTATTTCAATTTGCCAACCATCCAATTGTTGTAAATCCAGATGAAGCAATGAAAAAGCTAGCTGAAAAGTATAATTGGCCGATATTTAAGTCTGCTTGAAATTGTTCATATGTCGGAAAAGTTGCATAAATAATAAAACGTCATTCCAGATGGGATGACGTTTTTTATGATGTTATATTTAGTCAGACATTGCTGTGTCTGTGATTTGTGTGTATTATTACCCAATTTCTTAAAGGAATTTTTCAAAAAAATAATTTTACCATTGTAAAACGCTTACATCTATTATATAATTTCACTAAATCGATTTAGTAAACCGTTTTAGTAAGGAATAAGGGAGATTATCATGAGTAGGAAAATGACGATTGCAGATGTGGCTGAAAAAGCTGAGGTATCAAAAAGTACAGTGTCTCAATTTTTGAATGAGCGATTTGAATATATGGGTGAGGAAACTCGAACAAGAGTTCAAAATGCAATTTCGGAATTGGAGTATCAACCAAACGTTGTTGCCAGAAGCTTGAAAAAGAAGAGTACATCGACAATTGGTGTTATCGTGGCTAATATTCTACATGCATATTCCACCCAAGTTATTAGAGCAATAGAAAATGTATGTAACGATAATGGCTTTTCTACGATAATATGCAATGCTGACGATAATCCAGAAAAAGAAAAGAAATATATTGAAACTCTCTTAGCTAAACAAGTGGATGGATTAATAGTAGTACCAATAAGTGGTAACTTAGGAACTTATGACAAACTACTGAAGCAGAACTACCCAATTGTCTTTTTGGATCGGCTAGTTGATGGGCTTAATACGGATACAGTTCTTTTAGATAATGAAAGGGCTTCCGAACTTGCTGTTAGTCATCTATTGAAGAATGGTTATAAAGATATAGCCATAGTAACTACATCACTAGTTGATAACGTTACGCCTAGGGTTGAAAGAATAAATGGATACAAAAGTACTCTTAAAGCAAACGGTATAACAGTTAGACCTGAATTCATTAGAGGGATGGAACTGAACTCGTTCAACCAAGGTCTAGATGCTCTGTTTTCATTGGATAAAAAGCCTGATGCTATTATTTCTGGTAACGACTTGACTCTAATGGAAATATTAAAATATACCTTTGAAAACGATATAGAAATTGGTAAGGATATAGGGTTAATAACGATTGATGAAGTATCATTTGGTCCTATTCATTCACCACCTCTAACGACCATAGCGCAACCAACATTTGAAATGGGTAAAGAGGTGGCAACAATTTTATTGAAAAAAATTAAGGATAAAAAAATAAAAGATCCAGTAATACATCGACATGAACCATCAATAATCATTCGTAATTCAACTAAGAAAGAAGGTGTATCTAGTGAATGATGTTATAACAATTGGCGATGCCATGATTACTTTTGATCCTGATACAACTGGGCCAATGCGCTTCGTTAACTCATTCAAACGAAAAGTTGGTGGGGCAGAATTTAATGTTGCGATTGGATGTGCTCGGCTTGGTTTAAAAACAGGATGGATAAGCCGGTTAGGTCAGGATGAATTTGGCAGATATATTTATAATTTCGCTCGCGGAGAAGGTATTGACGTTAGTGAAGTGGAGCTCATGAATGGCTATCCGACGTCAATTAATTTTAAGGAAATAAATGGAGATGGGTCATCAAATACATTTTACTATCGGGAGAAATCACCAACACTAACGCTAGATTCAAATTCTTTAAATGAAGAATACTTTAAAGAAGCAAGGTTGCTGCATATTACAGGGGTTTTCCCAGCAGTAAATAATCAAAACATTAATACTGTATATGAGGCTATTAAATTAGCAAAAAAGTATAACTTAAAAATATCAATGGATCCAAACATTCGATTAAAGCTATGGGATGAAAAATTGGCTCGACAAACACTATTGCGATGGATGGAAGATATTGATTATTTATTGGCAGGAACTGATGAATTAGAATTGTTGTTCGGTACAGAGGATATAGACAAATGGATTGGGAAAGTAAAAGAATACTCAGTATCACATTTATTTATTAAACAAGGTGAAAATGGCGCAATGCTGTGGACTGATAATAATTTATATGAACAACCTTCTGAAGAAAATGTAAACGCTATAGATACCGTTGGTGCTGGGGATGGTTTCGATGCAGGTGTTCTTTATGGACTACTAAATCACTGGGGTGCAGAAAAGATATTAAAGTTTGCTAATATTCTGGGTTCAATGGTTGTTGAAGTGGTTGGTGATAATGAAGGGTTGCCATACCTAGAAGATGCCCTGAACAGATTAGAGGAGATAAAGACTATTGAAAGGTAGGGGTCTTGATGATTCAAATAGCTCTCGACCGAATGGGTAAGGAAGAATGCTTCAAGATAGTTGCCCAAATTAATAGATATATTGATTACATTGAAATTGGAACTGGTGTTATAAAGCAATACGGAATGTCAATCGTTCAGGAGATGAAAGAAAGGTACCCTGAAAAAGAGATTTTGGCTGATATGAAAACATGTGATGCAGGAAAGCATGAGACGCATCAAGCCTTCGAAGCTGGTGCAGATTATACAACTGTAATGGGTTTTTCGGCAGATAAAACAATAATAGACTCATTACAAGTTGCTGAAGAACACAGAAAACATATTGTTGTAGACTTACTTGGTATAACAACAAAGGATCGTATTTTAGAGTTGAAGGAAATTGGTGTAAAGGCAGTATCAATGCATATTGGAAAGGACATGCAAGGTGAAACATCCTTGGAAATTCTGGAAAATTATCAAGATGTACTTGAAGGCTTTACCATTTTTGTAGCTGGAGGTATTGACCCAGAGTGCGTTCAGTACTTTTCGAAACTAAATCCTAACGTGTATATTATCGGAAGCTATATTACGGGCTCTCTGAATCCTGAACAAGCAGCTAAAAATATGCAGGAGGTGATTGGAAAGTAATGAAGAAAACTCATTTAAAAATTCTTGAGGAACTAAAGCAAGTTGCCGAACAGCTTGATGAAAACCAAATTGAGTCATTTTCAAATGAACTTAATAAGGCAGACCGAATATTTGTTGCCGGTGAAGGTCGCTCAGGTCTAATGGGAAAAGCGTTCGCCATGCGGTTAATGCATGCAGGTTACGACGTTTTTGTCAAAGGTGAAACAATAACGCCCAGTATTCAAAAAAATGATGTTTTGGTGGAGATTAGTGGATCGGGGAATTCAACCTCACTTTTATCGGCTGCTGAACAGGTAAAGAAATCAGGAGCAACCTTATTATTAGTTACAACTGCAGCTGACTCCGAACTTAGTCATCTAGCTGATGAAACTATCCAGGTCCCTGCTGCAACTAAGCTAAGACGTCCGGAAGAACCTGCAACAATTCAACCGATGGGTAATCAGTTTGATCAAAGTGTTCATATTTTACTAGATGCAATCGTAATTTCCTTAACTCAAAGCCGTGATGACATTAATTATTATATGAAGAGGCAGCATGAGAACCTTGACTAGAAAGGAAGATATAGATGACAGACGTAATAGTTCAAGAGAAAGAATTAAAATCACTTGTTGTAAACAAATTAACTGAAGCAAATGTAAGTAAAGAACATGCATTAGTAGTTGCAGATGTTTTGGTACATGCTGACTCTAGAGGAGTAAGCTCTCACGGAGTGTTGCGAACAGAACATTATGTGAAACGAATGAATGAAGGCGGAATGAATCCAAATCCGGATTTTAATGTTGAGGATAGAGGTAAAACAGCAGCATTATTCGATGGTGATAATGGAATGGGTCATGTTATTACTAAAGAAGCGATGGATAAAGCAATTGATTTAGCGAAGAAAAACGGAATTGGCATGGTTGGAATTGTTAACAGCAGTCATTGTGGTGCTCTATCCTATTTTGCAGAACAAGCTGCAAAAGAAGAAGTTGTAAGTATGGTAATGACTCAAACAGACAGTGCAGTGGTTCCATTTGGCGGATCTGAGCCGTATTTTGGTACAAACCCTATAGCATATGGATTTCCAGCAAAAAATAACAAGCCAATTATACTTGATATGGCTACAAGTAACGTAGCATTAGGAAAAGTACTACATGCTAGAGAAACTGGTAAATCCATACCGGATAATTGGGGTGTAGATGCCAACGGGAATCCTGTTACAGATCCTAACTTAGTAAAAAACCTATTGCCTATCGGTGGTCCAAAAGGATACGGACTAGCTCTAACCGTAGATGTACTTTCCGGAATTTTAACAGGTTCTGCATTCGGAACAAATATCGCTACTATGTATGGTGATTATAATAATAACCGTCGTTTGGGACATGTGATTTTAACGGTTGATCCAGGATTATTCATTGAAAAAGATCAATTCCTTGAAAACATTGACAATATGATTGACGAATTACACCAGCTTGAACCTGCAGAAGGGTTTAATTCAGTTATGGTGCCAGGAGAACCTGAGCAATTGAAAGAGAAAGAACGAATGAATAGTGGTATACCTATTCCTGAAAGTATTTATGAATATTTAACTTCATAATCTAATCTTTATTACGTTAAAGGGGGGATTAATTTATTAAATATACTAAATATTCTTAAATGAAAACGGTGACTAAGAGAACAACAAATTATATTTCCAGGGAGGATTAATATTATGAAGAGAGTTATTGGCTTATTAATGGGGCTATCACTAATTTTTATTTTGGCAGCTTGTGGTGGAGATGAATCATCAAATGGGGAAAGCAGCGGTAGTGAAGGAGAAACAACTACTTGGAAGCTTGGTCATTTATCTAATGAAGATCACCAATGGCATAAAACTGCAGTAAAATTTTCAGAATTAGTTAGTGAAAAAACAGATGGTAAATTAGAAATCGAAATTTATCCAAACGAGCAATTAGGAAGTGAAACAGAAGTACTAAATGGTATTGAAGCTGGAACTGTTGATATGACTATTTCTGGTGAAACGATGCAAAACTGGGCACCCGAAGCTGCTCTAATGGCAGTGCCATACGCATTTAAAGATGAAGAACATGTTAAGAGTGTTGTAGAAGGAGATATTGGTGAGGAAATTGAAAGCGCCGTCAAAGAAAAAGTTGGCGTGACACCATTGTACTATCATTTGCGTGCTCCACGTAATCTAACATCAAACGAACCAATTAAATCACCTTCTGATTTAGAAGGATTTAAAATGAGAGTTCCTAACGTTCCATTATTCATGGATTCATGGAAAGAAGCTGGAGCTCGTCCACAGGTAATGGATTTTAGTGAAGTATTTACAGGACTACAACAAGGTGTTATTGATGGCCAGGAAAACCCAGTTGATTTAATTCATAGTGCAAGTTTCTTTGAAGTACAAGACTACGTTAACAAAACAGAACACGTTCGCAGCTGGATTTATGTTGTTGTAGGAAACGAACAGTTAAACTCGTTGAATGAAGATATGCAAGCAGCAGTAAAAGAGGCTGCAGAAGAAGCACAGGCATTCGGCATGGATTTATATAAAACTGAAACAGAAGGATATGTTCAAAAGTTGGAAGATAAGGGCATGGAATTCGTTGAAGTTGATCAAGATGCTTTTGCTGAAGCAATGAAACCAGCGGTACAAAATAGCCTTTCAGAGGAACAATTAGCACTTTATGAAAAAATTCTAAGCGCAGCAGAATAATGAATATCGGGAGCATCTCTTAGTAGATGTTCCCCCCTTAATCTTTTTAAATGAGGTGAAACCATGAAAGCGGTAAATGTTTTCAGCAGGATACTTAAATTCTTAACAGTTCTAACGTTTTCTGCTTTGATTGTAGTTGTTCTTATCCAAATCACTGGTAGATATTCACCATTAACTTTTGTATGGACGGAAGAGTTGTCAAGATACTTATTTGTTTATTCTATTGCATTTGGAGCACCAGTAGCAATGGAGAAAAGGGAGTATATTACAGTGGATTTGCTTGTTGGATTCCTCCCAAATAGAATAAAGAAGTTCTATAATGCATTTATTTATCTGGTATTAGGTGTATTTTCAGGAGTGCTTGTTACGTATGCATATGAATTTGCAATGCTCGGAGAGGGGCAAACATCTGCAACTCTGGGACTTGATATGTTTTATGTCTACTTAAGTATGTCAATAACACTTCTGTTTCTAGCTTTGTATAGCTTCTTAAATATAATTCATGTTCTAAAGGAAAATACCGTTAAGAGGGAAGAGGGTGTTGAATAATGATGGCACTGATTTTATTTTTGTCATTTATCGTAATGATTTTTGTTGGTGTTCCAATCGCTTTTAGTTTGGGTTTATCCTCGCTAATTTACCTTCTCTTAACTGATATATCTTTATCGATTATCCCGCAAAAAATGTTTGAAGGGATTAATTCATTCACTTTGCTCTGTATACCTGGTTTTATCTTAGCTGGAAACTTGATGAATGCAGGTGGGATAACAAAAAGAATTATCGCATTTACGAATAATATTGTAGGTCATATTCGTGGAGGTCTAGGTTTAGCAAATGTTGGTGCTTCAATGGGTTTTGCTGGAATATCCGGAACAGCGCTTGCGGATACAGCAAGTATCGGTTCGGTTATGATTCCTTCTATGAAAAAGGAGGGGTATGATGCATCTTTTTCAGTTGCTGTTACATCATCATCCTCAACGATTGGTCCAATTATCCCACCATCATTGCCAATGATTATTCTGGGTACATTGGCAACAGTTTCCATAGGTGACTTATTTATTGCCGGAGTAATTCCTGGAATATTACTTGCTACAGGACTAATGATTGTTACGTATGTTATCTCTGCTAAACGTAAGTATCCTAGGGGAGAACGGCAAAGTTTCCCAGTTATATTCAAGTCTTTTTGGGGTGCGTTTTGGGCCTTAATGATGACGGTAGTTATATTATTTGGCATACTCAGTGGTTATTTCACACCAACTGAAGCATCTATTGTAGCAGTGGTATACGCGACTTTAGTAGGACTATTTATTTACAGGGACTTGAAGATTCGTGAAATGCCAAAGATTATACTAGATTCAATGGTTGGTGCTGCTGGTATTATGGTTCTCGTTGGATTTGCAAATTTATTTGGATGGATATTGGTAAGTGAGCGAATACCACAGTTAGTTGCTGATTTTATCTTATCTATTTCTGATAATCCAATAATAATTATTTTATTGATAAATTTATTATTATTGTTTGTTGGTACATTTATGGAAACTATAGCGGCTATCGTTATTCTTTTCCCTGTACTATTACCAATTGCAACACAGCTTGGTATGGATCCGGTTCATTTTGGTGTCATGATGGTATTGAACCTAATGATTGGCCTGTCAACACCACCAGTAGGGGTATGTTTATTCGTGGCTTCCAGTATTGGGAAAGTATCAATTGGGCGAGCTTCGGTAGCATTATTGCCATTTCTTGCTGTAAGCTTAATTGTATTATTATTAGTGGCGTTCATCCCTGAAATCACTCTGTTTTTACCAAGTCTTTTTGATAATTAGATCGGAGGTATATAGATGAGAGCAATACAAGTAAAGGAGCCACATGATTTACGCGTGGCTGAAGTAGAAGAACCTAAACTAATGAAATCGAATGAAGTAAAGGTTCGTATGAAGGCAATGGGAATTTGTGGGTCTGATATGCACATTCTACATGGGCAGAATCCTTTTGCTTCTTACCCTCGAATTATCGGCCACGAAGTAGCAGGTGAAATAGAGGGTATAGGCGATGCTGTGTCAGGCTTAAGCGTTGGTGACAAAGTCGTAATTGAACCAATGACATCCTGCGGTGAATGCTATGCTTGTAAGCAGGGGCGTCCAAATGTATGTGAGCATGTAGAAGTATATGGTGTTCATAGAGAAGGTGGTGGGCGTGAAGTAACTGTAATGCCTGAGAACCTTGTTCATCGTGTGGATTCTTCGCTTGACTGGTCCGAGATTGCTTTAATTGAACCTTTTTCAATTGGTGCACAAGCAACATATCGTGGTCAAATTCAGAATGAAGATATGGTCTATATAATAGGTGCCGGACCAATTGGATTATGCTGTTTGAAAATGGCCTTGAATGCAGGAGCAAAAGTAGCTATATCTGATTTTAATCAGGAAAGGTTAGATTTCGCTCGTAAGTGGGGAGCAGATCTTATAATAAATCCTCGAGACCAGGATGTTAGCGAAGCACTTTCTAACTGGACAAGTGAAATGGGTGCAAACGTAGTAATTGACGCCGTAGGAACTCCAAAAACAGCTGAGCAAGCAATCGATGTAACATCTGTTGCAGCAAGAGTGGTTTTATTAGGGTTCCATGTAGATGTTTCTCGTATAGCACAAGTAAATATCACAAAGAAAGAGTTAACTATATGTGGTTCAAGACTACAGACGCATCGTTTTCCTAAGGTTGTTGAATTGTTTAATTCGAAAGACTTTGATGTGAAAGACTTAATAAGTCATGAGTTTGCTTTAGATGATGTTCAAGAAGCTTTTAAATTAATGGAAGAAATGCCTTCTGGAGTACGTAAAGTAATAATTAAACTGTAGGATGGCAAAATATTTGGAGGTTTTTTTAATGAATGAAATGTTTAATTTGCATAATAAAATTGCAGTTGTTATGGGTGGTACAAGCACACTTGGTTCATCTATGGCACTAGGCTTGGCGCAAAGTGGAGCAGATATAGTTTTAACTGGCCGAAATGAGGATAAAGCAAATTCCATTTTAAAGGAGATTAAACAGTATGATGTAAAAGCAGATTTTATAAAATTAGATGTGTTGCAGATGGACTCTATTAAAGAAGCGGCTGAAGCGATTGATAAAAAGTATGGTGGCTGGGACATTTTAATTAATGCCACAGGGGTTAATAGCTCAACACCTTTTTTTGATATAAAAGAAGACGAGTGGGATAGTATAATGGATGTTAATTTGAAGTCTGTAATGTTTACATGCCAGGAATTTGCGCGTAGGAACAAAGAAAGAGAACGAGGTGGAAGCATAATTAATGTTTCTTCTGTTTCCTCCATTACGCCGCTGACAAAAGTAGTAACATATTCTGCTTCCAAAGCTGCTATTAATAGTATTACAGAATTTATGGCACAGGAGCTGGCTCCGGATAATATAAGAGTAAATGCTATCATTCCAGGCTTCTTCCCAGCAGAACAAAATCGCAAAATTCTTACGGAGGATCGTGTGAAATCAATCATGGACCACACACCTATGAAACGATTTGGGAATCCTGAAGAATTACAAGGGGCTGTAATTTGGTTAGCATCTGAAAAAGCAGCTGGTTTTGTTACTGGTTCAATGATAACTGTAGACGGAGGATTTGGTGCAACCAAAATTTAGCAGGGAGTGAATGCTATGCAAATGATCGATACATTACAAAAATTAAAAGAATCAAAAATAGTAGCTGTAATTCGTGCGGAGTCAAGTCAAAAAGCTATTGAATCCTCGGAAGCGTGTATTCGGGGTGGGATTACTAGCGTTGAGTTAACATATACAATTCCTCAAGTGGAAGAAGCAATTAAAACGTTGTCCGAACGCTTTCCTGATGTTCTGGTTGGTGCAGGAACTGTGTTGGATGCAACTACAGCTAGGATGGCAATGCAATCTGGTGCGGAATACATTGTAAGTCCAGGTTTTGATAAAGAAACTGCATCACTGTGCAATCTATATCAAATTCCATATTTGCCAGGGTGCATGACAGTGTCTGAGATGATGACTGCTCTTTCATCAGGCTGTTCAATGATTAAACTATTTCCCGGTGGTGTTTTCGGACCTAAGGCAATAAAGCAATTCAAAGCACCATTACCGCAACTGTCTATTATGCCAACAGGTGGAGTGGATTTATCTAATATTGACGATTGGTTTAAGAACGGTGCTGAAGTTGTAGGAGTAGGGAGCTCATTGATTAAAGGAAGTTTAAAGGATACCGAGAACGCATCCAGGGAATTTGTTTTTAAAGTTTCAAGTTTGAAATAAGTTGATGGGGGGTGTAACAATATATGAGAATGATAGTAAGGTGGTTTGGAAAAGGAAACGATACAATTGAGTTAGATCATATCAAACAAATACCTGGTGTAGAAGGTGTGGCATGGGCTCTTCATGACGTGCCAGCGGGAGAAGAATGGCCTGAGGAAAAAATTTTAGAGGTGAAAAAAGAAGTAGAGAATTACGGCTTAAATATAGATGTTGTAGAAAGTGTTAACATACATGAGGATATAAAACTGGGATTACCTTCACGTGAAAAATATATCAATAATTATATCAAGACTATTGAGAATTTGGCAAAAGCGGGTGTGAAAGTTATTTGTTATAATTTCATGCCGGTTTTTGATTGGACACGGACTGAATTGTTTAAGGGAATGGAGGATGGATCAACAGCCTTATTTTTTGAAAATGAAAAAATAAAGGAATCTGATCCAGTGGAACTAGTGGAAATGATTTCTAATAATTCTTCGTTTACTATGCCAGGCTGGGAGCCAGAAAGACTTGAACATTTATCTAAGCTATTTGAACAGTATAAACAGGTAACAGAAGAAGATTTATGGTCCAACCTTCAATACTTTCTTGAAAGAGTTATACCAGTTGCTAAAGAAAACAATATAAAAATGGCGATTCATCCCGACGATCCACCTTGGTCAGTATTTGGTTTGCCACGAATTATAACTAATAGGGAAAATATCCAAAGGTTTTTAAAACTGGTAGATGACCCGTATAATGGTTTAACTTTATGTAGTGGTTCGCTCGGTGCAAACCCTAATAATGATATTACTAATATGGTTCGTGAATTTTCAGCCCGAATTCACTTTGCTCATATTAGAAATGTGAAAACGTACGATAACGGGGATTTTATAGAAACATCTCATCGTACAAAAGATGGAAGTGTTGACATCAATAATATTGTAAAGGCTTATCATGATACAGGTTTCTCCGGATACGTTAGGCCTGATCACGGTAGACATATATGGGGAGAAAATAGTAGACCAGGTTACGGACTTTATGATCGAGCACTCGGAATTATGTATTTATGGGGATTATGGGATTCATTTGATAGATTTAAAAAGGAAAGTCAGTAAAAGCCGGATAGTGTCTTTCACTATCCGATTTTTTTCTATTATGATAGAAAAGGAGAAAGTGGGATTCGAACCCACGCGACGGTTACCCGCCCTAATGCATTTCGAGTGCATCCCCTTCAGCCAGACTTGGGTATTTCTCCATATTTTACTAGCAGAGATTACGAGGATGCTGGTGAGAGGATTCGAATCTCTTCATTACGAGTGAACATCACTGCCAACTGTGCTACACCAGCCACTTAATTACAATAAAAATAATACTTCAATTTTGTATTTTCTTTAAGTATGTAATTCGTCTATATTTTTACGGATAAATGTTATTATGATTTGATTTATAGCTTTAAAGTAGGATAGGATTTAAAATAAATAATTGTATGTGGAGGTAATAATTATGATAAATAGTCTGCAGGATACAGTCACATTAAATAATGGTGTAAAGATGCCTGGATTTGGTCTCGGCGTCTACAAAGTTGAAGATGGAGAAGTTGCGACTGAGGCGGTTAAGGCGGCCCTAAACTATGGTTACAGAAGTATTGATACTGCGTCTTTCTATGAAAATGAAACAGGAGTAGGAGAAGGAATTAGGCAATCTGGAATACCGAGAGAGGAAATCTTTGTTACGTCAAAGGTATGGAATGATGAGCAAGGTTATGATAATACATTAAAGGCATTTGAATCAAGTCTTAAGAAACTAGGGTTGGATTATCTTGATCTCTACTTAATTCATTGGCCGGTCAGTGGAAAGTTTAAAGACACGTGGAGAGCAATGGAGAAATTGTATGAAGATGGAAAGGTCAAGTCAATTGGTGTGAGTAATTTCCATGTACAGCACTTAGAAAGTCTGTTGGCTGATTGTGATGTTAGACCAGCGATAAATCAGGTGGAACATCATCCTCATCTTACACAACCAGAGCTTAAATCATTTTGTGAAGACAGAAGCATCCAACTAGAAGCATGGTCTCCGCTTAAAAGAGGCGGTCTCTTGGATGAACCGACTATAGTTGAAATTGCCGAAAAATATAATAAGTCTGCAGCACAAGTGATTTTAAGATGGGATATACAAACGAATGTTATTACGATTCCTAAGTCGGTAAAAGAACACCGGATTATCGAGAATGCGAATATATTTGATTTTTCATTAACGGAGGAAGATATCGAACGGATCAGCGGTTTAAATATTAATGATCGCAGTGGTGGAAATCCTGACAGTTTTGATGTTTGATAAAAGCTTGATTGGCTGTTCTTTCCAAAATATACAGAAACTTGTTGGCAGTTAAGAAAGTATAAATCCTTTCTTACTGCATAAGTGCAACTAAGGCTTTCGCCATTAAGGCTTGGCGATAAGTCTAGTTTTCTAAATTTTTGTTTAGTAATCATTAATATGATTTTAGTACCATTAGTAAAGTCCTGTAGTTGACTTATAAACGCAAACTGATTGAAATATTGAAGTTGCTATGATCGCTTTGACTGCCAAACGGCTTAATATTATTATTACTCTAAAACTTGGCTATTCTATTATATTAGTAGAATAGCTTTTTTTAGCAGTTAAGAAAGAATAAATCCTTTCTTACTGCATAAGTGCGACTAAGGCTTTAGTCATTAATGCTTGGCGATAAGTCTAGTTTTTTAATATTAACAAACAGGTACTTTATGTCGATATTAATAGGAGAGACATAACTTAATATTAAGTTAATAGAGATAGAGGGGAAGTCGGGAATGTTTAAAAACAAATTTAAATTCAACTTCAAGGATATATCGATTGGGAAGAAGTACGGTCTTATATTAATTTTAGTTTTTATTTTATTTGGAGCTTCAACTGGGACGGCAACAATGTTAATTTCAAATATCGGGGATAATGTTGATGCATTGGAAAGAAGAGGAGACAGGTCTATCAATCTTACTGAAATGGGTTCACTGACAAGGTCTAAAGGTATTCGTATTGTCGAATACCTTGAAAATCAGGATCAGGAAATTGCTGATGAATATGCGGCGAGTAGCAATCAGTTCGATGTTTTGGAAGCTCAGTTGAGTGATAAAATGGATACGAAGGAACAGCAGGAATTATTTGATAAAATTGTTGAGAATGACCAATTGATAAATAAATTGTTTGAACAACGTATTGTTGATGCCATTGAAAATGGTGATGAGCGAACTGCTGAGCACTATGTAACGCAGGCGAACAAACTTAGGTCTAAAACAGTGGGTTTATTGGAAAGTTTACGGGCCATTGTTAACGAGGAACGTGATGCGGCAATAACACAAACAAAGGAAAGTCAGAATTTGACACTTATTATCCAGGTGGCATCTGTAGTTACAGCTATATTCATTGGCGGAATACTTGCTTACATAGTCAGTCGTAAAGTTTCCCGAAACCTGAATAGTGTTGTTGAAGTAAGTAATAAAATTGCCGATGGTGACCTGACTGTGCAAAAAATTGATTATAAGGGAAAAGATGAAATTGGAAAGCTTGCTGCGGCTGTGAACACAATGAGTGCAAACCTGCGAAATGTAATTCAGCAGGTAGCAAATGTTTCGGAAACGGTAAACAGCCAAAGTGAGGAACTTACCCAGTCGGCCAATGAGGTAAAGTCAGGATCTGAACAAATTGCCACAACTATGCAGGAGTTATCCTCTGGTTCAGAAACACAGGCTAACAGTGCAAGTGAACTATCAACGGTTATGGGGTCATTTTCAACCAAGGTTATGGAAGCAAATGACAACGGAGAACGTATCCAAAGAGCATCAAATGACGTACTTGGTATGACAGATAAAGGTAGTCAGCTGATGGAATCTTCTACAGAACAAATGATCAGGATAGACCAAATTGTAAAAGATGCTGTTGAAAAAGTAGAAGGTCTGGATTCCAAATCCAAGGAAATATCCAAATTGGTTTCGGTAATTAAAGATATTGCCGAACAAACAAACCTTCTTGCGTTGAACGCAGCAATTGAAGCTGCCCGGGCTGGTGAGCATGGAAAAGGCTTTGCTGTAGTAGCTGATGAGGTTCGGAAGCTTGCTGAACAAGTTTCCGTTTCTGTTACGGATATTACAGAGATTGTGGCAAGTATTCAAAATGAATCAACCGCAGTATCTGAATCGTTACAAGGTGGATATCGTGAGGTTGAACAAGGAACAGGACAAATCAAAACAACAAGTGAGACATTTAATGGAATAAACACAGCCGTTAAAGAAATGGTTAATAGTATAAACACTGTGTCTGAAAATTTATCCGAAATTTCCGCAGGGAGTCAGGAAATGAATGGATCTATTGAAGAAATTGCATCTATTTCTGAAGAATCTGCTGCGGGCGTTGAGCAAACTTCTGCATCGGCGCAGCAAACTAGCAGTTCAATGGAGGAAGTGGCAGCAAGCTCAGAGGACCTTGCCAAGCTGGCAGAAGAATTGAATGGATTAGTAAGGAAATTTAAACTATAAGGATTAATTGAAAAAGGATCGCTCGCTATTATTGCGAACGATCCTTTTACTATTTTAGCTGTTTTGTTCAATTGCTTTATTCCCTAGCTGCATGATTGTCATATCATCCATTGGTGGGTTATGGATACCTGCTCTTACGTTACGATAATGGCGCTGCAATGGGTTTTGTTTGGATAGGCTACGTGCTGATTTACCCTAACCTGCATCATTAGTGATAATTCTAGAACTGCTTGACTAGTTTTTTATTCAAGCAGTTCTATTTATTTAAAATGAGGAATAGGTTTTTTAATAATAAGAGATATTTTCAGATTTATTGAAAGCGCTTTTATAAACAGGCGTTTTAATTGAAGACATGCATCTTGGTTCAAAAGGTACCTACCTTTAGGAATTTATTATTACAAATATAAGAGGAGGTTATTAGTTCATGAAAAAGTGGCTGGCCGGTTTTATGTTTTTAGGGATGCTTTTTGCAGCAGCTTGTGCAGATAGCTCAAGTCAGGAAGAACAGGATAGTGATGATTCGTCATCGGCGTCTGAAGCAACTGAGCTTAGTTTTATTCATTGGAGGGGTGAAGATAAGGAGGTATTTGAAGATATTATTGCACAGTTTGAAGAAGAAAATCCTGACATCGATATTAAGATGAATATTTATCCGTCCGAACAGTATCAGTCAAACGCACAGCAATTGCTTCGTGATGGATCTACCGGTGATGTGTTCACATCATTTCCGGGATCGCAATTTGAGGCAATGAAGGAAGCGGGTTTGTTTACCGATTTAACGAATGAAGACTTTGTGGGTAACTTTTCGGAAGGACCTATTAGCGTTGGTCAGGCTGATGGAAAACAACTAGCCATCCCGTATCAGCTTGTATTTAATATGCCTGTATATAACAAGGGTATGTTTGAGGAATTAGGACTTGATGTTCCAAAAAGCTGGTCACAGTACCAGGAAATGGTGGATACATTGATCGAAAATGATATCGTTCCTGTTGCATTTCCAGGTGCTGATATTGGGCCGAACCAAACGATGAATAGCATGATGATGAACAATGCGAAAGATGAAGAAGTTTTTCAGAAACTTGAAAGTGGTGAAGAGTCACTGACAAATGATTGGTGGACTAATACATTAGAAGACTTTCAATATTTCAATGAGAATGGCTACTTCCAGGAAAACGCTTTAGGGACAAATCAGGACTCTGCCATGCAAATGGTTGCAAATGAGGAAGCAGCAATGCTGGCTACCGGTTCCTATCATATGGCTGCGTTAAAGGAGTTGAATCCGGATCTTAAATTGGGCCTTTTACCGCCAATTACGGTACCGGAAAATGAAGTAGAGTACGAAGGTATCCATACGGCTACGTTTATGCTCGCAATTAACAAAAATTCCGAAAAGAAAGAAGAAGCGAAGCAGTTTATCAACTTTTTGAGCCAACCTGAAATTGCTTCTCAGTATGCTAATGGAACGGGACAGCACTTAACTGTAAAAGATGTGGAATATGAATCAGAGGAACTTCAGAATACGGCGCATTGGATTACTGATAAAAAGACACGCTTCCAGCCAAGGTATTTAATCACAGAGGCTGCTGTGGAGGATGCTGTACTTGGATCAATTGAAAATGTTTTAGGTGATGCCTCGCCGGAAGATGCTGCTGCAGAAGCACAGCGAATTATTGAGGAAAATATAGAGTAAATGACAAGTAAGGCTCGCTTATAAGTAATTTCGAGAAGGATTGATTTCATGAAAATTTCAAAGGCGATTTATCTGTTTTTTATTCCGGGTTTGATACTGTATTCGATATTCTTTTTGTTTCCGACAGTTAGCGCATTATATTATTCGTTTACTGATTGGGATGGAATAAGTGCTGATTTTAATTATGTCGGATTTGCGAATTATGAACGTGCTGTTACGGGCGATAGTATCTTCATGAAGTCTGTAGGCAATAACTTGGAGTTTATGATTTTCGTCGCCATTTTTCAAACCTTGGTAGCTTTGATATTCGCTATTATTCTGGTTAAAAATACGAAAGTGAATTACTACCTGCGAGCCTTGTTTTTCTTCCCGACTATTTTATCATCTGTTTCGGTTGCTTTTATATGGGCGTTTGTTTATGACCCGAATTTGGGGATTTTAAATCAATTATTGAATCTTTTAGGGATTGGATTTTTGACACAAAATTGGCTTGGTAACGGTGATATTGCGATTTATTCGTTGGCTTTTACACAAGTTTGGTTCCATGCAGGTCAGATGCTAATCATTTTTGTAGCTGGACTGCATGCCATTCCGAATGATTTATATGAAGCGGCCAAAATGGAAGGAGCTTCTAAATGGCAGCTATTCCGAAAAATCACCTGGCCATTGCTGGCACCGTCAGCGACGATTGTAATAGCCTATACAACAATACAGTCGTTTCAGGCTTTTGATTTAATCTTCGCTTTAACTGGCGGTGGGCCAAATTATTCGACAGAAATTATATCCACTTACATTTATACCGTTGCTTTCAGAAATTATGATTTTGGATATGCGTCGGGTATTTCAGTCATCTTTATGTGTATTATTGCGTTGATTACGTATATTCAGTTTAAGGTGCTGCGATCCAACCGGGTATCTTACTAGGGAAGGGGGCAATGCGCTTGTTTATTAGAAAGTCTGCGGTACTTATATATGCCGTTCTGATACTTGTACCGCTTTTAATGGTCGTTTTGACATCGATGAAAACATTGGAGCAGACGTTTGATAATCCGTTGGGAATACCGGTAGATGGTCTCATCATCGATAACTTTATCAACATCTTTCAAGAACAGACGATGGCAGGCTATTTTGTGAATAGCTCGGTCGTGACCCTTTCCTCAGTATCGCTCACCTTGTTTTTCGCTGCCATGATTGCTTTTGGCATAACACGGCTTAATAACTGGAAGGGGAATGTACTTTTCGCATTGTTTACGGTCGGCATGATGGTTCCGCCCCAGGTGAATATGGTTCCGTTATATTCACTTGTTTTAGATTTAGGATTAACAAACAGTTTGTTAGGGCTGATTTTAGTTAATATAGCTTCCACATTACCTGTTGGTGTTTTTATTCTGACTGGTTTTATGAAGACACTGCCAAAAGAACTATTTGAAGCGTCCACCATTGATGGTGCCGGCAACTGGCGGATTTTTTCAAAAGTCGTTATTCCATTATCATTGCCTTCACTTTCAGCCACTGCCATCTTTTTGTTTGTGATGCACTGGAATGATTTGCTGTTTCCATTGCTGTTTATTACAGATAATGCATATAAAACACTGCCGCTTGCACTACTGGACTTTCAAGGGCAGTATTCCACGAATTACCCAATGTTGTTTACAGGAGTACTGATTGCATCCATTCCAATGGTCATCATGTATATCTTTTTACAACGTTATTTTGTTGCAGGCATGACATCCGGTACGGTCAAAGGCTAATTTTTTAGGCTATTTCTAAAAGATTTGTTGTTTTTGAAGAAATATTTAAGCATATATTATTCACAACCGTATACACGAAGACTCCTGGGGGAGCAAAGGAAGATTTATTTTCCACTTCACATAGTAAAGAATGAGTGAAATGTTATGTTACTCCCTACTATAAGATGATTATTGAATGAAATATGGGAAGTGATTTTCACTTGGTTAATGATACGGTAGTCTTTCAGTGGCCTCGAACAAAGGCATCGGTGAGACCTCGCAGTGCGATAGCAATCTTTTATGCGCAATATCACAGCACCAACTTGTTACACGACGAGCAAAAGAAGAACTCTACAGTCGTCTCCCGGAAAGTGAAGTGTATACGGGCTGCGGGTACAGATAGTAACAAACTATAGGAAAAGAACCATTTTTTATCACGAAATACCAGGGAGGAAGTGATTGCAATGGGAAAAATATTATACCTGCCAATCGGAAGAAAAACGTTCGATCTGGAAACAGGCGAGAAGGAGCGGCAAAATAGTTCAGCCCTTTTGCATGACTTGACCGATGAGCTGATTGAACCGGAAAGAATCATTACAGCTCCTAGTGCATTGCAAAAATTTCTTCTAGATATAAACATTGATGAGGTTGCCGTTACGATTTATCAAAGCGTCACATTTGCTGATGGTCAATTTATCAGGATGTTGTTGGATCATTCCTCTGCGCCTGTAATTGTATGGTCCATACGAGAACCAAGCGTTGGTGAGCGGTTACGGCTTAATTCACTGACAGGCGGAAATAGCACTTGTCATGTCTTGAAAAGTGATCGTCATCCTTATACATTTGTGTTTGGTAATTCAGAGGATGCACAGGTTCAACGAAATATAAAACAACAACTTAACATACGAACGTTGATTGACCGGATCAAGAATTTTAACATTGGCGTCCTGGGTGATCACCAGCCAGGGTTTTATTTTTCAGGAACAGATGAGAAACAACTGAAAGATCAATTTGGAATCGATGTGATCCGGATGGATTTACAGGAAGCGTTCGCTAAAAGTAAACAGATGCCTGAGGAAAAATGGGAAAAGGAGATTAGCCGTGCCAAGGAGCAAGTTATTGGTTTGAACGCAACTGATGAAACGGTTAAACGATTTGCACAGTTCTCAGCTTTTGTACGGGAAGAAATACATCGGAGAAATATTTCTGCACTTTCTATTCGCTGCTGGCCGGAATTTTTTAATGAACTTGGAGCTGCTGCATGTTCGACATTGTCCCAATTCACGGAGGATGGGGTTGTCTCCTCTTGTGAATCGGATATCCATGGAGCCCTCACAATGTTTATTTTGCAAGAATTGTCAGGGGGGGAAGCGCCATACCTAGGTGATATGGTGCATGTAAATGAAGCTAGTAATTCCGTTGTATTATGGCACTGTGGAGCAGGAGCGTACTCATTGGCGCATCCTGAGCAGGGCGCTCAGCCTGGGGTGCATCCAAATCGCGGGCTTGGATTTACGATGGAATTCGGACTTAAACCAGGAATAGTGACTATCTTTCGTGTCGGCTATACCACTGGAGGATACAGACTGCTTGTTATGAGGGGGAAGGCACTTGATACCCCACAACGTTTTAATGGAACTTCGGTCGAGGTTGAACTGGAAACGAATGTGACGGAGACACTTTACGGTCTAATGGAAGAAGGGTTCGAACCTCATTACGGAATGGTTTATGAAGATGTTGTTAGTGATTTAATGGAATTAGGTAAACAGCTGCAATTACCAGTATCTGTATACACGTTGGATTGAAGGGAGCTAAGGAATCAATGAAGCATATTGCCATTGGGCAAGCTGGAGGACCGACAGCAGTTATTAACGCCACGTTGGCAGCTTTTGTCCGTGCGTTATATAAGGATCACTCCCTTACATTCATTAGGAACGGTTTTGAAGGGTTAGCAAAAGAAAAGTTTCTGCAAGCTAGTGACAACGTGATTGACAATATATTGGCACATGAAAAAGTGCCTGGTGCATCTCTGGGTGCCGGCCGCTATACATTAAGTGAGGAACAAATAAGCCAATCTGTACAGGTACTCCAAGACCTCCAGATTGATACGCTTGTCTTCATTGGTGGAAACGGAACCATGGAGGCAATGGACAAAATAAAAGATGAAGCTATTCGTCAGCATTATCAGTTGCAACTATTAGGTCTCCCCAAAACGGTGGATAATGACTTGGCAGGAACAGACCATTCTCCGGGTTTTGGGAGTGCTGCCAGATATGTGGCACAAGTGACAAGGGATATGGGACGTGATCTCTTGGCTATGAATAATTTTGAACAAGTACGGATTATTGAAACAATGGGCAGAAACGCTGGCTGGTTGGCGAGAGCTTCTGGTTTTCTCAAGGAATACGAAAACGATGGTCCCCATTTTATCGCATTGCCTGAAAAGCCGTTAAGACCTGAGATTTTATTTCATCATATTAAAAAGGCAACTCGGGATTATGGTGTTGCGCTGATTGTTGTAAGCGAAGGGGTATGCTTGGATAAAGGAAGCCAAATAGAGAGAGAGCGTGTAAATGGTCATTCCGTTTTGGGAGGGATTTCAAAGGAGATTGAAAATAAGGTTAATGAACACATGAATGTCATGGTGCGTGCTGAATTGTTAGGAATGAATCAAAGAAGCTGCTCTGCTTCCGTTTCAGCAACTGATTATACCGAAGCCATTCAAGTCGGCAGTGTGGGAGCCCGCTGGCTTAGAGAAGGAGCGACAGATGTCATGGTATCTCTCCAGCGTTCCGAAAATACTGCATATGAATCAGTGTTTACACCAGTTTCCCTTAAAACGATTGTTCAAAGCGGGGAAAGAAAACTTCCAGCAAAATTTTTGAATGACCAGGCAGCGTATAATGAATGGCTGAGCCCACTGATTGGTTATGACTTATCCTCTTATCCGCCGCCATTGCAAAGGAGATAAGTTGATGTCTGCAAATAAATTAGATCATAACTCAAATAAGGCTTTATATCTTCAAATTAAGGATGTATTGGTTAAACGCATTCAGGATGGTGTGTGGGGAGAACAAACACTGATCCCAACCGAACGGGAATTAATGAAAGAATTTGACGTAAGCCGAACGACTATTAGGCAAGCGATTTCTGTTCTTGTACAAATCGGATTACTGGAAAAAACACAAGGCAGAGGTACGTTTGTTAAACCTCAGAGATTAGTAGGGAGTTTAGGCCGCCTTAAAGGATTTGCTGAGGAGGTAGTTGAAAAAGGTCAAATTCCTCAATCAAAACTGATACGAACGGAATTTAGTGATATGCTATTTACTGAAAAATCAATGTTAGCTGTTAAGGAAGATCAACCTATTCTTTTAATAGAAAGAATCCGGTTTGCTGATGATATGCCAATTGCTTTGGAGCGAACGTGCTGGCCATATAATATTGGGAGTATTTTAATGCAATACGACCTGAATGCAGCAAGGTATTATGAAATTTTAGAGAACCACAATATCTATCTTCATAAGGCAAGCGAAAAAATTTATGCGATTAATGCAACGCAGGACGAGGCAGATTTACTGGGTATAAGGCCCGGTGAGGCGATGCTTGAGATGAATCGTTTAAGTTTTGGTATGAACAACCACCCGATTGAATATACGAAAACAAAATATCGCAGTGATCAGTATCATTATGATATTGAGTTAAACAGATAAAGGAGGTAAGTTAAAAATGCCTTTTCTGAATGGCAAGCTATTATTAGATCATGCTTATAGAAATGGTTATGGGATAGGTGCTTTTAGTGCACACAATGCCGAAACTGTTCAAGCTATAATTGAAGCGGCAGAAGAGGAACAGTCACCTGTTATGATTCAGGTAGGACAGAAAGTTATTCAAACCTTAGGCATGGATCCAATGAAATTATTAATTGATTGGTATGGGAGGAATACCACCGTTCCAATTACTAATCATCTTGACCATAGCAGTGATTTTCAACAAACGATGAAAGCGATCCAATTAGGGTTTCAATCCGTTATGTTTGATGGCTCGTCCTTATCATTTGTTGAAAATACAGCGTTAACTAAAAAAGTTGTGGCTATAGCCAGGGCGCTTAACATTGGTTCAGAAGGTGAAATTGGAAAAATTGGAGGAACAGAAGATGATATAACTGTTCATGAAAAAGACGCCCTAATAACTACAACAGAAGAAGCTGTTTCATTTGTACAAGAAACGGATGTGGATTATTTAGCAGTATCTATTGGCACTGCACATGGTCTTTACAAGGCAGAACCAAAAATACGTTTTGAAAGATTACAAGATATAACAGAAGCTGTACGACGGCCAATTGTTTTGCATGGTGGTTCTGGTGTACCTGATGAGCAAATAGAAAAGGCTATTTCATTAGGTGTTGCTAAAATTAACGTGGATACCGAATTGAGGCAGTCTTTCACTTACGGTATTCAAAAAGTGTTCGAGGAAAACCAGCAGGAATTTGTACTCGCTAATTCACTTGGGACAGGTAAAACCTATATGAAAGAGAAAGTAAAAGAAAAAATAAATCTATTTGGGAGCCAGAATAAGGCTGCGGATGTCCTTCAAAATTATTCGATTCCGGCGTGTCGACTGTAAGGAGGTGTATCAGGTGGTGAGTGAAACAAATAATAATTTTTATACTGGTTTTTTTAAGTCAGACTATTTAACAGAGAAAGATAAGTATTTATTCTCAAAAACTCCCCCTAAGTATAAATTTAATGTAATTGGTGCAGGTATGATTGGCCAGGAGCACATAAAGGTTACAATGTTGGAGGGACGGGCAAAAATCAATGGTATCTTTGATCTTAATGAAAACAGTATAGAGAATACCTGTCATT
This sequence comes from Virgibacillus salinus, assembly GCF_900102415.1. Lineage (NCBI taxonomy): Bacteria > Bacillati > Bacillota > Bacilli > Caryophanales > Bacillaceae > Virgibacillus > Virgibacillus salinus. The sequence continues at coordinate 1,014,878 of NZ_FNKD01000001.1, forward strand.
TTTTTCGGCAGCAGTATCCGGGTAATAAATTGAAAGTTTATGATACGTTAGAAAGTGCTTGTCAGGATTCGGAAGTTGACGGGCTAATTATTTGCACCCCTAATTATACACATGTTGACATTGTTAAAGAGGCAGTTAAGTCAGGAAAACATATTTTATTAGAAAAGCCGATGGCAACAACATTAAAGGACACCTGGGAGATAAAAGAGATAGCAAAAGACTACGATTCTATTTTTCAAATTGGTCTTCAATACAGACATAAACCTATTTATACGGAAGCCATTCACGAAATGCTGGAAAGAAAATCAGCAGGAAATATCAAAAATATAAGTATTGTAGAGCATCGTGTGCCATTTTTGGATAAGGTCAATCAGTGGAATAAATTTTCGGAATACTCTGGGGGAACACTGGTTGAAAAATGCTGTCACTACTTTGATCTATTAAACTTATTCGCACAATCGAGGCCGGAAAAAGTTTACGCAACAGGCAGCATGGATGTCAATTTTACGGATTTTTATTATAAAGGTACCAAGTCGAATATTATCGACAATGCGATGGTCACGGTAAATTACGAGAATGGTATCAAAGCCCAATTTCAGCTATGTATGTTTGCACCTATGTTTTATGAAGAAATAACAATATGCGGTGACGGAGGCAGACTGAAAGCGTACGAAAAAGAGGATTTTTTACCTATAAACGGTGACAGAACGTATCTGGAAGTATTAAGTGGAGAAAACGGAACAGCAAAAACAGCAGTCCCCTGCTACCCAACAGTCATTCAGGGAAGTGGTCATAGCGGCGCCACATATTATGAGCACAAGTATTTTATCGATAACATAGAGGGTAATTATAAAGCAACAGCCACAGTGGAAGAAGGTTTTTGGTCCATTGTTGTCGGGGAAGCTGCTGAACGTTCCATAAAAAACGGTGAGGTAATCAATGTAAGTGATATGTTGGAACAAGATATTTATTCGAAACTATTGGAATGATATACAACCATGTCTTTAGATAGGAGGGGATATGTTGAAATTCAGTTATATTTCGCATCTTTATTGTCCGAAATGTGGAAATACATTTGGGACCAGCGAGCAGCATCAAGTATGCACTTGTGGTTCACCTTTATTAGTAACATATGACTTGGAAAAAATGAAGAAGAATGTAGCACCCGGTGAATGGGGGACAAGGGAACTTACATTATGGCGGTATCACGAATTACTTCCGGTTGAGGAAGAAATTAATGTCGTTTCACTGGGAGAAGGTATGACTCCATTAATCCCGTTGCGGAAACTTGGAAATGATATGTCCATTGGAAGTCTGTACATGAAGGATGAGGCACTGATCCCGACAGGTACGTTTAAGGCAAGAGGGGCAGCCGTTGGTGTATCGAAGGCAAAAGAAGTTGGCGTTAAGGAACTAGTAATGCCGACAAATGGAAACGCTGGTGCAGCATGGGCTTTATATGCTGCCAGGGCTGGTATAATAGCTACCATTGTGATGCCGACAGATGCTCCCAAAATCAACCGAAATGAAATCGCTCTATCAGGAGCCAATCTTTATTTAGTGAATGGACTCATTAGTGATGCCGGAAAAATAGTAGGAAAAGCGGTCAAGGACTATAACCTTTACGATGCCTCTACATTGAAAGAGCCCTATCGGATTGAAGGAAAGAAAACAATGGGGCTGGAAATCGCTGAACAGCTTAATTGGAATATGCCTGATGTCATTTTATATCCAACTGGTGGCGGCGTTGGTCTGATTGGAATTTATAAAGCTCTGAACGAATTAAAGGAATTAGGCTGGGTCAAAGGAAAGCTTCCCCGATTAGTAGCTGTTCAATCAACGGGATGTGCGCCTATTGTCGAGGCATGGGAAGAAGGAAAACACGAATCTGTGTTTTGGAAGAATTCCGAAACCGTTGCATTCGGTATCAATGTCCCGAAAGCATTAGGAGATTTTCTAGTGTTAGATGCTATTTATAATACCGATGGCTGCGCGATTGCGATCGATGACGAATCGATGCTTAAGGAACAGGAGAAAGTGGCTAACATGGAAGGATGTTTTATTTGTCCAGAAGGTGCTGCTACATTTGCAGCGATTCGCAGCTTAAGAGAAAGCGGGTGGGTTGGACAGGATGAAACTGTAGTTGCTCTGAACACAGGAGCTGGTATTAAGTATCCGGATATTATTGAAGTGAGCCCGGGGATGTTGGGTAAGGAGGATTCGATTAATAAGTTGGAGCCTGTCTATAAAGGAGATTGAAGCTGCTGGTTTATAAGACTGGTGGCTTTTTTTAATGGTTTTACAAAATCTTTTTGGGGAGTAATTCTGCATATTAACGGATACTTAAGGACTTGCTCGAGCGAAAAAAGGTGAAATTTGACGATCCTCATGGTAATTTCACTTTGCATACACCGGAAGTTCAGTCATGACTGATTTCGAAAAGTTTGCGGAACAGAATCCTAAATTCAGTTTTGTTCCTGTCATGATGAAAGCCGATTCGGATGAATGGGGCGGAGAGAACGGTTACATTGATGCGAAATTGTTGAAGCGTTACGTGTCAGATGTCAGCAAACCAATCTATTATCTTACCAGGCCGGCTGGTATGGTGATGGCCATGTATGACATGTTTGTTGAAGAAGGTGCGAATGAGGATGATATTCGTGCTGAGGAGTTTTCGGGGTATCGATGGTTACTTGTCACTTGAAACAAAGATTTTAGACTGGGTAAATTATATAATATTTCGCCTATTTTCGAATAAAATGGTATTAACGGCATTTGCAAAGGAAGAATCTAATGAACAACCTAGGAGTAAACCTGCCAATTTCATCAAATATACTCTTACGCATCTTTGAAAAAAGACTGGCCCGGCAAAATTCTGTACAGGACCTATCTATATGCATGCAAGATGATTTAATACGGTTCAGCGGCGTAGCTAAAAAGCTGATTTTTAACATGAATTTTGAAATAGATTTAAAGCCAATACATGCGGACAAGCGAGTGCTGTATTTTCAAATTGATAGGATAACACCGCTTAATTTAGGGTGGCTGAAAAGTAAAATATTTAACAGACCACCTTTTTTACACTATAAAAAAAATACGATAAGGATTGATTTGAATTGTATTGACAGGATTAGAGATATACCGGTTGGCAATGTAAAAGGGTTCAAAGTTAACGGAGATAAGTTATGGGTTAAATTAGGAATGTAATTGCCCATTCAATTAGGAGGGGTAAGATGAGGATAGTGCTGCTGTTGGTGGTCACCTTTGGTATTGGTTTTACCATATATTTTCTCATTGATAAGTCTCCTGAGGATTATGCGGTTGAGGCAATTGACATGTTTTATGCATATGAACAGGATGGGGCCTTTTCCGATTCCTGGGCAATGTTCCATCCATTAATGCAAGAAAAGTTTGATAAAGGGCACTATCTGCAGGATCGCGCGCACGTGTTCATGAATCACTTTGGGGTTACTACGTTTACTTACTCCTTGGACGAAGCAGTGGAAGTAAAGAACTGGAAAATTGAAGAAGGAGCAGAACCGATTGATCTTGTTTATAAATTGACTGTCACACAAGAGTATAAAGGTAAATATGGCCGGTTTCATATTGTCCAGGATGTTTATGCGACGATGGTTGAAGGGGAGTGGAAAGTACTCTGGGACTACAATAAGTGAACCTGTATTCTTCTATTAGTATGTACTAAGAAAATTGAACTTTGACATGGTGAGGGGTCGAGCGAAGTTGCCCCAAAGTCGAGCGACGATTCCTCAAAGTCGAGCGACAACGGACCAAAGTCGAGCGACAACGGACCAAAGTCGAGCGACAACGGATCAAAGTCGAGCGACAACGGCCCAAAGTCGAGCGACAACGCCTCAAAGTCGAGCGACAATACCCCAAAGTCGAGCGACAACGCCTCAAAGTCGAGCGATGACGCCTCAAAGTCAAGCGACAATTTTATATAAATAGATCTTCCATGGGGATTCACTATTTTCGAAACTCCGCTCAAATATAAGCCCATTCTCTTCGTTATTCAAAATAGGCAGGGCAGACAACACATAGTCTCCACCTAACATAGACAGTGCCTCAGTATTTATATTGAGATTTTCCAATTCTTTGTTACTATGTTTTGTGAATCGATAATTTTCGCCGAGCTCACTAACATACATATACAGTCTGCCGCCCCAGGTATCGAAATAATTCTTAAGATTTGAGTTTTTTTCAAGTTCGGGTGCGATTATTTTTCGGAATTTGTGCTTGTATTCCAATGGAAAACTGTTGTTATACGTATCAAGTGTATAGAATCCGTTATATTGAGCAATGGTTGGGTGCATAGCGATGCTGACAACGCTGTATTTGGATTGGTCCTTTCCAATATAACTTTCAATCGAATCAAATAAATTCTCTGAATAAAATTCAGCAAATGTGGGAGTGCCCAGTTTACTGTATTTATTTTCTTCATTTAAATAAAACACGATGCCACATTGCGCAACAATTAAGGCTACTACTAAAACTTTCCCAAATCGGAGATGCTTCCATAGAATCCACAATGCCAATGCAAAGCAGATATACCAAATCACTGGATCGAGAAAATGTATCCTGCTGAAGTTAAACGTGTTCAGAATCATAATTTGATCCTTTAATACACGCCATCCTCCCCAATACCAGAATGCGTACCAGAGTGAAATCAAGGCGTTGAATATAAATAAGCTAGGTAATATTTTCGGTTTCAGATTACGATATGCTGCAACAAGGAACGCAACACCGATAACAGGGACGATGATTTTGGTGTGGACTGCCATGTCGTGCGTATGTCCGTTAACGAAATTATGGGAAAATAACTTCAATGTCTCTGCCAAATCATTATGTCCAAGGTCATTTTCTGTCCGGTGCGATATAAATCCATCGCTTAAAAACATGGAATAAAGTAATAGATAATTTTTCATCAAAAAGAGAACTGTCATAGACGTAATCGCGGTAAAAAATGCCCAGTTGGACTTTTTTAATCGTATCCAATCAATTAACCAAATTACGCCCATCAGACCTAAGAAAAATACAAATGTAAGGATAAAACTTGAGAAAAACGGCAGTAACAATAATACTAGCCAATAATATTTATTGATGTTCCACCCATGGTCGCGGATTGTTAAAAATACATGTAAAGCAAGTGGCAGACCTGCAATTGTTAAGAGACCTGATGGCCAAAATGGCAGCAGTGCAAAACATAGTGCTGCACCAACTGAAATTAATGGTGTTTCAATACGATTTCGAAGTAAAATATACATGCCATAGAAAGCAACAAACCGCATGATTGTTTGCCCAATCGTATAAGCTGTCATCGGTTCGAAGAGTACATAAAGCCACACCATTGCATCAAATGGGGAGGCAAGTGTACTTCGTGGCAGTCCATTAATCACATTTGGAATTGTTCCTGGTGAAAATAACTGTCCACTTTCAACGAGCAGTTTGTACCAGACAATGTTTGAGTCTAAATTGTCGTGCACGCGAATATGTGTGTCTTCACCAAGAATATAATATGGCAGCAGATAGGCGATAATCACCAGACATGCGAACGTTATTAATTTAGGTGTTGAAAAAAGCTTGTGTATGGGTGACCACATCATCTACAGCCTCTTCTCCTATTCCAAAGTATAATGGTAAGCGAACAATTTTTTCACTTTCAGTTGTGGTGAACTGATCTTCACCAATAAACTTTCCAAACTTTTTCCCTGCATGTGACGAATGTAGCGGCACGTAATGTGTTACGGCCATTATGTCATGTTTTTTAAGGTATTCAATCAGCTCCTGTTGCTGATTGGTTTTTATATAAAACATATGGGCATTGTGTTGGCATTCTGATGGGACGTGCGGAACTTCAACTTCGGGCAAATCAGTTAACCCATCGTAATATTGCTTCCATGCACGTAATCGGCTCTTATTAATCAATTCGGCATGCTGTAATTGAACAGACAGGTATGCTGCATTTAGGTCGCTCAATAAATAGGATGAACCAACATCGCGCCATGTATATTTATCTACCATTCCTTTAAAGAATTGCTCCCGGTTTGTGCCTTTTTCCTGTAAAATTTCTGCGCGTTCGACTGACTCAGAGTGATTTACGATTAAGGCACCACCTTCACCGCAAGTAAAATTCTTTGTTTCATGAAAGCTAATCGCACCAAAGTGTCCAATGGTACCTAGAGGCTTTCCATTGTACGAGCTGAACAGTGCCTGGGCCGCATCTTCTATAACCCATAGTCCGTAGCGATTTGCAATATCCATTATCGAATCCATATCACAAGATATACCCGCATAGTGAACAACAACTATCGCCTTTGTACGACTGGTTATAGCTGCTTCGATTGCATCAGGTGAGATATTCATAGTATTTGGTTCGATGTCAACAAAGCGAATCGCTGTTCCTCGTAGAGCAAATGCATTAGCCGTTGAAACAAATGTGTACGATGGCATGATTACTTCATCCTTTTCGCCAACTTCCATTAACAATGTGGTCATTTCAAGTGCAGCTGTACATGATGGTGTCAGGATAACTTTCTCGCACTGCAGTCGTGCTTCAAGCCAGTCGGTACATTTTTTTCCAAACGGTCCATTGCCGGACAGCTTTGTTTGTTCAATTGCTTCCTGCATTGCTGCTGCTTCTTCTCCAACAACACATGGTTTATTAAACGGAATCAAATCTATCACCTCACAACGATTGACTTGTAACGATAATGCCCGCAACTATTAACGTTAATCCAACTACTTTTTGTACAGTTATGGGATCCCCGAAAATAATTACGGAAAGCAGAAACACTAAAACAAATGACAGACTCATAAAAGGGTATGCATAGCTGATATTGAATTTTGTCATTGCTGCCATCCAAAAAAGGGATGCGACAAATGCTGAAATGAACCCAGATAGAATCCAAGGGTTGAGTAATAAATGCAAGAGGAAATAAACTTTATCAGTCAATGCTTCTGGTAGTAAGCCTGCTTTATCAATTTTCCATTTTAAAACAATTTGGCCATAAACGGTGAAAAATATTGTGCCAAAAATATAAAGGTATCCCATGATCACACACCTGGGCCGGTTACTTTATGGTAAACGTCGACTGTATTCATAAGCCTGAAGCCAAGTGAATAAAACAGATTTAATGAAGCCACATTAGCAGCTGAAATGGACGTCCGTAACTCGTTATGCCCGTGCTTGAATTGCTCGGCACAGCCTTGACTCGTAAATGCTTTTGCCAGACCTCTGCTTCGGTATTCCTCTTTAATTCCAAGCAGAAGAACTTTGTCATCCTCATAAGCAAAAAAACCTGCTGTATCATCTTCATACATGAGGGCGTAAATCTGATCCTTCTCCTGAAGGTCCTTTACCCAATTCATGTAGCGAGTGTCAGCCATCGAATTTGGGATATTGAAATCACGATGAAACCGCCCGTGCTTGAACGATTCTTCTGCTATTAGAATAATCTCCGATGGATTATAATCTTTCGTAATTGATGTGGCATCTTTATCGAAAAGATGTAAATTTTCTTTTTTACATACGGGCTCGATTAATGTGTCCATATAATAAAAACCATATTTTAGAAGGAGCTCCGGACTTTCCAAGGGGCCAATCTTAAGGGTGTAGTGCCCATTATACTTATTTGTTTCCTGAAGCGCTTCTTCACGTGTTCCAGTCACTTCAAATGTGTCCATATTAAAATTTCTCTTGTCCCAAGGGGTTTCCCGTAAATGTTTCATATTATCAGCTCCGTTTGTCGTTATCTTCTGTCGTCTCACGAATTAAATAAAGTGGTCTTGCCTTTGTCTCATTAAATACCTTGCCTAGATAAAGCCCAAGAATGCCAAAGTTGAAAAAAATCAATCCACCAATAAAGTAAATGGAGACCATGACACTGGTCCAGCCTTGTACGGGTTCTGCTAAAAAGAAGTATCTTGCAAATAGATACATCCCATAAAGAAATGATCCCAACGAAATTAAGAAGCCAAATTGAATTGATAAGCGAAGTGGTTTATTCGATTGGGATATGATAGCATCGGTTGCTAGAGTGACTAGTTTTTTTATGTTATAGGAAGTTTTTCCTGCCTTTCTTGAGTTATGCTCGACTTGGACAGTACTCGATTTATACCCCATCCATTGAATGAAAAGTGGGAAGAATCGGTTTTGTTCGCGCATTTGCTTGAATCCATCAACCACTTTTTTGGAACTGATACTAAAGTTGGCAGAGGTATGGTCTGATGTCCCACCTGTAAAATAATCATAAACTGAGTAAAAAAACTGTGATGATTTTCGCTTAAACAAATTATCCTGACGCTGTACACGATTCCCAAATACGACTTCATATCCTTCTTGAGCTTTATCGTACAAAGTTCGGATTTCTTCTGGACGGTCCTGTAAATCACAATCCATCACAACAACCCAGTTACCGATAGCGTAGTCAAGACCAGCAGTAATTGCATGGTGCTGACCGAAATTTCTGGCAAGGTCAATTCCTTTTATGCGATCATCTGTTACGCTTAGCTGTTTAATGGTTTCCCAGGCATTATCAGGACTGGCATCGTTTACTAAAATAATTTCGAACTGGGCAGGGATTTTTTCGATGGTTGTTCTAATACGGTCATAAAGTTGGTTCAAACAAGGTTCGCATCCGAATACTGGAATGACTACAGAGATTGTTGGGTGATTTGTTCCCATTGTTCCACATACCATTCAACCGTATTTTTTAATCCCGTATCCAAATCCATCGCTGGCTCCCACCCTAAGGTTTCCCTTAGTTTTGTATCGTCGACTGCATAACGTCTGTCATGTCCCGGGCGATCTTCTGTAAATGCAATCAATTCTTTACAGCTATGATTTTCAGGTTTTAGATGGTCCAGAATATCACATATTTTCATCGCTAGTTCGATATTCGTAATTTCATTTCCGCCACCAATGTTGTATGTTTCTAATGGTTTTGCATTGTGAAAAATAAGATCCAATGCCCGGCAATGATCTTGAACATAAAGCCAGTCACGTATGTTTTTTCCATCACCATAGACAGGGATAGACTCACCTTTTAAGGATTTTGAAATAATTGTTGGTATCAGTTTTTCCTCGTGCTGCTTGGGCCCATAATTGTTGGAGCTGCTCGAAATAACAACATTCATCCCATACGTATTGCCGAAGCTTTTTACAAGCATATTGGCACTTGCTTTGGAAGCACTGTACGGGTTACGGGGGTCATAGGGTGTATCTTCATGAAATTTTCCAGCTGCGCCAAGTGATCCATAAACTTCATCGGTTGAAATATGATGGAAGCGTCTTGTTGCAAGTTCACCTTTCAATTCCCATGATTCGCGAGCAGCCTGAAGCAATACGGTTGTTCCGAGTACATTTGATTCAATAAACGATGCTGCATCTTCAATGGACCGATCAACATGCGATTCAGCTGCAAAATGGATAACACCATAAATATCGTAAATTGAAAATACACTTTTTATGAGAACTTCATCAGCAATATCTCCTTGAATGAAGTGATAATTTTCAAAATTCTCCACTTCACGAAGATTGGCTGTTGAGCCTGCATAGGTTAATTTATCAACATTTATTAGCTGGTAATCGGGATATTTATTCAGGAAATAATAGATGAAATTTGAACCAATAAATCCATTTCCGCCTGTTATGAGTAATGTTTTATTCATTTTCTACCAGTCCTAACATTGGATTTCGATCAATAGATTCCCAGTATTGTTCTGTGTGTTTACGGTCAGCAATTTCGAGTAGATATTTTCCGTAATCGGTCTTCTCCATTGCTCTTCCTTTTTCCTTTAGTGCTTTCTGGCTCATATAGCCCATGTAATAGGCGATTTCTTCCAGACATGCAATTTTAAATCCTTGACGCTGCTGCGTAATCTTTACAAATTCAGATGCCTCGAAAAGTGATTCATGTGTTCCAGCATCCATCCAAGCAAACCCTCTACCCAATAATTGCACGTCAAGCTGGCTGCCTTTTAGGTATTCTTTATTTAAGTCGGTGATTTCCAGTTCGCCTCGTGCTGAGTATGGTAGTTGTTTAGCAATCTGGACAGCGCGGTAGTCGTAAATATATAGCCCAGTTACGGCAAAATCTGATTTTGGCTGTTCCGGTTTTTCCTCAAGGGAAATTACTTTCTGATTATGATCAAATTCTGCTACCCCAAACCGATGTGCATCTTTTACACGATATCCGAATATTGTTGCGTTCCGATGATTTTCAAGTGCTTTTCTAAATAGGGTCGTGAAACCTTGACCGTAAAAAATATTATCACCTAGGATAAGTGTCACATCATCTTTTCCGATGAAATCCTCAGCTAGAATAAATGCCTCCGGGATCCCATTTGGATCTGATTGTTCCAAGTAGTTAAGGTTGATGCCAAGTGATGAGCCGTCGCCCAAAAGGTCCTTAAAGCGGGGTTTATCTTCAGGTGTGGTAATAATCATGATGTCGGTAATCCCACCCAGCATTAATACTGATAATGGATAATAAATCATAGGCTTATCATAGACAGCAAGTAAATGTTTACTAATACTGTCGGTACTCGGAGAAAGCCTCGAACCGCTACCCCCAGCAAGAATAATCCCCTTCATTAAAATCACTCCTTTGGTAGTGGTGGTGGTGGTGGTGCCTGTCACTTCCCGGTTTTTGTCGGTTTATGTTAAATAATATTTCGCTTACAGAAATGACTCTGTTAACAAGTATATAACCTTTTTAGCGCTGTAATAATCTTACAATAACGTTGCATTTTTATTACGAATAAGAGATTGTTTTTCTAGTGAAGATGGGATATATTGTTTGTAATTGAAGTCTGTCTTGTTCAGTAGGTTAATAGGTATTTAGAGGAGGCGACGTATGACCCAAAAAATTGCCATATTGATTTTACATGGAGCAGGTACACCTGATAAACATTTTGCTGAGAAAATGATTAGACGTATTTCGAATCGTTTTGAGAAAAAGTTAGGGGTAAAGAGCTCAGAGCTGGAGTTTGAGCCTGTGTACTGGTCGGCTATTTTTGCAGGTGAGCAGGAGGAGCTTTGGAATAATCTGCAACAGGATCAGGATTTGGATTATACACGGATGCGCCGCTTTATAATTGATTTTTTATCCGATGCTGTTGCGTACCAGCCTACGAGTTCGGGTGGGCAAAACTATGATAAGGTTCATACGCTGGTTGCTAAAGCGATTCGAAAATTGAAAGAACGGGCTGGACAAAACGCACCACTTTGTGTCATCAGTCATAGCCTTGGAACTGTAGTTGCGAGTAATTATTTTTATGATTTACAGTTCAGACGTGAAAATATGGGTGTTGAAACGAAAACGTGTACCCACCAGACACCGATTGAACAATGTGAGACGCTAACTCTCTTTTATACGATGGGAAGTCCAATGGCATTATGGTCGATGCGATATATTGATTTTGGCTCGCCAATCGCTGTTCCGTCACTTGATTTGGAGAAATTTTACCCAGGTTTAAAAGGAGAATGGCTTAATTTTTATGATAAAGATGATATTCTGGCATATCCACTTAAGGGGCTGAACGGTGAATATAATCGGGCAGTGAAAAAAGACGTTGGGGTAAATACTGGAGGATTGCTGACAAGCTGGAACCCGCTTTCGCATACGAAATATGATACGGATCCGGAAGTGGTTCGTGCTATTGTTGAGGGGCTAATCAGGACATGGAAGGTTGTGAATGACTAGGCTTGAACTTGTTCTTTTCTAAGAAAGTCTGTTCTCCAATCTCTTATCGTTAAATATTTAGTAGATTTGCAGGACTTTTGTCGGTATATATCGAATGAATATAATAATAGATATTAGAAAACTTGGATTAAGCATGGAGTGCATGCAATCAGTTGCGCTTATTCAATACTATCTTGCTAAGAAACAAGGGGGGATTATGTCATTGCAAACACAGGAAGTTAATCTGGAGCCACTAAAGAAAAAGAGGAATAAGAAAAAAATAATTCTTATCAGTCTTGGGGTATTGTTGGCGATAGGGATTAGTCTGTTTGTTTTTGTAAATGGATACATAAATAAGTCACTTGCACAGACTGAAGGGACAATTGAGTTGCCATCATTGGAAAATGAGGTGACAGTGATAACGGATGGGGATGGTGTGCCGCATATCAAGGCGGCAAACAATCATGATCTGTTCATGGCTCAAGGATACATACAGGCCCAAAGCAGAATGTTCCAGATGGAAATGTCGCGCAGGCAGGCATCTGGGACGTTAAGTGAGATTGTTGGCGAAGCAGCTGTCGGTCATGATAAGTATTTTCGTTCACTAGGATTAAGACGGGCAGCGGAGGGGTCATATGATACCTATTCTGATGAAAGCAAGAAAGTTTTACAGTGGTTTGCCGACGGTGTGAACGCGTATATTAGACAGGCAAAAGAAGAAAATAGTTTACCTGTCGAGTTTACACTTATGGGGTCTGAACCAGCCGAATGGACACCGGTTGATTCATTGACAATAGGTAAATATATGGCGTTTGACCTTGGTGGGCATTGGGAGCGTCAAGCGTTTAACTATTATGCACTGAACAACTTTGCTGAAGAAAAGGCGTATGAGTTATTTCCGACTTACCCTGAAAATAAGCCGACAATCATAGGCGCGGATGAAGTTGATGTGGCAGCAAGTTTTGAAAATGCGATTATTCCACATGCTTTTAATGGAAGCAATAACTGGGTTGTAAGTGGCGAAAAGTCAGAGTCGGGCCAGCCGTTATTAGCGAATGATCCGCACTTAGGTCTTGCGACGCCATCGATTTGGTATCAGATGCAATTGGAGTCACCTGACGTGAGTGTGAGCGGCGTTATTTTCGCTGGTGTTCCTGGGATTATATTAGGCCATAATGAGGAAATTGCCTGGGGCGTTACGAATACTGGGCCAGATGTCCAGCAGCTTTATCTGGAAAAGAGAAATCCTGATAACCCTAATGAATTTTTGTATGAGGATAATTGGGAAGAAGCTGAAGTAATCGATGAGCCAATCAAGGTTAAAGATGGTGAAACAATAGATTACGAGGTTGTTGAGACACGTCATGGGCCGATCATTTCAGAACATGCCAATGAAAGCGCGAAGGATACAGTTATGTCCTTAAGGTGGACGGCTTTGGAAGCAACGACAGAGCTTGAAGCTATTTTGGAAATAAACCGTGCATCAAATTGGCCAGAATTTGAGAAAGGTTTGGAAAAGTTCCTGTCTCCAGCGCAAAACTTTGTGTTTGCATCAAAGGATGGGACGATTGCTTATAAAGCAAATGGAAATATTCCTATTTATGAAGATGGTGAGGATGCACAGTTACCTCTAGAAGGTTGGGAAAAAGAGAATAACTGGAAAGGGTATATTCCATTTGATGAATTGCCGACAGTAGTTAATCCTGATAAGGGATTTATTGCGACTGCAAACAATAAAATAATCGGTGACGAATATCCTTATCATATTAGCAACATGTGGGCACAACCGTATCGTTATGAGCGGATTGCTGAAGTACTTGAAACAGGTAATGATTTAACGGCTAAAGATATGCAGGCGTTGCAGATGGACCAAATGAATTTACAGGCAAGGGAGTTTGTACCAATGTTTGCAGAAACGTTAAATAGTGTGGAATTAACGGATGACGCTCAAAGGGCATTGGAACTGCTTTTGGAATGGGATTACAAGGATCATGTTGATGCAGCTCAGCCACTAATATTTCACCAATGGCTGGATGAAATTGAAGCTATTTTATATGATGGTGAAATTCCTGAAGATGTCATGGATTTATTCGGCAGCCGTGGGCAAACAACTGATGAACTTCTCCGTAAAGGTAATGATTCGATATGGGTTGAGGAGAATGGCGGAATTAAGAAAGTGCTAAGCGTGTCACTTGAAAATACAATGGACAAATTGTTAAAAGAGTATGGAAACGAAACAGCAGATTGGAAATGGGGCGACTACCATAAGGTTCAGTTTTATCATCCATTGTCAGATGTAAGTCCGGTACTGGAATTCTTTTTCAATAACGAGGATCCAATTTCTGTTGGTGGGAGCAGTGTTACTCCAATGGCTGCGAGTTATGATGCCGAAACCGGAATTGTTGATCATGGTGCATCATGGCGGTTTGTGATCGATACTAATGATATGAAAACAGGTTATCATATCGTAGGCCCGGGCCAGGCTGGACACTTTAAGAGTGACTGGTACCATAACCAAATGAACGACTGGGTCGGCGGCGGATATCATGTGACTAAGATGAATGCAGAAAAAGGAATCGAATTAACGTTGACGCCTTAAAATATGTAAAGCAAATTCGGGTAAAAATATAATTATGAAGTTTGGCGGACAGCAGGTACTTTATTTTGTAAAAAACAACTAATATGGTGGCGTATTCGGACACCAGATACCTTATTTGGCAAAATTCTTTCTATTAAGTACGATATATGTAAAATAAGTGCTTCTATGTCCGGATAACTGCTAAAAGGTCACTGTTTTGCAAGAATAGCGTCCCGTGAGTCCGCTTATAAAAGGAAACGAGCTTAGAGAAGATTTTTTCTCTAAGCTTTTTCTAAGCCATCAGTAAAACATAAGGTCGCCTCATCTTTTATTTGCTAGTCAATAAATATGCATTTTTGTGCTATTCCTGCTAAAATTAAATGTGCATTACTATTATTTAAGATAGATGAGGTATAGCATGCTATGAGTCGCATAATGGATATTTATAAAAAACTTAACAATACAGATAAAAATAGCTTAAGCGCGGGTGATATTGGTGAGCAACTCAATATAGACCGGTCCACAGCTAGTCGCTATTTAAATGACTTGGTAAAAGCGGAAAAGGTCATTAAGCTTCCTGGGAAGCCTGTGAAATACAAAATAAAAACTTCCAGCAGCAATAAAGCATCTGAAACGGACGTGATTGGCGCGGGTGACAGTCTCCAGCCGATTCTGGAAACAGGAACTGCAGCGTTTTTGTATCCTTCCAGACCACTCCCCATTCTATTGACAGGTGAAACGGGAACAGGGAAATCCTATCTAGCAGAAAAATTATCCAACATGGCGATAGAAAAGTCAACTGAGCGCAAGGAAGTACCTTTCATTGCCTTTAATTGTGCAGATTATGCGCAAAATGCTGAATTACTTGTTGGCCAAATCTTCGGTATTAAAGAAGGTGCCTTTACAGGTGCAACAGAGGATAAAAAAGGTTTAGTTGAACAGGCAGATGGTGGTATTCTTTTCCTGGATGAAATTCACCGTCTTCCGCCTTCTGGGCAGGAGATGTTGTTTTACCTAATAGATAAAGGGGTTTATCGCCGCCTGGGTGAAGCAACACAAGAAAGGACCGCCAACATCGCGCTGATTGGTGCCACAACGGAGGATTCTGAAAGCTATTTACTGCCGACGTTATTAAGGCGTTTTTCGGTTAAATTGAATGTTCCACCTTTAAGAGAAAGAACAATATCAGAACGTGAGGCACTGATTGAGCATTTCCTCGCTGAAGAAGCTGCAAAAATGAATACTAATTTATCGATTGAGGATGCATGTCGGAATGCATTCTTGACTTATGATTGTCCTGGTAATATCGGACAGCTGAAAAGTGATATTCAAATTGTTTGTGCGCGTGCCTATTTACGTTATTTAAATAAAGAAGAAGAAAATGTGCTAATAAAAATGGAGGATTTTCCTGGTAACAGCACGGCACTCGTGCATCAGGAAACGGATGAACAAAAAGCGGTTCAACTAATTGAAGCAAAAGAGTCTGACCAAAAGTCTTTTCCAAATATCTATCAACGGCTCGATAAGGGTTCGCAACAGAATGGCAGCGATAGACTTCAATCAGTTGTTTTAAATTATATACAGGATTTAACACAAAAGTATCAGCATTCGGGCTCACTGCAACAAGGGTGGAAGCAGTTGATAGAGGAAGATTTGTATCGGGCATTACAGAATGCGGCGAAACAATTGAAGGATATTATGCCAATTAATATTCATGAGAATCAGTTATACGTAATTGGCTTGCATTTACAAAATTATCGTAATCACCTTAAGAATAATGTTGATAAAGCTCCAATTCCAGAGATGATTCATCCAAATATGGCCTATCGTCAGGCAGCGAGCCAGCTTGCGGCACATTTGCAAAAAACAATTGAATTAGACTTGCCAAAATCAGAAATAGAGCTCATTGCACATTTTCTGACACCTGAGCAGAATTACAAACAGGCATCTGAACAAACCATTGCGGTTATTCTTGTCACCCATGGCAAATCAACTGCTTCCTCGATGGCGGAAGTTACGAATTATCTGCTAGGTAATAATGTAATACATGCGATTGATATGCCATTGGATATTGCTGCAGCAGACACATATGAACGAGTTAAGGAAAAAGTTATTGGGCTAAACCATATAAAAGGTGCATTATTACTAGTTGATATCGGATCGCTGATTACGATGGGCGATACGATTCAGCACGAATTGGATGTGCCGATTAAAACTCTATCAAGCGTTAATCTTCCAATGGTGCTGGAAGCTGGCAGAAAATCGCTTGTTTCTGATCAGACTTTGGATGATATCTATTACGAATCTAAAAAGGCAATGTTTACTTTTATGGAAAAAGAACAAGAGTCAGCTAATATTAAGAAAAAGCGCCTTATTGCCACGGTTTGTTTCACTGGAGAGGGTGCTGCACAGTTACTAGAGTCATGGATTGAGAATCAATTATCAACACTTGATCAGGATGTATTGATTCGGTCAGTCAGAATTGATCCGAATACGAAAGACACTTCCATCCTTAAAGACTTGAAAAGTTATTATGAAGTGATTGCTATAATCGGGACTGTTCCGGTTTCTATCGATGGTATTCCATATATTCCAGCGTGGGAACTATTGCAGCAAGAGGGTATTTCCAGAATGTTGAAACTGCTGGAAATCACCCGCCAATCAACAATCCCCAACGTGGAAAAAAATGTTTCAAGTGAAGAAATTTATGATTTGATTGTTCAAGGACTTGGAGAGATTGTTACCTATATAAACCCGAAGACAATTGCTGGAATCTTAAATGAGTTTATTCCACAGATTCGCCATTATTATGGATGGGATACGAATAGGGAACTTGGTATGTGGATGCATTTAAGTGTTTTAATTGATCGAATTATCTCGGTAAATGTAAAAGGTACTAATGAACAATATATATCTTCCATTCCATTAGACAACACAACAGCAATTACGGACAAAGAGGATAAGCTTTGGTCGCCTCTTTATAACAAAATAGAAGAAGTTTTCCAGATTGAACTAGTAAGCGAAATACGTAAGGAGCTGGTAAAGCTCTCTCACTAAATGTGTGCAATAAAAATTGCACACATTTTTTTATTGCGCTTTTTTTACTTATTGTGAAAAATAATATTATTGTTATGTCAATGTTTTGAAGAGTAAATTCGTTTGATTAGTATAAGTTGGCACAGTTTTTGCTTAATGATACATGAAAGATGTATCAAGTTTCAATTCTGTAAAAAGGTATAGGCAACAACAATTTTGGGACTATAACAAGGGGAGGGATAAAATGAAAAAGTTTCTATTTATTTATGCACTCGCATTTTCACTGATTTGGGTGGGATACGGTCTGTATTCAGTTATAACGAATCAGCCTTCCGCAAACCTTATCCTGGGAATTGGTGTCGCATTTTCATTAACTATTTTCGCAGCGTCATGGTTTTCATATTGGCTAATGGGTCACTATAAAAATGTTGATGCATTAGCTAGAAAGATTCTATCAAAAAATTAATTCAAGGAGTGGACTAAAATGAAATTAATTATCTTATGCAGCTGGGGAGCAACTTCAAGTCAATTAGCTAAAAAGGTTCAGGAAGCAGCAGAAAAAAGAGATTTGGATTTTCAAGCTTTTGCTGGAGGAACCGGTGAATTTAAACAGAAAGCAAGCGAATATGATGTTGCATTATTGGAGCCACAGGTTCGTCATCTGAAGAAAGAAGTTACAAAAGTGGCAGATGAACATAATATTCCGGTAGAACTTGTTGATCAACGTGCATTCGCATTAATGGATGGCGATAAAGTACTTGATCAAGCATTAAATTTAATGAAATAAGGGGGAGATAGAAATGAACATAGCAAAATGGCTAGAAGATCACCTTATGGAACCATTGGGAAAAATTGCCCAAAATAAATACTTGCAGGCAATTCGAGATGCATTCGTTATTTTTGCATTACCAGTTATTATTACAGGGGCGTTCTTCTTAATTATTGCCAACCCGCCATCTTCTTTGGACTGGGGAATAATTAATGCGTGGGAAAACGCAGTAGAGCCTATTCAGGCACAGCTACTATTTCCATTTAACCTGACCTTTGGACTAATGGCATTAACGGTGGCGTTTGGTGTTGGTTATAGTTTAGCGATTCGGGAAGATATGGATGCAGTTATGGCAGGTATTCTTTCGATGCTAGCTTTCTTTATGACTGCGTTTCCAGTAAAAGACATTACACAAGTACCTTTTGGTGATATTTTAAACTATCTAGGTGGACAAGGGTTATTCGTAGCAATTATATTAGGTATACTAACAACTGAAGCAATGCGGTTTCTTATTAATAAGGGTGTTGCTTTTGAAATGCCAGCAGGTGTTCCACCATATGTAATGCGAACCTTTCGAGCGCTAGTTCCATTCATGTTAATCCTTCCTTTAGTGTGGATTCTGGCATGGATTGTCTGGGCGAACTTTGGCGTTACAATCCCGCAATTAGTATTGGACGCGTTTAGTCCATTTGTTGCAGCATCAAACTCTTACTGGGCAGCCCTCGGTATGATTTTGTTAATGCTTGTTCTGTGGTCAATTGGTATTCATGGAATGAACGTCGTATCTTCTGTTGCCTATCCATTTTGGATGACGCAGCTAGCTAGCAATGCTGATGCAATTGAATCAGGAAGTGAAGCAACAGGTATTGTTACAGAGCCCTTCTTCCATATGTTTACACATATCGGTGGGTCAGGTGCAACACTGGGACTGGTTATCTTCATGGTCTTCTCAGCGTCAGCGCAAATTAAACAAGTAGGGAAGACGGCTATTATCCCGTCATTCTTTAACATTAATGAACCAGTAATTTTCGGACTTCCGATCGTTCTGAACCCGGTTCTAATAATTCCTTTTATATTAGGTCCAGTAATTATTGTTACTGTCAACTATATTTTATTTGCAACAGGTATTTTGCCACCTGTTATCGTTCAACCACCATTTACGGTGCCGATTTTCTTTGGTGGATTTATTGCTACCGGTGGTTCATGGCTGGCAGGTCTTGTTCAGATTATGAACGCAGTAATTGCGACAGTAATTTATTACCCATTCTTTAAACGATATGAAAAACAACTTGTCGAAGAAGAGCAATCAAATAACGAAGAACAGCCAGCTAACAGCTAGAGAGGAGATTGCGCTATGAATTATGAAGAAATAATGATGCAACTTATTTTACACGGTGGAAACGCCCGTGGTGCAGCTTATGAAGCCCTGAATGAAGCGGAAGAATATAAGTTTGATGATGCCGAGAAGTTACTTGAGGAAGCGGATGAAGAATTTCTTAAAGGTCATAAGTATCAAACACAGCTAATTCAAAGCGAAGATGATACTGTACCAAACTTCTTCATGATACACGCACAGGATCATGTAATGACTGCACAGGCAGAGATACAATTGATCAAGCGAATGATAAATCATTTGAAATCAACAGAGAGCCTGGAAAAGCGTATCGAAAAGCTTGAACAATAAAATCTTGTAGTATATACTGCCTAACATCACTGGTGTTGGGCAGTATTTATATTCAAAAGGAAGGATGAGATGATGAGATTCGGTACAATCGGTACAGGATGGATTACGGATGCATTTATAGATGCGTCTAAAAGTTCCGAAAATTTTAGGCATAATGCTGTTTATTCCAGGACTTCTGAAAAGGCGAATATGTTTGCTGACAAACATAATGTAAAAAACGTTTTTACAGACATCGAACAAATGGCAAAAAGCAGGGAGTTGGACTGTGTTTATATTGCATCCCCAAATTCGATGCATATTGAACATGCTATTACAGTTTTAAAGCAAAAAAAACATGTTGTATGTGAGAAGCCAATTTTTTCAAATACGGAAGAGTGGAAAAAGGCCCATCAAATAGCTGAAGAAAATAATGTTTATTTATTCGAGGCAATGCGCAATATACATTCACCTAATTTTAAAAGTTTGAAGGATAATGTTGATAAAATCGGAAATGTTCGCAGTATGTCGTTGCATCTTATTCAGTACTCTTCCCGTTATGATAAGTATTTGCAGGGAGAAAATCCAAATATCTTTACAGCGGAATTTTCTGGTGGAGCACTTGTTGATCTCGGTGTTTATCCTTTATCTGTGGCAATAGCTTTGTTTGGACAGCCTGAAAATATTTCATACTTTCCGGTTAAATTAAAGAGTGGTGTCGACGGCAATGGCACATTAGTTTTAACGTATTCTGATTTCACTTGTACGATTCTATGTTCAAAGATATCCAATTCCTTTAATTCATGTGAGATTCAAGGTGAGCAAGGGACACTAATTTTCGATGATGCTGGGGAGATAAATAACCCGCGCCTTTTTAAAACACCATCAAAAGAACGAGTAACTTTAAATTCTGTAAATCAAGACAATAACATGGTGTTTGAGATTGACCATTTTGCCAGAATTATAGAAACTGGAAATGATAAGGCATATAAGGAACTGAAAGAATTGAGTTTCAATGTACTTTCTGTAACTGAAGAAGCACGTATACAAACTGGGATTGTATTTGCTTCTGAAAAATAAAACGAGAGATTGACTGGCTATGTGAAGCCGGGACAAAAGTGATCTGGTCAAAGTAAAATCCGAACTATGATTCAAAATTCTTGAAATAGAATTAGAATAAGTTCGGATTTATTTTTCTTGCTAATTAGATATAAACTGCGACACAGTGAAAATTTTCTTTTGCACCACTCCAGTACCAATGCAACATCTGCTCAAGCTAACACTTTCGCAGTCTTACTAGCCATGGGCTCTCTCATCAGGGTTATGAGAACCCGGACGCTATTCAAATAGCGTGAAACGTGTCTTCATCGGGGTTATGAGAACGCGAACACTGTTCAAATAGTGTGAAACGTGTCTTCATCAGGGCTATGAGAACCCGAACTCTGTTTAAATAGTGAGAAACGGTCACTCATATCGAAGTTATGATTCCGGTTGAGTATTTTTCCATGTTACTTCACAGTTTATATCAACTACGCAATAGATCCAACCATTGAAAATAACCTTTCTAAAAATTCTAGCCTGTTATTATCCATCTTTAAGGTGGAAAGTTTTAGTTATGTCCCTGGCTCTTTCTTTTTTTCACTATCATTATTTAAGGTTGTTTGTCATATACTCATAAGTTGTATCTGGAATACTTATTATGTCACCTGCATATACTATTCTGTTGATATTCTGTGAGAGGATGAAGTGAATTGTGCGGGATTACTGGATTGGTGAATTGGAATATTAGCGCTTGGAACGAGCGACCTGCATTGGCAAAAATGACAGATACATTGACTTTGCGTGGCCCGGACGATACACAAGTTTGGGTGGATAAACATGCTGCGTTTGGTCACAAAAGACTTGCTGTTATTGACATTGAAGGTGGAAAACAGCCAATGCATAAGAAGAAAGATGGATTTACTTATACGCTTGTGTATAATGGTGAGTTATATAATACGGAAGAATTACGAAAAGAGTTACGAAACAGAGGTTATAATTTCTATACAACATCAGATACAGAAGTGCTGCTTACAGCTTATATTGAATGGAAAGAAAATTGTGTTGATTTCTTAAACGGAATTTATGCTTTTGGGGTGTGGGATGAGGAGAGAGAACAGTTATTTATGTCACGAGATAGACTTGGTGTTAAGCCGTTGTTTTTCTATGAAGGTTCAGGACGTTTACTTTTTGGGTCTGAACTAAAAGCAATATTGGCGCATTCAGATATGAAGACGGCAGTTGATCGTGATGGTTTGGCTGAGGTATTTGGCTTAGGTCCATCGAGAACACCAGGACATGGAATATTTAAAGGAATTGATGAATTACGGGCGGGTCATTCTTTGATTTTTTCTAAAAACGGGTTAAAAGTTTGGCGATACTGGAATGTAGAAAGCAATCCACATCATGATTCAATAGAGGAAACATCTGAAATTGTGCGGGAGTTATTTGTTGATGCTGTTCAGCGTCAGCTAGTTGCTGATGTGCCAGTCTCAACGTTTCTATCAGGCGGCTTAGATTCAAGTGCAATAACTGCTATTGCATCTGACTATTTTAAAGCAAACCACAGAGGTCAGCTTGCTACTTTTTCGGTAGATTATGAAGGTAACGATCAGTACTTTGAGTCTAGCAAATTTCAGCCTTCTAGTGATCGACCATGGATTGAAAAGATGGTTAAACACTTTTCAACCAATCATCATGATGAAGTGATGACTGGTTATGAATTAGCGAGTTTGCTAAAGGAATCGGTTGATTTACGTGACCAACCAGGAATGGCTGATATTGATTCGTCTCTGTTATGGTTTAGCAGGCGTATTAAAGAGCATACAACAGTGAGCTTATCCGGAGAATGTGCAGATGAAATTTTTGGTGGATATCCTTGGTTTCATGACCCCACAGCCTCATCAGACGATGGTTTTCCTTGGATGAGATCCCTGGATGAAAGAATAGATTTGCTTCACTCAGATTGGCAAACAAAACTAAATCTTAAAGACTATGTATATAATCGTTATAAAGAGACGATTGATGAGACACCAAGACTTGATGGGGAAAATGCGGAGGACGCAAGGCGCAGGGAACTATTTTATTTAAATATGCATTGGTTTATGGCGCAATTGCTGGATCGTAAGGATCGGATGAGTATGGGTGCCAGTCTGGAAGTTAGGGTGCCATTTGCCGATCATAAATTAGTAGAATATGTTTGGAATATACCATGGGAAATGAAGAATTTACATGGCAGGGAGAAAGGTATTTTACGAAAGGCTATGGAAGGAATCCTGCCGGACGATATATTGTATCGGAAGAAGAGCCCATATCCAAAAACATTTCAACCAGAATACACTAGACAAGTGGTTAACTGGATGAATGAAATTCTAGCAGATTCCGGTTCGCCGCTATTTGAATTTATAGATCGAAAAAAAGTAGAAGCAATTGTCATGAGTGAAGGGAAAGAATTCAGAGAGCCATGGTACGGACAATTAATGAAAGGTCCGCAGCTTATTGCACACTTGTGTCAGATTAATTATTGGTTGATTAAATATAATGTAACTGTACGGGATTAATATCATTTGAACTAAATAGTAACTTGCCAAGTCAATTCGGCTTTTGGCAAGTTTTTTTAGCAATTAAATCAATTTCATAATTAATTAAAAAATAAAGCAGTAAATACAAACTATTTGTCAATGTGCTAGGCCAGTTGATTTCCTCTGCAGGCGAGCGCTTTCACCCTCCGGGTACAAGTGCGACATCTGTTCAAGCTGAAGCTTTCACAGTGTCTTCTATGCAGCTGTGCATGGTATGAGCCTCATCATGGTCTCAAGGCTCATGCTATTCCCGCAGGAGTCGCCGCCCGCAGTGAAAATCAACAATAGTAGTACTTTGAATTCACGAAGGGTAAAACGTTAGTTCGTAAAATAGATCGGATAAATGATGAATATAAGTATTTATGAAATTGACTCAGTTAAAAAAGTGATTACTTTCTTACTGCATAAATACAACTAAGGCTATCGCCATTATAGTATTGCGAAAGCCAAATTTTCGAAGTTTTTCAATGTTTAATCTGGATAATTTTTGTCACTACTATACATCCTAACTTTATAATCACTAATTAGAGGTGGAATTGTAGGATGAATATAGCTAATGTCATGACAATTATTGGCTTTGTGGTTGTCATTCTTATTTTAATTATAGTAGTAGTGACAGGTATTTATTTATATAACGTTGATCAGACCCAAAAGCAGCACCCGGTTCTCCGTAACTATCCTTTATTGGGGAGAGCTCGGTATTTTTTTGAGAGTATAGGACCTGAGTTACGGCAGTATTTTTTCAATAATGATAATGAAGGAAAGCCCTTTTCACGTAATGATTTCCAGCACATTGTGAGAAAAGCAAAGTATAAACGTGACGTTTTTGGCTTCGGGTCACAGCGTGATTTTGAAGCAGAAGGGTATTATATACGGAATTCGATGTTTCCAAAGCTCACTAAGGAATTAAAAATGGATCAAAAAACAAAAGCAAAAACGAATCGTTACTTACTGATTAAGGAACCCATGTTTGCACAAAGAGTGGAGAAGTTAGAGGAACATGAATCTTCCGTGTATCTGCTTGATGAAAAAGATACGATTGTTATAGGTGGGCAATGTAAATATCCATTTAAAGTAAGAGGTCAAATAGGTATGTCAGCAATGAGCTATGGTTCATTAGGCGAAAGGGCAATTACTGCACTCTCTGAAGGTTTGGGTATGGCAAAAGGTACGTGGATGAATACCGGGGAAGGAGGGGTTTCGGATTACCATTTAAAAGGTGGCGTTGACCTTATCATGCAAATTGGCCCCGGTATGTTTGGTGTAAGAGACCGTGAAGGCAACTTCAATTGGGATGAGTTACTTGAGAAAAGTAAGATTCCAGAATTAAAGGCTTTTGAAGTAAAACTGGCACAAGGCGCTAAGACACGTGGTGGACATGTTGATGCTGAAAAAGTTAATGAAGAAATTGCCAGAATTCGTATGGTTGAGCCATTCAAGTCTATTGACAGTCCAAATCGATTTCCTGAATATAGTGATATGCCCTCGTTATTTAATTTCATTGATCGGATCAGAGAACATACAGGGCTCCCTGTTGGAATGAAAATTGTAATTGGAAGCCACATTGAAGCAGATGAATTAGCAAAACAAATTAGAGATACGGGAAAAGGGCCAGATTTTATAACAGTAGATGGTGGTGAGGGGGGGACGGGTACATCTTATCAAGAACTAACAGATAGTGTAGGTTTACCAATAAGATCTGCATTGCCTCTAGTTGATAACGCGTTGAAAAAATATGGCGTTCGTAATACTGTAAAAATTATTGCTGCAGGAAAGTTAATCTCACCGGACAAAGTTGCAATAGCGCTTGCTATGGGGGCGGATCTTGTGAATATTGCACGTGGCTTTATGATAACTGTTGGCTGTATTCAAACGCTACAATGTGCATCGAATATGTGTCCTGTTGGGGTGGCAACTACTGACCCTGATATGCAAAAAGCCCTAGTAATTAATGAAAAAAAACATCGTACAGCCAACTATGTAATTACAATGCGAAAGGGCCTTTTCAGGGTTGCTGCCGCATCAGGGCTAGATTCACCAGTCCATTTCAAGCGTGAACATGTTGTTTATAAAGATGAAAAAGGTAAAACCTGGTCAATGGATGATATTTACCAAACGATGATTGAAAAAGGTGGAGAAGGTTCCGCAAATGCCTAATGTCAGCCTCTATTTGTATTTCATTCTGGAAGTCAAGCTCATAGGACCGGTAAGCAAGGAAAGACCTTTAAGATTAGTATGTATATATTTTTGACTTATTTTGATAAACTACTCTAGGAGGAAGTTTAAAAGGAAAGGACTAATTATATGACAATTGATGGCAGGCATCGGAAGAATATTTATCCAGGGTTAGAGGTAGAAGTTATTTTAAAAAAAGATCAGCGGAGTGGTGTACGTACAGCTGGTGTTGTAAAGGATCTCTTGACAAATTCGAGCTATCATCCACACGGAATCAAAGTACGGCTGGAGGATGGACAGGTTGGACGTGTTTGCTCATAAATAATGGCAGGATTGGGGTTGAAGACCAATCCTGCCATTTTATTTAAACGGTTAAACCTAACTTTTTTAGTCCATTAACTATTCCATCATCTGAGACAGTGGTTGTTTTATCCTTGGCATAATGGAATAGTTCTTTAGGAGCGTTTCCCATTGCAAAACCTTCTCCAACAGCTTGAAGCATTTCTTTATCATTCATACCATCGCCAAAAGCTATCGCTTGTTCACGTGGAATATCCAGCAGGTCAAGCACCTTATCAACAGCAATTCCTTTGTTAACGTTTTTGCGAATAATATCATAGCAATGCTCGACACCAGGTACATGAACTGGAGATAAATGAATATTAGCTCCCAATTCATATAGGGCAGGCTGTGATGGGGATAAATTCATTAATGTTGCACCTAATATTTGATCTTTATGCTCCCCATTGTAGAGCTCGCTTTTTTTCATTTGAAATGTATCAATAAAATGGGTGACAAGTGGCCGTGTTAGTGTCGTGTAGTAACTCGTATCCCTTGTGTATAATACCAGTTCATGATCATTTTTTTTAGCTATATCCAAAAATTGTTCTACGGTGTTCTTATCCATTGGTTCATTTACAACTGTCTTATCACGATAGACTGCAAATGCACCGTTATACCCGATGTAGGAGTGGATATCGAGTTCTTTTGCTAAATCGTCAATTTCATGTAACGGACGACCTGTAGCGAGAAACACTTCAACACCCTGTTCTTTAACTTTCGCTATAGCATTTTTTGTGGATTCAGTATACGTGTGATCTGGTTTTAAGATAGTACCATCAATATCGAGAAATAATATCTTGTATGTCATATAGATCTCCTTGTGTATTTATTTGCAGTTAATATAGGCTTGGCAATGCAATAAGCCATATTTTCTTAATATATATCGTATTTTAACACAGGCTGTAATTATTGTGTGTAAATATGTTTAACTTCCATCATTAGGGTTAGAGTTCTTTACTATACCGTATTTCATAAAAGAAGTGTATAAATTATGGCTAATGCAATATTTAACAGGGGTAAAATTACGTAGTCATCAGAAAATAACACTGAACAGGTTAGGTCTTATTACTGTTCAAAAACCCACGAGGAGTGATCAGTTATGGCAGGTAACAATAATCGTAATGATTTGTTAGTGCCTGGTGCGGATAATGCAATGAATCGCATGAAAGAGGAAATTGCAAGTGAGTTTGGTGTTCAGACTGGTGCTGACACAACTGCACGCGAAAACGGATCAGTGGGCGGCGAAATGGTTAAACGAATGATCAAAATCGCCGAATCAAGCATGTCTGATACAAATAAGTAGCGTTTGTATTAGTGATGCGGGAAGTCATCCTAACTGTAAGTCAGTTAGGGTGGCTTTGTTTAGCCAGAAAGTATAAATCCTTTCTTACTAAGTGCAATTAAGGCAAGTGTTTTGTCGATAAGCCAAGTTTTTACCTACCGTTAAAATTTAATAAGTATACTTAGGTATACTTTTATATTTCAATTTTTTTTTGTATGGTTATAATATACACTTTTTGAGTAGGGTATAGGAATATATAACCAGATTTGAATTTACATAAACATGATTACATGGGGGGAATTAAATGAATGATCAGTTTATAATTGCGCTTGATGAGGAATGGGTTGCGTTAGTGCAGGAGGCCAAGGCAGCGGGTTTAAGAATTGAAGAAATTAGAGAGTTTTTACGGGAAGATCATGGTGAAGAATAATTTTTTTTACATTTATCGTTCTATTTAAAGAACAAGTTAAATGGAAACGAACCTGTCATTAGTGGGTTCGTTTTGTTTTGTGAAATAAAGGAAACTAGCCCTGGTATAAAAGTATTTAAAAGTAATCTGAATTTTTTTAAATCAATTTGCAGGACTTTTTTAGTATAATAAAGAAATATTAATGTATAAGTATTAATATGTTTTAGGAGGTAGTACTTTAAATAAATAATTGAAAGGAGCATGAGAGTATGGAGTTTGGAATACTATCGTTATTGCCCCCAGTTATTGCGATTTTGCTGGCGTTAGTAACCCGGAACGTTATACCTGCGTTATTTGCTGGTGTCTGGCTGGGTGCAACGATGATGCATGATTGGAATCCACTAATGGGATTGTATGCAAGTTTTGGTGATTTTATCATACCAAACGTGGGGAGCGAATGGAGTGCAACAGTTTTAATTTATTGTGGACTATTTGGGGTGTTAATTGCATTCCTGCAAAAAACAGGAGGTGCTAACGCTATAGCACATGCAATCTCTAAAAAGGTTAAAACGCCAAGGGGTGCACAAAGTTCAACTTTCTTATTCGGTATTATTATTTTCTTTGAAGACTATTTTAACGCACTTACGGTTGGAAGTGTTATGCGCTCGGTAACGGATAAAATGCGTGTATCAAGAGAAAAACTTGCATATATTGTTGATTCTACCTCTGCACCAATGTGTCTATTAGCACCTGTATCGACATGGGTTGTTTTTGTTATGGGGCTTATTGGTGCACAGTTTGTGGAGCTTGGTATGACAGGATCAGAGTATATGACATATATTTTCACGATACCGTTTAACTTTTATTCAATCCTGGCATTGGCTCTTGTTGCAATTATTGTCTTTATGAAATGGGATTACGGTCCTATGGCTAAAGCTGAATATCGTGCACGTACAACTGGAGAAGTCATTCGTAAGGGTGCCGAGCCACCATCAGATGATCAAATGAAAGATGTTGAAATTGCTGAAGGTCATACACCTAAAATGCGAAATATGATTGTTCCAATTGTAGTGCTTATTGGTCTCATTCCACCACTATTTTTATGGACAGGTGGGTTTCCAGAAAAAGATTTTGTTGCGGCAGTTGGTGAAGCTGACGGTGGGAAATCAATATTAATTGCTGCCTTTTCAGCTGGAATAGTTGCTCTTGTTATGGGCATGCAGCAAAAGCTGTTTTCATTTAAAGAAGCTATGTCTATTTATGTAAGTGGTTTTAGGAGTATGATGCTCGTATATATTATTCTAACATTGGCATGGTCGATTGGAAGTGTAACATCTGAACTGGGAACAGCAGCATATATTGTTGACTTTGCGGAACAGACAGCTTCGCCAGCGATAATCCCGGTATTACTGTTCATTATTGGTGCAATTGTTGCTTTTACAACAGGCACTTCGTATGGAACATTTGCTATCATGGTTCCAATAGCAATGCCGATTGCTGATTCAATGGACATATCAATGTACCTGGCAATTGCTGCAGTACTTAGTGGCGGAATCTTTGGTGATCATTGTTCGCCGATTTCCGATACTACTATCTTGTCTTCAGCAGGGTCTGCAAGTGACCATATTGATCACGTAAATACCCAGATCCCATATGCGATAACAGCAGGAATTTCTGGTATAGTCTCATTCCTGGTTGCGGGTATATCAGGTTCTGCAGTTCTCTCTATTATTATAGGTGTTATCACGCTAGTTATATTGGCCTTCATTTTAAACAGGGTATGGGGGCAGAGAATACCGAATGAATCGAATTTAGCTGCTTAAAAATGAATGCTCTTTTCGTAAGTTTTTAATTTTCGCAATTGATATTAACTGCAAGTGAAAAGATACTTGAGTGTGCTATTGGACCGCTTCGGAAATAGAATAGCGCGCACCTTAGAGCGGCTGGCAAGCTTCCTCGTGCTAAGCAGTGCGGGATCTCGCCGAAGCCTTTCATACTGCATAAGTGCAATTTTGCAATCACCAAAATGATTGGTAAATGCCAGGTTCTCTAAGAATATAGTCATAATGAAAGCAAAAAGAGTAACTGTTTATGTTGACAGTTACTCTTTTTTAGTTTTGGAACACTCACTACGGTGCTGGGCAGGCATTTCGCTTTTGTTTACAATGATTTATCATCTACTGAATCCAACCAATTTTTAATTGAGTCAACAATCGATTCAACGGTTCCTTCTTCAAATGGTGAGCGGAGATTAGCGGCTTCGACAAGACCCAGGAACGATTTTGTTCCACCTAATTTACATAAGTTTAGATAGTCGCTCCAGGCATTATCGTTTTCATCTAGTGATCGTTTCCAGAATTGAAATGCGCACATTTGAGCCAAAGTGTAGTCGATATAATAAAATGGGGCTTCGTAAATATGACCTTGACGCTGCCAGAAACTCCCTGCTTCCAAATAAGCATTGCCATCATAGTCGCGATGGGGCAGGTAAATTTCTTCAAGTTTTCTCCATGCTTGCTTACGTTCATCTGGAGTCCAATCTGGGTTCTCATAAACTAAATGCTGAAATTCATCAACTGCAACACCATATGGGAGGAACTGTAAACCTTCTGATAAGTGAACGTACTTATATTTTTCAGTATCTTCCTTAAAAAATAGCTCCATCCATGGCCATGTGAAGAATTCCATACTCATCGAATGAATTTCTGCTGATTCATATGTCGGCATTAAGTACTCTGGAATTCCTATGTTACGACTGGAATAAAATTGAAATGCATGTCCTGCTTCATGTGTTAAAACATCGACATCACCTGAGGTACCGTTAAAGTTCGCGAAAATGAATGGTGATTGATAATCTTCGATGAATGTACAGTACCCACCAGCCTCTTTGCCTTTTTTTGCTTCAAGATCCATAAGGTTTCGATTAAGCATATATTGGAAGAATTCTTTCGTTTCCTGTGAAAGTTCTTCGTACATCTTTTTCCCGTTTTCAATAATCCATTCGGGTGTCCCTTTTGGTGTTGCATTTCCTGTTTGGAATCTAAAGTTTTCATCATAAAACTTGAGTGAATTAAGACCAATTCTCTCTGCTTGTTTTTCGTAAAGTTTAGTAGCTAGGGGAACGATTGATTCGCGGACTTGTTTTCGAAAAATATTAACCATATCAGCGTTGTAATCGATACGCAGCATTCTTACGTAACCAAGCTCGACGAAATTTTTGTAACCTAATGTTGTTGCGATTTTATGCCGTGTTTTAACAAGCTGGTCGTATATGTCATCAAATTCCTTTGCATGCCCGGCAAAGAAACCTGCACTTGCTTCAACAGCTTCTTTTCGAATTAATCGGTCCTTACTTTCGGTAAAAGGTGAAAGCTGTGCCAATGTGTATGTCTCTCCCTGAAACTCAACCTCGGCCGAAGCGACCAGTTTTGAGTACTGGGATGATAACCTGTTTTCTTTTTGTAGCAGTTTAATAACTTCAGGTGAAAAAGACTTGATTTGGTAGTCAGCAATTTGAAATAACTGCTTGCCCCATTTTTTCTCCAGTTCATCACGAAAAGATGATTTTACCAGTTCTTTGTAAAATAACGTGTCCAGCTCTTGTATTTCTGGTTCGATCTCGTCGAAAAAATCCCGTTCTTTCTGATAGTAATCATCATTTGTATCAATCGAAGCACGAATATAAACTAGGTTAGAAAGTGTTGACAACCGGTTGCGGAATTCATTTATTTTCGTGATAGCTTCATTCTGCTGATCAATTGATTCTGCTTTTATGAAATTTTCTATTAGTGCGTTGAACGTCTTCTTTTCCTGCTGCATGTCAGGTCGTTCATATGTATAACTTTCAAAAGACAGCATGGTATACCTCCTTGTTATAATTATCGTATTCGACATTTTTCGGCGAAATCCTTTTTTAGCAGTTAAGAAATTATAAATACTTTCTTACTGCTAAGTGTACTTTAACATTCCGCTGCTAAGGCTTGCACTCCAAAGTATATGGGGTTCCAGGAAAGTAAAATACGCTTTCATATGGATCGCTTTAAAGAATATCAAATCTTTTAAAGAAGGTAAAAGTTATCTGTGAATATGTGATATACTATCTTTCTAAAATGATTCGGAGGTTTTTTGCATGAAGCCAAAATTTGAACTAACAAAAGAGAAGAAAGCAGGAATTGTGAAGTCAATCAAAAGATATTTTTCGGAGGAGCGTGATGAAGAAATAGGAGACCTTGCTGCAATGTTAATGTTGGAATTTTTTATGGAAGAGATTGGTCCAGTATTTTATAATTTGGGTGTTGAAGACAGTCATGCATATGTTGATGAGAAATTGGATGATCTCTTTGGGATTATGAAATGAATATAATTCTGAAAAATATGATAACTTAATTGACTTAATGAAAGTTCCTAGATAGACTGAATTATAATAGCAGAATAATGATGAGGTGATATTATGTTTGTTACCACTGTGATTATTGCACTTGTACTAACAGTTGCACTGATGATTTTAAACATTATCCTGAGTAAGGTATCATCCCAAGACAGGTATATCATATATATGCCAGGGGTTGTGTTGTTCGCAACAGGATTACTCTTATTCATGATTGCAACTATGGCTGGAAAAATTGAAATTACTGGGTTAGGTCTTGGAGGATGGGGGATAGCATGTTTGTTCGCTTCAGCAATTCAATTTACTGTTACATCAATAGTTGACACAAGCACGCATTCCTGAGTACAGCATCAAAGCAATAATAAAATCGGCTTTGGGATAACTTAACATCCCAAAGCCGATTTTTCACTTCATTGGCTGAACGATACAGCGGAATCCGCGATTTCTTTAGGAACCGTGATATTATCGTGCTCGTTAAATTCGCTTATAGTATATTTAGCATTATGATACGTTTCAACTTCCCCTATTTCTCCTGAGGTTGTTGATTCGTATTCTAATGTGTAGCCCACCATATAAAATGAGTCTTTATCGATTTTTATTTCATATGTTCCACTGACATTCATATTATCATAATGTTCTTTTAAAATGCCTTCCTGCGCTGCAATCCCAGCACCCAATACGGTCGTTTTATATTCCTCATCTGTACCTGTGAATGTTAAAATAAACTGGTTACCATTGTCGGTTACTTCAAATGCATTACTAAAATTGACGTATTCAGTTAATTGGTCAGCCTGCAACGTGGTAAACAGATTTCCATAGTCTGAACTAGCAGGCATCTTCATCCATTGATCTTGATCTGGTGAATTTACATACATTCCGTCTGTTACTTTGTAGAGTTCGACAACTCCACCGGAATTCGTATTACTAGTTGTCGATGCTTTCATATACATATTGGATTGGTCAGCTAAGCTAAGCTCCATTGTCAGTTCAGTTGTTGCTTTTTCACTTTGCCCATTAATAGTACTGTCATCTGTAAATTCTCCTTTTACTAGATAACTGGACACCTCCTGCATTGCTTCTGCTGATTTTTGAAAAATCTTCTTGGCATCAGAACCAATAAGATTACCGCTTTCGCTTGATTCCTCAGCTTCTTCAGGTTCCTCTTCTTTTGTACTTTCTTCAGTGTTCTCATCACTTGTATCTGATGTTTCTTCATTTGTTGGTTCTTCTTCTGCGACAGCATCTTTTTCCGTTTCATCTTGATCGGCATTTTCGGTGCCGCATGCGGCAAGTGCCAACACACTAATTAGAAATAATAAAGCAATTAATTTCCTCATAAGCCACCTCTTTTAGGGTTATTATCAAACATTAGCATACGAAACAAGCTGTTGTAATGTATCCTCAAGTATATAAAATTAATTTACAGGTTCTGCTGCTTTTCGAACTTCTTCCGGTACAATAAGCTCAACGTAAGCATTGAAGTTACTATAGAAAAATTCGCTTTTTTCATAGATATGCCCTTTACCAGCTGCCCCAGAGGTGGTCGCTTCATATTCGAGGAAATAGTTTGTTAGATAAAATGTTTGCTTATCAATGGTCAATTCGTAGGTTCCAGTAACTTTCATATTATGATAGAAATCTCTAAAAAAATCATTCAAGACTTTTTGACCAGCGCCAAAAACGACTTCTTTAAATTCTTCATCAGTGCCAGAATAGCTGAGGATGTAATGATCTTCTTCTTCGATTACCTGGAAAAGGGAACCGAAGTCGATATAAAAGCTTAATTGCTCATCAAATACGGTATTGTATAGGTTATTAACCGCATACTCCGGCTCCATTGAAAGCCATTTGTCATTCTCTTTCAGGTAATACATTTCTTCATTAAGGTACATTTCCATATTACTGTCTGGCTCATCGTTTGCTTCAATTTTAACGGTTTGGTGGAGCGTGTTTTGCTCTCCGATCATCAGATCTGCATTAATATTGATCGTTTCAATGCGTTCGATATCATTGATAATTGCGTCTGAAACAGTAGTACCACCGATGTATAAACTTTCAATATTCTGCATTGCTTCACTTGATTTGCGGAGAATTGCTGGAGCGTCTGTCAATTTAGCTGTTGCAACTTCACTTTCTTTCGTTTCTTCCTTGTTTGTATCATCGATATTTGTTTGCTCTTCTGATTGATTGCTATCATCTTCATTTTGCTGTTCTGTTTTGACCTCTTTATCTCCATCTGTTGCTGCTTGTGTATCTTCTATCGTATTTTTGTTGGTTTTGTCATTCATCGCTGGTTCGTCTTCACTGCATGCGGTCATTAGAAATAGGAAAAGCCCGATTAAACTAAAGCCTATAATTTTTTTCATGTGTGCACCTCGTTTAGTGTTGGTGCTCAAACTTTACCACACTAAAACAGGGCTGTAATGTATCCTTAAGTATAAAAAAACAGCCATGATTAGGCTGCAAAGTTAGTTATAAATATTTTTCGATAGATTCGGACACAAAAATCGGGAGGTGACAGGCGCCATACGAATAGGCACCTCCCAAAATCTATTTCAAAAATGTTTTGCCGTCGTGTTGTTCGATTTTTTGTTCTTTCATTAGTTTTCCTAGGGCGCGTTTGAAGGCGGCTTTGCTAATATTAAATGTTCCTTGAATATCTTCAGGGTCACTTTTATCGCTGAATGGAATGACGCCATTACTTTGTTTAAGGTGCATTAAAATGTTGTCAGCATCTTCACCCATGCTATGTTGCTTAAGCGGCCTAAGCGAAACATTTAGCGTTCCGTCTTCTTTTACATCGATTACTCGTCCTTCAACCCATTCGCCGAGCCGGGGTTCATCTTTTCGTTCTGTATGATGAATAAATCCACGATAGCCATCTTCAGAAATAATAGCAGACCCTTCCTTGCTAGTTCGATACACACGTCCGCTGATTGCCTGGTTTAACAAGTCATCTGGAGCTATATCCCACTGTCTCTCAACGACACCCTCAGATGCTGGGATTGCCAGCAAGCGTCCTTTTTGGTCCTTTCCTAATGTCACGTAAAGCATATCACCGATTATCGGCCAAACGCTTTCGAACAATGGGAGATCATCGATAGACACAAGCATTTCTTTTGCGATACCAATGTTTACAAACACGCCAAGACCTGGCATGACTTCAACTACTTCAGCCCAGTCATACTCGTCCATTTGTACAGAAGGCAGCTTGGTGGTTGCGATGACCTGTCCTTTTTTATCAGTATAGGGAAAAACTTCAATTTCCTGTTCTGGTTCAAGTTCAGTGTCTAGCTCATTATTATGCAGTAGTACATCGTCTTCTAGTACGTAACCAGTATCAATTTTTCGAAGTACCTTAAGTTTTTGGATCAATCCTATTCTCATATTTTCTAGCCTACTTTCATTATATGTATTGGAAAAGGGGTACTCTTACTATAAGAGTACCCCTTTGATTTATAAAGTAACACATAAGTTTCAATTTTTTATTTATCCCGAATTAATTTATCGGGTGGGAAATCGCCACTTGTGGGATTTCGCTTTACCGCGGTCATTGTTCCACTGGGGTTTTCTTCCTTAAGCAACGTCAGCCCTACCTGCTCTGACGTCCTTGCGACCCCTTAGTCGCGCCAGTGTGAATAAGATCTTCAAAAACTTACTAGCAGAATGCCAGAATTTCATACTTACTAGTTACTTCATTCGTTAACTTATATATAATCTCACACAATCTAACACATGTCAACATATTTTCGGGAAAAGTGTTCGACAAAAAACGGGAAGTGACAGGGACCAGCTATCCATACACATGTGATAAACTAAGTGGAGATTAGGTTAATTGGAGAGTTGTGATTATGGGGTTGTTTTTTCAGGTTGTGCTGCCGATTATGGCGGTTTTTGGTTCTGGATTTATTTTGCAGCGGATTCGTATTCTTGATGTGAAGTCATTGGCAACGACTTCGATATACATTTTCCTGCCGGCATTGGTTTTTACAACATTATATGAATCTAGCTTTAATCAAGGATTTACTTATATTATTATATTTGCATTCTTCTTATTATTTATGATGATCGTTATCATTAAAATTCTTGCGTTGATTTTTAAATGGGACCAATCCGTTGAAAGTGGTTCAATTTTGACGACGGCATTTATGAATGGTGGTAACTACGGTGTGCCTGTCATTTTATACAGTATCGGTGAGGCTGCAATGCCATATGCAATATTTTTCATGGTGCTTCAGTCACTAGTAATGAATGTCTTTGGAGTGTATTATGCATCCCGAAGTACAAGTGGCTTTTCACATGCATTTAACACCATTTTTAAGATGCCTGCGACGTACGCGGCTGTATTGGCATTCTTTTTCCAAGCGGTCCCTTGGGATATGCCTGAATCGGTTTATTCCACGATGTCAATGGTGGCCGATGCGGCAATTCCGTTGATGATGGTGATGCTTGGCATGCAGCTTGCTTCCATTACATCATTAAAATTTAATTGGCAGGTTATTTTGTCAGCAGTGGTGGTTCGTATGGTCATTTCACCATTGCTTGCATTTTTATTTGTCTGGATTTTACCAGTTGAACCGGTACTTGCATCAGTTATCATAATTGTTGCTGCAATGCCAAGTGCGGCAACAACAACGATGTATGCGATTGAGTTTGATTCAGAGCCTGACCTTGTTTCCAGTATTACGCTTGTGACAACGCTTATCAGTATTGTTACAGTAACGGTGCTGTTAAATGTGATTGCGTGATGTTTCCATTTTTAATTAAATGGGTATTTTATTGATATGCACAAGTTGAAAGGGTGAAATTTATGATACGGACAATTTTAATGGTTATAGGTGCGATTGTAGTTATTGGCTGGATACTTTCAATGTTATAAAGGTGAGACATGTAAACTGCTGGATAGAGTTAACCTTTATTCAGTAGTTTTTAATTTTGGAGGTACTCTATTGACATCATATATCATTTTATATATGATTGATTTACTATGAAAAAAGAAACGAAACAACACAAAGTGTACAGAGTAATTAAATCAAGAATCATTGAACGTCTTTACGTTCCCGGGCAGCGAATTGTTATTGATCAGATAGCAAAAGAACTGGAAACTAGTACAATTCCTGTTCGGGAGGCAATACGCCAGCTGGAGTCGGAGCGGCTTATTTTCTATAAACAGAATGTTGGACCTGTAGTTGCTGAGGTAAATGAAACCGACTATTCAGATACGTTACGCGTGCTGGCAGTCTTGGAGGGGCATGCGACAGCATTAAGTGCAGA
Source organism: Virgibacillus salinus (assembly GCF_900102415.1). Taxonomy (NCBI): domain Bacteria; kingdom Bacillati; phylum Bacillota; class Bacilli; order Caryophanales; family Bacillaceae; genus Virgibacillus; species Virgibacillus salinus. The sequence continues at coordinate 1,052,112 of NZ_FNKD01000001.1, forward strand.
AAGTTTTCCTAAAGAGAAACTGCACATATTAAAAAATTTAAATAAAAAGATGGAGGAGGCATTGGAAGAATTCGATATTTTAGAATTCGGAAGGCTCAATTCCGAGTTTCACCGAGTTATATGCGAAGAATGTAATAATAACTATTTGCTGGAGTCGATAAAAGATACGTGGAATAGACTCGACTCTATACGTGGATTGGGGTCTACCTTGTATTCTTTGCGTGTGAAGGAATCGATTAAAGAGCATTATGAAATTATTCGTTTTTTTGAACTTGGTGGTTCTTTTGCAGAAGTTGAACAACATTCACGAATGCACAAAATCAAGACAGCAAAAGACTTCGAACACCGCAGATTAAAACATTTGGAAGCAAACAACCCTGTATGATGACTGTACAATTACGGTTATTATACAGGTTTTTTTTATTCTAAAAACCCTGTTGACATTATATACTAAATCATATACGATTTAATTATTCAGAATATTAATAGTAATTAAACTATCGTAATTGGAGGGGATTTAGGGTGGCGTATGAAGAAGCGAAAAAGCGTTTTAGGGGATCTATATCGCCTGTTATCACACCGTTCCATGAAGATGAGCAGATTGATTTTGACAAATTCAAAGAGTTAATTAACTGGCAAATTGAAAGTGGGAGTCATGGGATTTCGGTGACAGGAACATCAGGTGAACCGAGTTCGATGACTGTCGAGGAACGGGAAATGGTAATGAAAACGGCGTGCAAGACGGTAAATGGGCGTGTTCCGTTTATCCCGGGAACAGGGTCAACCAACCACCAGGAAACACTGCGTTTAACAAAAGCAGCACAAGAAATGGGTGCTGACGGTGCACTTGTGATTGTTCCCTATTACAACAAACCAAATCAGCATGCATTATATAGGCATTTCAAGGCTGTAGCTGATTCAGTTGAAATCCCAATTATTTTATATAATATTCCAGGTCGAACAGCGGTGAATTTGGAGGTAGACACAATTGCTTCACTTGCTAAGGATTGTCCGAATATTATCGGTGTAAAGGAATCAAATAAGGATTTTGAGCATGTGAATAAGGTATTGCTAAAAGCCGGGCGTGACTTTAACCTTTACTCTGGTATTGAGGTTTTATGCTATCCGATGCTAGCAATTGGCGGAGCTGGTCATGTGAGCGCAACTGCAAATGTTGCACCTAAGGAAGTTGCAGAACTTTATAACAAGTGGGAAGCCGGTGATGTGGAAGGAGCACAGGATTTGCACTTTGGTCTCATGCCGCTAAATAATGTTCTTTTCCGCGATACGAATCCTGCACCGGCAAAGGCTGCACTTGGTATGATGGGGAAAATAAAGCCGGTATTGCGCAAGCCCTTGGATGTTCCTTCTGAAAAAATACAACATGATATACGTAATACATTAACGTCATATAATCTACTATAATAAAGAAGGTGATATGTTTGGAACATAAAAAAGTAGAGGACGTGAAACTCTACATAGACGGAAGTTTTGTCGATGCAGGAGGGTCAGGATACTTCAATAATTTGAATCCCTTTACAAATGAAGTCATGAATCGTGTGGCAAAAGGTGGTAAAACAGATATTGAAAAAGCGGCGCATGTTGCAAATGAGGCATTTCAAAATGGGCCGTGGGGAAGTATGAAACAGAAAGAACGTATGGCGTATATCGATAGAATTGCAGATTTAATTGCTGAGGAAGTGGAAGAAATTGCGGTACTAGAATCACTTGACACAGGACTTCCTATTAGCCAGACGCGAAAAATGGTTTCACGTGCTTCGGAGAATTTCCGCTTTTACTCGAGAATGGTTCAGTCACGGATGCATGGGGATGCGTATCAAGTTGATGATGAGTTCATTAATTATACGGTTTATCAACCATTGGGTGCTGTTGGACTGATAACGCCATGGAATGCACCTTTTATGCTGACAACATGGAAAGTAGCTCCAGCACTTGCAACAGGAAACACAGTTATTTTAAAACCGGCAGAATTATCACCATTAAGTGCAAACAAATTGGCGGAAATAATGGTTAGGGCAGAATTGCCAAAAGGTGTGTTTAATGTAGTCCATGGGTACGGAGAAACTGCCGGTGATGCACTTGTTAAAAACGATAAAATGAAAGCGATTTCATTTACAGGTGAAACTGTCACCGGAAAAACGATTATTAAAAATAGTGCAGATTCATTGAAAAAAACATCGATGGAACTTGGCGGTAAATCACCGTTAATCGTATTTGATGATGCAGATTTTGAACGGGCTCTAGATGCGGCTGTCTGGGGAATTTTTTCTTTCAATGGTGAACGGTGCACAGCGAATTCACGTGTTTTTTTGCATAAGTCGATTGAAGATAAATTCGTGGAGGAATTGCGAAAACGAGTGGATAAAATTTCAATTGGTGATCCGATGAATCCTGCTACAGAGGTTGGGCCATTAATTGATAAAGGGCATTTTGACAAAGTAACAGGATATATTGATATAGCACGTGAAGAGGGATGTGAGGTTGTACAGGGAACAGTACCTGGAGCCATGAAAGCCGGCAATTTTGTTCCACCTACAATATTCTTAAATGCAAAAAACAATATGCGTGTATGTCAAGATGAAATCTTTGGTCCGATTATGTCAGTAATTGCTTTTGAAACAGAAGAAGAAGTAATCGAGATGGCGAACGATACCGAATACGGTCTGGCCGGCTATGTGTGGACGAATGATATTAAACGGGGGCATCGTGTAGCACAAGCAGTCGATTCAGGCATGCTATGGATCAACGCGCAAAATATACGTGATTTACGAATCCCGTTTGGCGGCATGAAAGGGAGTGGTGTCGGACGTGAAGGTGGGCACTTTGCTATATTGGAATTTTATACGGAACCAAAAGCTATTCACGTAGCACTTGGAGAGCACCGTATACCACAATGGGGAAAATAAAAGAGGAGGGTATAACTGTATGCCAGCAAAAACAGGGAAAGAATATATTAGTAGATTGAAAGCTGCGAAAAATAACGTGTACATTCATGGTGAGAGGGTCGATGATGTAACCGAACATCCAGCGTTTAAAAACGTGATAAAATCGATGGCAAAATTGTATGATTTGCAGTACGAAAAACAGGACAAAATGCTGTACACTTCACCAACAACCGGTGAAAAGGTAGGAAAGACATTTTTACAGCCGAAAACAGTGGAGGATCTCATTGCACGAAGGGAGGCAATGACAGAATGGGCTCGTACAAGTGGAGGAATGATGGGGCGTTCACCGGATTATCTGAATGCTGAAGTAATGGCAATGGGGATGAACAATGGCATATTTGCTGAGGCAGACCCGCGTTTGGCCGAAAACGCACGTAATTATTATGAGTATGCCCGCGAGAATGATATTAGTCTGACGCATACGCTGATCCACCCACAGGTAAACCGGGCGAAGATGCAGCATGAACAAAAGGATGCAAATGTTGCATTACATCTGGTGGAAGAACGTGACGATGGCATCATTGTTGACGGAATTCGCTTATTGGCAACTCAGGGTGGTATTACGGATGAGATTCTGGTTTTCCCATCAACCGTTAAAAAGGCAGGGGAACTCGATGATCCATATTCGCTGGCATTTGCTGTGCCAAACAATACACCAGGGCTGAAATTCATCAGCCGTGAGTCGTTTGACTATGGAAAAAATGAATGGGATCATCCGCTTGGCTCAAGGTTTGAAGAAGGGGACGCTATTGTTTCATTTGATAATGTATTTGTACCGTGGGAGAGGGTCTTTGTTTGCGGTAATTCATCCGTTTGTAACCGAACATTCCTTGAAACAAATGCAGTTGTGCATATGTCGCACCAAGTTGTTGCCAAGAACGTTGTGAAGACAGAGTTTTTGCTTGGTGTTGTTTTAAATATGATGGATGCAATCGGTATTGACCAATTCCAGCATGTTAAAGACAAAGGAACAGAGATCATGCTGAACCTTGAAACAATTAAATCACATCTATATCGAGCGGAGCATAATGCAAAATTGGATGCATCCGGAACGATGACACCAGACTTTGATGCGCTCAATGCAGCAAGAAATTGGTATCCGCGGATTTATCCGAGAATGGTAGAGATTGTACGAATCCTTGGTGCATCAGGATTGATGGGGATTCCGACAGAAGCTGATTTTAACCATGAGGAAATAGGGCCAATTATCCATCGTGGTTTACAGGGGAAAAACCTGGAAGGCCAAGATCGTGTGCAATTATTCCGGCTTGCATGGGATATGACAATGAGCGCATTTGGTTCTCGCCAGGCGCATTATGAATACTATTTCTTTGGTGATCCAATAAAAATGGGGATGACCTACTTTGATGGGTATGAAAAGGATATGTATCGAAACTATGTACAGGATTTCTTGAAAAACTCGAGTGAAGTGAACGTGTAGGATGAAAGTCGAGTGAATGCAAATTCCAAAGGGGGGGGATCAGGATGGATTTTAACATTATCCGATGTGCACGGGCCATTTTACATGTAACCGATCTTGATGCATCACGAAATTTCTATGTCGATGCACTTGGTTTCATTGAAACAGAGGCAGATGATGCGCACATTTATCTGCGCGGCCTTGAGGAGCATACTCATCATAGTCTAGTATTGAAAAAGGCAGATGAGCCATGTGTGGAGGCATTGGGATATAAGGTTTCTTCTAGCGACGATTTGAAAGCGCTGTCAGAGTTATTTGAGATGAAAGGATTTACGACTAAATGGTTTCAAAAAGGGGAACAGCATGCAGTTGGCGAGACATTAAGGGTACAGGATGTTTCCGGTATGCCACTGGAATTTTTTGCAGAGATCGATTCAGTTGAACGTCTGCTGCAGCGTTATGATTTATATAAAGGTTCACGGATGCAGCGAATTGATCATTTTAACTACATGGTTTCTGATGTGGAAGCTGCGTTTAATTTTTATAATAAAGATTTAGGATTTGCTTGTTCCGAATACACCGATACAGAAAATGACGATATATGGGCGGCATGGCTTCACAGGAAACAGACGGTTCATGATTTAGCACTTATGAATGGAAAAGGCCCTCGATTGCATCATGTTGCATTTTGGCTTCCGGATCCCCTAGCAATTATCCATACGTGTGATGTGCTAGCATCCTTGGGATATGGTGAGAACATTGAACGAGGGCCAGGGCGCCACGGACTATCAAACGCATTTTTCTTATATTTGCGAGACCCTGACGGTCATCGAATTGAGCTATATAATGGGGATTATTTAACAAGTGATCCTGACTTTAAACCAATACGATGGGATATCAATGATCCTATGCGGCAAACGTTCTGGGGACATGAAGCACCAGACTGCTGGTTTAATGAAGCATCAGCAGTACTGAATGTGTTAACAGGTAAAAAAGTCGAACAGAAACAAGGCAAGCTCAAGCAGCATAAGCCGACATTTATAATCTAGTCTTGATAGAAAGGGTGTTTAATAGATGGATGATCGCACTTTCAGGACAGCAATGGGGAAATTTGTGACGGGTGTCACCGTCATTACAACACAGCTAAATAACGAGGTTTACGGCATGACTGCGAATGCGTTCATGTCAGTATCGATTGATCCGAAATTGGTGCTAATTTCAATTGATGAAAATGCGAATATGAACCAATATGTTGATGAAGCGGGGCAATTTGCCATAAGTATTTTAAATGAGGATCAGCAGGATATGTCAGCTTATTTCGCCGGACAGGTTAAAGAACAGCGTAATATCAACTTTAACTGGTTCAACGATATGCCTGCCATTGAAGGCGCAATCGTCAATTTGACGTGTGATGTTCACGATTCGGTTGTGGCAGGTGACCACACGTTATATATCGGTGCAGTGACCGATGTGTTTGTTACTGATGGTGAACCGCTTGCGTTCTTTTCAGGAAAATATAAGCAGGTAAACGGGACAGCAAACGTTAATTAATTGTGATTGTTTTTATTGGGGGTAATCAAATGAAGCAACAACTTGAGAATAATGTGGCGGTCGACCATGATATCTTTCAAAAGTTCTCTGGGCATGAGCAAGTAGTTTTTTGCAATGAACCAGCATCAGGATTGCAGGCAATCATTGCAATACATAATACTACACTCGGTCCAGCGCTTGGTGGTACAAGGATGCGACCTTATGAATCAGTTGATGAGGCATTAGAGGATGTGCTTCGTTTATCAGAAGGGATGACCTATAAATGTGCTGCAGCTGATTTGGATTTTGGTGGAGGAAAGGCTGTTATTATTGGTGATCCGAACGAGGCGAAATCAGCTGCATTGTTCCGAGCATTCGGCCAATATATAGATTCGTTGAATGGTCGTTTTTATACTGGCACAGACATGGGGACTACAATGGATGACTTTGTCCATACCATCAAAGAAACCAATTTTATAAATGGTGTCCCTGAAGCATTTGGCGGAAGTGGTGACTCCTCGATCCCAACGGCACAGGGTGTTATTTATGGTCTGAAGGCAACCAACACGTTCCTGTCTGGAAGTGATAGTTTGGCCGGAAAATGCTACGCAATTCAAGGGCTGGGGAAAGTTGGCTTTAAGATTGCAGAACATTTACTGCAGGCTGGTGCGGATATAGTAGTAACGGATATAAATAAAGAATTAATAGCTTTGATTGAACAAAAAGCTACGGGAACAAGCGGCACTGTAGAAGCTGTAGCAAATGACGAAATTTACAATATTGAAGCAGACTTTTTTGTACCGTGTGCGTTAGGCGGAATTATTAATGATTTTACAGTGGAGAAACTTCGTGTGCATGCAGTTGTTGGGTCAGCGAATAATCAGCTGCGTGAAGCAAGGCATGGAAAAATCCTACATGACAAAGGGATTTTATATGCTCCTGATTATATTGTTAATGCAGGAGGTCTTATTCAGGTTGCTGATGAGTTATATGGATCTAACAAAGAGCGTGTTTTGGCTAAAACAAAGGCTATCTATAACTCATTGGTTGAAATATACAAGGAAGCGAATATGGAGTATATCACGACGGTGGAGGCAGCTAATCGAAAATGCGAAAAAAGACTTGAAGAACAGCGTCGTCGCAGTAACTTTTTTGCACGTAGCAGACGACCGAAATGGAATATACGAGAGTAACACGGATATAAGTCAATTCAGATAAAAACTAAAAGGTGTGAAACAGATGGAAGATAAATATCCACTTTTTCAAATAGTAGATACATCTGGAAATCTTGTTTCAGATGACTATGATATTACAGAGGAGCAGGCAAAGTCTTATTATTATCACATGCTCCGGATACGAATGTATGATCAGAAAGGTATCGCACTTCAGCGTCAGGGAAGGATTGGGACATATGTGCCGTTTGAAGGACAGGAAGCTTCACAAGTTGGCAGTGCGCTGGCACTAAAGGCTAATGATTGGATGTTTCCGACATATCGTGACCATGGGGCGACACTGACGTTTGGTGCAGATATGGATATGATGCTGTTGCATTGGAATGGGCGGATTGATGGATGTGTCCCTTCAAGGGTGAAAAATATTCTTCCGGCTGCGATACCGATTGCGACGCATATTCCGCATGCGGCTGGTGTCGCGATGGCTGAAACGTATAAAGGAACAAAAAATGCTGCCATCGCTTATTTTGGTGACGGTGCAACCTCAGAGGGTGATTTTCACGAAGGGCTAAATATGGCAAGTGTCTTCAAGGCGCCAGCAGTTTTTTTAAATCAGAATAATGGATACGCTATCTCACTGCCAGTTTCAAAACAGATGAACTCAAAGACGATAGCACAAAAAGCAGCAAGCTATGGGATGTCTGGTATTCGGGTTGATGGCATGGATGTTTTTGCGGTAAATGAAGCGGTCAAAGAAGCACTAGATCGGGCCCGTAATGGTGAGGGGCCAACATTAATTGAAGCTGTCACATGGCGGTTTGGTGCACATACGACAGCGGATGATCCGTCTAAATATCGTGATCAGGAGGAAAGTGATGCAAAGCGTGAGAAGCTTGATCCGGTAATGCGACTCGAACGATTCATGAAGAATCTAAACATGTGGGATGAACAGTGGGTTTCTTCTATTAAAAAAGAAATTCAGGTGGAATTGGATGATGCGATTGCCAGCATGGAGTCATACGAAAAAGCGAGTCTTGACGACATGTTTGACTATGTATTTGAAGAACCGACTTGGACAATTGAAGAACAAAAGAAGGCATTCATGGCACAGAGGGGAGGTCAATTGTAATGGAAACAAAATCCCTGACATTGATTCAAGCAATTAATGAAGGCATGAAAACAATGCTAACAGAAGATGAAAATACACTAATCTTAGGTGAGGATATTGGGAAAAATGGCGGTGTATTTCGGGCGACTGTTGATTTACAGGAAGAGTTCGGGGAAAAGCGTGTAATTGATACACCGTTAAGTGAGGCTGGATTTGTTGGCGGGGCAGTTGGTATGGCTCTCAATGGGTTACGTCCAATCGTGGAAATCCAGTTTCTTGGGTTTATTTACCCTGCATTTGAACAAATTGCCACACATGTAACACGGATAAGAACGCGTACGATGGGACATTACAGTATTCCTATGGTCATTCGTGCGCCATTTGGTGCTGGAGTCAGATCACCGGAAATACATTCAGATAGTGTGGAAGCACTTTTTACGCATTTACCTGGAATCAAGGTGGTTTGTCCATCCACTGCGTATGATGCAAAAGGACTTTTAATTGCTTCTATCGAGGATCCGGATCCTGTTCTTTTTCTCGAGCCTATGCGATTGTACCGTGGTGAGCGAAATGATGTCCCTTCTGCAAAATACAGTATTGAACTTGGCAAAGGCGAACGTATTCAAGAGGGAGAGGATGTAACAGTTCTTGCCTGGGGAGCGATGATACCTGTTGCATTAAAAGCTGCCGAGCAAATGAAGGAACAATCCGTATCGTGTGATGTAATTGATCTTCGGACATTGTATCCACTTGATAAAGACATAATAGCAGATTCAGTACAAAAAACAGGACGTGTCGTGATTGTGCATGAAGCACATGCAACAGGTGGTGTTGGCAGTGAAATCACCTCCGTCATTAACGATACAGCATTTTTATATTTGAAAGCACCGATTGAGCGAGTAACAGGGTTTGATGTACCTATCCCATTATTTTCTCTGGAAAATGAGTATCTTCCAACACCCGGTCGAGTCGCAAATGCCATTAATAAAGTAATAACGTTTTAGGGAGGTGAAATCATGATCGAGGTGAAGTTCCACGATATTGGTGAAGGGATGAATGAGGGGGAAATCATTCATTATTTTGTGAATGTGGGTGATGAGGTGAAGGTTGATCAGCCCCTTGTCGAATTGCAAACCGATAAAATGGTCGCCGAAATTCCATCCCCCGCTTCAGGCAAAGTTAATGCGATTCATTTTGAGGCAGGTGAAGTAGTGACGGTGGGGACGAATATCATCGAGATTGATGACGGTAAAAAAGTGTCCCAGGAAAAAACGAATGAGCCTGTGCCAAACAAATATAATCGTGTGCTAGCTGCCCCTTTTACGAGAAAAATTGCACGCGATAACGATGTAGATATTGAACAAATAACTGGTACAGGGCCAGGAGGAAGAGTGACGGAGAAAGATGTTTTTACAGCTATCGAAGGGGACGTAGAGCCGATAGCGGAAAAAGCTGCAGCACCTGAGTCAGACATTATCCCTTATATTGGAATGCGAAAACAAATCGGCGATAAACTAACCGAATCTATCACAACGATTCCACATGTCACACATTTTGATGAGGCAGATTTAACGAATGTAATGGAGTTTCGGAAAGAACTAAAGCAGAAAGGCGAATCTATTTCGGTAGTGGCCTTTTTTCTGAAAGCACTCACTATTGCACTAAAAGAACATCGGATTTTTAATGCGCGACTGAATGAGGAAGAAAATGTCATTCTTCTAGCAAAGAGATATCATATTGGACTTGCGACAAACACAAATAAAGGATTAGTCGCACCTGTTCTTCGTGATGTTGATAAAAAAACAATTCGTGAAATTAATACCGAAATGAAGGCGTTAACGAAAAAGGCACAGGACGGAAAGCTAACATCAGATGAAATGAAGCACGGTACATTTACGGTCAGTAATGTTGGTCCACTTGGCGGAACAGGAGCAACACCGATTATCATTCAGCCGCAAACTGCGATTATGGCATTTCACAAAACAAAAAAAACACCAGTTGTACGTGATGATGATGAAATTGCCATCCGCCAGATGATGACAATGTCACTATCCTTTGATCATCGTGTGGCTGATGGAGTAATGTCGGTTGAATTTACCAATCGGTTCATCGAGTTGATGGAAGAACCGAAAAAGCTATTATTGGAGTTGGTATAAATGGTCGTTGGCGAATTCGCTGAAAAGCGTGACCTTATTATTATCGGTGGAGGCCCCGGTGGATATCAGGCTGCCATTCGTGCTGCCCAACTTGGAAAATCCGTAACGCTAATTGAAAAAGGTTTACTTGGTGGCGTTTGCTTGAACCGAGGGTGTATTCCTTCCAAAGTTTTTACGCATGCAGCCAAGAAGATGGATTCCCTTTCTGTAATGGATAATATGGGGATTAAAACTACTGATCCGATGATAGATTTTGTTCAGTTAAGAAATTATAAAAATCAAGTTGTCGATCGTTTGCGCAGTGGTGTCGAAGGACTTATGGAGGCAAATAAAATTGAAGTAATTTGTGGCGAAGCAAATTTCACCGCTGAAAATAAGATTGGTGTTGCAAATGGGCATCAATTTGATGTATATGAATTTTCTCAGGCAATCGTTGCAACAGGGAGTATGCCAGATTGGGATGATCGAGATCATGAACGTGTTTTGCTACCTGAGACAGTATATCAGATTGATGAGATACCTGAATCGCTTGTTGTTTATGGAAGTGACTATATCGCTTTAGAGGTCGCGTTCAGTTTTAACAAGCTAGGCTGCAATGTAAAGCTATATCACCACGATACTGAATTTCCGTTTAACGAAACGATTAACCGTGAACTGAGTCGCATTTTGAAAAAGACTAAAATCAAGGTGAATAGCGGGCATAAACTAGATTTCGTGGAACCGGCTTCTAATGAGGTTGAGATTCAATTCTCAAAAGAAGATAAGGTAGAGAAAGAAACAGCTTCACATATTTATATATCTACTAAACAGAAGCCAAACATCAATAACATGGGGGTTGAACGGATAGGAATTACATTAAAGGAAAATGGATTCATTAAAACAGATTACACTACGCAAACTACTCTAGCCAATGTTTTTGCTGTTGGTGATGTCTCAGGGGGACCCTTTAGCGCGGTGAAGGCAATTAAAGAAGGAAAGGTTGCTGCTGAAACGATTGCCGGGATGAAGAGTGAGGTAGATTTAACACTCACCCCAACCGTGGTACATAGCATACCACCGATAGCTGCTGTGGGGTTAACGGAACTTGAAGCACGCAATGCAGGACATTCCGTGATTACGAGCAATTTCTCAATAAGCGGAAATAGCTATGCAATGATCTCAGGTGAGAAGGAAGGTATTGTGACAATTGTAAAAGATGCAGAAACAGATCTTTTACTCGGTATCCATATGATTGGTTCTGGTGCAGTAGAGTTAATCAGTACAGGGGTGACAGCACTTGAGATGGTTGCACGGGAAGAGGATTTAAAATTTCCTTCGTATCCCCATCCAAGTATAAATGAAGGACTTCTGGAAGCGATAGAGGGACTGACTGACATGGCCATACACGTTCCACCAAAAAACAAAAAACACCTATGAAATGAACTTCGGTAATAAAATTATAAAATAGGTAGTTCAAAAAGCCAACAAATGATAACAGGTGAATCTCTTTGTTACTCGGTTTTTTCAGTCCTCACGTATTAAGGGCATACGTTTCGGGCTTCAAAACCAGCGTGTCTCAATCTTCTTGTTTCTGATTTGTTACTTTTTGAACACACAAATAAAGGGGATTTTCATATGTATCGAATAAAAGCAGTTCTGAGACCGTCATTAAGTGAAGCGATTAGTCTTACGATTGCAGTGTTATTGATTATTAGCATGGGAATTATTGTGTTTGAGGCGGCCCCGCACATTCCGCTTGTCATTGCACTTCTGCTTTTAATGGTGTATGGGTTGTCAAAGCGGATATCATATCGCACTTTGGAGGATGGAATTACCGAAGGCGCTAAATCTGGTATGGGAGCAGTATTTCTCTTTTTCTTTATCGGAATATTAATTGCTTCTTGGATGTTGGGTGGTACAATCCCTACATTGATATATGCGGGCTTTGAACTGGTAACACCGAACTTCTTTTTTGCTATTGTGTTTATCGTTACAGGAATTGTCGGTATTTTTGTGGGAAGTTCATTAACAACTGTTGCAACTGTGGGTGTTGCTTTTATCGGTATTGCTTCTGCTGTTGATGTTTCCCTCGCAATCGTGGCTGGTGCTATTGTGTCTGGTGCATTTTTCGGTGATAAAATGTCACCGTTATCCGATACAACTAACATGGCATCATCAACATTGAAGGTTGATTTGTTTGAACATATTCGAAACATGTCATGGACAACGATACCGGTATTTTTAATTACACTTATCATTTTTGCCCTTATTTCCCCGGAGATAACTGCTGCCAATTTTAGTCAAATGGAAACTTTCCAACAGGGGCTGTTCGATACAGGACTTGTTAAATGGTATAACGGATTAATCCCATTGCTTGTTTTGTTGATTCTTTCCATTATGAAAGTTCCAGCATTATTGACGCTTGCAGCGGGTTCAATTAGTGCAATTGCATTATCTTATGTAAACGGATTCACTCCGCTTAGCGATTTACTAGGGTTGTTATTTGGTGGATATGTTTCCGAAACGGGCATTGAAGCTATAGATTCGTTGCTGACACGAGGCGGATTAAACAGCATGATGTTCACCATTGGGCTAGTGCTACTCGCGTTAAGTATGGGTGGTTTATTATTTAAACTTGGAATTGTTCCGAGGTTACTGGAGTCAATTGAGCATTTATTAAGAAAAGTAGGATCTGTTATCGCAGCATCAGCTTTTACAGCGATTGGAATTAACGTACTTATTGGTGAACAATACTTATCGATTCTGCTAACTGGCGAGTCTTATAGTTCACAATATAACAAAGTAGGGCTAGCGAATAAGAATCTATCAAGAGTAGCTGAAGATGCAGGAACTGTTGTAAACCCGCTTGTACCTTGGAGTGTTTGTGGTGTGTTCATTTCCGGTGTTCTCGGTGTGTCGACATTGGCGTATTTACCGTTTGCATTCTTCTGCCTACTATCGCCAATTTTGACAATTATATTCGGATTTACTGGTAAAACGTTAACTTTTATTGAAAAAGATCCTGGCAATGAAACAGTGCCTTCTGTTACCGGAATCAACAACTAGTAAGGAGGACATTCATGTATACTGCTAAATTAAAGCAAGTCTATTTCAAGGGTACCATTTATGGTGTGCTTTTCAATTTTCAGGGACAACTTGAGGCAATAGGTAAAGCGTTACAAGAGAAGCCATATAATGAGCCCCCAAAACGACCAGTATTATATATTAAACCGCGAAATACGCTTAACAGTCATCGCAAGCCAGTAGTAATTCCTAAAGGAGAGTCTGAAATTCAAGTAGGCGCTGCGCTCGGGGTTGTTCTTGGAAAAAATGCTACAAATGTATCAGTAAAAGATGCGATGGATTATGTTGATGGTTATACTGCGGTGAACGATGTTAGTATTCCGCATTATAATTTTTACCGGCCAAATATTAAAAATAAAGTACGTGATGGATTTTGTCCTGTTGCTCCATGGATTGTAAAGCGCACTGGGGTAGCCAATCCAGACCAATTACAAATCCGTGTTTATGTGAATGGCGAATTGGTTCAGGAAAATAACACGAAAAACCTTGTACGATCGGTGGCGCAACTTGTGTCCGATGTAAGCGAATTTATGACGTTGATTAAAGGTGACATGCTGCTTGTCGGTGTCCCGGAAGAAGCGCCACTCGCCAAGGCAGGCGATGAAGTACGGATTGAAATTGATGGTGTCGGTGTTTTGGAAAATAACATCATAAATGAAAAGGATACATTCACTGGAGGTGATTCATGATGAGGCATGCACGCGTTGCTTGTTTCGGTTCGGTACATGACGCAGTTGAAATAGATGGAAGGCTGAAACTTACGGATGGACGCGTAGTTAAACCAGCGGATGTCGTCTGGCTCCCGCCGATTCAGCCGGAAACGATCTTTGCACTTGGACTAAATTATGCGGACCATGCTAAAGAAATCAGTTTTAAGGCTCCAAATGAACCATTAGTTTTTTTAAAAGGGCCTAACGCACTTGTTGGACATAATGGGCAATCACGTCGTCCGGTTGATGCGACGCACATGCATTATGAATGCGAGCTTGCTGTCGTCATAAGCGAAACTGCCAGAAATATAAGTTATGACGATGCGTATGATTATGTCGCAGGATATACCATCGCAAATGATTATGTGATTAGGGATTATCTCGAAAACTATTATCGCCCAAATCTAGCAGCGAAAAACAGAGATGATTTGACGCCAATTGGGCCTTATTTCGTTGACAAAGATGATATTTCGTATCCGATGCAGTTGGGTTTGCGAACGTATGTAAATGGTGAATTAAAACAAGAAGGTTCAACGAGGGATATGGTGTTTGATATTCCGTATTTAATTGAATATCTGAGCAGTTTCATGACTCTAAACGAAAGTGATGTTATTTTGACCGGAACGCCAAAGGGTACTGTTCACGTTTACGAAGGTGATGAAGTTGTGACGGAAATTGAGGGCATCGGTGCTCTGAAAAATACAATTGTTGGTGATAGTGTTTTTGCTAGATGAAGGAGGTGGTTCATGAGATGCCGCATATTATTGTTGAATACACGGACAATATAAAGACAGAAGCAGCGATCAATACGCTGTTAAAGAAAATAAACGAGACGCTGATAGCAGAGGGAAGCGTGTTCCCCACAGGAGGGTTGCGCTCTCGGGCGATTGAACTCAAAGATTACTTTATTGCCGATGGTTCTGAAGATGATGCATTTGTTCATGTTACAATGAAGATTGGGCCAGGTCGTTCGACTGAGGTAAAGGAAGCTGTATGTGAGCGGTTGTTTCAAATGATTGAGGAACATTTTTTTGATTTATTTGCGAAACGATATTTGGCACTATCGATGGAACTGTGTGAATTTAATAAAACATATAAAACGAACAATATTCACCATCGGTTTGAATAGATGACCGGCCCGAAATCCATAAGAGTGTGGATTTCGGGCTTTAATGGCAGTTAAGAAAGCAAATAATTCTTTCTCATAAGAACTCCTCTAACGATTAGCCAAGCAATTCTAAAACAATTAAATGAAGAGGATGTGAAATAGAATGGATCTTCAACTAAAAGGAAAATCAGTTCTAGTAACAGCTGCCAGCAAAGGTCTGGGAAGAGCAATTGCTACTGAATTTGCTAAAGAGGGAGCGCATGTCTTAATAAGTAGTAGAAGCGAATCTACTCTTTCTAGTACTGTCAAAGATATCCAGCAAGAGACTGGTAATGATAATATTAGTTATATTGTTTGTGATATGAAGAATGCCGAGGAAATCAAGCAGATGGCAAAGCATGCAGTCTCTGTGAATGGGACGATAGATGTTTTAGTTAACAATGCAGGTGGTCCACCAGCCGGGAAATTTGCAGACATGTCAGATGAGGATTGGTACCATGCATTTGAATTGAATTTACTAAGTTTTATTCGAACAACCCGCGAGGTCATTCCTTATATGAAAAAACAGGGGCTTGGTCATATCGTAAATATTGCTTCCTCATCGATAAAGCAAAGTCTGGATAATCTTATTCTGTCCAACACGATGCGACCTGCAATTGTTGGCCTTGCTAAAAGTCTTGCGAGAGAGTTTGCTGAAGATAATATTTTAATAAATACGGTTGGTCCAGGAACAATTGAAACAGATCGCGTGTTGGAGTTAAATCAGAAAAAATCGGATGAACAAGGGGTGTCTGTTGAAGAGGTAAAACAAGAAGCAGTTCAGCAAATACCAATGAAGCGATACGGCAAACCAGATGAATTTGCAAAGGCAATTGTGTTTCTTGCATCTGGTGCCAATACTTATATTACCGGACAGTCACTTATTATTGACGGCGGCCAGGTGAAGGCGTTGTAAATCATAACATATTAGATATCCCTAACATAATCAGCAAAAATGGAGGTAACAGTGCAAACCGTTGCATCCATTTTTTGGTTGCTAAAAAAATTCCTAAACGGACTCCACATAATACGAACACCCCGCTCATAAGGGCTATTAAAACAGCAGTTATGATTGGAGAATAGCCTAGCATAGCAGCTCCAAGACCAGCACCAAAAGCGTCAATTGCCAGCGCAAATCCGAGAAGCAGTGCCTCGTTTGCTGAAATACTCCCAGACTGGTCCAAATCGGCTTGAACGGGCTGTTTCATTACGGTTTTAAAATTGTTCCAAGCTTCATCATTCGAATCCATTTCAGAAGGTGCATCAATTTTGGAACGCGTAACATTATAGAAACAAAATAAACCAATTAAAAGCAGAATAATACCGCCGATCATTTCAGCTAGGTCAGGCGTAATAAAGGACCTAAGTATGTTACCAATTGTCATTGATATAAAAACAATTATTCCAGAACAGAACATAATTATACTTAAAGCAAGAAATGGAACACGAATGTGCCGCATTCCATAAGTGATTCCAACTCCAAACCCATCGATACTTACCCCTATAATTAACAGGATTAATCCGGTATAAAAGAGCATCCATATCAATTTCCTTTCTGTACTTATATAAAATATTGTATGGATTTAAAAATGAGTTGTGACCGTCCACAAATTTAGTTTAATTATGGTAAAGTAACATGAGAGAGTTGTTAAATAAGAAAGGATTTTTTAAATGGGCAAAACACTTGTATTAGCTGAGAAACCTTCTGTAGGTAGAGATATTGCCAGAGTGCTGAACTGCAATAAAAAAGGCAATGGCTTCCTTGAAGGATCTAATTATATTGTGACATGGGCACTTGGGCATTTAGTTACCCTGGCTGACCCGGAAGTATACGATGAAAAATTGAAAACATGGCGTTTAGACGATTTACCGATGCTGCCATCGCAGCTGAAGCTGGTTGTAATTAAAAAGTCCGGCAAGCAATTTAACGCGGTGAAAACACAAATGAACAGAAATGATGTGCAGGATATTGTAATTGCGACAGATGCTGGACGTGAAGGTGAATTGGTTGCTAGATGGATCATCGAAAAAGCACGTGTAAAAAAGCCGGTGAAGCGATTATGGATCTCATCTGTTACAGATAAAGCAATTCGTGATGGATTCAAGCAACTTAAGCCTGGAGGAAAATATGAAAACTTATATGCATCAGCAGTGGCACGTTCTGAGGCGGACTGGTATGTAGGTTTGAATGCAACTCGTGCGTTGACAACTAAGTTCAATGCTCAGCTATCCACCGGACGTGTGCAGACGCCGACACTTGCAATAATCGCTGCCAGAGAAAAAGAAATTCGAGAATTCCAGCCACAAAAGTTTTATGGAATTGAAGCAAAAACATCAAACGGCGTTACGCTGACATGGCAGGATCCAAAAAATAACAGCCGGATTTTTTCCAAGGAAAAGGCTGATTCATTACATAATCAGTTGAAAAATAAACCTGCAAAAGTAATCAACATTGATAAATCCTATAAGAAAAAATATGCACCGCAATTGTATGATTTAACGGAACTGCAGCGTGATGCGAACCGTATTTTCGGATATTCTGGAAAACAAACATTATCCCTGATGCAAAAACTATATGAGCAGCATAAGGTACTTACGTATCCACGTACAGATTCAAGAGTTATCTCGACTGATATTGTTCCAACATTGAAAGAGCGCGTTAAGGCTTGTGGTGTAGATGAGTATGCGCAATTTGCTAATAAAGTGATGAAGCGCGAATGGAAGCTGCCAAAATCAGTTGTCGATAATTCAAAAGTTTCAGATCACCATGCGATTATCCCGACAGAGCAACCGGTCATCCTAGCAGAATTAAATGATAAGGAACGTAAAATTTATGACCTTGTTGTAAAGCGGTTTTTGGCTGTGCTGGCTGATCCATATGAATACGAGCAAACAACAATTGAAGTAAAAATTGATAATGAACGATTCACAACTAAAGGGAACATTGTTAAGAAATTAGGATGGAAAGAAATTTATCAGGAAAATAACACTTCAGAACAGCAGTTACCAGCTATCCAACAAGGAGAAGCGTTTTCCAATGTAAAAATGACGCAGACGAGTGGTGAGACAAAACCGCCCGAACGATTCACAGAAGGCGGATTACTGCAAGCAATGGAAAATCCCGTCCGTTATATGAGCTCTGATGAGAAGCACTTAGCAAAGACAATTAGCGAAGTTGGCGGCCTTGGAACCGTTGCGACAAGGGCTGATATTATTGAAAAGCTATTTAATAATCAGTTGATGGAAATGCGTGGAAAATACATTTTTATAACATCAAAAGGTCGACAGCTGCTTGATCTTGTCCCTGAAGACCTGCAATCACCAGCTCTTACAGCGGAATGGGAGAATAAACTCGGACAAATTGCTGAAGGAAAGCTTGATAAAGACCGTTTCATCAAAGAAATGAAGAGCTATGCCAGAGAAGTTGTACAACAAATTAAAAACAGTGATGAAACGTTCAAGCACGATAATATGACAGGGACGAAATGTCCTGACTGCGGGAAATTAATGCTGGAAATTAAGAATAAGAATGGACGCATGCTTGTCTGCCAAGATCGCTCATGCGGACACAAAAAGAATATTGCTAAGCATACCAATGCCAGATGTCCAAATTGTCATAAGCGTTTAGAGCTTCGTGGTGAAGGTGAAGGGAAAATGTTCATCTGTAAATGTGGTCACCGGGAAAAATTATCAGCTTTCAATAAGCGTAAAGAAAAAGAGAAGAAGCATAAAGTCTCCAAAAAAGATGTGAATAAATACTTGAAAAAGCAGGACGACGATGGTTTTAAAAATAATGCACTGGCTGATGCGTTGTCTAAGTTAAAAGAATAAGTTTTCTAAAAGAGGCTGGGCCAAAAGTGTTTTGTCAAAGTAAAATCCGAACTATGATTCAAAATTCTTGAAATAAATTTGAGTTAGTTCGGATTTATTTTGCAGTTAAGAAACTATAACTACTTTCTTACTGCATAAGTGCCAAAAAGGCTTGGTGAATGTCTAGTTTTCTAATGGTGCTGTTGAGATATAAACTGCGAACTCA
This sequence comes from Virgibacillus salinus, assembly GCF_900102415.1. Lineage (NCBI taxonomy): Bacteria > Bacillati > Bacillota > Bacilli > Caryophanales > Bacillaceae > Virgibacillus > Virgibacillus salinus. Next base: position 1,071,420 of record NZ_FNKD01000001.1, read on the forward strand.
ATCAGGTCTCATAACCTCGATGAGTGACCGTTGCACGCTATTTGGAATGCGTTCCGGTTCTCATAACCTTGATGAGTGAGCCCATGGCTAGTAAGATTGCGAAAGTGTAAGCTTGAGCTGATGTTGCATTGGTACCGGAGTGGTGCATAAAAAAGTTTTCACTGTATCGCATTTTATATCATCTTCGTATTAGATCAACCATTGAAAATGAACGCTCTAAACATCCTATCCTGTTATTATACTTCTTTAATGTGGGAAGTCTTAGTTATTTCCCTGTCTCTTATATTACTAATCGTTTCTCTACTGGATTTGGTGGCATTATTTTTGAAATTAATTTTTAAAGATAATGACACTTTTTCCGAATGACGTACGATTATAGGAATAAGCCCCCTCGTATGAAAAATTTGAGTGGGATTATATCTTTTTATCTATTCATACATTTCAAAACTTATGGTAGACTTGTATGCAAGCTTAGAAGTTATATTTCTATAGCCTTTCTAAAAGCATTTATAAATAACTTTGTTTGGGGGAAGAAACATGTCAGATAACGAAGAATTGGAAAAAGCAACTGGAGACAAAACGATTCAAAAACTGGACTTTAGACTCGGGGCAGTCGGGGCAGCCATACCTTTATTGTTCTTTGTAGTTTGGGCTATTTCGATCAGTGTACTTCAGCTTTCGTCCGAAGTTGGGCTGGTTATGGGTGCGGTTATTGGTCTGACTCTTGGTTTACTTTTTTGTAGAAGTAAGTGGGAAGATTATGCACAGGGTTTATTTGATGGGCTAGCACAGCCAGTTGGTGTTATTGCAATGGTAGCATGGTTTTATGCAGGTATGTTCGCACAGGTGTTACAGGCTGGTGGACTAGTAGAAGGACTTGTATGGATTGGAGCTATAACCGGACTTACTGGTGGTTTATTCGTTGCTTTAACCTTCTTATTGGCAGCAACATTTTCAACTGCTGTTGGTACAGGTTATGGAACAACAGTTGCATTTTGTACATTGATGTATCCAGCTGGTGTTGCGGTTGGAGCAGATCCTGTATTCATGTTTGCGGCAATTTTGGCTGGGGCAGTATTTGGTGATAACCTTGCACCAGTTTCTGATACAACAATCGTATCAGCGACAACACAGGATGCTGATGTACCTGGAGTTGTGCGCAGTCGTTTTAAATATGCGGTTGTGGCGGCAGTGCCAGCAGTTATTTTGTTCGCAATCTTTGGCGGTGGTGGTCAAACACAGGCTGATCAGGGTGCACTTGACGCTATGATTGAATCGACAACCCCTGGTGGACTTATCATGCTCGCTCCGTTTGCGCTCGTACTTATATTAGCTTTGTCAGGACATCATCTATTAACATCACTAACATGGGGAATTATTTCTTCTATTCCACTTATTGTTCTATCAGGATTAGGAACTTTTGGTGATATAATAAGTTTTAATCCTGATTCAGATACCATTGTTGAGGGTGCACTGGTAAGCGGGTTGACTGGCTATTTTAATATGGCGATTCTTATCCTGTTAATTGTAGCCGCAGCTCACTTGTTAAAATTAGGTGGTACAATGGATGCAATAACGAAAGGCTTAATTAAGTGGATTAAAAATTCAGTTCGCAAAGCCGAGTTTGCTATTTGGGGTATCGTTGCATTACTAAATAGTGCTATTACAATTAATACTGCAGCAGAGATTGCAGCTGCACCATTTGTTAAAGAATTAGGAACAAAATATCAAATTCACCGTTACCGCATGGCTAATATGCTTGATGCTGTAACATCTGCATTAGGATATATCTTTCCTTGGGGTGCGCCAGTGTTATTGGGCTGGTCTACTATTAAAACAATGCAAGGTCAGTATGATTGGCTACCTATCGTTGAGCCGACTGCTGTGTTTCCGTTTGTTTTCCAAGGCTGGTTCCTGGTAATCGTGATGCTTATTGCAGCACTAACCGGCTGGGGACTTCGTTTCCAAGGGAAAAATGGGGAAGAACTAAAAGAAAGACCTCGTGATTAATTTCATAATAACTATTGGAATGAAGGACTTAACCGTCCTTCATTCTTTTTTAAGCAGTTAAGAAAATAGTTATACTTTCTTAACCACGAACTAAATCCGGCTCCCGAAATACATGGAGGCTCCCGCGGCTAAGATGATACTACGAAAGCGATAGCTGAGTATATATCGGAGCGGTGTCATGGCACTCTAGTATTTTTCTGCGCTTGGATTAGCTCTAATCATATTATAGATGGAATGAAATCACACAGCTTCAATAGATGACTTGAACCCTTCATTTCACGGGATAGAAATTTCACTTGGATTTATGTTTAATGGAGAATGAAGGGAATAAGGAGAGAACTATGAAAAAGATAAACTATGAGGAGATAAACATTCAAAAAATTGCAGTTCATCCATTCTATCGAATGATGAAAGTATATTTATATTTTGTTGATGGTGTACTTGTTGACACTGGTCCAAGTGTGCAGCGGAGAAATCTCATTCGAGCGTTTAGGTCATGGGATATTCGGCAGGTTGCTATAACACATTGTCATGAGGACCATATTGGGATGCTACAATGGGTTGCTAATAATTTTTCTGTGAATATTTATAGTCATACAAAAGCAGTTCCTACCTTAAATAAACAAGTGAAAATACCTTGGTACCGAGGGTTACTCTCTAGTCACCGTTATGATAGTAAGGTAATCCCATACCCTGACACTATCCAGACATCTAAGTTTGAGTTCCTTCCAATAGAAACTCCTGGTCATTCTTCAGATCATGTATGTCTCTTGGAACCAAATAAGGGATGGCTGTTTTCTGGTGATTTTTATGTGACGCCTTATCCAAAGGTATTTTCAAAGGGTGAGTCAATTGCTTCCTATATTGATTCACTGCAAAAGCTTGGTCAATACAATTTTAAGACTGTACTTTGTGCTCATGAGGGTGTGGTTCCCAATGGGAAAGAAATGATGGAGCGGAAACTCGATTATTTACAATCCACTAGATATAAAGTAATTCAGTTACACCAAAAGGGATATACCGATAAGGAAATTATCAAATTTATGTTTCCAGAAAAAGTTAAATTGGAGTTAATGTCTTTTGGTTCGTTCACCCGTCTTAATTTCATACGATCCTGTTATCAAGAGTGAATTGTATTCTTACAATTTGCTCTTTTTTAGCAGTTAAGAAAACTGTATAAGTGAAATAAGGCTTATTCGCTAAAAAAACAGTCTTATTATTTTATCTGTTTGCAGTCCGTACAAAGGTAGTATCTCTTTAAAACGAAAATTAAGAACCCGACATAATAAGGAATATATTTTATTTTCATTTAGGTCTACGCTTTTTACATACTATTTATTCTTTAAGGAGGATGCTAAATGGCAGAATTACAAGAGATTTTTAAGGAGATTGATTCGGCAATAAAAGATGATCCAAGACGTGCAAAAGGGATGAAAGCAATTTATCAGTTTAATTTAAACGGAGATGAATCAGGCACATACCATATCGTATTTAATGATGATAATTGTTACGCCGCAGAAGGTGAGATAGAGGATGCTGATTGTACAATGAATATGTTCACGGATGATTTTAAGAAAATGGTTGATGGAAAGTTAAATGGCACACAAGCATTTATGACAGGACGATTGAAAATCAAAGGAAATATGGGACTCGCGTTAAAATTGCAGGATATTCTCGCGTCATATAATCAGGCAGCAAAATAAATGTTCACTCCTGATATGTTAAAGCAAAAAAAGGAGGAGCCTATGTGATTTCGTTTCGCCCGACAGAAGAGGAAACATCTTTTATCGAAGTGGCCAAAAATATTGCAAAAGATAAAATTCGTCCGATTGCACGCGAATGCGAACAAAACCGTCATGTTGATAAAAACCTGATTAACGAATTAGCAGAACTGGGTTTTTTATCGCTGGAGTTACCTGAATATTTTGAAGGGTTAGAATTACCGTTAATTACACAAGTGCAATTAATTCAAGCGCTCAGTTATGGGGATCTCGATGTTGTTCAAGGGTTACCAGGCGCTAATGATGCAGCTTCTATAATACGTATTCTTCCGGAGAGTACAGTTACGAACTTAACAAAAGATGTGCAAATCAATCATGGAACTGCAGCTTTTGTAAACACTGTCAATACCGATGAAGTTAGAGAGGACCGATTATTTATTACAGAAGAAGCTGATGGGTATATCCTACAGGGAACTTCACAACCAGTTCGAATGGCGTCCTTTGCTGAATATATGATAGTTGCAGCGAAAAATTCACAAGGGAAAAGTGTTATTCTCTGGTTAGATAATCACAATCATTGGACGGTTGAACAAGGTGATTACCGCCTAGGGTTACTTGCTTCTGGACTTGGGCGGTTTTCTTTTGATGGTGTATATATTCCCAATAACTGTGTGGTGGCAGAAGGTTATACAGCCGATGATTTACTTAGACAGGTTCGTACACGGATTCGAATATTACAGGCGGCAAAAGAAGTCGGTTTAATGGAGGCTGCACTTGATTATGTTACAGAGTACACGGCGGAACGGAAAGCATTTGGTCAAGTAATTGCAAAGTTTCAAGGGGTGTCGTTTCGAATCGCTTCAATGGCAATGGAAACAAGAATTTCGAATCACCTTGTAAAGGAAGCTGCTATTAAAGCAGATGAACAGGGTTCAGAGTCAGATGGATTAGCTTCTCGGGCGTTATATCGTGCCCATCGTTCTGTTCGTTATATTACGGATTCAGCAGTTCAATTGCTTGGAGGGCATGGCTTTGTGCAAGAATTCCCTGTAGAGAAATGGATGCGGGATGCTCAAGCACAGGTTTCCTTGTATGGAAGGGAAAAGGATTTACTTTTTCAGTGTGGTGAACAAATTATCGCTGGTACAAAAGAAGGAGCATTGCAATGATTTCGTTTGAGTTATCGGAGCAGCAAAAGCAAATTAAGGAAATGACTCATTGGTTTGCGGCTAATGAAATACGGCCAATTGCAATGAAAGCAGAAAAAATGGAAAGAGTTCCTGATGATTGGCTCGACAATGTAAACAGAATGGGTATCCACTTAAACACATCATCTTTCAGTGAAAATAGTACCCAAAAAACGTCAGCTAAGGACTCTAAAAAAGAACGGGAAGGAAACCGTATGGGTGTTTTAGCAACAGAGGAAATGGCCTGGGGAGATCCTGCTGTTACATTATCACTTCCTGGAGCAGGTCTAGGTGGACCTCCTGTGGAAAGTAGTGGAACACCTGAGCAAAAAAAGCGCTTTTTATCTATTTTTACAAAAGATAAACCGAGATGGGGAGCATATGCTTTAACAGAGCCTGAGGCAGGTTCGGATGCGTCAGGCATTCGAACAACAGCAAAGAAAGTTGCAGGCGGTTATATCTTAAACGGCCAAAAAATATTTATTACGAATGGTGAACGCGCTTCATGGGTTGTTGTGTTTGCAACGGTTGATGCTTCACGTGGACGTGCTGGCCAACGTGCATTTGTGGTCGAAAAAGGAACATCAGGTTTCAGCTGTACACGACTAGCAAAGAAAATGGGACTGCGAGCAAATGAAACAGCAGAACTTTTACTAGAAGATTGCTTTGTCCCACAAGAAAATTTACTTGGGGGAGAACAAGTTTACGAAACGAGTAATTCTAAACAAACAGGATTCCAGGTAGCTATGAAAACATTTGACAGTACACGACCAATTGTCGCTGCAATGGCAATCGGGATAGCGCGTGCAGCCTATGAATATACATTGGATATTGTACAACGAGACTATCCGAAACAGGGCAGGTATTTTCTGCTAGCATCTGAAATTCTAGCAGAAGTTGAACAGGATATTGCAGCAGCACGGCTGTTAACATGGGAAGCTGCATGGAAAGCTGATTTGGGTTTAGCCAATGCGAAAGAAGCAGCAATGTGTAAAGCTTATTCTGGGAAAATGTCGCTTGATGTGTGTTCAAAATGCCTGGAACTTCTAGGTCCTGACGGGCTAGATGGCCATCTAGTTGAAAAATTATACCGTGATGTGAAAGTGTTCGATATTTTTGAAGGAACAAACCAAGTACAGCATCTTGTGATAGCTCGTCGTCAATATGCTCCATATGGAATAAAAGTTTAGTGAGGAGTGATATTGTGTCCTATCAAACTATTACAATAGATAAACGGAACAAGGGTGTCACGTGGATCACCATTGATAATCCCCCCGTTAATGCCATTGGAGAAGAATTAATGCATGAACTTGAATCTGCAGTGGATGAACTAACTGAAGATACTTCGGTTCGAGTTGTCGTTCTTACTTCCAACCACGAGAAAATATTCCTAGCTGGAGCAGATTTAAAAGGAATGATTCAACATAGTACTAACGATGAAGTAGAAAATGTGATTGCCAGACAAAGCGCCCGAATGCAAGCATGTTTTCATCGCTTGGCAACAATGCCTAAACCAGTAATTGCAGCAATTAATGGTCATGCGCTCGGAGGTGGCTGTGAGTTGGCGATGGCATGTGATTTTCGTTTTATGGGAAAAGGCCGAATAGGGCTAACCGAATTGTCGCTTGGTCTCATCCCTGGAGCAGGAGGGACCCAGAGAATGACGCGATTATTAGGGCGGGGAAAAGCTATGGAATTAATTCTCACTGCAAAACAATTAGAAGCGAGAGAAGCAGAAGAAGCAGGTCTTATTAATCATGCTGCACTACCTGATGAATTGGAAGCGGATACAACTGCGTTTGCTGAAAAGCTGGCAGAAGGTGCTGTGCATGGAATGGGACTTGCCAAACATGCGATTAATGCAGCAGAAGGGTCGATAGAAGAAGGATTTGAAGTGGAAGCAACTGCATTTGCTGATACGTTTTTGACAGAGGAACCAAGTATCGGGCTTGCAGCATTTTTTCAAAAAGATAAGGCGCGATTCCTTAACTAAATAGATAGTAAGATTTCAGAAAAGGTGGGATATATTTGTCATCCTGGAATGAAATGCTAAAAGGGAAAGTAGCTGTCGTGACAGGAGCGTCACGTGGCTTGGGACGTGCAGATGCACTTGCCTTGGCTGAAGCTGGAGCAGATGTTGTTATTACAGACATTTTAATCGAATCAGATGAAACTAGTGAACAAGAAGCGGAACGATTTGGTCCAATTGCACAGGTCATGCAAAGCACAAAGGTAATGTACGCTGATCAAACTGCAGAGGAAATCCAGGCAATGGGAAGGCGATCGTTTGCTGTGAAAATGGATGTAACAGATCGTGATCAAATTAAAGAAGTATTCGCTAAAGTAAAAGAAGAGTTTGGCAGGATCGACATTCTTGTGAATAATGCTGGTACGTTAGACCACGTGTCACAAATTGAAAATCAAAATGATGATTTATGGGATCGTGATCTAACTGTTAATCTGACAGGCTCCTACAATTGTACAAAAGCGGTGTGGCCATATATGAAAGAACAGCAATTTGGCCGAATTATTAATATGTCTTCTGTCGCTGGAACACTTGGTGGTTTTGGTCAGGCAAGCTATTCTGCCACAAAGGGTGGTCTTTTAAGTTTAACAAAAAGCATGGCATTGGAAGGAGCGAAATACGGTATTAACGTGAATGCGATTGTGCCTGGGATTATCGGGACAGAGGCATTTAATATGGGAAATGCAAAAATGAATGATCGAATGATTGACAGGACTGCATTAAAACGTGCTGGCCAGCCAGAAGATATCGCCAATGCCATCACTTTTTTGGTATCAGATAAAGCAAATTATATTACTGGAATCGGAATGAACGTGTCTGGCGGCATTGAACTATTCACATATTGATTAGGGGGATTATTATGACAGAGGCAGTTATAGTTGATGCAGTCCGAACAGCTGCAGGTCGTAAAAAAGGTATGTTAACACAAACACATCCGGTCGATATACTCGCACCGATTCTTAAAGAGCTTGTAAATCGAAGTGGAGTAGATGCCAACGAGGTAGACGATGTTGTAACAGGATGTGTCACTATGACAAGTGAACAAGGCGGGAATATTGGACGTATGGCAGTACTTGCTGCCGGATTCCCTGTCGAAGTTCCCGCTTATTCACTAAATCGGATGTGCGGATCGAGCCAGCAAGCCATTCACAATGCTGCACAAACAATATTGGCAGGGGATGCAGATATTACGATTGCATGTGGTGTTGAAAATATGTCGCGCGTCTCGATGGGAAGTGATATGGGGAGTTTCAGCAGTGACCTAGTTGATCGTTTTAACATTGTCCCACAGGGATTTTCGGCTGAAATGATTGCAGAAAAATGGGCACTCTCCCGTGAGGAGTTGGATGAGCTTTCATTAGAAAGTCACCGACGGGCTGCAGAATCTGCAGATAACGGTGATTTCGAACGGGAAATCTTACCTATTAATGTTAAAAAAGAAAATGGGGAAGAGCTCTTTAACCAGGATGAAGGGATACGACGGACCACTTCTATAGATAAATTAGCTGGTTTGACTCCTTCATTTCAACCTGATGGTGGTGTTGTTACTGCTGGAAACTCAAGCCAAGTGAGTGATGGTGCAGCAGGTCTGCTGCTTATGTCCAGGGAGAAAGCTATGCAATTAGGGGTAAAGCCAAGAGCGCGAATCATTGCTCGTGCAGTTGTCGGCGAAGATCCTGTCATTATGCTGACAGGTGTTATTCCGGCAACACGAAAGGTGTTAAAAAAGGCTGGGTTAAAACTGGAGGATATAGATGCTATTGAAATAAACGAAGCATTTGCATCCGTTGTAAAGGCGTGGGAAAGGGAATTGAATCCAGATATGAACAAAGTGAATGCCCGTGGTGGTGCAATTGCCCTAGGTCATCCTCTAGGTGCAAGTGGTGCTAAGCTTGCGACAACATTACTTCATAGATTAGAAGACAATAATGGTAAATATGGTCTTCAAGTTATGTGTATCGGATTCGGAATGGCAACTGCGACAATAATAGAACGGTTATAAAAGGAGGACTTTATATGCCGGAGTTAGTAAAGCCTAGCTCAATGGAAGTGTTCGAAATGATTGATGCAGCATTAAAATATAATCTATCGGCCACGCAAGGGAAGGAGGGGATATATCAATTCAATTTGCAGGGGGATGATGGCGGAACATACCAAATGATAATTGATGAAGCTGGTTCACGTATTGCTCAAGGCGAAGAATATGAGGCACAAGTTACATTGACGATTGATAGTGATGATTTCAGAGAGATGGTTGCCGGGACCCTGAATCCAACTGCAGCATTTATGAGTGGAAAGTTGAAAATTAATGGAAATATGGGGCTTGCTTTAAAACTGCAAACAGTGCTTAATTCATTTTCATTTTAAAATAGGTGTTTTTGAAAGTTTAGCGAGATCATGTGAATTGGAGATGAAATGGGGAGGGTTCTCATGAAACCGAATAATTTACTGGAAATGCTTCATAGAACAGTTGAAAGGTCTCCAGAAAAAGATGCGTTGATATGGAAGGAAAGCGGGACATATCAGCATATCACATATCAGAAGTTTTGGGACCGCATTTATGATGCTGCATCAGGACTGAAACATCTTGGCATAGGAGAAAATGACAAAGTTGCTATCTTATCTAATAGTAATCCAATGTGGGGGATTACAGACTTCGCAGCAGCAAGTTTAAAGGCGGTAAGTGTACCTGTTTATCCAACTTTGCCGTCTGAACAGGTTGCATATATTTTAAAGAATGCCGATGTTAGAACAGTCGTTGTTGAAAATGAAGAACAACGAGATAAAGTTTTAGCTGGGGATGCTAATGTGGAAAGCATAATTACGATGTATCCTGGTGAGAGCTTCTCCTCAACAGAAACAAATTTATCATTTTTTAAATTAGAAAAAATAGGAGAAGAAAATAAAATCCCAGACTGGGAAGAAAGATGGCAAAAGATAAATCGTGATCAGCTGACAACGATTATCCATACTTCTGGAACGACTGGTAAACCAAATGGTGTAATGCTATCTCATGGTAATTTTCTGTCAAATATGGAGGCAGTTCAATTTTGGCTGATTGAATTGCTGCCAGAGGATCTTACGCTGTCCTATTTACCGTTATCACATGTGTTCGAACGTATGGCAGGTTATTATATGCCTTTATCAGTCGGTACAACGATTGCTTATGCTGAGAGTATTGAAACAATTCAGGAGAATTTAAAGGAAATTAGCCCAACGGTTTTGACGAGCGTCCCGAGATTGTTTGAGAAAGTGTATGCAAAAGTGCTTGGTGAAATTGATAATGGGACTCCAATTAAACAAAAGGTTTTCAATTGGGCGATTAATATTGGTATAGAGCGTTATGAAAGATACCTGAACGCTACTGTAAATGAATTAATTCTGGGAGAGGTTATGCCGAGCGATTTTATGCGGAAATGGAAAATTGCTGAACGACTTGTTTATCAAAAGGTAAAGAAAGAGCTTGGTGGCAGGATTCGTGGCATGGTTTCTGGTGGCGGAACGCTGAATCCTGATGTTGCACGCTTTTTCTGGGCAATTGATTTACCGATATTAGAAGGATATGGGCTTACTGAAACTTCTCCGGTTATTACCACAAATCCGATGGTACGTGCTAAAGTGGGGACAGTTGGAAAAGTAATGCCAAATTTGGATGTCCGTATAGCAGCTGATGGTGAAGTGCTAGTTAGAGGACCAAGTGTGATGAAAGGGTATTATAATAATGAAGAAGCAACAGCAAACGCGTTTGAAGGTGATTGGCTATACACGGGGGATATCGGGGAACTTGATGAAGATAACTACTTAAAAATAATCGATCGGAAAAAGCGAATTCTTGTCTTATCTACTGGAAAAAATGTTGCACCACAATTGATTGAAAATGCTATTAATGAAAACAGTTTTGTTGAGCAATCCCTTGTAATTGGTGATCAGCGGAAGTACATTATCTGTCTGGTTAATCCAGATTTTGAAAATTTAGTACCATGGGCGAGACAGAACGGTATCCGTTCAGAGTCACTAGATGAAATTTGCCGTCATAAGATTGTCAAGGACCTAATTGAAGACAAAGTAAAAGAACATACAAAAGACCTTGCTGAATATGAAAAACCTAAAAAGGTAGTTATTATTGGTGAGCAGTGGACAGTCGAAACCGGTGAATTGACCCCCAAGTTATCTATGCGAGTCAATGTTATAGAAAATAAGTATAAGAATATAATTGAAGAATTATATGCAGAGGATCGTCCGACAAATTCACAAATGGAAACTGGTGCAACAGCAGGAAATGCATAAGATTAGAAAACTTGGCTTTCTTAGAACACCTTATACTCTGAAGTGCAAACCTATTTGGCGAAAGCCTTAGTTACAATTATGCAGTAAGAAAGTTTATATAATTTTTTAAGTTTTAACTGCTAAACAAGTAGTGGATATTGGCTATCCACTACTTATTAATCTTGTCTATATTAGACCTTCGCGAATAGCCTTTGCTACCGATTCAGTACGGTTTTTAGTGTCCATTTTTTGTATAATGGCAGAGATATAGTCACGAACAGTGTATTCACTTAAATTTAGGTTGCTTGCAGCTTCAATGGTGGAAGCACCCCGAGCCATAAGCTTCAGAACCTCGATTTCACGTGGTGACAGACGTAATTCACCTGTATGTTGTTTGTCATCATGTCGATCATTCTGATGTTTCGATAGAATTTCACCAGCGCTCTGACCAAATTTTGTTAGTGCTGAAAACGTCTCTTGAGCTACTTTAAAGTGTTTACCACGACCTTGATCTAGAATAGCTGCGCCTAAAAGCTTGCTGCTGGAAGATACATAGATTGGTGCAACCACGACTGAATTTAGTCCGAATTGCTGAACGTATTGGTCAGGGAATCCAAGAGTTGCATCTTCCATGTAAATCGGTTGTAGGTAACTCATACTTTTTCCAAACAATTCTAATATGCGCAGATTATTTTGGATTAACGGCAGATTACTAATGTCCTCTGTAATATTCTGAATCGCCTTATTGTCAAGACGGTGACCAAATAACCCGAATCCCATTTGATCATTAACAGAATAGGAGAAAAGTGCGCAACGTTCGAAAGGTAAATAATTAACAAACCCAGCTGTTATATTTTCCACAGCTTCGTTATAAGTTCTAGAACGCATAATGGTTTCATTGAACATGATGACAGAATCTTTCCATTGTTGTTCTTGTTTATTTTCTTTAAATGTATCCTTTCCGTATTGAAATGTTTGCAGGGCATATGTGATGAACGGCATAATATGAGAAGTATCGTGATGGTTAACACATACTAATAGCGTTAGGTCTTCATATGGGATTGTCATAACATTGTATTTGGCTTTACTATTTTCAGGCATTTGATTCAGTAATAATTCAGTTAATGAATAAATTGTATCGGCCTTCAACTCATCGCTTCCTAATAACAAATCCTGACTTAAGTTATTAAACCACTTCTCCACCGTATGAGATTGTTCTTTTTTAATAGTAATAGCTGCCCATTCAATTGGTAATTGATTGGAGGATACAAGATTTTTTATAAAGGAATCAATCGTAAAATATTGATGATATGGTTGTTTAAGTATGTCATCACTAATCGTTGAAAATAGATATTGAACTGCCTGATGGTCATGATATGAATGATTTTCCTTTTTCTGGATGACCTTATGAACGGCATTTTCTAATAATGTAATAATAAACTGATTTGTTTGAAGTGATACAGGCTTAAGTGTAATAGCATTTAATTGATAACCATCTGTTTCATCGTCTTCTTTTGCAAAAAAATACTCTGCAAAAAAGCTGATTGTATCTTCAACATTTTTTGTTGATTTTTCTCCCCCTTGCAGGTGAGCAAGAACATTTTCCCACTCTAGTAGTATCTGCTGCTGATGTGTTTTAACAATCTCAAGGCCACTATTAAATAACCTAATCATTTGACTGTTTAAGGTTAGGGACATAACTCTTTTCCCCTTTCATAAAGCTATTCTATGCAAAGCCCTTGAAATATTGACTGTGAAGTTTTAAAGGCTATCTACAAGTTATTCTATAGAAATAGTATAAATCCTTCTTATGCAGTAAGAAAGTATAGATAATTTCTTATTGTATTAAAGTTTGTACTCCAATATAGAAGGCTCTAAAACACATAAGAATCCCATTAACGATTAAGCAAGTTTTCTAACAATACCTTTTAACAATAATAAATAAACCTGATTGTTTCAATGAAAGGAGACCTTTGTAATTATTACTCTTAATAAATAAAGATATGAAATGCTGTATATTTAGCATTGTTACTTATATTTAAATCATGCAAGTTCACAACCGACAAAAATAGGGGTAAGATCCAAAATGTTGTACCCGGGTGGGTTTCCTATCACTGAAAACAGGGTACTGGTATATTAATCATAATTTTCTTACATTATAAAGTAGGTCTAAATAGAAAATTACCTATAATTGTCGGGTTTTTTTTGTATTGTTTCTATCTTATAATAAGATTAAAGAATTTTTGCTTAATTCAGTAAAAGGGAAAGGAGGGAATAAATTTGAACTTACTTGATTGGTGCTGACGTATCAATTAAGTTTATTTCAGTCTTTAATTAGTCTTTAAATGTAAGCGATAACAATACAATTTGTGTGATAATAGGTGCAAAGGGGTGTGAAGTTTGGGTGAAGAGAGGAAAGAAACAGTAGGTAGAACGTGGAAAAAGAAGTTTTTTATTGCTTTATTCGCTGGCTTTTTGGGGCTTGGAGGACTTATGTCTGTGTTCGGGTTCACCGGAACAGCGTTTGCATTACCACTTGGTGGAATTGGTGACTTTTATGTAGAATTTGATGAATTGAATGGTAAGGGATTTCAGTTATTACCGCACATTGGTGAAACAGGTGACTCTGATGCTGAACCGATGATCCGAAACAAGATAGAAGAAGTGGAGATTAAGAATTTACACATTTATAAGGATATCAAAATGCCAACAGGTGGCTGGGTAAGGGTTCATATACGAGCCTCAGGTCCTACCAAAATCAGCGGTCTGATTCAAGATGCCCGTATGATTGATGCTGATTTAAGCTTTAATGAATTGGCAATTAAAGAACAAAATACTGAAGATTTCTCAACTAATTGGTCGCAAGATGCTAAAACAATTACGATTAAGGATGCTAAGTTAGTTACGGACTACCTATTTCAAAGTGTGGTCAGTTTGGATGGAACCAAAATTTATGTCGAGAAAATTGATGAACCGGATATGACACATCAATAAATCCTCAATGGGAGGGGATAAATATGAGTAGAAAAGAAGCAAAGGCTTTAAAAAAGGAAGAAAAGTTACAGGGAAAACACCGTAAAATAGCTAATGGTGGAAAATTTCGGAAGTGGCGAAACAAAAGACCTTTTTGGGGTGCGAGTTTAATTTTCTTAGCAGGGCTAATGATTTTGTATATACCATTACACCTTTATTCTATTGCGTTTATTCCTGGAAGTTTTGTATTTATTGGCTTTTTATTTGGTGGCTTAATTTTAATCATGGGAATTTTAGATTATATATACCCGCAATTCTCAACTGTGTTTGGTGTCGTCACTATATTTCTGTCTATACTTTCAGTAATGGGAGCACTAGGAGGATTTGTGATAGGTACGATAATAGGCATTATTGGTGGAGCGCTGTCCATTGCCTGGGAGAAGCAAGAAGTTACCATTAGGGGAGTTGTGCCAAACAAAAAACAACAAGACCAGGATGAAGTACCGAATGAATTCATGGAAGATAAAGAAGTTAAGACAGTCCAGGCTTAATGTTGTATCGTACGTTTAATTTGTTAACTAGGGGAATAAAATATGAAAAATACTGCTTTAATCAGTTTCATTTTCATACTTGTATTTGGATTTTCCTTAATGCCTGCAGGAACAACTAACGTTTCGGCTGACACTGACAGTGAAGATAGTTCTAAAGATAATGGAAATAGTGGCGGTTTTATTATCGAAACGAAAAAGGTAGATGGCCAGATGGATCTAGTGGGTGCACTGCAGGGTAAAGTAAAAATTAAGGAAGGAGTTATCCACGGGTTAACCATTACGAAGGTTCTCGAAACTGGAGGGGAACAGGAACCAATGGTGATACGAATTAAATCACCAGGACCAATTCATGTACAAAATTTGTATGCAGAAACAATAGATGGCACTCCTCCAAATATTGGTGGTTTATGTGCCCCTAGTAAAGTGGGTTGGGTTTGTCTAACAAATGTTGTAATGAAGGTTTCCAAGCAAACGGTTTCGGACATTTCCTTGCCGAATACAAAAATTGAAGCTTGTTATAAAAGCGAATGTGGGAAATTACCAGACTATAGTCCGACGACTAAAGAGAAAATAAAGGA
Organism: Virgibacillus salinus; assembly: GCF_900102415.1. Lineage (NCBI taxonomy): Bacteria > Bacillati > Bacillota > Bacilli > Caryophanales > Bacillaceae > Virgibacillus > Virgibacillus salinus. The sequence goes on from NZ_FNKD01000001.1 coordinate 1,086,732, forward strand.
AATTCTAGAAGAGGAGCAAGAAGAGCAAAGCAAACTGGATCAAATAAAAGAGGAACTGGAAAATGATAAACAGAAACTTGGCGCAGTTGGAGAATTAATAGATAAGGCAACAGAGACATATGAAAAAGTAAAAAATGGTACACCATCGGATGAATTAGTAAACTTGATAGAAGATACTAAAAATCTTCTAAAAAAAGAAATTGAAGATGGAGTCACCGATAAATTGAATAATTTGGTTGCCTTAACAGAAAGAATGGAAAAAGAATTGCAATCATTTCAAGATGTTTCCGGAACGTTTTCGAGCTTAGTCGACGAATCATCCCGATTGGTTAAGGATCTTGAAAATAGTATAAACACTAAACAAGAAAAGCTTACTAAACTAACCGAAAAGCATTCTCCCGCAAATGAAAGTGAACGGGAACAAGCGGAAGTTTTCTCTAAATTATTAGAGATGACCGAAACCAATAATGATGGAGCTGAAGCTAAATCTGATGAAACGGAGTCGAATGAAACTACCAAATCTGAAATAGATATTAAAACAATAAAGGAAAGCGTTGAAAAGGTAACGAAAGAAACTGAAGAAGTTAAAGAAAAAGTTAATAGTTTAAAAGTGAAAGAGGAATCCATACAAAAAAAGACCAGTACAATAACCGATAGCATAACCAGTTTGAAGGATAGCATTACAGAAACAGAAAAGAAAGCGTCCTCTGAAGAGAAAGAAAAAACCGATAGTAATACCGATGAGAACGCAACCGATAATAAGAAAGAAGAAACAGAAACGGAATCAGAATCAGATAATGAAACGGATCCTAATTCAAATGACACAACGGATGAGGAAAATGATGGAGATTCGTCTCAAGATGAAGAAACAACTGAATTGGAAGATGTTGTCGAATCTATATTTGATCTATTTCAGGTAAGGCTCATCATACCTTAATAGAGTTTACAGCGGCTTGATTATTATTAATCAAGCCGCTGTTTTAATTGTTTAAAAAAGTATACCTGAGTATACATTACACCATACCACTCCTATGGTATGCTTTCTTTAATCAAATGAAAGTTCCTAATTTTTAATCATGGAGGTAATGGTGAATGAAAGAAGAGGCACAAACGGATAAAAGCGGCTTTATTATTTTACCTAATCATGAACGCTATGATGAAAAAAGAAAGGTGTGGAATAATCTGATTGACAGATATCCCGCTGCTATATTTGAGTGCTTGTCAGAAGCAGATGTAATATCAGCTGTTTCCTTTGCAAAGAAGGAGAAGATGGACATTTCTGTTCGTAGTGGGGGACATCACCTGGCTGGAACTGCTGTTTGTGAAGAGGGTGTTATGTTGGATCTATCAAAAATGAACTCCGTAACTATTGATAAGGAACGTCAAGTTGCTACCGTAGAGGCGGGTGCCATGCTGGGTGATATTGACTCTGAAACACAGAAATTCGGATTGGCTACACCAACGGGAACTGTTTCAGAGACAGGTATTGGCGGATTAGCGCTAGGTGGTGGATTTGGCTATTTGAGAGGGAAATATGGATTAACGTGCGATAATATTTTGTCAGCGAAAATGGTTACTGCTGATGGGAAATTAATTAAGGTTAGTAATGATGAGCATACTGATCTGTTTTGGGCTATTCGTGGTGGGGGTGGGAATTTTGGTGTTGTGACATCATTTGAATTACAGCTTTACCCTGTAGGTCCTAATGTTATGGCAATTGATATAATGTATGATTACAAGGATGCCAAAGAAATATTTCAGAAGTTGGATGACTATATGAATAATGCGCCGGATGAGATATCAGTGAATTCGATAATTATGCAGTTGCCTCCAGCACCATTTTTGCCTGAGAGTATGCATGGAAAACGTGTGATAGCAGTATCGGGAATGTACACTGGTGAGTTGACTCATGAAACTGAAAAGGCATTTATAGAACCGTTACAGGAACTGGCAATTCCTTTAATGGATAATACAGGAAAAACAGCATATACCGACCTGCAGAAAAAGCTTGATCAAATGGTTCCTCAAGGTGCTGAAATTGTTGGAACATCACTGTTTTTTAAAGAATTGGATGAAGCAATGCTTAATATCATTTTTGAAAGCATGGAAAATTCACCGCTCCCTATGGCAATGGCACAAATTTGGATGCTTAATGGACGAATGAACCGTGTTTCAGCAGACGAAACCGCATTCGCTGTCAGGGATGCACGCTTCCTAGTTCTTTTCGATGGTGAAATAGTAAGTGGGGACCCTGTTGGAAGTCAAGAATGGATGGATTCTGTCTATAATCAATTATTACCTTATTCCTATCAAAAAACGTCTTATTTAAACGGTGTAAAACTTGGTGAGGAAATTACACGAAATACGTATGGAGATAATTATTTTAAACTTGCAAAGATAAAGCGGGTTTATGACCCTGAAAATTTGTTTTGTTACAACCACAATATCGCACCAGAATAATTTTTGGGCATAAAGTAATATAAATATTTCATGATCTGAATAGTATTTATAAGGAGGTGTTTATTATGACTGAAGAAGTCAAATCGGAAAATGTTAATGAAACAGTTGAGGAAGAGTCAGCGGATGTTAAAGAAAATAAAGGGATGGCAATTTTAGCGTACATTATCTTTTTCATTCCACTTATTACCTCAAAGGATTCGAAATTTGCAATGTATCATGCAAATCAGGGTCTGGTATTATTTCTCTTTGGAGTTAGTGTGAGTGTAATCGGCACTATAGTCCCACTTATAGGGTGGTTACTGATTTTACCTTTAGGCACACTATGCTGGTTTATATTTGTAATATTAGGTATTATCAATGCTGCTAATGGTAAACAAAAACAATTACCATTAATCGGCAAAATAAGCCTGCTGAAGTAGTTGAAAAAAGGTAGGCAGTTAAACTGCCTACCAAATCCACTTATGAAATAATTTCCATAACACATTTTATCAACTGTGATCTGTTTTTTACTTCCATTTTCTTGAAAATCCGTGTGATATGCTTTTTAACGGTTATTTCCGCAACATATAATTCTTTCGCAATGGCGGCATTTCCTTTCTCTTCCAGTATTAGCGTAACGATGTCGACTTCTCGTTCAGTTAATGAAAATGTCGTTGCAATAACTTCCATCTCATTTTGAACAGAATTACCGTTTGTCAGCTGTTTTAAATAATTGGCTAACCTTGGACCGCGCACATCCAAAATATAAGTGGTGGACGGGTAGTTTTCTCCATAGTCATAATGCGTTGCTTCCGGGATCTTCTGGAACCCAAAATTCTCCAGTAAATCCTGAAAAAATGGTAAGGGTGTTGATACAATTATTCTTCCGCTAGTTAACAATAGCGGGAATAAGTTATATAGCATAAATGATCGTGCAGCGGTATCAGTTGAATCCGTGTAATCAAGGAACCGGATAAACCACCCCGCATTTTCATTTTCAGGGACGCTGTATTCCTTTGTATCCTGATCATTTAATCTGCTGAAATACGCACGGGATACAGGTTCTTTGGCAAGTACTTTTAGCGTGCTTACATTGATCGGTACGATGATAGATAGCCCTAATGTTTTATTATCTTTATTTTTTAATAAATGGGCATCCTTATAGTTAATTTTTTTGACATATGTGTCATCAATAAGTTCCATTTCTTTGCGGTTATGTTCGAATGAAGCATGAAAATGATACGATTCATTTGTTTCCCTATTGTAAAATTGTGCTTCGCTTTCTGAAAAATCACTTTTACGGTTTTCAAAGAATCGAGATACTTCATGGAAATTATAATCGGCAATCGGCTCTAGATACATCGAATTATTAATTTTTTCTTGAAAAAAAACACTTCGGATAAACTCATCACCTAAATGGTAGAAAAAGGACGCCGCATCTGCAGGTGAGCGATTTGTGATTGTTCTTTTATAAAAAAAAGATGCACTGCGTTGGCTGTATTTTTCAAAACGTTCAGGATGACGCAGTTTCAAATTCATCTTAATAGCATCTCTTACTAAATCATGCATAGCCCAGCCATTTTTAACAGGTTTAACGAATGATAAAGATGTAAGTGCATTAAATGTTTTTATATCAATTTCTTCCTTGAGGACAGCTGACAGACTTGATTGGTCAAAGTTAAAAAACAAGGCGGCGACTTCAATTAGACGATGTAGTGATTCGTCCTTTACTTCAAGTAACCAACGTTGAGTAAGTTCCATCAGGATATGTGATGATTGTTCATGTAATGTGCCAATTGAAAATTCTTTGTCTGTTAGTGCTGCTAGTGTGAGTGTTAATGGATGCCCATCAGTGAACTTCCACATCGCCTTAATCATGTGGCTGTTATCGATACCATAGTAATCAAGAAATGCCCGTGTTTGTGCCAAACTAAAATCTTTCAGTTCGATTTCTTTCGTTAGACTGCGCCAGGCAGGTGATTCGACCCATTCACCTGACAGGGGATGGCGACCAGCCATAATAACGAGTATGGTGGAGGGCAAGTTTTGTATAAATACTTGCCGGAACCACCGATCAAGGGCATCCATATGTTCATATGAATCTATTGCTATTATTATACGTCGATCTGATGCTAATTCTGATAAGGTGTGAAGGAATTTTCGTAATGAGTAGTTTTCGGAAAATAGCTGTGTGTGGGTATGTGTTTCAATTAAGGTGAGTATATGATCCGCAAATCCTTCAGGAGTCTGAGGGAAGTCTCTGCTGTCCATTTTTAAGAATAGCAAGCCTTCTTCATTGGAAATCCGATTGTATTCATTTAATAAGTATGTTTTGCCAACTCCGCCAGTTCCATGGATATACAGGACTTTTATATCATTATTAGTAAAATTAAGGTGGTTGTAAAAGAATTCAAGTTCCTCTGTCCTCCCTATAAAAAAATCCCGTTCAATCGATTGAATGAAACTATCCACGCTTTTGTTGCTTATGATATTATCATTTACCTCCAAACCAGGAAACACCCCCTTAATTTAACAGATAAGCAAGTATAAATCCTTTCTTACTGCATAATTGCAACTAAGGCTTGCAAAAGCCAAGTTTTCCAAAATTTAATTGAATTGTGTAACTATTATAAATATATATAGAATTATGCTTTATGTCAACTTAAGATTAGTAATATATAACTATGTATAATAAAACAATAAAACTAGAAAGAGGTTGGGGCAAAAGTGTTTTGTCAAAGTGAAATCCGAACTATGATTCAAATTCTTGAAATAGAATTGGAATTAGTTCGAATTTATTTTGCAGTTAAGATAGTATAACTACTTTCTTAATGCATAAGTGCAACTAGGCATTCACCAAAAGGCTTTGAGAATGTCTAGTTTTCTAATGTTGCTTATTAGATATAAACTGCGAAGTAACATGGAAAAATACTCAACCGGGGCTCATAACTTCGATATGAGTGACCGTTTCTCACTATTTAAACAGATTTCGGGTTCTCATAACCCTGATGAAGACACGTTTCACACTATTTGAACAGTGTTCGCGTTCTCATAACCCCGATGAGTGAGCCCATGGCTAGTAAGACTGCGAAAGTGTTAGCTTGGGCAGATGTTGCATTGGTACCGGAGTGGTGCAAAAGAAAATTTTCACTGTGTCGCAGTTTATATCAACTACCTATTAAATCCAACCATTGAAATTAAACGTATTAAAAACCTATCCTGTTATTATTCATGTTAAATTTGAAAGTTTTAATTATGTCTTAGTATATTTCTCTAGAAAGTTAACTAGTAAAGGCTACACCCAAATTATGAGGGGGAACCCCCCCTACCAATAAGCCAAGCTTTCTAGAACCTTTCTTCTCGGGTAACATTATGTTCCTTATCCAAAATGGAAAGTTTACTTGGACTATTTTCTTTTGCCATTTCCTCTGCTTTTGCGATGGCATCATCTTTTGCTTCAAATTCGTCGGCTGGTGCTATGTCTTCCAGTTTTACTATCCATGCTGATGCATCCTGATTTGGTGCTACGCTATAATTCTTCATCGTTTAAGCACTCCTTTATAATTGGTTATACCTACCGATACCCGGGATATTATTGTATAAAACTAATATGATATACTACTTTCAGAGGTAATTTGGAGGTATTCTTATGAAAGTAAACGGAGCAATTGATGCCGAAACACGTTGTAACCACTATCATAGTGAAAATGATAGGATAGCAATTAAGTTTTATTGTTGCAACGAATATTATTCATGCTACCATTGTCATCAACAATATGGGTGTGGAGCCTCAAGAGTGTGGCCCCGAGAGGACTTTAATGAAAAGGCTATTTTATGTGGTACGTGTAAAACAGAACTTACGATAAATGAATATCTTGATAGTGGATACAGCTGTCCGTCTTGTCATGTGGCATTTAACCCTGGCTGTTCTTTGCATTATCACTTGTATTTTGACAAATTGTGAATTGAATAGTTTACTTGAAAGGCTTGTATCGTGTATTATTAACTGTAGCATGAATGTAGAGGAGGGTGCGATAGATGGCTTTTGTAATATTGGACCCATGCCGTCAAGAACAATCAGCAGAATGTTTGACTGTTTGCCCGGTTGATTGCATTGAAAAAGGACCGGAGCAATACTACATAGATCCAGACGTTTGTATTGATTGTGCTGCATGCAAATCGGTATGCCCAGTTGATGCGATTGTGGAAGAATATGATTTGACACCTGATCAGGAAACCTACTTGGAACAGGCAGAAGAGTTCTTTGCGAAATAGCAATCTATATAGAATTAGAAAAACCCCTAAACTTTGTTCAGCAGCATTGACATAGTTTGGGGGTTTTTATTTTCCAGGAATGGTTTCTAGAAATTCGGTTTTTGATTCTTTAGTCCTTATTTTATGCTAAATATAGGAAAAATTCCTGCTAAACACCTTATTTTGCCGAAAGTTTTGAGTCTTTATTATTATTTATCACCTGATACTAGTAGTCGATATTAATAGGAGCAGCGTATAAGTTAAAATGAGAACAGTAGGGGATACATATCGAAAGATTGCTAGTATAGGATAGGATGTATCTTTCCTATAACTTTATGCTGTTATGGATGAATGCCCCTGACTGAAAAGGATAGGTGAGATAATGCGACAAAAAACTGTTTCAGGAATACCTGGATTAGATAACGTTTTATTTGGAGGTCTCCCTCAAGGAAGTACAACTATTGTAGAAGGCGGACCGGGAACAGGAAAGACAACGTTTGGTATCCAGTTTTTACTTGAAGGTATTAGAAAGCATAATGAACCTGGAATTTTTATAACATTTGAAGAATTCCCTGAACAAATTTATGAAGATATGAGATTATTTAATTGGGATTTACGTAAGCTCGAACAGGAAAATAAACTGCGTGTTGTTGGTCTATCGCCAGAAATTCTTATGGACCAAATAGTTAACCCCGGTGGATTGTTCGAGGAAATGATTAAGGAAATTGATTGTAAGCGGATTGTAATTGATAGTATAAGTCTTATAAAATACTTAAACGGTAATGAACGGAAAATGCTTTACACATTTCGAAATGTATTACGTAAGCATGGACTGACTTCAATCCTACTTCAGGAACAATCTGCTTTAAAATCAGAAACTGCTTCAGTTGAGCATTTTGTATTTGATGGCTATATACGGTTAGCAATAAAGGTACGATTCTATACTTTACGTAAAAGAACGATCGAGGTATTAAAAATGCGCGGAACAAGGGTCGCTGATGGAGAACACCCTTATCGTATTTTAGACAATGGACTATATGTACAGAAAAGGAGCCTGCTTTCCCGATTTATGCAATCGTTAGTTTAATAGTTAACAAAGCAGGGTATATAAGTGCAAACAATATAGGCTTACATATTATGGAGTAATTGGAAATTTAGAGGAGGAAATCCCATGGTAAAGGATAATCTATTGCCATTGAGGGCGGAGTGTACTATGCTATTCCAATCGAATCCTTATATGGTTGAATCGATTGATGGCTTGGAACTGCGGCTTGGAAGAGAAAAGGAGAATCTTGTTCCAGTCTTGGAACTATTGGTGAAGCAAGGAATATTACAGCTATTGGGAGATGAATCCATACCATTATACCGGTATAAAGAACCTTTTATCATAACGGAGCTTGAAAGTAAAAGTACACCTGAGGGTACATGAACCAAAATATCGAAGTATTGAAAGAAATTCTTGATATATCCAGTGAACGTTTCATGCTTTCCGTTATAACGACAGATGTATATGGGGAACCTGTACTGCCGATAAAAGGGGATAATAGGCTTTGTACAACATTGCTTCACCAGCAACATGACAGTTTATTGGCTGTTATGAAAAAGACATTAAAAGAAGCGAAAAATATAAAGAATCCATTGGTCTACGAAATATGGCCTGGTATTCACACAATTATAGCCCCTGTAACATCAGGAGGAACTACATACTTTTTATGGGCGGGCTTAATGATTGAGGAAGAAACAAAACATTTAGTTAAGAAACAATTGGAAAATAACTATCCTGATGTTAATGGATGGGAACGTGTTCTTGATGAAACACCGATACTTACTATAGAGAAAAAGCGTGAATGGATTAGTTGGATTAATAAATTGATTAAACTCTCTTCAGCATATTCTGACGAGAGAAGCGAATATGTATCCTACCAAATATATAACGACTTGCTCATGGATGCCTTCCAAAACAGTGATTTAGAACTTAATGCATTAATGGGAAAAATTTTTGGCAAACGGAACGATTTTGATTTTATGGGACTAGCTGAAAAGCGGGAAGAGGAAACCTACTCCATTACAAGTGTTTCAGGGGAAGCTGCACAAGGATTATTAAATGCGGAATTCTCAGTAGGGGAAGGGTTTTTAGGCCGGGTCCTTATAACCGGTGACAATGAGTACTGGGAAAATATTAAGAATGATCCAAGATCGTATTTTTTTAATAAATTTCAATTTCATCCTGCAGCCTTGTATTGTTTTCCATTTACAAAACATGACGGGTCATTAGCATTGTTTTTTGGCGGTCATATTACACGTAATACATTTTCTAAAGAACTTGAATATGCCAAAACGTTAGCTATCATTCTGGAAAACAGCCTTTTAACTGGTGCTTTGACTAATGAGAATACCCAGCAGCACCAACGTTTATCATCGCTTGTTGAGGTATGTAAAATGATGGTCACTAGACCTGAATACAAACGAATTATTTATATATTAGTAGACATTAGTCTTAGCTTGGTGGAAGGCCCCTTCTCATGCATGGTCCTAAAAGATTCAACAAGTGGTAAAATGAAACTAGTCTCTCGTGGCGATCATAATGAAAACATGGGTGTATACGCACAGGATGTCATAAACCGATATTATAACGATTCACAGAGGATCAGTACAGATGTTGTGTTAAAAAATAGTTCAGACGAAACGAGATGGGAACATCCAGTAATTGAGTGTCCATTATTTTATAAGGATGAGCTACTTGGCGTGTTATGTGTCGGTACTAATTCAATGGCCCAATCCCGATTAAATGAGGACATGAAGTTTTTACAGACTCTATCGATTATTGGTGGCACCACGTTACAATTAGCACAAAACCAGGACGGTGGTAAGGATGATAAGCAAGTGTACTCCTTATACAAAGCAACTGGCCAGTTTGATCCTGCAGCATTCGTCAATGCTAAAAAAGCGTCACAAATGGCAGGTGAATTCACCGGAAAACTGGGGCTGTCATCGTGGAATGTTCAGGACTTAATCAACAGTTGCCTCCTTTTTAATTATAATCCAGCTTTTATTAGAGAAATGATCCCTGATAGCAGAGTTGCAAGCATCGTGGAGGATGCCAAAGATCTGATAGGTGAAAAATCAACAGTTCAGTGGGATGAAGTAAGCTTAGAAAGCCAATCTTTAGCAATTATTTTAACTTATGTGAAATATAATAATCTGGAAATTATTAAGTCCTTTACATCTAAGCCAAGTGAAATCATGTCTAAATTTATAGCATTTATTCATGATGGGCAATTAATTGAAGAAGAAGTCTCAACTGAAGCGTTCCAGAGTAAAGGAAATATTGAATCCATTGAACAGACCATTAAGGAATTGAAGATTTCCCCTAGAGAACAAGAAGTGCTCGACCTTGTTATACAAGGTTTGAATAACCGGGAAATCGGAGAGAAGTTATATATTAGCGGTCATACCGTAAAGAACCATGTTACAAGGATTTTCCAAAAACTTGATGTATCGGATCGTGCTCATGCCATATCAAAGGTATACCAATTAAGGTATGAACAATCACATTCTAATTAGACCTCCCTTTTAGGGGGTCTTTTTGCGTTGGGTATTTAGACTTATCGTGTGTTAAATGTCGAATTTTGCAGGTTAATTTACATATTTTTTGAACCTTTCAGCACGGGTTTCCTGGGTCATAAGTATTGATAATTGGCTTTCTTCCCTAATTTATAGGAAGGCATTCTCAATATCTGGAATTTAGAATAACGGGAACGCTGAGGGATGCCTTATTTATACAATTTTCGGCATAATAGGACATATAGAATTGCAAAAGCAGCTGTGCAACAGAAAAAGTACAGATGCGGAGGTGCTAAAGATCAAATTGGTCAAGAGAGATACTGGCCAGCTAATCGCTAGTGATGTACAGACAGCCTATTCATTCAGGAAAAGGCTTAAGGGGTTAATGTTTGCAAAAAGTTTACCAAATAATTTTGCAATGCATATCGCACCATGTTCATCGATTCATACGTTCTTTATGAAATGCCGCATTGATATATTATATCTTAGTCAAAAGAACGAAATTGTTGGAATGGAGGAAGATTTTGCACCAGGTAAAATTGGTAAACGATTTTCAAATGTACATTCAGTGGTTGAGCTTCCATCTGGTAAGATCAAAACTTCTGCTGTAAATGTTGGACAAGCTGTCGATTTTGTTAAAAGAGAACATGAGGAAGTCACTTAGACAGGAATTAATATATTTTATATAAAAGGAGAGGTTTACATGTTAGATAAGTTAAAAGGATTGTTTATTGAAGAAGAAGGACAAGGTATGGTTGAGTATGGGTTGATTTTAGGGTTGATTGCGGTCGTAGTAATTGTGGCACTGACTACTTTGGGAACAGAGATTCAAACATTATTTCAAAGTTTATTAGACAGTTTATCAGGTAGTACTGCAACATAAAAAATAAAGGACCCTCCCCTTGGGTCCTTTTTAAACTAAAAACTATCAAACTACGAATGAAGGGATGGTCACGATGCTAGATATTTTTCTACTACTAATTCTATTAATTTGTGTAATTACAGATATCAAAAGCAGAAAAATCTATAATAAAGTTATTTATCCAGCTTTGTTGGCTACCTTTATTTACCACCTGATTGCTGGTGGTTTAGAAGGGCTATCCCATTCTTTCATTGGTTTTTTGATTGGACTTGGTTTGCTGCTTATTCCATACCTTATGGGTGGAATGGGAGCTGGAGATGTCAAGCTGCTCGCATTGATCGGTGCAATGAAAGGCGGGGCTTTTGTCTTTCAATCATTTCTTTATATTGCCTTACTAGGGGCATTGCTAGCGGTAGGAATTATCATATTCCGTAGTGGTGTATTTAAATCAATCGTCTATTATGTGACTAGTCTAAAAAGCGGCGTCGTTCTTCGTGGTGGCGTATCAAGAGGCTCCTTAACGGCAAAATATCCCTATGGCGTGGCAATTGCAGGCGGGGCGGTTCTCTGCATGGTGATGCAAGGATGGCGTTTTCTATGATCAAAAATGAAGATGGTCAATCATTAGTGGAGTTTGCGCTAATCTTACCTATACTGCTTATGCTAGTGGTAGGTATTTTTGACTTTGGAAGAGTTTTGTATACTCATTTGCAATTGGAATTAATTACTCAGGAGTCTGTCCGAATAGCCGGGTTAGGACAGGGTGATGAGGCTGTTCGTACGTATGCACAGAATAATTTTGATATTGGTGAATTAACTGATTTGGGTATCGACATCTCCCCTGAAGAACCTAATCGTTCATCCGGTGAATATGTAACGGTGACATTGACATATCCAGAGGAATTTCTCAATGTGCTTGGGGATGCCGCTATTCCCTATACAGTCAAGACCAGTTCCACTATACGGGTTGAGTGATGAGAGGTGAGGGAGCGTGCTGAAAAAGTTAAAAAAGAATGAACAAGGTAATGCGATTGTCTTAGTTGCCTTAGCACTGGGCGGTTTGCTTTTAATAGTGGGTTTAGTCATTGATGGTGGACACTTATTTATGACAAAAAGTCATTTGCAGAAGACTGCTAATGCAGCGGCATTGTCAGGTGCCCAGGAACTTCCTAATTCAGATGCAGATGTAAATAATGTTGTCGATAGAATAATAGAAGAACACGGAGAAACCAGCACTCAAAATCAAGTTAACCTTGATGTTGAACACCAGCTGGAAATCGAATTAACCAAAGATGTGCCCCTATTCTTCTCGAAACTCTTTGGAGTCGAAAAAGTACCAATTCATGTCAATGCTAAAGCAGCACTTAACCCGATGGCAAAAGCCAAAGGTGCAGTACCACTTGGAATTGATGAATCAGTTGAACTGGTTTATGGAGACACTTATTCATTGAAAGTGGACTCAGGTGATTCCGAGGCAGGAAACTTTGGTGTGCTTGCATTGGACGGTCCTGGTGCAAAATTATATAGCGAAAGTTTAACGACTGGCTTCGATGAGAACTTAGAAATTGGCGATATTATCAATACACAAACAGGTAATATTGCTGGCAAAACTCGTGATGCTATCAATTACAGGATTGATAATTGTCCATATCCAAATGGTGAATATGAGCACAGAGATTGTCCTAGGGTAATGCTGGTTATTGTATATGCGCCACATGAAGTTGATTCAAATCAAATGAAGAGTATTGAAATTACCGGTTTTGCTTATTTTTATATTACAGAGCCAATGGATTCAACAGACGACTCAATTGATGGTATTTTTATAAAACGAACTGGCACAGGGTTTACCGGTGATAATGGACCTTTAGATCGTGGGGCATACGCAGTCAAATTGATAGAGTAGGTGAACACACACATGAAAGCTAGACGAATAGTACTACTTGCACTTATTTCAGGTATTATTACAACAGGTATTTTTTATATCGTTATGAACCAAACTGCACCATCAAGTTCTAATCCGACTGAACAAACAGAGGTGGTGGAGGTTGTAGCTGCGAATACCGATATAGCAATCGATCAAAAGATAACAGACGAAAACTTGAATACGAAAGAAGTACCAAAAGACCAAGTACATACAGAATCTGTGAAAGAAAAAGAAGAGGTGATTGGGAAATTTGCCTCAGCTGATATTAAAGCCGGAGAAGTAATAATGAATCACCGAATCCGAACAAAAGAGGAAGTAACTGATGTTGTTTCCAGGAAAATCACTGAGAATAAACGAGGGGTCTCGGTTAAAGTAGAATTTGAGGAATCGGTCTCTAATCTGACAGCACCAGGAGATTACGTGGATGTGATGTCCAACGTTGTTTTGGATAAGTCTATTCCTCTCATCGAAACGGATTTAATTTTGGAGAAAGTACGCGTGCTGGCTGTTGGTGAACGAATGGTTGAAAAGAAAGATGGCGATGTAGAGAAAACATACATGACAGTGACACTTGAGCTTTCAAAAGAAGATTCAGTAGAACTAGTACATGCTAGTGAACTAGGAAGTATTCATCTTGCTTTGTACAGTAAAGTTGATTCAGTTGAAGAAAAAGATCCAGAAAAGGAATCAGGAGAAAAACAAGAACCAGATGAAAAGGAAAAGGATAACGAGGAAAGTGAAGCGAAAATCGGTGATGAGAAAGATACCCGTTTTGTTACAACCCCCGAACGATCGATTATCCGTAAAGCACCCCAATTAACGGCGCCCGTTCTAACGGTTGTTGATCAAGGGACTGCTTTACTTTTTTTGAATGATCAGGAAACAGATGATGATGAACGAGTATGGTTTAAAGTGAAAACAAACAAAAAGAAAGATGGCTGGGTGAGTAGCCGTATCGTAAAGCATGAGGATGAATAAAGGGGGGATAGTCAGTGGCAATTGATACTAGAAAAAAGAGACAGATAGTCGCCGTCTGCAGTGCCACTGGAGGACAAGGGCGCACAACAGTAACCGTCAACCTGGCAGCATTCCTGGCTGCAAGAGGCTCAAATGTGAGTATTATAGATGGTGACCTTCAGTTTGGGGACCTCGCGATGGCGCTTGATCTTGATCCTATTTTAACGATAAAGGAAGTCGCAGAACGAGATGATAGCGAGAATAGTGTTAATTACTATTCCACCCATTCAACTGGTATTGATTTATTAGCCGCCCCAAAACGCCCAGAGCATGCAGACATGATCGACAGTAAACAGATTTCAGCAGTTATTGACGCAATACATGGTACGTCAGAAGTTTTATTTGTCGAAACACAGGCGGGGCTGACGGACCACGCCTTACAAGTTATTGAAAAGGCAGATCAAATACTGGTAACGGCAACTCCAGGAATGGCTTCCTTAAAAAATGCCCGGTTAATGATAGAAACCTTTGAGACACTAGGCCTAAAAGATAAAGTCAGGTTAGTTATCAATCAATCAACCGCTTCGTCAGTCGTTAAAAAAAGTGACATTCCTGAGCTTGTGAAAATATCGGAAGTATTCTATTTACCCTATGATAGTAAACATGTTTCACATTCTTTGGATATAGGTGTTCCAATTGTTCAAAGTCAACCAAAGCTTGAGTTTTCTAAAGGGATAGAACGTCTGGCTAAAAAACTGTTTGCAGTTGAGCGCAGTGCTTCTAAAAAACTGCCATTTCGCGGACTTTTCCGCATCAAAAAAAGTAAACGATTGCGAGGGAAGACCGAATGAGTCTGTTAGAAAAGCTACAATCAAAAAGTGAAACCAAAACGAATGCTACGGAACCAATAAATGAGGATAGTAAAGTAAAAACGAATATAGAACAAGGACACCAGGAACAACCAAGTGATCTTAACGTTATCGATCCTTCCCCTAAGCCTAAACAAACTAAAAAAACGGCAGTGTCTCAAGAATATCGTGAAGTAAAAAGTCTTGTCTTTAAGTACATTATTCGCGAACGAAAAGACGAAGATGTCAACGAAATTGTGTCTGATCTTGATACAATTATATCTGAAATTATAAATGAAAATGATTATAAGCTTCGACGTGCTGCCGATAGGAATAATTTAAAGGAAGAAATTGAGAATGACCTTACTGGATATGGCCCAATCACTCCCTTATTGAATGATGAGAGCGTTACGGAGGTAATGGTTAATGGACCTAATCAAGTATATGCTGAGCGAAGCGGACGTTTAGAGCTTACAGATATCACTTTCCGTGATAATGACCATGTTTCTGCAGTATTAGAAAAGATTGTTGCTCCACTTGGCCGTCGAATTGATGAAAGCAGTCCAATGGTTGATGCCCGACTTAAAGATGGGTCACGTGTGAATGCGATCATCCCGCCGCTTGCACTTGGCGGACCGACAATCACAATTCGTAAGTTTTCTAAAGATCCGTTTACCATTCACGATCTTATACGATTTGGAACACTTAGTCAGGAAATGGCTGAATTTGTGCAAGCATGCGTTGCCTCCAAATTAAATATTTTTGTAAGTGGTGGAACAGGTTCCGGGAAAACAACAACGTTGAATGTATTATCATCTTTTATTTCAAACACGGATCGGATTGTAACGATTGAGGATGCTGCGGAACTGCAACTTGGGCAGGATCACGTCGTCTCGCTTGAAACTCGTCCACCGAACATCGAAGGAAAGGGTGCTATTTCAATCCGTGACCTCGTTCGAAATTCACTACGGATGCGGCCGGATCGAATCGTTATTGGTGAGGTTCGAAGTGGTGAGGCTTTAGATATGCTTCAGGCAATGAATACCGGCCATGATGGTTCGTTGGCAACTGGACACTCGAATAGTCCAAGGGATATGGTGTCACGTCTGGAAACAATGGTCCTAATGGCTGGTATGGATCTCCCAATTAAAGCTATACGTGAACAAATAGCTGGTGCGCTTGATGTTATTATCCAGCAATCCCGTTTAAAAGATGGTACCCGGCGAATTACAAATATAACGGAAGTACAAGGCCTTGAAGGTGACATCATTGTACTACAGGATATTTTTACGTTCAGACAGTTTGGTGTTGATGATGATGGGAAAATTTTAGGTAAGCTTGTACCTACTGGAATACGTCCGAAATTCTATGAACAGATGGAGTATCAGGGAATTACGCTTCCGCCATCTATCTTCTCGGAAAAAATGGAGTGATATAAATGGAAGCACTTTTATTAATTTCAGTATTTATAACGGTTTTTCTTTTTCTTTTAGCGTTCAGTAATCTGCGCGGATCAAAAAAAGAAGATGAAGCTGTGGTACAAAATTCGCTATCCATTTCGGAGCTTCTTAAAAACGCAAATCAGCGACTCAAAATGCTATTGATTCGAAGGAAAAAACCGAGCAAGAAGCGTAATACTTTAGAAGATAGGATTAGTGTAGCTGGACTTCCAATAAAGCCGGAGGAGTTTGTCGCGTTTCGCTGGCTGCTAGCGATAATTTTAGGTGGTATTCTTCAATTGAACGGCAGCATTCTATTGGCGATTGTCGGACTTGTTTTTGGGTATTTTGTTCCTGAAATTTGGCTGAAAGGGAAACAAAGAAAGCGAATTAAAGCTTTTAACGAGGGTTTACCTGGGATGATTACATCGATAATTGGATCATTGCGTGCAGGTTTCAGTTTCGTGCAATCACTGCAAATGGTTTCCCAGGAATCCTATTCACCAATCAAAGAAGAAGTGGAACACATTATCAAATCAATGCAATATGGTACAAGTATGGAAGATGCTCTATTAGAATGGCAAAAAAGAATGCCAAGTGATGATCTTAGATTGCTTGTTGATGCTATCTTAATACAGCGGCAAGTAGGTGGAAATTTAGCCTATTTGCTGGACAAAATTGTTGAGACTACCCGTGAAAGAACAAAGATTGAAAATCAGATAAAAACATTGACAGCGCAGGGAAGACTATCTGGAATTGTAATTAGTTTATTACCAGTGGTCCTTGGTTTTATTATTTATCTAATGAATCCAGAGTATATCACAACACTATTTGTGAATCCGATTGGTCGATTAATGCTTGTTGCAGCATTGATTGGTGGAATCATTGGCTTTTTCCTAATTCGTAAAATAACAACTATTGAGGTGTAATGATGCTAGCAGTTTATGTCAGCTTTTTTATTAGTATAAGCTTAATTTCATATGGAATTGTTGCATATTACACAGGAAGAAGTGGAAGAGTTCAAGCTCGTATTCAAACTTATTTTACAAACAACACACCTGAGGCTGACCAAAGCGCGGCTGTAGAAGAATTACCTTCTTTTTATGAACGTGTCGTTTATCCTGTTTGGAAGAAGATCAAACGTAAATACAGTAATAAGTTAGGTCAAGAGGAAGCTTCTAAAATCGAAGTGAAACTATTGCAAGCGGGACAGCCATTTGGGTTAAGTCCAGTTGAGTTTAAAATGCTGCAACTAATTTTGATTGTCTCATTTTCGGTTGTTGGTCTAGGTTATGGCTTGTTATTAAGTGTGTCTGTTCCACTTTTATTGTTATTGGCGATTATGGGGTTAGCAGTTGCTGTTGTTCTCCCGAAATATTATCTTAAGACGAAAATTGAACGAAGAAGTAAGTTGGCTGAAAAAAGTCTGCCTGATGTCCTGGATTTACTAACGATTAGTTTGGAGGCTGGACTGGGATTTGACGCAGCAGTCAGTCAGGTAGCCGCGAAGAAAAAAGGGGTATTAGCTGACGAATTCAAGGTTACTTTGGAAGAAATGCGTTTAGGGAAAACAAGGAAAGAAGCATTAAATGCAATGAATGACAGGATTTTGTCAGATGATATGAGGACGTTAATTTTTAACATTGTACAGGCTGAGAAGCTTGGTATCGGAATGGTTTCTGTATTACGTGTTCAAACCGAGGACATACGTGAACGCAGGCGCCAACGGGCAGAAGAAGCAGCAATGAAGGCGCCAATTAAGATGATGTTTCCGCTAGTTCTATTTATCTTTCCAACATTATTTATCATTCTATTAGGACCAGCTATCCTTCAGCTTTTAGAAGTATTTTAAAACAGTCTTTCCTGTAATAAGGTTGGCTGTTTTTGTTATTCATTAGCTGGAGTAGCTATTTTACTGGCGATCCAACGCTTGGCTGTGGTTTCGTCAATTTCATATATCTTGCCTTCACGTAGTAAGTCCCCGTGATACGCCGTTTGAACATTCATTTTTATTTTCAGCATATGGATTCTCCTTTATAAGTGTTTAATTACATTTTACCACAGGAATCGTGGTAATTTATGCAAATTGCTGAAGTTCACAGGAAAGCCGCTGAAGTTCACAGGAAAGCCGCTGAAGTTCACAATTTTATCGCGGAACGTTAAGCTGGACAGAGTTCGGCTGTTTAGATGTTCCGTTTAACATAACTAAAGATTAAAGTGAAATGACGCTACGAAATAAGTAGCGTCATAGTATTTACTCGGTTATCATTTTAAAAGCTTGCTTAACATCGGTCGTAGGTTGTTGACACGCGAAGTTTTCACATACGTAAATGGTAGGATCCTCATCTATTTTACGATAATCACTGGCAAATGGTGCGACCTCAGCTAGTTGTTCAGCATTTTTACTAGCAAGCAATGTTACATCTGGTAAAAAATCCTTTTGGAGCTTGGCTAGAATATTCTTATCATTTCCTAAAACGACAACCTCTTTTGTAGGGTTTTCAGTCAGTAACAGGCTTTGAACAAAATGTGTGCTTGCTGCTACACCTTGTTTAACTTCCTCGTAAAAGGCATAGTACATTTCTTCAAGCTTATCAAGATAGGCTGTTTCACCGGTTGAATATCCTAATCGTGCAAGCATAACGGCTGCAACGCTATTCCCTGATGGCAGGGCACCGTCATATATTTGTTTTTCCCTTGATAATAATTTTTCACTGTCTTTTCCACTGAAGAAAAATCCTCCTTGTTCATTATCCCAAAATAAGTCGATCATGTTGTCAGCGAGTTCTCTGGCTTTTCTTAGATAGTTTAATGAAAAGGTTGCCTCATATAATTCTGCGTTTGCCCACACTAAAAAGGCATAGTCATCAAGGTAGCCGTTGAATTTCACGTCACTGTCACGATAGCGGGCCATAACCCGACCTTTCTTAACCAGGTTCGTTTCGATAAAATCTATGGCAGCTTCGGCGGTTTTAATGTATTGCTCCTCCTCGAATACTTTCCCAGCTTTAGCGAGAGCGGTGATCATCATTGCATTCCAGGATGTTATAATTTTGTCATCAACGTGTGGATAGGTGCGCTCCTCGCGTGCAGTTAATAACTTAGCTCGTGCTTCTTCAAGGTGCTGATTCAGTTCATCGATTGTAAAGTTATATTCATCAGCTATAGACTCCAGGTTTGTGTCGTTTAGGTTTGGTACATTTTTACCTTCAAAATTACCTTCTGGAGTAATACCATACACGGTTGCATATAGGTCACCAAGGTCTTCGTCAAGAATATTGAAAATTTCCTCATAATCCCACACATAATATTTGCCTTCTATACCTTCCGAGTCAGCATCAATTGCGGAATAGAACGCCCCTTCAGAACTGCGCATTTCTCGCATGACAAATTCAATAATCTGTTCACTTATTTTTCGGTAAAGTGGATTTTTGGTGATTTGATAGCTTTCTGTGTATGCAATTAGTAGTAACGCGTTGTCATAGAGCATCTTTTCAAAGTGAGGAACGAGCCATTTTTCATCAGTAGAATACCGCGCGAATCCGAATCCAACATGGTCATATATTCCGCCATTTGCCATGGCCTGCAATGTACTTTCAGCCATTTTAAGTGCAGCGGATTTTCCTGTGAAATAATAATAGCGCAATAAATATAATAGATTTTGCGGTGTTGGGAATTTAGGTGCTGAACCGAATCCGCCGTTCGTGAAATCAAATCGTTTACCTAGTTGCTTATATACCTGATCGGTTATTTCCAGAGTTAATCGCGTTTCGCTTTTAGTTGCTACTGTTTTATCTAATGCTTCAGTGACACTCTTCGTAACTTCTTTAATATGGTCAGGATCTTCCTTGTATTTTTGATATAATTGCGTGAATACTTCCATGATGCCAGGCATCCCGTATTTACTTTCACGTGGAAAATAAGTGCCAGCATAAAACGGCACTTTTTCTGGTGTCATAAAAATAGATAGAGGCCAGCCGCCTTGTCCGGTCATCATCTGACAAACCGTCATATAAACAGAATCAATATCAGGCCGTTCCTCCCGATCAACTTTAATAGATACATAATGGTCATTTAAGTATGCAGCAATCTCTTCATCTTCAAAGGATTCATGGGCAAGTACGTGACACCAATGGCAGGTTGAGTAGCCGATTGATAGAAAAATCGGTTTGTCTTCTTTTCTTGCTTTTTCGAATGCTTCTTCACTCCATGGATACCAGTCGACAGGGTTCTTAGCGTGTTGTAACAGATAAGGTGATTTTTCATTAGCCAATCTGTTTGTAAACTTGTCTTGAGACATAGAGGTACCACCTTTTTCCTACTTAGTATTTTGGTTTAGTCTAACTCATTTAAGTATTTGTATACAATAGAGAGCCTCTGTACAAGGAGTAAGTTATTTATGGATGTTAATGGATTTGGCTGGTGATAGTGACTTGAAATATAGTTGAAGGAAGTAGAAAGATATAAAATATTTTAATTAAAAAGAGTGTATATATATGAGCGATAGAACAAAAAAGTTTCAAAAATGGTGCTTAGAAAATGAAATAAATGAGTTGCTGTTATAAGCTTTATACTATGGATTGTCAGGGTTGTATAGCAGCATAGAATTGGTTTTTAGATGTACTAATGGCTATATGGAATTTCACAATAGATGCAGTAATCATATTGCTGGTTGTAGTGGTAATCTTTATAAGTTTCCTGCTGAAACCATTCATGAGGTAATAACAAGTGGGGATTGATTAGTAGTAGGGTATGAAATGGACGTTTGTATAGTTTCGATAACTTAGTTTCACTTATGCAGTAAGAAATTATTTATACTTTTTTAACTGCGAATCAAAACGCTGATCCCTGTTAGAAATCAGCGTCATAATATACACAAGATTCATATGGTTTTAATTCTAGTTTTTGTTCTAATTTCTCATTACGTTCATGATAATTTCCTATTATTTTAGTGGCCTTTAAGTAGTCTTTTGGTATTTCAAAATGGACGAATTCATTTGTGAAATTACTTACCACCAATAAGTGTTTATTTCTAAGTTCTCTTGTATATGCAAATATGCTTTCGCTCTCCGGCATCAACAATTCGTAAGACCCATAAACAACAATCGGATATTTTTTTCGTAAAGCAATAAGCTTCCTGTAATAATGATAAATTGAGTTAGGGTCAGCAACCGCGCTAGCAGCGTTAATATCAACATAGTTAGGGTTGACTTGAAGCCATGGTGCTGTTTCTGTAAATCCAGCATTTGCACTTGAGTCCCACTGCATTGGGGTACGCGCATTGTCCCGTGATTTTGCATGAATTGTTTCTAATAATGCCTTTTCTTCGGCACCTTCATTTATTTTCTCTTCGTACATATTTAATGTTTCAATGTCACGATAGCTTGCTATCTTATTAAAACGCACATTAGTCATTCCAAGCTCTTCACCTTGATAAATGTACGGTGTGCCTTTCATCATGTGTAAGGTAGTTGCTAGCATTTTTGCTGATTCGACACGATAGGCACCATCATCTCCAAATCTGGATACAACACGTGGCTGATCATGGTTATTCCAATATAAACTGTTCCACCCTTCATACTCCAATTCGGTTTGCCATTTTGATAGAATTTGCTTTAATTCTACAAGAGACCAAGGCTTGATATCCCATTTCCCATCTGGGCCTGAGTCAATATCCATATGCTCAAAATGAAAGACCATATCCAATTCATTGCGGCTTTCTGCTGTGTATAGTTTTGCTTGTTCTGGCGTGACTCCTGGCATTTCACCAACCGTCATAATGTCATAGTTTGCTAGGGTTTTCTGATTCATTTCCTGCAAAAATTCATGGACACGTGGACCATTCATATAGTAGGAATGGCCTGAAGCGTATAGCTTTCCGTTATTTGCTTCACCATCTGGCAGGCGCTGGTCTTTCGAAATAAAGTTAATTACATCCATTCGAAAGCCGTCAACACCTTTATCAAGCCACCATTTCATCATTGTAAAAAGGTCATTTCGGACATCAGGGTTTTCCCAGTTTAAGTCAGGTTGTTTCTGTGAAAATAGGTGTAAATAATACTGATTGGTTGTCTTATCATATTTCCAGGCGGACCCACTAAATGCGGACTCCCAATTATTTGGCTTGTCACGCCAGATGTAGTAATCACGGAAGGCATTGTCTGTTGATTTTCGCGATTCAACGAACCAGTTATGCTCGTCAGATGTATGGTTAATTACCAAATCCATAATTAGTTTCATGTTCCTTTTGTGAATTTCCTGAAGCATCCTGTCCCAGTCTTCCATGGTACCGAAGTCGCTCATTATCCTTGTGTAATCGCTGATGTCGTACCCGTTGTCATCGTTTGGTGATTCGTAAACAGGGGAAAGCCAAATGACGTCAACCCCTAGTTCCTTTAAATAATCAAGCTTTTGGATAATCCCGTTTATATCACCAATACCATCATTATTACTATCGTTAAAACTCCGCGGATAGATTTGATAGACAACACTTTCTTTCCACCATTGACGGGTCATACATTCACCTCCATTACACTTTCATGATTAAAAAGTCATTCGCTTTTGCATCTATTTGCAGTAGATTATCGTCCGCACCAACCTGCTCGCCAGTCCATAGATTTGTAGCCTGCTTACCATTAATCGTTATCGTTTTTGGCTTACTTGAAGGGTTGATTACAAAATAAATCACTTCATTGTTGTAGTTTTTTGAGTATACAAGGTGGTTTGTTTCAGCACTTGACTCCACAATACTAAAACTTCCTTTACTGCCAAACGCTGGTTCGGTTTTCCGTAGCCCAATTAATTTTTTGACAAAGGATTTTAAATGCAAATCCTGCTGGTTTTCATCCCATTTCATACATTTTCTGCATTCCGGGTCTTCTCCGCCTGTCATGGCAATTTCGTCTCCGTAATAAATACAAGGTGTTCCTGTAAAGGACATTTGGAGTAAGAATAATAACTTCAGCTTTTGTTTGTCACCGTTGCACAACGTAAGTACACGCTCAGTATCATGACTGCCTAGCAAATTGAAGGTTGTTTCAGTAACATTTTCCGGGTATGAACATAGGACAGTTGAAACTTGGTTTGCAAACTCATTTGCATTTTTCGTGTCTTTTGCTAAATAATCAAGAGCTGCGAGTGTAAACGGATAGTTCATTACTGCATCAAATTGATCACCTTGCAGCCAAGGCATCGAATCATGCCAGATCTCTCCTAAAATATACGCGTCGGGTTTTACGGCCTTAACTTCCTGCCTAAACTCCCGCCAAAATTGATGATCTACTTCATTCGCGACATCAAGGCGCCAACCATCGATATCAAATTCTTCAATCCAATAGGTAGCAACCTTTAAGAGATATGCTTTGACTTCCGTGTTTTCGGTATTCAGTTTCGGCATATGTGGGGTAAATGCAAACGATTCAAAGTTAGGTTCAGGCTCCGTTTTAACAGGAAACTCTCTAATGTGAAACCAGTCTTTGTATATTGAATTTTCGCCGTTTTTCAATACATCCTGAAACGGAGGGAAGTAGTAACCGCTATGGTTAAACACTGCATCAAGCATGATACGAATCCCTTTTTCATGACACTTATTAACTAATTTCTTGAATGTTTCCTTGTCTCCAAATTGCGGATCAATTTCCATGTAATCGATTGTATCGTACTTGTGATTGGAATGCGCTTTAAAGATTGGTGTGAAATAGATTCCGTTTATACCTAAGTCAACCAGGTAATCCAGATGATTAATTATTCCCTGAAAGTCACCACCAAAATAATTATCCTGTTGCGGTTGAGCGCTGTCCCATTCAAGTGTGCCTATTGGGTTAATTGAATAATCACCATTTGCAAACCGTTCCGGGAAAATTTGATACCAAACAGTGTCTTTCACCCATTTTGGTGGGTTAAATACATCAACCTCATTTAAAAACGGAAAACAAAAGTAATACTGAATATCATTTAACGGAGGATCATCAGAGAACCCTTTTTCAGCATAAACGATTTTTTCATCGCCGTTGTAGAGTGCGAATCCGTAACGTAATCGACGGTAGGGGGGGATGATTTTGATAAGCCAATAATCAAATAACTCATCTGATGCCTGCAGGAACATATCTGTATACTGAAATTGCCAGCCTTCCTTAGCCCAATCATATGGGTCACCATGAATCAGTTTTACTTTTTCAACATCATTTTTCTTCGTACGTAAACGGATGTGTAATGTTCGCTCGTCATATGCGTATGCAAAACTATTCTTCGGCCGGTGATAAATCGCTTCTTTCATCATATAATTTTCTCCCTTCATTAGAAAACTTGTTTTTTCTTGCTAAATAGAACAACCCCGCTCTCCATGTGTGGAAAACGGGGTTGTTGTTCTTTAGCATACAAAGCATTGCCCTCAAATTATAGATTCATTTAATTATAGAATACTGCGATTTTGAAAATTGTCAATAGAAATAAAAAAATAAAATAAAATCAGTGAAAACGGTTGCATTAAATTTGATTTGCATTTAGAATAAGAATTAAGAAATTTGTGCAACCGATTTCACAAAAAGGGGGTCGGTTGATAATAATTAGAGGGGGAAGTTTACTAATGAAAAAATCTTCATATCTATTAATTGCGGCACTTATGTTTGTCTTTGTAGTATTAGCCGCTTGTGCACCAGAGCGTTCAGACGACACTGAGGAAAGTGATGGTGAAAGTGGTTCTACTGAAACTACTGAAAAACCTGAAAAACCTGAATCACTGACAATTTGGGCGAACGATGAAGAGAAACAATTAGAAGCTGTTGAGGATATTGCAGCTAACTATGAAGAAGAAACAGGAATTGCAGTTAACGTTGAAGTAAAATCAATGCTTGATCAAATGGAAGAATTAGCACTAGCAGGACCTGAAGGAAATGGTCCGGATTTATTTTTCCAACCACATGACCGAATTGGAAACATTGTAGCACAAGGTCTCGCAGAACCTGTGGAAATACCGGAAGATGTAATGAACTCTTACAGTGATGCTGCGGTTGATGCGATAACATACAAGTATGATAATGAAACAAATCAATATGGTTTTCCAGCAGTAATTGAGACATATGGTATTTTCTATAATACCGATATTGTAGAAGAAGAGCCAAAAACTGTTGATGATTTAATGGCATTACTGGAAAATAAAACGAATCCTAGTAATGATGAATATGGATTTTTGATGAAGCCTAACGATTTATACTTCGCTATACCGTTCTTCAATAACTATGGCGGGTATATTTTCGGAGGTGATGCAGGTGAATATGATACAGAGGATATCGGATTAAATAATGAAGGATCAGTTGAAGGCGGGAAGTTATTCCAATCCTTTTTCGGACAAGGTAAAATTCCACCATCTACTACAACTGACGTAATCGATGGACTATTTAACGACGGAAAAGTTGGAGCAGTTATTAATGGCCCATGGAGTATTGTCGGTTATAAAGAAGCACTTGGTGATAAGCTAGCATTTGCACCGTTTCCTACAATCAATGGGGAGCCGGCTCAAACATTTGTAGGGGTTAAGTCATGGATGGTTTCCTATTACTCAGAAAATAAAGAATGGGCTGCTGACTTAGCGGCATTTATGACCAACCCAGAAAGCTCACAGCATTATTATGAAGTAGCGGGGGAACTCGTACCTAGTAAAGAAGCACTTGAATCAATAGAAGATCCAATATACGCAGCGTTTGCAGAGCAAATTAAGCATGGTGTACCTATGCCAAGTACACCAGCTATGCAGCAGGTATGGGAGCCATTCAACAATGCACTGCAATTTATTGCAGAAGGCGAAGATGTAAAACCTGTACTTGATGAGTCTGTCGAACAAATAAAAACAAACATAGAAGCAAGCGGAGTAGAGTAAATACCAAGCAATGATTTTTGATGGGGGGAGTTAACTCTTCCCATCATTCTATTTGTTCATCAGGACCTAAAAGGGGGTATCAAAATTGTCTTCTCCTGACAATAAGCAAAAGACCGGCAAGAAGCACAGTCCAAAGGTTGCAACGATTCTATCGATTTTGTTTGCGGGCTTGGGACAATTGTACAACCGTCGCTATATAAAAGGGATTTCATTAATTGTTATTGAAATAGCGTTTCTGCTGACAGCTCTCCAATCGTTAAATTACGGTATTTGGGGGTTGCGTACACTAGGAACCATTGCAGGAACGGACCACTCAATACGGTTGCTTGTTATTGGTGTTCTTTCACTAATCACAATTATTATTGTTGCGGCATTATATGTATTTAATGTGTACGATGCACGAAAACAGGCGAAGAAAATACAAAATGGGTGGAAGCCGCTTAAGCTAAAAGATACGATACGAGTTGCATATGATAACACATTTCCATATTTGATGACATTTCCAGGGTTACTTCTTATGGTTTTCGTGGTTATTTTTCCGCTTATCTTTTCGGTGTTATTGGCGTTTACGAATTACAATCTATTTAATTCACCGCCACGGAATCTAGTAGATTGGGTTGGCTTTGATAACTTTGTAGAGTTGGTTACTGTACCGATATGGCAGGATACGTTTATTAGCGTTTTTGCTTGGACAATTGTGTGGACAGTTGTTGCGACAACTCTACAAATTGCCCTTGGACTATTTTTGGCTGTACTTGTTAATGATCCAAGAGTTAAATTCAAAAAAATCATTCGTACCATTTTAATTCTTCCATGGGCAGTACCAGCATTTGTGACCATTCTAATTTTTGCAGCTATGTTTAATGATGAGTTTGGGGCAATTAACAGAGATATCATCATCCCACTGATTGGTGGTGATGGTCTACCATGGCTAAGTGACCCGCTTTATTCTCGAGTTGCGATTATCATGATACAGACGTGGCTTGGCTTTCCTTTTGTGTTTGCCTTATTTACCGGAGTACTTCAAAGTATTTCGAAGGACTGGTATGAAGCTGCAGATGTTGATGGTGGATCACGCTGGCAAAAATTCCGCGAGATTACGTTTCCACACGTGATGTTTGCGACTGCGCCATTACTAATTATGCAATACGCGCAGAACTTTAATAACTTTAATATTATCTATCTATTTAATGAAGGTGGTCCTCCGGTTAGAGGACAAAATGCAGGTGGGACAGATATTTTAATTTCCTGGGTATATAAACTAACATTTGATACCAATAATTACGCGATGGCAGCAGTAATATCCATTATTATGGGTCTGCTTGTATCAGGATTTGCCTTTTATCAGTTTAGAAAAACCAGGTCATTTAAGGAAGAGGGTGAAATATAATGGATCAAAAGCTTAAATCTAAATTGGAAGTATCCGTAATTTACATTATCATCGCGATTGTATCGATTATTATATTTTATCCTCTAATATGGACAGTCGGAATGTCACTTAATCCGGGAACTAGTTTATACTCCTCTTCTATTATTCCGGAGAGCTTTTCATTAGAGCATTATAAATGGCTGTTCAGCGATGGCAGTGATTATTTAACCTGGTACAAGAACTCATTAATTGTATCGTCATTCGTTGCAGCAGGAAGTGTGATTTTAACGTCTCTTATAGCCTACGCTTTTTCACGATATCAATTTGTTGGAAGGAAAAACGGCTTATATGTCTTTTTACTATTGCAAATGTTTCCAGTCATGATGGCGATGGTAGCTTTATATATTTTCCTGAATATGATTGGCCTGTTGGATACGCTGACTGGGTTAATTCTAATTTATTTGGGAGGACAAATACCATTTAATGCATGGCTTGTGAAAGGGTACTTTGACACGATACCACGTGAACTGGACCAGGCAGCACGTATCGATGGTGCGGGCCATTTACGGGTTTTCTGGAGCATCATGCTTCCATTAGCAAAGCCAATTCTTGCGGTGGTTGCTTTATTTAACTTCATGATGCCAATGTTTGACTTTCTGCTTCCGTCAATTGTGCTTACAAGTGAGAGCAATTATACATTAGCAGTTGGGTTGTTTAACTTTATAAATGATCAATTCTCTAATAACTTCACTCGATTTGCAGCAGGGTCCATTTTGGTTGCTATACCAATTGCAGGTATATATTTATTCCTGCAGCGTTATCTGATTTCAGGATTAACTGCTGGTGGATCAAAAGGATAAGAATAATAGTAATTTTGACAGGTAGGAGGAATCTTAGGGATGCTTGAAGATACTAGCTTTGCAATACATCCAGGAAACGAGCAACAATCCAAAGCAGTACTATATCGCGATGTCGGCAGTATGAAATCATATAAACGAACGGATGACGGCTATTTTTTTCAATGTGAAAATGGTCAGGTTGCCATACAATTTTTCACAAATACCATCATTAGAGTTGTGATGAACCAATCAAATGAACCGGAATTGAATCGTTCATACGCTGTTATAGCTGATCCAGAAAACGTGGACGTTAAAGACAGCGACTCAGAGGAACAAGTTGTATTAAAAACAGATAACCTAAATGTTACTATCCAAAAATCACCATTTCGCATTACGGTATTGGATCATGATGGCAATGCTTTTCTTGAAGAAGGTGAGCGTGGTATGGCCTATCGGGAAAATGGTGAGGTTACTGCATTTAAAAAAATGAGTGAAGATGATCATTTTTATGGATTCGGTGAAAAAACAGGACATCTTGATAAACGTGGCGAAATGTATGAAATGTGGAACTCAGACGTGTATGCACCACATAATCCTGAAACCGATCCATTGTATGAATCCATTCCATATTTCATGACACTGCGCTATGGACGTGCACATGGAGTGTACTTTGATAATACATTCCGAACAACTTTTGATATGAAATCAGAAGATAATGTTTATTCATTCAAAGCAGAAGGCGGGCAGCTTGATTATTATGTTCTAGCTGGGCCCGATCCAAAGTTGGTATTGCAGCAATACACACATCTTACCGGTAAGATGCCATTGCCGCCAAAGTGGGCATTAGGCTACCATCAGTCACGCTACAGTTATAAATCAGAAGCGGAAGTAAGAGAGCTTGCCAAGAATTTTGTAGAGAAGGATATTCCAATTGATGTTATCCATCTCGATATTCATTACATGAACGAATACCGTGTGTTTACTTTTGATAAAGAGAAGTTTCCGGAACCTGAGAAACTTATTGCTGACTTGCGTGAAATGGGGATTCGAGTTGTACCGATAGTTGACCCAGGTGTAAAAAAAGACGCAGAATACACGATCTATCAGGAAGGAATTACTCAGAATCAATTTTGCAAATACATTGAAGGCGATGTTTATTTTGGCGAAGTTTGGCCAGGTGAAAGTGCATTCCCAGACCTAACCGAAGAAAGTGTTCGTAAATGGTGGGCTGATAAACATGAATTTTATACGTCTATTGGTATTGAAGGTATTTGGAACGACATGAACGAGCCAGCTGTTTTTAATGAGACGAAAACAATGGATGTTGATGTGATGCATCGTAATGATGGGAAGCCAGCAACCCATCGGGAGCTGCATAATGTTTACGGTCTATTGATGAGTAAGGCAACGTACGAAGGTATGAGAAAGCAGCTAAATGGCAAGCGGCCTTTCTTACTGACTCGTGCGGGTTTTGCAGGCGTACAGCGCTACGCTTCTGTCTGGACAGGTGACAACCGCAGTTTCTGGGAGCACTTACAAATGTCGTTGCCAATGGTGATGAATCTAGGAGTTTCTGGTGTACCATTTGCCGGACCTGATGTAGGTGGTTTTGCTCATGATACGAGTGCAGAATTATTGGTTCGTTGGACACAGGTAGGTGCTTTTACACCCTATTTTCGTAATCATTCAGCAATGGGTACCGTTTATCAGGAGCCATGGCAATTCGGCGAAGACAATGAAGCAATTATGAAGAAATATATTCAGATGCGCTATAAATGGATGCCGCAGTTATATTCATTATTTTACCAAGCGATTGTAACTGGTCTTCCGGTTATGCGTCCTTTGTTCATGGAGTATCCAGAAGATCAGAAAACGTATAATATAAATGATCAATTTATGATTGGAGATAATGTTGTTATTGCGCCGATACTGGCACCATCTGTTACAGATCGTGCGGTGTATTTGCCTTCAGGTAAGTGGGTTGATCATGAAACTGGTTTTCAGTATGAAGGGGAACGATCACATTTAATTCATGCAGAATTAGATAGGATGCCTATTTTTATCAAACAAGGTACTGCAATCATGCAAGGTGAATGGACATCGAATGAAGATAAAAATCCTCACCATGTTCAAATGGAGGTTTATGCCGGATTAAATGGTGAAACGTACAACTTTACGTACTATGATGATGATGGAGAAACTTTTGGATTTGAAAACGGAGCATTTATGGAATTATCAATCGAAGTGAAATCAACAAACAATGCTGTGGTTGTTACTGTCTTAGACCAAAGTGGTGATTATAAACCTGCTTATGGTAAAATTCATGTAAATGTCCATGGGTTACACGGTGGACAGGATGTTATACTAAATAATAATGATAATACAGCAATATCTTTAGTGAAATAAAATAAAAAGTAGAGGGTGAAGATTATGGTAACAATTAAAGATGTAGCAAAAGCAACAGGTGTCGCGCCCTCTACCGTATCTCGTGTAATTGCAAATAACCCAAGAATCAGTATTATGACAAAGGAAAAGGTACGCAAGGCAATGAAGGAATTAGGTTACCATCCTAATGTGAGTGCCAGAAATTTGGCCGTTAAATCTACTAAAGCAATAGGTGTGGTATTACCATCATCTGCTGATAAAGCACTGCAAAATCCTTTTTTTCCTGAGATATTACGTGGAATCGGCTCGGTTACACATGATATGGAATACTCCATGACATTGTCGAGTGGTATTACCGAAGAGGAAATTTTTGCCGAAGTGCAACGAATGGTATACGGAAGCTACGTTGACGGGATTATTTTATTATATTCACGCTTAAACGATAGAGTTATGAATTTTTTACATGACAAAAATTTTCCTTACGTAATTGTAGGTAAGCCCTATGAGGATATCGATGAAGTTACACATATTGATAACGATAATTTCACAGCCGGTAAGGAAATTACGAACCATTTGATTGAAACCGGTCATGAAAGAATTGCATTCATTGGCGGGTCCAAAGAGTTATTCGTAACGATGGATCGTGAAGCTGGCTATCAAACTGCAGTAAAAGAAGCAGGATTGAAAAATTGTGAGGAATATAAAATCCACACCGAATTCTTAAAATCAGGCGGGCGAGAAGCAGTTGAAACCCTGCTGTCACTTAAAGTTCGCCCTACTGGATTGGTGATCAGTGATGACTTAATGAGTCTAGGTGTGCTGAGCGGACTGGAAGAAGCGGGAATTTCTGTACCACACGATATTTCATTAGTTAGTTTCAACAATGTTTATCTGTCGGAGATCATTCGGCCTTCCCTGACAACCGTTGATATTCATATACACGAATTAGGAGCAGAATCTGCCAAAGCACTTATCGAAAAAACTATAGATAAATCAGAACCCGCTAAACGGATTACCGTCCCACATGAAATTGTATTCCGAAATTCAGTTAGCAAAAGAGGAGCCTTATAAGGGCTTCTTTTTATTGGCAGGTAAAAAAGTATAAATCCTATCTTACTGCATAAGTGCAACTAAGGCCTGGCGGTTGCCGAGTTTTCTAAGCATAACTGCCTTAATTAAACCATCTCAGCGGCTAACTCAGTATTTTTAAATTTCCACAAAATTGTCGATATTTTGTTGCCACTTCTTCGTCCTGAAAATCGAATATAGTTACACAAAGTATTATTTTTGAAAAAAATAATACAATCAACATCAAATGCCTTATGACCATAAGATAAAAATGACTGTATTATAGGGTTTAATCGTCTTATAGTAGTAAATCGTGTCATTGTTAAACGAAAACAAAAGAACAGCGAGGGAATACTTGAACTTTAGCGGACATGAGGGACCTTATTTTATGGAAAACAATAGTATTAAAGTTCAAGCGGACACCAGATACCTTATTTGCTGAAATAATCCCTGTTTTATATGAAAATATGTTAAATAAGTGCTCCTGTGTCCGCGTATCCCTCAAAAAGCACTTTTTTACCGAAATAGCAGCCGCTGTGTCCGCTAATTATCTGGAAGCAAATGGCGTTTACTTTATCAACAGCTAATAGAAAGGCATGTAGAAAAACCAAGCCTTTCTAATAGTATTAGAGCAACAGCGGACAATATGCTACACTAAATATAAAGTGATGTGGCATAATGATTTACGAATTTAAAATAGCGTTAGAGGATGTAGGTGTACCTGTTTGGCGAACTATTCAAATGGACAGTAACTCAACCTTTCGTGACCTTCATGAGGTAATTCAACTAGCATTTAATTGGGACAATATGCATCTGCATAGTTTTTTTGTGAACAAGTCAAACGGATCCAAAATTGAAGGTTGAAATTGGACCTGAACAACCGGATGATAAATTTCAATCTGCAAATGATACATATAATGAAGCTGATGTGCTACTGGCTGATTGGTTCAAAGACGTGAACGATCAAGTAGTTTAACTTTATAACTTTGGCGATAACTGGGATCATGATGTTGTTTTATTCCGAGGGAAAAGTTCTGGCAAAAATGCCTGAATCAGGTGAAAATAAAATTATTTCACTTAAAGCTTACAATAAACCTAAAGAAGTAAAGCTTGAAGTATCTGAGCTTGATTTAAAACGTGCCAAAAAACTTGCAAATCAAATTCCGGCAACGATAGAGTTTGCCGTAACACATTTGGATATACCAGTACAGGAGGACCATGGTGGAAGACCTGCATTTCCAGCCTTAGTTGTAGCAGCTGATCATGCGCAAGGTATAGCATTTTTTTCAAGACCTATTATATGACAGCACAGATATTGGACTTCTGCAGAGCCAATTGATAAAAATGCTGCAGCTAACGGAAGGAATCCCTGAGAAGATAATGATGGATAAGTAAACAGCATCGATTATGGAACCACTTGTAAAAGAACTACACGTAAATGTGGAAATAAGTGAGGTTTTACCACACATTCAGGAAATTATTAAAGGAATTGAAGACAGCATCTAAATTAAATTAGAAAGTTGAACTCTCACCCAGAGAGTTCAACTTTTTTGATCACAATTCTGTCACAAACCCAAAGAAATTTCGCTAAATCTTGATAATTTAATTGAAATCCGTTCTTACTAACCATTAAAATAAAATGGAATACTTCGGTGTATCGGAGGAGATTTTATGAGTAAGGTACTTATGTTATATGCAAGCATGACTGGTAATACGGAATTAATGGCAGAGATTATTGCGGAAGTAGTCGAAAATAGAGGGCATGAAGTCGTCACAAAAACTTTCGATCTTGATCCAATAGATGTAGAAGAACTTCTGGAATATGATGGAGTACTGGTTGGCACGTATTCCTGGGACGATGGCGAGTTGCCATATGAAGCTGAGGATTTTTATGAGGAACTCGATGACGTGGACATTACCGGAAAAATTGTCGGTGTCTTCGGATCCGGGGATTCCTTTTACGATTCATATGGTGGAGCATCTCAAATGATGGGGGAAAGGTTTAAAGAAAAGCAAGCAAATTTAGTTGCGGAGCGCTTAATAGTTGACCTTGAACCTGATAAACAGGATGTAGTAAGATGTCAGCAATTTGCCCAGGCGTTTTGTGGGATGATAGAGGGATAGCTGAAGAGTTGAGGGTGTGCATAGTGCGCACTCTCTTTTTTTGGCAAAAGAAGCTTATAAATTCGCATGCCTAATTATTAGAAAATTACTAAAGTTTGTTGACATGTTAAAAATATTACTCTAAAATGTAGCTTAACTACATAAGTGGTATATATTTAAGGAGTTAAACTTCTAAAATAGTAATTTATTTTTCTAGGTAACTGAAAAGGATGAGTTGAAGCTTATGTTTAATGGCATGGAACGAATCAAGCAAGGATTATCTACGTTAAGACCTTCTGAGCAAAAGGTTGCAAATTATATAATCAACAATTCAAAGGCTATATTGGATATGCCGATAGCCCAGCTTGCGAAGAATACTAAGACTAGTGAGGCTACAATTATTCGCATGTGTCGTTCATTACATATTAAAGGATTTAGAGAACTGAAATTAAGTATCTCTGCATCCGCAAATCAGGATGGAATTACTACTGACAGATATGAAGATATAGCTGCTGATGCAAACTTATCACAGATTATTAAATTCATTTCACATAATAATTATCGTTCCATTGAAAGTACGTTAGCACTGATTGACGAAGACATTATGGATAAAGCTATCGATAAACTGGATCACGCACGAAAAATAGTAGTAATAGGTGTTGGGGCCTCAGCAATTGTTGCTTTTGATTTTGAACAAAAATGTAAGCGCATTAACAAGTGGTGTGAAGCTTTAACAGATAGTCATACACAACTTACTTCAGCAGTTCATTTGGATGACAGGGACGTAGTACTCGCCATCTCTTATTCAGGAGAAACGAAAGAGATTATTGATACAGTTAAAATAGCCAAAAAGAATAACGCAAACATTATTTCGTTAACTGGCTACAGCAGTAATACAGTACAAAAACTTGCTAATGTAAATTTATATGCATCACCGTTGGAAAAGAGTATAAGAAGTGGGGCTACTGCTTCAAGAATCGCTCAGCTGAATATTGTTGATATCCTATTCACAGGATTGGCGTCTCTAAACTTTGAGCAATCTGTTGATTTTCTAGATAAAACTAGAGAGGTTATTCAAAACAGGTAATAGGTGGGTTGATAATGATAGAATACGAAAATATTGAACGTATTTTTAGAAAGTACATGGATGATGACTACTTTTCTGGCTGTGTATGTTACATATCGGTAAATGGAAAAAAAGCCTATCATAAGGCATTTGGGTTATCAAACCAAGTTGAAGGAACACAGTGTAACCTTGATACTGTTTTTGACCTTGCGAGTGTTACTAAAATAGTAACTTCAACGGTTATTTTAAAAATGATTTCTGAAAACGCTTTATCTTTAACTACAAAACTTGAAAAATGTTTGCCGCAATCAGTGCAAAATTCAGTATTAGCACCTATTACTATTAAGCAATTACTGACACATAGCAGCGGGTTGAAGGCATGGCACTCTTTTTATGCATACACGAAGGGCGATTCCTTATTTGCGATATTGAATTCTATTGATTTGACACATAAGGAAGGTAGAAAAGTAGTTTATAGTGATTTAAATTTTATATTACTTGGAGAAGTGATTAAATATTATTATCAATCTAGTTTACAGCATGTAATTCAGAATCAGTTGGTTGAATCATTGGATTTAGAAACACTTACATATAATCCTCATTCTAAAAGTAATATTGCGGCAACTGAATTTGGCAATAGAATTGAGCAGAAAATGTGCAGTGATAGAAATTTTCATTTTACTAATTGGCGTAATCAAAATGTCCCTATTTTAGGAGAAGTAAATGATGGGAATACCTATTATTTTTTTGGTGGTGAATCAGGTCATGCTGGCTTATTTTCGAATGTTAAAGACTTAGTCTCAATAGGAGAACTTTATTTGAAAGGGGGAATTTACGGAGAACAGAAAGTTATTTCTAATGCTCTGATAAAAGAATCATTAAAA
This sequence comes from Virgibacillus salinus, assembly GCF_900102415.1. Taxonomy (NCBI): domain Bacteria; kingdom Bacillati; phylum Bacillota; class Bacilli; order Caryophanales; family Bacillaceae; genus Virgibacillus; species Virgibacillus salinus. Next base: position 1,122,607 of record NZ_FNKD01000001.1, read on the forward strand.
AAACAGGTAGATAATAGAGGATTAGGCTGGGAGACTTCAGACGTTTATCCGGAAGGGGTTGGTCATACGGGATTTACTGGGACCGCTTTATGGATTGAACCAGAGAGAAACGTCGCAGTTGGTCTATTAACAAATAGATTGCACGTAGATCAGCCAAAGAATATTAACCCATTCAGGAAAGAACTTTTTGAGGAGATTTTTAAGAATATATCGTAAATAAAAGGGGAGTTATTATGTTGAAAAAAAGATTTTTGTTTTTTCTATTACTTATGGTTGCTGTGGTTGTTACAGCATGCTCAGATGACAGTGAAACAACTGCTGACGGGGATGATGGTGGAGAAGAAACTGCAGAACAAGTACTTAAAATTGCAAATGATCAGGAACCTGCAGGGTTAGATCCACATAAAACACCTGCTCATTCATCAGTTAGAGTTTATTCCAAGGTATATGAAGGACTTGTTTCATTTGATGAAAACATGGAGATTAAAGGACAGCTAGCAAAAAATTGGAAACAGCCAAACGATTCAACCTATATTTTCAATTTGGTAGAAGGAGTAAAATTCCATAATGGCCGGGAAATGACAGCAGAGGATGTCCTGTACAGTTTTGAACGTATCATGGATGAAGAAACTGCATCACATATTAGCTCTTATTTTTCAGATGTAGAAAATATTGAAGTGATGGGCGACTATAAAATCAAGTTTGAATTAGCTGCACCTAATGCGACGTTCCTGTCACACTTAACTAATTCAAGTGCAGCAATTGTTCCAAAAGAAGTTGTTGAAGAGAATGGTGATTTACAACAAGTGGCAGTAGGAACTGGACCATTTGTATTTGAAGAGTGGGTACCTGATAGTAGTGTCACACTTTCCAAAAATGAAGATTACTATATTGAAGATGTGCCAAAGCTTGATCGAGTAGAATATTATACGATGAAAGAAGAAGCTGCCAGATTATCGGCAATCCGAACTGGTGAGATTGATATGACAACGTTAACCGCTAAATCAACGGAATTACTAGAAGGTGAAGATGCAGTTAACATTATGGGTTATCAATCGTTAGAGTATAGTTACATTGGGTTTAATGTAGACAAAGAACCTTTCAATAATAAAAAAGTAAGACAGGCATTAAGCTTAGCAACTGATCGTCAAAATATTGCTGATGTTGTTTGGGATGGTGAAGCAATTATTACCGGTCCAATAGCTCCTGCTATGGGGGACTGGTCAATTGATATAGAACAAGAAGAGCTTTATCAACGCGATCTAGAAAAAGCGAAGGATTTACTTGCTGAAGCCGGTTATCCAGACGGGTTTTCAACGGAGATAACAACAGCATCAACATATGCTGATATGGTCGACACTGCACAACTTCTGCAACAGCAATGGAAGGAAATTGGAGTAAATGCTGAGATTAAACAAATTGAGTGGGGCGAATATATTGATACATGGTCAAATACTTCTGCTGATATATTAGTTGGCAGAAATGGCTCTGGTACAGATCCTGATCGTGCAATGAATTATTTCTTCCATACAGACGGTTCTGCAAATGTGTGGAACTTCTCAAATGAAGAATATGATGCGATTGTAGAAAAAGGAAAAAGTACAGTTGACCAGGCGAAACGACAAGAAATTTATGTTGAAGCGCAGGAAAAACTACTTGATTTATCACCAAATTTATTTTTAGTTTCTCCTGAGAACTATGTGGCAGTTAGAGACGGTGTGAAAGACTTTACACCATACGCTCACAATGGTGAAGATATTGATCATGTCTATAAAAAATAATAGTAGAAGTGCTGCTTTTCCAGCAGCACTCTTCTATTCTCTTATTAAGGGTGAGTAACGATGTATACATATATAATGAGAAGAATATTGATGCTATTCCCAGTACTTTTCGGAGTATCTTTATTTATTTTTGTTGTTATGCGCGTAGTTCCAGGTGATGTTGCGCAGACAATATTAGGTACGGATGCAACACCTGCAGCGTTGAAACAGCTTCGACAGGACTTTGGGTTGAATTTGCCTTTATATGAACAGTACCTGAATTGGATAGGTGGAGTTCTGACAGGAGACTTTGGCGAGTCTATGCGAACAGGAAAAGAAGTGTTGCCTGATATTTTGAACCGTTTTAAATTAACGTTTGAGTTAACTTTTTTATCTGCACTAATTTCGTGGGTTATAGCAATTCCACTAGGTATTATAGCTGCTATGAAACGTAATAGTAATGTTGATTTTGGGGTTCGGATTATATCTTTATTAGGTGTATCAGTACCAAATTTCGCTTTGGCAACAGTTCTGATACTTATTTTGTCGTTAATGTTCTCTTATAGTACTCCAGTTGGCTATGTTGGTTTCTTCGAGGATCCAATGAGAAATTTGGAAATTATGGTTATACCATCGATTGTTTTAGGAACAGCAATGGCCGGAGCTGTAATGAGGATGACACGTTCATCAGTACTGGAGATATTGAGACAGGATTTTATACGTACAATTCGTGCAAAAGGTGCAAAAGAAAGAGTTGTAATTTTTCAGCATGCGCTCAGAAATGCCATGATCCCCATCTTAACCATTATCGGCTTGCAAATTGGCACATTGTTAGGTGGGACGGTCATCATTGAACAAATATTCTCATTGCCTGGATTGGGGCAGCTAGTACTTACAGGAATAACACAACGTGACTTTATGGTCGTGCAGGGTGCAGTACTATTTATAGCATTTGTATTTGTGATGATTAATTTACTAGTTGATATTCTTTATTCTTATTTAGATCCTAGAATAAGTTACAAATAATAATCGACTTAGAATATAGAAAGAGTGATTCAATGAAACAATTTCTGAAACGTTTAAGACAGGATAAAGTTGGGCTAATAGGAAGTATTGGCGTATTGTTAGTTATTATTGTCGGGTTTCTCGCACCTGTTATTGCACCGTATAGCCCTGAGCAGATGTTTACAGAACATACAATGGAGGGGCCGAGCGGACAATTCATTTTCGGTACGGATGAATTTGGCAGGGACATATTTTCAAGGATTGTCTATGGCACACAGGTATCTTTGAAAGTAGGCTTAATCGCAGTTGGTGTAGGAGCTACCGGTGGTTTGATTTTCGGGCTGTTAGCTGGTTATTTCCAAGGGAAAGCTGACCAGATTATCATGCGGATAATGGATGTATTCTTTGCATTTCCTGATATATTATTAGCCCTAACTATAGTAGCTGTACTGGGACCAAGTGTAACCAATACAATGATAGCAATTGGAATTGTATTCACACCGGTATTTACAAGGGTTGTAAGAGGAACTGTTATTAGTGTGAAAGAAAATGAATATATCACAAATGCTGTAGCAATAGGTGTTTCCCCTGTAAAAATTATCTCAAAACATATAACACCTAATATCATGGCACCGTTTATTGTACAAATAACCCTTGGATTGTCCGGAGCTATATTGACTGAAGCAGCATTAAGCTTCCTGGGTCTTGGTGTGCAGCCTCCAGACCCATCCTGGGGTGTTATGCTTAATTCATCCCGGGCATATATGGAATTTGCACCATGGACAATATTGTTCCCAGCAGGTGCAATTGTGTTTACAATATTCTGCTTCAACCTATTAGGTGATAGTTTACGAGATATATTAGATCCGAAATTGAAATAAGAAGTAAATGTAGAGGTGAAAAAGATGGGAAAAGCATTGGGTGTAGGTTTAATGTCAGGCACCTCATTAGATGGCATAGATGCAGTGCTCGTTGAGATAGAAGAGAAAAAGGATAATGTGGATGTAAACATTATAGATTCGCTAACACAACACTACGATACGGATGTGCGTAATGCGTTAATGGAGGTTTGCAGTCCGTCTACAGCAACTTTACAAAAGATAAATTCGATTAATATGTTCCTTGGAAAAGAGTTTGGCAGTGTTGTAAACAAATTGCTGAAACAAGCAAACGTATCAAAGAATGATATTCATTTTATTAGCTCGCACGGACAGACAATCTATCATCAGCCCTTTGATGGAGAATCTAATCTTGATGTCGCCGGGACCATGCAGATAGGAGACATATCTGTTTTGTCTGAAGAAACTGGCATTGCAGTTGTTGGCGATTTTCGAACTGCAGATATGGCGGCGAGTGGACAAGGAGCTCCACTTGTTTCGTATGTTGATTACTTATTATTTAAAAATCCGAACAAATCACGTGCTATCCAAAATATTGGCGGAATTGGCAACGTAACCTACGTACCAGAAAATAGTAACAGTGATGGCATACAGTCATTTGATACAGGCCCTGGGAATATGGTGATTGACGAGGTTGTCTATCGGCTGACGAATGGCAAACGTAATTACGATAAAGATGGCGAGATGGCATATAGAGGTAATATTAATCAGCGGCTGTTAACCAAACTAATGAGTCACGACTACTTTAAAAAAGAACCACCTAAAACCACTGGTCGAGAGTTGTTTGGTAATCAGTTTGTTGATGAAATTTTTAAAGAATACGGACAGATGAATCCAGAAGATTTAGTTGCGACTGTCAGCGAGTGGACAGTACTAACCATAGCCCATAGTTACAATCAATTTTTAATGGATAAAGGGTATAAGATTGATGAGGTCATTGTTGGTGGTGGGGGCAGTTATAATCCATATTTGATCGAACGGTTAAACTATCATTTACCTGAAGTGATCATTTTCACACATGAACACTTTGATATTTCTAGTGATTTAAAAGAAGCTATGGCATTTGCAGTATTAGGGTTTCAATGTATTCTCGGAAAGTATAATCAACTTCCTTCAGCGACAGGCGCAAAAAGGCAAGTTATTATGGGGAAAATCGCTTATACACAACCCGATGCCCTCGAACGGATTGATACTTTGAGGAGAGGATCTTAATGAGTACAATATTGGATATAAACGATCTTTCAGTAGATGTAACTTTGGATAAGCAAAATCATAATGTCGTAAACGGACTAAACTTATCTATAAAGAAAAAACAAAAATATGGAATAGTTGGTGAATCCGGTAGCGGTAAAAGTTTAACGTCACTGTCAATTCTTAACCTATTACCAGATGTATTGAGTATTAGTAATGGGAGTATCATTCTTGATGAATCTACTGATCTGACAAAACTGTCAAAAAAAGAAATGCTGAATATACGTGGAAATGAAATATCAATAATCTTCCAGGAGCCAATGACAGCTCTTGATCCGTTATTTACGGTTGAGCATCAGATTTCAGAAGTACTTCGATTCCATGGAAAGTATACAAAAAAGCAAATGCAAGACATGATAATTGATATGCTTGAAAAGGTAGGATTTGCTGAGCCAAAGCAGTTATTGAAACGGTATCCACATCAGCTTTCAGGTGGAATGCGTCAACGAGTTATGATTGCAATGGCATTAATTTGTAAACCAAAATTGCTAATAGCGGATGAACCGACTACTGCACTAGATGTTACTATTCAAGCGCAAATTCTCGATTTAATGAATGATCTAACGCAAGATTATGATACTTCTATTCTAATGATTACACATGATTTAGGTGTTATCGCTGAGACATGTGAACGGGTTGCGGTAATGTACGCAGGGACATTAGTTGAAGAATCAACAGTTGAACAGCTTTTTGATAATCCGACACACCCCTATTCAGTCGGTTTACTGGAATCTGTACAGTCACTAGGAGATAAGACGAAAAAATTATATTCAATCCCTGGCAATGTTCCTGCTCCTGCAGAATTGAAAGAATCAGGTTGCAGGTTTGCATCAAGATGTCCGCATGTCATGGATATTTGCAGGCAGCAGGATCCGCCACTTTTTCAAATAGATGATGATCACACCAGCAGATGCTGGCTTTATCAAGAGGGAGGGGAAAAAAGTAATGAGTACAGATCAAGTAATGTTGAAGGTTAGTAACCTGAAAAAACACTTTCCTCAGAAGTCAGGAATTCTGCAAAGAACCAATAACGTTGTAAGAGCGGTCGATGGGATTAGTTTTGAAATAAATGAAGAGGAAACATTTTCGTTAGTAGGGGAAAGCGGATGTGGCAAATCTACTACTGGTCGTTCCATATTACGGTTGCATGAGCCTACATCGGGTGAGATTTTGTATAATGGAACAGATATCATGAATTATTCAAAGAGGGAATTTCGAAAACTGCGAAGAGATTTGCAAATGATATTTCAGGATCCATACAGTTCATTGAATCCAAGAATGACAGTTCGGAATTTATTATTAGAACCATTGTTAACACATAATATTTGTTCGAAAAAAGTAGCTGAACAGCGGATTATGGATATAGCTGAAAAAGTGGGATTGTCTAAGGAACAAATTAACCGTCATCCCCATGAATTTAGTGGTGGCCAGCGTCAGCGTATCAGTATTGCAAGAGCTCTGATTTTAAATCCAAAGGTTGTAATTCTTGATGAAGCAGTGTCAGCTTTGGATGTTTCTATTCAAGCGCAAATTCTAAACTTGTTAATCGAGCTGCAGCAAGACCTGAAATTAACGTACCTTTTTATTTCTCACGATTTGAATGTAGTTAGACATGTGAGTGATAGGGTTGGCGTGATGTATCTTGGTCAAATGATGGAAACAGCCAAAACGGATGAACTCTATAGCGATCCGCTACACCCGTATACAAAATCTCTGCTTTCAGCTATACCTTCTAATCATCCTTCTGAGAAAAAAGAACGGATTATCTTACAAGGGGATGTGCCAGATCCATCGAACCCACCATCAGGGTGCCCATTTAGACTAAGATGTCCTGAGGCGCATGAACGATGTGCGATAGAGAAGCCTGTTTATCGGGAAGTAAAGGAAAACCATTGGGTTGCATGTCACCTATATGATCAAAGTAACCTTGATATAACAAACGAATCAGATTATAATTTTGGAGAAACAACAAAAGTATTGAAATAATAAATCAAGGGTGAAATCTGATGGAATATGTAGCAGGAATCGACGGGGGTGGAACGAAAACAAAAGCAGTTATTGCAGACATGGATGGTCTAATAGTTGCTAAAACAACAGCAGGCCCCACTAATCCAAATGTTATGTCCCGTGAAAAACTAATACAAACATTAGACACAATGATGCAAGACATGAAAAAACAAGTACCAGACGTGTTTGAAAAAATCTCAAGCGTATTTGCTGGCATTTCGGGTGTCGGCAATGCTAAAGCAAAAGCTGACTTAGAAGACATTCTTAAACAAATGGTTTCCAATAGTGTAACGGTATGTGTTGAAGCAGACACAGTTAATGCTCTATACTCTGGAACATATGGTGAACCAGGTATTGTCCAAATTTCAGGTACTGGTTCGATAACCTATGGAATTAATCAGCAACTGGAGCATGATCGAGTAGGTGGCTGGGGTTACTTGTTTGGTGATGAAGGTAGTGGTTATGATATTGGTCGTCAGGGAATTATGGCGGCATTAAAAGCCAATGATGGTCGTGGAGAGAAAACCATTTTACTTGAAATGCTTTGTACATATTTTGCTGTGACACACCCATATGACTTTATACAGAGAATTTATGCTTCACCAATACCTAAAAGTAAAATATCTCCTGTTTCTAAACTGGTATTTGAAGCCTATAAACAAAATGATTTGGTTGCTGAGCATATTATGGATAATATAGTAAATGAACTAAGCTTAAGTATCCGAACATTATATATGAAACTTTTTAAACCAGATGAAGAAGCAAGAGTAGTGTTATGTGGTGGTGTTTTTAGTGATACTGAAGTGTTGCCAAGACTACTTGAAGCTGAACTGCAGGAATATAAAAATCTAACTATTACGATTCCAATAATGCTTCCTGTCGGCGGATCATTAATTGGCAGTTATTTACTGCAAAATATAAAACCGGATTCTAATGTAGTTCAAAATATTATTTCAACACTCTAATTAAAAGAGAAGGTGATTGTGTGTCGCATGTAAAAGGTGGACTTGTCATATTGAAAGAGATGGTCAATAGTTTACCACCCTCAGAGAAGAAAATAGCAGAGTATATTTTGAATAATCCAGAGGAATCAATTCTTCTAACAGCATTAATGCTTGGGGAAAAAAGTCAAACAAGCAGTGCAGCTGTCATCCGTTTATGTAAATCGTTGGGATTCAATGGGTTCCAAGAGTTGAAGATTCGTGTAGCAGGTGATTTACAGGCCGGATCGGTGAAAGGATATAGGGATATAGAACGAAATGAAGATTTTAAAGATATTATCGATAAGGTGACATCAAATACGATTCAAACACTTAAAGAAACAGTAGATATTATGAGTGAAAAGAATTTAAAGAAAGCTGTAACTGCTTTATCAAATGCAAAATCCATCGTATTTATTGGATTTGGTGCTTCTTACATAGCAGCTAAAGATGCAGAACAGAAGTTTATTCGTATTGATAAAAATGCTCAGTCCTTTTCGGATGTACATATGGCAGCCACCGCAATTGCCAATAAAGGCCCAGAGGATGTGGTTGTTGGTATTTCGTTTTCTGGCAGCACGAAAGAAGTAGGTAAATTACTGGATCTTGCCCAACAGAAGAGTTCCACAACGATTAGCATAACAAAGTATGGCAATTCATTAGTCTCCAAGTTTTCCGACATACAGTTGCATACCTCTGCAGCAAAAGAGGCGACTTTCAGAAGTGGTGCAACTTCCTCCAGAATTGCCCAGCTACATTTAATAGACATTTTATTAATGTGTTTAGCATCAGAGGATTATGAAGAAACTATTCATCATTTAGATGAAACGAGAGAAGCAGTCTCCTTTCTAAGGGAAGAAGACTCAAAGGAGAAGAAATGATTTTATTTTGAAAAAATAGCTATTTTCATTTTATATCTAGCATAAAATAAAATAAGACTATGCTTATTGAAATTTTATTACTAAATTTTTACGTTTTATTGACAAAATAATTCACTGGCACTATAATTATATCAAATAACTGAAAGCGCTTTTATATAAAAATTATAAAACTACTAAATAATTTATCTACAACGTGAATGTTAGGAGAATTACATGCCAATGGAATTATCAAAGTTAACTACCGAAAAGCGAAATGAAAAAAGTATGCAATTGGATCAAATGTCAACTATGGAAATTTTAAAGACGATCAACGATGAAGATCAGAAAGTGGCAAAAGCAGTTGAAGCAGTTTTGTCTAAAGTCGATAAAGCAATTGAACATATTTATAAAGCGCTGGCAGATGGTGGACGACTTTTCTACGTAGGTGCTGGCACGAGTGGACGACTTGGTGTAATTGATGCATCTGAATGTCCGCCAACTTTCATGACCCCGCCAGACATGGTGCAAACCGTTATGGCTGGTGGAAATGGAGCATTCTTCAGTGCAGTAGAAGGGTCAGAGGATGATGAAACACAGGGGGCGGATGATCTTAAAGCAAAAAACCTCACTGACAAAGACGTTGTAATTGGGATTACTGCTAGTGGTCGTACGCCATACCCGATTGGTGCACTAAAATATGCACGAGATATTGGTGTTTACACGGTTTCGTTATCATGTAATGAAGGATCATTGATTAGCCAATTTGCCGAGTGTGATATAGAAGTCGTTGTTGGCCCAGAAGTATTAACAGGCTCTACACGAATGAAGGCAGCAACAGCCCATAAAATGGTGCTGAACATGATAAGTACAACAACAATGGTTAAGCTTGGTAAAGTTCATGAAAATCTGATGGTTGATGTTCACGCAAGCAATTACAAACTAATGGAACGAGCAAAGCGTACGATTATTGAAATTACGAATGTTTCTTATGAGGAAGCTGAAGAAACTCTTAAATCTACTAAAAATGAGGTTAAACCAGCAATTGTGATGATTAAAGGAGGTGTTACATACCCGAAAGCCATGGATGCAATCGAGTACAGTAATGGATATGTTCGGGATGCAATTAATTATGCATTACAGCACAATGTCTGAAACAACATTGATAGTTTCATAAACTATTAATGGTTTCATATATATTTATTAATACAAAGGGGGAAATTAGGTTGAAGAAGTTATTTAAAAGTCCTTTAGTATGGGTAGCTGTTGTTATGCTTCTTTTGGCAGTAGGCTGTTCAGATGATGGTGGAGATTCATCAGCTGATGGCAAAACTGATGAAGATGTGAAGAACGACGGAGAAGTAAATGGAACTATGGAGATTCAATACTTTGTCGGCGGTTATGGTGACTCTTGGTGGAAAGAAGTAATTGGAGAATTCAAAGAAGAGTATCCTGACGTTGAAGTTGTTGAACATGCTGGTCCAAATATTAATGAAGAAATGAGATCCCGTTGGGTTTCAGACGATCCACCTGATGTTGTATACATTGATGGTGCCGGGTCAAGTGAAACACAAATGGTTGAAGATGGACAGTTAATGAATCTGTCAGATTGGATTCAAGACATTGAACTAGAAGATGGTTCACCACTTCTTGACAGTTTTATTGTAGAACCAGCTAAGTACGATGGAGATATTTACAGCTTGCCATTAGTATTCGACACATGGGGTACATGGTATGACAAAGCCTGGTTTGAAGAAGAAGGCTGGGAAGTACCAAAAGACTTTGATAGTTTCATGAGCACAATGGGGAATATTCAGGATTCTGCTGACATTGCTCCATTTGTAACGACTGGTCAGCACCCTTATTATTTCTTAAGAGGTATGCTGTATCCTGCATTTGGTGCAGCTGGCGGAGATGAATTATTAAATGATGTTATCACTGGTGCTGAAGGTGCCTGGACTAGTGAACCAGTTTTAAATGTAATGAAAAAGGTAGAAAAAATGGCAGAAGAAGGATACATTGATCCTGGTTTTGGTGCATTGAACCATACACAATCACAAATGAACTTCCTGCTTCATGATAATGCATTTATCCCAGTAGGTTTCTGGCTACCAAATGAAATGGCTAACGATACACCGGAAGACTTTGACTATGGATTTATTCCATCACCAATGCAGGAATCAGGTGAGCCAATGGCAATTGTTCCGGATTTACGACCATTAGCAATAGCAGAACAGGCTGAAAACCCTGAGGCTGCTAAAGCTTTTGTTGAGTTTGTCTTTACGAAAAAATACGCGAAATCATTCTCAGAACACACTGGTGCTATCATGAACCTTAAGGGTGTAGATTTGGCTTCAAACGAAAATGTTCCTGGTTATTTAATCGATGCTAATGAGATGATAAATGACCCTGAACAAGTACAAATTCACCATAAACCACATCCAATGAGTTCAGATCTTGAGACACCAATTAGTAATTCACTTGTATCTCTGATGCTGGGTAACATTACTGCAGAAGAGTTTGTTGAAGAAGCAGAAGCAGCAGCTGCTGAATATCGTAATCAATAAGTAAGTGTGTTTAAGTAACGGTATGGAATGTGAAGCGGGCTTCTATAGCTTTACATTCCATATATTTATTTTTTAGAAAGAGTGATTGGATGGTACAGTCTAAAAAACAAAAATACCTATTTCTTGCCTTTTGCCTTATTCCAACTTTTATAATGTTTAGTATTTTTACCCTATATCCTTTGTTTAGTGGTCTATACTATTCTTTCTTTGAATGGTCAGGTTCGTCACAGGTAAAAGAGTTTATTGGGTTTGATAACTATGTAAAGTTATTTAAAGATGAGATAATCCCCGCTACAATCTGGCATGATTATTTTCTTGTTGTCACAAAGGTTATCGGTATAATGATTATGGCTTTGTTTATTGCTGTAGCATTAACGCAATTAAAGATAAAAGAAGCGCCATTTTACCGTATCATCTTTTTCTTCCCGAATATAATGTCTGTCGTTGTAATTGGTATTTTATGGACGTTTATTTATAACCCAAGTCTAGGTCTTGTTAATTCAGGTCTTGAATTCCTTGGATTGGAGAGTTGGGCTAAGCCATGGTTAGGCAGCGAAGATTGGGCCTTACCGAGTCTTGTTCTTCCGTCAATATGGGCAGGTATAGGGTTATTCATGCTCTTACTGATGGGTGGTATTGCTAATATTTCAAAAAGCTTTTATGAAGCAGCTGAAATAGATGGAGCAAATGAATGGCAGCAATTCTGGAAGGTGACCTTACCACTTGTATGGCCACAGATCAAAATTTCTATCTTATATATCGTTATCACAACGTTAAACGGTTCCTTTATTATTGTGCAAATCATGACGGGAGGCGGTCCGAATAACTCTACACACGTTATGGGGTCGTATCTCTATCAGCAAGCATTTCGGCAATATAACTTTGGATATGGTGCAACAATCGGAGTAATGATCTTAGTTCTTTCTCTGATAACTGTGTTAATCTTACAGTTCTTTATGCGAAGAGAAAAAGTAGAATATTAGAAAACTAGAGTATTAGAAAACTAGGCTTATCGCCAAGCCTTAATATAGATAAGCCTTAGTTGCACTTATGCAGTAAGAAAGTATTTTATATTTTCTTAACTGCGAGAAGGGAGGATAACCTAGTGAAGCGTAGTGTAGGTCAATTTATAGCAAGAACGGGAATTAGAATTCCGCTTATATTATGGTCAATAGCTGTACTTTATCCGATTATTTGGATGTTCATAGGTTCATTTAAATCAAACGCAGAGATATATGCCAATCCATGGGGCTTTCCAGAGACATGGAATATTCAAAACTTCGTTACTGCGTGGTCAGAATATAATATAGACACAAGTGTTTTTAACAGTTTAATTGTAACAGTAGTGGGCGCTTTGCTTACGTTATTACTGGCGGTTCCAACTGCATATGCACTTGAAAGAATTAGATTTAAAGGCAGTAACTTTTTATTTACGCTTTATATTTCAGCGATGATGATTCCAATGGTACTCGGTTGGATCCCTCTATTCTTCCTGTTGGAACAGTTTAATTTATTGGATAATATCTTTGGGCTTGCTATTGTGTATGCAATAAGCCAGCTTCCATTTTCCATTTTTGTATTGACAAGTTTTATCAGTACGATTCCAAAATCGCTGGAAGAGTCTGCTGCCATGGATGGTATGTCACCATATGGTGTTCTATGGAAAATAATTACACCGTTATCCATGTCTGGTATTATTACTGTTACGATTATGAATGCAATCCAATTTTGGAATGAGTATTTCATGGCATTAATCTTTCTTCAGTCGGAAGGAAACTATACACTGGCATTAGCGATTGATTTTATTAGTAGTGAAGCGCAGTATACAAACGCCTGGGGAACTTTATTTGCAAGTCTGGTAATCGCAATTCTTCCAGTCATTATTCTTTATGCAATCTTCCAGCAGCGGATTGCGAAAGGTATGACAGAAGGTGCAATAAAAGGATAATTTTTAAGCGGTAGCCACTATTTTGTGGTTACCGCTTTTGGTTGTTTTCTAAAGTTCTATGATACCGCTACGGAAATACACTTCGCGCACCTAGGGCGGCTGGTGAGCCTCCTCGTGCTGCGCACTCCGGAGTCTCGCCGATGCCTTTCCTTCGACGAACACGACGTTCTAGTGTCGGCGTTGGCCACAGGACGTGGCCGTCTTTAGCCGACCCGCAGGAGTCTCCGTGTATTTCCTCCGCTGGGGTGGTGGGCTACCTATAACTTAAAAATTCTTATTGTGATGGATAAACAAGGTTTAAACCATTATAACCAGCAGTTGGAATATGCGATACTCCTGTGGGACAGCGATCCAAAGAGACCCCACAGAGAGCGTTCTTTGCGAACGAGGTAGACTAAGTACAGCCACGTCCTGTGGTAACGTCTGCACTAGCACGTCCTATGCGTCGGAGGCTCGTGGTGAGCCCGCGGCTAGGGAAGACACTGTGAAAGCTTCAGCTTGAACAGATGTCGCCTTTGTACCCGGAGGGGTGATTGCGTGATCAGAGAGCCACACAAACGAAGATTATCCTTAATCAGTCGTAGTTCATATATATTCTTATCAAAAACAACAATCGTTTAGAAAACACCTTACTAAAAAAGCTGTAACCTTCCCCACATTACGTAACAGTGTATGTCAATTGCGAGAGTTAGAGCAGTGAAATTTACGAAAAAATACCTTTATAAAATAGAAAATGCAATTAGGAACTTCTTTTACCCGGTGTAGTAAAGATACTGTCAGGAAAAGCTTGTTCCATTCCACCTGTAGATTGTTATTTCTATTTATTCTACTAAACCACCTCTTGGTAATAATAAGATCCTGTGACATACCTAAAAGAATAAAAAAAAGTGGGTGTCCCAAATTTATTGGGACACCCTTTATAGTTATGGGGGTAACTATCAACTCTTAATATAGTAAATACCCTTCTCGGATATTTTTAAACTCATTTAATTCATCTTTCCATTGTTCCTCCATATATTCTACTGATTTACCTTCTTTAATTGCTTCACGAATCCAACCATTTCCGACCAGGTAATCGAAGAATGAAATGCCAGCACTATTTTCAGCGCGGAATGCGAAGTCCTCTGGATACATATCGTGCAATGTCTTTACGATATGAAGACCAGTTTTTATAGGGTGAAATGATTGCTTGTGTGTAACGTGAATCTGTACACCGTGACTTAATGTGCCACTATGCTTGGAAAATGCAGGTGTGAACGATGCTGCCCTGAAATCAACACCAGGCAAATGCAATTCATTCAAGGTTGCTGCAAGTTCAGTGCTATTAATATATGGTGCTCCAAGCAATTCAAATGGTTTAGTTGTTCCACGTCCTTCAGATGCGTTTGTTCCTTCAATTAATGCTGCACCTGGATAAACATTAGCTGTATCTGTTGTTGGCATATTAGGTGATGGCATAACAAACTCTAATGGTGTTTCGTCATAATACATATTACGTTTCCAGCCATTCATTCCTACAACAGTTAAATCAGCTCCAATATTGTATTCATTATTGAATAACTTCGCAAGTTCGCCGACAGTCATACCATGTCGTAATGGAATAGGATACTTACCTACAAATGAAGAGTATTCTGGATCAAGTACTGGCCCTTGTACCTTTTCGCCACCTTGTGGGTTCGGACGATCTAGTACGACAAATGGAATATCGTTTTCCTGTGCAGCTTCCATTGCATAAGCCATTGTGTAGATATACGTGTAAAATCTTGTTCCCACATCCTGAATATCAAAGACTAATACATCAATATTCTCAAGCATTTCTGGTGTTGGTTTTCTTGTTTCGCCATATAAACTGTATACTGGTAATCCAGTTGTTTCATCAATATAATAATCGACGTATTCACCAGCCTGTGCACTACCACGTACACCGTGCTCAGGTCCGTATAGTTTTGTTAAATCAACATCTGGGTCGTTGTGTAAAACATCAACAATACTGTTTAAATCCTTGTCAACTCCAGTAGGGTTAGTAATTAATCCTACTTGCTTACCTTCAATTAAATCCTTTTGTTCGTCGAGTAAAACGTCTACGCCTAGCTCGAACTTTTTATCTTTACCTTTTGATTTTCCGTTGTTATCGCCATTATTTGCATAGACCGCGGTTAAAGAACCGAGTACAAAAAGAAGTGCTGCTATTGTTATTAGATATTTTCTCATAAATAATACGCTCCTTTTCTATGTTTAATAAGATAACCCGTATCCAAATTCGAATAATGCATCGCCATTTTCACCAGGGATCGTTACTGGTAAAAGACCAGTTGGATTGTTCTCGCCAAATAGTGATGCAGCAGTTGCTTCAAAGCTTGCATCCCTGAATCCATATTGGGCTAGATACCCATCGATTTCCGGATAGGCCATGATGTCATATGGATTACGAATTCCTACTCCAATAACAGGTGAAGAAGCTTCTTCAATTAGTTGATTAACCATTTGCATTTGTGAACTGTCTTCTGACCGGCCGCTAACGTTATACGTATACGTACCAACAATTACTGCGCTTGCGCTCTGTACCTGGGCAAGCTGTTCATCACTTAATGGTCCTGCTGTCTGGATAACCTCTGTGTTGGGATGGTACTCAGTCACAGCATTATATAAACTATTAACAAATGAATTACCTACTACAACTACCTTTTCTTCATTTGAAAGTTCCAGTGGGAGTGCATTGTTATTTTTAAGTAATGTAATAGATTTATTTGCTACTTCTGTTTCTACTTGCTTATGTTGTTCCGCTCCAACAACTTCTTCAGCATTTTCGACGATTTCATCTACTGGTGTTGGCGATTCTGATTTGATGATTTTCCGTTTTATTTTTAAGGTTAGAATTCGTTCAACTGATGCTTCGATTCGTTCCTCTGAAATCTCACCAGTTTCCACTGCGTTTAGAAGTCCATCAGCAACTTTTTCAAGTCCTACAGGCATAAGAACGATGTCTGTTCCTGCTTTAACGGCACGAATCACTGCGTCGACTGAACCAAAATGTTCTGTAATAGCATTCATATTTAATGCGTCCGTAATGATCAGGCCATCATAACCCATTTCTTCACGCATTAACCCGGTTAAAACCTTATGCGAAAGTGTTGCCGGTAAAGAAATCTCGGTTCCATCTTTTTTGGAAACAACTTTCGTATCATCTATTTTTGGAAAAGTAACATGTGCAGTCATGATTGCATCAATGTTCGCTTCCATTGCTTTTTGGAATGGGAAAAGTTCCACATCCATTAGACGTTCTTTATCATAAGGAACTTCCGGTAGTCCAAGATGGGAATCAACTGCTGTATCCCCGTGACCAGGGAAGTGCTTTGCAGTTGCTGCTACACCGGTGCTTTGTAATCCTTTCGTATAAGCGATGCCCATGTCGGCAACCAACTCAGGTGATCCACCAAAAGAACGTACACCGATAACCGGATTGTCCGGGTTATTATTAACATCCATAACTGGTGCAAGGTTCATATTGATACCAAGTGCATTAAGTTCTTCACCGATTGCTTTTCCAACATTATGGGAAAGGTCGGTTGAGCGTGTCGCACCAATCGCCATGTTACCAGGGAAGTCTGTTCCTGATTGCAGGCGTGTAACTATGCCGCCCTCTTGGTCAATTGTCATCAGCAAACCATATTTTTCAGATGCTTCCTGATATGCTGCCACCAATTCGGCTGTTTGTTCCGTTGTTACAACATTTTCTCTGAATAAAATAACGCCACCAAGGTCATATTCTTTTACCGTTTGCTCAATTTCAGGTAGCATTTCGGTAACGTTTTCGCCATCCCAATTGCGGAAGTCCGGCATAAGCATTTGACCGATTTTTTGTTTCACCGTCATGCCTTTAATTGCTTTATCTATGACGTTGTAGCGCTCGTCTTCCTGTTTTACGACTTTTCCTGAAAATGAGGGTTTTCCTTTGTTTGCTGTGTTGTCTGGTTTGTAATCAACGGCAATCCTATCCTCGTAGGTGCCGTCTGTTACCGTAATAAATGAACGCCCCGGCTGTTCTGTATAAGTAACTTCACCATTTTGATTAACTGTAGCAACGTTCTTATTAGTTGATTCCCAGGTGAGGTTTTCTGTGGTGGATTTAAAATGGCCATCATTATACATGTGTAATGCGCTTAAATCCACTTGATTATTTGTGACTTGTACTGTTGCTTGTGGAACGTTCTCTAAAAGAATGAGGTCATTAACTGATTCATCCTCTGCTGCTTTTACCGTGTTATTTGTATATGTTAATGGACTAACGATTAGCATGATAATTGTTAGCATAATAAAGGATAACTTGAATTTTGCTTGCATCATTTTCCTCCTATTAGTAATCTCGTTTTACCCAGTCTTGACTGTCGAAATCTACTGATTGACCATTACTCAGCTGAAGATTTGAAATATACCAACCTCGGCCATTTGTGTAGCTATCTGTTTGATAGTTAAAGCGAATAAATTTTGTTCCAGCTGGTATATCAATTTCTTGTGACTGCCAGTTGATACTACTACCAGTGAAGGATTCTCCTGTACTTGTCCAGTTTTGGCCATCTTCTGAGATCTCCACAACACCGAAGTCATATTCTTGTTCGATTCTGTACCATGTATCAAATGAAATTGAAGTGTCATTTTCCACATTAACTTCAGCGGTTAATTTTTGATCAGTGTTGTCACCATAACCAGAGAACCATGTATCATTTTTGCCTGGTGTAGTGACAGGAATAGCATCTGCAACTTTGCGGGCAAACTGACGTCTGGCTGGGTTAGTAGAAACCGTATCACGTGTTGGATGTACACGGTTTGTTAACAAAATAGCAATCGTATCGTTGTTCTGATTTACTACAAATGATGTTCCCGTATAACCAGTATGTCCAATAGTTGACGATTCAGATAAGGCATCCATGTACCAGCCTTGTGCAAGCTCAAATCCTAAACCATGTTCATCTCCTGGAAATTGTGGGATTTGATTTTCGACAAGCAGTTCGACCGTTTCCGGTTGAAGAATTTGTTTACTTCCATAACGTCCTTCGTTAATCATCATGTGACCTAATTTTGCCAGATCATTTGCTGTTGAAAATACACCTGCATGACCTGCGACTCCACCAAGTGACCATGCATTTTCATCGTGTACCTCGCCCCAGACGAGACCTCTATCTGTCCATGGTTGGTCTTCGGTTGCAGCAATCTGATTTTTTAATTCTTCAGGTGGATTATACATGGTGTCAGTCATATTGAGGGGTTCTGTGATGTTTTCTTTTACAAATTGATCCAATCCTTTACCAGATATCCGTTCGACAATAACAGCTAATGTAATCATGTTTAAATCACTATACGTGTATGTCGTTCCGGGTTCATTGTCCAATGGGTATTCGAAAACATATTGCAGTCGATCCTGTTTATTTTCGCCAATGCTATAAAGGGGTACCCATGGCTTGAATCCTGATGTGTGTGTCATTAGTTGACGGATAGTAACATTTTCCTTCCCGTTCTGAGCAAACTCCGGAATGTAATCCGCTACAGGATTATCCAGGTTAAAATGCCCTTGTTCATGTAACTTCATTGCTGCAATGGTCGTGAATATTTTACTAAGGGAAGCAACGTCAAAAATAGTATCCTTGCTCATTGCGACAGGGTCTTCAAGTTGATTTCCGCTATCATCCTGATAAATTGCCGCATCGCCATATGCTTCATGCTGAACAATGTGACCACGGCGGGCAACAAATGTTACAGCGCCAGGCATCACGTTATCAGAAATCATAGATTCCATTACAGAGTCAATCTCGTTTAACGGTTCTGCAACCATACCAGCACCTTTTATTGAGCCAGGATGCAAAATAGGTGATGTTGGACCTGGAGTGCCCCAGCTAAATTTGGGATGAGCCTTTTCCTGAACATTCTTCTTGTCCTTTTTTTCAATGGTCGGTTTAGGTATCATGTCAGCACTTGCAGGCAATCCAGTTGTTGCGAAAAATGATGTCGAAACAATTACGGATAATGAAATATACGACAATTTTCTCCTCATTTCTCTCCTCCTTATGACAATTAATGTAAAGGCTTACATTAAGGATAAAATTAAATAATAATGCCGTCCATGCAACTTAGGTATTAAAAAACTTGGGAAAGTTACTAAATATAAGAGTAATGGGATGGGCGGAAAGTATCATCGGCAGATAAGAAAGTATAAATCCTTTCTTACTGCATAAGTGCAATTAAGGCTTAACTATATAAAGGCATGGCGATAAGCCAAATTTTCTAAAGGCTAGATAATTGCTAGAATAATGGGAAATTAATATACTTGTCTTATTATATTTTAAAAAGAGGTTTGTTGAATATGGGGAATTCTATACTAAGAAATAAATGGTTTGTCTGGGCATTAATTCTGCTCATTACAACTATCTGGGGCTATGCATGGGTCTTCATGAAAGCCTCACTTGATTATATGGGGCCTTTTACATTCTCGGCGTTTCGCTTTGGAACAGGGGCGGTCACACTGCTTCTTGTAGTATGGCTGTGGAAAGCTGGTAAACTACCACGTAATATGTGGAAGCATCTGATTATTGTTGGGATTTTACAAACATCGATTGTGTTTCTGCTTGTCATGTATGGGATGCAGTTTGTCGATGCAGGAAAGTCATCGGTACTATTGTATTCAATGCCACTTTGGAGCAGTATTTTTGCTGTAAAGATTTTGGGTGAAAAAATATCAGCCGGAAAAACAATCGGTTTAGGCATTGGAATGCTGGGACTGGTGACGATTCTGGGCTGGGATATCTTCATGGTGCAGGATCCTGAAGTGATTTTTGGTGAAATACTTATAATTGTTGCCGCGATAGCCTGGGCTTCATCAAATGTCTACTATCGGACAAATTTGCAGGGCATGAATAAGATCCAGGTCACAGCGTATCAAATGCTGTTTGGGACAATTGGAATTATCATAGCAAGCTTATTTGCAGAATGGGGAGACCCTGTTCAGCTCACCGGGGAAAGCATATTTTACATACTTTTTACCGGTGTATTGGCATCAGCACTATGTTTCTCAGTTTGGTTCCTGCTGCTGAGTACGATTGATATGGTCACTGCAACCCTATCAACATTGCTCGTGCCGGTGTTCGGATTGTTCTTCGGCTGGTTGATATTAGGAGAGACATTGACAATCGGGATCATTGTTGGGTCTGTGCTTATATTAGTCGGGATTGTGGTTGCGCAGTTATCGCGAAAGTAGAAATAAGAGAGGATACCTCAGCTGGGAGGAATCCTCTCTTTTTTGTAGATAAGAAAGTATAAATCCTTTCTTACTGCATAAGTGTAACTAAGGATTTTCATCATTAAGGCTTGTCGTAAAGCCAAGTGTTATAATATATACAGAATAATCTCTTCTTCTAATTTACTTACTATTATGATAAGTTTACGATAGGTTTAATTTAAGAAGTGGAGAGGTTGTACATAACATATGAAACGAGTCAGCTTGCAGACAAAGATCTTAGGATTAATTATTATGCTGATATTATTCGTGACGATTTTGCTAGCTGGTATCATTTCGTATATTGAGTCGGAGGAAACTTCTAAGAATATAGGGGAAAAGGCCTTGCATGTAGCAACTACAGTATCTTTTATGCCTTCAGTAAAGAATGCTTTTAAACTAGAAAATCCTGCTGAAGTAATTCAGCCAATAGCTGAAAGAATAAGGAAAAAAGTAGGTGCTGAGTTTATTGTAATTGGAAATTCCAATAGTATTCGATATGCGCATCCTGATGATTATAAGTTAGGAAGACGAATGGTGGGCGGCGACAATGGTAAAGCACTAATTCATGGTCAGTATTATACATCAAGAGCGGTTGGAAGTTTAGGACCATCGTTGCGTGGAAAGGCACCAATTTTCAATGACCAAGGGAAAATTATTGGGATTGTTTCAGTCGGATATATGGTAGAAGACATTAAATCTATTGTTTATGATAAATTGTTAAAGATTACAAGTATATCATTACTGGTTTTAGTTATCGGTGTGATCGGGGGTATACTGTTAGCACGAAATATCAGGAAAGATACTCATGGGCTAGAGCCTCATGAAATAGCATCGTTATACCGGGATCGGAATGCAATCCTGCAGTCAATAAAAGAAGGAATAATTGCAATTGATAAAGCGGGCTATATTTCGATGATGAATCCATCTGCCAGAAAGATTCTCGGACTATCTGGTGACGACAGTTACAGGAAAATAGAAGAAATAATTCCCAATACGAAAATGTATAATGTACTAAAATCCAAAGAGCAAAAAAAAGATGAAGAAATGTTTATTGGGGATAGAGAAATAATTGTGAACCGTACTCCTATTTTTGAAAATAATGAAGTTGTTGGTGTTGTAGCAAGTTTTCGTGATAAGACAGAGATAAATGAGATGCTTAATGCCTTGTCAGAAGTTAGAAGGTATTCTGAAGATCTTCGTGCACATACGCATGAATATACCAATAAGTTATATGTATTATCTGGACTGCTTCAACTTGGACACTATAATGAAGCAATTGAACTTATTCAATCAGAATCAGCCGTTCATTTGCAACAGAATAACGTTGTACTTCAACAAATCAAAGATAAGGCTGTTCAAGCAATATTATTGGGTAAGATTAGTAAAGCATCTGAGAAAAAGATTGATTTCCATATTGACAGTAATAGTTCTTTGGAACATATACCAAGGCGAATAGATATTTCAAAATTAATAACAATATTAGGCAATTTAATTGATAATGCATTCGAGGCAGTTGTAGATAGTGAGTATAAAAAACAGGTAACATTTTTCGCAACAGATATTGGTGAGGATATTATTTTTGATATCTCGGATAATGGTTGTGGGGTTAAAGAGGAACACCTCGATTATATTTTTGATATAGGTTTTTCTACAAAGGAAAAAATTGACCGTGGATATGGTTTAAGCTCCGTAAAAGAAATCATTGATGAACTTAATGGGGTAATTGAGGTTCATAATCAACAAAATGGTGGAGTTGTTTTTTCTGTATTTATTCCTAAGAAACAGATAGGGAGTGATTAAATGATTCGAGTTATTATTGCAGAGGATGATTATCGGGTAGCTGGTATTCATGAGGAATTTTTAATGAAAATTAGTGGAGTTAAAGTTGTAGGTAAAGCATTGAATGGTAAAGAAACATTAAAGTTAGTTGATGAAACTTCACCAGACTTAGTCTTATTAGATATTTTCATGCCGGATATCCTCGGTATTGAACTTATAAAGGAAATGCGTGATTTAAAACCTCAACTTGACATTATCATGATTTCTGCAGCAACAAATAAAGAAATGATTGAAGAAGCAATACGTAAAGGGTTGTTCGATTATATAATTAAACCTGTGAAAATGGATCGATTTGTTGAAACAATTGAGAAATATAAAGATACAAAAAAGACACTGGATGAAATTGAAGAGATTAATCAATCTTTTTTAGATGAATACTTTGGCCAGGCAAAACAAAGGAAATCTAATATAAAGGAAACACCTAAAGGAATTGATCCACTAACATTGGAAAAAATTGAACAAATTATGTTTGAAATGAATGAAGGTATAACGGCAGAAGAAATGGGCCTGAAAATTGGTGCATCAAGAACTACTGCCAGGAGGTATTTAGAGCATTTGATTTCAGAAGGTACTTGTGCAGCTGAATTAGAATATGGAATTGTTGGAAGGCCAGAAAGAAAATATAATATAAATCGTAAAACATCTTGATAAACATTCAAGGTGTTTTTTAATTTCACTTTACTAAAATATTGTGATAATACTGTGAACAAAATAAACAAAAAATATAAAAAGTTGTTATTATTCATTATTTTGAAAACGGTTACATTTTCACTGAATTATATTAACCTTAGTAGCAGATGCAATGATTGACGATTATTCATTGTAATAACAAAAGGGGGAAATAGTAGTGAAAAAATTATTATCACTTTTAGTATTAGTCCTATTAATGGTTATTGCTTCAGCATGTTCAGGTGGAAGCGAAGAAGCAAGTGGTTCAGACGGTGATACTTCTTCTGGAGATTGGTCTCCAGAACAACCGATCGAAATTGTATCTCCATCTGGAGCGGGTGGCGGTTGGGATACAACTGCTAGAATGGTAGGAAAAACTTTTAATGAAACCGGAATTATCGAACAGGATATTGGAGTTGTTAATAAACCTGGTGGCGGTGGCGCTGTTGGCTGGGCTTCAATAGCAGAAAAAGAAGGCAGCAATACTGATCTGTTTGTTTCATCACCACCAATTTTATTAGTACCACTTAACGGACAATCAGAGTATGGCCATGAAGATTTCACACCACTTTCAAATATGATTGCAGACTATGCAGCGTTCGCAGTAGCTGCTGATGCGAAATGGGATAATTTAAATGAATTATTTGCTGATATGAAAGAAGATCCATCAAGCATTACTGTAGTTGGTGCATCTTCACCAGGCAGTATGGACCATGTTCAATTTATGAAAATAGCTAAGGCTGCTGGAGTGGATGTTACAAAAGTTAAATATGTTTCGGATCAGGATGGTGGAGCTTTAACAGCATTGTTAAATGGCAGTGTAGACGTGTTTTCAACAGGTGTAGCAGAAACTGTGGAGCAAGTTAAGGCAGGCAAAATTAAAGTATTAGCCGTTACATCAGAAGAGCGTTTAGAAGGTGAGGTTTTATCTGACTTCCCTACTGCAATAGAGCAAGGAGTTGATGCTACATTTGTAAATTGGCGTGGATTCTTTGGACCACCAAATATGGATGAGGCAGCAGTTAAATACTATGAAGAAAAATTTAAAAAGTTAAGTGACTCAGAGGAATTTGCTGATATCAGGAAAAATTATGGCTGGAGCGAAATGTATATGAACAGCGAAGAGTATAAGACATTTTTAGATGATCAAAAGAAAGAAATTCAAGGTTTGTTAGATGAATTAGGAATTGGAAAATAAGGTAAAAATTAGTGGAGCCAATGATCATGGTCATTGGCTTTACCTTTTTAGCAGTGCAACTAAGGCTTATCTACATTATGGCTTAGCGATCAGCCAAGTTTTGTAATAGTTTAAAAGATGATTATTAGGCGGTGAAAAGATGCTAAAAACAATGAACCAAAAAGTAAGTATAGTTTTAATCCTTGTAGGTATTGGATATCTATATATGACTTCAAACCTCCCTTCGTATCCATATTCTCCGGTTGATGCAGATGTTATACCAACAGGATTAGGATGGTTGTTGGTAGGATTGGCAGTTCTTCTATATTTTACAAAGGATTCAGAAACAAAGGAACAAAAAGCAAGAAGAGATATTCCAAAAAAAGATATAGGGGCATTATTGGCTGTTTTTATATTTATCTTTTTTTATATACTTTTGCTTGAAGTCCTAGGATTTATCGTATCAACAGCAGTATTTATCTTTTTCAGTTCATGGTTTCTAGGGTATGAAAAATTTAAAACAAATATTATTGTTTCAATTTTATTCCCCCTTTTTATTTACTTGACCTTTACTCAATTTCTGAAAATCAGTTTACCAGAAGGGATTTTACCGTTTTAGCGCAACACATTAAGGAGGTAGCATATGGGTTCACTAGAAGGTCTTATGACTGGATTTGAAGTAGCTTTTAGTTTAACAGGAATTTTATTTGTATTAATTGGTGTATTTGTTGGAACATTTATCGGTATGTTGCCTGGACTTGGTCCAATCACTGCAATTGCTGTAATGATTCCTATTACATATGGAATGGATCCTTCTACTGCCTTAGTAATGATGGCAGGTGTTTATTATGGTGCAGTATTTGGAGGGTCAACGGCATCGATATTATTAAACGCCCCTGGAATTTCGGGTACGGTTGCAACGTCATTTGACGGATATCCAATGGCCCAGCAAGGTAAAGCGGGAAAAGCACTGGCCATTGCAGCAGTTGCATCGTTTACTGGAGGAACAGTAAGTGTTGTTTTGTTAATGTTATTTGCACCAGCACTTGCAAGTGTAGCAGTAGCATTTAGTCCTGCAGCTTATTTTGCTTTAATGTTTATGGGACTAACAGCCATATCCAGTTTATCGGAGGGGTCAACAGTTAAAGCATTGATTTCAGCAGTTGTTGGGTTTATGGTGGCAACAATTGGAATTGATGCGCAAACTGGTACACAGCGCTATACTTTCGGAAATGTTAGTCTGCTGGAAGGACTTGACTTTCTAGTTATTGCATTGGGACTATTTGCACTAGCTGAAGTGTGTTCGTTGATTATAAATAGGAAGGATTTATCTGTCAATAATGCACATAAGCTTGGTAGCTTAAGGCTGACAAAAGGCGATTTCAATGAAATGAAAGGTCCTGTGACAAGGCAGTCATTTCTTGGGTTTATTTTGGGGGTACTTCCTGGTGCAGGTGCAACAATCGCATCGTTCATTGGATATATCACAGAAAAACGGATTGCAAAAAATCCTGATGAGTTTGGGAAAGGATCTGTCAAAGGACTCGCTGCTCCAGAGACTGCTAATAATGCTGCAACAAGTGGAGCATTCGTACCGCTATTGAGTTTAGGTATTCCGGGCTCTGGTACTACAGCAGTAATGCTAGGTGCATTCATGGTATTAGGCGTACAACCTGGCCCGTTATTAATGACGGACCATCCTGAAATTTTCTGGGGAATTATTGCAAGTATGTATTTAGGTAATGTTTTTCTTTTAGTATTAAATCTACCCTTAATCCCATATATTGCAAAAATACTAAAAATACCACGTCCGTTACTGATATCGCTAGTAATCATGTTCAGTATTATAGGTGTGTATGCAATTAGTTTTAGCACGTTTGACTTATATATGTTATTGCTATTTGGAGTAGTTGGGTTTTTAATGCGCCTTTTTGCATTTCCAGCACCACCATTAATTTTGGCATTTATTCTTGGGGGTATGATGGAACAGTCGTTTAGACAAGCATTGACCATTTCAAATGGAAGTATGATGGTATTCATCAAGGATCCTATTTCACTTTCTTTGCTATTAGTGGCTTTATTATCATTTACTTTCCCGCTTATTCGCCAAATCCGCAGTCGAAAAGGGTAACTACAGATGAGAGTTCTTAGATTACATTATTTGATGGTTTTTACATTAATTTTTGTTTTCATAATTGGAAGGTCAACATTTCTATTGAATTTCACATTGGAACAGCAGCTCACATTAGGTTTATTGCTATTAGCTGTTTATCTGTGGGTGGCTGCACCAATTCCAACTGGTTCGACCAGTATTTTACTACTAGCTTGTATGCTTTTATTAGATCTGGTT
Organism: Virgibacillus salinus; assembly: GCF_900102415.1. Classification (NCBI taxonomy): domain Bacteria; kingdom Bacillati; phylum Bacillota; class Bacilli; order Caryophanales; family Bacillaceae; genus Virgibacillus; species Virgibacillus salinus. The sequence continues at coordinate 1,149,183 of NZ_FNKD01000001.1, forward strand.
GATAGTGTGGAAGAAGCAATGGTTGGTTTCTTATCACCAGCACTATACTTTATTTTAATGTTATCGCTGATAAGCCATTCGTTAGTTAAGGTTGGGGTAGACAGAGTAATTGTTCGTTTCCTATTAAAAATTAGTAAGGGCGGTCCTAAAATAATTATAGCTTCCTTACCAATTTTGATCTTGTTTTTACCAATTATTTTACCTTCAGCTATTGCTAGATTTAAGATGCTGTTACCTTTGGTTACAAAGTTAAATCACTATTACGGATATCCAGAAAAAAGTTTATTTGAAAAGTATTGTTTATATGTAATTGGAATGCTCAATCAAAATGCAACAATGATTATTTTTACTGGTGGCGGGTTTCCAATTCTTGCATCACAACTATTAAGGGATTATAACGTTGCAAATATCGGATGGCTAGATTGGATTTTACAAATTGGCCCACCACTGTGGATAGGGTCTCTAATTGTTGTGTTGTTTGTCTGGCAGTTTTTGAAAAAGACTTTACCGGATGATGAATGGTTCAATGATCGAAAGAAACTACCCTTGGTTCATGACAAAAAAAGGGAAGAAACAATGCCAGTCCTTTTTTGGATTGTCATTAGTAGTTTTTTAGTCATGATTGTAACGTGGATTGTAACGGACCAAAGATATATTCCGTTACTATTACCTCCCATGATTTTAGTTGTTCTTTATTCAATACCTAAAATTAACTTGATTAATAATAAAGTTATTCGTAATTATGATTGGGAAAATTTTTTATTGCTGGGTTCTTCCTTTTCGTTAGGGATGTTAATTGCTGAGAATGGAACAGCAAGTGTCCTGGCAAAGGAATTAATCAGTGTCGTTTCACCTGATGGAAGTATTGTAGTAAAAATCATAGCAATTGCTATATTTATTCTTTTATTACGATTTTTATTTGTTGTTCCATCTTCTGCAATGATCGTTATTTTCCCTATTGTTATGTCTTATTCTGAATTAATAGGTATCCCACTTGAAAAACTCGCCTTTTTAGTAATTATGATTATTGGTGGGGTTATGGTATTGCCAATTCATTCCCCAACAGCATTTTTGGCCTATGAAACTGGCATTTTAAAAAAGAAGGAGCAATATACGATTGGTATATTTTCCAGTTTGGTAATTATGATTACCGCAATTTTTGCAGCAATCTATTATTGGTGAAAGGAGGAATAAAATGGAAAACACAGATTCTGATCTTATTTTGGAGGAAATAGCTGAATATGTTCTAAATGGTGAAATAGAAAGCGAGGAAGCAATTACAACAGCATCACATGTATTAATGGATACATTAGGTTGTGGATTTTTAGCTATGCGTTACCCCGCATGTACCAAACATTTAGGTCCAATTGTCCCTGGCACGGTGGTTCCGAATGGCAGTAGGGTACCAGGTACGCAATTTGAGTTGGATCCTGTACAAGCAGCTTTTAATATTGGAACAATCATTCGCTGGCTGGACTACAATGATACTTGGCTTGCAGCTGAATGGGGGCATCCCTCAGATAATTTAGGGGGAATATTAGCTGTTGCTGACTACTTGAGCAGAAAAAACGTTGCTGAAGGAAAAGCACCTCTTACAATGGATGAAGTGTTATACGCAATGGTTAAAGCACATGAAATTCAAGGTATTTTGGCGCTGGAAAACAGTTTAAATCGGCGGGGGCTTGATCATGTGCTATATGTGAAAGTAGCTACAACTGCTGTTGTTACGAAAATGCTTGGTGGAACGAAGGAAGAAATTATTAATGCATTGTCTAATGCATGGATCGATAACTCAAGTTTACGTACATATCGTCATTTTCCTAATGCAGGTTCAAGAAAATCATGGGCCGCCGGTGATGCAACAAGTCGCGGTGTACGGTTAGCTTTGATGGCTGTTAACGGGGAAATGGGCTACAAGACTGCTTTATCTGCCAAAGGTTGGGGTTTTGAAGATATTTTATTTGGTGGTGAAAAGCTAGTGTTGGGACGTGAGCTCGGATCCTATGTAATGGAAAATATCCTATTTAAAATCTCGTATCCGGCAGAATTTCATGCACAAACATCCGCAGAGTGTGCAGTAGAATTACATGATAGTTTACATGGTCGTTTTGATGAAATAGAGAAAGTTGTTATCACAACACATGAATCTGCAATTCGAATTATTGATAAAACAGGTCCATTATATAATCCTGCTGATCGCGACCACTGTCTGCAATATATTACTGCAATTGGACTTCTTTTTGGAAATTTTACAGCTGATCACTATGAAGATGACGTTGCCCAAGATCCAAGAATTGATCAGATACGGGATAAGATGGAAGTTGTGGAAAATAAACAATATACTATTGACTATATAAATTCTGAAAAACGTTCTATTGCAAATGCTGTACAAGTATTTTTTAACGATGGCACCTCCACTAAACTGGTGGAAAGAGAGTATCCATTAGGGCATCGTTTCCGTCGCGAAGAGGGTATACCTAAATTAAAAGAGAAATTTAAGGATAATCTTTCAACACGATTCCCCGAAAAAAAATCAGAGAAAATTTACAAGATGTGCAATGATTTAATTTCTTTGAGGAAAACAGAAGTCCACAACTTTATGGCTGAATTCATTATTTGATGGAAGGAGTGGTTTTATGAGTTGGTTAACTCAAAAGCAATCATCACAAAAAGAACTGGCAACTAGGTTTTTGAATCTGGTTAAAAATGAATCAATCTTAAAAATACCGGGTACACATGATGGCATGGCCGCTTTAGTTGCCAAACGTGTTGGTTTTCGAGCGCTTTATTTATCAGGTGCAGCCTATACAGCAAGTAAAGGATTACCGGATTTAGGTATTGTACATTCGGAGGAAATTGCAGCACGCTCGAAAGAAATCGTTCGAGCAACAGACATGCCGCTTTTAGTAGATATAGACACAGGCTACGGAGGTGTGTTGAACGTAGTTAAAACGGCAAAGGAAATGCTTGAAATAAACGTGGCAGCTGTTCAAATGGAAGATCAGGATTTGCCAAAAAAGTGTGGTCATTTAAATGGGAAAAAACTAGTCCCTAATGAGGAAATGGCTCAAAAAATCAAAGCAATTAAGGAAGTTGCACCATCGTTAGTAATTGTAGCGAGAACTGATGCAGTTAGTGTTGAAGGACTAGATAGTGCAATTAATCGTGCCAACCAATATGTTCAGGCCGGAGCGGATATTATATTTTCGGAGGCCTTAGCGAAGCAAGAACACTTTGAACAATTCAAGCGAGAAGTCAATGCACCACTTTTAGCAAATATGACTGAGTTTGGAAAAACCCCATATTATAGTGCATATGAATTTGAAAAATTTGGTTATAGCATTGTCATCTATCCAGTTACTTCTCTTCGTGTTGCAGCAAAAGCATATGAGCAAGTCTTTGAGGAAATCAGTGAAACTGGTACTCAGAAAAACATGCTTGATGATATGCAAACAAGAGAGGAATTGTATGAAACGATTGATTATTATGAATACGAGGATTTGGATAGTAAAATCGCGAAGACGAAATTGTAACTATATCGTATATAAAAAGGGCCAGGTTTAGAAACCTGGTCCTATACTTTAAACTATCTTTTCAAACGTATCATTATCACAAATTACATACAATTCCGCGTCATCTGGAATTTTTTCATCTAGTCGTCTGTTAATATCCAGTTCTTCTCGGTCTGCTATGAGTGTTGCGCCTTGCTCTAACAATTCTTTAAAGGCGTCATGATATGTTGACCAATTGTCCTTTTTTGAAATCTTAAACAGGTCCTCGCCATGCTGTCTGCTGATTAACTGGGAATATACTTTACTCACACCTTTATACATTGCTGAACGGACAGCCAGGCTTGAGATGGTTTCCTGGGACAGAATAAACTCATCTATATTTACATGTGCGAAGTTCGCGGTATGTTTCTCCGTTAGAATTTCGACAGTGGTATGTACAGTTGGTGCTAATCGTTCCACGACAATCGCAACAGTTAACGTCTTTGCGTCACGCAAGGATGGTTCGTAGATTTTATCATCCGAAAATATAATTACTGACTTTGCCTTTGTAATATTGGCTTTGTTAAATGTTTCTTCTTCTGTAGTATCTCCTTGTATATAGTGAACTCTGTCTAGCGATACATCAAACGGTGATTTTGGCAATGTGTCAACAATCACGACTTCAGCAGATTCATTTGAATTTAAAATTTCATCAACAGCAGATTCAGTTTTCTTTCCCCATCCGATAATGATGATGTGATTCTCTTGTGTATATTCCACTTTACCTTCCTCCCTTTTCTTTCTAAAGATTGAAAACACGTCGACAACTTTTCCTATAACTACCCCTAACAAGCCAATCCCTATCATATACATAATTACTGCAAATAACTTTCCGGCTGCAGTTAACGGGGAATAATCACCATAACCAACAGTGGAAAAGGTTGTCATGACATAATAGAATGTATTTAACAGACTCTCAAAGTTATCTGGTTCCAGGAAGTACATAACGAAGGTGCACAGAACAACAAAAATTACGGTTGAGAGCAACAGCGTCAAGTTTCTCATCTTTATTAAATTTAATCCAAGTTTCACAAAAAAATGCAATGACTTGTCCTCCTTGTTTTTACTCAGTAAATGTATTTATCATTTTATCATAAAAAATTTTAAACATCTTTAGATAAATATACTTGTCAATGGACTATTAAATTTGTTATATAAGTAACATGCGTTATTTATAGGAAATATTGAATTTATAGGGGGGATGTACATTATTTCTAATAAGGTCTTAATGGAAGGTTTAAGTGACATGGTTTTTGTGATGAAAGTAGAAGGTGGATTTGAATTTACATATGACTTTGTGAACCGTGCGGCAATGGAAGGAACGGATATAACTCAAGCTGCATTAGGTAAAACAATTCAGGAAGTATGCGCTCGAGACCAATCAGACTTCTTATACGAGAAGTATAAGGAAGTAGTTATAAGCAAAAATAGTGTAACCTTTGAAGATTCATACATATCTCACGCAGGTGAAAAGTTTCACTCAAAAACGTTACTTACTCCACTATTTAATGATTTAGGCCAATGTGAACAAATTGTAGGGGTAGTTAAAGATATCACCAGTGAAAAAGTAGCTGAGTCTGAAAGAAGAGTAGCATGGGATAGGCTTCATGAAAGTAAAGAAAGGTATCATTCATTATTCCATCATAATTCCGATGCAATAATTTCACTAGATTTAAATGGTCATATTACAAATGGAAATGTTGCTGTTGAGACGATTTCTGGATATTCACCATTAGAGTATAAAGGATCAGTCTGGGATTCATTCGTAGTTGAAGGGGATAAACAATTAGCTACGAAACTTTTTATGGGAGCTATAAGTGGATCAACTGAAAATTCACAGTTGGAAATTCATAATAAAGCAGGAGATAAAATTTGCTTGTCCATAAAGATTACGCCGTTAATAATAAATGAACAAGTAATTGGCGTTTATTGTATTTTTAGAGATATAACGGAGCTATTAAAAGCTCAAAAACAATTAGAAGAAAGCCAAAAGAGATTTCAAATCATAGCTGAGCATGCTCATGATCTAATAACTTTAATGGATGAGAAAGGGAAAATAATCTATGCATCACCATCTTATAGAAAAATATTAGGTTATGATAATAAAGAATACCTTGGGAAGAACTTTCTGCACAATGTTCATCCTGATGATCGAATGCGAATGGAAGAGGCCTTTATTCAGTCGATTAAGAGTGGTGAATCGTTTTCAATAGAAATTAAACAATACAACTATAAGAATGAAAATGTTTGGTCAGAATCACGTGGCACACCAGTTTTTGATAATCGAAACAATCTTATATATATACTGGTTTTGACCAGAGATATTAGCTTGCAGAAAGAGTATGAGATGAAGTTAAAAGATTTTGCTCTTCATGATCCATTAACTGAGCTTCCAAACCGCCGTTTATTTAATGAACGATTAAATCAAGCTTTAGAAACCTTAAAAGAAAAGAACAAAGATGAACTAGCTGTAATCATGTTGGATATTGACCGCTTTAAAGAAGTTAATGATGAAATGGGTCACGACGTTGGGGATAGGGTTATTATAGAGTTTGGGAGAAGAATAACTCAAATGATTAGAGAAAAGGATACTGTTGCACGTATTGGTGGCGATGAATTTATAATACTTTTACCGAATATTGGATCTGCCGATAAAGCAGTTGCCATTGCCAAAGATATTCTACAGTGTATTCGAAAGCCTTGGCAGGCAAATGATAGGCAGCTTTTCATTACAACTAGTATAGGAATAGCAATGTCTCAAAAGCAAGATAATACCGCGGTTTCCCTGTTTAAGAATGCTGATATTGCATTATATGAAGCAAAAAATCGAGGAAGAGATTCATATAATCTATGGAAAAATAAATAATGCTGTCATCCTAGTCGGATGACAGCATTTTAATTAAAAGAACAATAGACCGATAGATATTGGGATAAAGCTATACAATAGAATCATCACACAAAAGCCCATAATATCGCGGACTTTCAAGCCTGCTATTGCGAGGAGCGGCAATGCCCAGAACGGCTGAATCATATTTGTCCACGCGTCACCCCATGCAACGGCCATCGCAGTTTTTGCGGTATCTGCACCTATTTCCAATGCTGCCGGAATCATAATTGGCCCCTGCACAGCCCATTGACCGCCACCAGATGGGACGAAGAAATTCACAATCCCTGCACTGATGAAGGTGAATAATGGCAATGTATATTCAGTTGAAATGCTCACAAACCACATGGACATTTCCTGAGACAGACCAGATGCGACCATCATGCCCATAATGCCGGCATAAAACGGGAACTGAATGATAATTCCGCCAACATTTTTAACCGCCCCTGTTACACTGGTAAGGAAACGACGTGGTGTTTTATGGAAAATAACTCCTAAGAATAGGAAAATAAAGTTTACAATATTAATGTTCAGGTCGAAACCGTTTTGAACAAAATGATAAACAATAAAGCTAAGCCCCATAGCCCCAATTAATAAGGAAATGATTTGACTGTTTTCTAATCGTTCAGCTGGTGTCATGTCATCTTTAGCTGGAGCTTCCTCCTCTGGCTCAGTATCCTCCGATTTCCATGTAGAAGCATCTGTATTGTTAAGCGGATCGCGTGACTTCATTAGAAATCTGTTCAAAAGTGGAAGTGTAATAAGTAAAGTAACGACAATGAAAATATTAAATCCGCTAAAAAGTGTTTCAGTTACAGGAACTGTTCCAATTGTATCCTGCAGAAAGTGATCAGGTGTTGCAATTAATAATGGAATAGAGCCTGAAAGACCACCATGCCATAACAGGAACCCACTATAGGCACTCGCCATTAGTAAACGATAGTCTACTGATGGAACACGTTTAGCCACATGGATTGCCAGTAACGCCCCTACTACCAGGCCAAAACCATAGTTAATCAGACATGCAATTGCAGCAACAAATGTAACAAGTATGATTGCCTGGCCAGGTGAATTTGCAAGCGTACTGATCTTAGCTAACAATCGTTTGACAAGCGGCGTGTTTGCAAGTATGTAGCCAGTTATAACGATAAGCGACATCTGCATGGCAAAAGCCAGTAAGTTCCAGAAACCGTCTCCCCAATATTGTGTCATTTCAATAGCTGTACTGCCCATGACACCCATCCCTAAAATGAAAACGATAAACGTTAAAATAATTGCAAAAAGAAATGCATCAGGTAAATATCGTTGTACCATTCGGTCGAAAAATGATGTTAATGCTTTCAATTAGATTTCCTCCTTTGTATATTGTAAGCGCTTTATTTAAGTGCACCTTTTAAAACTATCAGAAGATTCTTTGTTGCGTCAATTGGCTTGTTTTAATTGTATGATTTGGTTAAGGAGATGATGAGTGTTAAAAAACGGGAAAAATATAATTAAAAATTTTTCCAAAAAAGATTTAAACATTATCGAACATTGCCGATATAAGTAATACATCATCATGATGAATGAATGTTATGGCCATAACATCAGAAGGACATGCGAGACATAAGGATGTGACTCGCAAAAAAAAATACACTTACATGGAGGTAAGGAAAACATGATTATTAATCACAATATTGCGGCGCTAAACACGCACCGCCAACTAAGCAACAACAACCAAGCAACACAAGGGTCTTTAGAAAAACTTTCTTCAGGTCTACAAATCAACAAAGCAGGAGACGATGCAGCAGGTCTTGCAATCTCTGAAAAAATGCGTGGACAGATTCGTGGTTTGGAAATGGCACAGAAAAATGCCCAAGACGGTAGACCAGAAATGCCGCTCTAGGTAGCAATACTTAGATGAAAACTCCGTGAATTCGGTGGAACCCCAAACCAGCTTTGCAGTGTGGATGGTGGGCAATACCGAGCCAAGCCTAATGAATTGGTGAAAGTAGTTAGGAAGGTGTAACGATCAGGTGGTGAGGATCCATACCAATAACCCACCCACGAGCGCGGGGCATCCTATAAGGATGAAGATATGATCTGAACTTTATGGAAACATAAAGAAGCAGCGGATAAACAGCCACTGCGATAACAAATTTGATTTCTCTAGTACAAACTGCAGAAGGTGCAATGAACGAATCTCATTCAATTTTGCAACGTATGCGTGAACTAGCTGTTCAAAGTGCCAACGATACGAATACTGACACGGACCGTGCAGAAATGCAAAAAGAAGTGGATCAATTAGCAGGTGCATTAACTGACATTTCTCAGGACACTGAATTTAACACTAAAAATCTTCTTGATGGCAGCTTTGAAGGAACATTCCATGTTGGAGCAAATGAAGGTCAAAACTTAACTTTGGAAATTGGAGATATGAGTGCAGAAGCTTTGGAAGTGCAAGGTGAAACAGAGGGTACAGGAATTGATGTTTCTACTGAGGAAGCAGCTGATGCAGCTATTACTACCATTCAAGAGGCAATTGATAGCGTATCTGGTGAACGTTCGAAACTAGGTGCAGTACAAAATCGTTTAGATCATACCATTAACAACCTAGGAACTTCTGCAGAAAACTTGACAGCTGCAGAATCACGTATCCGAGACGTTGACATGGCAAAAGAGATGATGAACTTCACTAAGAATAACATTCTTTCACAAGCGGCACAGAGCATGCTGGCGCAAGCAAATCAGCAACCGCAAGGAGTATTACAACTTTTACGTTAATTTAGAATATTTGCATGAGACTCTAGTTATCTAGGGTCTCTTTTTTTACTACGAAGACTGGTACTTTGATATACCGAAAAAGATAAGAAGAAGGATTAATAACTAATGGGGAATAATGTTATTTGAGATCAATTTTTTTATGAGTAAATGACAAGTGGTCTGTTCTCTTAATCCTAATAATGAAGAACGTTAAAATGTTGATAGTTAAGCTAATTAAATAAGAAGTATCTCATTTAATTAAGATATAATAGAAACTTGATCTATAAATTTTGCATTATTTAATACAAAAAAGCCACCAAAAGATGGTGGCTTTAAATTACTAGTATGTTAACTGTTTTCCTTCCTCGATTGATGCTTCTGATTTGTTAGATTCTGTTAATAATCTAGCATATGGTATAACAAAGTTTGCAAATTCTGTTACATTAGCTATCACTTCAGGACCGTTTGGATCTGCTTCCATAAGACTCAGTTCCCCATTCTCATCAAGCGCTAATTTTATGTCCGCTTCGCTAATTGATTCGTCGTGTGCTTCCTCAATAGTGTTAACAATTTTACTAGATAATCTTTCTAATCGTCTATGCAACGATGTCGAATAAATTGAACCAAAATTGTCTCCATTAAAATCCTTTTGCTCTCTATGAATTTCTTGTTGTTTAGTATTATCCACATTGTTTTTAACTTCTGAACGAAGACTTACTATACTCCATTCATTATTATTTCCTTTGGCCATGTGTACATGAATGTTGAACGGCTGACTGCTATTTGTAATAAAGCCGGAATCTTTTTGGACGATAAAATTTTCTTTTTTCATTAGATTTTTCAAGTTATTTACTAATGGAAATTCACTGTATTCTTTAATTGTTTTTCCTTTTGTCACTGAATATTTACCATTAGCATTTTTTTCAATGTACTGACTAGTTAAAAGGGAACCAATTTCAGGTTTTACTATCACTTTCCCATATCTTTCAATGAACCGGAATACGTCACGGGTTCGGTGGATCCTTTGATAAGGTGATAGAAGGTTAGCCAATTCTTCATTTGTTTGCAGTTTTTCGTATAATTCCGAGCGCTTGCTGGTGAGGGCTGACCATTCGTTTGTAAAAGGAATATCTTCGAGTTCTTCATATAACACTTGGGCTCTTTTAGCACCTCTCAATTTAAGACGGTCAATTATTACATCAGGGTATTCAACGACTTTAGGTGTCCATTCGTTGTTTTCGTAAAAGAATCCTTTTATCAGCATTTCATCATAATCAATGTCCTTTGGTGAAAAGGAATAAAAATGGACATTAGCTTCTTTTGCTGCTTGAATCGCTGCCGATGCTAAATTGTCATTTGTCTGTGCTCCAAGGAGCATACCGATAATTGGTCGGTTATCTAAATCAGCAAACGGAAGATTTGTTGTTCTTGCGTTGAACTTCCCCTTTACCTTACTAGCTTCACGAATGCTGTCTGTATGAACTAATACATTCTTTGCAATATATTTGGCATATCCTATTGTGTTCACTGCTCTTTTTTCTTCATGAAATGCCGTTTGTGGACCGTTGTTTGTTTCATGCATCCAATATCGTCCATTTTCATCAATTGCTAGGTCGATACCAAGTTCATCCAAGGCAAGGCCGTGAAGTTTGTCAAGATGCCAAGCCAAATCCATGGATAGCTTTAGGATAGCTTGTTCATGTTTTTTCCCTTGTTCGCCATATTCATTTGTAAGAAAAGTAAGCAGATCCTCAACTCTACCTTCTGTGCTGATATTACTAAGATTACTCTTCTTACTTCCAATACGTGGGTATATATGAGTAAGTTGCCATTTTCCTTCCATGTCTTTTTGAACATGTGCACGAATATGGTAAGGTTCGTCATTTTTTGTCCTGGTATGAATGTAACGCTGAATAATATAGCTGCCTTTTTGACTTAAAATAATTTTTTGCAGCCATTCATTAAATGCGCTCTGATTTAAAATCTGTTGTTTCTTTTGGTCCAATAATGAATAGCGGTTACCTTTTTTAGTAATGAAGTATATATTTTCTCCCCGATTTCCTGAAAGAGCCTTAAATACAACACTGTTATTTTCATCTAAAAAGTCATGTATCATTACTTCGTTGGTACAAACCTTGAAGGGAACAAGTAATTCAGCATAATCTCTATGTTGTACGATTCGCTTTGGTAAGGAGAATTTATTACCGACATGGAAACTGGTGAAAGGAATTTGTCGGCGTAATTTCCGCTCGGTGTGTGATCTTCTTCCTCCGCCAACATTATTAATAACATCCGGAAAAGCCGCTACAGTACGTTCCCATTTTCCATTCTGCCATTCATCCGCTTCTATTTGTCCTGAGTTAAAGTCAACATCACTGGAAGAGAAAAAGAGTAACCTTGTATTTTGCCTCTCACTTTCCTGAACTAAGGCATTAACACGTTCTTTTGTGTAAAATGTTCTGGGATTCCGTAGTGAAGCAAAAACACCGATTGTAATAAGTCTGTTTTCATCTTGAACACCTACTTTTTCTGAAAAAGAATTTCTTAAATCTTTAAGCAGTGGTATAAATGAAAACTGTAGTATTTCTGCAATCTTGGTAAGCTTCCCATTTTCAAGGTTCTGTGCGATTAAGAGTAATTGCTTCTCTACTTTATCTTTTTGTGGAGTATATTCAGCCATTGAGGAAGTGATGATTTTATTAACCGTCTCAGCCCCTTCAAGCATGGAACTAAAGATGAATATACTTTGATTTAATTCTTTATTTTTTACTAATTTATAGAAGTGATCTGACGCTTCTAATAATGTATCTATTATATTTAATGCCTGGTGAAGTTGTTTATCTTTTGTATTTTCCATATCTGACACTCCTGTATAACTTATTTCTAATAAAAGGACTTATATATATTATCGGACAATCATCATGATTATTTAAGGTGATAGTAGTAGGTTTCTTGGAATCCAATTGTTTTTATTACTTTATAATTTTTAAAAAATGTACGTTTTTGTTTAATGTTATATATCAGTTAAACAATTACCTTCCCATTTAACACCTGGTCCTAATTGTGCTACATTATAGGTAAGACATATTCAATCAATCGGAGGTACATAAATGAATTCACTATTGAAAAATAAAAACATAGTTGTAATGGGTGTTGCGAACAATCGCAGTATTGCATGGGGTATTACAAAATCTCTTCACAATGCTGGGGCAAACTTGATTTTCACCAACCGCCAGGAACGTTCGAAACAAAAGCTGGAAAAACTCCTCGCGCAAAATGAAATTGATCCAACACTAATTGTGTCATGTGATGTTGCTGATGATGAGAGTATCGTTAATGCATTCCAGGAAATTGGTGAGAAAGTTGGCACCATTCATGGACTTGTCCATTCGGTTGCTTTTGCGAACCGTGACGAGCTGAATGGTGAATATGCGGATACGTCTCGTGACGGCTATCTTCTAGCACAAAATATTAGCTCGTATTCACTAGTTGCTGTGACGCGAGAAGTGAAAAAGCTGATGACTGAGGGTGGCGGTATTGTCACGCAAACGTATCTTGGTGCTGAGCGAGTTGTGCCTAATTATAATGTGATGGGAGTTGCTAAGGCAGCACTTGAGGCTAGCGTGCGTTACTTGGCTGAAGATGTTGGTAAGTATGGTATTCGTGTGAATGCTGTTTCAGCTGGTCCGATTCGCACGTTATCAGCTAAAGGTGTATCTGGTTTCAATGATAAAATGTCGGTTATTGAAGAAAAAGCGCCGCTCCGTCGTCAGATTGATCAGGACCAGGTTGGCGATGCGACTGCATTTTTACTTAGTGACATGGCACGTGGTGTTACTGGTGATGTGTTGCATGTGGACTCCGGTTTTCATATTATCGCTGGATCATAAGAATAGGCGAGCATCCTACACAGGGTGCTCGTTTTTCAATTTTATCCCCCAAATGCATTACGAACTCCTACACGCCAGTGCATATACTAAAGTATACAAGCGCACTATAGAGTTCCTTCTATTACTACTATTATCGAACCAGGGCCCCGAAAAGTGGCATCAATCTCTAAACTAATTCTAAATACCTATAACCTAAAGGCTTAGCAAGAACTTGTACCAAGACCAAAAACCAAACATTTGTTCGTATTTTTACCGAATTTTATGCTATACTATTTAATAGATAAAGTTCCTTTTAGGGATAGGTCAGTTACCCCAGTGTTATAAAGGGGGTGAGGCGATTGGGTGTTTTTGAAGTCTTTTTCTTGCTGATCGGGTTTGGAACATTTATGACCGGTCTTCTGACGCTGATTGTGCACATGATTAATAAAAAATAGACCTCCCTGTAAAGCCGCAAAGCGTTAATGGGAGAGGCCTATTTTGTGGATAGCTGATCCCCTAAGGGAACCGCTTATCATATGGCCACAGCTGTAACTGTGGTCTTTTTAGTATATGCATATTTCTACCTACATTATACCACAAAGTTTGGTGATGAAAAGAAATAAGAATGAGGTATTAATTACCATTAGAATGTGGGGAAGTATTATCGACATGATTCGATAATTATTTCCTGGGCAATAATACCCTTTAAAAAGAGAGATGAGTTATAACTCATCTCTCTACAAAATTAATTATCGTCTATTTTAAACTTGTTAACTTGCTGTTGCATTTCTATAGCGTATGTTTCAAGTTCTTCTGCCAGGTGGTTTAATTGCTCCATTGATGCTGTTTGCTGTTCAATTGACGCTGATGTTTCTTCTGTCCCTGCTGCAGTTTCCTCGCTTATCGATGCAATGCTTTGTGTATTACTGGAAATAATCCGCTCCTGACTTATGATTGTTTCCATTATATCCATTACCTTGTTAATTAATTGATTATTGGTATGAATTGTATGCTGTATACTTGTGAATGCTTGTTCTGTTTCACTAACTGATTGTGATTGGGTTTGGATGACTTCGTTTGTTTTACCAATCAATGTTACCGAATGCTTTGTTTCTGATTGCATTTCTTCGATTAACTTGGATATATCCCCTAATGCGCTTTCAGACTGTTCTGCTAACTTTCTTACTTCATCTGCTACAACTGCAAATCCGCGTCCGTTTTCTCCCGCTCGAGCAGCTTCGATTGCTGCGTTTAATGCGAGAAGATTTGTTTGGCTTGCGATATCAGCAATTTTAGTGACAATCTCGTTTATATTTGTTGATTTGTCATCAAGTGATTGGATTGCTCTGACAACCTCACTGGTTATTTGTCCTGTTTCTTCAGATTGTTTACGGAGACCGTTTACCGTTTCTGCTCCTTTTTCAGAGACTTCATCCATGACTCGAGCTTCATCATAAACTTTTCTATTATATTCTTCTATTTGTTTAATCAATGTTGACAGTTTTTCGGTAGCAGCTGCATTCTGTTCCATAATTTCTGATTGCTCGCCAGCACCTGTTGCAATTTGTTCCATAGTTGTTGCGACTTCATTTGATGAAGCAGTATTTTCTTCTGCACTTGCAACAAGTGTTTGTGATGCTTCGGACACGTTGAATGAAACATCTTTAATTTTGATCATCATCATCCGCATTTGCTGGAGCATATTATCAAAACTTTCGGAAAGCTGGCCGATTTCATTATGTGTTTTGACATTAGATTTGGCTAAAAGGTTCCCATTCTCAACTTCCTTCATCGTTCCTTGCAGGTTCTTAATAGGTTTCGTGATTCTTCGTGTTGTAAAAAACGAAATTACGATTGCAAGCAGCAAAATAATTAGCAATGTAGCGATAATCGGAATTAAAATACTGCTTGCCTGGTCACTAAAGTCACTTTCAAATACTGTTTCTCCAAGAACCCATCCAGTTGTGCTGTTCGTGGTGAACCCTAGGATTTTTCCCTCGCCGTTTTCGGTATATTCAATAACACCGTTAGCGCCATTGCTGTTAAGTCTACTATAGAATGCGGTCTCTTCAGCACTTTTTCCAACAAGTTCATCATTAGGATGGGCAATGAATGTTCCCTGCTGGTCAATAATCATCGCATATCCTGAATCACCAGTTTGAATGTTGTTTGTCATGGATATTAGCGTATCAACTAGAACATCTGCTCCAATTACACCAACGACTTGTCCATATTTGCTATAGGATTGCGCGGCGGTAACAATTGTTTTTCCTGATGCAGCATCTACGTAGGGCTTTGTCCAAATAACTTCTCCGTCAGCTTCAAGGGCTGCTTTATACCAGTCACGTTCACGCGGATCAAAGTCATCTGGCAGGTCCGTTTCTGGATAAATGGTTGTTTCACTGGAAAGTTCAACACCTGTATAGATATTTGCGATATTGGGATTCGCCTCTACAGTCTCTCCTAAGTAATTGACAATAGCTCGCCGGTTTTTTTCATCATAGTTAACAAATAATTCGTTTTGAGTTAGACGTTTTAAAATGCTTGTCGTATTGTCAAAAAATACATTAAATGTATCGTTGAGGTTACTCATTTGTGTTTCAACACTTTGTGCTTTTTGATCAATTATCATGTTTTTGCTTAACGTGTAATTTGTAAAGGCTATGACTGCCCCGGCAATAATAATTAATGATAAAAACGGTACGAGTATCTGTCGCTGCAGTGATTTACTAAAGAAGCTGCCTTTTTTCTTTATCTTTAGTTTCTTTTTCTTATTTTCCCCCATATATGTATCCCCTTCTGCTTTTGCTATTATTATTATTTATATCGGAAAATATTGTCGAAAATTGTAGTGAAATGTGGTGTTTAACCATTTAAATTATTAGGAATATAGTGAAAGCTAGAAAGTTATCTACCAAACGTTGTAGGAGGAAAGGTTTTTCTGTTTCGGCAGGAAATCGTCGTTTTTAACTATGCAATTCTGTTATGCTATATTGTTAGGAAGAGGATTTTTGGAAGGGAATTGTACAAATAATGTCAGCAACTGATAATCAAAAAAAGTTATATCGTTTTTTACTTATAGCAGGTATTATAATCGTGGCGTTTAACTTGCGACCAGCAATTACATCTGTTGGTCCGTTAATCGGAATTATACGCGATGATGTGGGGCTTTCCAATTGGAGTGCAGGGATTTTGACTAGTCTGCCTCTCGTTGCGTTTGCAGTGATGTCACCAGTTGCGCCTAAGCTTGGCAACAGGTTTTCGAATGAACGAACATTAATTGCAGGTCTTATTCTTCTTTTATTTGGTATTACGGTTCGTTCGTTTCCCTTTGCAGCACTACTATTTATTGGAACATTATTTGTCGGGCTTGGAATTGCAATTTGCAATGTGCTTTTGCCTGGTGTCGTGAAAGAAAAGTTTCCGACAAAGGTAGCATTAATGACTAGTGTATATTCAACAGCAATGGGAATTTTTGCTGCGACGGCTTCAGGATTAAGTATTCCATTTGCACGTGGGTTGAATATGGGCTGGCAATTTGCACTAATCATATGGACCGTCCCCGCAATCATTGGAATTATCATCTGGATGTATCTGTCTAAAAAGAATAAAGCAGACAATGATGTCGAGATGCAATATGTTACTGTGAGTGACAATCGCATGTGGAAGTCACCACTCGCATGGCAGGTTGCCTGTTTTATGGGGCTTCAATCGTTTATGTTTTATGTAACGATTTCGTGGCTCCCAGAAATTTTGCATGATTATGGTGTTAGCATGGGAACTGCTGGATGGATGCTTTCATTTATGCAATTTATAGGATTACCTGCGAGTTTCTTCGTTCCGATGATTGCTGGGCGTTTCAAATCACAGCGCGGAATTGTGCTCGTAATGACAACCTGCGCACTGGGTGGCTATGGTGGTCTTTTAATAGGGAAGTCATATGCTGTCATGGTTATTAGTACGATTTTAATTGGAATTACGTTGAGTGGATCATTTGCTCTGGCATTAGCTTTTTTGGGAATGCGGGCACGTAATTCACGTCAGGCTGCAGAACTGTCAGGCATGGCGCAGTCGCTCGGTTACACGCTTGCGGCAGTCGGTCCTATGTTTATCGGGTATTTATATGATGTAACACATGTCTGGACGGTTCCATTACTTACATTAATTGGGGTAGCACTATTGGTCATGGTTTTCGGAATGGGTGCTGGCCGTAATCGTTATGTGTTGGACTGAGCTTGAATATGCTATCATACTAGTAAAAGAAAATCCGGGAGGCAATCGGTATGCATTTTACCTTGCACGCTATAGGTGATTCGGCAGTTAAGGTGGATTTTGCTGATGGTGTTTCGCCTGAGTTAAATAGGGAGATTCAGTTATTTTGCAGTAAAATAGGTTGTGCTGCAATTCCAGGTATCGTGGAATGGGTGCCAGCATTTGATTCGGTTACGATTTACTATCGACCACAATGTTTAAACTACACGGAAGTCTGTGACAAAATTTATCAGATAAATCGAATGAATATTGATAGAATAGAGTGTAAATCACGACTGATTTCAATTCCTATTGTCTACGGTGGGAAGTATGGTCCAGATTTGGGACGTGTTGCTGAATCGAACAATTTATCAGAGAATGAGATTATACGGATTCATTGCGAGCAGGAATACCTTGTTTATATGTTAGGTTTTTTGCCAGGCTTTCCATACTTAGGTGGTCTGGATAAGCGGATTGCAACACCACGACTGGATGAACCTCGGGCAAAGACTGTTGCAGGTTCTGTAGGAATTGCCCATGAACAGACAGGAATTTATCCGATAGACTCGCCAGGTGGCTGGAACATTATTGGAAAAACTCCTCTCACATTATTTGATAGTGAGAAAGAGGATGCTTTTCTGTTTCGGGCAGGTGACCGTGTGAAATTTTATGAAGTTTCGGATAGTGAAATTGATAAGCAAGTAGAAAGTGGGGAGTTTGTGGTAGAGGAGGCTGACGATGGTTCAACGGATTGACTTGAATTGTGATATGGGTGAGAGCTTTGGAGCCTACACAATTGGTTCGGATGAAAAATTACTGGAATCTGTTACATCAGCGAATATTGCATGTGGTGCACATGCTGGTGATCCTACAGTCATGGATAGAACTATTCGTTTGGCAAAAGAGCATAATGTAAGTATTGGTGCACATCCAGGCTTTCCTGACATAGCTGGATTTGGCCGTCGTATGATTGACTTTTCGCCAGATGAAATTTACCGAATGATAGTTCATCAGATTGGAAGCTTGCAGGCATTTTGCAAGGTGCATGGTGTTCAGATGCAACATGTGAAGCCACACGGTGCGATGTACAATTTGGCAGCTAGAAATCGTGATGCAGCGGATGCTGTCGCACGTGCTGTGTATGACATCAACGCTGAATTGGTGCTGTTTGGTTTAGCTGGGAGTGAACTGCTTACGGCTGGCCGTGAACTAGGATTAACTGTTGCATCAGAAGTATTTGCTGACCGGACATATCAAGCTGATGGAAGCTTGACCCCTAGAGGCAGAGTGGATGCCATGATTAATGATGTGGATTTTGCTGTTCAACAGGTAGAGCGAATGTTGAATGAAGGTGTTGTGCGCACTGTAAACGGAGGATCTGTAGATATTGAGGCAGACACGATTTGTATTCATGGTGATGGTAAACATGCTGTATCGTTTGTTGAGAAGTTACGCGCGATGTTAGAGCGTGCTGGGATTGTTGTTAGCTCGATGGGCGATTAGATTCGAGCGAACGGGAGTCAAACTCGAGCGACGGGAGTCAAACTCGAGCGACAGAGAGTCAAACTCGAGCGAGCGGGAGTCAAACTCGAGCGACAGAGAGTGAAACTCGAGCGAACGGGGGTCAAACTCGAGCGAGCGGGGGTCAAACTCGAGCGACAGAGGGTGAAACTCGAGCGATACCCCACCGCGATCGTTCATCAGCATAGCTACAAAATCTCCAAATACATAAGTGAAGTGGTGAATAGGATGCAGAGTGAGAAAATTTTCCGTGTCATAAAGCCTGGTGTGCTTACAACATTTCAGGATCTTGGTCGGGCTGGTTATCAGAAATTTGGTGTGCCTGTTTCTGGTGCAATGGATACGTTTGCGCTGCAAATAGCTAACATTCTGGTTGGGAATCAACGTTCTGCTGCATGTCTTGAAGTGACGCTAGTTGGACCTCAGCTTGAAATGACTGCACCTGATCCAATCACGGTTGCTCTTACAGGTGCGGAACTGGAGCCGAAACTTAATGATAATTCCATCAGGATGTGGAAAACATTCAGAATGGAAAAAGGGGATCGTTTAAGCTTTGGCAAGCATCAATCAGGGGTGCGGGCATACATCGCGACAGCTGGAGGATTTGATGCACCTGTGTTTTTTGGCAGTAAGTCAACTGATGTGAAGAGTGGGTTTGGTCGCTCGCTAGTAGGAGATGATTATATATATGGGTACCCGACTGAAGCGAAACACGGCATTGGAATCACCAATCCGCCAATCTATCAAAAATCGGTAGAGGTTGCTGTTATCGAAGGACCACATACGGATTTTTTCACAAAACAAGGACGATATAATTTTTTCAACAGTCCTCATACTGTAAATGCGAATTCGAATAGAATGGGGTATCGACTAAAATCGGAGCCGGTAACACATGAAGATAATATGGAAATTTGGTCTGATGCTGTTCCCTTCGGTGGAGTTCAGATTCCAAGTAATGGTTCGCCAATTATTCTAATGGCGGACAGGCAGACTACAGGAGGATACCCTCGGATAGGAACTGTCATTTCATCAGATCTGCCAAAGATTGCTCAGCTTGTACCTCAAGGAGAAATCCGCTTTACCCCGATAACAGTAGAAGAGGCTCAGCAACGAGTAATTCAAATGGAAAAGTTCTTATTTAAATTAGAAAGATTCAAGCTAAACTAAGGGTGAAGGGGGGAGAAGCCTTGAAGAATCATCCGAAAATAAAAGTTCCTGCAACAAAATGGGAGAAGTTTTTAAACATATCATCAGTAATCATACTTATTTGTTCAATTGTATATGTTATACAAGCGTATAACAGTTTGCCTGAATCAGTTCCTACTCATTTTAATGCAAAAGGCGAAGCGGATGCATGGGGGAACAAGGGTACAGTCCTACTCATGCCGGGGATTGCTTTTGTTTCCTTCATAATTATGTATTTTGTAACGAAAGTACCACACACATTCAATTATATGGTAAGAGTGACTGAAGAAAATGCACCACGATTATACGCGTTGGCGCGAACATTTATGGCAGCAATTAATTTAGAGATGGTCGCAATTTTTTCCTATATTGCCTGGGCTATGGTACAATCTGCAAATAGTGGAACAGGGCTAGGGATAAGCTTTGTTTTTTTCGTAATAATAGTCCCTATAGCAACAATTATATCATTCATGATTAAAATGAATCGAGTTAAATGATTTTATACTAGGATGGATAATGGCGTGACAGAGTGGAGGAGCGTATAAATGGATAAACTAAAATTAGTAGCATTAGATATGGATGGAACATTATTGAATAGTGAGGAAGAGGTTTCCGAATTTACGAAAGAAGTGATTGCAAAAGCCTTGGTGAAAGATGTGCATGTTATATTGAGCACCGGTCGCTGGCTTGATTCCTGCTATCCGTATGCTGAATTACTTGAACTGCCATCGTATCTGATTACAAGTAATGGCGGCGAAATCTGGACTGTAAATAAAGAGCTGAGAGATCAGCACTTACTTGACCCTGAGCGGGTTCAGATGATGTGGGAATTAGGTGATAAGCTTGGTTTACATAGCTGGATGGTAACAACTGATGGCGTATTTCGTGGAACACGTCCTGACGATTTTTTTGCCCATAAATGGTTGAAATACGGTTGTGATTCGCTTGATACGAAAAAGCTTGATATGGTTGTTGAGGAACTATCGCATTACGATGAACTGGAGCTTACGAATTCGCTGCCGACAAACGTTGAAGTCAATCCTAAAGGGGTTAACAAAGCAAGTGCTCTTAAGAAAGTATGTCATGAAATTGGCATTACAATGAATAACGTAATGGCTGTTGGCGATAGTTTGAATGATATAAAAATGATACAGCAAGCTGGACTTGGAGTTGCGATGGGAAATGCGCAGGAGGCAATAAAGAATGTTGCAGATCATGTGACAGATACAAATAATAATGATGGTGTCGCTAAAGCAATTGAAAAGTTCGTGCTATAGAAAAGCTCCCTAACATTAGGGAGCTTCTTTAGATTCCTGCAATCCAGTACATTACAAATGAAAGTAATATGGATGTAGTCACCATGGCGATTAGAGGTCGCATTGCTTTATTTTTTACATCTATCAGGCTGACATTCAATCCTAATCCCACCATCGCAGCGGTTAAAATAAAAGTCGTAACCTGGCTTACTGCGTCCATAGTAATATCGGATACAGGAACTATATCACCTAAAACATAGCTCCCGAAAAGACTCATTCCAATAAATCCAATCAGAAACCAGGGAAAGCTGACTTTTGTATTACTGTCATCATTCCGGTTTCGCATCCAGAAAATCAGGATGAAACAAAGCGGGACAAGCAGGAAAACACGGCCAAGTTTTGCCAGCAAAGCAATTGCCAATGCATCCTCCCCAGCTGGTTCTGCTGCCAGTGCGACATGGGCAAGTTCATGTAAGGAAATGCCTGACCAGATGCCGTATTGCAAATCAGTAATCGGCAGCAGCGGCTGTATAAGGGTATAAATTATAGAAAAAATAGTTCCAACTAATGCAATAATTCCTACTCCAATTGCAGTGTCCTCATCTTTCGCCTTGATAATCGGGGATACAGCGGCAATCGCTGCAGCACCACAAACTCCTGTGCCGACTCCAAGCAATAAAGCAAGCTGTGTGTTTGCTTTTAATTTTTTCCCGATATAAACGGTGAGTAATATGGCAAAAACAATTGCAATAGCACCTTTAGCCAGCAGTCCAAGACCATCCTGCAAAATAATATCAACATTAAGTTTTAAACCATATAAAATGATGGCGAACCGCAATAAATATTTTGATGAGAATTGTATTCCCGCACGGAAAAATTCAGGATAGCCGAAAAATTGTCTATATATGATTGCAATAATGATTGCGCCGGCTAGTTGACCGACACGGCTAAACCCTGGAACTAGCGCCAGTATGTACCCGACAAGTGCAATAAAAAAAGTGAATCCGATTCCGGCAATCATTTTTGTGAACGGGTGTGTCTTTGATGTCATAGCTGTTTCCCTTTCTACTGTAGAAGTTTCAGAATAAGTTCAAGTATAATCGTTATAGCTTACGGTTGTCCAATAGGTATATTTTAACTAATTTTCGGATATAATGAATTAATGTTGCTTGTTCCCTTACTTTTTTTGCTATAAAGGAGTATAATGGATAGAGTACCATGAAAGGGGTTGCTGTTATGTCATTTTCTCGCGGGCCAAAAGAGCCAGTGCCAGAAGTGGACACAAATGTATGGTCTTGTACTAGTGAGGACTGCTCAGGATGGATGAGAGAATCATACAGTTTTGAAGAAGAGCCAGAATGCCCACTCTGTAAATCTTCAATGAAACAAGAAGTACGTGTACTTCCAGAATTGAAGTAGTTAATATGGTATTGAAGCTATAGTAAAAGCAATTTATATTTAATATTTCGTTAAGATGTCATGATAGGCATCTTTTTATACTTTCTTAAAGTATAAGGGAAACTTTGGTTATAAGCCTGGGATTTCCTATTAGTGGCGCTGGGAGACTGGCGTCTTTTACTATATATGCTTCAGCATTTCACCAAGTCAACCCTCTTAATTTAGGGTTGGCTTATTTTTTATATAGATAATTCTAATAGTTGTCATAATTCCGAATTTATTGGTATAATGTGATATAGAGGCTTCATCAGGGACTACTTCATCAAGTTAATTGTAAGCGTTTACAATAATAAGAGGAGGAATGATTGAATGAAGTATGCGAATCCAAACACTGACGGGTCCAAGGTGACCTTTAAGGACCGTTATGACAATTTTATTGGGGGGGAGTATCGGGCTCCTGCGAATGGAAAATATTTTGAGAATGTAAGCCCAGTTACAGGGAAGGTATTTTGTGAAATGTCCAGATCGACGAAAGAAGATGTGGAGGCTGCTGTTGATGCGGGAGAAGCCGCCATGGATGCTTGGGGAAAAACCGCTGTAGCAGAACGAGCAAATATTTTAAATAAGATTGCAGATCGCATGGAAGAAAACTTGGAAACACTAGCGGTTGCTGAAACTTGGGACAATGGTAAAGCGGTTCGGGAAACATTGAATGCGGACTTACCCCTGGCAATTGATCATTTCCGTTACTTTGCTGGAGCAATACGCGCGCAAGAAGGCGGTCTAAGCCAGATTGATAATGATACAGTAGCATATCATTTCCATGAACCTTTGGGTGTTGTGGGACAAATAATTCCTTGGAACTTTCCGCTATTAATGGCAACTTGGAAGCTGGCACCAGCACTTGCAGCTGGTAACTGCGTCGTTTTGAAACCAGCTGAGCAAACACCTGCATCAATTCATATATTTCTAGACTTGATAAAGGATCTATTGCCAAATGGTGTATTGAATGTTGTGAATGGATTTGGTTTAGAAGCAGGAAAGCCACTAGCGTCGAACAGCCGTATTTCTAAAATCGCCTTCACAGGTGAAACAACAACAGGTCGATTGATTATGCAGTATGCTTCGGAAAATATCATTCCGGTTACACTTGAACTTGGTGGAAAATCACCGAACATATTCTTCAAGGACGTAATGGATGAAGATGACGGATTCCTGGATAAAGCAATTGAGGGTCTGGTCATGTTTGCCTTAAACCAAGGTGAAGTTTGTACATGTCCCTCACGAGCGTTAGTTCACGAGTCGATTTATGATCAATTTATGGAACGAGCGATCGCACGTGTGAAAGAAATTAAAATTGGTCATCCACTTGATACCGATACGATGATGGGTGCACAGGCATCTGAGGAACAATTGGAAAAAATAAAATCGTATCTTGATATCGGAAAACAGGAAGGTGCAGAAGTACTTGTTGGCGGTGAGGTCAACAAACTTGAAGATGACATGACAGATGGATACTATGTTCAACCTACGATATTTAAAGGAAACAACAAAATGCGTATTTTCCAGGAAGAAATTTTTGGGCCAGTACTTTCTGTAACAACTTTTAAAGATAACGAAGAAGCTATGGAGATTGCTAACGATACATTATACGGCTTAGGTGCTGGTGTATGGACACGTAACATCAATACGGCATATCGCTTCGGGCGTGGAATTGAGGCAGGCCGAGTATGGACGAATTGTTACCATCAGTATCCAGCACACGCTGCTTTTGGTGGCTATAAAAAATCAGGTATTGGACGTGAAAATCACTTGATGATGCTTGATCATTATCAGCAGACAAAGAATCTATTAATTAGCTATAGTGAAGGTGCTGCTGGATTCTTTTAAGCAGTTAAAAAGCTTACTGAATACAACGAAGGCTTGGACTCCAAAGCTAAAGGGACTCTAAGAAAGCAAAGAACGCATTCTAAGAATCCCTTTAGCTTTAAGCCAAGTTTGTTTACTAGTTATGCTTACAGGGGGTTGGGAAAAGGGGTACGAAAATCCTTTTCCACATATAATAATCGTGTCGAGTGAAATTAAATAGAAAGGGTGTAAAATATGGCTGATCGTGTAACGGCAACTGAAGAGGCGATAAGTCTGATCAACACATTAGCTGAAACACACGGGCCACTCATGTTTCATCAATCAGGTGGCTGCTGTGACGGAAGCTCACCGATGTGTTATCCGAGGGATGAATTTCGCATTGGTGATTCAGATTTGTTACTAGGTGAAATTGGTGAAACACCTTTCTATATCTCAAAGGACCAATATGAGTATTGGAAACATACCCAGCTGATCATTGATGCTGTAAAAGGTCGTGGTGGAATGTTTTCATTGGAGGGACCTGAGGGCAAGCGGTTTTTGACAAGATCAAGGGTGTTTACCGAGGAAGAACGAGCGGAATTACAGTGAAGAAAAAAGTCATGCGGAGAGCGAGACTCCGCATGACTTTTTTGATGGGATGAGTTGGGTCGTAACATATAAGGACGAGAACATCGACAGCACAGCACAGCACATCAACTGAACAGCATAGAACATCAACAGAACGTTAACTCAGTCCCTGGACTGAGGGTGAAAACATCTCTACGACTGATGTACTTCTCTGACAAATCGGTATAATGAAGTTAACAAAGTTTGGAAGGGGTTTGGGAACATGGGGAGTATCGTAACGGTTGATGGAATTAAAAAGAGCTATAAAAAACGTAAGTCTAAGGAAGAGTTTGTTGCTGTTAAAGGTGTTTCATTTGAAGTTGGGAAGGGGGAGATTGTTGGCTTGCTTGGGCCAAATGGTGCAGGTAAAACAACAACGATTAAAACAATTTGCGGACTGCTTGTTCCTGACGATGGTTCGGTTACGATAAATGGGTTCGATAGTGTGAAAGAACGCAATAAAGCATTGGGCCATATAAGTGCAGTTCTTGAGGGGAATCGAAATCTATACTGGCGCTTGAATGTGCTGGAAAATATGGAGTATTTTGCAGGCAATCGGGGTGCCTCGAAAAAGGAAATTAAAACGCAGGTAAATGAACTATTGAACCTCTTTCAGCTTCAAGATAAAAAATATGAATTGGTAAATAACTTATCACGTGGCATGCAGCAGAAGCTGGCGATTTGTGTGGCAATGCTTGCAGACACTGATGTGATCCTGCTGGATGAACCAACACTTGGACTTGACGTGGAAACAGGATATGAAGTTCGTGAATTACTTCGAAAAATCGCCCACGACCAAGGAAAGACGGTCATCATTAGTACGCATGACATGCCGGTTGTTCAGGACTTATGCCAACGGACAATTATTATTAATGATGGGAAAGTGATTGCAGATGAACGTGTAGATCAGTTGCTGCGACTATTTGAAACAAGTGCATATCAGGTGAACCTGAAGGAAGGACTGACTGAAGAACAGCGGGAGATTCTTGAGCTGAAATTCCCGATCCACAGGTGGGAAGGGTTGAAGCTTGAAGTCAGTTTTGAGCAGGAACAGGAAATTTATGATTTGATGGAAATTTTCAAAAAGAACCAGACGCCAATTGAAACAATCAATCGTACCGAAATTAATTTTGAACAGGTGTTTCGAAAGCTTGTTAAAGAGGAGGTGGCTTCATGACTTCTTTTTGGAACGTGCTGCGCGTTAATACGAAGATGGAATATCTCGAATTAGTACGGTATAAAGCTAATACGATAAGTCTTCTTTTGACATTTTACATTATTTTTATTGCGATGATGTTTGGGATTCAGGTTATTGGTGATCCGGCTCAGGCTGGTACAAATACTCAGTTTGTTATTGTGAACTATATATTTTGGTATTTTGCCATGATGGTTCTGCAGTCAATTGGGTGGACGATATCCGATGAAGCAATGAAAGGAACTTTAGAGCAACTTTTTATGTCGCCAGTGAGTCCATGGAAGATATTTCTGTCCAGAATGTTTGGGATGATTTTCAACCATTTTGTTTTAGTCATTTTTCTGTTATTCGTATCAATGGCGACTGCTGGGCAATGGTTAAATCTCAACCCGTTTGCTATCATTCCTATTCTTCTGTTGACGTTGGCCAGTATGATAGGTGTCAGTTTTGTCATAGCGGGAATGGCGCTTATTTTTAAGCAAGTTAGTGCATTTTTGCAGATTCTTCAGTTCATCATTGCTGGACTGACGTTTGTTCCATTATCAGTTGCGCCGTTCATGGTTGCTGCTCCATTTGTGAAAGGCGTGGATATGACCAGACAGGTGATGATTAATGGCTATACATTAGCAGATTTTACAATGATAGATTACGCCTGGCTGATTGGGAATTCTATTGTTTATGGAATTATTGGAGTCGGTATTTACCTGGCATGTGAAAAGTACGCTATGAAAAAAGGTTTGCTTGGACATTATTAAGAAAAAAATCGTTATCCTTAGGGTGACGATTTTTTACATGGTAAAGTAGAAGCAGGAGGTGTTCTTTTGAAGAAAAAAATTGCGATGATACAGATGGATATTGTATATGGTGAACCTAAAGAGAACTTTAAGCGAACAAAAGAAGAGTTTGCAAATGCAGTGAAAACAGGTGCCGATATAATTTTATTGCCTGAACTGTGGACGACTGGCTATGACTTAACCAGGTTAGATGAAATAGCGGATAAACATGCTATAGAATCGATTGCGTTTTTAAGTGAATTGGCAAAAGAGTTCAATGTAATTTTAATTGGTGGATCCGTTGCTGAACAATGTGATGATGGGGTACGGAATACATTGCTAGTAATAGATCAAAAAGGAAAGCTGATCCACAAATACAGCAAGCTTCATCTGTTTCAACTAATGGATGAACATCTGTACCTGGAAGCAGGACAGGACGAAGCAGAGTTTACATTGGATGGAGAGTCCACTGCGGGATATATTTGTTATGACATACGCTTCCCGGAGTGGATGCGCAAGTCAGCTGTCAGCGGTGCCAAAGTAATGTACGTTGTAGCTGAATGGCCAAAGCCAAGAATCGATCATTGGCGCGCACTTTTGCAGGCACGTGCCATTGAGAATCAATGTTATGTAGTTGCTTGTAACCGGGTTGGTGCTGATCCGAAAAATGAATTCGGCGGTATGTCGCTTGTAGTTGATCCGTGGGGAGAGATTGTCGCTGAAGGCGGAAGCGGCGAAGAGATTGTCACTGCAACAGTAGACTTTGATCTAGTAGATGAAGTCAGAGGACGAATACCAGTCTTCCGTGATCGGATTGTGGAGAAGTACTAGAATATTATCGAACCTAATCACCAAACCTCCACAGCAATCATAAAATGAATAGGCTATACTTATACTTTTGGAAAAGGAAGTGTTCTATATTGCCTAATCTACATTATTACGTCACTGGTAATACCGCTGATGGCTTGGTAAATTTTTTGGATAGTAATTTAAATGGGATCGATCAGGTTATTAAGCTCAGACATCCTTCAGCATCACTTAAAACGAAAGTAATACAGAATTTGCTTGAGCATTACCAGAATAATACGATAGAAGTTCTTCATAGTCCTTTAGGGAGTCGGTACCTGGACGGTATCATTATTCGTGAAAGATCACTGGCATTTTTAGATGAGGCAATTGTAACCGGAGAATCGACTGCAATTAACCTGGAAGAAACAGTCCCAACAAAGGACTATCCGGATCTAACAGATTTCAACGTTCTAACCCAATCTGCATATGATAGTTTTGCTAAAGGGTTAAGTATTCACGATGAGTTGGAAGAAGTCTATATTAGTCAAATGGATTTTAATCGTGCGGATCAATTTACAGCAGAATTTATCTCTAGACTTCTAACAGGTGTTTCGAAAAAAGACCGCACAGCCCATACCTTCCACAGGCTTTTTGGGACCAATACAGTTGATGGAGTTGTCAATGTTGTTCCACATCTTAATGAGAATATCGAAAACGTATTTTTTATCAAAGGGCGTGCCGGGACAGGTAAATCGACCTTTATGAAAAAAATCAGCAAAGCATGCGTAGAACATGGGTTTGACGTTGAGATGTATCATTGCAGTTTTGATTCGAATAGCATTGATATGGTACTAGTTCGTGATTTGGATGTATGTATTTTTGACAGCACTGATCCACATGAATTTTTCCCGGAACGTGATGGGGAAGAGATTGTAGATTTGTATGAGGAACTTGTTACACCAGGAACCGATGAACGATATGAAGCTGAAATTAATGAACTGAATAATAACTATAAGTCCTATATGAAGCAGGGTATCCTGTACTTACAGCTGGCTGGTATCAAGTTTGACAAAAATGAACAAGGTTTTTCGAACACCGATGTTCAGAAGGCCGTTGTTTATACGCTGAACAGCGTATAAACTGCTGGTTAACAGGCAAGCTATCTTTAGTCTGCAGCAATTGAGTGGTATAATGCAACTTTCAATTTTCCGAAAATTTAACTTGTGTTTTCGTGCGTTATATAGTAGAATGAATTTACAGAAAATTAAGAGTATATTATGCTCTGGGAGGTGCAAGAGTGGTTACAGTGAAGATGTTGAAGCCTTATTATATCAAAGCAGATGATAATTATGTTCGAGTAATTTTGGCATATCAATATTTTGCGGTATTCATTAATAATAAGGTTTACCAATTTGTGCCGATTGAATCAAAGGAAATCCGTATTAATCGCAGAACAAAAAAAGTCGAAAATCTTGGTGCTAGGTTTGCTTTTCAAAAAGGTAAAGACATCATTTACATGGCTATGAGCGAGCTTATATCACTTCCTGATTTCTTAGTTCAATTACACTCGATTGCTGATCCGTATTATTTAAATAAAGAGATAAAAAGTGAACCAAATTATGAAAGTGAAGCTATTATTGATGAGTTAGAGCAATTAAACATGAAACGATTGATTGATAAAGCATTGGATAATCGCGATTACGAGGCATTTCAATCATTAGTGAAATTACTTTAAGACACTTCCTCCAATTTTAGGGAGTCTTTTTTTGGGCAGAAAAGAGGGTATAACTACTTTCTTACTGTATAAGTATAACGAAGTCTTTGATCATTAAGGCTTGGCGATAATCTCAATAATCTACTATCATCTTTTTTTTATAGGTTATTTGCTTAATATTAAAAGTGTGATATTATATTAAAGGCTATAATTACTTGAAATGCCAATTGTTATATTTTAAAAAAAAATGAATCGGTTCTCTCCTTGCTATAATTTTATAGTAAGGTTTTTCTATTTTTGTGGGAATTTATCATTATATTGAAAATTATCATACATTTTTGAGAATTGAACCCGGCTCATTTTAACAGCTAGAATTTACATAAGGAAGGTGTTTACTTTGTCAAAGCAGGATCCAAATCCAGAATTTAAGCCTTACGTACCAGCATCCCAAAAACCACCTGAACTTACATGGGTTGCAATGGTTATTGGTGCAGTATTGGCAATCGTATTTGGTGCAGCAAATGCATATTTAGGTCTTATCGTTGGAATGACCGTTTCTGCGTCAATTCCAGCAGCAGTAATTTCAATGGCAGTACTTCGTATTATTATGAAGCGAACGTCAATTTTAGAGAATAATATTGTGCAGACGATCACATCAACTGGTGAATCGCTTGCTGCTGGTGTTATTTTTACTTTACCTGCATTATTCATTTGGCAGCTTGAGCCAAGTTTGACAACAATCGCTATTATTGCTCTAGCTGGTGGTATTTTAGGTGTTGTTCTAATGATACCACTACGCCGTGCATTGATTGTTAATGAACACAAAACACTGCCTTATCCAGAAGGAACAGCATGTGCTGAAGTACTTCACGCCGGTGAAGAGGGCGGAAAAGGTGCTAAGCTAGTATTTAAAGGGCTTGGTATTGGTGCTGGTTTTAAACTGTTAACGGATGCCGTTAAAGCATTCCCTTCTTCAGTAGAATGGGAGATTTATAAATTTAAGAACGCAGCAATTGGTATGGATACATTACCTGCATTACTTGGTGTTGGTTACATTATTGGTCCTCGTATCGCAGGAATAATGTTTGCTGGTGGTGTATTGGGCTGGTTAGGAATTATCCCGCTTATCAGCTATATTGGTGATTTTGCAACAGCACCAATTTATCCTGCTGAAGTCCCAATATCGGAAATGGACTTCCATGCTATCTGGGACAATTATCTGCGGTATATCGGTGCCGGTGCGGTAGCATTTGGCGGTATTGTAGGGCTCCTTAAAACATTGCCAACTATTGCATCTTCATTTAGTGGGGCAATAAAAGGATTTTCATCATCTGGTGATGGCGAAGACCTGCGTACTGAAAGAGATATGCCGATCACGCTAATTGTCGTATTAGTGGTAGTATTTATGGGTATTCTCATGTTCTATCCAACAATTGACTTAGGATTTATAGGAGCAATTCTGCTATTTATCTTTGGATTCTTCTTTGTAACAGTATCATCTAGAATTGTTGGTATTGTCGGAAGTTCCTCAAATCCTGTATCTGGAATGACTATTGGAGCATTAATCTTCATTTCACTTGTACTATCTGCAGTTGGTCAGACTGGACAAGCAGGTATGGTTACAGCAATTATCATCGGTTCTGTTGTTTGTATTGCGGCTGCTATTGCCGGAGATACCTCACAGGACTTGAAAACAGGCTATATTGTTGGAGCAACACCAAAATGGCAACAAATTGCACAGCTTTATGGGGTTTTAGTTACAAGTGTTGTAATTGGCTTTATCCTGATTTTACTTGATAATGCATATGGATTTGGCTCTGCTGAACTTCCTGCACCACAAGCGGTTCTTATGTCAATGGTTGTTGATGGTATTATGAGTGGTGATCTTCCATGGAACCTAATCTTTATTGGTGCAGCAGCTGCAGCAACTGTTGAGCTGTTTGGTATAGGATCATTGCCATTTGCGGTTGGATTATACTTACCAATTCATTTAACTTCTCCAATAATGGCTGGTGGACTAATCAACGCCATCATTTCTCGTAGTACAAAAGATAAAGACGAGTTGAAGGAGAAAAACGAACGCGGAATTTTACTTGCTTCTGGTTACATTGCCGGTGAAGCGCTAATGGGTGTTATTGTTGCATTAGCTGTAACAGCTGGTGTCGTATTCCCTAGCGAAGCATTCTTCGGTCCGCTTGCATCGATTATTGCGTTTGCACTTGTAGCATGGTATCTATTCCATACTGCAAACAAAAAATCATTAAATAAATAATTTTAAACTAATTAAGAGCCAGTCCTTTTGTTTGAGGGCTGGCTCTTATTAATGCGATAACCAAATTTTCTAATCTAAGGAAACTTCTGTTATGATTGTTTTTATAACGAATGGAATTCTGCTACAACATAAAATCCAATCCAGGACAGGAGGTATTCCATTGCAGCAGTGGCATTTATTTATTGCTTTTTTTCGAGTGGGGATGCTGGGCTATGGTGGTGGCCCTGGTTCGATACCGTTAATACATAAAGAGGTCGTTGATAAATATGAGTGGATGAGTGATGAGGACTTTGGTGACTTGCTTGCGCTAGCAAATACACTCCCGGGACCAATTGCTACGAAACTAGCCGGCTATATTGGGCATCGTGTATCTGGATTAGTTGGTATGATAAATGCTGTTCTCGCAACAATAATACCCACTATTATCCTGATGATTATCCTGCTGTCGTCATTATCGAGCATCAAGGACGTTGGCTGGGTTCAGGGTATGACTGCAGCAGTTATTCCTGTTGTGGCAATGATGCTGGCGGTTCTCACGTTGCAGTTCTTTGATAAAGCCAGAAAAGGCATGGGATGGACGCAAACCCTTGTTATGTCAGCAGTCATATTTATATTATTTCAATTCCTGAATGTACATCCGGGGATAATAATCGTTGTCCTAATTTTAATAGCCCTTCTCAAGAAGGATACCCCACCTGCTGATAAGGGTGGTGCTACCCAATGAAATATTGGCACATTTTTTTGGCCTTTTTTATACCTGGTATACTTGGTTATGGTGGGGGACCTGCATCAATCCCACTAGTTGAAAATGAAGTTGTACGTCGATATGAATGGATGTCTGTTCAGGAGTTTAGTGAAATGCTCGCACTTGCTAATTCACTTCCTGGACCAATTGCGACTAAACTTGCTGGCTATATCGGGTATGTAGAAGGTGGTCCGCTTGGTGCTGTTATTGGAGTGTTCGCAGCAGTGGCACCATCACTTATTATCATGATATTACTGTTAGGTGTATTGTATAAATACAAAGATTCACCAAAAGTACAGCGGTTAACATTATATGTGCGTCCGGTTATCGCGATTTTACTCGGTGTCATGGCATGGCGTTTTTTTCAGACGTCATATGAAGGAATTGGATTGTGGCAGGTTCTGCTAATTACCATATCAAGCTTTCTTTTAATTGAGCGAATGCGCATCCATCCAGCAATTGTAATCGGAATCACATTAGTATACGGAGCATTTTTATTATAGAGAGGTATTTCTTAAATGGGAATGCTTCTTTTTTATGAAAAAATTGATCTGCATCAAGGAATTATTAACTAATTCATATGATAATAAAGATAAGGAGGAGTTGGGATGGAAATTAACGAGTACTACACAGACGTAGATCGAATGGTCAATGAAGGGCTGGCAGGCGGATATTTAAATGAGAGATATGGCGATTCACAACTTGAACTTCCGGAAAATGAAAAGGATAGGTGATGATTATGAACATATCATTAGATTTACTCATGCAGGAATATTCATTGGTTTTTATTATAGTAATAATAACTACAGTTTTGACAATTATGATGCGTTCCTTCCTAATTACCTCTTTACAAGTGCTGCTACTATTAAGTTTATCTACTGTTCTACCAGAGAGTACGGGTATAATCCAGTTCATACTCATAGCAGCTCAGATTGCACTCAGTGGAATAGTAGTTTACAAGATTTATAAGGCGATAGATATGAATTACCGGCTTGTACTAGAGAAAACACACCAGGCCCGCCCCGACCTTATAGTAGATGAGTCAAGGGGATGCAGATTTTCATTCTGGAGGACAAACTAGTTTTTGCTACCTTTTAATAGGTAGTATTTTTTTGCAATAAGCTACTGTATAAGCGCTACAAAAGCTTGTCCAAAAGCTGGGTTTTCAAGTGTTGCAATGTAATCTGTTGGGCAGTTTAGTGAGCAGAAATGAACCAGAACATTTTAATTGTGAATTTGAGCCGAATGTGTGACAGTTCGATCCAATTCACAATCATACCACAATGATACCGTGCGGCATTTTGGATAAAAAAACCCTTCACCAAGTCCTCATAAGATATATTATCCTCGTATTTCTAGTACGTTTACATGTATTTTTCGAAAGAATACAACAATTCTATACAATTATTTGATATTATAAAGTTGTATTACTATTTACCTAAGGGGGGGATTAGTTGTATTGCAGTGAATGTGGAACAAAGAATGACCCGCATGCATTATATTGTGTGGAAGATGGATATCCACTACAGACTCAAGTTAGTAGAAGTTTACGTGTTAATATAAATTCATATTGCGGGTTATGTGGTACAGCAAATAACCATATAGCGAGATATTGTGCGGAATGTGGCAGCTCATTTGAAACTTATAAAGAATCGAAACATTATTCTAGAAGTCATACATATTTTGATATAGATCTTGGAAAAAAAGTTCTGCCGGGGTTTCTGTTGTCTATTGGCATTTTGTTCCTAATAATTATAATAATGGCTTCGGTAAAGGGCAGTGGTTTAATTGATTTATTCATGAAAGTATTTATCCCTTTGAATGAGGAAGTATTGGATAAACTCAGTATTTTGGATTTTGCTTTAATTACTAATCTAAGCAGTTTCTTGATTGGAATTGGTGATGCGGAGTTTTCTCAACAGCTTGCATTTTCTTCTACGGGGTTAGTATACCTTGCCTTAATTCCAGCGATTTCATTAATCGCTGGCGGGTTATATTCGAAGTATCGGAATCCAATCATCGAAGAATGGAAGGCAGCTGTATTTTTTGCTATAGGATATGGTGGCTTGCTGGGAACAATTTCAATTATTACAGGTGATAAAACACTTGAAAGTGAATTCTACATTTTTAATATTGATTACTACTTTATTAGTGCATTAATCAATGGGCTATTTATAGGGTTCTTCTTTAGCTATGTAGGAATGCTTATTTTCAAAGGGCCTTTAAAGGAAAAGTTGCAGCTTATTTCGTATCAGAGGGCTCTATATTATAGTTCTTTAGCCTTTGTAGGAGTGATTATTATAGCTGTGATTATAAGTGTATTTCAATTTACACAATACACTTCAGTTATTTCTGAAAAGAGAATGTTTCAGGATGTTGTCGGTGATTCAATATACGCTGATATATCTTTTGTTGGAAAGATTGCAGTCTATTTGTTAAACCTTGCAATGTTTAATACATTTATTTTCCAGGGTACACATGTGGAAGCTGTGGAGTACTCGTTTTACGCTGGAATTTCCAATACAGTAAATGAAAATATGGGAGGACTTATTGACTTTATTATTCCTGTGAAGATGTTTGAATCCTACGAGTTTATATCAGTTATAATTGTGGCCATATTCTTTATTATTGTTGGCCGTTTAATAACAAAATCGCAGAAGCACTATATAAATACGATTGTAATGTACAGTATTTTCTTTGCTTTTATTGTTTCATTTTTTACATATCATTTATCGATAAATTATTCAATTCAACACGAAGAGGTGAATAATCCACAGGGTTTCTTTGCTGGCTTTAAACTAATTCAAACGTTTTTCATAAGTTTATTATACGCCGGATTGACAGGGTTTATCGGTGCATATTCGAGAAAGCTTTTCTGAAGGAGGATAATATGAATAATACGGTGGAAGATAAACGAACTGTTCAAGACCTGACGGCTGCCAAAACCAAAGTTCTGGTTGAATTGGGGCAGGAAGTCTATTTAGCTTATCGACGTGGTGACAAATTTACGTCAATCTTAGATGAGAAAGGTGAGCTTTTAAAAGAGCTGGATAAAAAAATTCATTCGATTATAAGTCAGAAGAAACCGGAAGCAGTCGATATGATGGAATGCTCATGTGGTGCTGCACTTACAGAGGATGATTTATTCTGCCAGCAATGCGGTAAAAAGACAGATATGCCTGATATTGATTATGAAGAAACTTCATTATGCTACCGTTGTGATAATGAAGTTCCAGCTAACGCTAAATATTGTAATGTTTGTGGTGTGAAGATATAGTAAAAAGCCTACTCAATAAATTGAATAGGCTATATACTATTTCACAGCTTTCAGTAATTCAGTTACTTTTCCCACGGTAAAGGCGCTACCACCTTGTTTTTCTGTGTTTTCAATCATCATCGATATTAGTATGTCCTGATTTTTAGTCGGATAGCCCACAAACCAGCCATTTTCTGGACCAGATTCCTCACCTGATTTCTTAAGTTCGGCTGTTCCAGTCTTACCAGAGATCGCTAAGTCGTCAATATGTGCACCTTTAGCTGTTCCATTTGGTGCGGCAACCACATTACGAAGTGCTTCTTGGATAAGTGTGGCTTGCTCACCGGTTATCAATTTTTCCTGCCAAACCTGGCTTTTTTCTGCATCGGCAAGGATTGTAGGCTTAAGCAGGTTACCTTTATTTAAAAAAGGAGTATAAGCCATAGCCAAATGGAGTGCGCTCATCTGGATTTCTCCTTGCCCGTAACTTGTATCAGCAAGTAAAACCTCATCATTAAGTTTTCCATTGGATGAAATAGTCGATGTTTCAATCGGATATTCAAATGGAAAGTCTTTAGCAAACCCAAATTGCTGTAACCCATTCACATATTTTTCGCTACCCATTTCTACTGCCTTCTTAGCAAAATAGATATTATCTGAGCGAACCAGTGCATTTGTAACATCTACAGGTCCATTAGACTCTGATACACGGCGAACTTGATAATTTCCCCAGCCTTCACCATTGCTCCATGTTAGACCATTAATTTCGATGCCTTCACCAGGAATAATACTTTCATTATTTAGCCCGATAGCCGCAGTTACCGGTTTAAACGTAGATCCAGGTGCATAGGTAGATGTGAAGCGATTTAATAATGGTTGCTTAGGATTATTTTGTAATTCATCTCGTCTTGATTGAGAGATTCCAAATCCCATTTCATTAGAATTAAATGAAGGACTGCTCACTAATGCCAATGTTTCTCCTGTTTTTGGATGAATTGCAGCTGCTGTTCCAGCTTTGCCATCATAGCTTTCATAGATTTTCATTTGTAAATCAGCATCAATTGTAGTTACGACATCTTCACCATTTTTAACTGGTTTCTCAGCCAGGATAGTATCTTCTTCATTTTCTTTCGATACAGTTATTTCAACGCCTGCTTCGCCACGAAGTTTGTCTTCATATAGTAACTCAAGACCGCGTTTACCAATGATGTCGTTAGCACTGTAGGCACCAGAGTCCATTTCCTCCAACTCTTCCGCAGTTACGGGACCTGTGAACCCGACAAGGTGGCCTAATGATTCACCATACGGATAAACACGGCCGGTTACTTTACGCTCGGTTACGCCACTAACTTCCCATAACTGATTAAGCGTTTGTTCTGCTGATTTAGGTACTTTTTTAAGTGGAACAAATAAATCTGGTTCCACCCACCCAGCATCTAGGTTTTTATTTATCGATTCAATAGACATTCCCAATAAGTCAGAGATCTTCTGTTTTGCTTTTTCAGGATTAGAACCTAATTTTCCTGGAACGATGCCGACGTTATGAACGGTATCATTTAAGGCTAGTGGCAATTGATTCCGATCGAGTATTTCACCCCGTTCAGGTTTTATATTGGATAGACCAATTTCACCACCATCTTTTATTGCTGGGAAGATAAAGCCTGGGTCCCATTTTACAAACCAATTAGCATTTTCTTCTTCTCCTTCTACAATAAGTGTTGCTTTATAATCAAATGTAATAGGGCCTGCAATGGTTTCCATTTCGACTGTGAAAGGAAATTGAGCTGTTCCTTTTTCCATTGCTGTTTCCATTTTTTCTTCAGATAATTTGTCATACGTAATGTTTAGATTATCAATGTTTAAATCTTCATAAATATTTTTATATCGTTCAACATAGTCTTCTTTCGCATATTTTTCAGTTGAAGTAGTAG
Source organism: Virgibacillus salinus (assembly GCF_900102415.1). Lineage (NCBI taxonomy): Bacteria > Bacillati > Bacillota > Bacilli > Caryophanales > Bacillaceae > Virgibacillus > Virgibacillus salinus. Next base: position 1,186,990 of record NZ_FNKD01000001.1, read on the forward strand.
TACTCATATTGTACATCTCGTTAAATTCCTGCTCATTCCAATGTTTCACATATTGATCAAAGCGATCTTGTGGTGTTACCTCATCATTAGAACACGCAGCAACAAGAACTAACAATACAATAGGAATTAAAGCGATTATTTTTTTCATAATGACCCCCTCAATCTTCTATAAACTCTAAATTAATCATACCACTTTCCATATACAAAAACATGTATATAAAAGCAAAAAGCCATCATTGGATGACTTACTTCGCTTTCATGTGCTCTTGTATTTCAGTTTGAACACGGTTCATTTCCTCATCGGGAACAATATAGTACCAAATATTTTCAATCATTTGACCACTGCCACTTATCTCCATAGTATCGATGTTGTTTCGTGTTTGACGATAATCTGAAAACAGTGTTTGCATTTGATCCATGTTAAGGTCGGTTTTTACATTACCCCCAAGAATTCCTAGAATGTCAGTAATTTTCGTAATGCTTGAGAAACTGGCAGCTTCACCGATAGCGGCTTTAATAACACTACGCTGGCGTTCATTACGCCCGATGTCTCCTCTTGGGTCACCTTTACGCATGCGAATGTATTTTAGTGCTTCTTCACCGTTCAGGTTAATTTCACCTGTAGGGAAGTCTACTCCACCCTGTGAAAATGCACGGTCATTGGTAATCGTTACGCCACCTAAAGCATCAATACCTTGCTTGAAACCTTCCATATTAACTTTCACATAAAAATGTATGGGCACATCAAAATTATTCTCCACAGTTTGTACGGATAAACCGACACCTCCGAACGCATAAGCATGATTGATTTTATCCATTCCGCGGTCAGGAATATCAACGTACGTATCACGAGGTATACTCAACATTTTCATTGAATTTATTTGAGGATTTAATGACATTAATATCATTGTATCTGAACGGCCTTTATCATTTTCCCGTTCGTCTACTCCAAGTAATAGAATATTTATGGAGTTGTTTTTATTAAAAAGTGAATTAAGTTCTTTTTGGCGATCCGGATTTTCATCCCGTGCAAGTGGTTCATGCATAACATCAACGGTATCTCCGACCTTATCGTAAATATAGAATAGATAAGTACCAACAATTAATAGTAAAGCGACAATGACACCGCCTACCCAATATGGCCATTTACGTTTCTTTTTTTCATTTCGTTTTTCAATTCTTGAATCCACAAGTTATTCTCCTCTGTCGTTTCAGAAATAAAATAATCAAATATAAGATAAATTATATCGAAACAAGTCATTTTAGTCTATTATTCTTTTATAATTGGTAAAGCTGTGATGACGTAGCGTTCTGGTGAGTTGCCAACAAATGAGAATGGATAACACGTCGTCATGGTCAATACTTCTTCTGGTGATGTTGAAACAATTATTGAGCGGTCTTCTGCATCAACAATCTCTGTGTTTACAATTTCATAGGAAAAGCTACCATATTCTAATTGTAACGTTAATGTGTCACCAAGTTCTAGTTCTCCCATTCTGCGAAACACTGTGTCACGGTGACCTGATAAGACAATTTGATCATTTTGCGTTGGAAATGCTGTACCTGCATAATGGCCAACTCCTTTTTCAAGTTCATCTTCGTCAGTTCCTTCTACAATGGGCAAATCTGCATCAAGTTGTGGTATATGTAATATTCCTACAGTTTCTCCAATAGAATGAGAAATGTTCTCCACTATAGTAGTAGACGTTTTTGCGGTGTCAGATGTTTCATAATTTTGTTCTGCGATTATAGTTTGAGCTTCTTCAAGACTATTTTCTTGTGCATGTTTTGTTCCGAGCCATTGGTATCCTCCAATTGATATGGTAACAAAACCTATTGCTAATAGTACTAAAGCGAGCTTCTTCATTTTTGCCTCCATTAAAAGATGACTTATATTGAATATAAGCCTATATCGAAAAGTTTTCAATAGCAGAAATGATTCAAATGACCTATATCGATAAAATATTTTCGGAAAATTACAAAACTAGTTGAATTATGACAAAACAAGACACCCAAAAACCCCCATAAATATAGTATAGTAGTCATTATAAAATGATGGTTCCTCAGAAAATAGCAAACTTATTGAAAAATGGGGGCGCAAAGTCACGGGTCTAAAGCTTTATAGCTATGGCGGCTGGACTGCCTGGGAATTTAAATGGGGGACGATAGGGATGATAAATGTAAAAAAGAACAGAGAGATTGATTATGAGTGGCTGGAACTGATGAAAGAGGCGAAAACTATCGGGTTAACTTTGGAGGAGGTTAGGTTGTTTTTGGCAGGAATTAAACAAAATGAATAAATAATTAAAAAAATTCTTGTGCTTTATATAGAACCATACACCTTTTTGTGTTATAATTTTTTTGAAAGAAGGTGTATTACTTGATCGGTGAAAAAATAAAGCAACTACGTCAAGAAAAAAAGATGTCGATTTCTGAACTCGCAGATAAAGCTGGTGTAGCCAAATCCTATTTAAGCTCTATTGAACGAAGCCTTCAAACTAATCCATCGATCCAGTTTATTGAAAAAATTAGTTCAGTACTGGGAGTCCCAGTGAATGAGTTAATATTAGAAGATAAATGGAAAGAGACAGAGGAACAATTAGATGGCGAGTGGTTGAAAATTGTTCAGGAAGCAATGGATTCGGGTGTCTCAAAAGAGCAATTTAAAGAGTACCTTGAGTTTACTAAGTGGCGAAAAGAACAGGATAAATAAGTGCTGACCGTAAAGCTAATGGCTTGCGGTTTTTTATTTTGCAAACAGAAATACTTTTTTACAGCTTAAGTGCAACAATGAGGTTTTATAAGAATCCCTTTTAACGATAAGTCGATGTAAGCAACAGATTATATAAAAATTTCATGTAACAAACGGATTGTTCAATCGTTTAATTATATAGAAGGGGGCGGGAGTTGATTGAAAAAAACCATATTTACAGATTTGTTTGAGGCATATCAACTTCCGCTGTACCGTTATTTATTGCAGATGAGCCGAAATAAACAGGTTGCTGAAGAGCTTTTGCAGGAGACGTTTTATCGGGCGATGATTTCGTTAGAAGTGAAAAATATGGCACAGGCAAAAGCGTGGCTTTTTAAGGTAGCTCGTAACCTTTACATCGATTGGACAAGAAAGTCGAAGTCAGAACAGCGTATGGTGGAACGAATTCAACTGGAACGTGCTGACATAGATAGTATCGGAAATCCTGAGGCGCAGTTAGAGAACCTTACGAAACAGGAACATATTGAAGAAGTTCTTTGTCGTTTGCCTGAACGAATGCGTACCATTCTTTACATACGTGAAATTCAAGGTTTTACATATCAGGAAGTGGCTACGGCTATGAATCTATCACTTAGTCAGGTTAAAACAACGCTGTTCCGTGCGAGGAAAAAGTTTCGGTATTATGATCAGCTGCTGAAGGGAGAATGTTCAGATGAAAGATGATAATGTTTTGGAAGGTTGGGAAGAGAAAGACCAAGCTAATTTAGATAAAAAGAGCGCGAGAAGGATGGTGTGGCGAACAAGACTATCAATTGGATTTACTGTTATTAGAACAATTCTGCTTATTTTTCTGATTTATATAGCTTATATGATTCCTGTGGGCATGTATTATGATATGTCAGGCAAACAAGCAGAATTTGACAGGCTTGTAACAACTCTTGTTGAAACAAGGTATTCTGGAGTGGAAGTTAACCATAGGTATAGTGCGCATGCGGAAATTAATTCTTTCCTGACACAGTCAACTACATTAAAGCTTTACCGTAATGTCGGGGAGTGGGATGTGGTTATTGGTGAAGTTCAAGCGGAAAAGCATTTGTTTGGCAAGGTGAGTTACTCGTTAAATTTTGATGAAAAATATTTATATGAGAACAAAGTCCGCAATTTTGCCATACCACCGAAGATACTAGGAAGGGAAAGTTCGAATGCAGAGTCAGGGAGTAAAGAACATTTGAGAAAGCAGCTAACGAAAATAGATGAAGGTCATGTTGCCCAAGCGCAATTTTCTGTAAAAACACCAATGAAATCCAGAGCATTATTAGATAAGCTAGAAGCATATGACATCCAGGTTTACCGCATGCCAGTTTATGGTGGCGAGTTAACAGAATTTGAGACATCTAGCCATGGAAGTGGTCAATTAACATTTGTCCAGTCCCTATTGCTAAGGCCTCAAATTACTTATGATGATAAGAACAGGCATTCATCCTCTGTTAGTCCTCTTAATAAAGTAACGATAGAACAATCAATTGATCAATTTTACGAGGATATTAAGTGGCTTACTGAAAATGGGAATTACAGTGGTAAAGATATTGATCAAAAGCGTCTGAAGTATTTACGGGAAAATGGAATAAAGGTATATGGTGCTGTCGTGACTGGGCCAATTCGTGAGATTGAAAAATTACTGGATGAGGAACAATTCCATCAGTTTTACTTAGGCGGAGTTGAAGTGTGGAACTGGTATGAGAATTAAGGTGAATTTATTATGAAAAAATATTTCTTTTGGCTGCTTCCGATTAGTTGGATGGGGATAATTTATTATTCCTCAGCACAGCCTTATGAAGATCAGGATGTTAAGCCGCTTTTGACAAATATGGTTGATTTATCCTTTTTAACGCCTTTCGTTGATTGGATATCTTTTACCTATCATCATTCAGAGGTAAGTGTCGCAGTATTGGGGACAGCGGGTTTCGTTGAGTTCTTCCTGCGAAAAGGCGCACATGTTGGAGTATTCTTTGTGCTGATGTGTTTATTTTATATCGCTTTGAACAGATCATGTGATATGAAGTTCCGTTCACTTATTACAATATCGTTTTGCTTAACAGTTGCATATGCTGGATTAGACGAATTCCATCAAGGGTTCACAGCTAATCGAACACCGTATTTAGGTGATGTTGTTCTGGATGGAGTCGGCGCTGCATTAGCCACTATATGTTTAATGTTGGTTAAATGGAAAACAGCCACAAAATAAATCCTGATACGAATATTTTATAGAAAACTTGACTTATCGCCAAGCCATAATGGTGAAAGCTCTAGTTGCACTTATTTGTACTTCCTTAACTGCTAAAAAAAGTCTAGTATCCGACATCATTCGACAACATAACTGTTTTAAACATGGTATAATAGTCTTGCATTTTGACAAAAGGCGGTATAAAAATGGTAGAGCAGGAACGATATAAAAATATGCTGAAAAGGATGATAGACGAAACGGAGAATTTGAAATTTCAATCATCCGAGGAACTGATACAGGCGTTAATCCAAGAATTAACAAATGGAAAAACGAATACGAACAAAGTGTCAAATTGAATCTATAAACTACATTGCTATTTTAGCGAATGTAGTTTTTCTTTTAAGGGTTGATTCAATTTCATATTCAAAAATCAAGCAGTAAAACCAATCTATTTGTAAATGTGCTAGGCTTGTTGATTTCCGTTGCAGGCGGGCGCTTTCCTCAGACATGGCTTGATCCTCCTCGTGCTATCGCAAATGAATTTATAATAAGCCTTTTAATTTTTAGCGGACACAGGAGACGCTATTTCTTTAAAAAATCGTCTTTTCGAAGTTATCCGGACACAGAAGCCCTTATTTTACATATATCATGCTTAATAGAGGGGATTTGTAACAAATAAGGTCCCTGATGTCCGCAAAACCTGTATGAAGTGAAAACACCTCTCTAATTCGATTACAAATCCAATCCATTTACATGATAGCTGGCGGCAGCACACTCGGCAGCCATGTTGGTTCTTAACTGCATAAGTGCAACTAAGCTTATCTATATTAAGGATTCGATAAGGCAAGTTTTCTAATAGTGGTTGGTTTCTAGACAGGTGCATTATTGGTATGCTACCTTAAAGATTAGCAAATACAAAGGGCTGATGAATATATGAAGCGTTCGTTATTTATAAAAAATGCCACTATATTTACTGAATCAGAAGGCATTGTTAAAGGTTCAATACTTTTAGAGGATAGTAAAATAAAAGAAATACATAATAAAGTGAAAGCAACACCTCCAGAAAATGCGCAAATCATCGATGGGCAAGGATTAAATCTTATACCCGGATTCATCGATGGACACATTCATGGTGCGGCAGGCGCAGACGTGATGGATTCAACTGAGGAAGCATTGGATACGATGGCAGAAGTTTTACCAAAAGAAGGTACGACCAGTTTTTTAGCAACAACTATTACACAATCCCCTGAAAGTATTGATGATGCTTTACGAAATGTAGCGGAATATACATCTAAGTGTGGACAAGCGGAAGTTATGGGTGTTCATCTTGAAGGCCCCTTTATTGAAAAAAGTAAAAAAGGTGCACAGCCACTTGAATATATTATGAAGCCGGATATTGGGCAGTTTAAAAAATGGCAACAGTTGTCAGGGAATAAAATTAAAACAATTACACTTGCCCCTGAACATGATGAGGATGGCACATTTATTAGGTCCCTATACGAGTCAGGTGTAAACGTTTCAGCAGGGCATACAGGGATAGGATTTGAAGGAATGAAAACAGCGGTTGATCATGGGGTTCGTCAGGTAACACACATCTGTAATGCAATGACAGGGATACATCATCGTGATATAGGTGTCGTAGGTGCTGCATTTCAACTGGAAGAATTACGTGCTGAGTTAATTGCTGATGGAATTCATGTATCACCCGAAATGCTTCAGCTCATTTATTCAAATATGGGAAGTGAACGTTTAATTCTGATTACGGATGCAATGCGCGCAAAATGCTTGCATTCTGGTGCATATGAGTTAGGCGGACAACCTGTGAATGTAACAGAGGACCGAGCTGTTCTCGGTGATGGGACACTTGCTGGGAGTATACTAAAAATGTATCAAGGTGCCCAGCAAATGCTTCAATTAAAGGATGTATCAATTAAGAATGTGATTGAAATGGCTTCTTCCAATCCGGCAAAACAACTGGGTATTTTTGACAAAAAAGGGAGCGTTAAAGTTGGAAAGGATGCAGATCTTTTACTCGTAGATGATGATTTACAGATTAAATATACGATTTGCCGCGGAGAAATTGCGCACAAGGAGGAATAGACTGAATGGAAATTGTTAAAGTGAGAAATTATGATGAGATGAGCGAGAAGGCTTGTGATCTAATAGTTGAGAAGGTAAATAAACTGGATAATCCTGTATTGGGCCTTGCGACTGGTTCAACTCCAGAGGGAATGTACCAGCAGATGATTGATTCATATCAAAAAAATAAGGTTTCTTTTACAAAAACGACAACTTTTAACTTAGATGAATATGTTGGTCTGGCAGGAAACAACCCTAATAGTTATCGTTTTTACATGAATGAAAAGTTGTTTAATCATATTGACTTACCTGACAATCGTGCTTTTTTGCCTACCGGTGATTCCGATGATCTGCAAAAGGAATGTCGGGATTATGAAACATTAATGTATAAAGCTGAGTACATCGATGTACAGGTCTTGGGATTAGGCTTGAATGGTCATATTGGATTTAATGAGCCTGGAACTGCTTTTGACAGTCGTACACATATTGTAGATTTGGATGAGACTACCCGTAAAGCTAATGCCCGCTTTTTTGACTCATTGAATGATGTGCCAGAAAGAGCCATCACGATGGGCATTGAAACAATTATGGAGAGTAAAAAAATACTTCTGCTAGTCTCTGGTGAAAAGAAGGCAGAAGCTGTTTACAGACTGGTATATGGTGAAACTTCTGAGGAATTCCCGGCATCCATACTCCAGAAGCATGAAAATGTCATACTGATTGCAGATGAAGGGGCACTGTCAAAGCTTTGAGACAATGCCCCTTTTTCCACCTGAAATAGAGGATTTCAACTGTACTAAACATCAGTCTCCACATATGCTGTTCCTTTTGATTCAAATGTAGCTTGATTGCTAGTGAGATCAGTAATCCATTCACGGAAGTTCGTTTCTTCGCCATCTCTCACATATACAAGAAATTCCACTTGTTCAAGATAATTAATGGAATCTAAAACATGATCAGAGTTACGTAAAACATTTTCCAGTTTGCCTAGTAAGGAATAGCTAATAACAATGGACAGGCCTTGCATTAGTTTACGTTCCACTACTCCAGCAGCAGCTATTGCTTGCGATGTAGTACTGCCATATGCTCGGATTAAGCCGCCAGCTCCGAGTTTTACACCACCAAAGTATCTAGTCACAACGATAACAGTGTCTTTTAAGTTCTGTTTTTTTAACACTTCCAGCATGGGTACACCTGCAGTACCACTAGGTTCACCATCATCATTGGCTTTTTGTATTTGATTATTCTCACCAATCATGTATGCTGAACAATTATGGTTTGCGTCATGGTGCTTTTTTTTAATTTCCTGAATAAAGGATTGAGCAACTTCTTCTGTTTCTACTCGCTTTACATAGCCAATAAAACGTGACTTTTGAACGACTAGCTGATAGATTCCTTCATTTTTTACGGTAAAATAATTCGATAACATCTTGCTTTTAACCTCCTGACAATCCATTATTATAAGTAGGGATATAATTTGACCTATAATTAAAGGATAAACTTTCCTTAAAGTATGCTAAAAGACCCTATAAAAAAAATAATTCATTTCGAATAATTATATCATAGGTTGGTGGAACAAGATGGTTCAAAAAATGGAAGAGAAAGCATTGGATTATGTTATCGATGAAATGATTGATGTTGTTCAAAAAAGTAAAGATGAAATTTTTAACATAAGCGAAGAAGCCCGAGACGAGCATGAAAATTTACTTAGAGAATTAAAAGAAACGAAAGAAAAAGTCATCGAGCATATAAATGATGGGGACGCATTGGAACAGAAGGTGAAGTATTCCAGACAGCGGCTTTCCGAGGTGAGTAAGTACTTTGATCGCCATTCGGAGAGTGAAATACGAGCAGTTTATGAAAACACACACATGATGCAAACAGAGCTTGCTATGCTACGCCAAGAAGAGAAAGGGCTACGCGATCGCCGAGATGATCTCGAGCGACGCTTACTTACATTGGATCAAACCATCGAGCGTGCTGAAGGATTAGCTAGTAAAATATCAGTTATTCTCACTTATCTAAATGACGATTTTAAACAAGTTAATGAAATGATTGAAGAGGCTAAAGAAAAGCAGGAGTTTGGCTTGAAAATCATTGAAGCCCAAGAAGATGAACGTCGGAAAATATCCAGGGAAATTCACGATGGACCCGCACAGATGCTGGCAAACATCTTGCTCCGTTCAGAGTTAGTGGATCGCACATTTCGTGAGGGAACGGTTGACGATGCGTTAAAAGAAATTAAAAGTGTGCGAAAAATGATTCGTTCATCTTTATATGAAGTAAGACGCATTATTTATGATTTGCGCCCAATGGCGTTGGATGATTTAGGACTAATACCTACAATAAAAAAATATGTTGCTACAATTGCCGATTATAATGATACAGAAATCGAGTTTTCATCGATGGGCTTTCAAAAACGATTAAATCAAAAATACGAGATTGCTTTTTTTCGGTTAGTACAGGAATCCATTCAGAATGCCATTAAGCATGCAGATGCTACTTTGATAAAGGTGAAGTTAGAGGTTGGAACTAAGGATTTACTAATGGTAATTAATGATAACGGTAAAGGTTTCGATCCAGCATTAAAACGAGATAAATCGTTTGGATTAATTGGCATGAGGGAACGTGTCGAAATGTTGAATGGTAAGCTGACAATAAACTCTACAATTGGTGAAGGCACAAAAATTATGATTAAAGTTCCATATGAACTTTCATGAAAAGATTTACTAATTTCAAACTATTCAAGTATAATAGATTTAAACCGATATAAAAATAAAGTACGAAATCAGACTACCATTGAAACGTAATAGGGTATATATAAATAAATAGCTATTAATCTAGGAGGAACAAAATCGATGAATATGAAACAAACAAAAATTGTATTAATTGATGACCACAAATTATTTCGTGAAGGTGTAAAGCGAATCCTTGAATTTGAACAATTATTTGAGGTTGTTGCAGAGGGTGATGATGGTCTTGTTGCTTCTTCTTTAGTTAAAGAACACAATCCTGATGTTGTATTGATGGATATCAATATGCCTACAATGAATGGTGTACAGGCAACTGCAGATCTCGTGAGACATTTTCCAAACACGAATGTTATTATACTTTCCATTCATGATGATGAAAGCTATGTTACGCATGCATTGAAAACAGGTGCACAAGGATATTTACTGAAGGAAATGGACTCAGATTCGTTAATCGAAGCTATTAAAGTAGTTAGTGAAGGGGGTTCCTACCTCCATCCGAAAGTGACCCACAACCTAGTCCAGGAATATCGTCGCCTAGCTCAAGAAAATGTTTCTAATGTGGCAGAAAATGCTATCGAGTATCATAAACCGCTTCATCTGCTTACAAGACGAGAGTGTGAAGTATTGCAGCTTCTTGCAGATGGGAAAAGTAATCGAGCTGTTGCGGAAACATTATACATTAGTGAAAAGACGGTGAAAAACCATGTCAGTAACATTCTGCAGAAAATGAGCGTAAACGACCGAACGCAGGCAGTTGTATCAGCAATTCGCAAGGGTTGGGTAGAAGTACAATATTAGTATTTGTTCCTTTATTTTGATAGATATCTATACTCTGTTGCTTTTTAAGTAACAGAGTATTTTTTTGCCTTAAAAGACAGTATAATTGCTTTCTTATTGTATAAGTAAAATAAGAATTTCGTTATTAAATTTTGGCAATAAGTTAAGTTTTCTAATGTTTTTATATTTCTGATGCAAATTTATTTTCCTTCATGTAAAATAAATTATAGTACAAGTTAGAAGAGGAGAAGGTAGACAATGAAAGTCGCTGTAATGACTGATAGTACGGCATATATATCTGATTCACTGAAAGATAAGCATAATATTCATGTCGTCCCGTTAAGTGTCATGTTTGAAAATACAACGTACCGTGAGTCAATTGATATTACAACAAATGAATTTTACCAGAAGGTCAAGGAATCGGAGAGCCTGCCAAAAACCTCACAGCCTTCAATCGGGGCTGTTGCAGATAAATTCGAAGAACTTGCTAAGGATTACGATGCAGTTATAGCCATCCATTTATCGAGTGGAATTAGTGGGACATACCAAACTGTTGTCAGTGGCGGAGAGATGGCTAAAGGAATAGAGGTTTATCCGTTTGATTCGGAGCTCAGCGCCATGGCACAGGGTTTTTATGTGCTGGAAGCGGCAGAAATGGCTGAGGCTGGAAAAGCACCCGAAGAAATTATGCATCGTCTTGAAGAAATTAAACAAAGTATTCGGGCATATTTTATGGTGGATGATTTAAGTCATTTGCAGCGCGGTGGTCGTTTAAATGGCGCACAGGCAATCGTTGGAAGTTTACTGCAGGTTAAACCAGTTCTTCATTTTTTTGATAAAAAGATCGTTCCTTTTGAAAAAATCCGCACACGAAAAAAGGCATTAAATCGAATTATTGGTATGCTTGAGGATGATGCTAAGCAAGGTAAAAACCTAAAGGTAGCTTTCATTCACGCTAATGATGAGCAAGGCGCAATTGATTTAAAAAATAGTATGGATTCTATGTATCCAAATATTGATAGTACGATAAGCTACTTCGGTCCTGTAATCGGCACACACCTTGGTGAAGGTGCCATTGGCGTTAGTTGGTATAAGAAATAATAATTTATTTCATAGCTGCCAGTCTCCCCGACTGGTAGGCTCTTATTCCGCTTTATCCTCTAAAGAAGGAGTGTTAGTCCATGTTTTACAACCCCGACAATGAATCTATCAACCGCTATTCAGGAAAACTTTTATTAAGAAGAGAAATCCCTGTAGATGAAGCCACATTTAAGCAACTTCTTCATAGTTCTTTCTTCACACCTAGGTCTTCGATAAAAAAGAAATATTATCAATATCAGTGTCAGCGATGTGGTAACTGTAAACGGTCTTTATTCGGTAGTATCCCCTGTAACAATTGCGAAAAAACACATTTATATTGCCGAAAATGCATTGAAATGGGACGTGTAATGGAATGTGAACCGTTATATGAATGGACTGGTCCAAAGGTTAAATGGCCTGCTCATATTAACGCATGTACATGGAAAGGAGAACTAACAGAAGTACAGCAAAAGGCTGCGGACCGTATTACAGAAGCAATTTGCAATAAAGAGAATGAATTACTTGTATGGGCTGTTTGTGGTGCAGGTAAGACAGAAATGCTTTTTCCAGGAATCGCCGAGTCGTTAAAGCGTGGTAAGCGTATTTGTGTCGCTACACCACGAACAGATGTCGTACGTGAATTGCTGCCAAGGCTACGTGAAGCTTTTTCAGGTACCTATGTCCAAGGTCTTTATGGTGGTAGCCGTGAGACTGATGGAGCAGCTCAACTCGTAATTGCAACAACACACCAGCTGTTACGGTTTAAGAATGCCTTTGATGTCATCATCATTGATGAGATTGATGCATTTCCATATCATGCCGATAAATCCCTTTCGTATGCTGCTAATCGTTCAAAAAGAGAAGATTCAAATACGACCATTTATCTAACTGCAACTCCACGACAGAAACATCAAATTCTAATTGCCCGCAAGAAACTCCAGCATATATTCGTTCCAAGTCGTTTTCATGGCTATCCATTGCCAGTACCTGCTTTTCATATGTGCTATTCTTTGCAAAAGGATATGAAAAGCTTCCAGCCCCCAAAACCTTTTTTCAAATGGTATGCTCACCGGAAAACTCCAAATCACCAATTATTAATCTTTGTACCAACAATTATACTCGCAGAAAAACTGTACAGGAACCTGCTACAAATACTAGATGATAATGTAGTCGCTGTTCATGCATCTGACAGTAATCGCGAAGAAAAAATCCGGCAATTTAGAAATAAACAAATTAGGATATTAGTTACAACAACTATTTTGGAGCGTGGTGTGACGTTTCCAGCGGTTGATGTGGTGGTATTTGATGCGGGCCATACAGTCTTTGATGAGGCAGCGCTAGTTCAAATAGCAGGAAGAGCAGGCAGAAGTCCTAAGGATCCGACAGGGGAAGTGGTCTTTTTTCATAATGGTAAAACAGAAGCAATGGTACAAGCGGTCCGTTCCATTCAAACGATGAACAAACGGGGAGGTTTTCGTTAAGATGAATTGTCTATGGTGTGATGCTGAAATTATTCCCGAAATAAATTGGGAAAACTTGTTTACTTTATCCAAACCGAAGAATTTATGTTCAGATTGTGAGAAGAAGTTCTCTATATTGGAAGGAAAGCGATGCAGAAAATGCAGCCGCATTAGTGAAGAGCCATTTTGTTTAGATTGCAAAAGATGGGACGTACATGGGGAAAATGACGATCCACTAGTATTGAATTTCTCGGTTTTTAATTATAACGAGCAGATGCAGGATATGATCTCAAGGTGGAAATATCGTGGGGATTATTGTATTGGTAATTCTTTTAAAAGGTATTATACAAAAGCATTTGATCAGGAATTTACTTATTTACCAAAAGATACAATTGCTGTTCCAATCCCTTTAAGCGATGAGCGTATGAAGGAACGAGGGTTTAACCAGTCGCTGCAGCTCGCAAGTTTCTTATCACTAGAAACTTGCGAATTGCTTACCCGTGTCCATGGTGAAAAACAATCCAAAAAAACACGAAAAGAACGTATCTCGACGTTGAATCCATTTAAAATAATGAAAACTATAAACAAACCAGTCATTCTTACCGATGATATATATACAACAGGGTCTACGTTGCGTCATGCTGCATCGCTATTAAAGGAGAAGGGATGCCCAACAGTTTATGCCCTGACACTAGTTCGTGGGTAGCGGATGGTGTTATTATATAATAGGGGGGGAGTTACAATGGCTGAACTAGCAAATTGCTCTCGCTGCCAGGCGGTTTTTGTGAAAACTATTCGAGATGTTTGTCAATCATGCTATAAAGAAGAAGAAAGAGCATTTGAAACAGTATACCGTTTTTTAAGTGTACGAAAAAACAGAGAAGCAACGATGATGGAGATTGTTAAGGCTACAGAGGTGAATGAAAATCTCATTATTAAATTCATTAAAGAAAAGCGATTGCGAACATCACAGTTTCCAAAATTAGCCTATCCATGTGAACGATGTGACGTTGATATAATTCATGGAAGATTGTGCGGCGATTGTTCTGATGATATTAAAAGTGGTTTAGAGTATTATGATAAAATGGAAAGTCAAGCAAACGAGAAGGAAGAAAAGGCAAATATTTACTATACATATGAGAACCGTAAAAAATAATCGCATATAGCTTTAAGAAACATAAAATCTGCCGATATAAAAAGTAAGATATAAATATACATGAAATGATAATATAATGAATTGTAACCGAAAAAATGAGGTGATTTTAATGAAAATTAATGGTCCAAACCAAACAAATTTTAACCCATATAAAAATCAACTGCAAAAACAGATGGACTACTCCAAAGATATCAATAAAAAAGATCAGCTCGAAATCTCGAATCAAGCTAAGGAAATGCTTCAAAATGAGAAACCAAGTGAGAAACGTGCCGCATATGTTCAAAACATTAAAGATGCAGTAGATGCTGGAGAATATCAAGTCAATCATGAGAAAACAGCACAAAAAATGGTTGATTTCTGGTCGAAGCAATAGTAAAGGAGGACATCAAATTGTCCGTTCAACCGATAATACAATCATTGGAAAAATTGATTGGTCTGCATGAATCACTCCTTGAGATTTCTAAGCAGAAAACAGCAGTTGTGAAAGAGGGTTCCGTCGAGAGCTTGCAACCCCTTCTTTTGAAAGAGCGCAAACATGTCCAAGCGTTAGAACAAGCTGAGGTTAAGCGTCAAAAAGAAGTTGAGGACTGGGTTGCCCAGCACAATGCTAATCTGGAAAATGCAACTATCACTGGTATTCTTGAGGTTATCAATGATGAACAAACCAAAAATGAATTGGAACAAATAACAATTACATTAACTAAAACAATTACTGAATTAAAACAGCAGGAGCAACTGAATCAATCGCTAATCCAGCAATCAATGCAATTTGTCGAACTATCGCTCAACATGATGAAACCCTCTATTCGTAATCTGAACTACGGTGGAAACAAATCATCTGATTCTGCAGAGCGTTCTGTTTTCGATTCAAAAGCATAAACAGGAGCGAATAACGATCGGAGGGAGTAAGCAATGAGTACTTTTCATGGGTTAGAAATGGCTAAGCAAGCTTTATCTGCACAGCAATCAGCACTATATACAACTGGACACAATATCTCCAATGCAAATACAGAAGGGTATTCCAGACAACGTGTAAATTTTGAAACGACATCACCATTTCCAGCTGCTTCACGGAATCGTCCGGAGATACCTGGTCAAATGGGTACAGGTGTGGAAGCAGGGTCGGTACAACGGGTCCGAAATCAATTTCTGGATTATCAATATCGTGCAGAAAATAGTAAATCCCATTATTGGGACACAAAAGCAGATGCTCTTAGTAAGATGGAAGGGCTGCTGAATGAACCATCTGAGAATGGATTGAATAAAACGATGGACAAGTTTTGGCAATCACTTCAGGATTTATCGGTTAACCCCGAAAATACTGGGGCACGATCTGTTGTCGCACAAAGAGGGCTTGCAGTAGCAGAAACCTTTAACTATATGTCTGATTCATTAGGAACGATGCGAACTGATTTGAAGGATCAAATTGATGTTAAAGTCAAAGACGCGAACTCTATTTCTGACCAGATCAATTCATTGAATAAACAAATTAAGAATATAGAGACACACGGTTCCTTGGCAAATGACCTTTATGATGAGCGTGACCGTTTAGTTGATGAGTTATCAGGAATCGTTAATATCGAGGTGTCCTATTCAAAAAGCAGCGATGCCGCTCTTGACACTGCAGATGGATTGGCAACTATTAAACTTGCAGATGAAAGTGGCAAACCACTGGGTTCAACGCTGGTTAATGGTGATTTATCACAAGGTGATCTGAGTTTTAATGAAATAAACGTTAAGGTAACAGATGACGCTGTTGAAACAATCAGTGCTGATGGCGAAACCTATACAGCAACAGAATTCACTTCACAAGGATCACTTAAAGGGTTTATTGAATCATATGGTTTTACGGATGGCGTAGATAATGCAGGTAATACTGTTGTTAAAGGTGAATACCCTGATATGCTGGCAGATTTGGATAAAATGGCTAAAGCATTTGCTGATGAATTCAACGATGTTCATAATGATGGTGCGAATTTAAATGGAGAACAGGGTACCGCTCAATTTTTTCAAAATGCGGATGATGAAACTGCTGCCAATATAACAGCTGGAAATATCACCGTGAGTGAAACGATATTGAATAATCCAGATGAAATAGCTGCGAGTAATGGTGGTGGTTCTGGAAATGGCGAAAATGCTTCCGATTTAGCTGATATATTTGATGCAGAAAATGGCGATCTAGATAATGCTTCTGTTAGAAGTTACTATGAATCTATTATTGGTGATATGGGTGTAAACGCCCAAAAAGCTAATAGTATGGTAGAAAACTCTGGAATACTAAGATCACAAGTAGAAGATCAACGAATGTCGGTTAGTTCTGTTTCATTGGATGAAGAAATGAGTAACATGATTAAGTTCCAGCATGCGTATAGTGCAGCTGCCCGCAGCATGACAGCTGTAGATGAAATGATTGATCGTGTTATTAATAATATGGGATTAGTAGGAAGGTAGGTAAGTATTGATGCGAATTACACAAGGTATGCTTTCGAATAATATGCTTAATAACTTGTCGAACAGTTACTCCAAAATGAATACGTATATGAATCAGTTATCTACGGGTAAAAAAATCAACAAGCCCTCTGATGATCCTGTAATCGCAATGAAAGGGATGAGCTACCGGACAGAGTTGAAGGAAGTTGAACAATATCAACGGAACACGAATGAAGTTCATAATTGGATGGACAACTCAGATGCTGCATTGGATAAAACCACCCAAGCACTGCAAAAGTTACGGGAATTAGCTGTTCAGGCAAGTAATGATACATACGACGATGGACAACGTGAAAACATTATGGAAGAGGCAGAACAGTTAAAAGAGCATCTTGTTGATATTGCTAATACGGAGGTCAATGGTAAATATATTTTTAATGGGACATCAACTGATACAAAACCAGTTACCACTAACGAGAATGGTGACATTACAAAAATTGCGATTAATTCAGATCCAGTTATGATTGAAGTTGCAAATGGGACTAAATTACAAGCAAATGTTGATGCAGGAAGCGTATTTGCTGGGGATCCAGATAGTGCTGGTGATATGTTTGGTGAAATTGACACATTTATTAATGCGCTTGCTGATGGTAAAGATCAATCTGCAATTGAAGATAGTATTAAATCCCTTGATGCAAACATTGATAATGTCGTTAATGCCCGTGCAGACCTTGGCGCACGAATGAATAGATTGGAATTAGTGGAAAATAGGTTAAGCGAACAAGAAGTAATTGCTACCCAAACAATGTCTGAAAACGAAGATATCGACTATGAGAAGGTAATTACTAAACTGACATCACAGGAAAGTATACATCGCGCTGCCTTATCAGCTGGATCGAGAATAATTCAACCTACACTAATGGATTTTTTACGCTAATTAGTTTGCAAGCCCTGGCCTTTATGGTACAGGGCTTTATTAACAGTAATGAAAGTTTCTAAAAAACTAGTCAAGGATTGATGATATGGAACTACCACAAATACGAATGGAATCGCAAATGGCACGTATACAAATTCAACAAATAGCTGGAAAACAGGAAATTCAGCAACCACAGGCTCAAATTTCGATTCAACAGCCTAAAGCCGAAGTTTCCATGAGGACGACACCCTCTAAGTTAAGCATTGATCAGACACAAGCCTGGGAGGACATGGGTCTAATGCATATTTCTAAACGAATAGAAAAGTTTGCAAATGACGGTCGCCAAGGATTGCTAGAAGGAATCGCTCGGAGGGTTCAACAAGGTGCAGAGCTTATGAAGATCGAGAATGATGGCAATCCAATTGTGAACCAAGCTGCAACAAATGCACACGACCAAATGAAGCAATTAGGCATTAAATTTATTCCATCACATTTTGCTGTTAAAATTCATTATCAACCATCTGAATTAAAAATTGATACGGAAGTAAACCAACCAATTATTAACAATAAACCACAAATGCCGATTATCAATTACCAGCCTGGGGAAGTATCAACGAGTATGAAGCAATATCAGGATCTGCAAATAGATTTTATTAACCTATTCTCCGAATCTGCTTAAGAAAGGATGTTTAAAAATAATATGAAAATAGAGACCAAATATTTAGGTGACATGGAAATAGTAGATAGTAGGGTTATCCAATTTCCATCAGGTTTACCTGGGTTTATTGATGAAACAAAGTTTGTATTACTGGACTTGCCAGATAATGCATCCTTTCAAATCATGCAATCAATTATCACTCCTAGTATCGCGTTCATTGTTACAAATCCATATCAATTTTATCAGAACTATGTAATCGACTTGGACGAGGGTATTATTGATAATCTGCAAATTGAAGATGATAAAGATGTGATTGTATTGGTTATTGTGACGGTAAAAGATCCATTCAATACAAGTACAATAAACTTAAAGGCACCAATAATTATTAATTCACAAACGAAACAAGGGAAGCAATATATTTTAAATATGGATGAATACCCATCCAAGGCTGCAATTGCTCCATCAGCTTCCTCCACTGGGAAAGGGGAATAACGATGCTTGTACTTACCAGAAAGCAGAATGAGTCAATCCAAATTGGCGATGATATTGAGATCAAAGTGTTGGCAATTGATGGTGATCAGATAAAACTAGGAATTGATGCGCCAAAGTCCATAGATATCCACCGAAAGGAAGTTTACTTGGATATTCAGAACCAGAATAACGAAGCAGTTAATGTTTCACAGGATATTCTTAAATTGCTGGAGAGTAAAAACAAAGATAGTTAATAGCATATATAAATTCTCACTCAAACCTTAACATTACATAACTTTAGTCCGATATAAATAGAAAATAGAATAAATACGAGGAGTTGCTTGGGCAATGAAGTTAGAAAATGCACTAACAGGTGCTCATCCCTTGCAAAATGAGAAATTCAGCAGGCAAATGTCAGCAGCAAAGGATAAAGTGGCTGAAAAGAAAACCGCTTTACATGATGAAGAGGTCATTAATACTGATAAAGTCAAGACAGTAGTTGATAAATTGAATGAATTTACCGAGTCACTGCGAACAGATTTAAAGTTCGAATATCATGAAAAATTAAATGAATATTATGTAACGGTTGTAAACCCTCTGACAGATGAGGTCATTAAGGAAATTCCACCTAAGAACATGCTTGATATGTATGCAGCGATGGCAGAGTTCATGGGAATTCTGGTGGATGAAAAGATTTAAAGGAGTTGTATGTTATGCGTATTGGTGGTCTAGCTACAGGAATGGATATTGATTCACTTGTTAATAAGTTAATGAAAGCAGAACGGATGCCATTGGACCGAATGCAACAGGAGAGCACTACACTAACCTGGAAACGAGATGCTTTTCGGGATATTAACAAAAAGTTACTTGAGTTAGATGATATGATGCTGAATATGAAACTGGACAGAACGTATAACTCGAAATCCGTCAGTTCCTCTGATGAAAGCTCAGTTACTGCAACAGCATCTACCGGAGTATCTGATGGTAACTACAGTATTGAAGTGGAAAAATTAGCCAGTAGTGAGACAGTTATTGGTGAACAAATCGATATTGATACAACTAAAACATTAGAGGAACAAGGAATAGTACCTGGAGAAATATCCTTTAATACTTATACAGAAGACGGGAACACCGAGACTCATACTATATCAGTTGATTCTAATGACACATTACAAGATGTACTGAAAAAAATAACTGACGATGACAATAATGTGCGAGCATTTTATGATTCAAATACAAAAAAAGTAATTATGGAGACTACAAGAACCGGAAAATACAATATTAATGGTAATAAGGAAATTGATTTTTCTACAGATTCCTTTTTAAATGATACATTGAAACTAGGGGCAGGTTATGCATCACAAGAAACAGGTGGAGAAGATGCTCAATTTAATTATAATGGTGTCGGTATGACTTCACATAATAATTCTTACGATCTTGGAGGAATCAATTTCCAGTTTAAAGGTGTAGGGACTGCCAATCTTTCAGTGACAAATAATGATGAGGCTACATTTGATTCCATCATGAAATTCGTTGATAAGTATAATGAAGTTGTTGAAAAATTGAACGGATCGCAAAGTGAAGAAAAATTCCGTGATTATAAACCACTGACAGACAAACAAAAAGAGTCCATGTCAGAAGATGAAATCGAGCTTTGGGAAGAAAAAGCGAAAAGCGGTATTCTCAGTGGTGAATCAGCAATTTCTGATGGGTTATTTTCCATGCGAAGCAGCTGGTATTCCAATGTTGATACAGGTGGTGAGATAACCTCACTAACGCAAGTGGGTATTACCACCTCCAGTAATTACAGAGATGGTGGTAAGTTAATTGTAGATCCAATTGAACTGAAAGCTGCGTTGAGCGACAATCCAGAGGAAGTTAAAAAGTTATTTTCAAACAGTAGTGAAGATGGCAGCCGTGGACTTATTAATCGGTTAGATGATGCACTTGATTCGACTAGAGGAAAAATCGAAGCACGAGCTGGAAGTGGTATGGATACATTAGAAAATTATTCATTAGGAAAACGAATGAAAGAAATTAATACGCGTATTTCAGATTTCGAGGATCGCTTAGTACGGGTGGAAAACCGATATTGGAGCCAATTTACACAAATGGAGAAAGCAATACAACGAATGAATCAGCAATCAGCACAATTAATGTCCCAGTTTGGTGGAGGCGCTTAAACTTTTAAGGAGTGTTACTTTATGGCAGCAAACAAGCATTACCAGGCATATCAAAATAATTCAGTGAACACGGCGTCTGGTGGAGAACTGACTTTAATGTTATATAATGGTTGTATCAAGTTTATTAAACAATCAATTAAAGATTTACAAAATGAAAGTTTTGAAGCAAAAAACACAAATATCCAAAAAGCACAGAATATTATACATGAATTAATGGTAACATTGGATCCAGAAGTTGAAATCTCACAACAGATTATGCCTTTATACGAGTATATTAAGTTTCAATTAAAGGAAGGCAACGTCAAGAATGATGTTAATCTTTTAGAAGAAGCCTTAAATTACGTAATTGAGTTTAGAGATACTTGGAAGCAGGTTATAATACAAACGAGAAAAACGCAATATGCACAGGGCGCACAAGTATAATGAATCGACTTCAGAAAACATACAAAGTTACTAAGCAGCTTGAAGAAGTGCTAAATGTGAATATAAATGGTAAAGACCGTAATGCTGTAATTGAGCAGGTTAATCATTTGGTTGAACAGAGAGGTGACTTGCTAAGTGAAATCACTTCTCCTTATTCCGAAGAAGAAAAGCAACTTGGAAAAGAACTGGTTAAACTGAATGAACAAATTCAAGAGAAGATGAATAACCTGTTTGACGATTTGAAAGTGGAAATGAAGCAAGTGAAAAAACAGAAGAAGTCAAATCGTACATATGTAAATCCATATGAAAATGTGAAAACAATGGATGGTATGTATATGGATAGTAAAAAATAGTTAAAAACTCCTGCTAAAACCAGGAGTTTTTAACTATTTTTTTAATGAAAAAAGTAACTGTACTTCAGTGTGTATAGGGCATCCTGGAATCATTCGACAAAAAGTTACAAAATATGACACATTTTTTTGGTGGTTTAAGCAGGAAAAGTACGGGGTAACGTAGTATAATAAATACATAAGGATGAAAGGAGGACACTTTTAATGAAGTACAACATTCGTGGTGAAAATATCGAGGTGACGGGTGCAATAAGGGAATACGTAGAAAAAAAGATTAGTAAACTTGAGAGGTACTTTGATACACCCCCAACATCCGATGTACATGTAAACTTAAGTGTCTATAACGATGAACAGAAGATTGAGGTTACGATTCCGATGACTAACCTGCTACTGCGTGCCGAGGAGCAGCATATTGATATGTATGCAGCAATTGATCTGGTAGTAGATAAGTTAGAAAGACAAATTCGTAAGTACAAGACTAAAGTTAATCGTAAGTTTAGACAGGAAGGTTCTCCGAAACACATTTTTGCTGAATTGGAAAAAGAAGCATACGATGAAAAACTTGATTCAGATGAAATTGATATTGTTCGAACAAAGCGTTTCAATTTAAAACCAATGGATTCTGAGGAAGCAGTATTACAAATGGACATGTTAGGTCATGCATTTTATGTGTTTACCAATGCTTTATCTGGTGACACAAATGTAGTTTACCGCCGTAAAGACGGGAGATATGGTTTGATCGAACCTAACAGCTAAAAATAATAGATATTCACAGGGCGGTCTCATATTGAGATCGTCCTTCCTAGTTTAAATGAGCAGTTAAGATGTGCTATTTTCGGCAAAAGCAGAAAACTGTACTTCTATAACAACAATCGTTTCTCAACATGAAAAAGTAGCATGTAAAAAAAATTTTTTTAGCAGCAAGAAAGTATAAATACTTTCTTACTGGCTAAATGCAACTTAGGCACGCCAAAAGGGTTGGCGAATGCCGGGGTTTCTAACAATTTGTCGAAATTTGTCGTACAGTTTGCCAAAATTAAATTTTGGGACCTAATTTAAAGCCATTTTCAACTAATTATGCGTTAAAATTACTGTACTACTTATTTTTCTTGGAATTTATTGTCGAATTGATTCCTAAAATTGAAAAATGGCAATTAGCATCTTTACAATGTTTCGTGATATAACTGAATTACACAGAAAAGGAAGGGGATTTTGATGTGAGTGGAGTAAAGTATGATGAACTGCTAAGAAGAGTGCAGCAGCATGAAGAAACCATTACGCAACTAGTGGAAATCATAGCTGTTACAAATCGGCGCCTTTCAGAACTGGAAAGGAAGCAAAATGAACAGTCGCATACATATTCGCTTACATAATTTTTCTTCTAAGCAGCAAGAGAACTATAGTTTCCACTAATATGCCTCATACTTACCTCATTTTAAAGAACAGTTCACCCCCGAACTGTTCTTTTCTCTATCATTTGTTAAACGATTAAGCTCTTTAAATCAGTTGTCATGAGACTTTAGATACGTTATTATTAATGGTGGACTATCATATTAAAGAGAATTATATTTCAAATAAATTTTATTGGTACAGTTTAAGAATAACGATGGTCATCCTGTTGGTTGAAGGCTAAGTTTTTCTTATAATACGAGGAGCGTTTTAAATGGCTGGTTTATTGACAAAGATTTTTGGTGATGGAAATAAAAAGCATCTAACCCGATTAGAGAAGAAGGTTGATCAGATAGAGGCATTGGAATCGGCAATGGAAGCTTTATCTGATGAAGATTTAAGGTACAAAACAGATGAGTTTAAACAACGTTATGCTAATGGTGAAACATTAGAGGATATGATGGCTGAAGCATATGCCGTTGTACGTGAAGGATCAAAAAGGGTGCTAGGTATGCGTCCGTTCCCGGTACAGCTTATGGGTGCGATTGCATTGCATGAAGGTAATATAGCTGAGATGAAAACAGGTGAAGGTAAAACCCTTGCTTCAACCATG
Organism: Virgibacillus salinus; assembly: GCF_900102415.1. Classification (NCBI taxonomy): domain Bacteria; kingdom Bacillati; phylum Bacillota; class Bacilli; order Caryophanales; family Bacillaceae; genus Virgibacillus; species Virgibacillus salinus. The sequence continues at coordinate 1,210,665 of NZ_FNKD01000001.1, forward strand.
CCTGCATATTTAAATGCGATAGCTGATAAAGGCGTTCATATTATTACAGTAAATGAATATCTTGCTGATCGTGATGCGGAAGAAATGGGAGAGTTATATGGATTTCTTGGCTTGACTGTCGGATTGAATGGGAACGGGTTGACCAAAGAAGAAAAAAGGGAAGCATACTATTGTGATATAACCTATGGTACAAATAATGAATTTGGGTTTGACTATTTACGAGATAATATGGTTCTTTACAAAGAGCAAATGGTTCAGAGACCTTTGAATTTCGCAATTATTGATGAAGTTGACTCCATTCTTATCGATGAAGCTAGAACACCTTTAATAATTTCAGGATCTGCACAGAAATCTGCACAGATGTATCAACAGGCAAATTCATTTGTACGAACACTTAAACATGAAACGGATTATACCTATGATGAAAAAACAAAAGGTGTGCAGTTAACAGAAGAAGGAATTAATAAGGCGGAGAGTTATTATAATATAGAGAACTTATTTGACCTAGATCATGTATCACTTACACATCACATTAACCAGGCATTGAAAGCACATGCATCGATGCATGTTGATACAGATTATGTGGTACAGGAAGGCGAAGTAGTGATAGTTGACCAGTTCACTGGACGTTTGATGAAGGGGCGCCGTTATAGTGATGGACTCCATCAGGCAATCGAGGCGAAAGAAGGATTACAGATTCAGAACGAGAGTATGACGCTTGCCTCTATTACGTTCCAGAACTTCTTCCGCATGTATAATAAACTTTCTGGTATGACTGGTACAGCCAAGACAGAAGAAGAAGAGTTCCGTAATATATATAATATGGATGTTATTGCAATTCCTACTAATCAGCCCATTATAAGAGATGATAAGGCAGATATGATTTATAAATCGATGGAAGGTAAATTCCGCGCGGTTGTAAATAATATTAAAGAAAGATATGAAAAAGGTCAGCCGGTTTTAGTTGGTACGGTGGCAGTTGAAACGTCAGAACTAATCGCTAATATGTTACAGAAGTCTGGTGTTAAACACAATGTGCTGAATGCAAAGAATCACTACCGAGAGGCAGAAATCATAGAGAATGCAGGTCAAAAAGGTGCAGTTACAATAGCAACAAACATGGCAGGCCGTGGTACCGATATTAAACTTGGTGAAGGTGTTGTAGATGTCGGCGGTCTAGCTGTTATTGGTACAGAACGTCATGAGTCACGCCGTATTGATAATCAATTGCGTGGACGTTCAGGGCGTCAGGGTGATCCTGGTATGACACAATTTTATTTATCAATGGAAGATGAATTGATGCGTCGTTTCGGCTCTGATAACCTTCGTTCCATGATGGAGCGACTTGGAATGGATGATGATCAGCCAATCGAAAGTAAGATGGTTTCACGAGCTGTAGAATCAGCCCAAAAACGTGTTGAAGGTAACAACTTTGATGCACGTAAGACAGTATTATCTTATGATGATGTTTTACGTCAGCAACGTGAAATTATCTACAAACAGCGTTTTGATGTAATAGATGCTAACGAAAATCTACGCGATATTATTGAAGCAATGATCATATCAACACTAGAGCGCGTGGTTGGTGCAAATACACAAGATGAGCTCGATGAAAATTGGGAACTTAATTCCATTGTGGAGTATGTCCACGGAAACTTATTGGACTATGACGATATATCCGTAGAAGACATCAAGGGTAAAGAACCTGAAGAAATAACAGAGTTCATTATGGAAAAAGTGAGAAAACGCTATGATGAAAAAGAAGAAGAGCTTACTACTGAGCAGATGCGTGAGTTTGAAAAAGTTATTTTACTCCGTACAGTTGATACGAAATGGATGGACCATATTGACCAAATGGACCAGCTTCGCCAAGGGATTCACCTGCGTGCGTACGGACAAAATGACCCATTACAGGAGTACCAGGCAGAAGGCTTCCATATGTTTGAGCAAATGGTTGTTGCAATAGAAGAGGAAGTTGCTAAATACGTGATGAAAGCACAAATACGTGATAATTTGCAGCGTCAGGAAGTTGCCAAAAACACGCAAGCAGTATCGGGCGGACAGGATGACAAGAAAAAGAGTCGCAAACCATATGTAAAGTCGGAAAATATTGGACGTAATGATCCTTGTCCATGTGGCAGTGGCAAAAAGTACAAAAATTGTCATGGAAAGTAGTAATGAAAGCAGGCACTCCCTAAGTATGGGAGTGTTTTCATTACACGATAAAATTAATGAGGTGAATGATATGGAACTAGCGGAAATTGGAAATAAAATTGAATTAATGACAAACAGGATTGAAGATTTCAGGGGGTCTCTTTGACTTAGATGAAAAAAGGGAACGTATTGAAGAGTTGGAACAAATGATGACATTCCCAGACTTTTGGGATGACCAGAATGCTGCACAAAAAGTGATAGCTGAAACAAACGGTTTGAAAAGCTATGTCGATAGCTTTGACGAATTAGAAGAGAAGTTAGATAATCTGAAAGTATCTTTTGAACTGGTGAAGGAAGAGAATGATAGCGAGCTTTTTGCTGAGCTTGAACAGGAAATTCATACAGTACTTGAAGATATAAATAAATTTGAGTTGCAGATGCTTTTAAGCGAACCATATGATGCAAATAATGCTATTTTGGAATTACATCCTGGTGCGGGTGGTACAGAATCACAGGATTGGGCCAGTATGTTGCTGCGGATGTATCAACGGTGGGCTGATAGCCGGGACTTCTCGGTAGAAACCCTCGATTATTTACCTGGTGATGAAGCAGGGGTTAAGAGTGTTACGTTATTAATTAAAGGCTACAATGCTTATGGGTATCTGAAAGCTGAAAAAGGAGTACATCGATTAGTAAGAATTTCACCATTTGATTCTTCTGGAAGAAGACATACGTCTTTTTCATCTTGTGACGTACTGCCAGAAACGTCAGATGATGTTGACCTTGAGGTTAAAACTGAGGATATAAAAATTGATACGTATCGTGCAAGTGGTGCTGGTGGACAGCATGTTAACACGACAGATTCAGCTGTTCGAATAACCCATTTACCTACAAAAATTGTCGTCACATGTCAATCTGAGCGTTCACAAATAAAAAACCGAGAACAAGCGATGAAAATGTTAAAATCCAAGTTATATCAGAAAGAAATAGAACGTCAGCAGCAGGAAGTCGATGCACTGCGTGGTGAACAAAAAGAAATAGGCTGGGGAAGTCAAATTCGCTCTTATGTCTTCCATCCATATACAATGGTAAAAGATCATCGAACAAACAAGGAAGTTGGTAATGCACAAGGTGTGATTGATGGTGATCTCGATCCATTCATAGATGCTTACTTACATGCTCAATTAGACTAATTTCCAATAGGATAAGTCTTTAGAATTTCATGAATTTGACACAATTTGGCAAAGTCATTGCCCGCTATGAAGTTTGTATAATTTTGTATAAAAATGGTAATGTCCAATGGTTTTAATTCTTTGTAATTAGGTTATACTAATGCTGATAACCTTTATACTAAATTATGTTAGGGGGATTTATGCATGAAAAAATGGTTATTCACAATGCTATTTGGTTCAGCGCTAGTGCTCGGTGCTTGTGGCGGTGGCGGAGATGACGGCGGTAACGAGGAACCAGCTGATAATGGTGGAACCGATACCGAAGAATCAACAGGGGATGAAGGTGGTGGCTCAGTAGATACTGCCGCTGCCGAAGAACTATATCAAAATAATTGCGCTTCTTGCCACGGTGGCGATCTTTCTGGCGGAGCTGGTCCTAAGTTGTCAGCAATTGGTTCAAAATATTCTGTTGATGAAATTGCTGATATCCTTAAGAATGGTAAAAATAACGGTATGCCAGCATTTGAAGGTCAGCTATCTGAAGGAGATATAACAACACTTTCTTCATGGTTGGCAGAAAAGAAATAACGTAGTTACTTAGCTACTACTAGCTTGTTCTACTGGATTTGTTTCCAAGGAACAAGCTTTTTTTTGCGTTTATTTCACAGAACTCTTTAGAAAAGATACCTTATATGGATAAGTTATTTAATAAGTTAATGAATTGAAATGAAAATGTAATAATTTTTTTCTAAATTTTTTGCTGAAAAATGTTATAATATATATAATTATATACTAGAGATAGAAAAAAGGGTGTGTAGTACAGAAAAAATAAAGCAAAAATCGACAACAAGAATGACTAAATAAAGGTTAAAGGTGATACATAAATGATTAAAATGAAAGATGTATACAAGACATATGCGAATGGTGTAACTGCACTTAATGGCATTAATATAGATATCGACCAAGGCGAATTTGTTTATATTGTCGGGCCAAGTGGTGCCGGCAAGTCTACTTTTGTAAAACTCATGTACCGCGAAGTTAAACCTTCGGACGGTACCATGATTATAAACGAAATTGATATAAATAACATGAAGGAAAAGAAAGTTCCGTATTTACGAAGGGACATAGGTGTTATTTACCAGGACTTTAAGCTGTTACCAAAACTATCAGTCTATGAGAATATAGCATTTGCGTTGGAGGTTATTGAAGAATCACCTCGAAATATTAGAAAACGTGTCATGGATGTTCTTGAACTAGTTGGCTTAAAGAATAAAGCACGTTTTATTCCTGACGAATTATCAGGCGGTGAACAACAACGTGTTTCAATAGCACGAGCTATTGTTAATCATCCAAAGGTTGTTATTGCGGACGAGCCCACTGGAAACCTGGATCCGGAGACATCATGGGGAATTATGCGGATCTTTGAAGAAATTAATGCCAAGGGTACAACGGTTATCATGGCCACCCATAGCAAAGAAATTGTTAACACGATTAAAAAACGCGTTATTGCTGTAGAAGACGGGTTAATCGTGCGTGACGAGCAACGAGGTGAATACGGCTATGAAGTTTAGAACAATGAAAAGGCATTTAAGAGAAGGAATTAAGAATATTTTCCGTAATGGCTGGATGACAGTAGCTTCTGTTGGTGCAGTAACTATAACGTTACTACTTGTTGGAACTTTTCTTGCGCTGATGCTTAATCTTAATTTTATGGCTGAAGGTCTTGAAGAAGAAGTTCAAATTGATGCATTAGTTGAACGTACTGCAAATGAAGAACAAATCCAGGAAATCAGAGGATCCATTAAAGAAATGGAAGAAGTTAAAAGTGTTGAGTTTTCCTCAAAAGATGAACAGCTTGAACAATTAATATCAGGTATGGGGGAAGAAGGAGAATCGTGGGAACTATATAAGCAGGAAAATCCTTTAAGTCACGCATACATCGTTAAAGCTGAAGATCCAACCAATACAGAGGCATTAGCACAGAAAATTAATTCCTTGGACAATATACAGGAAGTGAATTATGGGAGAGACGTTGTCCATCGTTTATTTCAGTTCAATGAATATGCACGAAATATAGGCTTAGCATTAATTGCTGGTTTACTATTTACTGCCATATTTCTCATTTCCAATACGATAAAACTTACGATAATGGCTCGCAGTAAAGAAATTGGAATTATGAAGCTTGTCGGTGCTACGAATGGATTTATTCGCTGGCCATTCTTCATTGAAGGAATGTTGCTCGGAGCATTAGGAGCTGTCATTCCAATAGCTGGAGTTCTATCTGGTTATTACTACCTTGTAAATAATGTTAGTGAAAAGATTACCTATAGTTTTGTAGACTTATTGCCGTTTAATCCATTTGCATGGCAACTTTCGCTCATTATACTAGCTATTGGCGTTTTCATCGGAATTTGGGGTAGCGTCATGAGTGTTCGTAAATTCCTTAGAGTTTAAAGATTTATACCAACGTGTACATTTTCAGAGGGGGAAGAGGAAAAGAATGAAAAAAACTGTTTACATGTTTATTGCTGTATTGATAATAGGTTCAGGTTTAGTAGATTGGCAGAAAGTGTCTGCAGAATCAGCTAGTCAAAAAATTGATGAATTAGAAGAAAAACAAAACGAATTGGATGACAAGAAAAATAATCTTAACAGTAAGAAGAATAATACAGAAGAAAAGATTGAAGACAATCTTAATAAGCAGGAAAGTGTCGGTAATGATATAGATGCCATCAATCAACAGCTTAGTGAAACAAGAAACAAAATTAAGTCAAAGGAAAGTGAAATAACTGCAACAAATAATGAAATAAAAGATCTAGAAAAACAAATAAAAGAAATAAACCAAAAGATTGATCAGTTAAAAGAGGAAATAAAAGCAATGAGAGAGCGGATTAAAGAACGTGAGAAGATGCTTAAAGACCGTCTTCGTGCTATTCAGTCAAATGGTGGAAACATGAAGTATATGGAAGTTATTCTAGGATCACGAAACTTTGGTGACTTTATCAGCAGAACTTCAGCAGTAAACACGATAATGGACCAGGACAAAAATATTATGGAAGAACACATGGCAGAAAAGAAATTGATGGAAGAAAAGAAAGTAGAAGTGGAACAAAAGAAAGATGAAATAGAACAAAAGAAAGCAGAAGTCGAGGAGAAGAAAGCTTCACTTGTGAACCAAAAGAGTGAGTTAGAGTCGTTAAAATCAACATTAGACGATCAGGCTGCAGAGAAAGAGAAACTAATGGCTGAGCTTGAAGAAGAACATAATCATTTGGAAGAATATAAAATGAGTTTAGCTGAGCAAAAACAAGTTTTAAATGATCAAGCTGCTGTTATAGAAAAAGCTAAAAAGTCAGCTCTTGCACAACTTGCAAAAGAAAAGAATAAAAATTCCTCATCTAGTGGTGCAAGTCTAAGCGCGGGTGGAAGTGGAATTTTCAGTTGGCCATCACAAGGTAGACTATCTTCCACGTACGGTTCAAGAAGTCTGGGGTATCACTATGGATTGGATATTGCTGCATCGACAGGAACTACCATAATAACTGCTGCTGCGGGTGTTGTAACAAGATCTGCTTATTCAACTAGCTATGGAAATGTTGTGTATGTTTACCATCCACAATATAATAAGTCTACTGTTTATGCGCATATGTCAAGTCGATCTGTTGGATATGGCCAAAATGTATCAGCAGGACAGAAGTTGGGAGAAATAGGTAATACTGGGAGGTCATACGGAGCTCATCTTCACTTTGAGGTCCATAATGGAGAGTGGAGCCAACACGGTGGTATAAATCCAATGCCATTTCTAAAGTAATTTTTATGAATGTATTTGCAATTTGATTGAATAAACTATAATATTAAAGGCATCGCACATTACGGTGTGATGCCTTTTTAGATATCAAAAGGATAAGCCGACATTGAAAAAATTGACTGTACTATTAATGTGATTTATTTATGGCAGTCTTATATTTCTACTGGAAAGACCCATCATCAAATACATACAAGTTGGGGTGAAGGAATGAATCTTCGTAAGCAACATATTATAATTATTTTATTTGCCGCCTTACTCTTAGGTTTTGCAGGTGCATATTTCGGTGTTAAATTAGCACAGCCTGATACTTTGCCGGAACAGATACAAGAGACTAATAAAGAAGAACCAAATACATCTCAAGATTCAAGTGCACCACCAGAAAACATCGAAAAGGTATCACAGGCCTTTAATTTAATAAAAGACAACTACCTGAATGACGTAGATGATAAACAATTAATTGAAGGTGCTATACAAGGCATGCTTACAACGTTGGAGGATCCATATAGTTCTTATATGGATGTGGAAACTATGGAACGATTTAACGAAACGATTGAATCTTCATTTGAGGGTATTGGTGCTGAAGTTAGTACAGTCAATGGGAAGGTAACAATTGTTGCCCCTATTAAGGATTCTCCTGCGGAAGAAGCTGGACTTAGGCCAAATGATAAGATTCTAAGCGTTGATGACGAAAGTGTCGTTGGTATGGATTTATATGAAGCTGTAGAAAAAATACGGGGAGAAAAGGGTTCAGAAGTTGTACTTGAAATTCAACGTACTGGTGTATCTGACCCATTTGATGTGAAAATTGTTCGCGATGATATTCCAGTGGAAACAGTATATTCAGAGGTGAAAACAGTTGATGGCAAGAAGACTGGTGTTATTGAGATAACAACTTTCTCTGAAAATACAGCAAAAGATTTCTCCAAAGAGCTAAAAAAACTGGAAGATAAGAACATAGAAGGGTTAGTTATTGATGTTCGAGGTAATCCTGGTGGACTATTGACAGCTGTTGAGGATATTCTAAAGAACTTTATTCCTAAGAATATGCCTTACTTACAAGTTGAAAATCAAAAAGGTGAAAAGTCTAAGTCATTTTCGGAACTAGAAGAGAAAAAACCATATCCAATTAGCGTAATTATTGATGAAGGAAGTGCTTCAGCATCTGAAATTCTTGCTGTTGCGATGAAGGAAGCAGGCTATGATGTAGTTGGTACTAAAAGTTATGGGAAAGGGACTGTTCAACAAGCAGTTCCTATGGGTGACGGTAGTACAATTAAACTGACTTTCTTCAAGTGGCTCTCACCAAAAGGCACATGGATCCATGAAAAAGGTGTTAAACCAACAGAGAAAGTGGAGCAACCAGATTATTATTTCACAAATCCTGTTCAAGTTGAAGATTCTATTGCTTACAACCATACGGGTGATAAGGTGGAGAATGTCCAGGTAATGCTTAAAGGATTAGACTATAAACCAGGCAGAACAGATGGTTATTTCAGTAAAGAAACTGAAAAGGCTGTTCAAGCTTTTCAAGCTGACAATGATTTGGAAGTTACTGGTGAAATAAATGAAAAGACTGCTGGGCAAATACAGGCAAAAATAGTTGAGAAAGTTCGTGATGGTGATGACGATCGACAAAAGGAAAAAGCATTAAACGTGTTATATGAATAGATATGCTGTCCGCGGGTAATGCCCGCGGATTTCCTTTTTTAACAAAGATTTAATTCTAGCAGGAATTTAATCGACAAATATCGAATATAGCTAAAGAAGACTATGTATTGCATCCGTGCTGGAAGGTGATTATATTGGCAGAATCTTGGTTTATAGAACTAGCGAAAGGTATAGGAAGGCTTTTTTTGAATCCAATGTTCTACTGGACATTCATATTGGTTTTATTAGCCGGATACAAACGGATTCGCAGAGAGCGGAATAATTTTGGTTTTAAATTATTTGACGTTTTTTCAGAATGGAAAAATACGTGGTTCCTATCCATTATCTCAGGATTACTTATTTCCATCGTCCTTGTTGGTTCTGGTATGATCTTTTCCTATGAGACAATTCTTCTTTTGAGTATAGTGACGATTGGGTTAAGTATAACATTGCGATTCTCGATGCTGTCAGCAAGTTATACAATTGGTATTACATATATGATTCTTTTGTTAATGCCATTTATTCTTGAACAACAAAATATTGTAGATGATGACATGTTTTCAAATACAAATTTCGTCGGTTTAAGTTTACTAGTTGCCATTCTTCTAACTGTTGAAGCACTTCTTTTGAAACGTAACACCCGCAATACGACCTTTCCGGATCTGGAACTTGGGCGTCGTGGTGTATGGGCAGGTATGCATCATATTAAGAAATTAAGTATAATTCCATTTTTTGTTGTGATACCATCTGGACTCATTACACCAATCGTACCATTTTGGCCATATTTTGGAATGAATGGTGAGACATATAGTTTGTTGCTTGTACCGTTTTTGCTGGGCTTTGATCATATTGTAAGAGGAAATATTCCAGAAAAAGCTGCAGTACATATAGCGAGATCAATTCACATTCTGAGTTTGTTTGTATTGATGCTTGCAGTTGGAAGTATATATGTAGGCTGGCTATCGTTAGTTGCAGTGGTAGTGGCGATATTAGGAAGAGAGTATATCAATTACAGGCATCGCATATCAGATAAAGAAAAACCTAATTATTTTAATAAAAATGAGCGTGGTTTAAAAGTGCTGGCAGTCATTCCAGGAACTCCTGCTGATCGATTAGGAATCCTAGTTGGTGAGACAATTGTTAAAGTGAATCGCCAAAGTATTAATAATAAGGATGAATTCTATTACGGGTTGCAGGATAGTGGCGCATTTTTTAAGCTAGAGATTATTGGTGATAATGGAGAAATAAGATATGTGCAAAGTGCATTATATGAAGAGGATCATCATGAATTAGGAATTATTAGTACAAGTAATCGCTATCAGGACAATCAAACAAAAGCAAATTGATTTTTAGTTAAATCTTAATAGAGGTAATGAAGTATATGTGCAAGTACTTCATTACCTCTTTTTTTTAGTAAATACATAAGTGAACGAAGGAAATCGCCATTAAGAGTTGCACTCCAATGTATAAGGGGTTCTAAGAAAGCAGAATTGATCTTATAAGAAACCCGGTTAAAGAATGCTAGGATTTCTAATGAAATAAGAGTTAAACACTATTATAACAGTAAAAACAAAGATAACTGTTTATTCACAAAATAGTTTAAAATCAGTGATTTGAATCACTCGTGAATGTCTTAAATTTTCGTATGATAAACCAGATCATAAAACTAATGATTTAGTCCTTTATGATTAGGTAACATATACGGGAGGTTATTTAATATGGTGCAAACAGTTGCGTGGATTGTTAGTTTATTCTTCATGCTTATGGTTGTAGCGGTTTTTAGCTTTGTAGCGTGGAAGTCCAAGGAAAAGCGAGAGTATGAACCAATTAAGAAGAAATGGTATAAGGCTCGTACATTTTATGGAATCACTTTAGTATCCTTAATGTTGATCATCACTATTTATACGTTAAGAGAACTACCTTATAATCAACCAGTTTATGGTGCTGGAAATGATCCAACAATAGTTGATGTAGAAGCACTTCAATTTGGCTGGAATATGAGTCAAACAGAATTCTCAGTAGGTGAACCTGTTGAATTTCACGTAACAAGTAAAGATGTTAATCACGGTTTTGGGATTTATGATGAAGAGATGAATATGATTGCTCAGACACAAGCTATGCCGGACTATACCAACAAAGTGTATATTACATTTGATGAACCCGGAACATATGAAATTCTTTGTCTGGAGTACTGTGGTACAGCCCATCATTTAATGAAAACAAAAATTGAAGTTAAGTAATAAAAAGGTGGAGGTGCAAAAAGATGGAAACAACAATGAAGTCTCGTAGTAATTTGGTTGTAAGTTATATAACTGTTGGTGGAATTGTAATTATAGTCATGATGATTTTTGGAATTTTAATGCTATTAGCTCAGGGTGGAGTATTGGATTTACCTGCTGCTTCATTTTATCAGTTTCTGACAATTCACGGGACTGGTATGGTTGGTGCTGCGGCATTAGCAACTGCTGGTGTTATGTGGTATTTTCTTAGCCATTATGTAGATCTATCAAAAAAGGTTATGTCAATTAACTTAGTACTGTTCCTTGTAGGAGTAGTTATGGTTATCATTGGAGTATTTTCATTTAAGTATGCTAGCTCATGGACATTTTTATACCCATTACCAGCGCTTTCTGCAAGTGCCTGGGGGACTGTCGGAGCATTGCTTTACTTGTTCGGTATGCTTATATTGGGAATTGGTTTCTTATTATTTTATTTGGATTCTGGTAGAGCTATTATAAAAAAACACGGAAGCCTAGCAAAAGGTTTGGGATGGGATGTTATCTCTGGTAAAAAGTCGGAGAAAGATGCTCCATCAGGTGCCGTTGTGGCAAGTACAATGGTAACAATCGTTAACATAACAGCTCTAACAGCAGGTGCAACCGTACTAATTATGAATATAATCAATGTGATTAATCCTGCGATTACATTTGATCCATTATTGGCGAAAAACCTGACATATGCATTCGGACATATTTTTGCTAACTCGATTATTTACATGGGTGTAATAGCGGTATATGAAATACTGCCACGATATACAAATCGTCCTTGGAAATCCAGTAAAGCATTTTTGATTGCATGGACAATGTCAACGGTATTCACGTTAATAATATATACACACCACTTGTTGATGGACTCGGTAATGCCTAATTGGATGTTAATTATGGGACAGATTCTATCGTACGCAAATGGACTGCCAGTACTTGTTGTCACAGCTTATGGTGCATTAATGATTGTCTACAAATCAGGTATTAAATGGGATATGGCATCTGGTTTGATTTACATGTCTATGTTTGGTTGGGTAGTCGGAGTTGTACCTGCAATCGTCGACGCTACAATTGTCGTTAACCATGTTATGCATAACACAAAATGGGTTCCGGGACATTTTCACATGTATATGGCACTCGGAGCATGTGCAATGATTTTTGGATTTATGTATTTTCTTGCAAAGGAAGATAGTAACATGAAGACATATATATTGGATAAAATTGCGTTTATTGCCTTTACCCTATCTATTGTTGGGTTAAGTGGATCTTTCCTTGTATCGGGGGCATTAAGCACTCCAAGAAGATGGGCAACGCACATTCCTGAATGGATGGCTCCTGCTGTATTTGGAGCAGTTGCGGGTGTGTTTGCTGTTCTATCTGTTACCGTATTTGTTATTCACTTTATTCGTTATATTAATAAGCGAAATAAAGTGAACGCAAAAGAAGATTTGAAAGATAAGAAATTGGCGTGACTTGTAGGAGGGGAATGATCTGATGTTACAGACAAAGTATGGGTTTCTATTGTTCGTATTATTAATCATTCCGCCTATACGAAATTTGATGGAATCGGTAATGGTAGTCCATATGCTTGTGCAAATTCCGTTATTGATTATATCTGGTTGGTTGATATACGGCTATTTTAAGTGCAAGTTTCCAGGCTTTTTTTCTAAGTGGAATAGTAATGGTGTTCCGGGAATTATATTGGTTGTATGTCTTATAACCTATTGGATGATCCCGCGTACATTGGACGAAGCACTGAATGTGTGGTATATTGAGCTATTCAAATTTGTCAGTTTACCATTTTTAGTTGGAATTCCGCTTCAGGATAGCTGGAAGAAACTTAATTCTCTTGGCAGAAGTTTTATTATTTTTAATTTTATCCCCATGTCTGGTTTAATGGCATGGCTATATATTGATGCTCCTGTACGCTTATGTAATAACTATTTGGAGGTCGAGCAAAAAGTGCTTGGGTGGGGATTTTTAATTATTACAGTGAGCATTGTTTTGTATATGCTTCAAAATGTGTTTACCGATCATTCGGAAGGCACATAACTAGGAAAATATCTTGGCAGGACTATCAATAATAGACCTGTCGGGATATTTTTTATTTAGGCTCTGTTCGTTGATTTTGTTGCTCTTTAAATTTGCGACGGTTATGAGAACGCGAAAGCTGTTTAAATCGAATGGAACGCGTCTTCATTAGGGTTATGAGAACGCAAAAGCTGTTTAAATAGAATAAAACGCGTCTTCATAGGACGAAAGGACCTGGTCGAGTATTTCTCTGTATTGTGTCGCAGTTAATACCTTTTCTGTCAGAAACAACAATTTTGTAGACAATAGCCTTTATATTTTTATACGCGTTTCCATCAATGCTCATTTACGCACAAATTAAGCTTGTAATAATTATTATTAATACTTTCATACAAAGGATTTACACTATATTTACTATTGACATATATTGTTCACAAATTCACAAGGATTAGTGATTTGAATCACATGTAGGATTTTAGGTCTATCGTAAACTTAAATTGTAAGGGAGAGATAGTCACAGAATGAAAAGTGAATAGTCACTCCATATACTAAAACAATAAAATTTAAGAGGGGTGTTTTGAATGTTTTTGAAAAAGTTTGGAGCAATTGTTATTGTACTGGTTTTATCCTTATTAATTACTGCATGTGGGTCAGATCTAGTGAAAAATGATGAATCAGATGTGGAACAACAAGAGGACATAACTGTTCAAGCTGCAGCTAAACAAAAGGCAAAAACACCAGAAATTGAAAACATCGGACCACATGAAGGTATTGACCAAGAACCAGTACCAATTAAAGTAGAGCGCGTTGGTGAACATGAAGTAAATATTGAAATGACGTCTCAGATTACCGATATTGAACTTGATAAAGGAAAAATGTATAAAGCTTGGACATTCAACGGAACTGTTCCTGGACCAGTAATTCGTGTTCAGGAAGGTGATAAACTTACATTCACACTCAAAAACATGGACCCTAAAGTAGATCATTCAGTTGATTTTCATTCTGTATATGCTGCTCCAAATAAAGACTTCACAGACGTAAAACCAGATGAATCAGGAACATTTACTTATGAAGTGGGCTCTCCTGGTGTTTACATGTACCATTGTGCAACAGAGCCCGTTTTACAGCATATCGCAAATGGAATGTACGGAACAATGATTGTAGAGCCTAAAGATGGTTATCCAACAGATAATGAAATTGATAAAGAAATTACAGTTGTTCAAAGTGAGTTTTATAAAGATGGTAACTACAGTGACATGTTAGATGGTGAGCCTGAATATGTATTATTTAACGGAAGTACGCAAGCCGTAAAAGGGGAAATGATTCAAGCAAAAGTTGGCGATAAAATACGTATCAATTTCCTTGATGCTGGGCCAAACGAAGTTTCTAGCTTCCATGTAATTGGTTCTCAGCTTGAAACGGTTTATATTGATGGCGACCCTAGAAATGTACTTAATGGCTTACAAACAGCAATGGTTCCGGTTTCTGGCTCTATGGTTGTTGAATTCACAGTTAAGGAAGCAGGTATTTATCCTTTCGTAACACACGCGTTTGATCATGTTACAAAAGGAGCACTAGGACAAATTGAAGTTACTGAATAATAGTTAACAAATATTGGTTATGCAAAGACTCCTACTCAGTTGAGTAGGAGCCTTCTTCATTGGATTAAAATTCCTTCTATAATATTGCTTTTATTTAAGCAAACTAGATAAAAAAGAAGGGGAAATAAGATGAAGAGCTATATATTGGGTGTATGGAATGCGATTGACCCTATTTATTATAATGTTTCAAGACTTCATTACGTACCTGATAACGATAAGCGCAATACCTTATTTCGAGTCAGACTTACGAGATACAAAGGGGCGACGGTTATACTTAAGGATGGAACAATTATTTATAAAAATGACCTGCTATTAAAGATACATTTGCATAATGTAAGGATGTTAAGCGATTTATTGCCAATCAGAAGTGATATAAAGCGAGCAGTTCTTTTTTACCACATGATTAAAGATACTTTGCCCATCCTTTCCCGATATGTTTTATCTCATGAAAAAAATAATGAGATAAAAGGAATAATAGGAATTACGACATTGTATCGAGGTGCAAATCGACTTGGCTTTGAAACAGTTCCTATAAGAAATCCTTATTATCGTCTGTATAAGAAGGTGACATTTCTTCCTATTAATCACATAGCAAATACATCATACCACGCATTACCTGCTTATTTATTTATGTCGAAAGAGACACTGCATGAAAAATATAATGTGAAATAAATTAACTAGCTTTTACTCCAACAGTTACATCATGAAATGTTATTTCGGGTCTGCTGCCAATACGGATATTGAGTCCTGTTTGACCAAGACCTTCACTTATATAAAATGGTGTGCTGTTATGCGAATGCAACCCTTTTATAACATTTTTACGCGCAAGTTTCCCCATTTTTGCAAGGTGATATGCCTTAGGGTAACAAATTTGTCCACCATGAAAATGCCCAGCCATTAAATAGTCAAACGCATATTCATGCATATCAAGTACAATAGTAGGATCGTGTGTTAGCACAATATTTTTGCCTTGCTCGATATGCTTATATGCAAGGGATAAGTTGCTTCGGTTTGTACTATAGTCATCAATCCCAATTATATTTATAGCTTCTCCGTTTACTGATATAGTTGAACTTTCATTCTGTAATACGTGAACATTATTATCCTCAAGCAATGTTTTGAGCTCATTCAAGTCGTCACCTTCTAGCACATAATCATGATTTCCAAATACCGCATAGGTGCCATGTGTGGGTTCAAGGCGATTCAACACTCTCAGATACGGAAGTAATTTCGGTATAGAACGCTTCCGGTCTAGGAAATCACCGGTTAATGCAATGAGATCAACAGATTCATTCTCTAGCTTACGTTCCAGTTGCATGGGGCTTAACGAGATGTTTTCGAGATGTAAGTCGGATAGATGAAGAATCGATAATGTCGAGTCATTGTTTATGCCTGATTCTGAAGCTACGTTAATTTTATTTATTTTAATATCTTGGGTGTTTTTATAGGCTTTAAAAAGCAGAAAGCAAATGAAAAATATAATAATAGTAGTAATGAATAGATATGTCATCGCGATTACTCCTTTCTCTCACGAATAAAAGTATATCATGCTGACAGTGACTCTATCATTGGTAATTGAAGCCAAATGGAGGCAATGAAAAATGGATCAGAAAAAAGCTTTATTTCTACCCTTTATGCAAATCCCTACAGGGCATCATCATGTGGCGGATGCATTAATAAATGAGATTAAAACGACTCATAAGGATATCGTATGTGATAAAGTAGATATTTTATCATATAGCTATGGAGGAGTGGAGAAAGTCGTTTCGTCTACATATTTAGCATGGATTAGAAAGTTTCCAGATGTATATGACTGGCTGTATAAACAAGCAGCGTATAAGAAAACATCACCACATAACCGTCAATATCTGTATGAAACAATGTTTACTTATTTTTTAAAACGACTAACCAATCAACAAAATCCTAGCGTTCTATTCTGTACACATGCACTTCCATCGAATATTGCCGCTGTCTTAAAAAAGAAGAATAAATTGCAATCTATTACGGTAAACGTGTACACGGATTTTTTTATAAACCGAATATGGGGAATAGATGGAATTGATTATCACATGGTTCCAACCGTTTCTGTAAAGGAATACTTGTTAGAAAAAGGTGTTGCAGAAAGACGGATTTTCATCACAGGAATTCCAATTCATCAGGTATTTCACTCGGGACAAGAACAACAATCGAAAGATGAAGGAATATCAGTATTAGTTACTGGTGGAAGTCTAGGGGTTGGTGCTATAAGGAAGTTGCTTAACTATTCCCATTCGGACAGGATTCATTACTATGTATTATGCGGAAAAAATGAAGTACTTTATGAACAATTATTACGGAAAGACAAACCAACCGTTACTCCGCTACCATATATAACAAGTAAAGAAGAAATGAATATATTATATAATAAAGTGGATGCGGTTTTAACAAAGCCTGGTGGGGTGACAGTCAGTGAATGCTTAATGAAGCGAAAGCCAATATTTGTTTATGACCCATTACCTGGACAGGAGAAAATCAACGTTAATCAGTTGATTCAAATAGGTGTGGTATCTACTGTTGATTTAGAAAATAATTTATTGGAACAGCAAATCCTTGATTTTTTTTGTGATGAAAGAAGAAAGTGTATTTACAGGCAGAAGGTTGATGCATATCATCGGAACTTAGACGAAAGACCACTGTCGCTGTTAATTGAGGAAATAATACAAAAAAAACATTAGCAATTTCAGCAAATGTTTTTTGGTCATAATTTTCTACTTTATTTCACATTTGCAGTGAACTCTTTATGGCCATGGATATCCTCTTTTTTAACATGAACATTAACATTATATGTCCCGCTGTTGTTAAAGGTTGCAGTAGATTGATACGTGCCAGAAGAAGTCTCGATCATATCGGTCCATTCATGGTTCTCTTTATTTTCTTGCCAGGTTTCCAACGTTACGGAAGCCTTTTCTAGTAATTCTTCTTCTTTTAGCACCTTGACTGTGAACTCAGCTTCCTCAGTCGCTTTAACTGTATCGGGCTGTTGTAAATCTATAGATAAGTGTGTATGGTTTATGTCGTCTTCTTTCTGATTTTTGCCTGTTGTGGTACTAGCTTTTGGATCGCCAATGGTTATTTCCTTTTTAGGCATCGTATGCATGGTACGGGCAGTAACGTGTGACTGAACATGATATAGACCATTTTCTTTAAATGATTTTTCTATAGTATATGTGCCGTCGTCAACATGTTTTGCCCTGATCATTTCGCTATCATCTTTGAATCCATCTTTCCATATTTCAAACTCCACTTCACTTGCATCCTCAACTGGTTCGCTGTCCTGTGTAACTGTTACAGAAAAGGTTATTTCCTGATCTTTATCACCTATTTCAGGAACTTCCAAATTAGCTTCAATCGCCTTAACAACATTATCAGTTGCCCCATTTTCAGTGTCTTCACTTTGACCACATGCTGCCAGAACTATTATGATGAATAATAATGTCATCATTTTTTTCATGTATAAAATCCTCTCTAGAGCTATGTTACTCCGATTATAAGACATTCAACTAAGCGAAACAATATATACGTGTGAAACCTTTGTGAATGATTTTCCATAAATTAAAACGGGTAAAATGTAGCAGTAGAGAGGGAGAAGCATAATAATCGAATATTTGTTCGCTTATATGTTAAAATTAGATAATAAATATGGTAAACTAGTAAGCAGAGTGATGAACGGAGGTTTGCTTTGTGGAAAATCAATTTGATCTTGTTGCACAATATGAACCAAGTGGCGATCAGCCACAAGCTATTAAAGAAATAGTAGAAAAAGTGAAATCTGGGCAGCGTCATCAGACGTTACTTGGAGCAACGGGTACCGGGAAAACGTTTACGGTATCAAATGTAGTTGAGGAAATTAACCGTCCAACGCTTGTAATTGCACATAACAAAACGTTGGCAGGTCAATTATATAGTGAATTCAAGGAATACTTTCCAAACAATGCAGTTGAATATTTTGTTAGCTATTATGATTATTATCAGCCAGAAGCATATGTACCATCAACTGATACTTTTATTGAAAAGGACGCAAGTATTAACGATGAAATCGATAAATTGCGCCACTCAGCAACATCGGCATTGTTTGAACGACGTGATGTTTTGATTGTTTCGAGTGTTTCCTGTATTTATGGCCTAGGTTCACCGGAAGATTATGAAAGTCAGGTTCTCTCATTAAGAATGGGCATGGAAAAAGACCGTGATCAACTGTTACGTGAATTGGTTGATATACAGTACGCGCGAAATGATATTAATTTCCAGCGCGGAACTTTCCGTGTTCGTGGTGATTCTGTTGAAGTAATCCCTGCTTCCAAAGAAGAACACTGTATTCGGATTGAATTTTTCGGCGATGAAATTGACCGAATCCGTGAAGTGGATGCTTTAACTGGTGAAATTGTAGGTGACCGTGAACATGTGGCGATTTTCCCGGCTTCCCACTTCGTCACACGTGAAGAGAAACTAAAAAAGGCAATTGTTAATATAGAAAAAGAACTAGAAGAACGCTTAAAGCAACTCCGCGCAGAAAATAGATTATTGGAAGCGCAACGATTGGAACAACGCACGAATTACGATGTGGAAATGATGCATGAAATGGGATTCTGCTCAGGGATTGAGAACTACTCACGGCATTTAACATTTCGTGAAGAAGGGGCAACACCCTACACATTACTTGATTTCTTCCCGGACGATTTTTTAGCTGTAGTTGATGAATCACATGCTACACTTCCTCAGGTCCGTGGAATGTACAAAGGGGACAGAGCTCGTAAACAGGTGTTAGTTGATCATGGTTTTCGCCTGCCGTCAGCGCTAGATAACCGTCCATTGATGTTTGATGAATTTGAGAAGGCGACAAATCAACTAATTTATGTTTCGGCAACGCCAGGGCCATATGAGATTGAGCATTCACCTGGGGTGACCGAGCAAATTATTCGTCCGACCGGTTTATTAGATCCAGAAATTGATGTGAGACCAATTGAGGGTCAAATTGATAACTTGATCGAGGAGATTAATAAGCGATCCGAGCGAAATGAACGTGTTCTGGTGACGACACTGACAAAAAAAATGTCAGAAGACTTAACGGACTACTTGAAGGAAATTGGAATTAAAGTCGCTTATTTGCACTCAGAAATAAAAACGCTAGAGCGGATTGAAGTTATTCGTGATTTACGTGTTGGTAAATTTGATGTTCTTGTAGGTATTAATTTATTACGTGAAGGCTTAGATATACCTGAGGTTTCATTGGTAACTATTCTGGATGCAGATAAAGAAGGATTTCTGCGTTCTGAACGATCACTTATCCAGACGATGGGTCGTGCAGCGAGGAATGAAAATGGTCAAGTTATTATGTATGCCGATCGTATAACAAATTCGATGCAGTTAGCCATTGATGAGACAAACCGACGTCGTGAAAAGCAAATAGCTTATAATGAAAAGTACAATATTAGGCCGACAACAATACGGAAAGATGTACGTGATGTTATCAAGGCAACTGTTGCATCTGAGGAAGAGGAAAGTTATTCAGAGAAAACGAAGAGTATTGCAAAATTATCTAAAACAGAGAAATCTAAAGTTATCGAAAATATGGATAAAGAAATGAAGGAAGCAGCAAAAGCACTTGATTTTGAGAAAGCTGCTGAATTACGTGATATAATACTTGAACTTAAAGCGGAAGGATGACCTGTTCATGCCAAGTAAATCGATAAAAGTGCAAGGTGCTCGTGCACATAATTTAAAAAATGTAGATATAACCATTCCTAAAAATAAACTTGTGGTCTTAACAGGTTTATCTGGTTCAGGTAAGTCATCGCTTGCCTTTGATACGATCTACGCAGAGGGACAACGACGTTATGTAGAATCACTCTCTGCATATGCACGCCAATTTTTAGGTCAGATGGATAAACCGGATGTGGATTCAATTGAGGGGTTATCACCAGCGATATCAATTGATCAGAAAACTACGAGCAAGAATCCCCGTTCAACAGTTGGTACCGTTACAGAAATATACGATTATTTACGATTACTTTATGCTCGTGTAGGACGGCCAACATGTCCAAAACATGGTATTGAAATTAACTCACAAACCGTTCAGCAAATGGTTGACCGACTTTTGGAATACCCGAATCGTACAAAAATGCAAATATTGGCCCCTGTTGTTTCCGGACGCAAGGGTGAGCATGTCAAGGTAATTGAAAAGCTGAAGCAAGAAGGATATGTTCGGATTCGCGTTGACAATGAAATGCGTGAAGTAACCGATGATATTCAACTGGAAAAAAATAAAAAACATTCAATTGAAGTGGTAATTGACCGAATCGTTGTAAAGGATGGTGTTACCGGAAGATTGAGTGATTCCATCGAAACAGCTCTTGGGTTAGGTGAAGGGAAAATTATTGTCGATGTCATTGGTGAAGAAGAATTGTTGTTCAATGAAAATCATGCATGTCCAATTTGTGGCTTTTCCATTGGTGAATTGGAACCTCGGCTATTTTCATTTAATAGTCCATTTGGAGCTTGCCCGACATGTGATGGATTAGGGACCAATTTGGAGGTTGACCTGGAACTAGTCATTCCGGACTGGGATAAGACATTAAACCAACATGCGATTGCAGCATGGGAACCTATTAGTTCCCGATACTACCCGCAATTACTGAAGAGTGTTTGCAATCATTATGGTATCGATATGGATACACCGGTTAAAAAAATTCCATCTAGTCAAATGGATAAAATACTTCACGGAAGCGGCAAAGAGAAAATCCATTTTTATTATGAAAATGACTTTGGAAATATACGTGATAATAATATCCTGTTTGAAGGTGTCTTGAAAAATATAGCACGCCGGTACCGGGAAACATCGTCTGATTTTATCCGTGAAACATTGGAAAAATATATGGCTCAAACAAACTGCCCAACATGTGATGGATATCGCTTAAAAGAGGGTGCCCTTGCCGTAATGGTTAATAACAGGCATATCAGCCAAGTGACCGACTACTCTATCATGGAAGCTAAGGACTTTTTCCAGAATCTTGACCTAACTGAGAAGGAAGAAAAAATTGCTCGCATGATATTGAAGGAAATAAGTGATCGATTGGACTTTTTGAATAATGTTGGCCTGGATTATCTAACGATGTCTCGTTCAGCCGGCTCATTGTCTGGAGGCGAGGCGCAGCGGATTCGACTAGCAACTCAAATCGGTTCTGCACTTACAGGTGTTCTTTATGTCCTGGATGAACCATCAATTGGGCTTCATCAGCGTGATAATGATCGTTTAATTAACACATTAAAGCAAATGCGTGATTTAGATAATACGCTGATTGTGGTGGAACATGATGAGGATACGATGCTTGCCGCCGATTATCTGATTGATATTGGTCCTGGCGCTGGAGAACATGGTGGTGAGATAGTTGCGAGCGGTACACCTGACAAGGTAATGAAAAATAAAAAATCATTGACTGGAAAGTATTTGGCAGGTGATAAGTATGTTCCATTGCCATCAAAGCGACGCAAGCGTTCAAAACGCAATATCGAAATAGTCGGTGCTGAAGAGAATAACTTGAAAAATGTTACAGCTAAATTCCCGATTGGACTATTGACTGTTGTGACAGGGGTATCTGGATCTGGTAAAAGTACGCTGGTAAATGATATTCTATACAAATCGTTAGCAAAACAGCTTAACCGTGCGAAACTTAAACCTGGAAGCCATAAAAAAATAAATGGCATTAAACAGGTTGAAAAGATTATCGACATTAACCAAGCACCTATTGGACGGACACCACGTTCGAATCCGGCAACATATACAGGTGTATTTGATAATGTCCGTGATGTCTTTGCGCAAACAAATGAGGCTAAGGTTCGTGGTTATAAAAAGGGTCGCTTCAGTTTTAATGTGAAAGGTGGTCGCTGTGAGGCATGCCGCGGCGATGGCATTATAAAGATTGAAATGCATTTTCTGCCGGACGTATATGTACCTTGTGAAGTATGTCATGGGAAGCGGTATAACCGGGAGACATTGGAAGTGAAATATAAGGGGAAAAACATTTCAGAAGTGCTTGAGATGACTATTGAAGAAGCATTGGATTTTTTCGCAAACATCCCGAAAATAAAACGGAAACTGCAAACAATTTATGATGTGGGTCTTGGTTATATTAAGCTGGGGCAGCCTGCAACAACATTATCCGGTGGTGAAGCACAACGGGTTAAATTGGCGAGTGAACTCCACAAGCGGTCAGATGGCAAGTCATTTTACATTCTGGATGAACCGACGACTGGATTACATGTTGATGATATCAAACGATTGTTAAGTGTACTGCAACGACTGGTCGATAATGGTGATTCTGTCTTGATTATCGAACATAATATGGATGTGGTGAAGACGGCTGATCATATAATTGACCTCGGACCAGAGGGTGGCGATCGTGGCGGAGAGATTATTGCAACCGGAACACCTGAAGAAATTGCTGAAACCGAGCAATCATATACTGGACGATATTTGAAGCCAGTATTGGAACGCGATCGAAAACGTATGGAAGCAGATGTCGAGAAACTTGGAAAAGTTGGATCGAAATAAATAAGGAGGGTAGTGAGTCTGGAATGGGCTGGCTATCCTCTTTTTGCAGTTAAGATAGCATAAATATTTTCTTACCGTATAATGTAACTAAGGGTTTCACTTCCAAACTGGCGATAAACCAAGTTTCCTGAATGGGGTGAGAGACTTATTTGCAAGGGGCAAGTACGAATAACAGTAGCGAATCGGAAATAGTATCAAAAGAGACGAAAAACAAATCAAGAACAACATCAACATGTAAAAGGAGAAAAAGTGCGCCCCTCCATATAATGAGACAAATTTGTAGTCAAAATTTTTGACGCATTCCTGTCGTTTAGGTAAGGTTAAATGAGAAGGTGCTAGGGAGGAAACATTTTAATGAAACCAATTGAGATTCAAAAAATGCAAAATTTATTAGAAAATTATTCGAATAAAGATGTTTATGTTCATTTAGAAACAACTAATGGTGCTTATGCTAGCCATTTTGATGATAAGGCTTATAATGTCGGAGCGTACATCCGTAATGCGAAAGTTAAGTTTTCTCAAGCGAAAATTGTTGGAAATGGAAAGACGTACCGTGTGGGATTAAAAATGGAAATAGGCTGGATTTATGCGGAAGGATTAACAGATTGGACAATTCATGGTGCTAATCAGCTATTACTTGCAGGACATGATCGTGAAGGTCGGTTAATGGTGTCGCTACAAATCAGTGAAACTCCATTTCGCTATTAATTTAAGGGCTAGGTGATTTTAAAATGGAAAAACATGTTGTTGTAATTTATCCGCATCCTGATGATGAGTCATTTGGTGCGGCTGGGACGATTACGAAATATCGTGAGCAAGGTGTTCCAGTGACATATTTATGTGGAACGCTAGGTGAAATGGGAAGAAACATGGGTTCACCAACCTTTGCTAATCGAGAAACTTTACCGGAAATTCGAAAAGATGAGTTAATTAATGCTTGTGAGAGGCTTGATATTGACTTACAAATGTTAGGTTATCGTGACAAAACACTTGAGTTTGAAGATAGGCTTGAGGTTGCAAGTCATTTAAAGGGTATTTTAGAAGAGATTAATCCGAGTATAGTAATTACGCATTACCCAGAAAGAGCAGTACATCCTGACCATGATGCACTTGGGGCGGCTGCTGTTGAAGCTGTTAAATTGATGGAACCTGAGAATCGCCCAACAGTGTGGGTTCAGCCTATCACAAATAATTATGTTGAGGAACTGGGGGAACCAGATATCAATAATGATGTAACCCCATTTTTTGACCAGAAGATGGAGGCGATATTAGCTCATGAGTCTCAAGCAAGTGGAATTTTAAGCAAATTCAAGGAAAATCCTGAATTGGATGATGACCTTAAAGAGGAAGCGAAAAAACGTTTAGGGAAAGAGCATTTTTATATTTGGAAATATGAATAACCACTAATAAAGGAGGGTCCATAATGAGTAAGAAGTTATATCGTTCAGAATCCGATGTTATGATTGGAGGAATTTGTGGTGGGCTTGCCGAATACTTTAATATTGACTCTACAATTGTCCGCCTATTATTCGTTGCGGGTGTATTTGTAGGTGCGGCGGCAATATTCATTTACTTAATAGGAATGATTGTTATTCCGAAAGAAGGGGAGGTGCGTTAATGCTGCTTCGCTGGTTCTTATCCATATTATTAAATGCAGTTGCATTAATTGCAGTAGCACAGCTATTTGAAGGCTTCCAGCTCGAAGGCTTCGGCACAGCTATTTTGGCAAGTGTTATTTTGGCAATTTTAAATATGATCGTCAAACCAATTTTAGTAGTGTTGACTCTACCAATTACTTTTTTAACACTTGGTTTATTCCTGTTTGTCATAAACGCTATAACGTTAATGATTACCCAAGCCATAATGGATGCTTCTTTTGTTATCACAGGCTTTGGCACAGCAATTATTGCTGCTGTAATTATTTCGATATTGAATTTATTATTAAACAGGTTAGTGAAGGATACAATGAAATAAAACTTGAGATCGCAGGTGCTATCCTGCGATTTTTTCGTTCACTTATAATAAACGGTCTTTATCAAACCTTCCCGATACTTCAACACGCCAAAATATGCTACAATGAAAATCAGTAATTGTGCATATTATTGGAGGTTTATATAGATGGTAAAAGTTCGTACGAAAGATTTGCTGGAAAATTTTAATCTGACCTTGGTTGCCGGGGAAGATGGCATACATAGAGAAATTACTACAAGCGATATTTCCCGTCCAGGAATTGAGATGACAGGTTATTTTAAGTATTATCCTAAGGAACGTTTGCAGCTAATAGGCAAGACAGAAATGGCATACTTCCTTGATTTAACAGATGATAATAAAAGGAGTCGTGCGAAACAATTATGCACGGATATAACCCCGGGAATCGTCGTATCACGCGGAATGGATATTCCAGAGGTCTTACTTGAGGCTGCGAATGAATCCGGAGTACCAATTTTACACTCCCCACGCAAAACGACTCGAGTCATAAGCAGACTTACCAACTATTTGGAAGCAAAGTTTGCCCCGTTCACTGCAATTCACGGCGTATTAGTCGATATTTATGGTGTGGGTGTGCTGATAACGGGTCAAAGTGGTGTTGGTAAAAGTGAGACAGCGCTTGAGTTAGTGAAACGAGGGCACCGTCTAGTTGCTGATGACAGTGTTGAAATTCGTCAAGAGGACTATGATAGTCTAATTGGTAATCCCCCACCATTAATTGAGCATTTATTGGAAATTCGCGGACTTGGTATTATCAATGTCATGACTCTATTTGGTGCAGGTTCCGTACGAAGTTTTAAAAAAATATCATTGATTATTAATTTGGAATTATGGGATCAGCAGAAACAATATGACCGTTTAGGTTTAGATGAGGAAACGATGAAAATAATGGATGTTCATCTTCCAAAAGCAACAATTCCTGTTCGTCCAGGGCGAAATTTAGCTGTAATTATTGAAGTTGCAGCGATGAACTTCCGGCTAAAACGAATGGGCGTTAATGCAGCAGAGGAATTTTCTGATCGTCTTACAACGATGATTGATCAGGATAAAGATGAAACAGATGAATAGGAGTGATTGGATTGAGTTGTAGTGCACCAGCATTGGACCGTGTTTTTCTGGATATTGGTCCACTGACTATTTATTGGTATGGGTTAATTATTGCAGCGGGAGCATTTATAGGGTTGTATCTGGCCACTAAGGAATCGGATCGACTAGGTTTACAGAAAGATTTAATGGTCGATTTGATTGTGTTTGCTATCCCGATTTCGATTATATTTGCTCGCATTTACTATGTGATTTTTGAATGGGAACGTTATACTGGTGGAACATGGTGGGACGTCTTTGCAATATGGGAGGGCGGAATAGCAATTCACGGTGCTTTAATCGGCGCTGTGCTAACGACAATTGTTTACGCTCGTGTTAAAAAAGTTTCATTCTGGCAGTTGACTGATATTGCTGCCCCAAGCTTAATACTTGGACAGGCTATAGGTCGTTGGGGAAACTTTATGAATCAGGAGGCACACGGAGGAGCGATCTCTGAAGCTACATATAATAGTTTTCATCAATATTTACCTGATTTCATTATGAATCAAATGTGTATTGATGGCGTAATGTATCACCCAACATTTTTATATGAATCATTTTGGAATATAGTTGTACTCATTATCCTACTTATACTACGTCGTAAAAACCCATTACGTGGTGAAGTATTCGTAAGCTATCTAATGGCATATTCAGTTGGTCGTTTCTTCATTGAAGGTATGCGTACTGACAGTCTATATTTCGGTCCTTTCCGTGTGGCGCAGCTAATCTCGATTGCTATTATTCTGATTGGATTAGCGGTAATTGTTTATCGCCGTAAAACAGGGCAGGCAAATAAGCATTATAATGGTAAAAAAGTAACTAAGAAGAAGTAACTGAAAAGAGGGATGAACGATTGGCAGGGATTTTTAAGCGTGGTTTACAACAAGGCCTTCAAGTCACATGGACATTAGGAAAAGTCATTTTTCCAATTACTTTGATTGTGACCATATTACAACATACACCGGTACTGCCATGGATTATTGACCAGATTAGTCCCATTATGGGTTTGGTTGGATTAAGTGGAGAGGCTGCAGTGCCATTGGTATTAGGGAATTCACTGAATTTATACGCTGGAATTGCTGCCATAGTATCGTTTGATTTTACAGTAAAAGAAGTCTTTATATTAGCTGTGATGCTGTCGTTTTCCCATAACTTATTCATCGAATCGACTGTGGCTGCTAGGGTAGGCGTTAGCTGGTGGTTTATTTCGGGAATTCGGTTGTCATTAGCGCTCATTTCGGCAATAACGATTAATCTCTTATGGAGTGGAGGGGCTGAACAAGCGCAATACGGTCTCATTTCTACGTCAAATCCAGAATTGAATGGATGGAGCGAGATTTTATTGCAAGGATTCCAAACCGCTGTCGTTGGTGTGGCACAGCTGGCACTAATCGTCATTCCGTTAATGATAGTCATGCAATATTTACGTGAAAAAGGCTGGTTAACTATTTTTTCAAATAAATTTGCACCATTTACTAGAATGCTGGGCATGGAAAAAAATACTTCTATGACGCTTGTAGCTGGACTTACAATCGGCCTTGCCTATGGTGCCGGGCTAATGATTCAAGCGGTGGAAGAAGATGGTGTGTCACGGCGCGATATGTATTTGGCGCTAATTTTTCTTGTTTCCTGTCATGCGGTAGTGGAGGATACGTTAATATTTATTCCGCTTGGTATTCCTGTCCTGCCATTACTTTTAATTCGATTGGTCACGGCAATACTATTAACAATGACTGTAGCATTTATTTGGCGGCGTATTGATAATCGGAAAAGAAAGGACGCATCTCATGAACATTCATACAATACTCTTTGATCTTGATGGCACTTTAATAGACACAAATGAATTGATTATTTCATCGTTCATGCATACATTTGAACAATATGGAAGAGAGCTTTCCCGTAGAGAAGCAATCGAATTTATCGGACCTCCTTTAAGGGACACATTCCATCAGGTTGACCCTGATCAGGTTGAGGCAATGGTTGAAACATACCGAGAGCATAATCTGTACCACCATGATAACTATGTAACAGCTTTTCCAAATGTTGTCGAAACGATTGACCAATTACAAAAGAAAAATTTTAAGCTCGGAATCGTTACAACGAAAATGAATCGAACAGTAGAAATGGGACTGAAAGTTACTGGTTTGTCTAATTACTTTGAAACTATTATTACATTAGATGATGTTGTCCATGCAAAACCGCATCCAGAGCCGGTTCTGAAAGCAATGCAAGAATTAGAAGCATCGGTCGATTCAACACTTATGGTCGGGGATAACCATCATGACATTGATGCAGGAAAAAATGCAGGTGTTCAAACAGCTGGGGTTGCATGGTCCTTGAAAGGTAAGGAAAAGTTATCCGAGTATAAGCCAACATATATGCTAGATGAGATGCGGGACCTGCTTAAAATTTTGGGAGTGTAGATATGCGTAAAACCAATCGATACCCAGTTAAAAATGCCAATTCACTCTGGCAAATATATAAGACAGTGTCCTTCTGGAAGGTGACAAAAAACTTTATTGTTATTCAGCTTGGCAGATACATGCCTTTTTTAGGTGTGAAAAATTGGCTTTATCGCACGTTTTTACGAATGAAGGTAGGAAAACAAACAGCATTTGCATTGATGGTCATGCCTGACGTTATGTTTCCAGAAAAAATAACAGTCGGAGCTAATAGTGTAATCGGATATAATACTACTATTTTAGCGCATGAGTACCTGATAAAAGAATATCGTATTGGTGAAGTTATCATAGGTGATGAGGTGTTGATAGGGGCAAACGCAACAATTCTTCCAGGCATATCAATTGGTGACGGAGCAGTGGTATCAGCAGGAACGCTAGTAAATAAGGATGTTCCGGCTGGTGCATTTGTTGGGGGTAATCCTATGCAGCTTATTTATACGAAGGAAGAGATGGATAAAGAATAATGTCGATGGTGGTGTATAGAATGGAAATGCCTACAGGTGTCTTACCAGCGATTCGAAATATGAAAGACTTTGATAAGGCGTTGGAATCAAGCCATAATTTTATTGTTTTACTGGAAACTCGACTATCCCAACTAAAGAGCTTAGTGGATTATACGAAGCGCTCAAATAAAAAGGTGTTAGTACACTTTGATTTAATTCAAGGCTTAAAAGCAGATGAATATGGAATGGAATATTTGTTACGCGAAGTAAAGCCAGATGGAATATTGTCAACTAGGGGAAACATTATTAAACTTGCAAAGAAACATAAGTTACTCGCTATCCAGCGTATGTTTTTACTAGATAGTATGGCACTAGACCATAATCTTAAGTTAGTTGATCGTTTTAAGCCTGATTGCATTGAGGTACTGCCAGGCCTTATGACAAGTGTCGTTGAAAAGATAAGTCAGGAAAGTAATATCCCTGTCATCGCAGGTGGTCTTATAAATAAAGAGGAAGAAGTATCTGAAGTATTGGAGGCAGGGGCTATTGCAGTATCCACTTCGAATACTAAACTATGGACTTGTTAATTTTATCTGTTAAGTTTTCTGAAAATTATGTTATGAGTGCTTAAATTTAACAAAAATTGATAAGACCAACAAAAAAGGCGTCTTTATATAACTTATGAAGGCACTTATGGCGAATAACAGAGCGGTGGTGTTGAACTCTTTTATGTGAGCAACAAGCAACAAGGGCGGGAGGACGTCTAGGAATTCAAGAACTATATGTAAACGAAGAGCCTAGTTACAAGGATGTGGATACCAAGGAAGAACAATAAAGATTTCGCTTTGGTTTAGGCTTTGCAAAGGCGCATACTTTGTAACTGGGCAAACACCTGTGATGAAGTATCGCAGGGATTTGATGAAGGCGATTTTATGTGGTAACGCGCAAATTACGAAGGCAGTAAACGCTACATTAATTTCACTTGATCAGGCTTCGGATGGTTACAAGCAGTTTGATGGCGAGGCATCTAGAAAGTTAGTTATTGATCCGCATAGGATGGATTGGCCATAACCATAATTACTCTAAATTAAATTGTAAAAAAATATTGACAGCGTTTACATATTGATGTATTATTATATTCAACAAGTTAAGAACGTGGTGGAGACATGGAGACCCACGCTGCAGCAGTACTTTGAAAGAAGTACGCTTATGCAGTGTGGGTCTTTTTCGTGCTATCTATTAATCTACTCAATACCACTCCACGTTTTTTAGCTTAATAATTTAATAAAGAGGAGTTGTTTAAAATTGCCGGAATTTTTAGCGGAAGTAATTGGTACGATGATTCTTATAATCCTGGGGGGAGGAGTAGTTGGTGGAGTTGTATTAAAGAAATCAAAAGCAGAAGACGCAGGTTGGGTAGTTATTACAATTGGCTGGGGTCTTGGTGTAACAATGGGGGTATATGCTGTTGGTAGTTTCACTGGAGCACACATAAATCCTGCAGTTACACTTGGATTTGCGGCTGTAGGAGAGTTTCCTTGGTCTAAGGTTCCAATGTATATATCAGCTCAAATGGTTGGAGCGTTCATTGGTGCAGTTGTTGTCTTTTTAAATTATTTACCACATTGGAAAGAAACAAAGGATCAAGGCGCAAAATTAGCAGTATTCTCAACCGACCCTGCTGTACGAAGTCCCTTTTCCAATTTAGTTAGTGAGATAATTGGAACTTTTATTCTACTAATGGGACTAATGTTTATTGGTGCTAACGAATTTACAGAAGGTTTGAACCCACTAATTGTTGGTTTACTGATTGTTGCGATTGGTATGTCACTAGGTGGAGCTACTGGGTATGCTATTAATCCAGCACGTGACCTGGGTCCAAGAATTGCCCATGCACTACTTCCTATACCAGGAAAAGGCGGCTCTGATTGGAAATATAGCTGGGTTCCAATAGTAGGACCAATTCTTGGCGGTGTTTATGGTGCAGTATTCTATAGAGCAATATTTTTAGGTGAATACTCAGTATTATTTTGGGTTCTAAGTGCAATTATTGCTGTAATTTTATTCGGAGCTACTAGCGCAGAACTGAAAAAAGGGAATACAATTGCAGACAATGTAGAGAAGAAAATTAGCTAAGGAGGAATTTTACAATGAAAAAAGAGTATATTTTATCGTTAGATCAAGGTACGACAAGTTCAAGAGCAATTCTATTTGATCATGATGGTGCAATTGTTGAAACAGCTCAAAAAGAGTTTGAACAGTTCTTTCCAAAACCAGGGTGGGTAGAGCATGATGCAAATGAAATATGGACTTCAGTTCTTGCTTGTATTGCAGAAGTACTACGAAAGTCAGAAGTTGATCCTAACCAAATTGCTGGTATTGGTATAACAAACCAACGAGAAACAACGGTTGTTTGGGATAAAAATACTGGAAAGCCAATCTATAAAGCAATCGTTTGGCAATCTCGGCAGACAGAGGATATATGTAAAGAATTACGTGCAAAGGATTACAACGACTTGTTCAGAGAAAAAACTGGCTTGCTGTTAGACCCATATTTCTCTGGTACAAAAGTAAAATGGATTTTGGATAACGTAGAAGGTGCAAGGGAGAAGGCGGAAAATGGTGATCTGTTGTTCGGTACTATGGATACATGGATTGTCCATAAACTTTCTGGTGGGAAGGCACATATCACTGATTACTCGAATGCATCCAGAACTTTAATGTTCAACATATATGATCTTAAATGGGATGATGAATTACTTGAGATTCTAAATATACCTAAAAGTATGCTGCCAGAAGTTAAACAATCTTCTGAAGTCTATGCCAAAACAGTTGACTATCATTTTTTTGGACATGAAGTTCCGATTGCTGGGATTGCGGGGGATCAGCAAGCAGCATTATTTGGGCAGGCCTGCTTTGATAAAGGTATGGCGAAAAACACATATGGTACAGGCTGTTTCATGTTAATGAACACTGGCGAAGAAGGTGTGAAATCTGACAATGGTTTGCTTACAACATTAGCCTGGGGCGTTGACGGTAAAGTGGAATATGCGTTGGAAGGCAGTATTTTTGTAGCGGGTTCGGCAATACAATGGCTACGTGATGGATTAAAAGTTATTGAAAATGCACCACAGACTGAAGAATTAGCAAAAAAAGTAGATTCAACAGATGGGGTCTATATGGTACCAGCTTTTGTTGGACTAGGTACTCCATATTGGGATAGTGATGCAAGAGGTGCTATTTTTGGTTTAACACGTGGAACTACAAAGGAACATTTTGTTCGTGCAACACTTGAATCACTTGCATATCAAACAAAAGATGTATTGGATGCGATGATTGCAGATTCTGGGATCAATCTAAAAACACTTCGAGTAGACGGAGGAGCAGTGAAAAATAATTTCCTAATGCAGTTCCAAAGTGATGTTTTAGGTGTACCAGTTGAACGTCCTGTAGTTCAGGAGACTACTGCCTTAGGAGCAGCATATCTAGCTGGCTTGGCAGTGGGTTACTGGAAAGACAAAGAGGAAATTGCCTCACAATGGAAGACAGATCAAATTTTCAATCATGATATGGAAAAAGAAGAACGCGACAAGTTATATGGTGGTTGGCAAAAAGCTGTAGAAGCAACAAGGAAATTTAAGTAATTTGTAAAAAGAGAGAAGTCATAATATCCAAAGGGGGCTATGTGAATTTCTCTCTTTTTTTATCAAAATAGTGGAGGGTGTAAATTATGAAAAAAATTATTAATAACCCAGATCGGGCTTTGCAAGAGATGGTTGAAGGAATTGCAGCAGCATATCCAAACGAAGTTAAACAGCTACCTGAAACTACTGTAATCGTCAGGAAAGATGCACCTGTATCTAATAAAGTTGGGATAGTGAGTGGTGGAGGAAGTGGTCATGAGCCCGCGCATGCTGGCTATATTGGAAAGGGAATGCTTGATGCAGCAGTATCTGGAGAAGTTTTTACATCTCCAACCCCTGATCAAGTGCTTGAAGCAATTAAAGCAGTTGATAGTGGGAAGGGTGTGTTTTTAGTGATTAAAAACTACACCGGTGATGTGATAAATTTTGATATGGCTGCAGAACTAGCAGAGGCGGAGGGAATTGAAGTTGAAAAAGTAGTTGTCAATGATGATGTTGCAGTTGAAGATAGTTCATTTACTACTGGAAGAAGAGGGATTGCGGGAACTGTATTTGTTCATAAAATTGCAGGCGCGATAGCTGAACAAGGAGGATCATTACAAGAAGTAAAAGCTGTTGCCGAAAAAGTGGTTGAAAATGTTCGTTCTATGGGTATGGCTCTTACATCTTGTATTGTCCCCGCTGCAGGGAAACCCAGTTTTCAACTGGAAGATAATGAAATGGAAATAGGAATTGGTATCCATGGAGAGCCAGGTATTGAGCGAAAGGAAATGGCTACTGCACATGAAATTGCGAAAGAACTTACCGAAAAAGTTTTAAATGATAGAGATTTCTCAGGGAGTGATGTTGCAGTCATGGTAAATGGGTTAGGTGCGACACCTGAAATGGAACTTTATATTGTGAATAAAAGCGTGCAAGAAATCTTGAAAGAAAAAGGAATCAAGGTTTACAAAACATTTGTAGGTGAATATATGACATCATTAGAAATGGCAGGCTGTTCAGTATCATTATTAAAGCTAGATGACGAAATAAAGTCATTACTTAATGCGGAGTCGTCAGCACCTGCTTTTCGTATCTAAAGGAGTGTATGACATGGGATTACAAGTAACCGAAGCAGTTGAATGGATGAAAAGAATTAATGAAAAAATCCATATCAATAAGGAATATCTAACATCACTTGATCAACCAATTGGTGACGGTGATCATGGGATAAACATGGCACGAGGATTTCAGGAAGTAAGCAATAAAATTACGATGGAGAATTATGAAAATGTCGCTGATTTATTAAAGGATGTAGCTATGACATTAATGTCTAAAGTCGGTGGTGCATCCGGGCCATTATTTGGGACGGCATTTCTAAAAATGTCCTTAGTAGCAAAAGGGAGTGATACGATCAATCATGATAACATTACAAGGATGTTAGAAGAAGCGGTTAATGGTGTCAAACAGCGAGGAAAGGCTGTGGAAGGTGAGAAGACACTTATTGATGTTTGGTCGCCAATGGTTGAGTACTTCAAAAGAGTCGATCGTTTTAAAGCAGGTGAAATAGCAGGTGAAGCAAAGAAAGCCATGGAAAACACAAAGGATATTATGGCAACTAAGGGAAGAGCAGCTTATTTCAAAGAAAAATCAATTGGACACATCGATCCAGGAGCGGCTACATCCTTTTATATGTTTGAGGCATTATCTGAAGTGATTAAAGCAGGTGAAAAGTAATGTCTTACGTTGGTATCGTATTGATTTCGCATAGTAATAAAGTGGCTGAGGGAATAAAAGATATTATCCGCCAAGTCATTAAAGAAGTACCTATTGAAATTGCTGGTGGTACGGACGAAAATGATATTGGAACAAGCATTGATAAGATACAGCTGGCTATAGATCGTGCGAATGACGGGAATGGAGTATTGCTTTTTTATGATATTGGAAGTGCAAAGATGAATGCTGAAGTAGCTCTTGAAATGACGGGAATAGATAATATCAAAATAATAGAAGCCCCATTACTTGAAGGAGCATATGTGGCAGCTGTGGAATCCGGCATGGGTAAGGATATTGAAAATGTGTATTCCGCTATAATGAAGGAGTTTGGATAACATAATACCGGAGAAGTAAAAGATTAAATTGCTTTACCTATTTTGAAGAATTGTGCTACAATATAATTAAGTTAATAGATGTGTCGGAGAAATGGAGAAACCACAAATTGCTGATGATTAGTAGAGTTCATTAGTTTATTTTTGTGGTTTCTTTTTTTTCTAGTATATATGTAATGGCCTTTATAATGATAGTAATAGCATGGATTATAAGGAGAGTGTAGTAATATGACAACTTTTTCAAGTTATCATAGAGAAGAAAACTTTCAGCAAATTAAAGGGAATGAACTTGATGTCCTGGTTATTGGTGGTGGTATTACTGGAGCGGGAATCGCACTTGATGCGAAGACACGCGGGCTGAATACTGCGGTTTTCGAAATGCAGGATTTTGCCGCTGGCACCTCAAGCCGCTCGACCAAACTTGTTCATGGCGGCCTTCGATATTTAAAACAGTATGAAGTTAAGATGGTTGCTGAGGTTGGAAAAGAACGGGAGATTGTCTATGAAAACGGCCCACATGTTACCACACCTGAGTGGATGATGCTCCCGTTCTATCAAGATGGTAACTTTGGACCGTTTACAACAAGTATTGGGTTACGTGTTTATGATTTTTTAGCAGGAGTAAAGAAAGACGAGCGCAGGAAAATGTTGAAGCCTGGTGAAGCACTGGAAAAAGAACCACTTGTTAAGGAAAAAAGTCTTAAAGGTGCAGGGTACTACGTTGAATATAAAACGGATGATGCACGGCTCACGATTGAAGTAATGAAAAAAGCAGTTGAAAAAGGTGCATATGCCATCAATTATGCTAAGGTCGTTGATTTTATTTATAAATCCGGAAAAATTGAAGGTGCAATAGTTGAGGATCAAATTAGTGGCGAAACACATAATGTATATGCTAAAAAAATAATCAATGCTGGTGGACCGTGGGTGGATCACCTACGTGAAATAGATGGTTCCAAACAGGGGAAATCACTGCAGTTAACAAAAGGGGTCCACTTAGTATTTTCAAAAGACAGGTTTCCTTTACAACAAGCTATTTATTTTGATGCACCAGATGGACGAATGATATTTGCCATACCACGAAATAAAATTACCTATGTAGGAACTACCGATACAAGCTATAAAGGAGATATATCACATCCAACTATGACGGTAAATGATCGTGATTACTTGCTTAATACGATTAATTTTATGTTCCCTTCGTTAGATATGACAAAAGATGATGTGGAATCAAGTTATGCAGGGTTAAGGCCATTAATTGCCGAGGAAGGTAAAGATCCGGGTGAAATCTCCCGGAAAGATGAAATTTTCATTTCTGATTCTGGTCTTATTTCAATGGCTGGTGGAAAATTAACTGGGTATCGTAAAATGGCGGAAGAGGCTGTTAATACGATTGTTGAACAGCTGAAAAATGAAGATGGAATCCTTTATTCTTATTCTGATACAGAACATCTTCCTATTTCTGGTGGTGAAGTTGGCGGCTCAAAAGGTTTCCAACGCTTCAAGGATCGAAAAGTTGCTGAAGCAATAGCATTGGGAATTGATGAAGAAACAGCATTATTTTTAATTCAAAAATATGGAGCAAATATTGATAAAGTTTTTGAATTTTATCAAGGGGAAAAGCCAACTGCGGATGAAGCTGGGATTGATCACGTAGTTTTTGCGGAACTAACATATGCTCTTGAGCATGAAATGATATTTAAACCAGTTGACTTCTTCGTGCGGCGGACTGGAGCATTATTTTTCGATATTGATTTCGTGTGGGCACATAAGGATAGGGTTATTGATTATATGGCAGAAGCATTGCACTGGGGTGCAGCCCAGAAAGAAAGCTATACGGCCGAACTAGAACAGTTATTAGATGAAGCAGTAAATCCGGTTGAGTAAATTTCACTCAGCCGGTTTTTTTGCGATATAACGGCCTGGATTGAAAGAGTGACGGTAGCTAACCAAAAGTGACTGGTTCTGTCATCTAGTATAAGTTTGGAGTTTCTTCAAATGGAATATTCCTGTTGTAACCTCATGAGTCTGTTTGCTGGTATATAAGATTTCTGTGGGTAGCCTTGGGAGGCCGGGGCATGGTACTTCCTTGTCCTGTTATTGCCCGACTGTCTAAGTTCCATACCTGTTAGTAATGTATAAGGCGTTCGCGGCGATTTAATCTTAAGAATTTGCTGGCATTGGCTGTTAGTAATAGTGTCTCCATGAATAAGGAAATAATCATATATGACTTGTTCATGGGCTTTTGTATCTGTGTTTTTACATCCTGAGCAAAGCCATTTTTTATACAACCTTTTCATAGGAGACTTGTTGCATTTCGTGCATAGAATCCCGTCTATAAAATGATGCTCAGCTAAACCGAGCTGTTGCAGGATATTTGTTCTAAGTGGCTCATCTGCCTGTTGAAGTTGTCTACCAATTTCCTGTACTGTTGGCATGGTCAATGAATCCTTTGAATAAAGGTTATTCAGTCTCTCTATTTGGAGTTGCAAACTTGCTGTATGAATGATCTTATTATATACCGTTGTATCCTGATGAACATTTTCAACGATTGTGGAAGGATACGCAACTACGACAAGTGTTTCAATTGGTATGTTAAAAAACCCGCGATGTACAAGCCATGTCTTCAAATGGTTTTTTTGAGCTTCTGCCTGCAGAATAGGATCTTTATAAGAATTTATCCGGCCATTTACTTTTTGAGTTAACTGATGCTGTTTGGAATCATAGCTGAATATGCCTTTATAGTTTTTTATCTCCAGGATACAAATAAATTTTTTTGTGAGGATAAGCGTGTCAATTTGAAAATAAAATGGGGGATTTTTCAAACGTAACCCTCTAAGAATAACAAAGTCATTACGCCGAAATGTGGAAATTGTATAGTCAACAGCGCTTTCGCCATCATATCCTGCCTTTTCCTTTTTATACCCAGCAATGATTTTTTCATTAAACCAGAGATCTCCTTTAAGCCGTCTCAGCAATGCCTCGTAAATTAACAGATCGTATGATTTTTTTCTATAATTTTCGATCAAATTGCTCACTCCTTATATTCCTAATAATAGATTTTCTCCATCTAAATGCAATTTCCTTCTGTAATTTGTGTCTAAAATATGAACGTGAAATGAATAAACCCGGCAGAAGAAGGCGTGAATCAGCAGAAGAAGGGAGTGAATCAACAGAAGAAGGGAGTGAATCAACAGAAGAAGGGAGTGAATCAACAGAAGAAAGGAGTGAATCAACAGAAGGAAGGCGTGAATCAGCAGAAGAAGGGAGTGAATCAACAGAAGGAAGACGTGAATCGCCAGAAGGAGGGCGTGAATCAGCAGAAGAAGGCGTGAATCAACAGAAGGAAGGCGTGAATCAGCAGAAGAAGGGAGTGAATCAACAGAAGGAGTAAAAACTAACAACTTCAGCAACACTTTACCGCCACAACTAATAAAAACCTTAGAAATTCCTCTAAGATTTGTTGCGCTTTACGTTAACATTAATGGTAAACTAAATTTAGAGAATATTGTGTTTATATGAGTGAAGGAAAAGGCATATACGGCTGCATATTTTTCATGTGTCAAACAGAATAACTATATGAAAAATTGGAAGCGCTGCTACGATATGTGACCGGTAAATTATTGAAGAAAAAGCTATGTAAACACAATAGCGGGGAGGTAAGTTAAGTGAAAAATTTTTACACATCTGATAAAAAAATTCAGGCCATTCTAAAAAGTAATTTGCCTGCGGATTTTTTTCGGCATGCTAATGAATCGTTAACTAATTTTGGAGAAAGGGTCGCTACAGCCATCGATGAACGTGCTGCCCACACGGATCGTGAGGGTCAGCCAAGATTAGTCAAATATGACAAAATGGGTAATGATATTTCACATGTTTGGGTGAATGAAGGTTATAAGCAAACCGTGAAAGAAACCTATAACACTGGTATTGTCGGGTATGTTCATAAAGAAATTCCGGAACTGGGTCATCAGGGTAATTATCTATATTCATTTGCACAAGGATATTTATTATCACAGGCAGAACCAGGGTTTTATTGTCCTGTCACACTAACAATGGCTACTGCTTATTTGATTGATCATTATGCTGATCAGGTATTAAAGGATAAATTCCTTCCACATGTTCTCGCAACGGGTGACGTGGAATTGTTTGAAGGGGCCACTTTTCTAACAGAACGTCAAGGTGGATCAGATGTAGGTGCAAACGAGGTGGAAGCGATTGAACAAGACGGTTATTACACACTTCAAGGAGAAAAGTATTTTGCAAGTAATGCCGGGATGTGCGGCGTAGCAATGGTGCTTGCAAGAGTGAACGGAGCACAGCCAGGAACAAAAGGATTAAGTTTATTCCTTGTACCATGGAAGGATAACAATATAGCCATTCGCCGGTTAAAAGATAAACTTGGTGTAAGAGCAGTACCGTCAGCTGAAGTTGAACTTGATGGCGCAAAGGGGTATCTAGTAGGTGATGCCAAAAAGGGATTCAAGTATATGATGGAAGCCCTGAATTTGTCACGTGTCTGTAATGCTGTAGCATCACTAGGCATCATGCGCAGAGCATTCACAGAGGCTAGAGATTACGCGATGGAGCGGGAGGCCTTTGGAAATAAACTGATTGCATACCCGATGATTCAGGAAACCTTAGTCCAACTGGCGGTAAAACTGGAAGTTGAGACAAGTTCTACTTTCAAGCTAATTAATTTGTTTGATAAAGTTATGCAAAAAAATTCAAGTGCGACAACAAATGAACAGGCTCTCTTACGTTTGTATATTGCTATTTTGAAAAAAGAAACAGCGGAACAATCAATTGCTTTTTGCCATGAAGCGATTGAAATGCATGGAGGTAATGGATATATTGAAGACTTTGTGACACCAAGACTGCTGCGTGATGCCCAAGTGCTGACTGTTTGGGAGGGAACTGCTAACATACTTGGATTAGAAGTCATGCGACTTATGGAGAAATTCCGTATTCACGAAGTGTTCATACAGGAGATGAAGGAGCAGCTGGAAACACTGCCAAATGGGGACCTAACAGAGCCATTATTTACTGCAATATATGATTTGGAAAAATTCATGAATAAAATTCAACAGATGGATGAACGAACCCGTCTTATGTATCCTAAAAAAATTGCCAAAAAAATGGCAGCAATTTTTGAGGGAATAAATGCAGTGATAGAAGCCTATGGTTCAGGGAAGAGTCAAGCACGTGAAATGGCCATTGCAAAAGTATTCATAAATATGACATTTGAAACCAAAGAGGATGCATTACCACTTGATTATTTTGATTTGATTGTAAGAGAAGATGTAACAGAAAAGACTGTATCAAGCAGCAAATCGGATGAAGAATCATAAAACTCCACAGTGAGCGTTCTGCGAGCGAGGAGGCGCTAAAGGCACCGATGGTATCCTGAACGGTGTCTTAACTTCTATTATTTTTCCTCACACGCTGAAGTTATATCTAATAGAAACAACCTTTATTTATTACATATATAAATCTCCTGAAAACTGTGATATACTTTGTTCGGTAAGTTTTCGACAAATTGGGGGGATACACATGCATCATATTGAAAATAAATCAGATGGAAGACAACATAATGTTATCCCTTTTATACCAGATGGCGAATTTTATTTCACAAAAGGTGTAGAAGCATTTCAGAAAAGGAAGTTCGATTCTTCTATAAAATGGCTTGTTAAAGCGGTTGAAATGACACCGAAAGATAATTTGTATAAATGTCAATTGTCAATAATATATACTGAAGTTGGTTCTTATCATGAAGCAAATCAGCTTTTAACAAAAGTACTTCAATCATCAGATGGTCAATATACGGATTGCTATTATTTATTAGCAAACAATTACGCACATTTAGGGTTATTAAATGATGCAAAAAAATATGCGAAATCATATCTTGATAAAGAGCCGGATGGCGACTTTTGTGATGAAGCAGAACAATTACTGGAATTAATCGATTTCGATGAAGATGAAAATAACGATTGGGATCTTGAGGAAGAAGATGAACTGCTAATTTATCAGGAAACAATATTTTACCATATGGACAACATGGAATGGGACAAAGCAATTCCATTACTTGAAGAAATGATGACACTATTTCCAGAACATAAATTAACAAAACATGACTACACACACGCCTTATTCTTTTCTGGGTATAAAGATGATGCGGTAGAAATGGAATTGGACATATTAAATGATCAGCCAGATTCGTTGCACAGTCATGTGAATTTAGCAGTTTTTTTCTATGAGTTGGGTCGCATACAGGAATATGAACGCCATATTAA
This sequence comes from Virgibacillus salinus, assembly GCF_900102415.1. Taxonomy (NCBI): domain Bacteria; kingdom Bacillati; phylum Bacillota; class Bacilli; order Caryophanales; family Bacillaceae; genus Virgibacillus; species Virgibacillus salinus. The sequence goes on from NZ_FNKD01000001.1 coordinate 1,251,930, forward strand.
GGGACTACTAAATGTATATCCAATGCATGAACAACAAAAATTGCGAATAGCGGTTACACTTGCAAGAACAGGTGTATATCATGAAGCATATGCACGTTTCTGTAAACTTTCAAAAAGTATTGTTAAAAATCACTTATCCTATTATAAATGGTATAGCGTAACAGCTTACAAGCTCGGCGAACCTTCCAAGTCACTATCATTATGGGAAGAAGGCTGTAAAAAGCATCCTAACTTGTCACAAGAGGAAGGTCCGTGGAATGTCTAGTCTGAGCAGAAAAATAGACTAATTCGCTAACTTTTTATACGATTGATGTGGCTTAAATATAATAGTGAAGAAAGGGCTGATTTTAATGTCCGAAGAGCGTATGTATGATGTAATTATTGCGGGTGCTGGACCTGCTGGCATGACGGCAGCAGTTTATGCATCACGTGCAAATCTGGACACGTTAATGATTGAAAGAGGAATTCCGGGTGGCCAGATGGCAAATACCGAAGATGTTGAAAACTTTCCGGGTTTTGAACATGTATTAGGACCGGATTTATCAAATAAAATGTTTGAACATGCCAAAAAATTTGGTGCAGAATATGCGTATGGTGATATTAAAGATGTTGTTGATCATGGTGATTATAAAACCGTAATTGCTGGCAAGAAAGAGTATAATACAAGAACTCTGGTAATAACGACAGGTGCTCAATTTAAGAAACTGGGCATTCCTGGAGAAGATGAATTAGGTGGCCGAGGTGTTTCTTATTGTGCAGTATGTGACGGTGCCTTTTTCAAGCAGAAAAATCTTGTTGTAATCGGTGGTGGTGACTCTGCTGTTGAAGAGGGGATCTATCTTACACGGTTTGCTGACAAGGTAACAGTTGTACACCGCCGTGATGAACTTCGTGCGCAAAAGATCATTCAGCAACGTGCATTTGATAACGATAAAATTGACTTTATCTGGGATACAGAAGCAGAAAAAATTAATGGCCCAGATGGGAAAGTTAGCAGTGTTTCCTTAGTTAATAATAAGACTGGTGAGGAATATGATTATCCAATTGACGGTGTCTTTATCTATATCGGCATGGTACCGTTGAGTGAACCATTTAAATCAATCGGTATCACAAATGAAGAAGGATATGTACCAACAAATGAGCATATGGAAACATCAATTCCAGGCGTTTTTGCTGCAGGAGATATCCGTGAAAAAACACTTCGACAAATTGTGACAGCTACTGGTGATGGAAGTATTGCTGCAGAATCTGCACAAAAATATATTGAAGAGTTAATGGAAGAATTAAAAGCGACAAAATCCTGACATGGTAATTATAAAAAGTAACTTTTCAGAAAGTAATTACTTCTTAACGCTGTTGTAACACGCACGAAATATTTATCAGTTACAATGTAGTTAACTAATTGACCCCCTTTTAATAGATAAATTAGTTTATTGCGCAGGTGAACTTTCACCTGCGCCTTTTTTTGTACTTAGCGACAAGTTGAGTCCTTCTAATGATAAAGAGTTTTTGTAAATACTTGTCCAAACCTGTCGAATAGAAATCATTTCCTTGTTGGTTTTAATTTATTCATTGTATAATAGGGATGATATGGACGAATTCCTCTTAACGATTGGGGTGAATTAGGAATGCAACGTGTTACAAATTGCATATTATTAGATAAAGAGAAAGTCTTATTACTTAAAAAACCACGTCGAGGTTGGTACGCAATACCTGGTGGTAAAATGGAACAAGGTGAATCCATTAAGGAATCAGTAGTTCGGGAGTATCAGGAGGAAACTGAACTTCAATTGATAAAGCCATCATTAGCTGGCGCATTCACTTTCTCTGTTTTTAACGACAAATCTGTTGTTCATGAGTGGATGATGTTTACATTTATTTGCAAGAATTTCACTGGTGAATTGACGGAACATTGTAATGAAGGAGAATTGGAATGGGTTGCGTTAGATAATATTAAATACTTACCAATGGCTGAAGGGGATAGGAAGATATTTGAGCATGTACTGTCCTCAGAAGCAATGCTATATGGATCTTTTTCATATACTGAAAATTATGAGCTAATTAAATTACGCCTTGATCCAACCAGACCTTGAGGGGAGAAATACGTAATGTCGCATAATGAACAAGAAACAAAGCTAGTTGTTATAACAGGAATGTCAGGAGCGGGAAAAACGGTCGCAGTTCACAGCTTTGAAGATTTGGGGTATTACTGTGTAGATAACTTGCCGCCTGCTTTGCTTCCAAAATTTTTGGAGCTCATGAAAGATTCTACAAACAACATTCATAAAGTGGCGCTTGTAATGGATTTGCGTGGTCGGGAGTTTTTTGATTCATTATTTGAAGCACTGGATATTTTAGGTAAAGAAGATTGGCTCGACGAACATATTCTATTTCTCGATGCCCAGGATGAATCATTGGTAACAAGATATAAAGAAACGAGGCGTTCACATCCACTTGCTGTTGGAGGATTACCGCTAAATGGGATTCAGCAGGAACGTAAAATTCTAGATGAATTAAGGGGAAGAGCGCAACGTATAATCGACACGAGTAATTTAAAGCCAAAAGCATTGCGTGACAAAATACTTAAGGCATATACAGAAGATAAGCAAGAGATTTTTTCGGTTCATATGGTCTCTTTTGGATTTAAATATGGCGTTCCAATTGATGCGGATTTAGTATTTGATGTACGGTTTTTGCCGAATCCACACTATGTGTCACATATGCAGCCGTTAACAGGGCTGAATCCGGAAGTTTCATCCTATGTCTTCAAGTGGGGAGATACCAAAAAGTTTAATGAAAAAGTACTGGACTTACTACAGTTTATGCTTCCTCAATATAAGAAGGAAGGTAAGTCTCAGCTTGTTGTAGCGATTGGCTGTACTGGTGGACAACATCGGTCGGTCGCAATAGCTGAATACTTTGCCAAACAGCTTTCTTCCAATTACATTACCCATATTAGTCATCGAGATATCGATAAAAGAAAGGGACATTAATATGAGTGATAATCAACAGCCAAGAGTCGTCGTAATTGGTGGAGGTACAGGTATGCCAGTACTTTTAAGGGGACTAAAGAATTTGCCCATCCATTTAACAGCGCTTGTGACAGTGGCTGATGATGGTGGAAGTACTGGAAGATTGCGTAACGAAATGTCAATTCCTGCACCTGGAGATATTCGGAATGTAATCGCGGCATTGTCTGATGCCGAACCTATGTTATTGGAGTTGTTTCAACATCGATTCACGATGGGTAATGGCCTTTCGGGGCATTCAATGGGGAATCTACTCTTGGCAGCGATGACATCCATTACAGGGAACTTCTATACGGGTATTAAAGAGATATCACGTGTGTTAAATGTGAAAGGGAAAATTTATCCTATCTCTAATGAAAGTATGTCGTTGCATGCAAAAATGACTGACGGAATGGTCGTTTCAGGGGAATCTAATATCCCTTTAGCCAATAAGAAGATAAATCGTGTTTTTTTAAGCCCTCAACCGGTACAGCCGCTTCCAAATGCCGTACGAGCATTAGAAAAGGCTGATTTAATCGTAATTGCACCCGGAAGCCTATATACCAGTATATTGCCAAACATGATTATTCCACAAATAGATGTAGCGATTCAGCAATCTAAAGGTAAGGTTGTATATGTCTGCAATGTGATGACCCAGGCTGGAGAAACTACCGGATATAGTGCTGCAGATCATGTGCAGGCAATTCATGAGCACGTTGGTAATTGTATCGATTCGATTGTTGTGCATAATGAACCGATTAACGAAAATGTACGTGATGTATATGCAGAAGAAAATGCAGCACCTGTTGTTTATGATACAGATCGTTTACTGGAGATGGGATTACAGATTATTGAAAGTGATATAATTAATCCATCCAGAACTGCTTTACGTCATGATACACATAAGATAGCTGAATTACTTTATTCGATAATTAATAAATCATAAGCCGGTTTAACGAGGAGGTGTGGGGTTGTCATTTGCATCGGAAATAAAAAAAGAACTGACAGGAATCGACTTGGATACGTGCTGTAAATACTCAGAGCTTGCTGCTTTGGTGCGTATGAATGGTGCTATATCCATGTCAAGGCAAAGTTACACACTTGATGTCCAAACCGAAAATGCTGCAATTGCACGCCGTATTTATACGCTAATTAAATCATTATATTCTATTCCAGTAGAATTGTTAGTACGTAAGAAAATGAAACTGAAAAAAAATAATGTTTATATTGTACGTATGAAAAAAGAAGTACAAGATCTTTTGTACGATTTGGGTATATTAGAAGATTCTCATTCATTTGTACGAACAATTCCAACTAAATACTTGAAAAAGGATTGTTGTAAAAGATCCTATCTGCGAGGAGCCTTTTTGGCAGGTGGTTCCATTAATAATCCGGAAACATCCTCTTACCATTTAGAAATCTTTAATTCGTATCAGGAGCACAATACTGCACTTTGTGATTTGTTAAATAATTTCAATCTTCGAGCTAGAGAATTGGAACGTAAAAAAGGCTATATTGCATATTTGAAGGAAGCAGAAAAAATCACAGAGTTTTTAAGTATTATTGGAGCTCATAATGCGCTATTTAAGTTTGAAGATGTGCGGATTGTCCGAGATATGCGAAATTCCGTTAACAGACTTGTTAATTGTGAAACTGCAAACTTGAATAAAACAATTGGAGCCGCATTTCGTCAAATCGAGAATATAAAGCTAATTGAAAGGGAAGTCGGACTTGACGCTCTTCCGGAAAAACTACGTGAAATTGCGATATTACGTGTTCAGCATCAAGATATCTCTCTAAAAGAATTGGGAGAACAGGTTTCTAGTGGGAAAATATCCAAATCCGGTGTCAACCACCGTCTAAAAAAGATTGATGAATTCGCTGAAAAAATTCAACATGATGGAACGTTTTCGGAATGAGTGAATAAGTTACAGAACTATTCGCAGTATGATATACTATCCATCAATATAATACTATTTTGGAGACAATAGCAGCTAGATAAAGAAATATTTACCATGCTGCTGTCTTTTTTTAGCAGTTAGGAAGTATAAAATACTTTTTAACTGCATAAGTGCAATTAAGGCTTTCGCCATTAAGGGCTTGGCGATAAGCCGGGTTTTCTAACATTATTTTGAAAACGATTTCAGATGAGGAGGATGAGAGATTTGGTTGAGAAATCGGTGAAAGTTGAGCTAGATGCAGGTCTGCAAGCGAGACCAGCCGCTCAATTCGTTCAGGAAGCAAATCGCTATTCAGCACATTTATTTCTTGAAAAGAATGGAAAACGGGTTAATGCGAAAAGTATTATGGGCTTGATGAGCTTAGCTATTACTTCTGGAGAGACTATTACATTGCTTGCAGAGGGTGCAGATGAAGAGATTGCATTAAATCATTTAACTGCATTCGTTTCAAAAACATAGAATGAAAGATAAGTAACTAAAATTACCATTAAAGTTAAATAAAGAGGTTATCCCAAAATGGGATAACCTCTTTATGTTTCAATTTATTTCTTATCTGAGTTTCTTTCCAAAATTTTATCAATTAAGCCGTATTCTACAGATTTCTCAGCTGACATGAAATTATCACGATCTGTATCACGCTCTACAACTTCAAGTGACTGACCTGTACGTTCAGCAAGAATTTGATTCATTTTTCGTTTCATTTCAACAATTCGTTTTGCGTGAATTTCGATATCTGTTGCTTGACCTTGTGTTCCACCTAAAGGCTGGTGAATCATTACTTCACTGTTTGGAAGTGCATAACGTTTACCTTTTTCACCAGCTGCTAGCAGGAATGCTCCCATTGATGCAGCCATACCAGTGCATATTGTTGATACATTAGGCTTGATGAACTGCATTGTATCATAAATTGCCATTCCAGCAGTAATAGATCCTCCTGGTGAATTAATGTATAATGAGATATCCTTATCTGGATCGTCTGCTTCTAAGAAAAGCAACTGTGCAACGATTGAGTTTGCAACATTATCATCAATCCCACTGCCAAGCATTATAATGCGATCTTTTAATAAGCGTGAATAGATATCATATGCGCGTTCTCCACGGTTTGTTTGTTCAATAACTGTAGGTATTAAATTCATGTGAAAATCCTCCTTATTTCATCTCGTATTCATCCATAAATGTTGGATATTTTTATCATAACTAATAGGTCAAAAAAGGTCAAACAAAAACGTTCCACAAGTTTTGCAATAAAATCTCTTTCCCCATCTTTCCCTTTACAATAGAATATAAACGTTTCAGCTAAACAAGTTTATACTTATTTTTCGGACGCCCTTGCTTACCGTATTGTGAGATGGCTTCAACTTCGCCTTTGCTTTCTAAATAGTTTAGATAACGGTGAACCGTTTGATAGGCAATGGGTAATGATTGTTGAATTTCATTAATGGATGAAGGTGTGTCTTGCTGGATCAAAAAGCTTTTTATCGAATTTAATGTAGATTGGCTAATTCCTTTCTCAACATACACGTTATCTTTATCACCAATTAATTTTCCAACCTTTAAGTTGATTCGAATTCTCGAAATTAGATCTGGTGCCTTAATCGGTTTTAATGCAAAGTCAGTTGCCTCAGCATGTAAAAAGGTATTTGCAATTTCTTGTCGCTCATCAACCGTTAAAATAATTATTGGAATTCTAGTATTATGTTTTCGCAATTCCTTTGTTGTTTTAAGACCATCCCAATCAGGCATATGATAATCAAGTAAAACAAGGTCAGGTTCTATCGTCTTAAATAGTTCAATAGCCTGCTTTCCTGTAGATGCTTCTACTACGCTCCATCCAGCATACGCACAAATTTCTTTAAGTGTAAAGCGGATGTCTTCATTATCATCAACTATTAATATGGTAATGCTCATCGATTTCGTCACCTACTTTTAGTGTTGGCAGAGTGATGTTCATTTGGGTATGGCTGCCTCGTATACTTTTGACCGTTATAGTACCACTGTGATTCTCTACTACTCGTTTTACAAAGGAAAGACCAATCCCTGATGAATTTTTCGTGCTGAAGCCATCAAGCCAAATATCATTTATATGCTCTTCTTTTATCCCTGGACCATTGTCTTGAATTTGAAACAAAATACCATTATCTATACTTTTGACATTGATATGTATAAATCCTTTTTTTCCTTCAAATGAACTTATTGCATTTTCCAAAATATTTGATATTGCACGGGAAAAGCGAATTTTATTTACTTGAATAGCAGGAAGGTTGTCTTCAATTTCAACTTCCATATGTACAAGCTGTTCATCCAGACTTAGATGACTTGTTACGTATTCAAGCAACTCCTTTACGGGGAGCTTCTGTTTAATATTTTCATAAAGGATTTCTGTAATCATATCTTTCATTTTCTCAACTGAATGATCCATTCGTGTAAAATAATTGTGTAAGGCTGACCCATCTACTGGTTGCATTTTCATAGTGATTAGGGAGATTAGTCCTTCGACTGTTACGAGTGGTGTTTTAAGATCGTGTACCAGCATATTTATCTCTTCATAAACCTTTGATTCTACTAAAGCTGTTCGTGTTTCCTTTAATTCTTCTTCTTGAACCTGATATTTTTTGAGTGTATGAGTTTGTTTGTTTACTAGGTGTATTAAAAAAGTAAAAATTATAGCAATTGTAAGGAAAGCGATAAAGAAAATTGTTGCAATCGTATTAAAAAGACTATTACCGGTTAAGAAATTATCGGCTATTTTAATACTTGCAGCTATGTCATTTGCTCCAAAGCCAAATTCGGTAAGTGCTGGAATGAGATGTAGCCATTGTACCGCTAGTAATACTAGAAATAGGATAATAGAAAATATGAAGTGAAAATGCTTGTGTTTAGGTATGTATAATTGCAGAAGTACAATAATTCCTATTGAAAAAATATGACCAAGGTACGAAAAATGCTCGAGGTAAAATTGACTATATAAAGATAACGTTAATAAAATAACACCAATATACGTTACCGAAAAAGACATCGACTCCAAATCTTTTGAAAGTGCATGTGCTATTAACATGGAGCCAAAGTAAATCAGGAAGAAAACCAAAAGATATCTGGCAATATAAGCAAAAGATGTAATTAAAAGTAATCCACTGTCAGGTTTTATGATGCTTTCATTAATGCTATCAACAATGAATAATGACCAGTTATCAAGAAACGGGGGGAGGATCTCACCATATGTAACCAACAACAAGCCCAAACATCCGATAAATAAGTAGCTTTTTCTATTAGTCATCTGATTTCAGCCTTTCTGACAGCATATTAACGGAATACGGAATTAAACGGGGTATGCAGATCGTCCAATTCAGTCACTAGGGTAACCGGCACCGAATTTTCCCGCAGCATCTGTATAGAACTATCTGTTTTTTTCATATTTTTTAACCCGATAAAATAATCAGCGAATGGAGCTGTTTGTTCAAATAATTGCCATGTTTGAATATTATCACGAAATACACCTGAAATATTTACTAGAATAATAGGTAATTTTTCTAACTTCGCTTCCCTAACCAGTTGTTTTGTTCGAGTCAATTCTTCTTGAAAGGATCTGTTAGTATGCGAGAGTCCGTTAGCACTAAATCCAAGTATAATGACAACACTTTTATAATCATATAAATCTGTCCCCAGAGCCCTAGGGCGGTAATCTGCTTCTAAATTAAGGTTATCTGCAATACTTAACATAATGCTGCTCTCTGTAGCCTGCCCGGCTGAAGTGATAAGCACTTTTTCTTCTGCAATCGGTGCTGGGAGGTTGGGGTAGGTATTAATATGCCTTGATTGTGACTTTCCTATTGAACTAAATGTAAAAAGAATGACAATAGAAAAACAGACAATTACAGGAATATACTTTTTAAACACTTGAATATCCCCCTTAGAAATTAAAATAAGGTGAAGCAGTTGCTTCACCTTATCATACTACAAATTGCTACTATTGTAATTATTGCTTTAATCTTGGGTCTAACGCATCACGTAATCCGTCGCCGAATAAGTTGAATCCAAGTACAACAAGAAAAATAGCCATGCCTGGAAATGCAACTACCCATGGCGCGTTTTGTAATGCAGCACGGCCATCACTTAACATGGCTCCCCATTCTGGTTTGGGCGGTTGTGCTCCTAATCCTAGAAAACTAAGTCCAGCTGCATCCAAAATGGCCGTACCGATACTTAACGTCGCTTGCACAATTATTGGTGCAAGACAGTTAGGCAGTACATGTTGCATTAAAGTTCTTCCATGTTTGGCCCCAATTGCTCGAGCAGCTTCAATATATTCTGTTTCTTTTACAGATAAGACGGCTGAACGGACAATTCTAGCAAACTGAGGAATACCTACAATTCCAACTGCAATCATGGCGTTTCTGAGGTTAGGGCCTAATACGGCTACTAGCGCGATAGCTAATAGAATACTTGGAAAAGCCATCATAATGTCGATTAAACGCATGATAATCTGGTCAATCCATCTGCCGAAGTAACCGGCAATTCCACCCAAAAGTACACCGATGATCATGGAAATCCCAACTGCTATTACCCCGATTTGAATTGAAATTCGAGACCCAAAAACAATCCTGCTAAAAATATCACGACCAAGTTCATCGGTACCTAATATATGCTCAGATGATGGTGATTGGTATCGATCTGTTAGCGAGGCATAATCGGTTGGGCTGTGTGTTGCAATTAATGGTGCAAATATGGCAGTAATAATCAAGATGAGAATGATGCATAACCCAATTAATGATGTTTTACTTTTAACAATACGGGAGAAAGCATCACCCCATAAGCTACTTGATTTTGACTGGTTAGTTTCTTGTGCTTCTGCTAATTTAGGGTCTGGTAATGGATTAGGCTGCAATGACATCGGATGCACATCCTTTCACTAGAGATCTATTATTCATATTTAATCCTTGGATCGAAGTATTTATAAAGTAAGTCAGTAAGTAAGTTAACCATGACAAAGATAATTGCTATGATTAAAATTGTACTTTGAACAACTGGATAATCTCGTCCAAGAACAGCCAAGTATACGTATCTTCCCACACCAGGCCATGAAAAGATTGTCTCAGTTAAAACAGCACCACCAAGCAATAAACCAAACTGCAGACCTATTACTGTCAAAACAGGCAAAAAGGCATTTTTTAATGCATGTTGGAATATAACTAAATGCTTCTTCAGTCCTTTGGCGTCAGCAGTACGAATGTAATCCTGCTTCATTACCTCAAGCATGCTTGAGCGTGTCATGCGGGCAATAATTGCCATTGGAATTGTTCCAAGAGCAATTCCGGGCATTAATAAGTGGAAAAATGTATCTTTAAATGCTGCCCAATTCAAGGTTAGAATACTATCCAGTAAAAAGAAGTTTGTAATAGTTTCCAATTCAATACTGGATGACATTCTCCCCGATGGAGGCAGGAGTTGAAGCTGGACAGAGAAGACGAAGATCATCATTAATCCGAGCCAGAAAATGGGCATGGAAACTCCAAACAAAGCACCTGTCATACTGATGTTATCGAACCAGGAATATTGTTTAACTGCTGCTATTACACCAGCAACAATACCTACAACGACGGCTAAAATCATAGCAAAGATTGTGAGTTCAATGGTCGCTGGCAATTTATGTAGCAATTGGAGAGCTATATCTTCCTTAGATTGAATCGACGTCCCTAAATCACCTTGTACAATATCACCTAAGAATCTACCATATTGAACAATATATGGATCATTTAAGCCCAATTCCTCCTGCAGGGATTCCAATTGTGCTTCAGTTGCTTTATCACCGAGCATACTTCTCGCAGGATCTCCGGGAATTAGATGAATTAGAGAAAAGGTGAGGATCGAGACGCCAATTAATACGGGGATAAGCATGAATAGTCGTCTGACAATGTATTTTAGCATCGTTGTACCTCCCGTTAAAAAATATGTATTGCTATAATCCTAAAGTTACATCCGGAGACTGTATTAACTAACCAGCCTCCAGAATATAACTTCTAACTACATGAGTGAATTATAAAACATAAGTTACTAGTCTATTGTTTTATATCTAGTAAATTAAATGGTTCACTGCCTGTTGGATGTGGAACGTAATCAGTAACATTTTGACTAGCCGCAAGTGGCGGTGTCGTATGTGCAATTGGGAACCATGGTGCATCTTCATGAATTAGTTCTTGTGCTTCCATATAAAGCTCCGTACGCACTTCCTGATCCATCTCTGTTTGTGCTTCTTTTAATAGGTCGTGCACTTCATCATTTTTATAAAATGCAATGTTTCCTGCAGAGCCTACTTTTGCATTGTCTTTATCCAAAAGAACATACATGAAGTTATCAGGGTCACCATTATCACCAGTCCAGCCAAGGAATGCCATATCATGTTCAGCATTTTCAGTTGCTGTCAAGTGTGTATCCCAGTCACTTTCAGTAATTTTCACGTTTACATTTATGTCTTTTAGCATTTGCTGAATAGCTTGTGCAGTAACTTTTGGCTGTGGCATATAAGGTCTTGGATTTGCCATTGTATAGAGTGATATATCAAAGCCATCTGCATAGCCTGCTTCTGCTAGTAATGCTTTTGCTTTCTCAACATCGTACCCATAATCTTCTACTTCATCATTATATCCCCATAGAGAAGGTGGGATAGGGTTTTTAGCTGGCTTACCAATACCTTCATATAATGTTAAAAGCTCTTCTTTATCAATTGCTAGATTGATAGCTTGACGAACCAGCTTTTCTGACATTGGACCTTCTTTACTAGTGTTCATAGCCATATAGCTAATATTCATAGAAGGTCTGCGGATTATTTGTAAGTTTGAGTCATCTTCAGTAGTTCCAATATCCTGTGGATTTAATCCAGTCATCAAATCAATGGAGCCTGCCTGTAATTCCAGAAAACGTGCACCATTATCTGGTATTGTACGGAAAATGACTTTATCTACATTAGCAGCTTCACCAAAGTAGTCTTCATTTTTTGTTACAGTAATACTGTCATCTGGAACCCATTCCTCAAATACGAAAGGTCCAGTTCCAACAGGGTTCTTAAAATAATCCTCTCCATGCTCTTCAACAGCAGCAGGGCTTGCAATCCCAAATGGAGGCATTGCCAGTGTTTGAAGGAATGGTGCATTCGGCTCTGATAAAGTGAATGTCACTTCATAGTCACCAGTTGCTTCAACACTTTCAATAATTCCACCAAGATCTTCCTCTGATGCACCGAACATGTAACCATAGTAAATAAATTCACCAGACGTTGCCCAACGTTCGAAGTTGAATACAACATCTTCTGCTGTAAAGTCGTTTCCATCATGGAACTTAACATCTTCACGGAGCTTGAATGTCCAAACTGTGCCATCTTCACTTGTATTCCAGTCTTCAGCAAGTGCTGGTTTCACTTCGGTATTTTCTTCTTTATATCTTACAAGTGTGTCATAAATCTGATTGGTAACATAAATGGACTCACCATCAGTAACTTTTGACGGATCTAATTGAATCGAGTCAGCACCACGACCAAATACGAGTGTTTTATCACCGGTATCCTCGGTAGCCTGATCCTCGGATGAATCATCTGAAGAATCGGACGAGTCATCTTCTGACTGATTATCATCAGTAGAGCCTGTGCCAGCATCTTCTGTACAAGCTCCTAAAAAGAATACTACTGCAAAAAGTAAAGTAAACAACAATAAGAAATTACGCTTCTTCAACATAAGGTCCCCCTTTGAATAATTTTGATAAAAGGTACAGTTCCAGTGGTTTTTTAATCAACCACCTCCTTAACGAAGTGACACGATGCCATTTGTCCATCTGAAGAGACTTTTTTAAGCTTCGGTTCCTGGGTGCGGCATATTTCTTCTGCATAAGGACATCGTGTATGAAATTTACAGCCTTGTGGTGGGTTTGCAGGTGATGGCAGGTCACCAGATAATATAATGCGCTGCTTTTCCTGATTTGGATTTACTTCGGGAACAGCCGATAATAAAGCTTGTGTATAAGGATGTTTCGGATTTTGATAAACCTCAGCAACTTCACCTATTTCAACGAGTTCACCTAAATACATAACCGCTACCCGATCACTGATATGGTGAACAACACTAAGGTCATGTGCAATGAAAAGATATGTAAGGTTAAATTCATCCTGCAGATCTTCCATTAAATTAATGACTTGTGCTTGGATGGATACGTCAAGTGCAGAAACGGGTTCATCACAAATGACCAGTTCAGGCTCGAGCGCCAGTGACCTTGCGATTCCGATTCGTTGCCGTTGTCCACCACTGAATTCGTGTGGATAACGGGACTTGTGATAAGAACTTAAACCAACAACATCCAGCAGTCGTTTTAATTTTTTCTGTCTCTCTTCTTTAGGTATATTGAAAATTTTCATTGGCTCTGTAATCGTTTGTTCAATTGTTTTACGGGGATTCAAGGATGCATATGGATCCTGGAAAATAATTTGCATGTCCTTCCGCAATTTACGAAGCTGTTCTCCACGAAAAGATGTAATATTTTCTCCTTTAAAAAATACTTCACCTTCAGTTGGTTCCAAAAGTTTAAGCATAACCCTGCCTGCGGTGGATTTGCCGCATCCGCTTTCACCGACCAGACCCAGTGTTTCGCCCGCTTCGATTGAAAAGGAAACTCCATCAACCGCTTTTAATACCGGCTTTTCTCTGGAAAAAAAGTTTTCGCTCTTTAATGGAAAGTGTTTTTTTATATTTTTTACTTCTAATAATGTACTCATGTTGTAACCGCCTTTTTGGAATCCTCGTATAGTAAGCAACGTACAAAATGGTCATCATCAACTTCTCTTATGTCAGGATCGTTAGAGAGACAGCTATCCATTACGTGTTTGCATCTTGGTGCAAAACTGCACCCATTAGGCAGAGATCTCAAATCAGGTGGAACACCATCAATTGCTTCAAGCTTTTGTTTGTCGGGAGTGATTTTAGGAATTGAATTTATGAGACCAAGCGTATATGGGTGCTTGCCCTTTTTGAATAAATGTTTTGTTTCTGAGAATTCAGCCGGTTTGCCTGCATACATTACCATGACACGGTCGCAAACTTCAGATACAACACCTAAGTCATGTGTAATCATGACAATCGCCATATTAAGTTCTTTTTGCATTCGTTTAAATAACTCCAGTATTTGAGCTTGAATCGTCACATCTAGTGCTGTCGTTGGTTCATCAGCGATAAGAAGAGAAGGGTTACACGATAATGCTATTGCAATCATTACGCGCTGGCGCATTCCTCCACTAAATTCATGTGGGTAGTTTTTCAGTCGATTTTCTGGGTCAGGGATACCAACCAAATTGAGCAATTCCAACGCACGTTCTTTTGCTTGTTTTTTCGACATATTCTCGTGTGCTAAAATGGTTTCTAGCAATTGCTTCTCAACAGTAAATACAGGGTTAAGTGATGTCATTGGATCCTGGAACACCATAGCAATCTCAGGGCCGCGAATTTTACGCATCTGCTTTTGCGATTTGTTAAGCAGATTTTCGCCTTTAAAATTTATCTCACCCTCAACAATTTTTCCAGGTGGGGAAGGGATCAATCCAAGTATCGACATCGCTGTAATACTTTTACCTGAACCCGATTCTCCAACAATACCGAGTGTTTCACCAGGGTTGACTTTAAAATCAATACCATCAACTGCTTTTACAACCCCTGCTTTGGTAAAAAAATGTGTATGTAAATTTTTCACTTCGAGGAGTGGAGTATCCTGAGTCATATGTAGCCTCCTTTGTTGTGTTATATTTTGTAATAGTTTGACTGTTTTGAATTAACTTTCAGTATACAATGAAAAAAGACATTTTGGGGTTTTTCTCTTTTTTCTCAAAAATAATAATATTTAAAATATATATTCTAGAAGGATAGATTATATGAAAAGACTTGTTTCTAAGGGGATGTGGCGTTATAATATCGTATGTGTCAAAAATACTTTATAATATGCGCCCATAGCTCAGTAGGATAGAGCTTTGGTTTCCGGTACCAAGTGTCGGGGGTTCGAATCCCTCTGGGCGCACTTAAATGAAACTTAAAAAGGCAAGGGTTACAGTTAATGTAGCCCTTGCCTTTTTAGCAGCTAAGAAAGCGAGTGTGCAGCCGGTCCTGACATCCGAAGTATAAGGTATTCTATGAAAGCAAACAGTTCTTATTGGCGTGGACATAGAACTATGCTAACTTCTAATATTGTAATACTTTTTGGATATTCTAATAATGGGTGATACATATGAAGGCAAATGAAAAAGACTACCAAAAATACAGCGATGCCATCGATCAGATTCAACAAGGGAACGATGCTATGATTGATTTATTTAATGAAATGGAAGATGATACTGAGTTGATAGGTTTTGACCAAAATGTCGTGAACCAGATTGAAAAAGCAAAGATTAAGTTTGGCGATGATGCAGTCAATGAGAAAATCAATACGGTTGTACGGGAAATGCTCTCTTGGCTTGATCTTGAAGGTGTTAACTCAAAAGACGAAGGAAGTGATGGCTCCTAATATGTTTTAAAACAATAAAAATATAATCCAATAACAACCCTCTTTCTGAATACCACTATAAAATTCAGAGATACTAAAACTAGAGTTTACATGGTGCTTAAAAGAACGCAGAAAGGGGATTGGAATGAAACAGGTAACTTCCGTTTTTTGGATTACATTGGCAATAACATTAGGTATGTCTTTTTTGGGGGTTTTGGCTCCTGAAGGGTTTGAAAATTTCTCAAAAACAATTATGAATTATATATCTGTTAATTTTGGCTGGTATTATTTACTGATTGTAACGTTGTTTGTGCTGTTTTGTTTATATTTAATTTTCAGCCCTTTTGGTAAGATTAGACTTGGAAAGCCGGGAGAAAAGCCGGAGTTCAGCTATCCCACGTGGCTTGCCATGCTTTTCAGTGCTGGAATGGGGATAGGTCTTGTATTCTATGGTGTAGCATCGCCTGTTTCACATTATATTAATACCCCTCCTACAGCAGAGCCTGGTACAAGAGAAGCGCTAGAGGATTCACTGCGTGTCACATTCTTCCACTATGGTATTCATGCGTGGGCTATATATGCTGTGATTGCTTTAGTGTTAGCCTATTTTACATTTCGTCACGGAAAGCCAGGTTTAATAAGTGCTACACTTGAACCGATTTTTGGGGATAAAATGAATGGAGGCTGGGGAAGATTAATTGATGTTATTGCAGTTTTTGCCACCATAGTTGGTGTAGCTACAACCCTTGGTTTTGGCGCGACGCAGATTAATGGAGGGCTTACTTATCTCCTTGATATCGAGAGTTCATTTTGGGTTCAGCTTGTTATTATCCTTATTGTAACTGTATTGTTCATGTTATCTACGTATACAGGTCTTAGCAAAGGTATCAAATACTTAAGCAATACTAATATGATTTTAGCAGGAATATTATTGGTTGGTACATTAATATTGGGACCAACACTGTACATTTTTAATTCATTTACAGATACAATTGGCGCATATCTTCAACAACTACCAACTGAGAGTTTTCGTATCGCTCCACATGATGATGAGGAGAGGCAGTGGGTTTTGGACTGGACTGTTTTCTTTTGGGCTTGGTGGATAGCGTGGGCACCGTTCGTTGGAATCTTTATTGCCCGGGTATCAAAAGGACGCTCAATCCGTGAATTCCTGGCGGGTGTTCTCCTTGTACCTTCCGTTGTCAGCTTCCTTTGGTTTTCAACATTTGGCATAACTGGCATTGATGAACAGAATAAAGGTGCAGATATTGCTGGACTTCCTGATGAGCAGGCGTTGTTTGGAATGTTTGGTGAAATTCCATTAGGTGTCGTCTTATCGATAATTGCCTTAATGCTAATTGGAACTTTCTTTATTACATCAGCGGATTCAGCTACATTTGTTTTAGGCATGCAAACAACAAATGGTTCTTTATCTCCTCCAACAACGGTTAAGTTTGTGTGGGGATTTGCCCAATCAACAATAGCAGCTGTGCTCTTATACACTGGAGGATTGCAAGCTTTGCAAAATGCTCTGATTTCAGCAGCATTCCCGTTTTCGGTAATTATGCTGCTTATGGTATTTTCCTTTTATAAAGCATTGCAAAAAGATAAAAAAAGTGGTCCGGATAAAATAAAGTAATGATTGCAGACAAGGGATTTATAGTCCCTTGTCGTTTTTTTTAGAATGAACTTTAAAAGGTTGATGTTTTTATCATTAAGAATATGCATTGCTACATAATGTTGAAAATACACTACGCGCACCTTAGGGAGGCTGGCGAGCCACACTACATAATACGAATTGATTAACCTTAGACTTTGAAAGAAGCCTTAATTAATAAAAAAACCAATCCAAACCCCGCATGAAAATAACAGTCCGAATGCCCAATGGTGCCATGCTGCCCATTTCATGCCTTTAATCTCTTCAGAACGTTTATCACCACGCCGCAAAGACCACCGTAATCGAAAGGCAAGCGGTAATGCTAGTATGACTGCTAGCGACTGCCAAGCGATAACGTTGTATAAAACTAGACCAAGTACTGTTAAATAAGCAATCGAAAGCAGTGTAACGAGTATATTGATTGCTGTGGCGCGCCCTAATATTGCTGGGAGAGTTTTTCGGAAGGCGCTGTCTTTTTCCAAATCACGAATATTATTTGTTAAAATCATCGAGGAAATAAGCATAGCAAAGGGTAGTGAAATTACAGCAATCTGAGTATCTACCGCATGTCCTTGAACACTGTAGCCAAGAATTGTAATAACGGGGCCAAGAAAAATAAATGCTACTGTTTCACCTAATCCAATCGAACATAATGGACGTGGACCAGCTGAATAGAGATATCCAAAAGTGATCCCTAAAATCCCTGCTAGTATAACCCAAAAACTGCTCGTAAAAGCAAGCCATGCTCCAATTATGATGGCGATGCCGAGCATTGAACTTGCAACATAAGGAACGATTGTATGTGATGGACCGTGTGCATCGGATGGATTAAGAGTCCATTTATCCTGGTCCTGCCCATTCCGGAAATCATAATAATCATTGAAAAGATTTGTTGCTGATTGTATTAGCAGTGCTGCGAATAACAGGGCAAAAAACACATCAATCTGAATAGGCCCTTTTGACGCAGCTATCCCTGTCCCAACTAGTACAGGAGTTAATGTGCCTGTGAGTGTCATCGGTCTAACAAGTTGAAGCCATGAAGAACGATAATAGTATCTTACTTGTCCATGATCCATTGCAATTTGTGTCATGTGTAACACTCCTTCTTATAGTAATACCATACAAATAATTAAAGCAATAAAGCCGCTAACCTCCACCGATTCTAAAAGTATTGTTATCCTTAGAGCATTTGAAAGAGGCTTTTTATCACCTGAATCTGCAGTTTCCCAAAGCGCAACATCTGAAAATACCTTTATGGATTGCCTATACCCAATAAAAACCCCCCATAGTAAAGTGATAAGTGCGATTAGCAGTGCAGTTAGCCAAATGTTTCCGTATGATGTATGCCATATGTCATCTAAATTTTTAATCGGGCCACCAATCGTTCCAAGTACTATACCTGTCAAAATTACACCAGTTCCTGCTGCTGTTAGGAATCTGTGTGACCATTGAATAAGTGCCAGAAAGAATTTTCTTTGTTGAGCAAATGCCATATTTCTAACTGATGGAAAGACACCCCAACCAATGAACATAACCCCGCCAATCCAATTTATCGCCAGAAATATGTGGATCCCTAATATAATTTGCCGGACTTCCCATGGCATAACGATCAACCACCCTGCTATATTTACATATATTGTAATCCCCTGATCCATGTAATAATGTGATATATGTCACTAAATTGAATGAAATGGTGAATACTTTTAAAACATTTCACCAAAACGTCTATAATTGAAAAAAATAAAAACTTTTTCATGTTCCAGCAGTCTAATACATAGAAAAAGAAACAGGCAGGAGGTAGAAGGTTGAATGAGGACGGCAGATTAGTACAAGAAGCCATCAAAGGAAGTGATGAGGCTTTTTTAAAACTAATAAGACATTATAAAATTGATTTATATAAAACAGCACTATCCTACCTTAAAAATGAAAATGAAGCATTAGAAGCAGTGCAGGAGGTAACATTCCGCGTATATAAAAAAATACATACAATCAGGAAACCCTCTTATTTCAAAACCTGGCTTATCCGGGTGATGATTAATTATTGTAATGACCAGCTTAGAAGGAAAAAGCGCATCGTTTTTGATAACGAAAAAATATTGGAACATGGAGTCACAGACAATCATATCAGGATAGAACTGAAGGATGCGATGCAAAGTTTGGATGAACAGTCACGCGAAGTTCTCATGCTTAAATATTTCCATGATTTAAAAATAAAAGATATTGCAGCAGATATGGAATGCCCGGAAGGAACAGTCAAAACATGGCTTAACAAAGCATTAAAATCGTTACGGGAATTGCTTGATGAAAAGGAGGGGAATCTTCATGTACGAAAAAGAAGAGGATAAACTGAATGATTTTAAAAAAGCGTACGACGATATCTCAACCCCTCTTGATGCATTAGATAATGCAATATCATCAGGTTTCCAACAGGCTAAATCGGCAAAACAAAAACCGCGTAAAATGAAATGGATAATGAGCGTTGCAATGGTGGCTATTATAGTAATTACATTTGTGACATCAATCCGGGTTTCTCCAGTCTTTGCACAGTATGTAACATCAATTCCTGGTATGGAAAAGATTGTAGAATTGATCCGGGAAGATAAAGGGATGATGTCAGCTGTTAAAAACGATTACTACCAGGAAATTGCTGTTTCGAAAGAAAAGGATGGTCTGGAAGTTGTCATAGATGGGGCGATTGCAGATGAAAACGGGATAGTCTTGTTTTACACATTAAATACAGATAAAAAACAGAAAGAGATTTCAATTGGAGAAACCCACTTGGAGAGCTCCAGTGGCGAAGTATTAGATCTTTCTAGTGTATCCTTTGGAATGCCACATAACTCTGAAGAAGGGAAAAAAACGTATAGCGGGACAATCGAATACTTTTTTGAAAAGCCATTTAAGTCAAGAGAATTTGAAATCGACCTAAAAATTACTGGTGACTCATTCAACGAAGAATTTAGTTTTCCTTTTAAAATCAAAGAAGATATTCGAGAAAAGAAAACATTTGAACTTAACAAGGATGTTACCGTCGAAGGACAAAATATGACGATCTTAGATGCTACGGTTTACCCGCTGAGAGTTGCTGTTCACGTCAAAATGGATCCCGGCAATACAAAGAAAATCCTAGCTTTTGAAGATATGCGGCTAGTTGATGAACGTGGAGAAACATGGGGGAAAACAAATGGGGTTGTTGGATCCGAAATTGCTGAAAATGAGGAAATTATATACTTGCAAAGTAACTATTTTCACGACCCTGAGAGGTTGTATTTGGTATTCAGCAGGATGCAAGCCATTGATAAAGATAAGCGTAAGCTTGTAGTAGATACTGAGGAAGAAGTCATCTTGAATCAGCCTAACGGAAATAAATTAAGAAACCTGGAGATTAATGGAAATAGGGTTAGTCTTAGTTTGCATACCGAAAAGCGATTTTCCTACTTTATGTTTGGGAAAATGAGTGATAATACTGGGAAAGAGGTAACAACGGAGCGTTCATTTACCTATGGGTATAGGCCTGATAAGGGTATGGCGGAAATTGGCTTTAATATGAAAGGTTCTGATCAACTGAAATCACCTATATCAATTGAATTGGAGTTTTTTCCAAATTGGATTACCGGGGATGAAAAAGTGAGGATAAAATAAGCAAAAGAACAGGGCTGATAAACTTCGCCTTGTTCTTTTTCACTTATTCCAGTTTTTATTGGCAGATAGGAAAGTATAAAACTTTCCTACTGCATAAGTGCAACTAAGGCATTCGCAATTAAAGGCTTGGCGAATGCCAAGTTTTCTAATAAAATAGAAGATAGACTGGAGGGATTATGGTGCAGCAAAAACTAAAGCAAGAACAGACATTACAATTAAAAATGAACCAATCCCTACTGCAATCAATCCATTTACTACAATTTACTGGGATTGAAATAATTGAATATATTAAAGAAATTTCCAAAGAGAACCCGTTAATTGAAGAGGTCAACTATGATTATGAAATAACAAAATATAAAAATTCGAATGCGGACCAGCCTTCAATCGGAGAGATAAATCAGGCAACATTATCAATGTACGAACAATTGAAAAACCAGCTGTATATGCTGAATGTTCCAAGTTATCTGGAGCCAGTTGTTTCGTTTGGGATTGATTCGCTGAATGATGATGGCTATTTGGATATTGAATTGAATATTTGGGCCGAAAATTGCAATACAACAATTGAGAAGGTTGAACAGGCATTAGCATTAATACAATCACTTGAACCTGCCGGAATTGGAGCTAGAACATTGCAGGAATGTATCCAGTTACAAATGGATAAATCTTATCCATATATTGGAGAATTGTTACAAGAACATTTGGATTGGGTAGCTGAAGAAAATATTTCTGCTATAAGCGTTCAATATCAATTAACTGAGGATAAAGCTAGTGTTATGTTAGAAGAAATAAAATCCTGTCACCCAAAGCCTGGTAAATTGCTATCACAAACCAGCACGGAATATATTATTCCAGAAGCAAACATATATGAAGAAGATGGAAAATGGAAGATTTCTTTTTATAAATGGAATTCACCCGCGATTGAAATAAATGAATCCTATACTAACCTTATGGCAAACGAGAAAGAAGCAGAGGACTATCTAAAAGAAAAATTTAAACAAGTGGACTGGCTGAAGCATGCAATTTCATTTAGGTCAAATACATTAGAGAATGTCATCCGGAATATTGTGGACAAGCAGCAGATGTATTTTGAACATGGTTCTTTTATGCTGCAGCCGTTAACCTTAAAGGATATTGCCACAGAATTAAGGCTTCATATTTCAACTGTCAGCCGTGCGATATCCAATAAATATGTTCAGACAAAGCATGGTGTCATCCCGCTGAAATTTTTCCTTCAGTCAGGGGTGAAGCAATCGGACGGACAGCAGACGTCGTCGTTTGTAATTAAGCAGTTAATTTTTGAACTGCTTAAACATGAAAACAAGCATAAGCCGTTGTCCGATCAGATGATTAAAAATCGTCTGTATGAAGAGTTCAGTATTTCGATTGCGCGAAGAACAGTGATGAAGTATCGTGAACAGTTAGGGATAGCTTCATCAACGAAAAGAAAGTAATAGGGGGATAATTCATGCAAAACGTTATTTTTTATACAAAAGAAAATTGTTCATTATGCGATGATGCACGATCTTTACTTGACTTATTAAATTATGATTATCCTTTTCAATTGGAAGAGCGGGATATTTATTCAAAAGATGAATGGCTAGAAAAATATCAATTGATGATTCCGGTTGTTAAAGTAAATGATACTACACTTGATTGTGAGGAAATTAGTTACGAAGAATTGGAAAGAGTATTAAAAGAATCAAAATGATTGAATAAAAATGTGTGTATGGTAAAATAATTAAGAAGAGTAAAACCATCACATATTTTTTTGCCTAAGGTGGGACGAAAAATTGCCAGGCGGGACTAATTGTGTCCACGAAGGAGCATTTTCATGCGAGCTTTGATTGATGTACAGAAGAAATTATATCCTGATCTCTTGGAAATTATGCAGCATCGCTACGTTGTTTTGCAGAATATCGAACTCTTGCAACCGATTGGGAGGCGTGGTTTGGCTGAAAACACAAACTTAACCGAACGTAATGTGCGTGGTGAAATCGATTTTCTTCATGAACAAGGTTTAATTGATATCACAACAAAAGGAATGCAAATTACAAAAGAGGGAAAAATAGTTATAGAACAATTGGGCGAGTTCATGCATGAAGCTATGGGTTTAAGCGTTTTAGAAAGGCAATTAAAGGATAAATTACATGTAAGTAATATTATGATTGTCCCAGGTAATAGCGATGATCATAATTGGGTAAAACAAGAGATGGGTAAAGCTTGTGCATCTTTTTTAAAGGAAAGAGTGAAATCTCCTCAGACGATTGCCGCTACTGGTGGCACAACAATGGCTGCAGTTGCCAATATGATGGTTCCTTTTGATAATGCGGCAAGCAGCTTATTTGTTCCAGCAAGAGGTGGTATCGGTGAGAAAGAGGAGAATCAGGCCAATACGATTGTTGCCAAGATGGCTAGAAAGGTAAGAGGTGATTATCGATTACTTTATGTTCCTGACCCATTAAGTGAAACATCGTATCAGAACATCATCAAGGAACCTTCCATTAATGATACGCTCCAGCTTATTAAAGATTCCAATATTGTTTTACATGGAATAGGCGATGCGTTAACAATGGCTAAACGAAGAAAGACATCAGAAGAAGTTATGGAGAAATTAAAGGATAAAAAAGCGATAAGTGAAGCATTTGGTTATTATTTTGATAAGTTCGGTGATGTTGTCCACAAGGTAAGGACTATTGGCATACAGCTGGATGATTTATCGACAGTTAATCAAGTGATCACAATAGCTGGAGGACATTCAAAGGCTAACGCAATCGCTTCTTATTTTAAGAAAGGTAAAAGTGATCTGCTTATAACAGATGAAGCAGCAGCTGAACAGATTTTAAGGGATGAGTCTCTTTAAATAGAATAAAATTTTGCAAAATCATAGGAGGAATTATACATGACAGTAAAAATGGGAATTAACGGATTTGGACGTATTGGACGTAATGTTTTTCGTCAGGCACTTAAGAACGACGAGGTAGAGGTTGTTGCAGTAAATGACTTAAC
The DNA here is from genome assembly GCF_900102415.1 of Virgibacillus salinus. NCBI lineage: Bacteria > Bacillati > Bacillota > Bacilli > Caryophanales > Bacillaceae > Virgibacillus > Virgibacillus salinus. The sequence continues at coordinate 1,275,707 of NZ_FNKD01000001.1, forward strand.
AGATGCTGATATGCTTGCACATCTATTGAAGTATGACTCGGTACACGGAAAATTGGAACAGGAAGTATCAGTAAACGGATCCAATATCGTTGTTGGCGGAAAAGAGATTAAGGTACTATCTGAAAGAGATCCTGCTGACTTAGGCTGGGGAGATCTTGGAGTCGAAATTGTTATTGAATCCACTGGACGATTTACTCAACGCGAGGATGCCAAGAAACATATTGATGCAGGCGCGAAGAAAGTTATCATTTCAGCACCAGCAAAACAAGAAGATTTAACTATGGTTATGGGTGTTAATGAACAGGATTATAATCCTAGCGAGCATCACATTGTTTCCAATGCATCTTGTACTACAAACTGTATTGCGCCACTAGCAAAAGTATTACAGGAAAATTTCGGATTGAAACGCGGTCTAATGACAACTGTTCACTCATATACGAATGACCAGCAAATTCTTGACTTGCCACACAAGGATTATCGTCGTGCACGTGCTGCAGCACAAAATATTATACCAACATCAACTGGTGCAGCAAAAGTAGTTGGAAAAGTATTACCTGAATTAGATGGTAAATTGAATGGCATGGCAGTACGCGTTCCTACACCAGATGGTTCATTAGTTGACTTGGTAGCAGAACTGGATAAGAACGTTACAGAAGAAGAAGTAAATAAAGCATTCAAAGAAGCAGCAGCTGATGGAGATTTGAAAGATGTGCTGGAGTATAGTGATGAAGCACTCGTTTCATCTGATATTGTTGGTAATCCACATTCATCTATCTTTGATAGCTTATCAACTATGACACTTGAAGATAACATGGTAAAAGTCATTTCATGGTATGACAATGAAATGGGTTACTCTGCACGTTGTGTGGACATGGCAGTATTTATCCAAAAGCAAGGCCTATAAAAATATATTATAAGGGGGAGAGGGCAATCCTCTTCCCTTTCTTTGCAGTTAAGGCTGCCGAGTGCGCAGCCACAATCTATCATGAATTTTCATACAAATAATGTAGAGAGATTTGGCGGACACTAGGGACCTTATTTGACTGAAATACAGGAAAATGTTGATGTTTGCGGACACCAAGGACCTTATTTGTTACAAAACACCTCTATTAACCATGATATATGTAAAATAAGGGCTTCTGTGTCCGGATAAATTCGAAAAGGCGACTTTTTATAGAAATAGGGTCACCTGTGTCCGCTAAATAATAACTTCCTTGGCTCCGCAATGCGCAGCAACCATCTATTATGAGAATGAATTTGTAATAGAGCTAGAGAGGTGTTTTTCATACAAAAGTATAAATCCTTTCTTATTGCATAAATGCAACAAAGGCATATCTATATTAGTGATTGGCGACAAGCCAAGTTTTCCAATATAATGATTAATGGGAGCAATTCCGGGGAATTTAATAAGATACATAAGTTTAAATGCAGGAGGTATAGCCATGAACAAAAAAACACTTCATGATCTTGATGTAGAAGGTAAGCGAGTGTTTTGCCGCGTAGACTTCAACGTGCCAATGAAAAATGGTGAAGTTACGGATGATACACGAATCAAGGCCGCATTACCAACGATTAATTATTTATCGGAAAAAGGTGCAATTGTTATTTTGGCGAGCCACCTTGGTCGTCCAAAAGGAGAGGTTAAAGAGGAATTGCGTCTGGATCCTGTAGCGGAACGTCTAAGTGAACTCATTGGTAAAGATGTTGTGAAAACTGATTCCGTTTATGGAAAAGAAGTACATGAAGCCATTTCACAAATTAGCGACGGAGATATTTTATTAATTGAAAATGTTCGTTTTGAAGCTGGTGAGGAAAAGAATGAACAGGATTTAGCACAGGCTTTTGCAGAGATGGCTGATTTGTATGTAAATGATGCGTTTGGAGCAGCACATCGCGCGCATGCTTCAACGACTGGTGTTGCTGAAAAGTTACCAGCTGCTGCAGGCTTCTTAATGGAAAAAGAGATTGATGTACTCGGTAAAGCCCTCGAAAATCCGGAGCGTCCGTTCACAGCAATTATCGGTGGTGCTAAAGTAAAAGATAAAATTAATGTAATTGACCACTTATTAGACAAAGTCGATAATCTTATTATTGGTGGCGGGCTTGCATATACTTTTATTAAAGCGCAAGGTCATGAAATTGGTAAGTCGTTGCTGGAAGAAGATAAAATTGATTTGGCCAAAGAATTCATGCAAAAGGCAGAGGATAAAGGTGTAAACTTTATTTTGCCAAAGGATGCTGTCGTAGCCGATGATTTTTCAGAAACAGCTAACACTAAAGTTGTAAACATAGATGAAATTCCTGCAGATTGGGAAGCATTAGATATTGGACCAAAAACACGTGAAATCTATGAACAAATTGTTGCTGACTCAAAACTTGTAATTTGGAATGGGCCAATGGGTGTTTTTGAATATAATGCATTTGCTGGTGGAACTAAAGCAGTGGCAGAGGCATTAGCGAACACAGAAGGTTATACTGTAATTGGCGGCGGAGACTCAGCTGCAGCAGTTGAGAAATTTGGTTTTGCTGAAGATATGGACCATGTTTCAACAGGTGGAGGAGCTTCTCTTGAATTTATGGAAGGCAAAGTGTTGCCAGGTGTACAAGCGTTAGATGATAAATAACAAAATTTGAAGTTAGAGGTGAGAGGATGCGCAATAAAGTAATCGCAGGAAATTGGAAAATGAATAAAATTTTAGCAGAAGCAAATCAATTCACTGATGATGTGGTAAAAAAGGTACCAAGTAATGATAATGTTGAATCCATTATCTGTGCACCATTTCCCTTTTTATCATCTTTAGTTGAGAAAACAAAAGGAACAAAAGTCAAAATCGGTGCGCAGAATATGCATTTTGAAGAGAAAGGTGCATTTACTGGCGAGGTAAGTCCGGTTATGCTGAAAGACCTTGGTGTGACTCATGTTGTTATTGGCCACTCGGAGCGTCGTGAACATTTTGCTGAAACCGATGAAACGGTCAATAAGAAAGCCCATGCAGCATTTAAACATGGCCTTACACCGATTGTTTGTGTTGGTGAAACACTTGAACAACGCGAAGCAAACGAAACGATGAAACATATTGAAAAACAGGTTCGTAAAGGGCTTGAGGGACTATCAGAAGAACAGGTAGCTTCAACGATTGTTGCCTATGAACCTATTTGGGCAATTGGTACAGGAAAAACTGCGTCAAGTGAGGATGCGAATGAAGTGTGTACGCACATTCGTAATGTAATCAAAGATGCTGCATCAGAAGATACTGCTGAAAAAGTTGTTATTCAATACGGTGGAAGTGTCAAACCCGCCAATATTGATGAATTGTTAACGCAATCTGACATTGATGGTGCACTAGTTGGAGGAGCCAGCCTTGAAGCAGAATCATTTTTAGCGCTTGTGGAGGCCGGTACAAAATGAATCAAGGAAATTTAGCTGCAATCATCATCTTAGACGGATTTGGTATCCGTGATGAAAAGATGGGTAATGCAGTCAGACAAGCAAACACGCCTAATTTTGACCGTTACTGGGAAAAGTTTGCTCATAATCAATTACAGGCTAGTGGTGAAGCTGTTGGACTTCCTGAAGGTCAGATGGGTAACTCAGAAGTGGGTCACCTTAACATAGGTGCTGGACGAATCGTTTACCAGAGTTTAACCCGCGTTAATTTATCGATTAAAGAGGGCGACTTTTTCGAAAAAGAAGCATTTCTTAAATCGATGCAGCATGCGAAGGATAAAGGTAAATCACTGCATATTTTTGGTCTGTTATCAGACGGTGGTGTGCACAGCCATATTAACCATCTTTTCGCAATGTTGAAGCTGGCTAAGGATAATGGGCTGGAAAACGTATATGTCCATGCATTTCTGGATGGTCGTGATGTCGGTCCCCAAACAGCTAAAACCTACATTGAACAAACAGAAGAAAAAATGAAAGAATACGGTGTCGGAAAAATTGCTACAATTTCCGGACGTTATTATTCCATGGATCGTGATAAACGATGGGAGCGCGTTAAGAAAGCTTATGATGCTATGGTCTATGGTGAAGGTCCTAAATATCAGAGCCCGTATAAAGTGATTGACGATTCCTATGAAAATGGAATACATGATGAGTTTGTTATTCCATCTGTTATTACTGATGATAATGATGAACCTGTTGGAAAAGTTCAGGATGAGGATTCGATTATCTTTTACAATTTCCGTCCTGATCGTGCAATTCAAATTTCTCGTACATTCGCAAATGAAGATTTTCGAGACTTTGACCGTGGAGAAAACGTTCCAAAAAATCTGGATTTCGTAATGCTTACGAACTTCAGTGAATCAGTTGATGGTTATGTTGCATATAAGCCTGTTAATTTAGATAATACTGTTGGTGAAGTACTGGCACAGAATGATATGAAGCAGCTCCGAATCGCCGAAACGGAAAAATACCCGCATGTCACCTTTTTTATGAGTGGCGGACGTGAAAGTGAATTCCCGGGTGAAAAACGTGTCCTTATCGATTCTCCAAAAGTTGCGACATATGACTTAAAGCCTGAAATGAGTGTTTATGAGGTCACTGATAAATTGCTGGAAGAACTTGATTCCAAAGAGCACAATGCAGTTTTATTAAACTTTGCTAACCCGGACATGGTTGGACATTCTGGCATGCTGGAACCGACAATTAAAGCAATTGAAGCAGTTGATGAATGTTTAGGTAAAGTAGTTGATAAAATTATCGAGCTTGGTGGCAATGCGATCATTACAGCGGATCATGGTAATTCCGATGAAGTTACAACTTTGGAAGGTGATCCAATGACTGCTCACACGACAAACCCTGTTCCCGTTATTGTTACAGGGGAAGATGTAGAACTCCGTGATGGTGGTATCTTAGCCGATCTATCACCAACATTGTTGGACTTGTTAAATGTTGAAAAACCAAAAGAAATGACTGGCGAATCACTAATTAAAAGGTAAGTATTTTTTGCTTTTAACCATTAAGTAAAATTAAAAACAAAAGGAGCGATTTTAATGCCATATATTACAGATGTTTATGGACGAGAAGTGTTAGATTCCCGCGGTAACCCTACTGTTGAGGTGGAAATTTTTACAGAATCAGGTGCATTTGGTGCTGCATTAGTACCAAGTGGTGCATCTACTGGTGAATATGAAGCGGTAGAACTCCGTGACGGTGACAGTGAACGTTATCTAGGCAAAGGTGTTCAAAAGGCTGTTCAGAACGTTAATGATATTATTGGTCCTGAATTAATTGGTGTTGATGTAACACGTCAAAATATCATTGACCAAATTATGCTGGAGCTGGACGCCACGGAAAATAAAGGTAACCTTGGTGCCAACGCAATCTTGGGTGTCTCGATGGCAGTTGCACATGCTGCATCAAGCTACCTGGAAATCCCACTTTATAATTACTTAGGTGGATTTAACGCTAAAACACTTCCAACACCAATGATGAACATTTTGAACGGTGGAGAGCATGCTGATAATAATGTAGACATTCAGGAATTTATGATAATGCCTGTAGCTGCAGCAACATTTCAGGAAGCACTTCGTACCGGTGCAGAAATATTCCACTCTCTGAAAAAAGTATTAAAATCAAAAGGCTACAACACTGGTGTTGGCGATGAAGGTGGATTTGCACCAAACCTTAAGTCCAACGAGGAAGCATTGCAAACCATTGTTGAAGCCATTGAAGCTGCTGGTTATAAATCAGGTGAAGAAGTTCAGCTGGCAATGGATGTAGCTGCCTCTGAAATTTACAGTGATGGCAAATATAATCTAAAAGGTGAAGGTGTCGTGCGAACATCAGCTGAGATGGTTGATTGGTATGAAGATATGGTAAATAAATATCCAATTATCTCAATTGAAGATGGCTTGGACGAGAATGATTGGGAAGGTCATAAATTATTAACTGATCGAATTGGAGATCGCGTACAGCTTGTTGGTGACGATTTATTTGTTACAAATACAAGTAAGCTTTCCCAAGGTATCGAACAAGGTGTTGGCAACTCCATCTTAGTTAAGGTTAACCAAATAGGCACATTGACTGAAACCTTTGAAGCAATAGAAATGGCTAAACGTGCTGGATATACTGCTATCATTTCACACCGTTCTGGTGAAACAGAAGATGCGACAATTGCTGATATAGCTGTGGCATCAAACGCTGGGCAAATTAAAACAGGCGCACCATCACGTACAGACCGAGTTGCAAAATACAACCAATTGCTTCGTATCGAAGACGAATTGGCAGGCATGGGCGAATATGCCGGGCTGAGCGCGTTTTATAATTTGAATAAATAAATGACTTTATGGGAGGCGGAATAATTCCGTCTCTTTTTTTGATATAAATACTCTCTTACTACATAAGTGTACGCCATTAAAGCTTGGTGATAAGCCAAGTTTTTTAATTTGCTTATCACAAACAAGTCAGGTGAGTTTCAACTCATTATAGTCAACTTCGAACGGATATGAAAAACTTCAATAATTTAAAAAAACTATGCCACCTTTCTACTACCATAATCGATTGTAATAGTGAAAAGGTGGCATCTTTAAGCAATTAAGAAAGTACTTTTTTTTGGCGAGTGCCAAGTTTTCTAATAAAAAAATTTGAACATAGGACAAAACCCTACTGGAATAAGGTGTAATTAACAGATATTTACAAAGGGGGGGATACTGTTGGCGCAAAAAGTATTAGTCTTTGGTGATATTGGCATTGATGATACCGTTGGACTTATCTACTCTTATTTTAATGATGAAATTGATGTGGTTGGGGTTGTCGCTGACTATGGAAATATCGCAAGGGAAAAGGCCTTAGCGAATGTACACTACATCAGAAATCTTTATAATGTTGCTGAAGTGATAGAAGTATTTGGCGGGGCAGAGATCCCAATGACTGGAGAGACACCGGTATATTTCCCAGAAATTCATGGGGAATACGGACTTGGGCCTATTATCCCGCCTGAAGTTGAGGATGGTGAAGTCATTGAAAACTTTTTTGGGATTATTGATATTATTGAGAAATATCAGGATGAACTCATTATTGTTAACATTGGAAGACTAACTTCCCTCGCTACAATGTTTATTTTATATCAGGAACGTATGCGTAATGTAAAAGGTTTTTATATAATGGGAGGGGCATTCTGGGTTCCCGGGAATGTCACTGCTGTATCTGAGGCAAATTTTCATGGTGACCCTATTGCAGCCCAGATTGTGTTAAAATATGCCCATAACTTAGCAATCATTCCTTTAAATGTAACTTCCGAAGCAATTGCTACTCCACGTATGGTTGATTACATTGACAGGGTTGGTGATACCAAGATAATTAAATCGTTACTAGATTATTATTATAGTTTTTATAAAGAACGAAACCCAAATATTCAAGGGAGCCCGCTGCATGATGTACTTACTTTAATGGCAACTATTCATGAAGATATGCTAGGATATCGTAAATTACCAGTGCAAATAGTACAGGTGCAGAATGGAGTAGCAAGAGGACAGAGCATCGCAGATAATCGACCATTTGCAAATACAGAAACAGAAAAAAAGAAATTACACCGCATTGCTTTTGAACTGGATTATAAGAAATTTTATACAAATTTTATGACAGTAATGACGGGGCAGCGGTTTGAATAATTTTGTGAGGTGAACCCCATCGATATTTTACAAGCGATCAAGCAACGCAGATCTATTCATAATTACAAAGACGAAGAAGTTGATGAAAGTATACTAAAAGAGATCTTCACATATGGTTCCTATGCCCCTACACATTATATGAAAGAGCCGTGGAATATTAAACTATATCAGAAAAAAGGTAAACAAGCTTTTATAGATGCTATTATTGCAAGTTATCAACGGATAGGGATGCTTAAGACGGATGATGATCCTAAGACTAAGAAAATGATTATCTCCATGCGGGACTTTTTGCTGGCGATTCCACACCATGCGTTGATTTATTTCGAAAAAGAAGAAGATCCTGTGCGCTATGAAGAGGAATATGCGGCAGTATGTGCATTTATCCAAAATGCACAATTGGCGGCTTGGGAGTATGGTGTTGGTATGCTTTGGACGATTACGCCGTACATGCATGATGATGGATTTGTAGAGGATATTGGCTTGGATAGTAAAAGAATAAAAGTTGCAGCTGTCATGCAGATTGGATATCCGGAGCGTGTTCCCAGAAATAGAGGCCGGAATAGTATTGAGGATAAAATGGAGATAATTTCGGAGTAACATACGTTATGTGGGTGATATATCAACTAGAGTAACGTGATATCGACCTGAAACTGGATATATCAAACTAGAGTAACGTGATATCGACCTGAAACTGGATATATCGACTGGAGTAACGTGATATCGACCTGAAACTGGATATATCGACTAGAGTAATGTGATATCAACCGAAAAGTGAATATATCGACCTAAAAATAGATATATCAACCAGAGGTAGCATCAGATTACCTTTACAAAAAATTGCTCGGACCAAACACATGGTCCGAGCAATCAACTAGATTTATTCTGTTTTCTCCTTAATAAATTCTACAACTTCTTCAGTAGTTCCCATCGATAATATCTTATCTTTGTACGAAGCTAGTTTTTCTATTGATAGGTCGTGAATTTGTGTACGAGCTTGCAGGATTGATGTTGCACTCATGCTGAATTCATCTAAGCCAAGTCCCAGCAAGATCGGAATTGCAATTGGATCTCCGGCCATTTCACCACACATGCCAACCCATTTGTTTTCATTATGCGCGGCATCGATAACGGTGCTAACCAGGTTTAGAATTGCTGGATGATGTGGCTGGTATAAATATGAAACATGTTCATTCATTCTGTCAGCAGCCATTGTGTACTGAATTAAATCATTCGTACCAATGCTGAAGAAATCTACTTCTTTGGCAAACTGTTTTGCGATTACAGCAGTGGATGGAATTTCAACCATAATTCCTACTTCAATTTGATCCGATACGCTTATGCCTTCTTTTTTCAAATTTTCTTTTTCATCTATAAGAATTGCTTTAGCCTGGCGGAATTCTTCCAGTGTTGCAATCATAGGGAACATAATTTTTAAATTACCGTGTACGCTTGCACGTAATAAGGCACGTAATTGTGTGCGGAAAATATCTTCATTTTCCAAACAGAAGCGAATGGCACGAAAGCCTAAGAATGGGTTCAATTCTTTTGGCAGGTCAAGATAACTTAACTCCTTGTCGCCACCAATATCCAATGTTCGAACAACGACTGGTTTTTCATCCATTTGTTCCAGCACAGATTTGTATGCATCATATTGTTCATCCTCGGTAGGAAGTTGGTTTTTACCCATGTATAAAAATTCTGTGCGGTAAAGGCCGATTCCTTCGCCGCCATTGTCAAGGACGCTTGATACATCCTCAGGTGTTCCAATATTGGCAGCAAGCTCGACTTGTTCACCATCTGAGGTTTTTGTAGGCTCATTCTTCATTTTAGCCCATTCTTCTTTTTGCCTTGCATAGGTTTCTTGCTTTTCCTTGTATGTTGCGAGCTCTTCATCAGAAGGATTGATAATAACATTTCCTTCAATTCCATCTACTATCATCATGTCATTCTTTTTTACAGTACTTGTGATTTCCTTTGTCCCGACTATAGCTGGAATTTCAAGGGAACGCGCCATGATAGCTGAATGTGATGTACGTCCGCCAACATCTGTAACGAAGCCTTTTACAAATTCTCGGTTCAATTGTGCTGTGTCAGAAGGTGTCAGGTCATTTGCGATTACAATAACCTCTTCATCGATTAATGCAGGATCGGGGAATGTTACCTCAAGCAAATGAGCTTTCACCCGTTTTGTAACATCTTGAATATCGGCTGCGCGCTCACGCATATATTCATTTTCCATATTTTTAAACATGTCGATGAACATGTTGGCTATTTCATCTAATGCCACTTCAGCCATTACATTATCCGAATTGATTTTTTCCTTAATAGGATTAATAAGCTCTGGATCACTTAAAACAAGTAAATGAGCTGAGAAGATTTGTGCGTGCTCGTCGCCAATTTCCTTTTTGGTATGTGCTTTGATTTTTTCTAATTCCTGTTTGGATATTTCCAGTGCCTTTTCCAGCCGTGAAACTTCTTGATTCGGATCTTGAATCGGTTTCGCTTCATAACTTAAATCTGGTGTAACTAGCTGATATGCTTTAGCAATTGCTATACCATTTGATGCTGCTATCCCTTGAATCATAATATATTAAACCAACCCTTCATTAAAAATTCATTTATCCACTCTACATTTTATACCCTTTAGTCTTCTCAATTCAAGCAATGTCAGTCGGCGCCACAAAGGTTTCACAATGAAAACGCTTCCTTCTAAATTTGTTGCATAATCCATCGATAAACAGCCTGATACACCTCGTCCCGATTGATTTCATTTAATAATTCGTGTCTTCCATCCTCATACAGCATTGTAATAACGTTTTCTAGACCTGTTTCATTATACAAGTTTGCTGTTTTCCAGACACCCTTTGCATAATCACCAACTGGGTCCTCTATTCCGCTTAACAACAGCATTGGCAGGTCACTTCGAATGTACCTATTTAATTCTTGAATATGGATGGTTGTAATGCCGTCCATTAAATCGTAAAAGAATCCTGCAGTTGGAATAAACCCACAGTACGGATCATCGATGAATGCTTGAACAATCTCTTCATCACGTGTCAGCCAATCGATGTTAGTCCGTTTTTGTTTGATTCGCTTGTTATAAGAAAAGAAAGCCAGCGTATTCATCATGTTTGATTTTTCCTTTGCTGGAAGTGTCGAAGCTATTTGCATTGCTGCCTGGCTCGTCACCCTTGGATAGTAGCCTGTTCCAGATAAAATGACGCCGTTAATGAGTGAGCTGTTTTCCTGAATATAATTTCTAGCTAAAAAAGAGCCCATGCTATGTCCAAGTAAAATTAATGGTGTATCCGGGTATTCCTGCTTTATTTCCGATGTAATTTGTAATAGATCATTTGTCGTTTTTTTAAATCCTTCTTTATCGGCTAGATAACCAAATAACCCCTGTTTCTCTCCAGTTTTACCGTGTCCACGGTGATCATTTCCATATACAAAGATGTCATTTTCAACTAAAAAATCAGCAAACTCATTATAACGGTCAATGTGTTCTACCATGCCGTGTGCTAGTTGTACGATTGCTTTTGGTTTTTTTGAATGATCAAACCATTTTTTAACATATACTTCTACATGATCCGGCATCTGTAACCAAAATGTATTTTCCACTATGTACCACCCAATTCTAAATTTATTATATACATATGATAGAATGAAAATAGTGAAACGTCCAAAGTTTTGCAAAAAAATTACTTGCCATCTCAACGAAATTTATGCTAAAGTACATATAGGTAATTGTGCGTTACAGGAGGTGCCGTTGGAATATGGTAGAGTTCGTAAATATAGTATTAGTTATTGATGCAGTTATTATGATTGTACTTGTTTTATTACAGTCAGGTAAAAGTGAAGGGCTGTCTGGAGCGATTTCAGGTGGCGCAGAGCAGCTTTTCGGTAAGCAAAAAGCCCGTGGTGCAGATCTGATTTTGCATCGTGGTACAGTGGTTACAGGAGCGCTATTTTTCATTTTAGCATTCCTAAGTGCATATGTCCTTCAATAAATGATAACCCTTATCGCAAATGATGTGATAAGGGTTTATTTATTTTCAAGTGTTAAATAATAGGGTATGGTGAATAATGGGAATTAACAAAGTGGTGCTAATAAGCAAAACAACACACGAATAAACAGAATAGAATAAGGAGTTGTTACCTAATGAAAGTTAAACTTCCAAAACCTTTTACGTTTGAAGCAGGCCCTCGTGCGGTATTGTTATTACATGGGTTTACAGGACATTCAGCTGATGTACGAATGATGGGTCGTTATTTGGAAAAGAAAGGATACACCAGTCATGCTCCGATTTACCGTGGACACGGACAGGAGCCTGAAGAATTGGTGAAAGCGAGCGCTGATGAATGGTGGGAGGATGTTCAAAATGCTTTCAATCATTTGAAGGAGCTCGGCTATAAGGAAATCGCTGTCGCTGGATTATCTCTAGGAGGTGTCTTAGGACTAAGGCTGGCATACTCTGAACAGGTAAAAGGGATAATACCAATGTGTGCGCCAATGTTTTTTGACAATCAAGAAGAGCTTACAAAAGGATACAAATTTAAAGCAAAAGAATTTAAGCAATTAGAAGGCAAGAATGCTGATACAATTCAGCAGGAAGTAGCAGAACTAATTGAGAACTCACAAGATATGTTCAAGGATCTTGGTGAGCTCATTACGGAAGTGCAGAACAATATTGATACTATTTACACACCAACCTTTGTCGTACAAGCACAACAAGATGGAATGATCAATAAGGAAAGTGCTACATACATCTATGAGAACGTTGAAGCAGATAAAAAAGATATTAAGTGGTACGAAGAATCAGGCCACGTTATTACAATGGACAAAGAAAAAGAACAGCTGCATGAGGATGTATTTCAATTTTTAGAATCACTTGATTGGAAAGAATGATTATAATTTAGTTAAAAAGTTAACAATACTAAAGAAAGAAGGTGAGCATATGAACGAAACGATAAAAGAGCGTTTACAGAATTTTTTTAATGAACATAGGGAGAAACCTTTAGCCGTCGAAGAGTTAGAAGCTTCATTGGACCTAAAAGGATCAGATGATTTCAAGGAGCTAGTCAAAGCGTTAAATGAACTTGAGGAAACTGGTGAACTTGTTCGAACACGTAAAAATCGCTTTGGATTGCCGGAAAAAATGAACTTGGTTCGTGGCCGAATTCAAATGCATGCAAAGGGATTTGCGTTTCTAATACCTGATGATGAGGGGCAAACAGATGTTTACATCCATCACTCTGATTTAGCATCAGCAATGAATAATGACAAAGTGCTCGTAAGATTGGAAAAGAAAAATGATGATGGCAACAGGCCAGAAGGTACGGTTATTCGTGTTCTAGAGCGTGCAACACATGCTGTAGTTGGTACATTTGAAGACAATAAATCATTTGGTTTTGTAATAGCTGATGATAAGCGGATTCCGAATGATATTTTTATCCCGAAAAGTATGACAAATGGAGCTGTCAGCGGACATAAAGTTATTGCACATATCACAAAGTATCCAGAAGGCAGAAAGAGTGCTGAGGGTGAAATCATTCAAATCCTTGGTCATAAAAACGATCCTGGAATTGATATTATATCCATTATTCATAAGCATGGAATTAAAATTGACTTTCCAGAGGAAGTGCTGGATCAAGCAGCAAATACACCAGAAGAGATTGATGAAGCAGAACTCGAAAACCGGCGTGACCTCCGTGATGAAGTCATTGTCACAATTGATGGAGCAGATGCCAAGGATTTGGATGATGCTGTGACAGTCAAAAAGTTGGATAATGGCAACTATAAGCTTGGTGTATATATTGCTGACGTAAGTTATTATGTTGGACAGAATTCGCCAATTGATAAAGAAGCTTTTGAGCGTGGAACAAGTGTTTACTTAGTTGATCGTGTAATTCCAATGATTCCGCATCGGTTATCAAATGGAATTTGTTCGTTAAATCCACAAGTAGACAGGCTTACACTTGGCTGTGAGATGGAAATAACTGATGCTGGTGAAATCGTAAATCATGAAATCTTCCAAAGTGTTATTAAAACAAACGCACGTATGACGTACAGTGATGTTAACAAAATATTAGTCGATCAGGATGAGGAAGTTTGTGTTAAATATAATACGCTCGTACCAATGTTTGAACAGATGGAGCAACTAGCAGCAATACTGCGTGGTAAACGATTTAATCGTGGAGCTATTGATTTTGATTTCAAAGAAGCTCAAGTACTAGTAGACGAAAACGGAAAAGCAAGCGATGTCGTTTTACGTGAACGTTCAGTAGCAGAACGATTAATTGAAGAATTTATGCTGGCAGCAAATGAAACAATTGCTGAACACTTCCACTGGATGGATGTACCGTTCATACATCGGATTCATGAAGATCCTAATGAAGGAAAACTCCAGCACTTTTTCGAATTTATTGCTGGACTAGGTTATGTTGTAAAGGGAACAGCAAATGAAATTCACCCACAGGCATTGCAAAAAGTAATTGAGGAAGTAAAAGATAAGCCGGAGGAAATGATAGTATCAAAGCTCATGCTGCGATCCATGCAGCAAGCAAAATATGATCCGCAAAGTGTTGGACATTTTGGGTTAGCGACTGATTTTTATACGCATTTCACATCACCAATTCGACGGTACCCGGATCTGATTGTACATCGGTTAATTCGAACATATTTGATTGATAAGAAACTCGATGCGAAAACAACTAAACACTGGAAAGAATCCATGCCGGAAATTGCCCGTCACACATCAGGAAGAGAACGAGCCGCAGTCGATGCCGAGCGAGAAACAGATGATCTTAAGAAAGCAGAATTTATGCAGGATAAGATTGGTGAGGAGTACACGGGTGTAATAAGCTCAGTTACTAATTTTGGCTTATTTGTAGAATTGGAGAACACTATAGAAGGACTTGTGCACGTCAGTAATCTGACAGATGATTATTATCATTATGACGACCGAAATTACGCAATGATTGGTGAACGAACTGGAAACATCTATAAGATAGGTGAAGAAGTCGAAGTAAGAGTTGTAAAAGTTAATTTGGATGAACGGATTATTGACTTTGAACTGGCTACAAGTCAACCACAGCAACCTCAGAAGAAAAATAAGAAAAAAATTAAAGCTAAAAAAGCGCAAAAGTAAGGGAATAGCTTAGAACAATGACTGATATGGGGCAGAATGTTGCTCCGTAACAGTCTTTTTATTACTGCATAAGTGCAACTGCGACATTCACTATAAAGGTTTGTCGAATGCCGGGGTTACTGGTCGAACAATTCTGGTTGCATTTTGTTACCCAATAGAATAAAATGTAACTGTTACTATAAATGTTTCCTTAGGTAAACATTTATTAATCAGGACAACAAAGAAGGGGAAAAGCTGAATGTCACATGATCTAATATTAGCATTTCTATTTACGCTTTTTGCGGGTCTGGCAACAGGTATAGGAAGTTTGTTGGCATTCTTTGCAAAAACGACGAATACAAAATTTTTATCCTTTGCCTTAGGCTTTTCGGCAGGCGTGATGATTTATGTATCGTTTGTTGATATTTTTGTTAAAGCAAAAGAATCATTAGTTGGAGAACTTGGTGAACAGAGTGGAAGCTGGCTTACAGTAGGATCCTTTTTTGCTGGAATTGCACTAATTGCAATAATTGACCGTTTTATTCCAAAACAGTCAAATCCGCATGAATTAAAAAAGATTGAGGATATGCGAAAAAACGGCAGTGCCGCGAATGATCCAGCCTTGCTAAAAATGGGTGTATTTACTGCACTGGCTATTGGCATTCATAACTTTCCAGAGGGGATAGCTACATTTGTTTCTACTTTACAGGATCCAGGATTGGGTTTGGCAATTGCAATTGCGGTCGCCATTCATAACATACCAGAAGGAATTGCAGTATCAGTCCCAATTTATTATGCAACGAATGACAAGAAAAAGGCATTTCGGTTATCTTTTCTGTCAGGATTGGCTGAGCCCATCGGTGCTGTTACTGCTTTCTTAGTTCTTATGCCGTTCTTAAGTGAAATAACATTTGGTGTTATCTTTGCTGGCGTAGCGGGAATAATGGTATTTATCTCGCTAGATGAACTACTGCCGGCAGCAAAGAAGTATGATGAAGCTCATGTTTCAATTTATGGGTTAATTAGTGGAATGGCAGTAATGGCAGTTAGTTTACTATTGATATTATAGCTGTGAGGGCTGTGCCGATTGGGTAACAGCCCTGATTTTTTTTTCGTCTCCTAAAACAATTGGAATAATTACAGATAGTTTGATAAAATAAGGTTCACGCAAGGAGTAGGAGGAAGTTCGGTATGCCTAAAGGAAAAGGAAACGAAATTGCTAAAAACAGAAGAGCATCACACGATTATTTTATAGAAGAAACGTATGAAGCAGGAATTGTTTTACAAGGAACAGAAATCAAGTCAATTCGTGCCGGTCGAATCAATATTAAGGATTCCCACGCGAGAATTGACCGTGGTGAGGTAAAACTGATTAATTTGCATATCGCAACATATGAACAGGGGAACCGGTATAACCATGATCCAACACGAACTCGTAAATTGCTTTTACACCGCAAGGAAATTGATAAATTAATTGGGTTAACACAACAGCAAGGATATGCACTTGTTCCATTAAAAATCTATATCAAAAACGGCGTTGCGAAAGTATTAATCGGACTTGGAAAAGGGAAAAAGAAATATGACAAACGTGAAGACTTGAAACGCAAACAGATGAAACGTGATGTTGATCGTGCTATCAAGGACAACATGAGGTAAAACCTTCCAGGGCTTGATTTTAGCATTGTTTATGGTATAATAAGAATTGTCGTTAGAAGATAAACGACATCAAATTAGATAATTGCTCGTTCTATTCCAAGCGATTCTCCTTTAAATGGGGACGTTACGGATTCGACAGGGATAGATTGAGCTCAGGTCGCGCGTCGAGGTTACGGCTCGTAAAACGTTAATTGCCTAAATATAACTGGCGAAGAAAACAATTCACCAGCTCTAGCAGCTGCCTAAGCACTGCTAAAGCGATCCTTCCTGCTATCGCCCGTGTGGCAGATTGAAGGGTCTCAAATGAAGCGGGCTACACTGTCATTCACCGTCTGAGGATGATAGTTGAAACTAATCAGACTAGCTACACGGAAGCCTGTTGGTAGGCTGACGTGCTAGTGAATGAGAATATACCAACTACACTCGTAGAAGCCTGAGTGGCGATATCTCTGGACGTGGGTTCGATTCCCACCGTCTCCACCAATACATATTTGGTGGTTTTTTTATTTGTTGAGACTTTAAGCATAAGCTTTCAATTTTGCTTGAAGTCTCAGATCAGAAAAGAGGTTCTAGAAAATCAATGAAAATGGCAAAAAGTCAAGAAACTGGACATATAGATCAAGAAGAGCCAGAAGAAGATAGTAACCCAAAACACGTGAAACAAGAAAAGTATGCAGAGGAAATTGTTGAGTTAGAAGATGGTGATTCCATTACCGTAGACTTTGATGCTTATGGAAATAGGACATTCTCTAATTTTTTTACCACTTTAGAATATTTAATATAATGAAAGATACTATAATACCGTAAGTTATAAGATATCTGAACATAATTAACGTTAGAGGTTACAGGCTGAAATTTTCACATAATAATCCTTGTAACCTAATTAGACACAATATTGACTCGATTGAAAACACGATTTAACCACAAGTTAAATCGTGTTTTTTTCATAACTATTATATTCCATGAAGGGAAACCTGATACTATGATTAAAAGAAGTAAGATATTTAAAATGCCTTTACTTTAAAGAGATTTTCGTTTTCTTAGCGTTTATTGGAGGAATTTAACAGTTAACGTCGAATAATACAAGAAATAGCTTTATTATTTTGTGCTTTAGGTTAATGCATAATAAGTGTTAAGTGGAGGGGATATAATGAAATCATTACATATATGGAATAGTATAATCCGTAGATTAAAAGGCAGGAGGGTTGAATTGCTAACTGTTCCAAAAACAAAAAAAGTACCTGTCTGGTTCTCGGCTTCTACAGACGGAACCATAATCTTGATAAACAAAGCATTTGATCACACTCCATCCAGTAAACTTAGCACAGAAAGAAAGTTAGATTATAATACTTTCAAAAAGTGCACCCTTTTTACCTGAGACGCGAAAATGGTGAGGCAGTAAGTTCGGAAGTAAGCGCCGTTACTGTAAATCAAGTATATTACTTTTCCGTGATAAAACATTTAGGCGTGTAAGGATCTAGACCAACCCTAAGTTAGAGTAGTTCTTATAACATCGATTATATGAACTCATTAATATACATTTTATACACCAGATGTTAAGCAATCGGTCCATACTGTGGAGTAAACATATAGTATCTTAAGGGCAATATTTTTGGATAAACATCGAAATAGTCAAACTCTTCAGAGGAGGATGTATGATAAAATGTGAGTTAATAGAGTTGTCTTGCATTTTTAAAGGGGGATTATAGATTATATGATAGATGAAATTGTTATAAGAAATGTAGCAACTTATGATAGTGATGGTGTTAAACTCAGTAATTTAGGGAAAGTAAATTATTTTTATGGAAGTAATGGGTCAGGTAAAACTACTATTTCTGAAGTGTTGCGTAACAGTAGCAGTCATGCAAAACCTCCACTGATAGTAAGGAAGATATGCTATCCTGCATAAACCAATCATTGGAGGAATATTATGAATTCAAGATATGAGCAAATTTTATCAGCGGAGACTTCGCCATTAATACCACTCAAATTACTTGAGGACTATAATGATTTTGTTAATTCAGATTTGAGAGAAGTACTTCGAGCTAATTGTTTAAGACGGTATTTAGAGGGGGCTATAGATTTATTATTAAAAGATAAGATTATTCAAAAAGGTTATATAAGTATTGAGAAATGGAATACTTATAATTTAAACAATAAAATTCAAGCTGTAGGAAAATATTATGACAAAGATATAGAGCGTTCTTTTGATAAAATTAAAAGTATTGGGAATAAAGGTTCTCACTATGGAAATGTGGTCTCGTCAGAAGAACTAGAAGAAGGAATTGAAATAGCAACACATATTATAGAAAAAATGTTGGTAAATTATTTTAAGACCAATCCTGTTGGTTCTCAATTCCCTGTTTTGACATGGTTATCAGCATTACCGCCCAAAAATAGAGTATATATATTAGAAGAAATATTTAATGATGGACAAAAGAATACAGTTGTAATTGACAAATTATCAATGGCGTATCTTAAAAGCGGTGAATATCTTAAAAGTCTGTCATTTTTAGAAGAACAAAAAAGTAATAAAATAATTACCTATGGTCAGTATGATGAATTTGTTGGAAATATCAATCTTTTATATGAAAATATAGAAAAATTTGATATTGCCAAAAATGTTCTTGATGTTGAGAGGATTTTCAACTCTATATTTAATTCTCATGATGACAATAAATATAAGGAATTTACAGATATCTTCTTTGTCCTTATATCGGGCTATGGATTTAAAAACTAATTTTAGTTATAAATATTCAAATAAACAACGATATCAATTTAATTAATAAGCATTAAGAAGCAGTAAATCATCAAGGTTTACTGCTTCTTAATGCCGGAAAATCAAGAAAGATCGTGATAATTTTATATGGAAATGCAAGTCTATTTCACCAACTTAGGTTAGTACAATGAGGAGGAATTAGTGAGTGCATGGTCACAATCCTTTAATACTAACGTCTTTATCAACGTAATCCATTGGAACGGAGTAGTAATTGTAGTCAAACTTAATCGTCGAGAAGCTGTCCACTTTGTAGGTGACACTCTTGCTTGTATCAAATTGATACTTGGGTAAAACAGTAAATGAAGCCTTTTCGTGAATTTCCATTTCTCCATGTCCTCCCCTGATAGATAAATCTATTATTCTGTTTTTCGACAGGGTTTGACCCCATATAGTTTGGAACTTTCATAAATCACCATTTGCTTTACACAACAGAATAGAAAGTGCATTTTTATCAAACTAGTACGATTTAAACCGAAATGAAAATGCTTTTTCTCCATCTCTCGACAATATTATATGTTGTATATGTGAAAGATTGTATTTTTTAAAACCAATTGCCAAATACCAATATAACTTCTATTAGAATATACGAAATTAGCTAATATTGGAAAAAATCATAAAGTATTGTAGAATTAGTAATAAGAAAATAGATACATAAAGAAGTGATTATTTTATAATATATAAAGCAGATTATGGTTATGGGGTGTAATTAATGCATGTATTTGCGCAAGACAAAAGTGGAATTAATAGTTTAGCTGGCTTTTCCTATCAAATAAGAGTATATGTTTACTATATGCTTACGCTACAGGAAGGCATGCAAATAGAATTTGAGACCACCGATGATGTAAATATAAAAGAAATTAAACCTGATGAAATAGACAATTATCAGGATAATTTCGGTAACAAAATTATAGGTAAAGATTCAAATACAGCAATTCAGGTTAAGAGGACTAATATTACCGAAGGAGTAGCAAATAAGGTGCTTTTAAATTGGATTCTACTTGAGTCCTCAAGTAATAAGGTTAATAGATATGTTCTTTTTACAGATGATGAATATGAGAATAAAGATATAATGTTTAACAAATCCGCAAAAGAGATGTTTCGTATTATTTGTGAATCCAAAAAGGATTCTAGAGCTACAATTACTAAAGTGAAAAATCTGTTCAAGGATAGATTTGATGAATTTGAAGAAATAATTCTTTCCATTAAAGATAAATATGAATTTGTATCTTTAATGGGTTTAGATCAAAAAATTGCGGAGCGTTGCACATTACATTTTAGGAGAGCCGCTGTCAATAGCGTAGTTTATTATTATAGAATAAAAGAGTTGCTTCAACACGTTACTGTTCAAGTAATGGAAAGTATTAATAATAAAGAACCTAATATAATAACATTTAATGATTTTATGATGGCAGTTGAAGACATAACAACCAGAATTACAGAGAAAGTTACTAAACCTCTTTATGCAGATTTTAAAAAGCTTCACACGATAGATTTTAATGATTTAGAAGTTGCTAATTCTAGAGAATACAAGCAATTACTTGCGTGCAAGATGCCTTCTTTCTTAGTAGAGCAACACTTAGGAGTTTGTTCATACTATGAAAATCTAAGGTACTTGTATATGGAGTCAAATAAGTTAGGGAAAATAAAGGACATTGAAGAAACTACATACGAAAATTTTGAAACTGCTAAGTTTCAATTGCAAATGAATAAAAGAGATATACCATATAATCGTTTAGAAGAAACAAAAAGGCTTAGTAATTCGTATGCAGACAGTGAACAAATTCGTTTTGGTTCAGGAATATATTTAACAAAGGATGGAATTAAGGATATACAGATTTCTTGGGAGGACGAAGAAAATGAAAAACTTGAAACTTGAAGCGGAAACAATTCAAGTAAGTATATATTGTGATATTATTTTGCAAATGTTATATACTCACGAAAAATTAAGCGTAAATAAGATACTTGTTTTTGCATATCTAATTAAAAAAGAGCGTTTTTTTCCAAAAGCAATTTATAACGCTAATAATATACAAGATATCATTTATAAATGCATTTCGCAACTTACAGGTGATTATGAAGAGTATTGTAATAATATAGAGTTTATTTTAAAAGCAATTCACCTTCTTCATACTAATAAATTGGTCCTTATTAAAAAAAATATGATTTATGGTCCCTTAGAAAATAATAACGAAGAAACCATATACAAGGAGAGTAACTTTCTTGGTAAAGCAATAGAAGCTAGTAAAAGTATGACAGATAAGCAATTTATGAAAGAGGTAATTCATAATGTTTAAGATAAATTCATTAGAGATGAAAGGCACTAATGGTGAAAAATATACATATAACTTTTCTGAGGGTATAAATTACTATAAAGGTAAAAATAGCTCTGGGAAAACAGAATTTTATTACTTTATCGACTTTATGTTTGGGTCTTCGGAGGACATTAGAAAAAAGCCTTGGTATGTAGATTCTTTAGAAAGGGTAACAATGATCTTTCAATATAACGACATTGAATATAAGATTGCTAGAACTAGAGATCCGAATATAAACTATTTGCAATACTCTAATGAGCCTGAAGAAGATTATATAAGTTTAAGAGAATACAAAGATAGACTGAATTCAATATTCGCAAGTGACGTTGAATCTTTAAGAGAATTACGAAACTTTACTGATGAAGAATTGACCTACCGTACGTTTACAATGTTTAATTTCCTTGGTGAAAAACGGCAAGGTGCTATACATGACTTTCTAGATAAAAGTAGTGATATAAAATATTCAATAAAATTATCGCCTATTCTAAATTTTATTTTTAACAACAATCTTGAAAAAATTTATGAGTTAAAAAAGGAATTAGAGATTTTATTAGAAAAAGTTAAGGAATTAGAAAAAAATACTGCAAAATATGATTTTATTTGTAATCAAGTGAATAATAATCTTCAAAAGCTAGGATCTAATACTTGGTATACTGGAAAAAATGCAAATGATATAAGAAAACAGCTTAATGAAATAAAAGATATGCAGGCAGTAGTTAGAAAGAAAAATGATAAAAACATTGCTGATTTAGAAGTAATGTATAATAATATTTCAGAGCAAATAAAGATATATGAAAATAGTATTACTGATTCAAAGCAATTTGAAAAAGACAATAAGAATAGAAAGCTTCTATTACAAAAGTTAAATAACTTATTAGATGAGAATAGTGTATTCGAATATTTAGTATCACCGCTTGAAAAACTGATATCTGAGCTTGATTCAACAATTTCTTTTAGTAAATACACTATAAGTGACAAAACAATAAATGAACTTAGAAAACAACGAGACCTTATAAAAACTGAAATCAGAAGAAATGATTCGAGATTTAGGTTATTTACTATGGAAGAAAAGGAAAAAGCAATTACGGTGATAGAGGAGTATTTATCTTCAGACATAAGTTCTAGTGAAGAAGAACTGCAAGAGAAAAGGAAAAGGATCAAAACAATTCGTGAGGAATTAAAGATATTACAGAACTCAGATGATCACAAAAAAATAAAGGACTTATCTAATTATATTTCAGAACTTTATAAATCGGCTAGTAACATTTCTTCTGTTGTTAAAGATGATACAAACAAAGAAGGGTTTCATATACAGTATTATAAGAAAGGTAATATATTACAACCTATGATAACTGAATCAGTAATTAATGAAAATTCAAATGTAATTAACGAAAAAGTAAACTACTATATTGGAAGTATGGCGAGACATACACTTATACAATTATGTGGTTACTTTGGTTTTTTAAAAATGTTATTGAAGGAGGATAAGTATCCACTTATTCCAATATTAGTTATTGACCATATTTCTAAGCCTTTTGATCAAGGTAATTCTAAAGCAATCGGTAAAGTGATCACTACTGTGTATGAATCAATCGGAAAAGAGAATCTACAATTATTTATGTTTGATGATGAAGAATACGAGAAATTAGATTTAGTACCTGATCATTTTGAGAATTTAGTTGCGGAAAATAAAACCGGCTTTAACCCATTTTATTTTCCAACAGAATAAAAAATAAACATTTAATAATGCTGTTGCGTTAGCAAAATGCTAACATTTTGCTAACGCAATGCAGTGAAAAACTGTAAATTCATGTTAAAGATGTTACAGTAATAATTTAACAACACCTTGATATATCGCACTTTTTGCACCTCTTGTTAACGATATTACACTCTCAGAGCTTACGGGCGGCATGATGTAACAAACAAATCAATTTTTTTAATATTCACAGATAGTAAAAAGCAGATCACATAATTATCATTATGTCATCTTCCTAATCCCAGGTAAACATTAAATAAAATGATACCACCAAGTAGGTTTATAGTTTGAAGCCGTTAGAATTATATCCAAAAAAAGCTAATTTACTAAATTTAAGGAGTAGAATTAATTTTTTGATTTAGTATTCATTTAAAATGAGATGTTTATTAAACGTAATATAATCATAATTAGTAAGCCAACATATATATGATTAAAGTGTGAGTTTTTTAGAAGGCTAGTTGTTAGCTCCCATAATTAACGATACAATGTAAGAAGTATATTTATAGTTAAGGAAGGAGCAATCATTTTGACTACATATCCAAACGTAAACGAAACGAAAGAACTTATTAAACAACTGGTTTCAATACCAAGCCCATCAGGTAACACTGAGAAAGTGATTCAATATGTGGAGGATTTTTTACATAATCTGCAGGTCGAAACAAAGCGCAACCGTAAAGGTGGCTTAATTGCGACATTACCTGGGGTAAATGACAAGGAACACAGAATGTTAACCGCACATGTTGATACACTAGGTGCTATGGTTAAAGAAGTGAAAAGTAACGGCCGCCTGCGTCTCGACCTTATCGGTGGTTTCAAATATAACGCTATTGAAGGTGAGTACTGTGAAATCCAAACCACCAGCGGCAACGTTTACACAGGAACAATCCTAATGCATCAAACTTCCGTCCATGTCTATAAGGATGCAGGAAAAGCTGAGCGTAATCAGGAGAATATGGAAGTCCGTATTGATGCAAAGGTTGAAAATGCTGATGACATTCGTGAACTTGGTATTGAAGTAGGGGATTTTGTTTCCTTCGACCCTCGTGTTCAAATAACAGATAACGGTTTTATCAAATCACGCCATTTAGATGACAAAGCAAGTGTTGCAGGCCTCATGCAACTTATCAAAAGAGTGAAGGAAGAAAATATCACATTACCTCATACGACACATTTTCTAATTTCAAACAATGAAGAAATTGGCTATGGTGGTAACTCCAATATAAATCCTGAAACGGTCGAATACCTGGCTGTCGATATGGGAGCCATGGGTGATGGGCAAACCACTGACGAATATACCGTTTCGATCTGTGTGAAGGATGCCAGCGGACCATATCATTATGGATTGCGTAAGCATCTTGTAGAGCTTGCTAAATCAAACAACATCGGGCATAAATTGGATATTTATCCGTACTACGGTTCCGACGCATCAGCTGCTATCAGGGCTGGGCATGATATTATCCATGGACTTATCGGACCGGGAATTGATTCATCCCATGCATATGAACGAACACACGAGACGTCATTAAATTATACAGAACAACTTCTTTATCAATATGTCCTTTCTGAAATTGTATCCTATTAATAATCCAATGGCCCGGCACAAGCTGGGTCATTTTTTTAAATAAAAATACTTTGTCTACAAAATATATTTATACAAATAATATTTTAATATATACTAGTTAAAGTATGAGGATTATTTCTTTTATCTATTACCCAGAATACGATAACGTTGCTTATTGCTGGGGTATTATACGGTTTTTCTTATGGTATTATGACACCAACTTTACAGGCAATCGCTATTGGTTTCGTGGAAAAAGAAAAGCAGGGAACTGCCAACGCCATGTTCTTTTCATCGATGGATCTGGGTATTGCAGTTGGATCAACGGGGCTTGGTGTGCTTGCATCCCTTACAAGCTATCATTTCATTTATGGCTTTTCCATCATTAGTTTGCTAGTATTGTTGCTGCTATATACGCTTGTGTTTGTTCGAGGTGAAAAAGCGAAGGAAGTCGTGGAGACGGTATAAGAAAAGGGAAAGCCACCAACGCTGATTGGTGGCTTTTTCTTTTTAGCAGGGTAAGAAAGTATAAAATTTAAGCCTTATTTCGTTCTCAGGTGGAACAAGCTATGTCCAGCTCCAGCGCCCAGCAACTAGCAAACTTCACACTCCTCACTACGATAAGTCAACATCGGTTCGCTTACAGCTCACCGTGTTTCCTTTATCTCATTGCGAAGTGCTCCAGTTTGTACGTTGCTAAACGGGCGCTTGCGCTTTTCTTACCTTTACAGTACATATCGATATATACAAAAAAAGTGAAATAGGCTTCCGAATAGGATGAATATATGAAAAATCTCGTGGAAGCCCATATGTTTAAATGATAGAAACTTCGGCTTGAGCCAGTAGATAAATGCACCCACCGTGTAAAAAAGACCTCCTAGGATTAGCAGAGTCATTCCGTTCATACCTATAATTGGCGCAAGTGCAGGACTATAAAATACTACAATCCACCCCATCACAATGTATAATGCTGTCGACAGCCATCTGGGTGAGTGAAACCAAACTAATTTAAATGTTACTCCGGCTATTGCGATACTGCTGATTACTGCAAATAAAACCCAGCCGGTGACACCCTGTAAACTTATTAAGCATAGTGGCGTATAGGTACCAGCGATCAGTACAAATATCATGGAATGGTCAATTCGCCTTAAAAAGGCAATGACATGATCTTTTGCAACAACCATGTGATATGTTGCTGACGCTGCATATAACAAAATCATACTAACACCAAAAATTATCACGGCCATGATTGCTAACATAGAATCTGTCGTTGCTGCTGCTTTAATGACCAAGGCAAGCAATCCCACAAACGATAAAATAGCGCCAAACAAATGTGTCAGACCATTAATTGGCTCACGTATATAAATCCCCATATTATGAACACCTTCTTAACTAGTATGTAGTTTTAGAAACTATATGACGATGATATATGTATGTTAATATGTAGTCAATGATTATTGGTAGAGGCTCTCCAAGGATTTTTTTAAGAAGCTAGTATATTTTGAACTGAAAGAAGGTACTGCAAAATGAGGTTAAGTATTCTCGACCAGGCTCCAATATCAAATGGTAAAACAGCAAATGAAGCATTAGCAGCATCGATAAAACTGGCCCAGACTGGTGATGATTTGGGTTATACGCGTTATTGGATTGCAGAACATCATGATTTGCCAGGATTAGCTTGTCCTGCACCAGACCTTATCCTTGGAATGATTGGAGCGCAAACCAGTCGTATCAGAATCGGTGCTGGTGCTGTACTGTTACCTCACTATAAGCCTTTTAATGTTGCAGAAAGATATAATATGCTTGCCACTCTATTTCCGAATCGTATCGACCTCGGGATTGGACGTGCTCCTGGTGGATCTGCTGAGGCGAGCATTGCGTTATCAGGTGACTTTTTAAAACAGGTACATCAATTTTCTGATTCAATTGATGAAGTCCTGCGGTTTTTACATAATAGTTTTCCAAAGAATCACATGTATTCAAAAATAAAGCCGTCTCCTGTCCCAACATATTCACCAGAGCCGTGGTTACTTGGTACAAGTGAAAAAAGTGCAATATTGGCTGCTGAAAAAGGTCTTCCATATGTGTACGGACATTTTATGAGTGATGCGGACGGCCCTTCAATCGTTAAGCAATATACAAAAAAACACTCAGAAACGATTGTAACAGTGTCAGTCATTTGTGCAGAAACAACAGATAAAGCTAATGAATTGGCATTAAGCAGTCAGCTTTGGAGTGTGCAGCGTGCAAAAGGTGAGGGCAACGGACGTATTCCGTCTGATGAAGAGGCTAAGTCATACTCTTTTTCGGATGAAGAAAAAGAAACAATTAGGAAAATGGAACGCAAAATGATTATAGGTGATCCAAAAGAAGTGAAACAGCAGCTTGAACAACTGCAGCTACTTTATCAGGTAGATGAATTTATGCTTGTTACCATTACACACAATTATGAGGCAAGAGCGAAATCGTACGAGTTAATTGCAAATGAAATTTTAGCTGATAAATAATATGGAGGGGAAACGATGATTGACTTACGAAGTGATACAGTGACTAAACCAACACCTGAAATGCGGCAAGCTGCCTTCGATGCAGTAGTTGGAGACGATGTATATCAGGAGGATCCAACAATAATAGAATTGGAGGAGTTGTCTGCTCAAAAGCTAGGCAAAGAGGCTGCAATGTTTGTCCCAAGTGGAACACAGGGGAACCAGATTGCCGTATTGACGCATTGTCAGCCAGGGCAGGAAATCATATTAGAAGCAGATTCCCATATTTTTATATATGAGGGTGCATCCATTTCAGCACTGGCTGGTGTCCAGCCAAGAACCATATCTGGAAAGAATGGTGCAATGGATCCTGGTGAAGTTCAAGCGGCTGTTCGCGGAGATGATATACATTTGCCGGAGACAGGGCTGATTTGCCTTGAAAACACGCATAATCGTGCGGGTGGAGCAGTGGTTTCACTTGATAATATGCGAGCAATTTTTGAAATGGCCCAGCAGCAAAATATACCTGTTCATCTGGACGGGGCACGTTTGTTTAACGCGGCAGTTGCTACAGGAAATGATGTAAAGGAATTTGCGGCATATACAGATACGGTACAGTTTTGCCTGTCTAAAGGGTTAGGTGCACCTGTAGGCTCGATAATTGCAGGATCCTCCGCATTTATCAAAAAAGCAAGAAAGTGGCGTAAACGCTTGGGAGGCGGATTAAGACAAGCTGGCATCATTGCTGCACCAGGTTTAGTCGCATTACGCACAATGGTTGACCGATTAGCAGAAGATCATGAAAATGCGCAGCTATTGGCAGACGGATTGAAAGAAGTAAGCGGCTTAATAATCGAAAATAACGTCGATACAAATATTGTGCTTGTAAATACTGAAGATGCTGGTTTACGTGCAGAACAGTTTATAGAGATGCTCAAGGAATCCGGTATTCTAGCAGTGCCATTTGGTCCAAATACGGTCCGCTTTGTCACGCATTTTGACGTTTCGGAAGAGGAGATTCGAAGTGTGATTGAAAGTGTTGGTGCTTTGGTAGGTACGAATCGATAAAGTTCGACATTGAAGCGATAAACATCGACATCGAATCGATAAAGGTGGAAGCTAAAACAATAAAGTTCGACAACAAAACGATAAAGAATCAGGGTGTGCTGTTCCTCTTCAGGGATAGTACACCCTTTTTTTAAAGCAGTATACGCCTTGAGACCTAGTTCAAAATATGGCTGTGGATCATTACCAAGGCGCCAATTAATCGGTATGATTGATTTATGAAAGGAGGCGGGATGCATGAAAAAATTTATGTTGTTCGTCGGAGGATTGCTTGCATTTTTTATTTTGCTGGCTAATCTTGGTCCGATGATTTTGTTGGGCGTTAGTGTATGGCTGCTGTATATCATCTTTAAAAATTTCATCAAAAGTGATTCTACAGCGGGAAAAATTGGCTGGATAATCGCTGGTTTATTTGTATTAGGTATTGGCCTATCAAACATTTATGCAGTAATAGGTGTTGCAGCAGCTTACGTGTTGTACTTGATTTACACAAGCTGGAAAGATGATGATGATCAATCAGTTGGACAAGTTGTGGAAGATAATGATCCATTCACAAACTTTGAACGCCAATGGGCAGAAATAAATCGATAAATTGAAAAGGAGCGAATTATGATGACAAATATATTTACTCGGATAAAAGATTCAGTTTCGTCAGATCTTCATAATATGATGGATCAAAAGGAGCAGAAAAATCCAATTGCAGCCTTAAATCAATATTTACGCCAAAGCGAGCAGGAAAAAGAAAAAGTACGCAAGCTTGTTGAGCGTCAATATAAACTGAAAGATGAATTTACCAAAGAATATCATAAGGCACAGGATCTTGCCGATAAACGCCTGAAACAAGCAGGTACCGCAGAAAAAGCAGGAGAAGAGCAAATGCATGAATTTGCAGTAAGAGAGCATGAAGAGTATCAAGTACGTGCAGATCGTATGAAAGCATCACGTGAAGAAGTAGTGGAGCAGTTGGAAACATTAGAACAGAAATATGAAGAGATGAAGCACAAACTGAAAGATATGCATTTACGCAGAATGGAATTAATGGGTCGTGAAAATGTTGCACACGCGAACCATCAAATAAATAAGGTAGTGGAAGAATCATCAGAAATACCTTTTTCCCGTTTTGCTGAAATGGAGCAGTACATTGAAGGACTAGAAAACAAAGTAAACACTTCCTATTATAGAAGTACATTTGACAGCAAAATTGCCAAACTGGAAAAGGAAATGCAGGAGAAAGCAAATTAACAGCATTATGTATCAACATATAAAAAAATGATATACTGAACAGGCGTAGTCCTTCTGCGTCTGTTCTACATAAATATAAATAAGTGAGAGGAGGATCACTTCATGTTTCAACGTTTGTCGACAGATACATTTAACTGGATATTGATAATTGGAGTGATTCTTTTTGTAATAGAAGTCGCCTTTTTTCATGGTGGGATGATTTTTTCAGCTTTATTTTCGGGCTTTTTTATCTATATCGGCTGGAAAAAATTCTATCGACTATGGGGAAAGATCTTTTTCTGGCTTGGAGTAGTTGGTTTAGTTTTTGCAGTTTTAAATATGCTGGCAGTCCGTTTTTTAATTCTGGCAGCTATCGTTTTATTCATCATAAACTATTCCAAGTCAAAACAGGAATCGGAACAAATAAATCCAAGATTAACTGTAACCGAAGAGATGGAAAGTGAAACTGTTACACAATTGAAGCCATTGTTTAACCATAAATTTTTCGGTGACCATCGTACGGAAGATACAGCATATCAATGGCGTGATATTAATATTCATGCAGCTTTTGGAGACAGGGTAATTGATTTAAGTAATACCGTTCTTCCTAATGATACTGTAGTTATTTCGCTACGTCATATCATTGGTAACGTTGAAATACATGTTCCTTACGAAGTAGAAGTTAGCATACATCATAGTGCCATTTTTGGGCGTGCTCATATTCTGGGAAAGCATCATTGGAAGTTGATGAATCAATCGCTTCTCTATCAAACAGAAGGCTATGATACAACATTTCCACGTGTGAAAATTGTAACATCAGTACTCTCCGGAGATATTGAGGTGAAGCGGATATGAGTCCTATTTTACGTCACGTCTTCACCGCGATTTTATTTACCTTGCTAATCACGCTAATAATGATTGGGATTACAATGGCAGCTTTTCCACTTGATAACTGGTCGTTAATAATCGATCGAACGATTTATGATGTGCCATTTCTAGTTTTTGTGCTTGGAGTACCAACCGTTGCAGGTGCAATTATTGGTGTAACTACGGGATGGTACTGGCGACAACGGCTGCAGCGTGTTTCAAAGCATTTGGATGAAATTGCAAAAGGTCAAAAAATATCTACTGATGATGAAGCCTATAAAGAGCTTGATAAAATTCAACATTACATGGAACAAATACAGGAAAAAATACGAATCCAAACTGAAAATGCACAACGATTGGTTACAGAAAGAGCGAATGAACGTGAGAAGAGTTTACAGGAAGTCGTCGTCCAGGAAAGGAATCGATTGGCAAGAGAACTACATGATTCGGTTAGTCAGCAGCTGTTCGCAGCTTCCATGATGATGTCAGCCATTAATGAATCGAATCCACCTGATGATGTATCGATTAAACAACAACTGCAAATGGTCGAGAAGATGATCCATCAATCACAGCTTGAGATGCGTGCATTATTACTTCATTTGCGTCCTGTTGCACTTAAAGGGAAATCTCTTCAAGAAGGTGTAGAAGAGTTATTGGTTGAACTTACACAAAAAGTTCCAATGGAGATTGACTGGAAGGTAGAAGCACTCACCCTTGATAAAGGTGTGGAAGACCAGTTATTTCGAATTCTGCAGGAATCTGTTTCAAACACCCTTCGTCATGCCAAGGCATCTTCCTTCCATGTCATGTTAATCGAACGTGATGAAACTGTAATTATGCGAGTAGTTGATGATGGAATTGGATTTGATATGGAACAGGTTAAAACTAGTTCATACGGACTCCAAAATATGCGTGAACGTGCATTTGAAGTGGGCGGAACGTTTAAAATTATCAGTTTGCCTGACGAAGGAACAAGGCTGGAAGTGAAAGTCCCAAGCTTTAGAAAAGAAGGTGAAAGTAATGATTAACGTACTATTTGCTGACGATCATGAGATGGTTAGAATAGGTGTCGCAGCCTACTTGTCAGCCCAACAAGATATTGATGTTATCGCTGAGGCTGATGATGGTGGAGAGGCAGTTGAATTAGCCCTGGATTTAAGGCCTGATATCATCTTAATGGATCTGGTAATGGAAGAAATGGACGGAATTGAAGCAACAACGAAAATTATCGAGCAATGGCCTGAGGCAAAGATTATTATTGTGACAAGCTTTCTTGACGATGAAAAGGTGTACCCGGCACTTGAAGCAGGTGCAACAAGCTATATGCTGAAGACCTCAAAGGCAAACGAAATCGCCAAAGCAATCCGGGCAACTTATCAAGGTCAATCTATTTTGGAGCCTGAAGTAACAGGTAAGATAATGAATCGGATGCGCGAAAAGCCTGTCGATAGTCCACATGATCAATTAACTGATCGTGAAATGGAGATATTAATGCTTGTTGCACAAGGTAAAACAAATCAGGAAATTGCTGATCAGTTATTTATTGCCTTGAAAACAGTAAAGGTTCACGTTAGTAATGTTCTGGGAAAATTGGAAGTACAAGATCGAACACAAGCAGTTATATACGCCTTTAAAAATAATTTAGTATAATATAAGAATTCCATTACCTAGTTTTCTAACGTTAAAAAACCACAATAACATTATTAACTTGTGAGGTATAACAGTAAATTACAAGTTAAATCTCACCTAAATGGATTGGATATTTCACCAAGCCATTTTTTCTTTTTGAGTTTACTTTCACGGATTTGGTGGATCCTCATTCCGTTATTTCCTTAAAAACGCCTATTTTGATCGTGTTATGTAATCCTCATTCCGCTATTTGCCCTTTTCAGCCCCATTTTTCATTGTTATTGGGTAAATAACGGAACCAGGAACCGTTTCAACCTTACATGAAGGCTTTTTACCCTATTTAGCGGAACCACGATTCACTTCACTGGTTTGTGTGACCCTCATTCCGCTCACACCATAAATCACATCCACTACACTCTTGAGAATTAGCCTTGATATAGCAATACACTATACACACGGGGTTTCACAAGCGAAATCTCGTGTGTATTTTTATTGTGTTTTTACCTTTGAAGTGAATCCGCAGTTTTTTTGTAGTACCTCTCAACTAAGTTATAAACGGAAACGAGTTCGTACAAGATGATTAACTCGGGAGGAAAAGTAGTAGGGTGGTTATCATTGTTTTTAGTTATATCCTCATTGTCATCCCAAAAAATCTCTGTTAATTGCTTAAGCTGCTGCTGATGTTTTCCAGATGTATAGTTGGTTTTATTTTGCAATGAATAAGCTAACTCTGACACAGCTTTTAATATGATTGTTCGCTCTTCTTTTGACCAAGAGATAGTTTTTAGCGGTGTATTAATAAGATTATCGATATGGTAATGAATAAGTTTTAATTTAAATAAATGATCTTGTGCAGATTGGAATTGATCCTTTTCCGTTCCGACCAGTGGATGGTATTTTGTTTCATCTTTTTGAAAGCGAATTAGTGTTTCTGTTTGATGAATTGTTTTTTCCAGTTGATCGACCAGATTCTGCTCTGTAGTTTCTAATTCTTTATCATTTTCCTGCAATATGTCCTGAAATACTTTTTCTATAACAATTCCTGTCTTTTTTCTAATCCCTTGTATCTTCTGGATAATGTCCTTGGTATAGTCTGGCGGCAAAACAAACATATTAACGGCAGTCGAGACGATTAATCCAGTAGTTGTAGTACCCAATCGAATAAAAAATGATATTAAATAATTGCTATGAATTACTTCAACCATTGCAACAGCGGTAAGCGTTGCAACTAGCAAACCCGCATGCAATTTAAACTTGAAGCACGTTGCAATCGTAAAAACTGCGGCAAGTGAGTAGGTAAGTGGTGAATTACCAAAAATAGATATAAAAAGGACTGCATATGCCGACCCAATTGCAGATGCCGGAAAACGAATAAGTCCTTTTCTTATTGAATCCGAAACAGTGGGCTCAATCGTAACTATTGCTGTTATAACGGCAAATACAGGAGGCCATTCTAATAATACACAGATCCAGGCAGTTATGAAAATCGCTACGCCTGTTTTGACAACTCGGCTTCCAGGAAAATTAAAATGCTTCATATTCTGATTCACTCCAAATTATGACTCATATCATATTCTTCCATAGATTATTCAATTTGCAAATCTTTTTTTTAAAAAAGGGTTGCATTTTATAAGAAAAACACATAGACTGTATTATAACAATTAAATACTAACTAATACTGTTATATAAAAGAGGGGAGGGAAGTACATTGAATAATGCAATCTGCCCGGAATGTGGAAAGCAAATTGACGATCGCAGCTATACATTAGAATGTGATTATTGTCTATCGAAAAGGGAAGAATAAATTTTTTTGGATATATTGTTATATAACAATATATAATTTTAGTTATTGTATTATAACAAGAAAGGTGTGAATTTGATGCTGATGAAAAGTGAAAAAGTACAAATAAATAATCATTGGGGTGATAAATTTGATGAAGTCTTAACAGATGATGCTCTGAACTTTATTGCAAAACTTCATATTCATTTTGAGGAACGTAGAAAAAGGCTGTTGGAACTTCGGAATGAGTTACAGAAAAGCGAACAGGATCTTGATTTTTTATCCGATACAAGTACGATTCGTGAAAGCAATTGGACAATTGAACCATTGCCAACTGATTTACAGGATCGTCGGGTTGAGATCACCGGACCGGTTGATCGAAAAATGGTCATTAATGCACTGAATTCAGGTGCAAAGACGTTCATGGCAGATTTTGAAGACGCAACATCTCCATCATGGGAGAATGTTATAAATGGCCAAATAAATTTAAAGGATGCCATCCGTAAAGAAATCGATTTTCAGGGAGACAATGGCAAAGATTACAAATTAAATGATAGTACAGCAGTTTTAATGGTGCGTCCACGTGGTTGGCATCTTGAAGAGCAGAATCTTACAATCAATGGAAAACCGATTTCTGCTAGTTTAGTAGATTTTGGACTCTATTTTTTTCATAATGCAAAAGAATTGTTAAGGCGTGGATCTGGACCCTATTTTTATTTGCCGAAACTTGAAAATCACCTGGAGGCACGGCTTTGGAACGATGTATTTATTTTCGCACAAAATGAGTTGGTTATACCACAAGGTTCGATAAGGGCAACTGTACTAATAGAAACGATTACTGCGGCGTTTGAGATGGATGAAATCTTATATGAATTACGTGAGCATTCAGCAGGGCTCAATTGCGGCAGGTGGGATTACATTTTCAGCTTTATTAAGAAATTTCAAAGTCATCGCGAGGTTATCTTTCCAGATCGTTCTACTGTAACAATGGATGTTCCATTTATGCGTGCCTATTCCTTACTTGCGATTAAGACTTGTCACAGGCGGAACGCACCGGCAATAGGTGGAATGGCTGCGCAGATTCCAGTAAAAAATGATCCAAAAGCAAATGAAGCGTCATTTCAGAAAGTTCGTGCAGACAAGGAACGTGAAGTAACGGATGGACATGATGGAACGTGGGTTGCACATCCTGGGATGGTTCAGTTTGTAAAAGATATATTTGATAAAGGAATGCCAGAGCCCAATCAAATTTCAAGGAAACGTGCTGATGTAGTTGTTTCACGCGAAGACTTGCTGGAAGTACCTCAAGGAAAAATAACGGAACAAGGAGTGCGGACAAACATAACGGTAGGTATTAAATATATAGCAGCTTGGCTTCAAGGACGTGGCGCAGTTCCAATCAATCATTTAATGGAGGATGCTGCTACAGCAGAAATTTCACGTGCACAATTATGGCAATGGATTCGTCATCCGAAGGGAGTCCTTGAAGATCAGCGGAACGTTACATTGAAAATGATAGATGAAATATTACAAGAAGAATTTAAAGACGAAAATTATAAAGAAGCTTCCAGTTTATTCAGGGATCTTATCGCGCAAGATGAATTCGTGGAGTTTTTAACAATACCAGCATATAAACGATTAATGAAAGGGGAAATTAATAATGGAAAGTAACCGGGTGGAGCAAATTAAAAATGAGTGGGACCAGAATATACGGTGGGTTAATGTAGAACGACCATATGAGGCAGAGGATGTTGTTCGACTACGTGGATCTATAGATATTGAACATACGCTAGCAAAAAAAGGTTCAGAGAAATTATGGAATTTGGTTAATAGTGATAATGGCTATGTGAATGCATTAGGTGCACTAACAGGTAATCAAGCGGTACAGCAAGTTAAAGCAGGATTGAAAGCTATATACTTGAGCGGCTGGCAGGTAGCAGCAGATGCCAATATGTCTGGTCAAATGTATCCGGATCAAAGTTTATACCCTGTCAACAGTGTTCCGAATGTTGTGCAGCGAATTAATCAGGCATTACAACGTGCAGATCAAATTCATCATGCTGAAGGTGATGATTCAATTGATTGGTTTGCACCTATTGTCGCTGATGCGGAAGCGGGTTTTGGCGGGCAGTTAAATGTTTTTGAATTGATGAAGTCCATGATTGAAGCAGGTGCGTCAGCTGTGCATTTTGAGGACCAACTATCATCGGAAAAGAAATGTGGTCATTTGGGTGGAAAAGTGTTGTTACCAACTCAGACAGCAGTGCGGAACCTAATTTCAGCTAGGTTAGCAGCTGATGTAATGGGAACACCAACATTAATTATTGCCCGGACAGATGCAAATGCGGCAGATTTAATCACAAGTGATGTCGACCCATATGATGCTTCCTTCATAACTGGTGAACGGACATCGGAGGGATTTTTCAAAACAAATGCAGGAATCGACCAAGCAATCGCTCGCGGACTTGCTTATGCACCATATGCAGATTTAATATGGTGTGAAACATCAGAACCAAACCTGCAGGAGGCACAAAAATTTGCCAATGCTATTCATGAAAAATATCCTGGTAAACTGTTAGCCTATAATTGTTCACCATCCTTCAACTGGAAACGAAAACTTTCGGAGCAGGAAATGGCCAGTTTCCAAGATGAACTTGCTCAGATGGGCTATAAATTTCAATTTGTAACGTTGGCTGGGTTTCATGCGTTAAACCATAGCATGTTCGAACTTGCCAGAAAGTATAAAGATAATGGAATGGCAGCATATTCTGAACTGCAGCAAGCGGAATTTTCCAGTGAAGAATTTGGATATAGTGCCACACGTCATCAGAGGGAAGTCGGAACGGGATATTTTGATGAGGTGGCTCAGGTAATATCTGGTGGAAAGTCTTCTACTGCAGCGTTAAAGGGGTCAACGGAAGAAGAACAATTTACGAAATAATATTGAGAAGGACACTTTCTTAGGAGAGTGTCCTTTTTATTATGAAATTGTAATAGGGCAAAAGAAGGATAAGGAAATCACAGAAAATGTACCGAGTAAATTTTTCATATATGTCAGAATCAGATGAAAATATGGGTATTTTGCAGTATGGATAGTCATGACTGGTTAAGTATCTGCATTGTTTTTTAGGTTGAATAAAGAGGAATGGCTTGACTGACAGTTACTGGTTCATCTGATTTTATAAGGGATACTTTTTAAATTGAAATACAATTGTAATCTTTCTATTACATTCATGTCATTTTTAGATGATATAATACGAATTACCTAAAAAGGCAGATACATAATTTTAAGTAATTTATCATATTACTACAATTTACTCACAAAATCGAGAAAGAATTTACATAAAGATAAGGGGAAGCGGGGGAATAGAAAGATGAAAAAAACGATCAGTATAATAGCCACAACAGGTGTGGTTATTTTGGGAAGTGCGTTTTTAACTGATTCTGTTCATG
The DNA here is from genome assembly GCF_900102415.1 of Virgibacillus salinus. NCBI lineage: Bacteria > Bacillati > Bacillota > Bacilli > Caryophanales > Bacillaceae > Virgibacillus > Virgibacillus salinus. Next base: position 1,313,016 of record NZ_FNKD01000001.1, read on the forward strand.
CAGAGACACCAGATAATTCACAATCTGAACGTTCAACATTAAATGCCAATCTATCAGAAGCAGAGGAGAAGATAGCCAATGTAATGATAGATTTGGAAGACTTAAACGAAAAAATAGACAGTGTCAACAATGCCCTGGAACAAAATAAGGATAAAATGAGTGAAACTACTAGTGAAATTAAAGATACTAAGGAAGAAATAAATACAATTGAAAATGATGTTAAAAATCTGGAAGAAGATATTGAGGTACGGAATGAGATTTTGAAAAGTCGTATTGTTTCCTACCAGAAAAGCGGTGGGGATGTTAACTATCTAGAGGTAATTTTTGGATCAAAAAGTTTTAGTGACTTGATCGGTCGAGTTTCTGCAGTTACTAAAATAGCTGAATCAGACAATAAGCTTATGAAACAACAAAAGGAAGATATTGGCAAATTGGAAGATAAAAAGGCTTCTGTCCAAGAAAAACTTGACGGATTAAATGATATGAAAGTGGAACTGGAAGGCATGAAGGAAACCATCTTGGCCCAAAAGGAACAAAATGAGGCTGATAAGAAAGAATTAAAAGAAAAAGAGCAGAAACTTAGAGCATTAAAGTCTAATTTGCAGGATAAGAGAAGAAGTCTTGTGACAATCAATCGAGAAGTTGAGCAGCGTTCAGGAAATGTACATAGCAGTTCAGGTTCATCATCAAGTTCTGATGGGGGTAATCTGACAACTCTAAGTAAAAAAGAAGAGAAAGCTCCAAGCGGGAGTCTTAGTGAAGTGATGAATGCCGGGATGCCATATCTTGGAACCCCTTATGTTTGGGGTGGAGGTTCACCAAGCGGTTTTGATTGCTCTGGATTTATATCATGGGCATTCTCGCAGGCTGGAATTTCAGTACCTTCCAGTACTGCTCAATTGCAATATACTGGCAGTAAAGTTTCCTATAGTAATATTCAGCCAGGTGACCTCATATTCTTTAATACTTATAAAACTAATGGTCATATTGGTATATATTTAGGAAATGGTAAATTTATTGGTTCACAAAATAGTACTGGGCTGGCAATCGCAAGTATGAATAACAGCTATTGGAAAAGTCATTTTGCCGGACATGTACGCCGTATAAAATAATTTTAAATTTAAAGATCTATCCTTTGAGGGTAGATCTTTTTTAGTGTCTAGCGAAACTCTAAAATTTAAGTGCTATGGATAACTGGACTACAGAATCAGCCACGTCCAGATCCCACGGATACGGATAAGACGTAATAGTGCCAGTGACGCCACAGGACGTAACTTTCTCACCGGCCAGCGACTAGCGCCCTTTGTTCGAAATAAGAAAGTATAAATCCCTTCTTATTGCATAAGCGCAACCAGACTAGGCAAGAAGCCAAGTTTTCTAATGCGAGCATATTAGTTACAAAAAGTAAGTATGGATTGTATAATGGTTTTCGAAACTATTACATTAACAACAGATATAGAACAGAGGAGGCACACATACCAATGTATGAATTAAAAGAGTTTCGGAAAGCATCTCACGATATAGATCCTATCTTTATTAAGAGATGGTCACCAAGGTCATTTTTAAATAAGGAAGTTCCTGAAGATGTATTGAACACAGTTTTTGAGGCAGCAAGATGGGCACCATCAGCGGCAAATGTTCAGCCATGGCGGTTTGTAGTAGCGCGTACAGAAGCAGATCATCAAAGGTTTCATTCGTTTATCTTTGATGGTAATGTAGCATGGTGCGAAAAAGCACCGGTATTGATAGCTGTCGTTTCAAAAACTGATGCAGAATTTATGGGGGGAGAAAATCCTTCACATGCTTTTGATACAGGTGCTGCGTGGGGCTATCTAGCCTTAGAAGCAGCTCGAAATGGCTTGGCAACACACGCTATGGGTGGATTTGACAAATCAAAAGCGAAAGAAGTATTAAATATACCTGAAAATTATATGGTTCATGCTATTGTTGCGATTGGTTATCAGGGTGAGAAAGAAGACTTGCAGCAGCAATTACAGGAACGAGAAAAACCTTCCGACCGTAACGAAGTGGATACATTCATTTCGGAGGGAACTTTTGCAGAAAAGTTATAACAAACAAAGATGGTCTCCAATATGTGGAGGCCATTTTTACGTATAAACAGTTATGAAATAGGGAGTTTTCTAAAAGATTGTTCTTTTTCCAAGCAGTGAATCTTAGCAGTAGTTGATATAAACTGCGAAGTACTTTTTAAAAAGTTTGAGTGCTATTATGCCGCTACGGAAATACACTTCGCTTTCCGTGGGCGGCTGATGAGCCTCCTCGCTCCTACGTCGCTGCGTAGTCTCATCTAGGCCTCAGCTCCCACAGGAGTCTACGTGTATTTCCTCCGCTGTTGACTGGAGTAGCAATCGCTATAGAAGAAATGTGTGACAGCACTACACTAGTCGGGGTGAGCGGAGGGCGGTGACTACGCGGGAATAGCACGTGTCCGAAGACCCAGCAGAGTGGTTTTCGCAACGGAGGCTGAGGTCGTGCCCTAAGGTGCGCATCCGCCCGTAGCGACCCCGGACGGCGGGACGAAAGTTTATAGAGATTATTCCAGCAGTTAGTTCGCAGTTTATGTTAACTACGAAGATTAGAAAGCAATAAAACTTACGAAAACAGCCTAAATAAAAAATGAAAATAGAACTTTTTCAAGTTCCATTACTTTTGTAAAAAATGTTATTATCTTAAAAAGGAGTTGCTGTAATTAAAATAAGGAGTTTAGAGTTACCCTTTTCGGGTTAAATTACAAATGATATACCTATTTTTCTTCCCTTATTTATTCTCAATCCAATGTTAACAAAATACTATCGTGAGAAAGGAACAATTATGGAAAAACATACATATAAAAACCCTGTATTTTTCGTATCAGCAATTATCGTAACACTATTAGTAATTATGGGTGCTACAATGCCAGTTAAATTTGGAGAAGTAGCAGGTAAACTATTTAACTTTACGACCATCAATTTTGGATGGTTTTATTCTTTGGCTGTATTTATCTTTGTAATATTTTTAGTTGGCCTTTCATTCAGTAAATATGGAAGAGTTCGCCTTGGTGCACCGGATTCTCGTCCTGAATATCCATTTTTCACCTGGATTGGAATGTTGTTTTCAGCCGGATTCGGTGCAGGCCTAGTATTTTGGGGCGTAGCTGAGCCAATGAGTCACTTTTTTTCCACCCCATTTCCAGAGATTCAAGCTCAATCGGAGGAAGCTGCAAGAGTTGCAATGGGCTACGCCTTTTTTCACTGGGGGGTTAGTCAATGGTCCGTTTTCGCTATAGTAGGTCTGGTAATTGCATTTCTGCAGTTTAAGAAGGAAAAGAAAGGTCTTATTTCTACTGCAATCCAACCGGTTGTCGGTAAGAACAAAGGGTTAAGTGGGACTATTGATTCGTTAGCAGTTATTGCAACTGTTATGGGTGTAGCAACCTCTTTAGGGCTCGGTATAATGCAGATGAATGGTGGTTTGAAGAGTGTTTTTGATGTCCCAAATTCAATATGGGTTCAAATGGCCATTGCTGGAGTCATGCTTGTAACATACTTAATTTCGTCCAGTACGGGATTAAATAAGGGGATAAAATGGCTGAGTAATTTAAATTTGGCTTTGTGTTTAGTATTACTAGCATTTGTATTTGCTGTTGGCCCGACAGTTTTCATCTTAAATACATTTGTATTAGGTTTAGGTGATTACATTACAAGTTTTGTCCAATATAGTTTGCGATTAACACCATATTCAGGTGAAACCTGGATCCGTGATTGGACGATTTTCTATTGGGCATGGTCAACGGCTTGGTCACCATTCGTAGGTGCATTCGTTGCACGAGTTTCGAAAGGCAGAACAATTCGTGAATTTGTATTCGGTGTATTAGTAGTTCCACCGTTAATTGCTTGCCTATGGATAGCAGCTCTTGGAGGTACCGCAATTCACAGTGATTTATTTAATGGCACCAAAATAGCTGAAGCTGTAGATGCCGATTTAGCTGTGGCATTATTTGAATCATTTGGTGATTTACCATTTGCGACCATATTATCATTGCTATCAATATTTCTAATCTTTACGTTCCTGGTTACATCAGCAGACTCAGCAACTTATATTCTTGGTAGTATGACATCGAAAGGTAGCTTGAACCCTGCATTAACTGTAAAAGTAATTTGGGGAATACTAATCACTGCCATAGCGGTTGTGCTATTGCTTGCAGGTGGAGGTGGATTGGATGCTTTACAGACTGCATCACTCGTATCCGCACTGCCGTTCACAATTATATTGCTAATAATTGTTGTATCCTTTATTAAAATGATTAAAAAAGAACCGTTACCTAAAGAAAATGATAAATAGAAACAAGTAGCTAAAAGGTATCTTTTAGCTACTTATCGTTATTCAGTATAATACTTTGTAATCGTAAATGTTGTTAATCCAATCATGATTACCATTAAACTTGAAAAAATAATAGTTGTTTCCTGAATGATAATCCAGCCAAACAGTATAACGATGGAATCAATAATCAAGATAATGATCCCCACGTTAAGTGTGGTTGATTTTGCAATCATTAATGCTAAAAGGTCAACACCGCCAGTACTAGTTTTGGTTAATAACATTATTCCGATACCAGTCCCAATCATAAATCCACCTGTAATTGCACTGACTAGTATCGGAGCTGTATCCCATGATGATAATGGATGAAAATAGTCGATAAGAAGTGAGGTTACCAATAAACCATGTAACCCGTTATAGAAATAGGATCGAAAATGAAACCATGCATATATATATAATGGCAGACTTAAAACAATAATTGTAAGTCCTGGTTTAAGCCCAAGGGTGTATTTGGCAATAAGTCCTAACCCAATAATTCCACCGTCTACTAAATGATGTGGAATAGCAAAATAATTAATACCAATTGCTATGAATACACTCCCAGCTAAGATAGATATTATTTTTTTAAACATACTCAAAATCTCACCACATATCTTGTCCATAATTTATCCTTATGAAAAGGTATGTATTAATAGAGTAATTTATCCTTAAAACGTGAGGAGATTCTCAATGACAATTATAAATTTGTTATTAGTAGCTATTTTAATAATGATGACTGCGTTTTTCGTAGCAACCGAATTCGCTATTGTAAAAGTTCGGACAACACGTATTGATCACCTTATTGAAGAAGGAAATAAGAAAGCTGTGCATGCAAGGAAACTGATTAATAATTTGGATGCTTATTTATCTGCATGTCAATTAGGGATAACAGTTACAGCGTTAGGTATAGGTTGGCTCGGTGAACCTGCTGTAGCTAGTCTGTTGCAGCCGATTTTTGACGAACTAGAAATAAATGCGGCGGTTTCACATGGTGTATCAATTGCAATTGCCTTTTTTATCATCACTTTTTTACATGTAGTTGTTGGAGAATTGGCACCTAAAACTATCGCTATACAAAAAGCCGAGGCTGTGACATTATCCTTAGCAAGACCGCTTATTTTCTTTTATAAAGTTATGTACCCATTTATTTGGCTATTAAATGGTGCAGCACGGTATCTTACTAAAATGATTGGTTTTAAATCAATGAATGAACAAGAGGTTGCTCATTCTGAGGAAGAGTTACGATTAATTTTGTCCGAAAGCTACAAGAGTGGTGAAATTAATCAATCAGAAATGAGATATGTGAATAATATCTTTGAATTTGATGAACGTGTTGCTAAAGAAATTATGATTCCTCGTACCGAGATGATCTGTTTCTTTAAAGAGGATAGTTTTGATGAAAATATTAAGGTAATACAGGAGGGGCAATTCACCAGATATCCAGTTGCGGATGGAGACAAGGATCACATTGTCGGCTTGGTGAACTTGAAGGAGATCTTTACTGGTCATATAAATCAGAGTTATGACTCTATTGAAAAGTTCATTCGGCCGATAATTCATGTATCTGAAATCACGCCGATTAAACAAGTATTGGTTAAAATGCAAAAAGAACGTATTCATATGGCGATTGTAATTGACGAATATGGAGGAACAGCAGGACTTGTAACAGTTGAGGATATACTTGAAGAAATCGTTGGTGAAATTCGTGATGAGTTTGATGCTAATGAAAAGCCAATGATCGAAAAAGTAAGTGATGATACAGCAATTGTTGCAGGAAAAGTCCTGTTGGATGAAATTAATTCGTATTTTGGGACAGAACTGGAGGACGATGAAGTTGACACAATCGGTGGCTGGATTATAACTCATAACGTAGATGCTGAAAAAGGATCAGTTGTTGAAGGTGAAGGATATCAATTTATTGTTGAGGAAATTGATGGTTACCAAATAAAAAAAGTTAAAATAATAAAGTATTAGCTTACGTATTTTTTCTAGATTAATTATAAACATGTTTTAATACTTAATTAATAAAAGTTTTCTAGGGTTCCGCAATTATTGGACTGGTCCGAGAGAAGACGCACGAACGTGTACACGGAGGGATAAAAGCCCGGGAGGATATCTTAAAGATGGATATTTTCCGGGCTTTTTTAATTGGAGGAGTTGAGTAAAATGAAACGAAGCTGGAATATTGTATTATTGGCTGGAATTTTTGAGATAGGATGGGTGATTGGCTTAAAGCATGCGTCGAATGTGGGAACATGGGTACTAACTGCCATTGCAATTTATTTGAGTATGCATTTATTAATTATTGCTTCGAGAAAGCTTTCGGTAGGTACTTCATATGCAGTTTTTACTGGAATGGGTACTGCTGGGACAGTTATATTAGAAATTGTGTTGTTTGGTGAGCCATTTAATTTGGTGAAAATCATATTGATTCTGCTATTACTAACTGGTGTTATCGGACTTAAAACAATTACAACTGAGTATGAAGGAGAGGGTTCATAATGAGTTGGATTTTTTTACTAATTGCCGGATTTGGTGAAGTGGCGGGAGTTATGGGCATTAATAAAGTGAATAGGAAGATGAACTTTCTGACATTCGGGTGGTTGTTTGGTGGATTTACAATTAGCTTTATTTTTTTGGCACTTGCAATGGAATCTATTCCAATGAGTACGGCTTATGCGATATGGACAGGAATTGGGACAGCTGGGAGTACTTTAATTGGAATGATTGTATATGGGGAATCAAGGGATTGGCGCCGTCTTTTATTTATTAGCATGGTTCTTTCGGCTGCAGTTGGATTGAAACTGACTTCATAGTATGTTTAATTCTGCCTGATACCGGATAAACGTAAATTAAGAAATTGAAAGGAGTGCCGATATCTAATGAATCTAAATGAGCAAATTAAACAGCTAGAGAAGGTTAGAAAAGACGGTGCAAACAAGGTGTTTTCCATGTATCTGAATACAGATCCTTCTGACCCGGAGCAGCAGGCTGGGGAGTGGAAAATTCATCTTAAAAATGGGTTGCGGAATTTTGAAAGCTATTTAGAAGAAGATGATAACAAAGAAGAACTTAAGAATTTTCAACTGATTAAGCAAAAGGTTGAAAAGTACGTCCATGCTAATGAACAGCATTTTAGAAAGGGCATTGTCTTATTTGCAACCGCTAATGAAGATGTTTGGTATGCAGCACGTGTGCAAATGCGATTGAAGACAGAGTTTTTCTGGGAAGAAACTGCAAAAGTTGATCAACTTAAAGCACTTAATGATAACTTTCCGAAATCCGGAATTATTCTTGTACAGCAAAATCAAATAAAAGTAATGGAAACACACCTTAATGAGATTGAGGATACAATTTACTACGAACTTGATATTAATACAGATGATTGGCGTCAATTCTCAGGTCCACATAAAGCAGACGCATCCATGGGATCAGGTGGTAAAAGTCTGCAACAGGAAAATTTCAAGGATCGATATGAAGCGAACAAACAACGTTGGTATAAAAGTATTGCACCAAAATTAGACAAGAAAGCCAAAGACCGTAAATGGGAGAAGATTTATGTAGTAGGTGAGTCTGATGCATCACACGAACTGGAAGACCAAATGAACAAATCAGCCGATCAAGTTATTCAAAAAAATATGCTTGACCATGATGAAGAAAAGGTTCTGGAAGAAGTATTTAGCTGAGTATGAAATTACGGAATGAGTGTGGAAACATCAACAGAAGAACGGGAACATCAACAGAAGAGCGCGAACATCGACAGAAGAGCGTGAACATCAACAGAAGAGCGCGAACATTAAAAAGTTAATCCGAAATTATTCCGATTATCAAGTTGTGTTAAAATCGGTTCATATATATAAAAGCTGTACCACATATTTAATCGTGGTACAGTTCTTTTAATAGTTTCCTAAATAAGTTTTAGATTAAAAGGTAAACAAACAACACTGATACTGTAAGTGAGCTAAGTACATACCCTATTGCCAGCCAATATCTTTTCTCTAATATGAGCTTTATTGTTTCATTTCCAAACGTAGAAAATGTGGTGTACGCCCCGCAAAAGCCAACTCCTAAAAACACCCATAGCCATTCTGAAATGCTATTATCTAAGTAATATCGAAAAAGTAATGCTAGAACAATGGAACCAGTAATATTAGCAGTCCAAGTTCCAATCAGGCGTTTATTTGCTTTTAATGAAATATAATAACGGGCTATGCTTCCAAGAAAACCGCCGAGTGCAACTAGGATAATATTCATACTCTCACCCGCTTTTTAAATGCCATCTTGAAACCAAGATAACAAAATAGAAGCCCGCCAATAATACTAAGTACTATATAGCTACCAGCTAAAAGGAAGCTACTATTAAACAGCTCAACTGTTTCGACTGCGAAAGTTGAAAAAGTTGTAAACGAACCAATCATTCCAGTTCCAAGTGCTGCAAACACTTCTGGACTCAACTTACGTTTAATGGAATCATGATGAAGTAAGAAACTGAGCAGAAAACATCCAAGCAAATTAGCAATTAAAGTAGCGTAGGGGAAGCTTGTATTTGTCCAAAATAAAATAGATATTCCATATCTCCCTGAGGCGCCTACCATACCCCCGATACCGACAGCTAAATAGATCTTCATCAATTAGGCGTCCTGACACACCGGACATAAACCATAAATTTCAAACTTATGTCCTTCTATTGCATAGTTTCCAAGTGAATTCTGTACCTCATTCATTGGACATACATCGATTTCTTTTGTTTTGCCGCAATCTTTACAAATAAAGTGATGGTGATGATGATGGGTACATGTAATTCTGAAATGTTTTTCCCCGTTCAGTTCAGTAGTTTCCAGAATGCCAACCTCGTCAAATAAATGCAAGTTACGGTAAAGGGTGTCAAAGCTTATTCCTTTATATGTGGGTTCCATGTGCTGAAGTAAGTCTTTTGCAGTTCGATAACCATCAGTTTCATCAAAATAGGCCAAGATGTCTTGACGTTTTGCAGTAGTTTTATAGCCTTGGCTTTTAAGTTTTTCAAGTGCTTCCTGTAACTTCATTCGACTTCCCTCTCTTTTTTCGGAGTATAGGTAAAGCGTTTCAATCCAATTGAAAGCAGTAAAATAACAATCGATACAAGGACAATCGTACCCCCCGGCGGAATACTGAAATAATAGCCGGATATTAAACCTATGATAACAGCTAGCTCACCGAAGACAATGGAATATATAATCATTTGTTTAAAACCACGAGCAATTCGCATGCTTGCTGCAACAGGCAATGTCATTAATGCTGATACGAGTAGGACACCAACAATTCGTATCGATGCGGCAATTACTAATGCGGTCAGAACAATAAAAAGTAAATGAATCCGTTTGGAATGAATTCCTGAGACGATTGCATGTTCTTCATCAAATGATAGGGTGACAAGTTCTTTATAAAATAACCGAATCACTAGAATGATAACAATGGAAATTGCCAGGATAGAATAAAAATCATTTTGACTTACTGCAGATACAGACCCAAATAAATAATTGAAAAGCTCTGTATTAAAACCATCTGCAAGTGAAATAAATATAACACTTAGACCGACACCACCAGATAAAATAATTGGAATTGCCAGTTCTTGATATGCTTGATACACGCCTCGTAGCTTTTCAATAAAAATTGAACCAAGTACGGAAAATGCCATCCCACTATACAATGGAGTAATAAGTCCGGCTGCGAACTTTTTCTCTATTAATAGACCAAATGCAATACCGGCTAAAGTTACATGTGATAACGCATCAGCGATAAGGGAAAGACGACGGACTACAATGAAAGTACCAAGCAGTGGTGCGATGATTCCAATTAATAGTCCGGTTAAAAATGTGTTTCGCAAAAAGTCGTATTGTATAAAATCAGCTAGCATATTCTTTCCCCCAACGTTAATGATCGTGTGTAACTATATTTACTGGATGACCGTAGAACTGTGATAAATCTTTCTCTGATAACGATAAATACTCTTTAGGATTTCCATGAAAATGCAGTGTTTTGTTCAAGCAAACAATATCTGTCGCATGCTCAGTCATTGTTCCAGTGTCATGCGTAACAAGGAGTAAAGTAATGTTCTGTTCGTTATTTAACTGATGCAATAGCTCGTAAAAACGCTGCACATTTTCATAATCGACACCAACAGTAGGTTCGTCAAGAATGAGTAACTCCGGGTCACTAACTAATGATCGGGCAATAAAGATGCGCTGTTGCTGACCACCTGAGAGATTACCGATATTCTCATAAGCGTATTCCCCCATACCCACTTGGTCAATGGTATGCAAGATTTTCTTTTTATGTTTTGTAGTGAAAAACTTCAAATATCCGACTTTTGCAGTCAGTCCCATTGAGACAACTTCAAAAACAGTTGCTGGAAACCCCTTGTTGAATGAATTGGATTTTTGAGATACAAAGCCAATTTTATCCCATGCTTTAAACTTATCAATTGGCTGGCCGAAAAGGTCAATGGAGCCACTATCCGGTTTTAGTAGTCCAAGAATGAGCTTAATTAACGTTGTTTTTCCCCCGCCATTTGGTCCTACTAACCCCATAAAAGAGCCTTGCGGAATTTCAAAGTTTATATTACTCAGGACACTTTTATTTTCATATGCATATTCAATATTTTTCATAGAAATGATTGGTTCATTCATAGGGGAATCCTCCTAATTTGTAGCTTTATCAAGTACTTCAAGGTTTTTGTTCATTAAAGATAGATAATCTGCTTCATTTTCAATATCCTCTTCGTTTAATACAGAAAGGTTATGGATGTACAATGCTTCTGCACCTATTTGATCCTGAATAATTTTGGAAACTTTATCAGAGCCACTTTGTTCAAAAATAACATAATTTAACTTTTTCTCTTCTGCCAGGTCAATAATTTCGGTTAATTCTTTTTGTGATGGTTCGTCACTCGAAGACAATCCACTTATAGCAATTTGCTCGATGTCATAACGCTCTTCCCAATATCCGTATGCTGCGTGTGATACGAGGATCTCCTTTTTGACTTTTGGTTGTAGTGTTTCTTCAAAACGTTTATCTAATGCTAATAGATCTTCTTTTAGATCATTAAAGTTTTTTGTATATGCCTGTTTATTTTCAGGATCCATTTCGATAAGCTTGCCTTTAATATAACTGGACATTTTAAGCATACGCTTTGGATCTAACCAAATGTGAGGATTACGATCGCTGTGGTCATGTTCAGTGTTATTATTTGCATCTTGATGAAATAATTCTTCTTGTGACCCTATTTCAATCAATCTAATATCCTGGGAATCGAGTGCAGATGCAGCAGTTTCAGCAAATCCTTCCATCCCTGCACCGAGGTAAATGAATGCATCTCCGTCTGCTATAGTCGTCATTTCTTTGGAGGTAGGTTCATATGTGTGCGCATCAACACCTGGAGGATAAATCGATTTTATATTTACCGTTTCGCTGCCAATTCTTTCAACGGCATACTGTATTGGATAAATTGATGTGTATAGTGTTAAATCATTGTTATTTTTAGAATCAGAGGAGGATGAGCATCCTGACGCAATGATTCCTATAATAGTAATTAAGATAAATGCGTAATGTGTTCTTCTCATGAATTTAACCCTCTCATTTATAGTTTGTTATATTATATTATCGTAATGATTACGATTTGTAAATAGGAATGATTTCGATTAGTGATGAGGGATCAATTAATTGTAAGAAAAGTAGTTAAAAGTTATTATATTTATATAGGACAATAATCCTATGGTAATTCCCAATTCTAGATATTAATTTTAATTTGCTCAATTATTAGGAGGTTATTTATATGCAGATTACTTTAGAGGTAAAAGGAATGACGTGTGGACACTGTGAAAGTTCAGTAAAAGGTGCTTTGGAAGAATTAGATGGAATTACTGGTGTGGAGGTTAACCTTGGATCTGGGAAAGTCGACGTAACCTACGATGATGCAAAAGCTAGCGTAGCTGATATGCGGGAAGCAATAGAAGACCAAGGCTATGATATAGTAGCATGAGATATGAGCTGTATTCCTTAAAATGGAATTCAGCTTCTCTTATATAATTGCTTACAATATAGCGGAAACTGGATTTACTATCCATAAAAGCGAGAAGAAACGAAATAAATCGATTAATTTCGCCAAAAAAGGCTGAAATCACTCATAAAACGTAAAAAATGATACTCTTTTCAAGAAATACATGATATGATATTAATTGTGCACAGAATATGTAATACAGAAAATTTTTTTAGTTGGGGGTAATCAGCGTGGAACAACTTATGCGTAACTTCTTCTTATTTTTATCAAAAAATAAAACGCTTACAAAATTGGCGAAAAAATACGGGTTCAAATTTGGTGCATCCCGTTTTGTTGCAGGTATAGATATTGATCATGCAGCAAGAAAGATCAAGGAAATAAACAATGATGGATTTGTCGTTACGATCGATCATCTTGGAGAGTTTGTCGATAATGAGCAAGAGGCTAAAGAATCTGCTGATGAATGTATTAATGCAATAAAGAAGATTGCAGATAAAGGTTTGGATTCTGAGTTGTCTCTAAAACTGACATCACTGGGACTGGATATATCGGAAGAATTAGTAATGGATAGTTTGCGAAAAATTCTTGATGCAGGTAAGCAGCATAATGTAACCGTGACGATTGATATGGAAGACTACGAACGTTGTGGCAAAACATTGGATATTTTCAAAGAATTGCGAAGTGAGTATGAAAATATTGGTACAGTATTACAGGCGTACTTATATCGTACAGAAGAGGACTTACAAGATCTTGATGAATATAATCCGTATCTTCGTCTTGTAAAAGGGGCATACAAAGAGTCACCTGAAGTCGCTTTCCCTGATAAGAAAGACGTTGATGAGAATTATAAAAAGCTAATTAAAATGAATTTATTAAATGGTAATTACACTGCTGTTGGAACACATGATGATGCAATTATCGATTATGTGAAACAACTGGAACAAGAACATAATATTCCACGTGAACAATTTGAATTTCAAATGTTGTTTGGTATTCGGATTGAATTACAGAACAGGCTGAGAAAACAAGGATATAAAATGCGTGTATATGTGCCATACGGTAAAGACTGGTACGGTTACAACATGCGTCGCCTGGCAGAACGTCCGGCTAATGTAATGTTTGTCTTAAAGGGTATCTTTAAAAAATAATAGATCAATTAAATCCCCCGTATCAGATTGGATACGAGGGATTTTATATAATTTGTCGCTATTGATATAACTTCAACATAACATACGCTCCAGAAATACACTACGCTTTCCGCGGGCGACCGTCGAGGCTCCTCGCTAACCAAAACCATTCGCTGTGGGATCTTGACCTGGCCGCTGTTCCCGCATGAGTCTCCGTGTAGCATTGCAACATAATTTAAATGCATCATCTGTTATTTTAATAACTAAATAACTATATCTGCTGCTAATTGCTATAAAGAAGCCATTTTTTAAAACTTCTGCCCATAATATTTATCCAGCGAAAATCCTCGTCCCAGTACTTCTGATGCATTAAGGAATATGACAAAGGATGTTGGTACCTCTTTTTGCAATGTTTTTTTCAGTTGAACTGCTTCTTGTTGTTCAGTAACACAAAGAATCATTGTTTTATTTTCATTTGAATAGCCGCCTATAGTTCGAACCTTAGTTAATCCACGATCTATCCGTTCTCCAATAAGACCTTGGATTTTGTCTTCATCTTCAGTGATAATCAGAATTAATTTGGATGCAGATGTGCGTAATTGAACGATGTCAATTGTTTTACTTGTGACATAAATACACATTAAAGCAAAAAGTGTAAGCTCCAGATTAAACACGATAATAGAAGATACAACAACAAACCCATCTACAATTAACTGAGAGTACCCACTTGATAGTCCAGTAAATTTCTTTACAACTTGAGCAATTGCGGCGGTACCACCGGTAGATCCATTTCCTTTATAAACAGTTCCAAGACCGGCACCTAAAACAATACCACCATAGATTGCGCCTAGTAGCGGGTTGTTAATTGTGTAAGGAAAATCAGCACTTAGGAAAATAACAAAAGGTACCCAAAATGTTCCTAATAATGTCTTCCAACTAAAATCTTTACCCATTGCAAGCCAGCCGATTATAAAAATGGGAAGATTAATTAAAAACTGCGTGTATGCAGGACTTAATTCGTATAGTTCAAAAAGAATTGTACTTATCCCGGAAATACCACCGGCTGCTAGTTTTGAAGGTAATAGGAATATATTATATGAAAGTGCGACGAGTGAAGCACCAATAACAATTTGTAAGTATTCGGTTACAAGTTTCTTGTTCATAACTGTCAGGTCCTTTCTGTATATGAAGCCTTTAATAGTTTAACGCAGTTTCACAAGTCATTAAAGCCAAAATAGAAAAAAATATACTCTTTTTTTATTGCGAAATATCAGAATATAATTTATACTAATAAATAGATGGATAGGAGACTATCTTTTATTTTTACAGTTAAAAATGAATGAGTATTCATTCAAATGAAGATAGGGGGACAAAACATGAAGCAAACAATCAAGCGTGCTGCAGTGTTAGGCTCAGGTGTTATGGGGTCTGGAATTGCTGCCCACTTGGCTAACGTTGGAATACCGACAATTATGCTCGATATTGCACCAAAAGAGTTAACAAAAGATGAAGAAAAGAAGGGCTTAACACTAGAGGATCGCGCTGTACGAAATCGTATTGCTGCACAAAGCAAAAAAGCGCTGCGTAAACAAAATCCATCACCAATTACCTCAACAAAAAGTCTTGACTTAATCGAAGTTGGCAACATGGATGATGATATGGAAAAATTGGGAGATGTAGATTGGGTTATTGAAGTCGTTGTGGAGAACCTGGATATTAAGAAGAAAGTATTTGCAAATGTGGATAAATATCGTAAAGAAGGAAGTATTATAACTTCCAATACTTCAGGTATTTCGGTAGAGGATATGGCTGCTGATTGCTCAAAGGATTTTCAAAAGCATTTCCTTGGGACACACTTTTTCAATCCGCCACGCTATTTGAAATTGCTTGAGGTTATTCCGACAAAACACACAGATCCAGAAGTACTGGAATTCATGAAAACGTTTGGTGAAAATGTGCTGGGCAAAGGTGTAGTTGAAGCAAAAGACACACCAAATTTCATTGCCAATCGTATCGGTACATATGGATTGCTTGTGACAGTGCAGGAAATGTTAAGAGGCGGGTACAGTGTTGGTGAAGTAGATTCTGTTACCGGGCCAATGATTGGACGTCCAAAAAGTGCTACATTCCGTACATTGGATGTTGTTGGTTTAGATACATTTATTCACGTTGCTAAAAATGTTTACGATCAAGTTGAAGGTGCAGAAAAAGAAGTATTCGATGTTCCTGATTTTATTTTGAAAATGCAGGATAACGGCTGGCTTGGTGCCAAGAGTGGCCAAGGGTTTTTCCTTAAGAAAAAAGGGAAAGACGGAAGTACAATCTATGAATTGAATCCGGAAACACTAGAATACGAGGATCGTAAAAAGCTAAAAACTGCTGCTACGGAAACGGCGAAGCAGGAAAAAGGATCTCGTCGTAAATTGAAAGCGCTTGTATCAGCCAAAGGCGACCGAGCAAGTGACTTGGTATGGTCAATAATGAAGCCAGTTTTAATTTATTCTGCAGAGCTTACAGGCGAAATTGCTGATGATATCGTATCAATTGATCAGGCAATGAAATGGGGATTCGGCTGGGAAATTGGTCCATTTGAAACATGGGATGCAATTGGCTTGCGTAAATCTGTTGAACGGATGCAGGAAGAGGGCGAAACAGTACCTGAATGGGTGCTTGAGCTACTGGAAAATGGAAACGAGTCCTTCTATAAAACCGAAAATGGCAATGTTTATTACTATGATAACGGTGAATACAAGCAACAGAACTTTAATGAAAAAGAGATTAATTTAAAGCGTTTAAAAGATGTTAATGGGGTCATTAAAAAGAATACGGGAGCAAGTTTAATAGATTTAGGTGATGGTGTTGCAGGACTGGAATTCCATTCACAAAGTAATGCAATCGGTCTTGATATCATCCAAATGGTAAACTTTGCAATTGAAGAAGTAGGAAGAAATTATAAAGGACTTGTAATTGGTAATCAAGGTAAAAATTTCTGTGTTGGCGCGAACCTTGGTATGATGCTAATGGAAGCTCAAGACGATAATTTCTTTGAATTGGACATGGTTGTCCGTCAATTTCAAAAGATGGCGATGAATATTAAGTATTCAGAAAAGCCAGTTGTAACGGCACCATTCAATATGGCGCTTGGTGGAGGTGCTGAAGTTTCATTGCCGGCAGCTTCTATCCAGGCATCTCCTGAAACCTACATGGGTCTTGTTGAGTTTGGAGTCGGATTAATCCCAGGTGGCGGCGGAACGAAAGAACTTTATCTGAAAGAACTTCGTAATCTGCCAGAGGGAGTAGATCTTGACCTGACAAAAGTAGCGAACGATGTTTTTGAAAAAGTAGCGATGGCTAAAGTATCAACTTCAGCCGCTGAAGCTCGTGAAAATGGATTTTTGAATAGTAATGATGCTATTAGTGTAAATCCGGATCACTTGTTACACGATGCAAAAGAAAAGGTATTGGCGCTAGCTAGTGCCGGCTATCAAGCACCGAAACGCGAAAAGATTCCTGTAGTAGGCGAAGCTGGATATGCAGCAATGCTATTGGGTGCAAAGACATTGCGATTTGGCGGATATGCATCAGATTATGATGTGAAAATTGCTGAAAAACTTGCCTATGTCTTATCAGGTGGACGTATTAAAGAAGGAACGTTAATTGATGAGCAGGTAATGCTTGATTTAGAGCGCGAGGCTTTCTTAAGCTTAATTGCTGAGCCAAAAACACAACAGCGTATGCAACACATGTTATTAAAAGGAAAACCACTACGTAACTAATAGAAGAGGGGGAAGAAATGTGAAGGAAGCAGTAATTGTTGCAGGTGCAAGAACCCCTGTAGGAAGAGCAAATAAAGGATCCCTGGCAAATTCAAGACCAGATGATTTAGCAGCATTAACAATAAAAGAAACATTGAAGCGTGCAGGGAATTACGACGGAAATATTGATGATGTGATTATTGGATGTGCGATGCCAGAAGCAGAACAGGGTATGAATATGGCTCGTAACATCGCTGGTCTGGCAGGACTAAGAAATGATGTGCCAGGAATTACAATCAACCGCTATTGTTCATCAGGTTTACAAAGTATTGCATATGCAGCAGAACGTATTATGGTTGGTGCAAGTGACTCGATCATTGCTGGTGGTGCAGAATCAATGAGCCTGATCCCAATGGGTGGTCATGTTATTAAGCCAAACACAAAGCTTGTCCAGGATGCACCAGGATATTATATGGGAATGGGTCACACGGCAGAAGAAGTAGCAAATCGCTTTGGTATTTCCCGTGAAGACCAGGATGCTTTTGCTGTACAAAGTCATGAACGTGCTGGCAAGGCAATACAAGAAGGTAAATTTAAGGATGAAATTGTCCCGGTAGAAGTGACAAATCGAGTTGTTGGCGAAAAGAATAAAATTGAAGAAAAGAAATTCATGTTTGAAATGGACGAAGGGGTCCGTCCTGGAACAACTAAGGAAGTATTGGGAAAACTTCGCCCAGCGTTTAACGTAACAGGTTCTGTTACAGCAGGTAACTCTTCGCAAATGAGTGATGGGGCTGGTTCCGTACTTCTGATGGACCGTGATAAAGCAAATTCAGAAGGGTTAAAGCCGCTTGCTAAGTTCCGTTCGTTCGCAGTAGCAGGAGTAGAACCGGAAATTATGGGTGTTGGTCCTGTTGAAGCAGTACCAAAAGCTTTGAAAATAGCTGGTCTTGAGCTATCTGATATCGGATTATTCGAGTTAAATGAAGCATTCGCATCACAATCTGTTCGAGTAATCCAGGCACTTGATCTAGACCCGAACATTGTAAATGTAAACGGTGGAGCAATTGCGCTGGGCCATCCGCTTGGCATGACAGGTACAAAATTGACGTTAAGTCTTATTCATGAAATGAAACGCCGCAACGTACAATATGGTGTCGTAACAATGTGTATCGGTGGTGGAATGGGCGCTGCTGGAGTATTTGAACTACTATAAAATTGCTAGCAATGCCGTAGTTCGCTGCAGATTCGCCGGACTTCATAATTTTATCTATCAGAAGTAAGCAATAAGGGCGCACAAATTATGGCGCCATCCAATAATGGAAAGGAACGATTCTAATGAGTGAAACAAAAGAGAAAATTTTTAAGGGTGGAGCATTTTTAACAGAAGATTTAACAGGTGAAGATGTCATCACACCAGAGGATTTTACTGAAGAACATAAAATGATTGCAAAGACAACAGAAGACTTCGTATTAGGCGAAGTCGTACCGAAAATTGATAATCTGGAAAACCATGAATTTGAACATTCAGTAGATTTATTGAAAAAGGCTGGGGAACTAGGATTGCTTGGTTCTGATGTTCCAGAAGAATATGGAGGTCTTGCACTAGACAAAATCAGTTCATCACTAATTACCGAGAAGTTCTCACGTGCTGGTGGATTCTCGGTAACACACGGAGCTCATGTTGGTATCGGTTCATTGCCAATTGTATTCTTCGGTAATGATGAGCAAAAAGAAAAATACTTGCCAAAACTTGCCACAGGTGAATTATTGGCTGCTTATGCATTAACCGAACCAAGCTCTGGTTCAGATGCAATGGGAGCAAAAACAACTGCAAAATTAAATGACGCAGGTACACACTATATTTTAAATGGTGAGAAACAGTGGATCACTAACTCAGCATTTGCGGATGTTTTCATTGTTTATGCAAAAATTGATGGCGAACATTTCTCAGCATTTATTGTTGAACGTGAATTCCCTGGAGTATCAACTGGACCAGAAGAAAAGAAAATGGGTATTAAGAGCTCGTCAACTCGTACATTGATTCTGGAAGATGCAGAAGTACCAGTTGAAAACCTATTAGGGGAAAAAGGCCGTGGTCATGTTATTGCATTTAACATCCTGAACGTTGGCCGCTATAAGCTTGCAATTGGTGGTGTAGGTGGATCAAAACGTGCACTTGAGGTTGCAACAAAATATGTGAATGAACGTAAGCAGTTTAATACGCCAATTTCAAGTTTCAGCCTAACACAGGAAAAATTAGCAACAATGGCAACAAGAACCTATGCGAACGAAAGTGCTGTATATCGTACAGTAGGATTATTTGAACAACGTATGGGTGCTTTGTCGGATGAGGAATTAAAAGATGGCCGTGAAGTTGCTAAGGCAATTGCAGAATATCAAATCGAGTGCTCCATGAATAAATACACTGCAACCGAATGTCTTGATTATGTAACAGATGAAGCTGTTCAACTACACGGTGGGTATGGCTTTATGGAAGAATATGAAGTTGCGCGTGCATACCGTGACTCAAGAATTAACCGTATTTTTGAAGGAACAAATGAAATTAACCGGTTAATCGTTCCTGGAACATTGCTGAAAAAAGCAATGAAAGGTGAATTGCCATTACTTCAACAAGCGCAGAGTCTTCAGGAAGAACTAATGATGATGATGCCTGAAGAAGTTGGCGATAAAACGTTAGAACAGGAAAAATATCTATTGAAAAATGCGAAGAAAATGGTATTGCTTGGTGCTGGGCTGGCAGCTCAGAAATATGGGAAAAAGCTTGAAAATGAACAGGAGATTCTTGTAAATCTTGCCGATATGACAGCTGAAGTATATAACATGGAATCAGCAATTCTTCGTACAGAAAAAGCTATTACTAAGTCTGGAGAAGAAAAGAATAAACAAAAACTTCTTTACACACAAGTATATGTGCAGGAAGCATTTAATCGCATTGAGGCAGATGCAAAAGAAACTCTAATTGCTGTTGAATCAGGCGATACTCTCCGTATGATGCTTTCATCATTACGTAAGCTGACTCGTCACACGCCAACAGATGTGATTGGGAAAAAACGTGAAATTGCTGCTAAGATAATTGAAGAAGAAAAATATCTAGTCTAAAAATAATTAACCACCCTCTACATTTATTGTGAGGGTGGTTTTACATTTGGCAGTTTCTTAAGAGATTGTTGTTCCCGAAGGAGTCACCGTGTATTTCCTCTGCTGGGTATGGTCACAATATCCTGGAAAGATGGATTAAAACAAGATTTTAACGATTCCAGCTGCGTAGTCAGAGAGCCACACTTAGTACTACATAGGTTACTCTAGTTTCTGTCGTAGAAATAATTAACTGTTAGAATAAGTAAAAAGTTATTAAAAGAGCCTTACTTTTTCAACCTAATAAAAAATAATCCAATTTTCATAAGTGCAAATCCTATAATAACGCCGGTTGTGTTTAATATAAGATCATCAACGTCGAAACTTCTTGAAAGGACATTGAGTAAAGAAAGAACAAGTTGTGTTACTTCAATAGTTAAAGATGTTCCAATACCTATTAGAAACATCTTTTTAAAACTAATTTTGCTGTTTACTAATACAAGCAATATTCCCATTGGAACAAATACAACAGTATTTCCTAATAGATTAACAGAAGCAACGGATATCTCGCCTTGGAAGAATAAAAATAAATAATTTTCAATCGTGTTAAATGGTATCAGATTTATGCCAACCCAATCACTTCGAGTAGCATCTGTAGAAGGAAACACTGTCAGATAAAGTAAACTTTCCATATAAATAATCCACAAACTGTAAATGAATTCTTGGTATAGGACAATTTTTCGATCGGTTTTCCTTAAAATTATGAATCTTATAGAAATGAAAATGACAAGGGATAGGAGGATAGAGTATACCGGTAAAGCGTTTATATAATGCATCGATTATTCCCCTTATTAACTAATCTGCCAGTATTATAGCACATTAGCCAATCATATAAATCTTTTGTAGGAAGTCTTTGAAATTTCACAATTTCATCGACCGACCTTCATTATATTTGCTATAATAAAATTAACATCTGAAATTGTTAGGAGGGATGAAGTGGGATTAACGTTTTATTGGTATCCAAATTGCGGAACTTGTAAAAAGGCGAAGAAATGGTTAGACGAGCATGAAATCGACTATACTAGCATACATATTGTGGACGAGCCACCATCAAGTGATCAGCTTCAGAGCCTAATTGCAAAGAGTGGATTACCACCCAAAAAGTTTTTTAATACGAGCGGCAAGAAATATCGTGAATTAAATATTAAGGATAAAATTAAAGATGCGACTACTGAAGAAATGGCTGATATTCTGGCATCTGATGGTATGCTAATTAAGCGACCAATTACAACCGACGGAAAAAAAGTGATTGTTGGATTCAAGGAAGAAACCTTCACTGAAAGTTGGCTTTAATAAAAGTAAAAATGCTAGAAAAAAGTCCATATACCTAGTATAGTAATATTGCAATTAATTAACGGAGGGATTTAGATGAGCTTACCAAAAGACTTATTATATTCAGAAGAACACGAATGGGTAAAAGAAGAAGATGGTAATGTACGTATTGGGATTACAGAATTTGCACAATCCGAATTAGGGGATATTGTATTTGTTGAACTTCCCGAAGTAGGTGAAGAGGTTGAAGTAGATGAGCCATTCGGCAGCGTTGAATCTGTTAAAACGGTTTCCGAGTTGTACGCCCCAATCAGCGGAAAAGTTGTAGAAATCAATGAAGAATTAGAGGATAGCCCTGAATTTGTTAATGAATCACCATATGAAAAAGCATGGATGGTTGTTTTGGAGCCATCTGACGATTCAGAACTAAATAATTTACTATCTGCTGAGCAATATCAGGAAATAATCGAGGAAGATTAATCCTATTAATAAGGCTGACTGCACACTGCGATCGATCTTGTGAAGTCGGTCTTTTTTATTGCTATAATGTAATTCACAACGAAATTGTAGTGTACGTGATTTTAATGTGATTTATGGTGTGAATTAAGCGGAATGTGAATCACACAAACCGGTAAAGTGAATCGTGGTTCCGCTAAATGGGTGAAAAAGCCGTCTTAGAAGGTTGAATCGGTTTCTGGTTCCGTTATTTACCTAATAACTTTGAAAAATATGGCTGAAAAGGGTAAATAGCGGAATGAGGATTACATAACACGACCAAAATAGGCGTTTTTAAGGAAATAACGGAATGAGGATCCGCCAAATCCGTGGACACCAGTCTGTCTAGTGAAAACTATGAGATTATAGCTGAGATTTCACTTGAGATTTACTGTTTTGCACCTCACAAGTGAACCCGTTACTTTTTTTTGGCTGTTTTCAGAAATAGTTGTTTTTCCGATCAATGAGTCTTAACAGGTAAGTTAATGCAACACTTCCTAGTATTTACCTGCACTAGATATGTTCACAATATCCTGGAAAGATGGATGAACGTCTGCACTCGCACGTCCTTTGCGTAGTAGGCTCTTGGTGTTGTGTCGCACTTTATATCTTTTAAAAAATCTATATTCATACTTAATAATTCGGTTTAAGCATAAACTATCTAATATGAATAATTCGTAATGCAATAATATTAATTATTGGATGTGGGTTGAAAAAAGTAGTAAAATATATGATTAATGCATTCAGTTAATTTAATGTAAGGAGTGCATGTAATGATGACAAATGACGTAGAAAAAGTTATCATTGTTGAGGGACTAACTGATAAAAAGCAGGTCAAACGGGTGATAACAGATGATGTTGAAGTAATTTGCACGAATGGGACACTCGGTGTTGAACGATTTGACGAGCTTTTGGAAACGTATGATTTGGATAATAGGGATGTTTTTATTTTAGTTGATGAGGATAGTTCAGGGATAAAACTGCGCAAACAGTTAACGCGTGAGCTTCCGCATGCTGAACACATTTATGTGAGCAGTGAGTTTCGTGAAGTAGCAACAACCCCTGAAAATATTCTTGCAACGGCATTGGTAGGCAAACGAATCGAGGTTAATCCCATATTCTTGATTTAGGGTGGTAGTATTGCAACAGATTAATGAGGAACAATTAGAACAAGATCATTATTTATTATATATTTATACACCATTTTGTGGTACATGCGCGTTGGCAAAATCAATGCTTGATAAGATTGAATCGGTTCATAAACAGGATATTTTTTATGACATGAATGCCTCGCTGCACCCGGAGTTTATGCAGGATAATCAAATTGAAAGTGTACCATGTCTTTTAATTAAGGATGGTAACGAGATCAAGGAAAAAATTTACGCATTTAAATCAATTGCCAATATATATAGCTACTTAATGGACTACGAACCAGCTTTATTTTCAGATAAATAATTTTATTGACACATGATAATATGCGTGCTATTATCTGGATTATCGAATTTTAATTAAATAGTTTATATCTCTTATCTTGAGCGGTGGAGGGGCTGGCCCTATGAAACCGCGGCAACCTCAAATGTTTTTTTATTTGAAAGGTGCCAACTCCTGCAAAGCAGCTGCTTTGACAGATAAGGGAACGTAAAGACTACATATATTACGTCTTTCTGTTCTCTTACAGAAAGGCGTTTTTCTTATTAAGTAGGACATAATAGTGGATGGCAAAGGAGGAATACTTGTGATTTCAATAGAGGGTTTAAATAAAATTTTTAAATCAAATAAAAGCAACATTACAGCAGTGGATGATTTAACCCTTGATATAAATGAAGGTGAGATTTTTGGTGTCATTGGCTACAGTGGTGCGGGTAAAAGTACATTTGTACGATTGCTCAATCGGCTGGAAGAACCTACTGGTGGGAAAATCGTCATTGATCAGCAGGAAATTACTGCATTAAATTCAAAACAACTTCGAGTGGCACGTCAGGAAATAGGCATGATTTTTCAACATTTTAATTTATTGTGGTCACGGACCGTAAAAGATAACATTGCATTTCCATTGGAGATTGCAGGCGTATCAAAAATTGAACGTGAAGAACGTGTTCAAGAATTAATCGAATTAGTTGGACTTGCAGGAAGAGAAAGTGCTTATCCCTCTCAGTTAAGTGGTGGGCAGAAGCAGCGTGTTGGGATAGCGAGGTCACTTGCAAATAATCCAAAAGTATTGCTGTGTGATGAAGCAACTTCAGCACTTGATCCGGAAACGACCAACTCGATATTAGATTTGTTAGTTGATATCAATAAAAAGCTTGGTTTAACAGTTATTCTAATTACTCATGAAATGCATGTGATTCGCAAAATATGTAATCAGGTAGCAGTAATGGAAGAAGGAAGAATCGTTGAACAAGGCGATGTTCTGGATGTTTTTTTACGACCTGAGAAGCCTGTTACAAAGAAATTCGTTGAGCAGGTTATGGGAACCAATGATGAAGATGATGGAGTTGCCCATTTAATTGATACTTATGATAGTGGTAAGCTTATTCGGCTTCATTTCATTGGTGAGACAACAAACCAGGCATTAATTAGTCAAGTTGCTAAGAGATTTGCAATTGATATTAACATTCTGCAAGGTAAGATCACCCAAACGCAGCGTGGTGCGTATGGAACACTATTTGTTCAGGCTGATGGTGAGTTGAGTGAAATCAATAAAGCTATAGACTTTATAACAAATGAGACCTCAGTTGAAGTGGAGGTGGTTCGCGATGCTAACTAATCTTTTCCCAAATTTGAATATGGAAGATTTATGGGTTGCCACGTACGAAACCTTTTACATGACCATCCTTTCATTATTTGGAACATTTATTTTCGGAATACTATTAGGGTTACTACTTTATCTGACGATGAAAGGGGGTATTTGGCAGAATAAACTTCTTAATTTAATCGTGGCATCAATCGTAAACGTATTTAGAGCGATTCCATTTATAATTTTAATATTACTTTTGTTCCCATTTACTGACTTTCTGATTGGAACCATTCGGGGACCAAATGCAGCATTACCAGCTTTAATCATTGGTGCGGCTCCATTTTATGGTCGACTTGTAGAGATTGCATTGAAGGAAGTTGATAAGGGAGTGATTGAAGCAGCGAAATCTATGGGTGCAAAGACTCGCACAATTATTTTTCGTGTATTACTTCCAGAATCAATGCCAGCACTTGTATCAGGACTTACTGTCACTGCAATTGCCTTGATTGGCTATACTGCAATGGCTGGTGTTATAGGGGCTGGTGGTTTAGGAAATTATGCATATTTTTTTGGATTCCAGCGACGTATGTTTGATGTCGTGTTTGTTTGTACCGTATTAATCGTAATCATTGTATTTATTTTTCAATTCATTGGGGATTTTATTACTAACAAATTAGATAAAAGATAAAGGAGAGAGATAAAATGAAAAAGATCTTGGTATTTGTAACTATATTTTTTGTAGTAACGTTAGCAGCTTGTGGCGGTGATGAGTCCAGTTCAGATGATAATGTTATTAAGGTTGGGGCATCCAGTACTCCGCACGCACAAATATTAGAGAAAGCTAAGCCTATTCTTAAGGAAAAAGGAATAACATTAAAGATTGAAGAGTATACTGACTATGTTTTACCAAATGAAGACCTTTCAAGTGGTGAACTTGACGCAAATTATTTCCAACATATTCCTTATTTAAATAAGCAAATTGCAGATATTGGATATGATTTTACACATATTGGTGGAATTCACATTGAGCCAATTGGAATATATTCGAAAACAATTAACAGTGTTGACGAAGTTGCCAAAGGAACTGAAGTACTTATGAGCCGATCTGTCGCTGATCATGGACGAGTACTATCCTTGTTAGAAAAGGAAGGGCTTATTAAGCTTTCTGAAAAAGTAGACAAAGTAGAGGCTACTACGGAAGATATTGTAGAGAACCCAAAAGATTTAAAATTCTCCTATGATTATGATGCAGCATTCTTACCAGAACTATATGAGTCAGAAGAAAACACTTTAGTGGCGATTAATACCAATTATGCAATTGGAGCAGACTTGAATCCATTGGAAGACGCCTTGATTTTAGAAGGTGAAGAATCGCCATATGTAAATGTTGTTGCAGTTAAAACAGGAAATAAAGGTAGTGAATCATTAAACACATTAGTTGATGTACTACACTCTGAGAAAATCCAGAACTTTATTCTAGAAAAGTTTGATGGTGCAGTAGTTCCAGTAGATGGAGAAGCTAAGTAATTTTGTAGCGAATTTTGAGTAATTCATAGTAAACAGCAGTAATTTGCTCTATGTTTAAAGTAAAAGTTGCTATCCATTTTTAACACTTCCATATATTATTCATTACGATTTTAAACGTTTAAATGCACTTTGTGTTGGGTATCGTCCCTATGATAGTCTTAATATTGTAATCAAATCGAAAGGATGATTCACTATTTATAGTGGGATTAAGATGAGTTATACTCCAGAGATGGAAAAGGGAATGCAGCAAACCCATAAGATGTGTTATGCGGAGTATGAAAGAAATTTAGAAAATCGCATTGCTGTTGAAAAAAGACGACAACAAGAGTATGAACAATGTAAACATATGGTAGCTGAAATTGATAGTCACATTCATAATTAATAATATTAATTGTGCTGGTATCCTAGTGTGGGGTACCAGCATTTTTTCTTAAAAAAATAATAATTAGAAATTAAATTAGAAAGTACATTCTCAGTTATTGCATATAATAGAGTGAAGAAATTCACAATTTTTCTCAAAACCAAACATATTTAATCAGCTAGAAATACACGTTTTTATTAGTATGAATGAGTTGATAATAAATTCGAAATGCTTTAAGATTATAATGAGAATAAATTGAGAATGGATGTAATATCCATTTGAAAGAAATAAGCACAAAATAGTAATTGGAGGTATCGACATGGCAGGATCAACACTAGAAATTAAAAATCTTCATGTTTCAATTGAAGGTAACCAAATATTAAAAGGTGTAAACCTTACGATAAAGGGTGGCGAGTTCCATGCAGTAATGGGGCCAAATGGTACTGGTAAATCAACACTTGCATCAGCTATCATGGGTCATCCAAAATTCGAAATCACTGAAGGAAATGTATACTTAGACGGTGAGGACGTATTGGAAATGGAAGTAGATGAGCGCGCACGTGCAGGTCTTTTCCTTGGAATGCAATATCCTAGTGAAATTAGTGGTGTAACAACATCTGATTTTCTTCGTTCATCTATAAATGCTCGCCGTGAAGAAGGCGATGAGATTTCTTTAATGAAGTTTATTAAAGAAATGGATAATGCATTAGACTTTCTTGAAATCGACAAAAACATGGCACAGCGTTATTTAAATGAAGGCTTCTCAGGCGGTGAGAAAAAGCGTAATGAAATTCTTCAATTAATGCTTATTAAACCAGAAATTGCAATTTTAGATGAAATTGATTCAGGTTTGGATATTGATGCATTAAAAGTAGTGTCCAAAGGAATTAATAAACTACGAGACGATAATTTTGGTTGCTTAATTATTACACACTATCAGCGTTTACTTAATTACATCACACCAGATAAAGTTCATGTTATGATGCAAGGCCGTGTTGTTAAATCAGGTGGACCTGAACTAGCAAAACGTCTTGAAGCTGAAGGTTATGACTGGATCAAAGAAGAACTAGGCATCGAAGACGAATCTCTTGAGCAAAAAGCGTAAAAGTTAGGAGGGGTAATATGACTGTTGAGACAAAGCTACCATACGATAAAGATTATATCAGCCAGTTTTCACAAGATAATAATGAACCGGAATGGATGAAATCATTACGCCTTCAAGCTTTAGAACAAGCTGATACACTGGAAATGCCTAAGCCTGATAAAACGAAAATAGGCAGATGGAATTTCAGTAAATTCAAACATGATGCAGCTAAAGGTGAGGAGATTTCGTCATTAGATAATTTACCAGCAGATATCCAGGATTTTCTTGATAAAGAAAATAAACAGGAAAACCTTGTAATACAGCGCAATCATACGGTTGCATATGCTTCGTTAAATGAAGAACTGAAAAGTAAAGGCGTTATATTTACTGATATCTTTACGGCACTTCGTGAGCATGAAGATTTGGTTAAACGTTATTATATGAAGGACGCTGTTTCTGTTGATGAACATCGTTTGACCGCACTTCATACAGCATTGATGAACGGTGGCGTATTCGTATATGTACCTAAAAATGTACAGCTGGAAGAACCATTGCAAGTGATTTTTTGGCAGGAAGATCCTGAAGCGGCAATGTTTAATCATGTATTGGTAGTTGCTGATGATAATAGTTCTTTAACATATGTTGAGAATTATGTATCACAAAATAAAGAAGAAGAAACTGTGGCAAACATCGTTACGGAAGTTATTGCGCATAACAATGCGCAGGTTTCGTTTGGAGCGGTTGACAATTTTGCTGCTGGAACAACTTCTTATATTAACCGTCGTGGTGTCGCATATCGTGATGCAAAAATTGACTGGGCTTTAGGTCAAATGAATGATGGGAATACTGTTTCGGAAAACGTTACACATTTAGTTGGTGACAATTCTGAATCAAATGCGAAAACTGTTTCAGTTGGTCGCGGAAAGCAAATACAGAACTTCACAGCAAACATTGTTCACTTTGGTAAAGAATCTGAGGGACATATTTTACAACATGGTGTTATGAAGGACAGTGCAACATCTATATTTAATGGTATTGGAAAAATTGAACATGGTGCTTCAAAATCAAATGCTGAACAGGAATCACGCGTCTTGATGCTAAGTGAAAAAGCACGTGGTGATGCTAACCCAATTCTTCTAATCGATGAAGACGATGTTACAGCAGGTCACGCAGCGTCTGTTGGTCGTGTTGACCCGCTTCAATTATACTATTTGATGAGCCGTGGAATTACACAGAAAGAAGCAGAGCGTTTAATCATTCACGGTTTCCTTGCTCCAGTAGTAAATAGGCTGCCAATTGCTTCAGTTAAGGAACAGTTGACACAAGTAATTGAAAGGAAGGTATACTAATGGATGTAAAAGCCATAAGGCAGCAATTTCCTATTTTAGATCAGGAAGTTAATGGACATCCTTTAGTATATTTAGACTCATCTGCAACATCGCAAAAACCGTTGCAGGTGATAGAAGCCGTTGATGCCTATTATCGACAGGATAATTCCAATGTGCATCGCGGTGTTCATACACTGGGTACACGGGCTACTGACAAATATGAAGGTGCTCGTGAAAAGGTACGACGCTTTATTAATGCAAATAGTACTGCAGAAGTTATTTTCACACGTGGTACAACTACATCAATCAACACAGTTGCCTACAGTTATGCACGTGCCAATTTGAAAGCTGGAGATGAAATTGTAATCACTCCAATGGAACATCACAGTAATATAATACCTTGGCAACAAGCAGCTAAAGCTACAGGTGCAACACTAAAATATATACCATTACAACCTAATGGAACGTTTACATTGGACGATGTACGTGAGACAATAACAGGTAATACAAAAGTAGTTGCTGTTACACATGTATCCAATGTACTTGGAACTGTTAACCCGGTTAAAGAAGTTGCACAAATTGCTCATCAAAATGGTGCAGTTACTGTAGTTGATGGTGCGCAGGGTGCACCACACATGAAAGTTGACGTGAAGGAATTGGATTGTGATTTTTATGCGTTCTCTGGTCATAAAATGTGTGGGCCAACTGGTATCGGGGTATTGTTTGGTAAGAGAGAACTTCTTGAAGATATGGAGCCAGTCGAATTCGGTGGAGAGATGATAGACTTTGTTAATCTCTACGATTCAACATGGAAAGAATTGCCTTGGAAGTTTGAAGGTGGAACGCCTATCATTGCTGGTGCAATCGGATTAGGTGCAGCCATTGACTTTTTGAATGATGTTGGATTAGAGAATATAACAGCACATGAACAAAAGTTAGCTGATTATGCTCTCAAAAATTTAAGATCTATTGATGGTATTACTATATATGGTCCTGAAAAACGTGCAGCATTAGTTACATTTAATTTAGACGATGTACACCCACACGATACAGCCACTGTACTTGATGCAGAAGGAATAGCTGTTCGTGCAGGACATCATTGTGCACAGCCACTGATGAAATGGCTTGAGGTAGTAGCAACAGCACGTGCCAGCTTTTATTTGTATAATACAGAAGAAGATATTGATCGCTTAGTCGATGGACTTTTGAAAACAAAGGAGTATTTTGGTGATGTCTTTTAACAACCTTGATACATTATATAGACAGGTAATCATGGATCACTATAAGAATCCAAGAAATCGGGGTTCAGTTGAAGGTGACGCGCTAACTGTTGATATGAATAACCCAACATGTGGTGATCGGATTCAGCTGCAATTGCAAGTAGAAAATGGAGTTGTTCAAGATGCCAAGTTTGATGGTGAAGGTTGTTCAATCAGTATGTCATCTGCATCAATGATGACCCAAGCAGTTAAAGGAAAAAGACTTGAAGACGCGTTGGAAATGTCGAAAGCTTTCTCACAAATGATGCTTGGTGAAGAGATGGATTTAGGTGATACAGACCTTGGTGATATTGAAGCATTGCAAGGTGTTTCAAAATTTCCAGCAAGAATTAAATGTGCAACTCTTGCTTGGAAAGCAATGGAAAAAGGTGTTCAAGAATAGTAGGTAGCTAACGGATGATGGAGTTATTGCCGGTTATACGCAATGCCGTATCGGTACTAGTACGTCCCAAAACACCTGAAGGAGGTTTTTTACATGGCAAAGCAAATGCCAGAAATGGAAGAGTATAAATATGGCTTTCATGATAAAGACGTTTCGGTTTTCCGCTCTGGAAAAGGACTTACGCAAGAGGTAGTTGAAGAAATCTCAAGAATGAAAGAAGAACCTCAATGGATGCTGGATTATCGTTTGAAAGCATTGAATCAATTCTATAAGATGCCAATGCCACAATGGGGTGGAGATCTTTCTGAATTGAACTTTGATGAGATTATCTACTATGTTAAGCCATCCGAAAGAACAGAGAAATCATGGGATGAAGTACCTGATGAAATCAAACAGACATTTGATAAATTAGGTATTCCTGAAGCTGAACAAAAATATCTTGCTGGTGTATCTGCACAGTATGAATCTGAGGTAGTATACCACAGCTTAAAACAAGACTTATCTGATATGGGTATCATATTTAAGGATACGGATACTGCGCTCAAGGAAAACGAAGATCTTTTCAGACAATATTTTGGAAAGGTTATTCCAGCGTCAGATAACAAATTTTCCGCATTAAATTCAGCAGTATGGTCTGGCGGATCGTTCATCTATGTTCCAAAGGGTGTGCAAACGACAACACCTCTACAAGCATATTTCCGTATAAACTCGGAAAATATGGGACAGTTTGAACGTACACTTATCATCGCTGATGAAGGTTCATCTGTACACTATGTTGAAGGTTGTACAGCACCAGTTTATACAACGAATTCACTGCACAGTGCGGTCGTTGAAATCTTTGTTCATAAAGATGCATATTGCCGTTATACAACAATTCAGAACTGGGCAAATAACGTTTATAACTTGGTTACTAAACGTGCCACTGCTGATGCAAATGCAACAATGGAATGGATTGATGGTAACATCGGTTCTAAGTTGACAATGAAATATCCATCTATCATCTTAAAAGGTGAAGGTGCACGTGGTAATACACTTTCAATTGCAATTGCAGGCCGTGGCCAGCACCAGGATGCTGGTGCTAAAATGCATCACCTTGCACCGAATACTTCTTCCACTATCGTTTCGAAGTCAATTTCAAAACAAGGTGGTAAAGTATCGTATCGGGGTATTGTTAATTTTGGACGAAAAGCATCCGGTGCACGTTCTAACATTGAGTGTGATACGTTAATTATGGATAACGAATCAACATCCGATACAATTCCATATAACGAAATTAATAATGACAATATTTCCTTGGAACACGAAGCAAAAGTTTCCAAAGTTTCTGAAGAGCAGTTGTTCTACCTTATGAGTAGAGGACTTGGTGAAGAAGAAGCTACCGAGATGATTGTAATGGGCTTTATCGAGCCATTTACAAAAGAACTTCCAATGGAATATGCCGTAGAAATGAACCGCCTAATCAAATTTGAAATGGAAGGTTCAATCGGCTAAACTGTAGAAAGCCTTGATATGACTTTGTCATATCAAGGCTTTTTTCGTTCGTGCAGAACCAGAATTTTGAGATACACTTTTTAGCTCAGTTTATTGAAAATGGTGATCAGGTTTAAGGAATAATATATAAATAGCATCTAAAGCAAGTCCTCCAGAGTTAAATGAATTACTTGTCATTTCCCTTTATATCCTATTTTTAGATAATACTATAAGGGGCACTTGTTTTCGAGAAAGTCACTCAGTAAGCTAATTTAAATGATTATTGTTATTGTTTATTGTACATTAATCACCGAATTAATGTACAAATAACAATCGATTAAATACCTCGTGGATAAGTTCATTTGGGTGTTCTGTCATCTCCTTTGATCTCCAGGCAATAAAGCCATCGGGACGTATTAGCACTGCTCCTTCCATACCAACGTCATATTTCTTTCTAAAACTATTACTATAATCCTTCAATTCTCCGTTTTGACCAATTCTATAGCATCTCACTTGCTTAGCCCATTTGGATTGCTGGATTGTATTTTCCCATTTTTCACCATCTACCCCAGTAAGAACAACCCACTGATCCAAAAATAAGTCAATTGTTGAAACAATTTGACCGTTATTCTCTAAATTTAGGTGAGGTGCACGCCCTCCAGGTCGAACTGTAGGATTATTTACATCCTCAAATACTTCCTGATTGGTTTGCCCGGTTTTATGGATAAGACAACCGTTTTGATAACGGTATCCAAATACCACATTATTGTCGGGAATGATTTTCTCTACAGGGGGCAGTTTGTTACTTGGGTCTTTAAACCAGGCTTGAAGTCGCGCTAAGGCTTGTTGCATGGTTTGATAGGCAATTGGTTGTCGTTCTTGTCCATACGTGTTTAATAATTCTGCTCCTGCTATTCCTTTAATAACAGACTCAAGCTTCCAAGCAAGATTATAAGCATCATGAATTCCAGTATTTCCACTAAATCCACCTGTTGGAGGGATGACATGAGCAGTATCACCAATAAAAAAGACCCTTTCATACACAAACTTGTCGGATATAAAAGCTGCCGCATCCCAAGGTTTTATATTTACAATGTTTAAGTTTACATCATCTTTTCCTAATCCTCTTTTAATTAATTCCTTACATCGTTCATCTGTATAGTCACTTGGTTTTTCTCCCTCTTGAGGAAAATACTGAACTGACATCGACCAGCGTTTTATTCCTTCTCTAGGTACCAAGGTACCATTAATGTCCTCAAGAATTGAGGCAGTGAAATAGCAACCATTTATTGCTGGTAGTGCATCTGTGTCAAAAATGACATTTAACCAATTTTGAAGGATACCAGGTCCTTGTCGACTTACACCTAATTTTTCTCTCGTTTTGCCATTTGTTCCATCTGCTGCAATGACATAGGAAGCATGGATCTCCGAAGTTTGCTCAGTAGATTGATTTTTAATCAATACTTTAACCTTACCCATACCCTGTCTAATATCCGTAACCTCTGTATTAAATCTGATATCCGCTCCCAGTTTTTCTGCTTTTTTCTTTAAAATCGGTTCTAATCGGTCCTGTTCACATTCTGCATGGCGTGTTGGACTAATCTGGCTAGTATCGGCCTGTTCAATTTCCATGATTTTGTGATCCTCATCGGCTAGATTTTTTGCCATGACTACAATATTGGATTCTCTTCTTGGACGTTGCTTTCTAATGGCGTATTCGATTCCTACATTACGGTACAACTCCATTGACCGTGCAGAAATCCCGCTGAACTTATATTGAATGGTAGTCGTTTGATGCTTTTCAATAACAATACAGTCTATATTGCGATAGGCTAAAAACAATGCAGCTGACAATCCACTTAATCCACCGCCAATGATGAGTACAGAAGTTTTTGTTTTCATCTAATACATCCTCCTTTTTAATATATGTTTTGTCTTAAATTAGCATAAAATAAAATTATAAACTCTCTCTAAAGAAAATCTAAATTTTTTCTTAAATGGTGGTCCGTGATAGAGGATATCATAAGCTTATAATTCGTGGATTGTGAATAAAGATCTTCAGCAAAACAAACTTAATGGTGCAACGAATAAAGCTTACTTTTTTAACGTTAAATTGAGAAATTAGGCTTATAATATTAAAAATTCCTTAACGTTGTAGTTTTACTTTCTTTTGAAGCTATAAAAGAAAAAGATGACAGATATTCAAATTTAAAGTATAGATATGGGAATAGAATATTCTGGTGTAAATAAATTTATATAAATCTTGTGATAGGAATAAGAAATTAATTGAACTTGTATAAGAAATGTTACTTTTTGCGAAGATACTCTGTTCGGTTGGAATAATTGCCAGTATATTGATATCGATTCTTCAAGAAATGGGCTATTCTTTATAACGGGGAATAGATTTTTCATATTGAGTAAAGGGAGTATTAATCCGAAGAGATAGAACTATCTTTATAGATTAAACACCTTAGTTGCACTTATGCAGATATAAAGTATATATTTTATTAACTGCACCTTAATATAACATTGTCATGAAAACGTATTTTGTTTTCTTAGGTCCACTTATACCACTTCTACAACTACAATCGTATGTCGTAGCCAAAAAGTGGCATCAAAATAAACTTTTCATATGACACCTATTTCACTTTAGGTTCGATAATAGTAGTAGAAGGAAGACATTAATGATAAGTAGATATTCCAACAGAAATCAACAGCATTATGATGTATTTCATCCTTAATCAGTGCTACTATTGTGGTAGAAGCGAACAAGATTGAGGGGGTAGTATTTGGTTTATATTATTTGTGTTTTAATTGCTGTTATATCAGCATTTATTGGAAGTCTTATTGGACTGGGCGGTGGAATCATTTTAATCCCCAGCCTGTTAATCATGTATCAGAATTTTGATTCATTTGCGTGGGCAACCCCGCAGATGATTGTTGGTATATCATTAATTGCCATGGTATTTACTGCGTTTTCATCCACAATCTCCTATTATAAGGAGAGAAGGGTTGATTATCGATTAGGATTGCTGCTTTTGACTGGGAGTATTCCTGGTGGTATTTTTGGGTCATGGCTAAATCAGTTTGTCGATTCGGATAAATTCACCCTCTATTTCGGATTATTGATGATCACTTTATCACTATCATTTCTAATAAAGCGAAAACAGCCTAAATCTAAATCAGGTGATACATATCAATACAATGTATCTATTTGGCCAGCGTTTATAATTTCTTTAGGGGTTGGTATATTATCAGGCATGTTTGGTATAGGTGGTGGCTCAATAATGGTCCCGGCGATGATTCTTTTATTTGGATTACCCGTGCATATAGCCACAGCGACATCAATGTTTATGATATTATTCATTAGTATTATTAGTGCAAGCACGCACATTGCTTTAGGCCATGTTGCTTGGGAGTATGTATTCTTTTTTATTCCCGGTGCATGGATAGGCGGTACAATTGGTGCTAAAATAAATCAGAAAATTAATGGTAATATACTTGAATGGTTTTTAAGGATTATCTTAATTGTAATAGGAATTCGGCTTATTATTGATGGAATAATGTAAGGAGTATATAACATGCAGGAGAAACTTTATTTTTATTATACAAACGATTTACATAGTTACTTTGAAAATTGGTCCCGTGTTGCCGGATATCTGAAAGAAGAAAAGGAACGGAAAACAGCTGAAGGAAACTCATGCTGGTTAATCGATATAGGAGATCATGTAGATCGTGTAAATCCGATTGCAGAAGCCTTTATGGGGAAGGCAAATGTAAGCTTAATGAACGATGTAGGTTATGACCTAGCTACAATCGGCAATAATGAAGGCATAACTTTGGCCCATGATGATTTGCACCATTTATATGATGATGCTAATTTTCAGGTAGTTTGTGCGAACATGCAAAGTCTTACTGGCACTGAACCAAATTGGCTGCAGCCAACTGTAGAAATTAAGTCAGTTAATGGTGTTCGGATTGGTATTATTGGATTGACTGCTCCATTTAATGCATTTTATGAGCTGCTTGATTGGCATATATCTATACCTCTTCAAGCATTGGAAGAGCATATAACAAAATTAAAAGAATCTACTGATGTCATCATTTTGTTATCTCATCTTGGCATTACGGAAGATCAGGAAATTGCACGCAGGTTCGATGATATTGATATTATTATTGGTGGTCATACACATCATTTACTGCGTACTGGAGAAATGATTAACAATACAATCATAACTGCTGCTGGTAAACATTGTACATTTGTTGGTGAAGTTATCTTAACATGGGATCATTCACTTCAAAAACTGGTAAACAAGGAAGCATATACAAAAGATACAACACATATGGCGAAGGATCTACACACGGAACAGACCTTAATTGAACTGACAGAGAAAGCTGATAAAATCCTTGGTGAAACAGTGGTTCATCTTGATAACCCAGTTGAAATAAAGTGGTTCAGACATACACATGTGATGCAAAAACTAACTGACACATTACGTGAATGGACTAAAGCGGATGTTGCGATGCTAAATGCAGGTGTGCTGCTAGACCAATTGCCAGCCGGTAACATTACCTACAAGGATATTCATCGGATATGCCCACATCCGATAAATCCGTGTGTTGTAGAATTAAAGGGAGATGAACTGCTTGAGGTAGTTCGGGCCTCCTTTACAAAAGAATTAACGGAGCTTAAATTGAAAGGATTCGGTTTCCGGGGTGAGGTAATTGGAAGAATGATCTATTCTGGTTTGAAAGTAGATACATTTTATCGGGAAGATGGACATGAATACGTTGAACAGGTTACCTGGAATGGTGAGGCCCTAGATCAAAATAAATCCTATACAGTTGCAACAGCAGATACGTTTACGTTTGGACGTTTGCTGCCAGAAGTAGCCAAATCGAAAACAAAGAAATATTTTTTACCTGAATTTCTTCGTGATTTATTAGCACAGACGCTGCGAAATGATTTTGTGTGACAAATAACCTCCCCAGTGCATAAGATATTGTGTACATTATGAGGGAGGAATAAACGTTAAATGATTACTGTAAATCCTTTGGAAGTGAACGGTATGTTTTTTACTGCGATTACGGTAGAATTACCTAAAACAAATTTATTAATGATCTCCAATGAGGTAGGATACATCATGTGCGGCGCACTGGATGTAGATTTATTAAACAATGTGCTGGCGGATAGAAAAGTAATAGCGGGGCGTGCAGTAGGTGTCAAAACCATTGATGAATTATTAAATGCGCCACTGGAAAAGATTACCGATGCCTCAAAAGTATACGGATGGGAATCAGGGATGATAGGGAAAGAAGCACTAGACAAAATATCATAACGACATGTCTTCCAAAGCGGAAGGCATTTTATTTATGAAGTTAAAAAAGCATAAATCCTTTCTTACTGCATAAGTGCAACTAAGGCATTCGCCTAAAGGCTTGGCAAATGCCAAGTTTTCTAAACTTTTTATAGCATTTTTAGATATTATTTGATATTATTTTAATGGATGTTTGTCGAATTATAACGAAAAATGTCGGACAAGGTGAAGTAGGGAGCACATTATGAGACTTGTAAGCACGAAATCTATTCAACCTGGCACCACTCTTGCACAAACCATATATAATGATAATGGTCAGGTATTAATACAAAAAGGTCTAGGTTTAACAGAGAGAGTTATCAGGCGACTTATTAACCTAGGTATAACATATGTTTACATAAAAGATGAATTAACAGATGATATTCATATTGAATCGCCAATTTCAGAAAAACTACGGATGGAGGCATCCAATACTATAAAAGAAACTTTCTCTAAAATGAGACAGGATGGATATATGAATAACTCACATATATTGAATAAACAAGGAAAAAAACTGACAGATATAGTTCAGCAGATTATGGAAGAGATACAAAACAATTCAGATACTGTATCATTACTTGCTGATATCTTTGTGACAGATGATTATATTTTTCAGCATTCCATAAATGTAACTATTTACTCGATTGCAATAGGGATTGAATTAGGTCTGTCCAAAAAAGAGTTATCCGAAATTGGTACTGGTGCAATGCTGCATGATGTTGGTAAAGTATTTATCGATCAGGATATATTGCAGAAACCTGACAAGCTTGATAGTGATGAATTTGAAATTATTAAAAGCCATACACAGCTAGGATACGATTTTTTAAGAAAGCAACTTGATCTACCATTATTAGTAGCCCATTGCGCATACCAACATCATGAACGTTTGGATGGATCAGGCTATCCGCGTGGTATTGAGGGAGACCAATTGCATAAGTATGCTAAACTTATCGGTGTCGCTGACGTTTTCGATGCTGTTACAAGTAATCGAGTATATCGGGATGCGAAGCTGCCGCACGAAGGCTTAGAAGTGTTATATGCTGGTGCAATAAAGTTATTTGATAAAGAGATAGTTGAAGCATTTAAGAAAAGTGTAGCTGTATATCCGAATGGACTGACTGTTAAATTAAGTGATGGCAGAAATGGTATTGTTTCGCAGCAGAATAACCATCTATGTGATCGCCCTATTATTCGAGTCTTTAAGGAAAATGGCATGGAAGTTGAACCATATGAAATTGATTTAGCAACAATACTTAATGTGACAATTACGTCGTGTAATCTGGAATCATAATTGCAAAATATTGAATTCTAACCTCCTTTAAACAAGCATAAGTTGTTTTATAAGGGGGTTTTTATGTTGAGGCAGCCCATCATCAGGAGAAAAAGGAATCCACGGACACCACCTCCCGTGAAAAATATTTTTATAATTACTTTGATATTATTTGTTTTCATGACATCGATTAGTATATGGGTAATAGATAAAGGGATTAAACCAACTTTGATGAGAATAGCCGAGGTAAAAACAACCGAATTTGCTACCCGAGCTATAAATACTGCTGTACGATTTGCAGAAAATTATAATTTTGAAGACCTTATTTCAATGACTGAGGATAATGAAGGGAATATAACTACATATGGCTGGAATTCAGCAGTAGTTAGTGAAATAAATAGGGTGTCAACAGATCGTGTAGAAGAGTTCTTTATTAGTATGAATGAAGGAAGGCAGCCAAGATATGAGGAATCATTGAATGATCCTATCGAGTATGATGGCGGTGCAGAAAATCTTCCAAAAAAAGATCCGACC
Organism: Virgibacillus salinus; assembly: GCF_900102415.1. Classification (NCBI taxonomy): domain Bacteria; kingdom Bacillati; phylum Bacillota; class Bacilli; order Caryophanales; family Bacillaceae; genus Virgibacillus; species Virgibacillus salinus. The sequence goes on from NZ_FNKD01000001.1 coordinate 1,352,548, forward strand.
GTAGTGGAGATACCCCTTGGTCAGGCTACTGGTAATTCTGTACTTGCCAACTTGGGCCCGAAAATACCTGTTAATCTGGAACTTGTTGGTAATGTACAAACGGATGTTGTCCGTGATATAAAAGACCTTGGAATAAATGGCGCGTTAGTAACAATTTATATTATTGTAGAGGCAGACGTACAAATAGTTATCCCATTCACTACTGACCTTACAAGAGTTTCAACAAAAATTTATATTGATTCAAGAGTTGTTATGGGTGATGTACCAGAATTTTTCAGTGGTAGTGGCGATGGAGATCCATCAATTTCCATAGATAAGGACTCATTGCTAGAAGATGAATAATTTGCTATAATGTGTTAAGAAAATTTAATATGGCTAACCTTATCAGATCGGTGAGGTAGAGGTGCAGAAAACATGAGTAGTCAGTTGGAGGTTGACCATCAATGAAGGCTGATGAAAGGGTTTTTTGCCGAAGTGTAATGATAGTCAAGTCATTATTGCTGGTATGTTTTTGAATAAAAGATATACTGCCATGCTAATACTTAGTGCATGGAGAACTACTGATCGAAATGGAGGATAACGTATACTGTATAAGCAATGGTAGGTTATTTTCTATCATTGCTTTTTTGTGTCTTTTTTTTACTTTAGGCTGTTTTCTAAAAGACTGTTGTTTTATCAAAGCAATGAAATCATTACGTAGTTGATATAGACTGCGACACAATGTTGAAAAAATTTTAGTGCTATGACTCCACTCCGGAAATACACTACGCTTTCCGCGGGCGGCTGTCGAGCCTCCTCGTGCTGCGCACTGCGTGGTCAGGGAGCCGCATTAAATACTACAAGACCGGTTACCCTTAGTCTGTGTCGTAGTTTATATCAACTGTGAAGATTAAAAAGCAACAAAAGCTATGTAAATAGCCTTACCTTTAGAAGATATAACAGTATAACGAGAGCTTTCACTAGTAATTTCTGGTGATAAGCTAATATACTCACATCGAATCTCTTTCATCATGCACTTCATCAAAGAAATGGAGGAAAGAACATGGAAGGAACAATTTTTTCAATAATTCCAGCAGTTATTATGTTAGTACTTGTATTACTAACGAGAAAGGTATTGGTGTCTTTAGGGGCAGGAATAATTGTCGGAGCTTTATTTATTCATGATTTTGCAGTAGTCGATTCTATTCAGGAAATAGGTATAATTTTTTATAATATTTTTATTTCGGATGGCTCGATTAACATTGGTAATATTTACTTATTGAGCTTTTTATTGCTTCTAGGGATGCTGACAGCGTTTTTGACAGCGTCAGGAGGAAGCAGAGCCTTTGGAGACTGGATGATTAATAGGGTTAGGACACGTAATGGTGCTCAAGTAATGACAGCAATTATGGGGCTAATTATTTTTATAGATGATTACTTTAATAGTCTGGCTGTAGGGCAAATTGCGAGACCATTAACAGACCGGCATAAAATTTCTCGGGCAAAGCTTGCATACTTTATTGATTCGACATCAGCACCGGTGACCGTAATTTCACCAATATCAAGCTGGGGCGCTTATATTATTGGTATTATTGGAGGGCTGCTTGCCACAAACGAAATAACCAATATTCAACCCCTTGAAGCATTTATTACAATGATCCCACTTAACTTTTATGCGTTTACCGCAATATTGCTCGTCTTTTTAGTTGCATTTCTTAAAATGGATATAGGAGCAATGCGTAAACATGAAGATCGGGCTAAAACGGAAGGGAAGTTGCTTAAACCCGGTGAAAGTAATGTACCGGGAGATCTTAGTGATGCTTTCGAACCACATCAACAGGGAAGAATTTACCATTTATTAGTTCCGATTGGTGTTTTAATTGTTGCTACTGTTACGGCAATGGTTTTAACAGGTATGAATGCAAGTGGAGCTAAGGTTACGATTTTAACAACTTTTGCAAATACGAATGTTAACCTTTCATTATTTTTGGGAGGAATTGCGTCAGTATTAACCGCCTTAGTATTCCATCTCCAGCAAGGACAACCAAAAGCTAATTGGGAAAAAATTCTGTTCGAGGGTATCAAAACAATGCTTCCTGCCATTTATATATTGCTGCTTGCCTGGATGATTGGTTCTGTAATTGGGACCCTTGAAACAGGTCAATATCTAGCACAGATTGTTAGCGATGCTTCAATCAGTTCAGCATTTTTGCCACTGTTGTTCTTTATTATTGCAGGCCTGATGGCATTAGCAACAGGTACATCGTGGGGAACATTTGGGATTATGCTGCCAATTGCAGCGGAAGTAGCAGTTATAACAGACGTTTCAATGTTGCTTCCAGCTCTATCTGCTGTATTGGCAGGGTCTGTCTTTGGTGATCACTGTACACCAATATCAGATACAACCATATTATCATCCACAGGTGCAGGCAGTAACCATATTGATCACGTTTTGACACAGCTTCCATATGCTCTTATCGCAGCATTTGCTTCAGCAATTGGTTACTTAATAATTGGTATAACCAATCAAGTAGTTTTTGCTCTGTTAGCTGCATTAATTGTAGTAGTTTTGGTTGGATTCGTTATTCAGTTTTTCAACAAAACAAAATAGAAAATCCAGGAAAAATAGGTCATTATGATAAGTATAAATAACTTTCGTGATGGCCTATTTCTTCATATTTATAGAGAATTTTATTTAACGAAAATAAAGTGAATACAGAAAATTTCAATATTACTTTGACATAGTCAAAAAGTACCGTTATAATACAAACATCAATATCAGAATAAAATAAAGATTGTAAACATTCCTTGTTACTCTCATACATATACTTAGGATGTAATAAGGAAGAAAAAGGGGAGGTCTTCAAATGGAAAATCGTTCTCAATGGGGGACAAGAGCAGGTTTTATCTTTGCTGCTGTTGGATCCGCAATTGGTCTGGGTAATATATGGCGATTCCCAGCAACAGCGTATGAAAGTGGTGGTGGTGCGTTTTTTATTCCATACCTAATTGCATTATTAACAGCAGGTATTCCAATTTTAATTATGGAATTTACTATGGGTCACAAATACCGTGGGTCTGCACCGTTAACCTATAAGAAAATGAGTAAAGGATCAGAATTTATTGGTTGGTGGGCAGTATTAGTTGCCTTCGTCATATCGACCTATTACTCTGTTATTATTGCCTGGGCAATATCTTATTCAATATTCTCATTTAATTTGAATTGGGGTTCAGACACAGAGGCATTCTTATTTACCGATTATTTGAACTTAACTGTTGACCCTGGTCAGACAGGCAGTTTTGTTCCAGGAGTGCTAATTCCTTTAATCATTGTTTGGGCAGTTGTACTAGGTATCCTGTTCAAGGGTGTTAAAAAGGGTATTGAAACTGCAAACCGGATTTTTATACCAGCATTGGTAATTATTTTTCTTATTATTGTAATCCGTGCAATTACTTTACCTGGAGCAATTGATGGTCTTGAGGCATTCTTTGCACCTGATTTTAGTAAAATTGGGAATCCTGATGTTTGGGTAGCTGCTTACGGGCAAATATTCTTCAGTTTATCTATTGCATTCGCGATTATGATCACGTACTCAAGTTATTTACCGAAGAAAACTGATTTAACAAATAATGCTTTCATTGTTGGTTTCGGAAACTCTAGTTTTGAATTACTTGCTGGTATTGGAGTATTTGGAATCTTAGGTTTTATGGCGAGTCAACAAGGAGTACCAGTAGATGAAGTTGTTTCTGGTGGGGTTGGGTTGGCTTTTGTCGTATTCCCGGCAATCATTAATGAATTCCCTGCACTAAATGAGTTATTCGGATTCTTGTTCTTCGCTTCGCTGGTGCTTGCCGGCTTATCGTCACTTATGTCAATTACTGAGACTTACGTCGCTGGTTTGGTGGATAAATTCAAAATATCACGTTCAAAGGCAGTATTATTCGGTGGCGGAACTGCCGCAGTTATCTCATTATTATTTGCAACACAGGGCGGGTTAAGCTTCCTGGATGCTGCTGATTACTTTATTAACCAGTTTGGTGTAGCTTTCGTTGGTCTTGTTGAAGTAGTAGTAATAGCGTGGTTCTTGCGTAAACTAGGAGATTTCAAGGAACATGCAAATGAAATTTCAGATATTAAGCTTGGCTGGTGGTGGACACTAAGTTTAAGTGTTATTACACCATTAGTGCTAGGATATACAATGTACGGCTTGTTTAAGCAGAATCTGCTGAAACTATTTGAAACGGAATCTGGTAACTATGGAAACTATTCAGATACGTTTATCTTGTTTGGAGGATGGTTCGTTGCTGCTGGTGCATTGGTAATAGGTGTCCTGTTAGCATTAACGAAATGGAAATCATCAGAAGCTGCAGAAGAAGAATCAAAGAAAACTGGGGAGGGGTAACTAAATGAGTGGTGGAGCAATATTCGTTATGATCCTTGGTATGGTAATTATTTGGGGAGGATTAGCAGCTAGTATCACAAACGCTGTGAAGAAATCCAAACAATAAGTATATAAATTTATTAAGAGCCTGTACCTTGTTTGGTAGAGGCTCTTTTTTATGCAGTTAAGAAAGTATAAATCCTTTCTTACTGCTCAAGTGAAACTTAGGATTGGGGATAAGACAAGTTTTCTAATCTTACAACTTATCTTAGTCTTTATCTTTCGCCATTTTTTCCCATTTACGTAAGTATGGATATGGATCAAATGACCACTCGCTATGTCCATTATCTTTATACATTCCGTAGTGCAAATGTGGTGGGAATTTACCTGAGGTTCCAGGTGGGCCATATCCAGTCGATCCAACACTTCCAAGAACATCTCCAGGTTGCACTACCTGTCCTACCTTAATATCATCCTCATAACCGCTTAAATGACCATAGTAGTGATAAATATTATATATATCACGAATCCCGATTCTCCACCCACCATATAGATTCCAACCTTTTAATTCGACAACTCCGTATGTGGTGGATTTAACAGGGGTTCCGTATCCAGCAAAAATATCAGTGCCTTCGTGGATTCGTAAGCCACCAAAACCCCGTCTGTTTCCCCATGTACTTCGGTAACTGTAGTTGTGGTTTAATGAAACAGGAAAATCACGGTCTGTCAGGTTAATGCTCTTGAATTTTCGAAATACTTTAGCTGTATTCATAATAGTTTTAACAGTAAGGTCTCGTTTATAGTAATTCCAAAGAGCAATTTTCACTTCATCTTTAGCTGGTCCGTATTCCAAAATTATATTTGCCATTGTAAAGAGAACGTCCTCAGACTGTTTTGGATCAGCTTTATTATCGCCATTTCCATCTTTTCCATCACCGTGAAAAAATTGTATAATATCTTCATCTTGAATCAAGGAACTATTTCCAAGACCATACCAGAGTTCATTTGGGATTGTTATTGATACTACCTTTTCATCGGCTTCGTCTTTCTTGCTGTTTCGTTCATATTGATCAATTGCTGCTATATAATACCAGGGTACTTGTGTTAACGCCTCGGTTTTTTTGTATAATGCCATACGTTCATCGTATAACTGCTCTTTCGCCAGTACCTCTTGTCCTCCATAATATAATCCAATAATTAAAATTGGAACTAGTAGCGTATAAAGTTTTACTGACATAGACGGTTCACCTCCTCAGTTCTCCACTATAGAGATCAGTAGTTGTTTATTCTTCCATACCCTGTGGTGATTTCTTCATTTCATTAATTATCCGGTTGATCGTATTGTCATAATCATTTTCCTGAACACTTGAATTATGGAGACTTTGAATATCCTGCATCAGTAACTCATTATCAGATACATAAACCTCGAAGTACCCAGGCATTGCAGAAACAGCTGATTTTTTAGCCATATCCGCAGCTTTGGTGGAATCCATTTCCTCATTTTTAGAATACGCGATAAGAACTTCTTCATCAGTAACTAAAGTAGCGACTTCTTCAAATCCATCATTACGCAATATGATCCGAGTAATCATATTGGCCATTTTTGTTCGATCGATGGTGACAGAATTATATTTTTCAGGATCATTGTTCAATTGATCTTTCGTGTATCGAACATACCCTAATTTGTTATCTCCAGCAGGGTTATCTGGTTGGTTTTCCTGAGAAGGATCAAGCTCATCCACTATTTGCTGTTGTTCATCTTCTGTTGCATTGTCTGTATTTGCACATCCGGCAAGTGTGACAGTTACAATTAATAATGATAGAAAAAGTGTCTTGTTCATAATTTTCCTCCTAAAGTAATTTCACATGACCTTAGTTTGTTGTATTGTGATGAATTCATTCATTAAATTATTGTGAAAATTGGTGGTTGTTAATTGCTTTGATGTGATAAACTATAGTCAGCACAAGAGGGGTGACTTAATTGATTGAAATTCAAGGAAAAAAATACGAAATTATAGAAAATATAAAAGATGCTTACCAAGAGGAAAAATTTAATGAACGATTTTCTGACATATTATCAAAATACGACTTTATTGTTGGGGACTGGGGATATGAGCAACTCCGACTTAAGGGCTTTTATGATGACCAAAACTCAAAAGCAGCATTTGATACAAAAATAAGTACGTTGGATGACTATTTGTACGAGTATTGTAATTTTGGCTGTGCTTATTTTATTATAAAAAAAATTGATTAAGAAAAGCAGTAGTTCTCTTTGAACTACTGCTTTTCTTCTTCTGGGTGAACATCGCCTGGTTCATCATGAATAGGATGCGCACCAGACGCTTGTCTTGGCAAATCATCATGGCGCTCTTTATCAGGATAAACAAACGCACTTTGACGGCGTTGACCCTTTTCCCAGGGTGTCGACTTACTAAAAACTGGTTCCTCATCATTAATAGCCGATCCAAAAGGTCCTTCAGGAAACTCTTCAGGTATTAAGTTATTCTGACTATTTACATTTGAAAAATTACTATACTTCTTCTTATCTCTTTTTGACACGCAACATCATCCTTTCTTTATTAATTTCTACAACTAGCACAAAAATATCATGTTAATTTCATCCAATATAAATGGTTAATTTCGACTATGAAAATATTTTGAATTTAAGATAAAGGACAATTATTTAATAATTTGAAAAAATAAATAATAGTACCTAATTAATTAACATTTATTTACATTTAATTGATTTTCTTAGGTAATTATACTTATTACTCGTTTAATCGTTTATTAAATGTTGGAAATTTTTACTAATTTTGTAGGCATTAATTACTCAGTAGTAACGCTTATTATTTGTAACAATATTGACACAATTGGTATTTATGTAATGATGTATTGTATATATTACTTATGTTTAATCGTATATATTGAAGAGAGAAAGAGGGTCAATAAATGCTTGAATCGAAACGGAAGGCAATTATATTTTTTCTGATCGCACTTGTATTAGCATTAGTTTCTGGATTTCTTGTATTAAAAAAAGTTCAAGCCTTAAACAGTAACCTTGGAACCATTGTGGAGGTTTATGTTGCTAACAACGATATTCCTTCAAGATCAATGATTAAGCCAGAAGATATTACTACAGACGAGATACCAAAGAAATATTTACGTGATGAACATATTACGAATATTGAATCATTGAAAAATATAGTGTCAGTTGTACCACTGTCATCTGGAGAAATTATTACTAAAAGTATATTGAAAAAAACTTCAACAATCACGGAAACAGATAATCGGTTGATAACATTGTTGAATTCTTCCGAAAAGATTTTTTTTGACCAAGAGTTATTTGCGCTGGATCGTGTGGATATTATCATTTCAAACAGCTTTGGAGAAGAGCCGCTAACTGAGGTTTTCATGAAAGACGTAAAAGTTGCCAGGGTGGCGACCCAAAAAAAGGAATTTTCTGGCGTGCAGTTAGAGATTCCTTTTGAAAAGGTACCGGAACTCATACATATGCAAAATTATGCCGATAGCCTAAGAATTGTGAAATCAAATGTTGGCCAAATGCAAAAGCAAGCAGATAAAGAAGAAGCTGAGGCTGAAAACAAACAAGTAATAGAGGAAGTACCGGAGAAGGATAAAGAAAAGAAAGAAAATGCAGAAAAAGAAAAAAAGGATAATAAAGAATAAGAAAAGAATAGTGTATTTATTTCAGTATTTGGAGGAAGAGGATGGCTAAAGTAAATGATATTTATGTTATTGGAAAGAATGAAGAATTGATTTCGGCTTTAGGTGAACATATAAATGAATCATTTCAGGTGCATTTTATAACTGCTACAGATTTAAAAAAATACAACGCACAAATTGTCATTTTGTTAAATAGTAATAATTCAGCCGTCGATGATGCACAGGTTGTGTTATCAGACTCTCCTAATGCATCCATCATATGTTTAAATGATGAAGAGGATTTTGAATTGCTGCGAGGATTAATAAGGCTGGGCATTTCTGATTATTATGTATTTCCCGGTGAGGAGTTGATATTTCAAGAACATCTTGAAATATTAGCAAGAGAAGTGAAACAACGAATTGAAAAGGCTGATGAAACTGAGAGCTTCAAACGCGGTGGAGGTAAGATATTTGCCTTTTATAGCGGAAGCGGGGGAACAGGAAAGTCACTATTAAGTACTACATTTGCGCAGACGTTAAAATTAGAGTCAACAGCAAAAGTATTATTTATCGACTTAAATTTACAATTTGGTGGTGCTGAGACATTTTTGGGCATAGACAGTAATCGATCAATAATCGACTTGCTTCCAGTAATTGATGAATTAAATGAACCACATTTGCGAAACATTGCTGAAAAGGAAGAACACTCCGACTTAAATGTGCTGGTAAGTCCAAGAGACGCCGAGATGGCCGAGAAAATCAATGATGAATTTATTATAAAACTTTTACGAGCCAGTAAACGTAGCTATGATTTTATTATTGTTGATTTACCCAATTGGATTGATGAGCGGGTTTTTACCGTTTTGGAAGAGGCATACCGAATCTATTATGTAATGGATATTGATACAGTAGCTATTAGGGTCTTAAAAGGTGTTGAAAATCTGTTTCATAGATTAGGAATTATAACAGATGATCGACTTGAACTTGTAATGAACTTTAAAGGTAAAGATAAGGAATTGACGAAGAAAGATATGGACCGTTTTGTATCCTACACAATTGCTGCAGAAATTAGAAAGGATATTAAAAATGTTCAGTCATATATTAATCAAGGTGAAACACTGCGTAAGGAGGCACAAGAGAAGAAATTGACTCCTGTTGCTAAAGATATACATAAATGGGTAAATTCGATGTTGAAATAATAAACAGGTGAGGTGGTATCATGTCTCTTTTTCAAAATAAAGGAGAAGCCAATGCACGTAATGATATTGATGCTAGCTTTGTCGCCAATTCCGGATATATAGATGAATTGGTAGAACACTATAAAACCAGACTTTTAACTGAAGTTAACCTGGAACAAATTACTAGTTTAAAAGAGTCAGACAAACGTTTGAAAATTGAACGATATGTTAGTCAGTTTATGGCTGAGGAAAAAGTAGTCATACCAAGACAGGATAAAGAAAAACTTCTTTCCAATCTTATTGATGAAAGTATTGGATTCGGACCGTTGGAACCCCTTTTAAAGGATGATTCCATTACCGAAATTCTGGTAAATAGCCCAAGAGAAGTTTATGTTGAACGAAACGGTAGACTTGAGCGGACGAACGTTTCTTTTAAGGATGAATCCCATGTGCGTCACATTGTTGACCGGGTTGTTGCCCCACTTGGTCGAAGAATTGATGAAAGCTCTCCAATGGTTGATGCTAGATTGCCTGATGGTAGTCGTGTGAACGCAATAATTTCACCAATTAGCCTAGCGGGTACGATAATATCCATTCGTAAGTTCAGAAAAACCCCATTTACTATGGATGATCTAGAAACATACAATACGTTCACAAATAAAATGTCTATCTTCTTGAAGGTATTAGTAGAAACGAAATTAAATGTATTAATCTCTGGTGGAACAGGAAGTGGTAAAACTACTTTGCTAAATGCTTTGGCAAAATCAATCCCACATGGTGAAAGGGTAATAACAATTGAAGATTCTGCAGAACTTAAACTTGACAGATCCAATGTTGTTGGAATGGAATCCCGCCCCCCAAACGTTGAAGGCAGTGGGGAAATAACCATTCGGAACTTGGTCAAAAACTCGTTACGGATGAGGCCCGACCGGATTATTGTTGGAGAGGTTCGTGGAGCAGAGGCATTTGACATGCTCCAAGCAATGAATACTGGTCACGAAGGATCGTTAACAACTGTTCACTCAAACACTCCAATAGATGCAATTAATCGTGTAGAAGGGATGGTAGTTATGGCAGGAATGGATTTACCTACACATATCATTCGCGATTATATTGTCGGAGCATTGGATTATATCGTCCAGGTTCAACGCTTAACTGACGGAACTCGTAAGATCACGAACATATCAGAACTTGAAAAAATAGAAGGTAACAAAATAGAAGTAAGGGACATATTCAGATTTCAACGAACAGGTGTAGACAGTGATGGAAATATAAGGGGTGATTATACACCAACAGGGATAATCCCAAAATGTTTACCACATCTTAAGATCTTTGGAATAGAATTGGAGAGGGATTTCTTCACCCCAAAGGAGGAAGTGGACTATGAACATAGCGGTGTCTATACTTTATAGTTTAGCAGTTTTGTCACTTTTACTGTTTGTGTATTTTTACTTAGGTTATCGCTCCCAAAAGAAAGAATGGAAACAAATAGTAAGACAGTGGTACCCAGAAGAAGAGCGGAAAAGCTTTATTAGTAAATGGGGGGATCGTTTTGATGAACAGGAATCCTCTCAAGCATTACGGAATAAACTGCAAAATGCAAATTTGAAATTGTTGCCTTCGGAGTATTTAGGAATATTGGTTGCTGGCTATATTACATTACTTGTAATGTTTTTTTCCATATTCGGGATGCCATTCCACGTAGCAATGTTACTGCCAATACTATTACTTCTAATAGCAAATTACTTACTATTTTATTTTAGAAAAAATAATTATGAAAAACGATTTAATGAACAACTTGGGGAAATTTGCAGGATTCTTGGAAATGCTGCACGGTCCGGGTTAACAATCAATCAGGGGATTGACATAGCAGCAAGAGAAATTGTAGCACCAGCGGGAGATGAATTCAAACGCATCTCCAATGAGCTGAAGCTGGGTGTCACGATGGAAGCTGCATTTCTTTCCGTACAAAAGAGAAATAAGTCACGTGAATTTAATCTGTTTATTGCAACACTTCTAATACAAAAGCAAACCGGTGGGAACTTAGCATTAACGCTTGACACAATGGCAGATACATTTGAAGAAAGAAAAGTATTAGATCAAGTAATCAAGACAATGACCTCGGAAGAAAAATATATTTCGTTTATTGTTCCTGCACTGCCTGTATTCTTGTTGCTTGTTATGAATAATGTGATTGATGGCTTTATTGATCCATTGTTTTCCGGATTTGGATTAATAATATTAATAATATTTATAGTATCGATTGTTTTATCATTTTTCCTGATACGAAAAATTACGAATATAAAGGTGTAGTATATGGATGCATTAATAATATTATCAATCATAGCTTTTTGGTTCTGTTGCCTTATCGGGATGAAACATTTCTGGTCTTTCATTCAGGAAAAACGTGTTGCATTGGACCATATTTCTGAGGTAACGCATGTTGATCCATTTGAAAAAAAGGTGAAGAAAAAAAACAGAAGAGCAGAGATTTTCAGTCGAGTTACAAATTATGCAGATGACTTTGCTGATTTAGGTCAGCGTATTAACTTTTTTAGTGAAAACCATATGGTGAAAGAATGGCTGAGAAGGTCCGGTAATCCATTACAGTTAACTGTTGCCCGTTTCCAAGGCTTGAAAATATTTTTATTTATTGCAGGTTTTTTTACCGGCATATTAGCAATGATTATTGGGCTGCCATTCTCGCAATATATGATTATATTTAACCCAGTTATTGGTTACTTTATACCTATAATTCTAGTAAGAAGGGAAGCAAAAAAGCGTCAACAACTAATCAGAATGGACTTACCTGACTTCATGGATACGGTAAGTACCAGCCTACAAGCAGGGGTTAGTTTAGACCATGCATTAAGGGAGGTGATTCGATATTTCGATGGTCCAATTCGAGAGGAATTTTCTCGATTTAATCAGGAAATTCATCTTGGTGTTCCTCGGGAGAAAGCATATCGTGAACTATTACAGCGGAATGACAATGAGGAATTCCAATCATTAATCAAAGCATTAATACAAGGGATGGACCTAGGAATACCGATAGCTAAGACGTTTAAGATACAAGCGGATGACTTGAGGCAAATACGACAGGAACAAGTGAAGGAATTGGCAGCTAAAGCATCTCCAAAAGTAACATTAGTGACCACATTTTTAATCGCACCCGTATCCATATTGATGATTGCTGGATTAATGATCATGAATATGTTAATGGGTGAAAATAGTATTTTTAATTTATTTTAAAAATTAGGAGGGATTTAAATGAACTTTATTCAAAAAATTTATGTAAAGGCAATGAACGGGTTTGAGACTTTAAAAAAGGATGAAAGAGGTTCACAGACGTTGGAATGGATTGGAATAGCGGCTGTAATAGTTATAATTGTTGGTGTTGTTTCACAGGCATTTAGTGGTGGAGATTTTGGGACTACACTCGTTCAAAAATTTAGTGATCTAATTAATAAAATTGGCAGCGGCGGTAACTGAGGATATTAATAGATGATCAAAATATAATCGATAAGTAAGGGGACTTTAATTCATGTTAAAGAAGTTTTGCTATGTATTTTCAATCATCGCTGTCCTAATAGTTATTTCAGGTTGCAATGAAAATGAAGAAGAAAACCAAGCGTTGAATGAGGAAGAGAAAGCAACTGAGCAAGAAGAATCAATAACATCTGATAAAGAAAATACTGGCGATAATAATGATTTGACATCACAAGATGATGCTAAAACAGATAACAATGATATTCTGGAACAGGTGAAGCCAATTCCAACGAACATATCTGGATTTATATCTCAACAGCCAGGAATGTTTGCCAATAAGAGTGTCTATGACAATGAAAAAGAAGTCAAAAAACAATTAAAAAAGTTACCGCCTATGAGTGAAAATGCATCTGAAAAAGAGTTGAAAAAATATTTAGCCTATATGTATTGGCTAGTTGCAGAGGATTTGCCGAATCCTAAAGATATGATTAAAAAATGGGAATTTTCTTCATTTGGAAATCCGGATTTACCTGACTCACGTTACCACTTTAAAGAAAATTATAATATCGAAGTTATTCTTGACTCGAGTGGAAGCATGGCTGCAGTTACTACCGTTGGCAAAACCCGTATGGAACTCGCAAAGGAAACTATAAATAACTTTCTTAAGAACATTCCTGAGAAAGCTAACGTATCGTTGCGAGTTTATGGTCATAAAGGGTCTGGTTCCGATGCAGATAAAGATATGTCATGTAGCGCAATTGAGCAGGTATACGGGTTCGCACCATATAATGCCAATAAAATTCAACAAGCTTTGAACAAATTTTCTCCTAAGGGCTGGACACCAATAGCTGCAGCACTCAAGCAATCCAAAGAAGCGCTGAAACAATTTGAAGCTAAGAATAATTCAAACTTAATTTATTTGGTTAGTGATGGTGTAAGCACTTGTGATGGAGACCCGGTAAAAGTTGCTAAATCCCTTTCCAATTCAAACGCGAAACCAGTTATTAATATAATTGGTTACCAGGCAGATGGAAAAGCACAGGAACAATTACAAAAAATGGCTGAAGCGTCAAATGGCGTTTATACAACTGCGAATGATCAAAATGAATTAGAAGAAGAATTCGACCGTGCGGAAGAAGTTTTAGAGTTGTGGAAGGAATGGAAAGAAGATGCATTGCAAGACTTAGATGCAATGAGTGTTAATAACGGTTTTGATATTATGGAACTATCCAACAATTGGCATTTTAGGTCCCTATCACAGGGAAATCATTTATTAGCTACAATAAATTTGGCAGAAGAAGCGGGAATAGTAACTTTTGAACAAGAGCAAAAATTACAAAAAAGGGCTCATAAAGTAAATGATATGGTAAAACAATTGGATGGTGAAATCGAAGAAAACCTAAAGAACATAAGTACGGAAAATATAAAAAAGACTAAGAAATCTATCAACGAAAAGTTTAATAAACAAACTCAGAATTAACACCCAGTGTACATTTTAATAGAATAACGGGGTGATGGAAATTGGTAGATGGATAAAGAAACTATTAGTTTTGTTAACAATAATATTCATCGCCTTCTTTCCTGTAATTACCCCCACCGTCTATGCTGTGAGCTCATGGTCAGGAGACACGTGGGAGGGTAATACGTGGGAAGGTGATACATGGGAGGGTGATACCTGGGAAGGAAATTCTTGGGATGGCTCTGACCTGGAATGGAATGGCAGTACCTGGGATGGTAAGGGTACTGATGGATCAGTTACTGAAGGTTCTGACTGGCTGGGCTATGAATGGACCAGTATACCATGGTATATAGAAGGTTGGTCAGAGGACGGCTTCAACGGTGATGGAACCACAGGAAATCCCTGGTCAGAAGAGGGTTACAATGGTGGTGGCACCACGGGGAACCCCTGGTCAGAAGGCGGGTTCAATGGTGACGGAACAAAAGGTGAGTCGTGGTCGGAAGATGGCTTCAATAGTGATGGAACAAAGGCTGATTCCTGGTCAGGAGAAGGAACCGATGGTAATGGCACATCAGGAGATCAACCTTTTTATGACACAGGTGCATACAAAGTAACCCATTATTTAACGAATGATGTATTAAACTCTTCTGCCAATTTTATTAATAATGGGTTAGACAAAAAATCTGGTCTTGATGGTGCTCCTTTCCGGCCAGGAAAGTTTACTTCCAACTTTTTGCTTAACAGCACGAAATTAGTATTGGGAAACAATGACATAGTAAATGCCGCCGATGCGGGATTTAAGGCATATGATTCGTATGATTCCGTGAAAGCCATTCAGGGTATGGCGAAGAACTTTGGAGACATCCAAAATAATTCTAGTGGAAGAGATGTTCTTTCGAATACTTCTAAAATTGACAAGTATAAAGTATTATTTAAGGACTCTAGCTCTAAATTACTTAAAAACACCGACATATCAGCTATTAAAGGTACATGGAAAAGTATGGGGGCATTGTCTAAATTTAATGCTGGTTTATCAGCTGTGAATACGTTTGTTTCTGCTTATAAAACTGGGGATAGTATTGCGGACTTCGCGTCTTTAAATGACAGTGCGTCAGGAACAGATAAAGTTTCTGCAGGGGCAGATATTGGTGCAAACATAGGGGAAACTCTTATGAGTGCTGGAGGAGTGGCCCTAGCGATACCAGGTGGCCAGGCAATAGGGGCAGGAATAATGGCCGCTGGTGCTGGACTCTATGCTGTGTCAAAAGGGGTTAAACTTGTTGCAAAAAACTGGGATAAAGTTACAAAGGCTGCAGATGCGGTTAAAGATACAGCGAAGAAAGCTTGGGATACTGTGACTGGATGGTTTTAATAAAAGAATAGAGTAATTACTCTATTCTTTTATTAAAAATCAGTTATTCATTAATTATATTATTTAAGCGAGGGGTTAATAATGGAAGTTAATAAAGAAAAACTTTTAAAATGGGCAAAGAAAAACAAGAAAATGTTTGAGAATGAGAATGTAAACGGTCAGGCATATAAGACAAATAATATATTGTTTTATTATGTTTTCTACACAAAAAAATGGGGCTCTGAGCAAAAAGGCTTTTCAATAATATCACCTAACAAATTCAATAAAGATGAAGCTATTAATGCACTAAATGCTCATACGTATTATGCGTTAACTGCGAACA
The DNA here is from genome assembly GCF_900102415.1 of Virgibacillus salinus. NCBI lineage: Bacteria > Bacillati > Bacillota > Bacilli > Caryophanales > Bacillaceae > Virgibacillus > Virgibacillus salinus. Next base: position 1,368,392 of record NZ_FNKD01000001.1, read on the forward strand.
ATATAGAGGATTATGGTAGTTTTAGGGCGGGTCTAAACTTTCAACTCCACAGTAAAATGAAAGAATACTTAAAGTCAATATTAGATGATGGCGTTTTAGATAACGAGAAACAAATAAATTATCAACGTGCTTACGATATTATGGATTCAATGTTAAAGCTTCAAGATGAACTGATTGAATTATGGGAGGAGTCAAAACAACTTCTCGATTGTATTAAAGAGAACGGATACTTTACGGATGAGGAAATAGAAAGATTAAAAAAGCTTATTCCCTCCTTTAACCTAATACAATACAAACAATTAAAACCAAGGTATGATTTTCGTAAGGATTTTGATGTTATTTACGAAAACCGTAATAATCTAAAAAAATATGGATCACTCATTCAAAATAGAATGTTAAAGGAAATGAGAAGTGAAGTTTCGGAAGTTGGGTTAGAAAGGTCGCTCAATGAATTGACCAAAAACATTGTGGTGGGAAATGATTATGACTCGGACAATGCACTTTATGATAAGTGGTATAATGCTCTAATTCGGGATATAGATGTCCGCATTGAACAGGATATAAAGCTATTACGTTATCCTTGAGAAGAATAGATATTAAAGATTCGATACTTACATATCATTGTTATAAGTTAGAAGGAGATAACTATGGAAAACCCATTAAAATATACATGGCAACTATATACAGGCAAGTTTGAGAAAATGTTTATGTTGATGATAACAACTACATTCCCATTATTGCTGCTTCATTCCTTCGTAACCAATTATATTTATGCGATAACACCAAGCTATTTGGTGAATTATTCTTATGCGGATATATATTATGGTTTTTTAACTGTACTGTTTTTTTTATATGCTCAGATACCATATATCCGTTATGTGTATAACGAATATGTCGGAAAAGAAGATAGTCTGAAAGATGCATTATATCAATTTCTGGCCAATGGGTTTACCGTATTTATATTTGCTTGTTTGCTATCTTTTTTCTCAACAATAGGATTTATGTTGTTTTTAATTCCTGGATTGATCTTGTTATCTTTATTCTTTCCAGTTACATACCTAAGCATGTTTGACGAAAAGTCTACTTGGAAGTCTTTGAAGGAAGGAATGAGGATTGGTAAAAAGCATTTATTTAAAACCATGGTACTTATTTTATTCACTGGATTGTTGGAAGCTGTAATAGGTGTGACGCTATCCGCACAAATATTTAATATTACATCCTCCTATTCCGCACAAATCATATCGCAAATAGCCTTAAATATAATAGTGTTTCCTTTTGTAATAGTGTATCTAACTTCACTGATTATTAAATGGCGTGAATCGGAGGATGTACTAGAAGTAGACAGTAAGGATACCACTGGATTGCAGGGATGAATATTACCTGCAATAATATTTCTAGGTTAGGAGAGTACCTTGAAGAATCATTAAAATACACTTGGGAAACATATACAGACAAATTTGAAAATTATTATTGCTGCAATCATTTAAGAGTATCAAAATGACTAACCCAGATAATATAAAAAGTTGTAGCCAAAACCGATAGAATTCAAGCAAATACATATAAAGATAGTTTTAGGATATCACAAGATCATTTGCCGCTCAGATGATATTAAGGTTAGTATTCTCTCCACTTGTTATTATACTTCTATCATTTTGCATCATTAAATGGATTCTATGAAAAAGGACCTTCGACATCCGAAACTTTAGGTTCGATCTATATACATATAGGTAGGAGAGTGTAAGATGATGAAACTGTGGAAGAAAAAATTCAGAGATGAAAATGGTTCAGCTACAATTGAATTTTTGGGTATTCTACCGTTAGCTTTACTGTTACTAATGATAATCTGGCAGTTTATCGTAGGAGTGAATGGTGTCCTAATCGCCCAGTCAGCAGCAAATGAGTATGCTACGGTCTATTCCGTTACTCAAAATTCGAATGAAGCACAACAGGCTGCTTCTGAAATTTTATCTTCCACAGGCAATTACTTACAGACGGTTTCTATTAATGGATCAAGTGAAGGTGGCAGGGATTTTTTGGCAAGTGTGAAGGTCAGAATTAACTTAGTTTTTTTACCTGAGGAACTTTTTGGTAATCAAATTCCTTCTATTCCATATTCTACAGCAGCACATGGTAGGGTGATTAAATGATGAAAAAAACCCTTCAAAATGAGGAAGGAAACATTGCACTGTTCGTTCTGGGAATGTTGGGCATTATTATGATTCTTTTAATATTGGTTGTGAATTTAGGGGGAGCTTTAGCTGTTAAAGAAAGTTCTGCAACAACTGTTCAGCAAGCGAGTCTTGCAGGTTCCAGTGTTTTGTACGAAGAGGTACGTCAAATTATCTATGATTATGAAGATGAAACATTGGAAGGAGCGTTGCAGGCCTTTTTTGAAGATATCGAGGAAAAAGTTGGTGTCAGAGCAGATGCTTTAACCTCAAACAGTTCCTATAATGGTTGGACAGCAAATGAAATACACATAGAAGCCTTTGATCAAGTTTTGAAGGATGAGTTGAACAGGTCTGTCGTACGAGAAAAGTTGGAGGACTTACTGCAGTATGAGAACATTGAGTCTAAGGTAATCGATGAAGTTAAAGAAACAATCCTGGAAAATGACGGTGTTCTGGAAGGAGCAAAACTGTATATCCGAGACCATAGAATTTATGTAAGAGCAGCGAATGATATGGAAGCCTTTTCCTATGACGGGTATATGGAAGGTATTAAAGAGAATATTTATCAGGAATCTGCAGGGCCGAAAATTGATTTTATAAATGTGATATGGGATGGAAGGCGTACAGTGCCATTAGATTAATAACCATAATATTTATAACGTGAATGGGAGTTTTGTAATTGAAAATGAAAAAGATCTTTTTCATTACAGGTTTATTCATCATACTCTTGCTCACTGCATGTGCATCTGAGACAGCAAAAGAGTTAGTTGAATATCATAATAGCTATCTGAATAATGTAAACAGTAAAGGTCAAGAGTTAGATAAAATAATAAAAAAGTCATTAAATACCTCAACGCCGACAGAGGCATATCAGTTACAAAAAGAAAAGGCTATGCCTATTGTAAAAGAGGTTGAAGAATATATTAATTCGCAAGACCCTAAAACGGATATAGTGAAAGAATTGCATCAGATGCGTTTGGAACAATTTAAATTGTGGCATGAAGGGATTCAATTAAAGTTTCAAGCAGTAAAGAAAATGGGAAATCAGTCAGTTAGCCAACAGGAAACGAAGGATATCATTGAAGAGTCAAATAGAATATTAAAAGATGCGATGGAATTGGGTAAGAAAGCCGATAATAAATTCCTTGAATCGGCAGATGAACATGGTCTTGAATTAGAGGAATAAAAGTAATGTAATAATCATTTTTATATTATTTTTGCTAGTTGAAAGGGGATGTCGTTTTTGTCTAAATCAGAAAAAAATTGGCGAAGGTTCTATATGATTATGATGATTTTTATTTATTGTTTCTATATACCTATAGAGACATTTGAGTGGATATCCGGTTCAGGAGGCATTCCATATACAGCTCTTGTGTTAGGTTTTGCTATACCATTATTACGTAAAAATCATCTTAATACCATATGGGAAAAAGAAGGGAAAGAGTCATCCTAAATTAGGGGAAAGTTAAACCTTGTTATAGTGATGCAACGTTAAAAGACATAACGATTCTATAAATACACCTTCAAGAAGTTTCTGCTGAGGGTGTATTATGTTTATTAAGGTGAAAATATGGGGTTCTTCAAAGGGGGGTATTTTGAACAGTAAAGTATAAATTATGGAGGACGATTTAAATTTCATTTTTTTCTATAGCTATTCTTATAAGTCTATGGATAATTATGGCGTTACAATGTGAGCCGTTACCAGATGGAGGATAAAAATTGGTATGAACCTATATAAAAAGTAAATTATTTTTAGATTAAAAAAGGGTGAGAGAAACTTGAAAATAAGTGAAGAAGAGACTGCAACTGATCAATTGGCTAGAAATGTATATAAGAGTCCACTTAATCCTGGGATAGTTGGTTTTGGAGTTGTAGCAATACCCCACTGGTCGACCATATATTTTCTAATATGGGGATTAATAATAGCATTACTTGTCTTAAGAGTTTTTTTGGGTATTTAAAGCAAAAACTTCTTGATTACAGGTGGCATGCTTTGACAGGCATCTTTGTTTATGACACAACTGCATTCTTTTCCTTATCACGTGTTGGCGCGTAGTAGGTGAACCTTTATGGTTATTACTTGTTCTAATAGGTGTCTATGTTTTATGTCTAATACTTACACATCATTTTCGGTATGTTGTTGCGGAAGGAGTACTTTCAGCTAGATGGAGGAAAACACTATTCGGGAAAGTGTATTGGACTGTGGCCTTTCTCTTGGTTATCTTTACTGCAGGCGGATCCTATGGATTTTCAAGTTCGCTACAGGTTTTCCAAGGTTATAACACTGCCCTTTTTGTAATAACAGCATGCTTAATACCTTTTGGAATCTTATTTATTGTAGGTTTTCATGGGCTCTGGGTTCGTGTTGAAAATCCGGATTATGGTCTGAATAGTGAAGAAAACCCTAATTAAAGTAAAGGATGATAGAGAAAAAGACAGCATATTAAGAGAAAATATGGTAGTTAAAGTGAGTTGCTGTCTATATGTATGACTTTTTTATATAAAATAATCAGCACTGTCACTGTTAATTTTAATTCAATCTTGAAAAGAGTGATAACTATGAATTATGATGATCCATAGGTTAATAAAGAAGCTAAGAAGCATAAGAAAATTCTTGAATATTTTACGATTAAGCTGACAGGGAGAATACTAATCATTTAGCAATGCTTGGGAAGTCTATACACGAAAGACATTTCTCTACACTGCTTTAATTACTGGGGCAATGTATTTGTTTGCTACGTATGTAGTTCTCTAATTTGTAACTAAGAATTATGTCATAAAGGCTTGATGATTAGCCGAGTTTTCTAATAACTGGCTTTAAACTATAAAAGGATGGTAGTGGAAACTAAACAATGCAAGCAAGAGTGCTTACGACTCTCACTTATCTGTTTAGAATACGTTGTTTTATCTTACAATCCAATAGAAGCATTCCAATTCGTTGAGCAAACAGTGGTTATAAATTATAAAATTTCTTCCAAAAACTCCCGAATCTCATCTGCCTCCATTTGAGTCTCATGAAATATATGCTCAATTTCCCCCTTTTTGTAAAGGTCGTCTTTTCCAAGTAGAGCAAAACGGTTTTTCTGTAAATAAATGACGATATGTTTTTTTGGGTTCTCTTCATGTTGCATGAAGGCAAAGTCATAGCGTTGTAATTTCCCCATAAAGCTTATGTAGCGAACCTCTTTTGTTACTGTTTCATCTTTCAGGTAATCAAACTTATCTCCCATGTTATTTCACCTCGAACAATTTTAGTATTTTTTCGCAGTTAAGAAAGTATTAAATACTTTCTCACTGCATAAGTGCAACTAAGGCTTATCTATATTAAGGCTTGCACTCCAGAGTATAAGGGGTTCTATGAAAGCAAGATACGCTTTCATAAGAATCCCTTTAACGAATGCCAGGTTTACTAATACTATAACATGTATTGGTTATTCAATCATTTTAAATATGGTATAGTTGTATGTAGCAGTATTTTGGGAGGGTGAATTCATGTATTTTGTTGAACGAAAAAAAATTGAAGAGACACTTATATATATGGAAAAATTACTTAACGAAGTTTCCCGCCATAAGTATGAAACATTTATGGAAAAGTTATACTTGGAACGTACTGTACATATGGTAATTGAATCGATACTTGATGTTGGGAATATGATGATCGATGGGTTTATTATGCGTGACCCAGGAAGTTATGAAGACATCATCGATATTCTTGTAGATGAGAAAGTGATGCCTGAAAATGATGAGGCAGGCTTTAAGGAAGTAATTCAATTACGGAAAATCGTAGTAAAAGATTATATTGAAGTAGATCATGCGTTATTGGATCGAACAATTCAGGAAAATAAGGACAAGTTAAATCAGTTCAGTTCTTACATCAGAAATTACTTGGATAATGAGTTAGGCGTTGCAAATGCATTTGCAAAAGAATAGTGAAGAGGTATTAGATAGATGAGAAGATATAAAGGATATTTAATCGATTTGGATGGTACGATGTATCGGGGTAATGAACGGTTTGACGAAGCTGCTGATTTTGTTTCCAAGCTTGATCAATTTGGTATTCCGTATTTATTTTTGACGAATAATTCCTCTAGGACGCAGTTACAAATATCCGATAAATTACAAAGTATGGATATCCGTTCAACTCCTGAACATGTTTTTACATCGAGTATGGCTACAGCGAAATTTATTAAGCAAAAAAAGCATAATGCACGCTGTTTCGTAATTGGAGAAGAAGGACTGTATGATGCTTTACAGCGGGAAGGTCATATTGTTACAGATAAGGATTGTGATTTTGTCGTTTTCGGGATTGATCATGAAATTAACTATGACAAGCTGTCTAAAGCATGTATTGCAGTTCGTGGGGGTGCTGCGTTCATTTCAACAAATAGTGATGTGGCAATTCCCACCGAGCGAGGACTTGAGCCAGGAAATGGGGCTCTAACATCAGTTGTGACTGTTAGTACTGGTAAAGAGCCGATCTTTATCGGAAAACCTGAAGAAATTATCATGGAACAAGCATTAAGTACACTTGGTTTTTCTAAAGACGAAACACTTATGGTTGGTGATAATTATCATACTGATATTCTCGCTGGTATAAATGCTGGTATGGATACATTAATGGTATTTACAGGTGTAACTCCATATAAAGATTATCCACTGCTTGTTAAAAAACCAACCTATTATGTACATAATTTAACCGAATGGATTGACCACATTTAAACACACTTATAACAAACAATAGCCCAGCAAATGCTGGGCTATTGTTTGTTAATCATCAATTAGCTGGTCATCACCAGTGGCATGCGCTAGGCGACTTGATGCTGCAGCGGCAATTGCCCCTACGATATCATCTAAAAATGTATGGCATTCCCCTGTCGATTTATCATTCAATCGTTTTAAAATGCCTGGTTTTTGTTTATCAATATAACCATAATTCGTAAAACCAATGGAACCATATACGTTAACAATGGAAAATGCCACAATCTCATCGATTCCATATAAGCTTTCATCGGTTTCAATTGTTGTTTGAAGTGGCTGGGCAAGCATATTCTGCTCAGCAAGCTTATCCAGTTGTATTCCTGTTAAAACAGCATTCTGCACTTCTCTTTTTGTTAATACACGATCCACGTTATGCAAGCAATCATCCATGCTCAATTCATCATGATATTTTGATTGCAGGTAATACACCAGCTCCGCAATATCTTCTAATGTAACACCACGTTCTGTTAACCATTCTCTTGCTTTTTGTTCCAGTTCACTCTGATTCGTATTTTCATCCATTTAATATCACCTTTTCTTCCGGAAATTTGTTAAGATATTTCTTTTTCAAACATACACTAATAATAGTCATGAAAGGGGAGACCAACATGAGGGATTTACTCGCAACATATTATGGGATTCAAGCAAATGAAAGAACTGTTTGGAATGGGGTAGAAGGACTCAAACATAATAACTTATTTTATTTTACCATTTCTGCTGAACAGAGGGAAATTATACATATGGAGCAGGCAGCACTTGCTTATTATCTATATGAAAATAATTACACCCAAACAGCTATTCCCGTTCCAAATAGGAAGGGCGAGTGGTACACAGAATACCAAAATGAGAATCACATGGTATTTCAATTGGAAGATAATCCTGTTGACAGCAGTGTGGTACATGGAGTATCTCTAGCTCAATTTCATCAAATTGGTTCACGGTATCAATATGAGCCACAGACTATTTCAAGCTATGGTCAATGGAAACAATTATGGATTGATAAGTTAACCGCTTTTGAAAAGCAGATTGAGGTGGATTCAGCTGAATATCCTAATGAATACCACAGACTTTTAGTAGATGCTTTACCATATATAATTGGAGTAAGTGAAAATGCAATCCAGTATATGCAGGAGAGTGAGTATGAATCACGGTTTCATGAAGTTGATCAAGGTACTATTGCCTTCAGAAGATACCATGGAGAGATTGAATCAACCATATGGACTACTGACCTCGTATATGACCACCCTGTTCGTGATTTAGCGGAATATATCAGGTTTAAATTACTGAAGCATGAAGATCCAATGAATGGGATTAAAGATTTTCTGGATGAATATAAACAGGTACGGACACTCTCTATTTTCAGCTGGCGTTTATTGTACGCACGATTACTGTATCCAATTCATTTGTTTGATATTATCGAACGAGGTTTCACAAAACAACAGTATGAGCAACGCTATGATGAGTTGGATGAAATGCTAGAAAATCAGTCTATATACGAGGAGCGGTTAGGTAATCTTTTTGACCATTTAGGTATTGATAGTAAAGAATTACAAATTCCTATGTTACACTGGCTATAAGCTTGATATAGGAGCGGATAATTATGAAAAAGCCAATTATTTATGTAACACGGAAAATTCCGGATGAGATTTTAGTGCCTTATCAGGATTCCCTTGACTTTCGTATGTGGGAGGAAGAGGATATTCCTGTTCCAAGAGATGTGCTCTTAGAAGAGGTAAAGGAAGCTGATGGTGTGTTATGCTTGCTTACTGAAAAAATGGATCGTGAATTATTTGAGAATGCCCCACAGTTAAGAGTTGTTGCAAATATGGCTGTGGGTTATGACAATATTGATTTAGAAGCGGCTCAGGAAAGGAATGTTATCGTTACAAATACACCTGATGTGTTAACCGAAACAACTGCCGATTTAGCTTTTTCTTTATTAACTGCTACGTCACGCAGAATTGTAGAAGCAAATGATTATATTCGTGAAGGCAAGTGGAATCATTGGTCGCCATACTTAATGGCAGGCTCTGATATCCATGGGAAGAAAGTTGGAATCGTTGGAATGGGAAGAATTGGTGAATCTATTGCCAGACGTGCAAAAGGGTTTGGCATGCCAATTATGTACCACAATCGTTCACGAAAGCCTAGTGCTGAAAACGACCTTGGAGCTACCTATATGGACTTTGACGAATTGCTTCGTGAGGCTGATTTTGTTGTTTCAGTTATTCCCTTAACAACTGAGACAAGAAAGCTGTTCAATAAGGACGCTTTCCAGAAAATGAAAACATCTGCTATCTTTATCAACGTGTCACGTGGAGGAGTAGTGGATGAAAAGGCTCTGTATCATGCTCTAAATGAGAATACGATTCATGCTGCCGGCCTGGATGTATTTGAGGAAGAACCGATTGACGCAAATCACCCACTTGTGAAGCTGAACAATGTTGTTTGTTTGCCCCATATCGGATCAGCAAGTGTAGAAACGCGGACTAAAATGCTTCATCTTTGCATGGATAACCTTCTAGCAACCTTTAATGGAGAAGGCCCAATAACACCTGTGAAAAATTCATAAAAAAGCAGACTATCCTCAGTCTGCTTTTAATAAGTTATATTTTAAAATACTTGTTCGATTTCTGTAACACCTGGGACCTCTGCCATTAAAGCACGTTCAATTCCAGCTTTCAACGTGATTGTAGAACTTGGGCAGTTACCGCAAGCACCCATAAGACGAAGAAGTACAATGCCCTCGTTATCAACATCAATTAGCTCCACATCTCCACCATCACGTAGTAAAAATGGGCGTAATTTGTTTAAAACTTCCTGTACTTGCTCTTGCATTATCCATCTTCTCCTTTCTGATATCATTATAAAACGGATTAGGAAAAAAATCTATCCAAAATTTCATTTGTGTATAGTAGATATTTTTATTTTATCTTTTATTAAAGATTTTGTAAAATATAAGTAACTAAGATGTGGAGGTTTCGCAATGGGAAAAAGTATCTTGATATCGGTTTACGGAGCAGAACAGATTTGCGCAAGCTGTGTTGGAGCACCTGGGTCTTTGGACACATATGAATGGCTGCAGGCTGCAATAGGGAGAAAGTATATTGATGATGTCATTGAATATGAATATATTGACATAAATCAGCCTCCTGATGTCGAGAAACATCAGCAATTTGTTGAACGAATTTTTGAAGAAGATTTATTTTATCCAATTGTATTTGTGAATGATGAATTGGTTGCTGAAGGCATTCCAAGACTTAAGACGATATATAGTGAATTAGATAAAAATGGAGCAGTTCTTCAACCATAAATGGAATGAGGTTTGTTTTGACATGGAAATCCCTTTTACGAAAATGCATGGTCTAGGAAATAATTATATTTATATTGATTTATTTAAGTTTACTATTGCGGAGGAGCAACTATCAGGTCTTGCGAAAAGTGTATCAGATGTTTATACAGGGATTGGCTCAGATGGCGTGATTCTGATCCAGCCGAGTGATGCTGCGGATGTTGGCATGCGGATTTTTAACAAGGATGGCTCAGAAGGACAGAGCTGTGGGAATGGATTACGCTGTGTAGCAAAGTATGCATATGAGAATGGGATTATCCAGCGTGAGAAATTTCAAATTGAAACACGTGCCAATACAGTTAAAGCCGAAGTGAATGTGGAAGCAGGTCTGGTACAGGAAGTCACGATTAATATGGGTGAGCCAATATTACGACGACAGGCGATTCCGATGATGGGTGAAGATGCCCCTCAGGTTGTTGCTGAGCCATTTACTGTTGGAGATGAAAAATTGGATGTAACCGCAGTATCAATGGGAAATCCGCATGCAGTATTTTTCGTAAACTCTATAGATACAACGCCATTGTATGAACTCGGACCGGTAATAGAGAAGGACCAACGCTTTCCAGATGGAGTAAATGTAGAATTTATTGAAGTGATTTCTCCAAGAGAGCTTAATTTTCAGGTTTGGGAACGTGGCTCTGGTGTAACACAAGCATGTGGAACGGGGGCATGCGCCTCAGTAGTAGCTGCCGTCTTAAATGGAAGTGTACAGCGAAACGAGGACATTACTGTTCATCTGGCAGGTGGCGATTTAATTATTAAATGGGATGATAAAGGTTCCGTCTGGATGACTGGTGGAGCAGATGTAATCGCAACTGGAACTTATTTTTTAGCCGATAATATTTGAATAGTTTCCTTGTAGTTTGTATACTGGTAGGTAACATATTATATTGATCCGTCTGAATTAATGAGGAGGGAATTAAGATGGCTATTACGGTTACAGATCAAGCAGCAATCCAGGTGAAAGAAATGATGAAAGAAGAAGAAGAGGGTGTCCGTCTGCGATTCGGAATTAAAGGTGGCGGATGCAGTGGACTATCATACTCAATAGGCTTTGATTATGAAGTTAATGAGGAACTTGATATGGTTGACGATATTAATGGCATCCCTGTTGTAATTTATAAACAGGATATACCTATTATAGAAGGAACAACGATAGATTTTAAGCAAAACATGATGGGCGGCGGATTTAGTATCGACAATCCGAATGCAATGGTATCATGCGGCTGTGGATCTTCATTTAAAGCAAAAGAACGGGAAGGTTCACCAGAGAAGTGCTAATTAAAAAGCCAAAGCGCAGGAAATAAGGCGCTTTGGTTTTTTTTATTAGATAAGTATAACTATTTTTCTTGCTGCAAAAGTGTAACTAAGGCAATTGCCTAGTTTTCTAAGAATAGACTTCCTTAATTAAATCAATGCATCATGAAATGCACCCCACCTCAGCGATTACCTCAGTATTTTTAAATTTCCACAAAATTGTCGATATTATGTTGCCACTTATTAGGATTGAGAATCGAATATAGTTACACAAAGTATTATTTTTGAAAAAAATAATACAAACAACATCAAATGTCATATGACCATAAGATAAAAATGACTGCCGTTTTCATATATATATAGGATTTAATCGTCTTGTAGTAGATAATCGCTTGGTAACTACTATTGTCATTGTTGAACGAAAGCAAAAGAATAGCGAGGAAATGCCTGAAACAACTTTAGCGGACATGAGGGACCTTATTTTATGGAAAACAAGCAATATTAAGGTTTAAGCGGACACCAGGTACCTTATTTGCTAAAAGTAGCCCTATTTCATTTGGATATATGTTAAATAAGTGCTCCTGTGTCCGCGTATCCCTCAAAAGGCACTTTTTAACCGAAATAGAGGCTCCTGTGTCCGGTGAGCGAAAATAAAGTCTTCCCAAAATGGAGGGTAGCATTCACTCCAGGATGATGGTTGATCATCTTCAGGATTTTCAAAAAAATAAGCCTAAACACGTTCATAAGGTGTTTAGGCTTATTATTTAAAACATACTTGTTGAGTGCTTTGGCTGAATTCGGGCTTTCGGATCGATATATTGTTTTGCATTGTTTATGGCTGTTGGACCTTCACCGAATCCAGTGGCGATTAGTTTTACTTTGCCTGGATAAGTAGTAATATCTCCGGCACCATATATCCCTGGAATATTGGTTTCCATTTTCGAGTTAACAACGATACTGTTCTTCTCTATTTCCAATCCCCAATCTTTAATTGGACCAAGTGTTGATACAAATCCATAGTTACATAGAACGGAGTCGACATCAATGTCTATTGATTTATCACCTTTTACTTCTTCCAATGTAACTTTGTCAATTTTTTCAGTACCTGTAATAGCTGTTGGAACAAAAGGTGTCAAAATATCAACATTTGAATCCATTAATTTTTCTACACTATGTTCGTGTGCTCTAAATTTGTCACGACGGTGCACCAAACTTACTTTTTTAGCTATTGGTTCAAGCATTAATGCCCAATCGACAGCTGAGTCGCCACCACCCAGCAGCATGACGTTTTGATCTTTATATTGATTCATATCTTTTACATGGTAATGCAAATTGACGCCTTCAAATTGATCACAATCTCCAACGTTTAGGCGACGTGGCTGGAATGCACCATTGCCTGCTGTGATAATGATTGTTTTGGTATAATGGACTTCCTTATCTGAAATCAGCTTGAATGTGTCATCTTCCATACGTTCAATTTCATTTATGGACTGTTCAAGAACAATTGTTGGATCAAACATATTTGCCTGTTCCTCAAGGTTGTCTACCAGGTCTTGTGCACGGATCTTCGGAAAACCTGCAACATCATATATATATTTCTCTGGATACAGGGCAGTTAATTGCCCGCCAGTATGTGGTAAGCTTTCAATTATCTTAACACTAGCTTGTCTCATCCCACCATAAAAGGCAGTAAATAAGCCAGTAGGTCCAGCGCCGATAATTGTTACGTCATATACTTTATCTGACATGGAAATCCCCCATTTATCTTTTTCGTGTATGTGTACCATTCCTATATTATCATAAACAATTATTATATGTGTATTGATGCACACAAGCAAGGATACTTTAACATAGTTTGAAAAATACAATTTTTATAAATAAAAAATAAAGGTTGAAAATTGTCGAAAAAACATCTAATATAATCAATAGATATTTTATATTACAATCGTGTAACAAAAGTTATATAAATGAAATAAACTATTTGCACTTGGCCACAAGCCAAGTTTTCTAATGTCTATTTACGTGAAATAAGTCACATACGTATCGAAATAATTCAAATGGAAGTGATGAGAGATGAACAAGCCAAATATCGTCATATTAGGTGCAGGTTATGGGGGAATGATGACTACTGTAAAATTGCAGAAGTCACTAAATATTAATGAAGCTACTATTACGCTTGTAAATAAAAATGACTATCATTACCAATCAACTTGGTTGCATGAAAACGCAGCTGGAACTTTGCATCATGATCGTACACGAATTCCGGTTAAAGATGTTGTTAATATGAGTAAAGTCAATTTTATAGAAGATACAGTTGTTTCTATTAAGCCTGATGAAAAAAAAGTGAAATTGGAAAATAGTGTGTTAGATTATGATATTCTGGTGCTTGGTCTTGGTTTTGAAGCAGCAACTTTCGGAATTCCAGGACTAGAAGAACATGCATTTACGATTGGAAACATAAACAGTGCCCGACTAATAAAAGAACATATTGAGTATAATTTCGCAATGTATCATAATGAAAAAGAAAAGAATCAAGGCCGTCTCAATATTGTTGTTGGAGGTGGGGGATTTACAGGGATTGAATTTGTTGGTGAATTAGCAAACCGTATTCCAGAGCTTTGTAATGAATACGATATAGACAAAGCACTTGTACGCGTCATTAATGTAGAAGGATCACCATCTGTATTACCAGGGTTTGATCCACAGCTTGTAGAATATGCTATGAACTCCTTGGAGTCACGAGGTGTTGAATTTATCACTGGTGCAATGTTAAAAGAATGTAAGCCAGACAGTATTGTTTACCAGAAGGATGATAAACTCGAAGAAATCCCGACCCAGACTACAGTTTGGGCTGCCGGAGTTCGTGCTAATTCAATTGTTGAAGCTTCAGGGTTTCAGACAAATCGTGGAAAAGCAGAAGTACGTCCGGATATGCGTGCACCAGATTATGATGATGTATTTGTTATTGGTGATTGTGCACTAATTATGAACGAAGAAACTGGAAGGCCATATCCTCCAACAGCACAAATAGCAATTCAGGAATCTGGAATTGTTGCACATAATGTAAAGTCCTTAGTTCAAGGAAAAGATGAACTAGAAGCTTTTGAGCCGAAAATTCTTGGGACAGTAGCTTCACTTGGTCATACGGATGCTATTGGAGTTGTGCTAAACCAGCGCAAAATATTCGGCTGGAGTGCAACCGTTATGAAAAAAGTCATTGATAACCGTTATCTCTTAAAATTGGGAGGGCCAGGGTTATTAATAAGAAAAGGAAAATTTAATATATTTTACTAGATTAGAAGAACAAATGAAAAACTTGGCTTATCGCAAAGCAGTAGTTGCACTTATGCAGTAGGAAAGTATCTATACTTTTCTACTGCCAAGCAAAGGCAAATGTGATGCCTTTGCTTTTCTGCTTGTTTGTTATAAAATAGTTTTTGTATGGAAAGTGTGAAGGGAGATACAACAGTGATACAGTTTGTAGTTTCTATATTATTGTTCTTTGTGATATTTTTTGGACTGGCCTTTATTTTAAATATGTTGTTAAGACGAACTTGGTTAATGGCACTTATTTATCCGGTTATTGTTTTGATGATAGTTGATGATATGTCATCACTTGAATATTTTAAAGATCCAGGTGGCTCTTTTTCAATAGCATTTTCTAAATTAATGGATATAACAGCTGCTGATATTAGTATTCTGGGAGCTGGTTTTCTGGGGACAATCGTATCAGGAATTGTTATTCGATTTTTACGTAAGAGTGGCTATCAAATGTTTTAGTGTATAGTAAAAAAAGCGTTAACCCTATATCTTCAATGGGTTAACGCTTTTTTTATCAGTTAGAAGAATATTTCTACACTAGTGCAACTAAGGCTTATCTATACTAAGGAGTGGCGATAAGCCAAGTTTTCAAATCTTGCTCATTAATTCATCCAGTAGGTGAATAAATCTCTCTTTTTCTTTATGAGTTAGATTCTTATCTCCATATCTGATCTTTTGATATAAATCAAGATAAGAAGGATTTATATGCAGACGGGAAAACCATTCCTCAATTGTTTCCGAAGGCTGTCTCCCCAATCCATTCGTATATGCTCTCTGTTCAAGCTTGAGTACTTTTCTTCTCAAAGGATTTACTGTTTTCCAGGATGAGAAGTACTTCCGTAAGCCATTGTTACTATCGGGGGAGGACATAAGCGGAGTAACGATTGAGATGCTGCTCTGCTTTCCATCAGGGACATTTTCTTGAACAACTTTTTTCCTGAAAAGAAAAATTGCGATAAGAATAAGTAAGGCTAGTGCAATTATAATAGTCCACCAATTAATAATCTCCATCCCGCCATCGTAGGAACTGTCAGTATTAGCCATTTCGTCCAATTCATCCATATTTTCTTTGAAACTGCTTGTCGCTTGATCAAAGGTTTTTTCATCCACAAGATTGAGCAAAAATCGAAAGTCAAGACCTAAAAAGTTCGCCATATTAACAATACCGAACACGATATATTGGAACAAGAAACCAACGCCTGACAAAATAAAGCTGATAAGCCCTTTGGTTAATGGATAAAGGCCATAAGTAATTATACCTCCAGCTAAAAGGAGTATTCCGAAGGTGCTAAACGTTAAAATTGTCTTTAGTTTACTATGTTTTTCCATATTGTTCATCAGCTTCAGCCAATACCCACAAAGAATAATAATGAATTGTAAAATACCAAACCATATAAGGTTGGGATGATTAATAAACATGAATTCAAGAAAAAACATAACGAACGTTAAAGTTAGGATTGTGAACTGATTGTCGGATGGACCATTCCTTTCAGTATGAGCATATCGCCAAGTAATAAATCCTAGCCAAAGTGCTATTGTAAGCATTGGATAACTAAAAATATAATTCATGAACGAAAAAGCTAATGCTATAACCGGTACATAAACTGCGTAGTTTTTTATCATCCGCAGGGAAATATCAAGTGAAATTAAAGTTAGCCCTGTAATAAGCAGATAGCTCCAAAATGGATATGGGTCTTGGGTAAAAGTGAAAATAGGAATTAGTATAAAGTAAAACATTATTGATTCCGAAAATAATTGCATGAACTTGACTATACGATTGTTATTATCCATACATATCATTTCCTTTTGTAACTGGAATAATATGAGAATCATTAACTTGGAATAGGTGATTACCTTGGCTGATTAGCTTATTAATATAGTAGTTATTCGATTCATCATTTTCTCCAATCATTATTATCAGCCGCGATTTTGTTTGGGACTGGTGCAGACGATACAAAATATTTTTTACTGGAATTATCAAACTTCCATTACCAACACGAGTCAGCAGTTCCAAAATTTTCTTCAAGTGTCGGATGTCATGATCCTCAGGTAAATGAACAAGACTATCACTGTTCAGATAGATTTCTACTTCATGACCGTCTTTTATAATATTACGGGTTATGTACGCTGCTTCAGATAAGATCTTTTCCAGTTTTGGACTTGTGTATAAATTACCCAACGAACTTCTTTCGGATATGTTAATTATAATCGTCCAGGCGATGTAACGGTTTCGTTCGTATATTTTTGTTTGCAGCTTTTGTGTCTTGGCACTTGCTTTCCAATGAATTCGCTGAAACGGATCAGAAGTTACATAATCTCTTGTTCCCAAAGGCTGCAGGACGTCTTCATATGGAGAATGAATTGTAACACTCGTACCAGGGTTTTGGTTCCGTATTTCTCGCAGCTTACTTACTTCTTGTAATTCAGGAAAGACAATCAGTTCATTAAAATTCTTTCCTATAGGATATAGCATCAATTGTTCAAAACTTAGCAGGTGGGAAAATGTAAAATTGAATTCTTTAAGACGACCAACACCGCGCTTTACAGTCTTAAATGGGATTGTTAATGATACTTCACTTTTCCCAGGGAGTGAAACAGGGATTTGGTAATAATTTAAGCCCCTCCAGGTTGTTTGCAAATAATCCTCATTCAAAACGTGATCTTTCATTTTAAAGGATATATATCCATTTAAATAAGGGAGCAGTGAGTTATTTTTTATCTTAATTGATAGGTTTAATGTTTCACTGGGAAATGCCTTCTTGAATTGCTCGGGAATCTCCAGAGTTAAATTTTTCCCAATCTGACGATTATATAAATGCAATCCAAGATAATAAATAGCGATTATACCAACCAACAAAAATACGAGAGGTCTATCAAGGTATAGACTGACGATTGTCAGCAAAAGGAGAAATGCTAATGTTAGTTGGTGGTAAACCTCGTTTTCTGTTGTTTTTACTATTTTCCATTGCATTATCTTGTTGTCCTCGCTTCAACAGGTACCTCAATAGACTGAATTAATTCTCGCACGACTTCTGTTTTTTCATTACGTATTGCACCTTCCATGGATAGTATAATACGATGTTCGAAAACATATCTTGCAATAGATTTGATATCCTGAGGGGTGACAAAATCACGACCGTCTATAAATGCGCGAGCTTGTCCGGCACGCATTAAAGCTAATGCAGCTCGTGAACTGACACCAAGTTCAATATCCTTATGCTCCCTAGTTTTATGGACGAGTTGCAATAAGTAATCCATTACAACATTTGAAACATCAACATGTCGTACTTCTTGCTGTAATAAAATAATCTCATCTATTGACAGAATTGACGTGACTTCTTCTATTGGGTCACTTAGGCGTTGATTTGATAAAATTTCCTTTTCTTGTTCAAACGTTGGATAATCCAGAGTAATTTTCAATGAAAAGCGATCAAGTTGAGCTTCAGGTAATGGGAATGTTCCATGATTGGACTCAATGGGATTCTGAGTAGCAATAACAAAAAAAGGTGAAGGGATTTTTATTGTTGTACCATCGATTGTCGTTTGGTGCTCCTCCATGACTTCAAGCAAGCTTGATTGTGTTCTAGGTGTTGCTCGGTTGATTTCGTCAGCCAATAAAATGTTTGTTTTGACAGGACCTGTTAACAATTCAAACTCCTGTGTTTTTGGATTGAAGAATCTGATCCCCGTTACATCACTAGGTAGCACGTCAGGTGTAAACTGAATACGGTTGAATTCGCCGTCAAAGATTTTAGCGAATGCTTTTGCTAATTTAGTTTTACCCGATCCTGGAATACTTTCGAGTATGACATGTCCATTACTCAAGAGTGCTGTAAACAGTAAATCTATAACGTCTTCTTGTCCTAAAATTACATGGTTAATCGTTTCTTTTGCCAGTGTGAGTTTGTGGTAAGCTTCCAAATATGATGCTCCTTTTCATTTAGCTAATAATCTTACAATTTATTTTATCACACATAATACACTCAATGGGAGTTCTAAAAAAAATGCTTTCTACTTTTTTGAATATTTAATAGAATTCATTATTTTTCATTAGTTTATGTGTATAATAACTTGTTTTTTGGTAACACTGTCAAGATAGGTAGCTATTTGAGGATGCAGTTTGCTGAGGTAGGGTATATCGTGCCTAAAACTGTTATATTAAATTAGCATGCTACCAGAAAGGTGTTATTAGTGACTAAAACTAAA
This sequence comes from Virgibacillus salinus, assembly GCF_900102415.1. Taxonomy (NCBI): domain Bacteria; kingdom Bacillati; phylum Bacillota; class Bacilli; order Caryophanales; family Bacillaceae; genus Virgibacillus; species Virgibacillus salinus. Next base: position 1,387,457 of record NZ_FNKD01000001.1, read on the forward strand.
ATTTTTCGCAGAACTAGTATGTTTCTATTATTCCTGGGAGCGTTTTTTGTAACATTATCGTCTATTTCAAATATCACAATCACAGATGTACATGCGTGGGTTGCAGATGGAGCTGAAGTTTCTTATAAAGATGCAAATGGTACAGCCAAAAATAGGCAGACTGCATTAAAAGAGAAGAAACTAAATGTTGCTAAACAGCAGAAAAGATATATTTCAAGCGAGCAAGTAGAAGGCCCAAAAACACTGAAAGAATATAGTGAGGAATTCATTGAAAAGCAGTTTCCTAGTAGTACTGTTGTAGCAACTGGTTATACTGCTGGTGTAGAATCAACTGGGAAGACTCCTGATCATCCGCAATATGGAGTAACGTATTCTGGTGTAACCGTTAAACGAGACTTATACTCTACTATTGCTGCTGATTTAAGTGTTTATCCGATTGGTACTGTTATGTTTATCCCAGGTTATGGATATGGTGTTGTTGCTGATAAAGGTGGAGCCATTAACGGAAATAAAATCGATCTTTATTATGAAACAGTGGAAGATGTATATTCAGAGTGGGGTAAAAAGCAAGTAGAGGTATACATCATTGAACGTGGCGATGGTAAGTTAACAGAAAAAGAATTGAACAAATTAAATGAAAATGAAGCATTACAGGTATTCAGGAATCAAATAACCAAAAGTTAAAATCAAAAAAGAAGTTTCCCCTTTATAAAGTGGTTCAGTTACGGTATACAAAAACGCAATTTGTACTCTTAATTGAACTGCTTTTTTATATGAATTTACTATCGTCTTTATATGTATTGATGGCGTAATCGCTCCTTTCTGAAACCTCATACGCCACGCTAGGCATGGAAAGCATTCAATCTACATAACGATTGCAATAACTCTTTATTTCACTATGACTTTATGAAGCAAATTGCTCGGCAAACTAATGCTCTATTGTGGACGTTTATTAAAATAGGCCCAAGCACTGAATCTTAAGAATTAGTTGATATAAATGGTGACTTAATGCGGAAAAATACTTGAGTGCTATGACACCGCTCTGGAATAAACTTCGCGCACCTTAGGGCGGCTGTCGAGAGCCCGCTTGCATCGCACGCGGGCTCTCGCCGAAGCTTTTCCTCCCGCAGGAGTCTTCGTGTATTTCCTGCGCTGGGTTATGCTCACTTTATTCTAAAAATTAGCTGTGAGGGATAAAATTTTATAAAAAAGTCTTAATATAATTGATAAATTATAAATGCAATTGCGATCCCTGATAAGCCACCGAAAAACACTTCGATTGGCTGATGTCCCAGCAACTCTTTTAACTCCTTACGCTTTTCATAATCTTCCTTTTTACTCCAGTCCTTTGCCCCGTCCATAAAATATTGAAAGTCCTTAACTAGCTGATTTAAAACAATCGCTTGTTCTCCTGCTTGCCTGCGTACTCCTGAGGCATCGAACATAATAATAATACTGAAGACACATGCTATAGCAAACATAGTGGAGGGAACTCCTTCTGAAATTCCAACACCGGTGGTTAATGCTGCTACTGCTGCTGAGTGACTACTGGGCATACCACCATTGCTAAAGGCTAAACCAGGTTTGAATTCTTTTGTCACAAAGAAGCGAATAGGGACTTTTACCCCCTGTGCAAAAACAATTGCAGACAATGCTGCCCATAATGGAAAATTTGCAAAGAAACCCATGAATGTGTGAACATCCTCTCTGTTGCTTTAACTTTATTAGTCATGAATCGGTTGTGGTAAAGTTTTAAAGACTATAATTTGTAATTTTATCACATATGTAGAAACATTTCATTTAATTAAAAAGGATACTCCATAAGGAATATCCTTGCCAAACTTTCACGTATTATGTCCTTGCAACGGAAGTCCATCTTGATGGAACCCGCTTAGCCAAACTTACCATAAATACAGCAGATAAACATGCCAGAGCAGTGTCTTTTACGAGAAACGGAATCATACCAATCCATGCTACTGGATAAGAAATCTGTAGTTCAAGCCATGTATTCATTGCAACATACATATAGCTTACACCTATTCCATAATTAATTATTAATCCAACAAGAGCTGCTACCGTATACACTGGAATGGATGGTTTTCTGCTGAACTCTGCAATGAAACCTACAAAAAATGCTATGAATACAAATGAAATTATGAAACCACCAGTAGGGGAGACAAGCGCCATGGGGCCTGCAGACATCTTTGCAAAGACTGGTACTCCGGCCACACCAACCAAAATATATGTAATCATGGAGATACTGCCTAATTTTTTTCCGAGCATTAGTCCTGCAAGAATTGCAAAGAATGTTTGGAGTGATAATGGTACAGACGCGCCTCCAATTGGAACTGCTAGCATCGGAAACCACACCGATATGTTTGCTCCCACAGCCATTAGACATACGAATACTGCACCGAATGTTAGATCAATAGGACGTAAACTTTTCACTTCGATCGCTCCCTTCAATATAGATAATATAAAAATAGACTTCCATTGTCAACTATAATTTATATTGGTTAACATATAAAGTTAAAAAACAGCCTCTCATAATTGAAAGGCTGTGTTCAGTTATTCTTTTATCGCTGCATCAAGTGCTATTTCCATCATTTCATTAAATGTTGTTTGTCGCTCCTCTGAAGAAGTTTCCTCGCCAGTAAGTATGTGGTCAGAAACTGTCAGAACCGAAAGGGCTTGGCGATTAAACTTGGCGGCAAGTGTATATAATGCTGTTGTTTCCATTTCGATTGCGAGCACTTTATACTTAGCCAATAATTCATTTAACTCTTGTGCGTTGTCACGATAAAATGTATCGCTGGTAAATACATTTCCTACACGTAAATTCATGCCTTTATTAATACCTACATCATATGCATTCTTTAGTAAATCAAAATCAGCTAATGGTGCATAATCAATACCATTAAATATCATCCGATTCATTTGCGAATCAGTTGTTGCTCCCTGAGCTAGAATTACGTCCCGGACTTGAACATCTTTTTGAATGGCGCCACACGTACCTACTCGAATTAATTTTTGAACATCATAACTTTGGATTAATTCGTTTACGTAGATTGAGATGGATGGTACACCCATTCCTGTTCCTTGAACAGATATACGCTCACCCTTGTAAGTTCCTGTATATCCATACATTCCTCGCACATTATTATATTGTGTCACGTCTTCTAGGAACGTATCTGCAATAAACTTTGCTCGTAAGGGATCACCAGGTAATAAAATCTTATCAGCAATATCGCCTTTATTTGCTCCAATATGCACACTCATGTGAATGTTTCCTCCTATATTAGATAATGATACAAAAGTAACGTTATCATAATGGATATACAAAAACAAATAAGTGAAATAAATCGGTAATTATTGCTTTTTTGTTTCAATCGAGATAATAATTGTATATAATGTAATTAAGTATTTCATAAAATGGAGATACATAATAAAGGATATTATTGTTGGAAGGATGAGTTATAATGCAAGAACAATCATTTACAATTACAGCAGATACTGGTGTACATGCACGTCCAGCTACACTATTAGTAAATAAGGCTGGACAATATGAATCAGAGGTTGAAATTTCATATAATGAAAAAAGTGTTAACCTTAAATCGATTATGGGTGTTATGTCATTGGGAATTCCTAAAGGAGCAGAAGTGAAAATCTCTGCAACAGGAAGCGATGAAGACGAAGCAATTAAAGGTGTAACAGAAGTACTTAAAGAACATTTAGGTGAATAATTAATCGAGCTAGGGATTCTATTCTCTAGCTTTTTATTTTACACTGATGGAATATATGGAATTTTCAAAAATAAGTATAAGTGCAACTACAACTTTCGCCACTGAATCTGGCGATTAGCCACATAATTATAACAATTAAGAAGAGGTGACTTAAATGAACATTTCTGTTTCCCAGCTTCCTGGAATTGGTCAAAAAATTTCAATGAAGACTGCAGAAGATGACATGCTGGTAATTATTGTCCACCATACAGGTAAAAGAGAGCTATATTTCTTTGATGACGCTGATAGTGATGAAGCAGATTTTGCTATGGATCTTACACCGGATGAAACGAGAGAAATTGCTGCTCAATTACTTGGTGCAACCTATCAGCCTGTTGGTATTGATAAGATGCGTATGTTTAAACGCCAGATTATTATTGATTATATAACTTTAGAAGAGGCATCCTCACTTGCACATAAGACAATTGAAGAATCAGATGTTCGTAATAAAAGTGGTGCAACTATAATTGGAATTGTTCATGGTGATGATGTTACTGCGATACCTGAAGCAGACACAACATTAATACCAGGGGATATCTTGATGTCGGTTGGAAAAGAAGATCAGATTTCCACCTTATCAAAGCTATGTAAGGGTGAGGAATGATGAGTTTTGTTCACTGATCTTCCAACACTATTAGGTGCCGGGATAGTATTACTCGGTATATTTGTATTAGGGTTTATCGGATTCAGAATAAGGTTTCCTAACGTAATATTGTATATTTTATTAGGTGTTTCGTTCGCTGGATTTTTGGAAGGAAATGAAATATTACATTTCTCCAGTGAAATTGCCATCGTTTTATTGTTCTTTGTACTTGGGTTGGAATTCAGTACAAAACGATTAGGCGGAATAGCTAAGAAAATATGGAGTTCAGGTCTTTTGGATGTAATTCTAAGCCTTGGTGTATCTACTGTAATTGCATTTGGCTTTGGCATGGACTGGTTCACAGCATTTCTCATTGGTGGTATTACATATGCGACAAGTTCATCGATCACAGCGAAACTGCTTGATGATAAGGGTAGGATGGCAAACTCAGAGACGGAGTATATTTTAGGTATATTAATTTTTGAAGACTTAGTAGCGCCAATAGTAGTCGCCATTTTAATCGCAATGAGTTCAGGAGACGCTTTTGGTGGTCTGGATTTTGCAATACTGTTAGGGAAAATTGTTGGTTTGTCACTTGTAGCAATTATCTTAGGAAAAACGTTATTCAAGCATTTTGAAAAGTTTCTGCAGCGTATCGATGATGAAGATTTCAAATTTGCTTTATTAGTGGGGATCGCAGTTTCCTATGGTGGATTGGCATTATATTTGGGTCTATCCGAAGTGCTGGGTGCATTCTTAGCCGGTGTTATGCTAGCCGAAATTGGTAAAATTGATCGTATTGAAGGTACGGTATCCCCAATTAAGAATCTTGTATTACCAACATTCTTTGTCTATTTTGGAACAACAGTTGATTTAGGTCAAGGCGTTCCAATGCCAGTACTGCTAATTGTGCTGATTATATGGTCAATTGTAGCTAAAATAACAGTCGGGATTGTTGGCGGAAAGTTATATGGTTTGTCAAAGCGTGTAGCATTACGCGCGGGCTTATCCCTGTGTGCAAGAGGAGAATTTTCAGTTGTTATTGCAGGAGTTGCTGTTGGATCGATTAAAATTTTCAGCGGTGTTTATATCGTAATAACAGCATTTTTAGGGATGGTTCTGTTTAATTATGCTCCCAAAATAACAAGGAAAATTTATGGGCAACCAGAGAAGAAAAAGAAAAACCTGAAAGTCCCTACTGCGTAATAAAAACAGTCTCACAATAGTTGTGAGACTGCCTGCTATTTATAATAGCTTTTGGTATAATATTTTTCTTCCAATCCTTTTATCCATTCCAGTGCCTTTTGATTGAACTCTGAATCTTTTAAGGCAAGCTTTTGCTTTTGATTATCAATTGCTTCATGTAATGATTGATTGTAATCAGGTACTTCTCCTTCAAATGGATGTACAGCTGATTTAACTACATTCATTTTTTCATAATGCGCCAGAGCCTTTCGCTCATGAAAAAATACGCCATCCACTTGACCAGGATTATGAAGGTCGCCTTGCATTGGATGTTTCTCAACTGCAAGAACTTTAATTAAAAATCGTTTGCCACGATCTTCCATTACTTCTCCTATGTATTTTCCTGAATTATAATTAGCACGTACTGTATCTCCAACAGTAATTGTTGTCATTTTACTAGCCTCCCTTTACTCTATTGTGCCAAAATATTAGTCGCTTGAGCAATCATTAAGGTTTTTTCTATTTAGCTGGGTATTTAAAAGTGATATACTATAATTTAAGGATGTGAGCAGCAATGATGGAATTTTTATATTTTCCAGAAGATAAAACTGAATATATTCCTGCTATTATACAGCTAGTCATTTTTATGATTGGTGCGGCAGTGGTTATGTACTTTTTCTACAAAGTGTCTAAAAAAGAAGAGAAAAAGTTTAATGAACAATATCAGGAAAAGTCTTTCGACGATAAAGAGTAACGAGCTTATTAAAATAGGCTCGTTTAATTTTTGCTTAATTGCAGATACTTTTAGTAAAGCGTCTGTAAAGGAGTAGCGTTCATGAGGGTTTTCATCATAGTATTATTACTTATTCTAGCTTCATGTCAATCAAATGAAGAAACGGTAAGAACCGTTGACATGTACAACGCATCTGGGGATATGATCGGTACAGCAAAGTTATTGGAAAGGCCTGAGGGTGTACAAGTAAAACTTAAGCTTGAGGGGTTAGCGCCTGGGTATCATGGAATTCACGTACATGAGTATCCTAAATGTGAGGGACCTGAATTTATTAGTGCTGGAAACCACCTCAATCCAGATGGGAAAGAGCACGGATTAATGCATCCAGAAGGATCTCATTTAGGTGATTTACCAAATATTGAAGCAGATTCTGGTGGGCTTGTTAAAGCTGAATTAATGCTTGCTGGTGCAACAATTATGGAAGGGAAAAAATCTATTCTTAAAGGCGAAGGGACATCCTTAATTATTCATGAAGGGCAGGATGATGGGGTAAGTCAGCCTGGTGGAAATTCCGGTGCAAGGATAGCATGTGGCAAAATATTAAAAGAGCCCAATGAGACAAAAGAGGCTCCGACAGACCCTACTAAGTTTAATGAAAAGCAAGAGGAATAAAAGTTTATTAGTGTTTTTGGCTAATTGTAATAAAAAATTACTCTCTCAACATTAGTCGAGAGAGCAATTTTTTTATAATTTATACACTGCATTTATTATCCGTTTAACTCCTTCTTCCAACGTTTCTCTAGGACATGCGATGTTCATGCGCATGAATGGTTTTCCTTCTTCGCCATAATCAGTACCTGTATTAAGTCCAACTTTGGCATTTTCAATCATGAATTTCTTTAGTTGTTCGCTGTCCATTTTCATGGCACTGCAATCAATCCAAAGTAAATAAGTACCTTCTGAACGGATGACTTTAAGAACATCGGTATTTTCCTCAAACTGTTTTGTTACATATTCCTGATGTTCCTTTAGTACAGTCCTTAGTTCATCTAGCCATTCTTCACCATGTAAGTAAGCAGCCTCCATTGCTGTATTACCCATTGTATTTAGCATATGATGCCCTTGACTGTTCAACTGTTTGTTTAGTGTATCTCTCTTTTCCTTATCTGTAGTGATAACATACGATGCTTGCAGTCCGGCAAGATTAAACGTCTTTGATGGAGACATGCAAGTAATTGTTTGGTCGGCGATTTCATCAGAAAGTGATGCTATCGGAATATGCCTCTCGTTCGGGTAAATGAGATCCCCATGGATTTCATCTGATAAAATTAATACATCATATTTCAGGCAAAGTCGTGCCATTTCCTGTAACTCTTCTTTTGTCCAAACACGACCTACAGGATTATGTGGGGAGCATAAAACAAATGCCTTAACCCCTTGCTTTAATTTATTTTCAAAGTCATCGAAATCAATATGGTAATAATTATCTTTCTGTCGAAGTGGGTTTTTAACAACTTCTCTGTTATGTGTCTCTATTACACTGTAAAATGGTGTGTATACAGGTGTTTGGATCAAAACCTTATCATTTGGCTCAGTAAATGCCTGAATCGCCATATGCAAGCTTGTTACGACACCCGGGCTGAATGAAAGCCAGTCTGAGTGGATTTCCCAATCATGTCGCTTCGTAACCCAGTTTATGATTGAGTCTTTCACATCGTCGTCAATAATGGTGTATCCGTAAATACCGTGATCAGCACGATCTTTTAATGCATCGTTTACAGCTTGTGGGGCTTGGAAATCCATATCAGCTACCCACATTGGCAGGACATCTTCTGTCTGGAATACAGGCTTCAGCATATCCCATTTTACTGAACGTGTATTTTTACGGTCGTGAACTTTTTCAAATATTCCCATTGTAAAACCTCCTACTAATCAATAACTCAATTATATCGGATTAAACACAAAAAAAAAGCAAAGCGCTTATACGCCTTGCTTACAGGGGGAATACGAGAAAGTCTTACATTTTTAGTATTACCCCCTGCATAGAAATATAAACATAAAATGACAAAAAAACTTTAATTTTTTCCAATGAATGAAATATATAACATTATTTGTTTCATTTCATAATTACGAGGCAGGGAGGAAGAAGGCAAATGGAAGAATCAACAGAAGAGAGTGCTGAATCGCCAGAAGAAGGTGCTGAATCACCAGAAGAGGGAACGGAATCACCAGAAGAAGGTGCAGAATCGACAGAAGAGTGAGCAAATTCCCGTCTATTCAGCAATAACACATGTGAAACAAAGAAAGAGCATTAAATTGCTCAGCAATTCAACGCTCTATCCTACTGTTTGTCCCCAAAACATTACAGCCTAACTAGTTACAATCGTTTCTCTAATTTAGTTTTCTCTTCCTCATATCCTGGTTTGCCAAGTAGTGCGAACATATTTTTCTTATAAGCCTCTACACCAGGCTGATCAAACGGATTAACCCCTAACAGATAACCACTAATTGCACATGCTTTCTCGAAAAAGTAAACCATGTAACCGAATGTGTATGCATCAAGTTCTGGTAACTCAATAATAAGGTTGGGGACATTCCCGTCAGTATGTGCCAGTAATGTTCCTTGAAATGCTTTCTCATTGATGTCGTGAATTGTGTTACCAGCAAGATAATTAAGCCCATCCGAATTTGCTTCATCTGATTCCAGTGTTATATCTTGTTTGGACTTATTGACATGTAAGACTGTCTCGAAAAGGTCACGTCTTCCGTCCTGGATGTATTGTCCCATCGAGTGAAGGTCTGTCGTAAAGTTGGCTGATGCTGGAAAAATACCTTTTTGATCTTTACCTTCACTTTCACCAAACAATTGTTTCCACCATTCAGAAACATATTGGAGGTGTGGTTCATAATTGACAAGCATTTCAACTGTTTTACCTTTATTATATAGTACATTTCGGACTGCGGCGTACTGATATGCTGGGTTTTCCGCGAGTGATGGCTCTGCTAAATCGCTCATGGATGCTTGTGCACCTTGCATCATTTCGTCAATCGATACGCCACTAACTGCGATAGGTAACAATCCAACTGCAGTTAGAACAGAATAACGGCCCCCAACATCATCTGGAATAACAAAAGATTCGTAGCCTTCTTCATCGGCAACTGTTTTTAATGCGCCTTTCGCTTTATCAGTTGTTGCATAAATTCGCTTTTTGGCTGCATCTTGACCGTATTTTTCCTCTAGAAATTGTTTAAAAATCCGAAATGCGATAGCAGGTTCAGTTGTCGTTCCACTTTTAGAAATGATATTAATCGATACATCTTTGCCTTCAAGTAAATCGAATAACTCCGCCATATAAGTTGAACTCATATGGTGGCCAACAAAAATAACCTGGGGTGCCTGCCGTTTATCCTCAGATAGAAGGTTTTGAAAGGAATGGTTAAGCATTTCAATCGCTGCACGTGCACCAAGATACGATCCACCAATCCCGATGACAAGTAATATATCAGTGTCTTGTTTTATTTGGTCTGCTGCTGACTTAATTCGGGAAAATTCCTCTTTGTCATATGTTTCAGGTAAATCAGTCCACCCTAAAAAGTCATTTCCTGGTCCAGTTTTATTATGTAATGCGTTGTGAGCTGACGTTACATACTCTTGCAAATAATTAATTTCGTTTTGACTGAAGAAATCTAGTGCTTTACTGTATGAAAAATTAATATGTGTCATGTTTTCCTCCTTCAATAAGCTTTCATTTTTTACTTTACCGAAGTGATATTGTGAAATCAAGAATGAGCTTGTATATATTTTAATAAAAGTGAAAAACTAGTGAATAGTACATCAGTAAAGGAGGTTTGTTGAAATGAGTGGTATACAACGAGCATGTTTAGCATTAACAATAATTGGTGCAATAAATTGGGGACTTATCGGATTATTTCAATTTGACTTAGTCGCTGCAGTTTTTGGTGGTGGTGAACAGAGTGGAGCATTTGCACGAGTTATTTATACTTTAGTTGGCATAAGTGGTCTGGTAACATTGTCATTATTATTCAAACCAGATGAAGCTTTTGCTGATCGCCCAGAACCACGTACAGATACTTAAAACAAAAAAGAGGCATTTCCAAGTATTGTTGACTATGTCAAAACATACTTGAGAAAGCCTCTTTTTTCAATCATTATTTTTTATTATAAGATCCTTCTGACTGTTCAATCCATTCTTCCAGTTTATCTTTTAATGTATTGAATCCAGCGTTATCGTTATCTTGTTGCTTTGGTGCTTGATTCTTTTGAGGCTTTGGACGGTTCTTAGGTGGTTCTTCTGTAGCACGAATAGATAACGAAAATTTATTATTTTCTTCATCTACATTCAAAACTTTCACTTTTACTTCGTCCCCGGTTGTTAAATGATCATTAATATCTTTAACATACCCATGTGTTACCTCAGAAATATGCACTAACCCTTGGATTTCTTCGTCTAATGCAACAAATGCACCATATGGCTGAATTCCTGTAACTTTTCCTTCTAATATCTGACCAGTCTCAAACTTGTCTGACATGCTGAACAACTCCTATACTCTATTCGATTCTTTTCACACAATAAAATATTTTAGCATAAATTTCGATTCCAAGCAAAAAATAATAGAAATTTACTGAGGAGTGAGCAAATGGTTCCGATAAATTCAGAAGTTGAAAATAAAATATATCCATTGTATGTTTTGGAAGAACGATTAAAGCCTGAGGGGTTTGTGATTGGTTCAAACTGGGACTATGATAAAGGGTATTTTGATATGAAAATTGACGATGATGGTATTTATTATTTTTTAAGGATACCATTCTATGCTGTGGCGGGATCTCTTGATTATCCTGGTGTAACAGTGCGAGTTGATCAGCCATTTTTACTCGCACATCAGTATCAACGAGGGTTTGATGAAGAAGGAGCTGGCGGGGCGTTACGTGGTGCATTTGACCAGTTCCAGACGCCAGTAAACGCGGATGCCGATGTACCTGATGACTATGTTGCAACTGGAAAAGAAATCATGAAAAAGGTAGAGCGACTTCTCTTACCAGGAAGTTAATGTCAGAAGGATATCCCCTTTATTTAATGTCGTATCTTTTGGAGGGTTGATCACCCAATCGTCATCGCGTATAAAACCAAACAAAAGCTCTTTTTTGTCCAAGTAAAAAACTATTCCATTTTTAAATGTGGAATTTTCCAGTTGTTCCGGAAGGGCTAAGTGTGAAAATTGCTGGTTGTTTAAGACATTCAGTACTGTTTCAAATGGTCTTGTGTTTTTAAGGTGATAAAGCTCATGATAAAATAAAGTACTCATGAAATCGTTTGACCTGATAATAGTGTTCGCTCCAGCACGAATTGCGTTTTCAATTTGTGAAATAGAGAGAACTTCTGCGTTAATTGATACATGTTGATTATTTCCACGAATTGCAACTATTGCCAAAATAGTTGTAATGTCAGCCTGGCGTTCTTTTTTCGTGATGTCGGCAGTTAAAATAACTGACTTGGCCTCCTGAATATTAGCTTGTATTAATGTTGAATCTTCACTTGGATCCCCGTGGATAAAGTGAATAGGATAATGCTGATATGGAAGATGATCAAGAGTTCTGTCAATCAGGACAATTTCCTCTTTAGAATCCTTCGTCTCGATCATATTTACTAGTTGTCTAGTTCGTTCATTCCACCCAACTATTACAATGTGATCTTCACCTTTAAATTTTACTTTTCCTTTTGATAAATCCTGCTCATGCTGAATGGTTCCAGCTGATAAAGTCATTATGTAAAATGTAAGAAGCCCACCACCAGAAAGAATAAGCAGTATTGCAATAACTTTTCCAAGAGCTGTTAATGGTACAAAATCACCGTAACCAACCGTCGCTCCTGTAATAAAAGCCCACCAAATTCCATCAAATACAGATGGGAAAGCAGACGGTTCAACAAGGTGAATAATAACCCCAAAAAAAGTCATTACCACAAATATAGATATTAGAAGCCTAACAATAACAGGTAGTCTGAAATAGATATGTTTAAAGTATTCAATACTCATTATATATTGCACCTTAATCCATTAATTATTTTACATACTAGTATGGGCAAAGGTATTAATATTATATACACGATAAAAAAACTCACCGATAGGAGGTGAGTTTTACAGGTTAGACTTGTTCTAACTTGTGTTTAAGGCTTGTATATACATCCTGCCAAATATCTTTATTGTCACGGAATGACTTGGTCATAAACAGATACATTTCTTTTGATTTCTCCTCATAATCATCTGCTTCTTTCGGTGGAAGATTATCACGTGCATCATCCAAATATTGCTGAATTGCTTTAGACCTAGGTCCCCATTTTGCAACTTCATTGCCAGTTTCATCAATAAAAATAAAGATAGGAATAGAACGCGCTTTTCCATTTGTTAAGTATTGATCCATTAACTCCAGATTATCATCTCGTAAAAGCATTTTCACTGGAATATTAGCCTGTTCTGCAATACGAATTAAGATTGGGATATTTAACATAGCATCGCCACACCAGTCCTCCGTCAATACAATTACACGGATGTTCATTTCAGCCAGTTTTTGGAAGAATTTTGTGTCTGCTGGCGGTGTGAAATGATCATAAATATGTAATAAATTTTGTTTATTTTTTTCCATTGACTCAATATATGTATCTGGTGTCATACCTTTTTCATACCAATGATTTAAATTCATTGACGTTACACTCCTTTGTCTGTCTCTTATAAAAGTGTACCCAATATTTCCTATAGCGTAAACAAAAGTGCTCTTATACATGTTTTTTTGTTATGATTGGTGTGAAAGACTTTAAGGAGGTAGTTTAAATGGAACAAGCAAACAGGGATTTTTTGTTGGAGTTATTACATACGCCATCCCCATCAAGTAATGAGATGGCAATACAAAAAAAGTGGATTAATTATGTAAAAGAATTTGCGGATGAGATTAGAACTGATAACGCTGGAAATGCTATTGGAGTAATTAATCCAAATGCTTCATTTAAAGTTTTGCTTGCAGGTCATTGCGATGAAATAGCATTAGTCATTAATCGAATTGACGAAGATGGATTTCTACATTTTGATAAAATGGGCGGGATAAACCCAAAGGCCGCTGTTGGAATGAAGGTTACTGTACTTGGATTCAACGAAGAAGTAACAGGCGTTATTGGTGTTAATGCACAGCACCATGGTGGATTAAAAGATGACTTTAGCTTAGAGGATCTGTTTATTGATTGTGGTTATAAAACGAAAAATGAAGCTGCAAAATTTGTTCAGATTGGTGATTTGGCTGTCTATAAAACAGAGCCGGAAATATTGATGGATCGTTACGTGGCCGGACGTGGATTGGATAACCGTACTGGTTCATTCATTGTTGCTGAAGTATTAAAGCGACTTTCAGAAAGAGGGTGCAGTGTGGGTGTATATGCAGCAAGCACTGTAAATGAGGAGACAAACATGGGTGGTGCTTATTTTGCCGCTGCCGGTGTTGAACCTACAATGGCTATTGCTTGTGATGTAACATTCTCGACTGATTATCCTGGTGTCAATAAAAATAAGCATGGAGACATAACTCTTGACGGTGGTCCAGTATTTGCAAAAGGTGCACCAATCAATATTAAAATTAATAGATTGCTTGAAAAAACAGCCAGAAAATTAAATATGGCAGTGCAATACGAGTTGACACCACGTATGACTGGGACAGATGCAGACAGAATGCGTTTGACAGGTCCTGGTGTGCCTGTCTCATTAGTATCGTTACCATTACGTTACATGCATTCACCTGTGGAAACTTCAAGTTTAAGAGACATTGATGAAGAAATAGAATTGCTTGTAACGATGATTGCTGATCTTACTGGTGAAGAAAGCCTTAATCCACTGGAAGACTAAAATTGTAGTTGGTTATTAAATCTCAATCCATTATTATGGGTTGGGATTTTTTTGCAGTTAAGAAAGTATTGTATTCTAAATCATAGGCCGAAAGTAACTGTTTGTACTTACTAGGAAAGTGACTTTGTATTCAGATGGGATTAATATTAGCAATATACTATGAATAAAGTAATGCTTATATGACACTCAGGTGAAGATATCTTGTCAAATCCTTAGTAATCTAGGTTAATTTACGCATTTATTTTTACAGAATTAGGAAATATTTCCATCGACTTAATATCTCTATACACGCAAGGGTTGTCCAGGGTACTTTTTTGAAATAAATAATCATTAAAATATAGTTCTTTTATCTAACAAAAATTCATCGAACATGGTACTTAGTAATCAAATCCTAATTTCATGATATTTGCCGACAAAATATGACAGATTTTTCATAATTATTACAGTACAGTTACAATAACAACAAAAGAATTACAAAACAGCTCCACTACAGCTGAGACCTGCACTAAATTTTTTTAGTAAAGGAGGCGAGGGGGAGTTTTTTTGTTTTATTACGGTATAAAAAATCAGGAGGAGGAATTAAATTGCTAAGCAAAAAGCGTCAAACAAGAGCTTTTAGTATTGCGGCAGCCCTATTAATGGTGTTTTCGTTGGTAGTTCCCGGAATGTCTTATGCAAAGACGAATGGTAACATACATCATTCGGCAAAAGATACGCAAACTGCTGCAAAAGCAAAGGTCAATAATCGTTTATTAGATCAATTTAAGAATGATGAAAAAGTGACGTTTTTAATTAAGTTTAATGAAAAAGCAGACACGAAGAAAATTGCTAAAGAAGCAAGAAAAAGTGCTGAATCTGCAAATATGACAGCAAAAAAAGCTGAATTTGTACAACGTTCTGCTGTAGTATCTGAATTAAAATCTACCTCTCTTGAATCACAGTCAAAAGTAAAGCAATATCTTCAGCAGGAAGCAGATAAGGGAAATGCTGAAAATATTAGGTCGTATTATATAGTTAACGGGATGGCTGTTACAGCTACGAAAGAAGTAGCGAAAAAGGTAGCTAGCTTTGCTGAAGTTGATAAAATATTACCGAATGAAACCCGTGAACTGTTAACACCGGTTACAAAAGAAGCAAAAAATGCTCCACAGTCTGAAACTGCTAATATAGAGTGGAATGTTGAGCGTGTTGGAGCTCCTCAGGTTTGGGACATGGGGATTGATGGTTCTGGAACAGTTGTAGCAAGTATTGATACAGGTGTTCAGTGGGATCATCCTGCTCTTAAGGAAAAATATCGCGGCTATGATGCAGCTACTGGTGAAGTTGATCATAACTTTAACTGGTTCGATGCTACAGCAGGGCAATCAGAACCATTCGATGATCAAGGACATGGTACACACACAATTGGAACAATGGTTGGTGGTGAACCAGATGGATCTAACCAAGTTGGAGTTGCACCTGGAGCACAGTTTATTTCTGTTAAAGCATTCACTGCAGCAGGTGGAACAGATGCTGACTTATTAGCTGCCGCAGAGTGGATCTTAGCACCAACAGATTCAGAAGGAAATGCCCGTGTTGATATGGCGCCAGATGTTGTTAATAACTCATGGGGCGGTGGACCAGGACTTGATGAATGGTACCGCGATGTTGTTATAAATTGGCGTGCAGCGGAAATCTTCCCTGAATTTTCTGCTGGTAACACTACTTTATTTAACCCGGGTGGGCCAGGATCAATTGCAACACCAGCAAACTATCCTGAATCATTCGCAACAGGGGCAACAGATATCGATGATAATTTAGCTAGTTTTTCATTAGAAGGACCTTCACCATATGATGAGATTAAACCAGATATTTCAGCTCCTGGAGTTAACATCCGTTCATCCGTTCCAGGTGGCCAATATGAAGGTGGCTGGAATGGAACATCAATGTCAGGTCCTGCAGTATCAGCTGTAGCAGCGCTGTTACGTCAAGTAGATAGCAGTATTACAGTTGATGAAATGGAACAAATTCTAATGGATACTGCAATCCCATTAACGGATGATGTATATCCTGAATCCCCGAATAATGGATTTGGTCATGGTTTGGTAAATGCGTATGATGCAGTATCAGCATTACAGAATGGAATCGGTACAATCGAAGGTCAAGTGACCAAACCAGGTGAAGATAATGAAGCACCTACATTCGATCACACTGCACCAGCAGAAACTTACGCTGGCATGGACCTTGATTTGAATGTACAAGTTAGTGATAATATCAGCGTTGCATCGGTTGAATTAGATTACCTGGATACAAATGGAGAATGGCAAACTGTCGAAGCCGGACGTGTTTCTGGTGATTATAAAGAAGGCGAATTTGTAGCCACCATTCCAGGTGGACAAATTGCTGAGGATTCACTGACTTATCAATGGACAATAAACGACTTTGGTGAAAATGAAGTTGTCAGTGAAGAATATTATATTGAAGTGAAACCAGGAATTTCTATAGGTTACTCAGAAGACTTTGAAGCTAATCCTATAGGCTGGACATCTTTTGGTGAAATGAACAGCTGGGAATGGGGAGCACCAACCTCTGGACCTGGAAACGCAGCATCAGGAGAAAATGTATATGCAACAAACCTTGATGGTGAATATGAAAACAATATGAACGCAACGCTTGTAATGCCGCCAGTTGATTTACCAGAAGGAAATGCATATTTGCAATTTAATCAATGGCACAATTTAGAGATGTATGCTTCAGGAACAGCTTACGATTTCGGTCATATCTTTGTCTCGACTGATCAAGAAGAGTGGACACAGCTGTTGGAAGTAAAGGGTGAAACAGATGGCTGGAAAAGTACTGAAGTTGATTTATCAGAATATAGCGGCCAACGAGTTTATCTTGGATTTAATGTTACAACAGATGGCAGTGTAACAAGAGAAGGCTGGTATATTGATGATGTAGCATTATCTGATACGTCACAAAGCAGTGAAGCATCTTTAGGGAAAAAAGGAAACAATAACGGAGTTCGGGGTAATAATGGCCTAGGAGTAATCAAAGCAGATGAAAAAGCTGGAATGAAAGAAAAGGTAAATCCAGCTAAAATTAAGCCAGATTTACCAAAAGATAATCCTCCTGCCGAAGAGGACATAATTAATCCTAACTTATTACCGATGAGCGCGCAAGTAAGTGTATTGGAAAGCGGTCGTTCGGTAATGACTGATCCAGCAACTGGTGAATATTCCTTAAGCCATGCAGCAGGAACTTTTACGTTGAAAGCTGAATCATATGGATTTGAGTCTGAGGAACAATCTGTAACACTTGAAGCGGATGGAACGGCACAAGCTGATTTCACGCTTGATGAAATTCCTCAAGCGACAGTGAGTGGGACAATTACTGATGAAGCAACAGGTGCCCCAATTGAAGGCGCTACTATGTTATTGGTAGAGGATGCTAACGTTACACCTGTTGAGACTGATGAAAATGGTAATTACTCTATCACAGGATATGAAGGAACCTACACGTTAAAAGTAATGGCAAGAGACTATTATAGTCAGGAAGTGGAAGTAAACCTTGACGAAGATGTTGAACAAGACATCGCTCTTGAACCATTTTATACGTATCCTGGTGGAGAAATCGGTTATGACGATGGTACTGCCGAGAATGCTCGTGCATTTTATGATGCCGGTAATGGGTGGGCAGTAAAAATGTCTTTACCTGAAGAAAAAGATTCAGCTGTAGTAACAGATGGTGTTTTCCAATTCCATGGTACTGATTGGCCAACACCAGGTGGTACGGAATTTGCGGTTGAAGTATGGGATTCATCTGGTCCCGATGGAACACCTGGAGAAAAGATTGCAGGTCCAGTTGATGCTGAAGCAATAAGAGATTTAAATGAATGGACTGTAGTTGATTTACGTGAGCATAACATTATTGTTGAAGACGATTTCTATATGGTTTATATCCAAAAAGATCCAAATCCAAACGCACCTGGATTGGCTACAGATGAAAACGGAACGAACGCAGAACGAAGTTATCAGTATGTAGCTGGAGCTTGGTCACCATCTCCTGCTTCTGAAGGTAACTATATGATTCGTTCACGAGTAAGCTATGAAGTAAATGATCCAGTTATTACTTCACCTAGCGAAGATTCAATCACAAGTGAACCAGACATGACGGTTGAGGGGACTGCATCTCCTACAACTACGGTTCAATTGTTAAATAATGGAGAAGAAATTGGGACTGCTGAAATTGGTGAAGATGGTCAGTTTGCCATTCCAACTGAACTTTCAGAAGGCGAAAATGAATTTAAAGCATTGTCCATGATGAATGGTGGTGTAGCAGGTGAATCTGAGACTGTTACAGTAACCCTGGATACAATGAGTCCTGAATTAACCATTGATAGCCCAGAAGATGGGGATAAAACCAATCGTGAAACAGTTACTGTTGAAGGTACAGTTTCCGATGCTAATCTTGACTTTGTTGATGTGAATGGTCGAGAAGCGACTGTTGCCGACGATGGTACGTATTCAAAACGAATTCTGCTTGATAACGGCGAAAACCAGATTGAAGTAATCGCCCAGGACCTTGCAGGAAACGTTCAGACAGAGACTATAACGATTGATGTAGACTTTGTTGCACCAACGGTTGAAAACCTGACGCCTACCGAGGATAAAAACCTGGAAGCAGGCGAGAGTGTGCGAATCGAGTTTGATAGTGAGCCTGGCCAAAGAGCTACATTCTTTATCCATATGCCACTTACAAATGCGGTTGCACAAGTATCTAATGCAACGGAACTTCCGATGATGGAGATGTCTGATGGACATTATGTCGGCTATTATACAGCGACTAATAATGTTGTTGCAGAGGGTGCTGTTATCGAAGTGAAAGTTGTTGATGACTTCGGTAATGAATCACGTAAAACAGCTGAAGGAAAATTATTTATCAATGTTGAATGATAAATAGGCTGTAAAGGAGAAGGTTGCCTCTTTGGTCGTAAGTTTTTGCTTACGATCTCTGGGGCAATTTTTTTGCGGGTTAAGAGTTTGGGACATAACTAGAACTTTCCACTTTAAAAGATGAATAATAACAGGATAGGATGTTTAGAACACGTTCATTATCAATGGTTGGATCTAATACGTAGTTGATAGAAACTGCGACACAGTGAAAATTTTCTTTTGCACCACTCCGGTACCAATGCAACATCTGCACAAGCTAGCACTTTCGCAGTCTTACTAGTCATGGGCTCACTCATCAGGGTTATAAGAAC
>NZ_FNKD01000001.1:1407039-1436654 GCF_900102415.1 Virgibacillus salinus
GTTATGAGAACCCGAACTCTGTTTAAATAGTGAGAAACGGTCACTCATATCGAAGTTATGAGCCCCGGTTGAGTATTTTTCCATGTTACTTCGCAGTTTATATCTAATCAGCAACAAAATAAATCCGAACTAATTCGAATTCTATTTCAATAATTTTGAATCATAGTTCGGATTTCACTTTGACTAAAAACACTTTTGTTCCAGCCGCTTACTGCATATGTGCAACAATGGCTTATCTATATTAAGACTTGGCTATAAGTCAAGTTTACTAAGTTATTTTTGGTGAAACAGTTTGCTTTCCAAATGGATAGAATAATAGTATAATAACGAACAACAATAATATATCGATTCCATCTTCGGGGCAGGGTGCAATTCCCGACCGACGGTAAGGAACAAGCATTAAATGTTCTAAGTCCGTGACCCGTGCGGCATTTGCCAAGCGGTGGACCTGGTGTGAGTCCGGGACCGACAGTTACAGTCTGGATGGGAGAAGATGTCGAGCCGAAAATTGGTGCGTTTTGCGCCTCTGTTTTCCTGTGAATGTATACCCTGAAGCCCCGATTAGGTTTTAGGGTTTTTTATGTATATGTATAGAATAGGAATAGGCTTATCCTTCATCACAAGACAGATGTGAATCGATAGATGAGGGAGGAGAGTTGATGATGCAATCGACTAATATGCAGTCATCAAAATTATTAAAACTTATTATTCTAGCATTATTGGGAACAATTTCACTCATACTGTTTTTCTTGAATTTCCCACTACCGTTTTTACCACCATATCTGAAAATTGATTTTAGTGAGGTACCTGCATTAATCGCAGCCCTAATTTTTTCACCAATGGCAGGAGTAGCAGTAGAAGCAATAAAGAACATGCTCTATTTAGTCGTTTCGGGTGCCGGTGATCCAATTGGCATAATCGCAAACTTCTTGGCAGGAGTAATGTTTATTGTCCCAGTCGCAGTGCTTTATCACAGATATAAAGGTGTTAAGAGTATTATTTCCGGTTTAATTACAGGTACAGTTATTATGGCAATTGGAATGAGTATACTAAATTATCTTGTTATCCTGCCTGCATATGCATGGTTTATGGGGTGGGAGGAAATGAATCAGAGCGCAAAATGGGTAGCAGTATCCCTTGGTGTGTTACCATTTAATATTATTAAAGGTATTATAGTAGGTTTGTTATTTGTACCTTTATTTATAAAAATGAAAAAATGGATTGAGCAAAAGCAGGCCAATCTAGCATAGCTTTATGGGAGTGTCATAGGTGGCACTCTCATTTTTAAGTATGGAAAGTAAAACGATTACCAAAATAAAAAGTGACTGCCTGTACGCAGTCACTTTATCTAATCGTTCTTCTTGGGAACTATCCCAATTGTGCATCTTGAAATACATATGAGATCATCATTTTCATCAACAATGTTAATTTCCCAGACCATCGTTGTTTTTCCAATGTGAACTGGAGTTCCTTTTGCTGTTACAATTCCTTCACGCTTGCTTTTAACATGGTTTGCATTAATTTCAATTCCAAATACATTAAATTCTTCGGGGTTTATATTCATATATGCACCGATACTTGCGGCAGTTTCGGCCAATGCTACGTTTGCGCCTCCATGCAGAAAACCTGCTGGCTGATGTGTTCGATGGTCAACCGGCATTGTCATGATAACCAGATTTTTATCAAGGGATGTCACTTCTATACCAAGTGACTCCATTAAAGTGTTTGATAAATCCATTTAAAAGCTCCTTTTTTTAGATAAAATTACTGATTAATAAAGATATACCGAGAAGAAAACCGTAAATGGTATTCGTTTTTCCGGTTGCAACCATTGCTGGAAGCATTTCAATTGGCTGAGATTTACCTTGAAATTTTTTGACAACATCAATTGCTTTAAAAATCCCCAATAACGCTATCACAGACCATATTGGAAGCATTCCGAGAATAATGTATACTGTTGTCAGGGCAAAAGCCACAGTAAATAATAATGCTAAGCATCGGACAGCATTTTTTCTTCCGATTAAAATCGCAATCGTTTTCCGTCCGTTTTCTTTATCTCCATCCAAATCACGAATGTTATTGGACATCATAATGGCCCCAATAAAAATAGCTATCGGGATTGAAACCCAAATTACTGTGCTTGTAAGTGTCTGCGTTTGGATGAAATAACTGATTCCGATAATTACGGTACCCATTAAGAATCCTGAAAAAATTTCACCTAATGGAGTATATGCAATTGGTAAAGGTCCACCTGTATATAAGTAGCCAAAGAGCATACATACTAATCCAATGATAGCTATCCACCAGCTTGATTCAATACAAATATAAACACCTAGCAAAATTGCAATCCCGAAGAAAGTGAGTGCCAATCGTAATACGGTTTTGGGTGAAACACCATCACGAACGATCGTGCCACCAATACCAACAGATTCTTCATTATCCAGTCCACGAGCGAAGTCATAGTACTCATTAAACATATTTGTAGCGGATTGAATTAACATAGATGCCAGCAGCATCGCTAAAAATAAAAAGATATTTATACCATGATCAATAAGTGCCAGCATTGTTCCAACAAAAACCGGAACAAAAGAAGCAGTTAATGTATGCGGACGCAATAGCCTCCACCATATTTGGAATCCGCTTTTTTCGTTAAGTGCCTGTTTGATAGTAGATTTATTTGATGATTCCACGGATGTTCTCTCCTCTGTTTGTTCGCAGTTAAAAAGTATAATGCTTTTTAACTGGATAAGTACAACTAAGTCTTTTGTCATTAAAGATTAATGATAAGCCAAGATCTCTAAATATCACATTAACATATTTAGTTTAGGCAATTCAGCAAGGGGTGTCAATTGGAAATATTTCATTAAACCGCCATAATAAAAGTCAATCCTTGAGAAACAGGCAAAAAGAGAATAAAATAGATATGGTACTTTGTGATTGTTTAAAGTTACGGAGGTTAAGATTGATGATAGAAATTAAAGAAGAGCTGATTGAATCGCTACTCGAAAAAGCGATTGATCAAGCTAAATCAAATAATAAGACACAAATGATAAGTATGACAAAAGAAATAAATGAGACAGATCCACTTCGTTTTTTTGAATCTGCTAAAAAATTGGGAATGGATCGTACTTTTTGGACAAGCACTTCAGAACAGTTTTTTATAGTGGGCGTCGGAAGTGCGTTTCAGATTGATGCTAATGAGTACCGTTTTCAAAATACCGAAAAACAATGGAAGAAACTATTGCGGGATGCAATTATTCATAATCCGTACAAGGTTCCTGGAACAGGTATGGTTACCTTAGGTGGTATGTCTTTTGATCCAAGCATACGAAAGTCGGACTTGTGGAGAAAGTTTGGTCATAGTTCATTTACGATACCAAAGTTTATTTTAACTGTAAATGAAGGGAAGTATTATGTAACAACAAATGTGCAAGTGAATCAGGGTGATCATTCCAGGCAGCTAGCTAATGGAATTAAACACGCTGAAGAAACGTTAATGTCTTATTCAACAACTCTTCCAGACCAAACAAGAATACATTCAAAGGATGAAATTGCGCCACAGCAATGGATGGATACCGTTGAACGTGCAACTGAAAAAATTAATCAAGATGAAGCTGAGAAAATAGTGCTTGCTCGTGAAGTAAGAATTAAGTTGACGGGCGATGCATCGATTACTGCAGTTTTGGATAAATTTATATCTTCACAGACAAACAGTTTTATTTTTGCATTTGAACGTGATGGAGATTGTTTTGTCGGGGCTTCACCAGAAAGGTTGGTCAAGCTGCAAAATCAACAATTACTTTCAACTTGTTTAGCTGGAACTGCACCAAGAGGGAAGACAAAAGAAGAAGATAGAAAGATCAGCTATAAACTTTTACACGATGAGAAAAATCGCAGTGAACATGATTTTGTTGTAAATATGATTAAAAATGCAATGGAACTTTATTGCACTTCTATTCAAATTCCAAAGGAACCAGTGATTTATCCGCTTAAAAATTTACAGCATTTATATACTCCAGTCACTGCTACTTTAAAGAAGGGTTACAGTATTTTTGATATTATACAACAACTGCACCCAACTCCAGCCTTAGGAGGTGTTCCGCGCGAAGAGTCACTTAAATTTATTCGTGAACAGGAACAACTGGATCGTGGCTGGTATGGCGCGCCAATTGGCTGGCTGGATTCTAACCAGAATGGCGAATTTGCTGTTGCAATCAGATCTGGTCTGATTCAAGGTGATGAGGCATCACTCTTTGCAGGGTGTGGTGTTGTGAAGGATTCAGATCCACAAGCTGAATATGAAGAAACAAATATTAAGTTTCTGCCAATGCTGTCCGTTCTAGGAGGCTAATGATGGATTATACAGAAGTATTAACACGATATACAGCAAACTTTGTGGACGAACTGGTTCAGAGCGGTTTAACTGATGTGGTTATCTCACCCGGTTCCAGATCAACGCCATTGGCAATGACAATGACAGAACATCCTAATATGAACCAGTGGGTAATTATTGATGAACGTTCGGCTGCTTTTTTTGCATTAGGATTAGCCAAAAAGAAAAATCGAGCAGTAGCAATTGTCTGTACATCTGGTACTGCAGCTGCAAACTATTATCCAGCTATTGTGGAAGCACATTATGGGCGCGTTCCTTTAGTAGTTTTAACAGCTGACCGTCCACATGAATTGCGTGATGTAGGAGCACCACAATCGATTGAGCAGATCGGATTGTACGGGTATTATGCTAAGTGGTTTCACGAAATGGCATTACCTGAAGGAGATTCTAAAATGCTTGAATATGCTAGAAGTAAAGCATCACGTGCAGTAAATACTGCTTTAGATGGTAATGCAGGTCCTGTCCATTTAAATTTTCCATTGCGTGAGCCACTAATTCCGGATTTTACTGTAACTAATTTGTGGGGACTGCAGGATGATAAAGCATATTACCCTGTATTTAATGGGGAACGAAGGCTACATTCTGATCAGTTGAATCAACTAATCCAGAAGTTACAGTCACACCAAAGAGGGTTAATTGTTTGTGGTCCACAACTGGATAAGGAATTTGCTGAGGCAGTCGTACAGCTTGCTGCATCATGGCAAGTTCCAATTCTGGCTGACCCGCTATCACAGGTGAGATCTGGTCAGCATCATAAAGATCAGGTGATTGAGGGGTATGATGCAATATTACGAAATGACTTGATTCGTAAACAACTGAAGCCGGACTTTATTATTCGGTTTGGAGCAATGCCCGTGTCCAAAGCCTACCTCTTTTATGTAAAAGAACATTGTGAAATTCCTCAGTATATCGTAGAAAGCGAAGCAAGTTATCGTGAACCAGCGGGCAATCGAACTGAATTTATTTATGCTGACCCGGAATTATTATGCAATGATTTGGCTGCTGCAAATAT
This sequence comes from Virgibacillus salinus, assembly GCF_900102415.1. Taxonomy (NCBI): domain Bacteria; kingdom Bacillati; phylum Bacillota; class Bacilli; order Caryophanales; family Bacillaceae; genus Virgibacillus; species Virgibacillus salinus. The sequence goes on from NZ_FNKD01000001.1 coordinate 1,412,445, forward strand.
AACGTTTGACGGGAAATGGCTGGAAAAGTGGCAATCTATGAATCAGGTTGCCAAAAAACATCTCCTGGAACAAGATGATTCAGATATGCTTACAGAAGGAGACGCTACGAGAGTTCTCATGGAGGCTATTCCCGATGAGAGTAGCTTGTATGTCGGTAACAGTATGTCCATTCGGGATGTGGATACTTTTTTCATGACGACACCTAAAAGGATAAATATACTTGCCAATCGTGGTGCTAATGGTATTGACGGAATGGTGTCAAGCGGGCTAGGTGCAGCTTCAACAGGTGATCCTGTTACGTTGTTACTTGGCGATTTATCGTTCTTCCATGATTCAAATGGGTTATTGGCTGCAAAGCAATATAAGCTAAACATAACTATACTATTAGTTAATAACAATGGTGGTGGCATCTTCTCTTTTCTGCCACAAGTAAATTATCAAGATCATTTTGAGGCACTGTTTGGCACCCCAATGGATGTTAACTTTCAACATATCGTTGAAATGTATGGTGGAAACTATGCTGATGTTAACAGCGATTCAGAGCTAAGAGATGCGCTACAGTCAAGCTACGAGAGTCAGGGATTGTCGGTGATTGAAGTGAAGACTGACAGAACCGTAAATATGGAATGGCATAGAAGCAAATGGCAGGCAATTGAGAGTGAACTGTTGAATTAAAGGATGATTCTGTGTATTTTAAGGTAAATGATGCATCATATTGGTATAAAATAGATGGTGAAGATGAAGGCGAGGATACAATCGTGTTTTTGCACGGTTTTACAGGTACTGCTGCTACTTGGACTTCTTTTATAAATGACTGGCAGGATTACTATCAGATTCTTACGATTGACCTTCCGGGACACGGAAAAACAACTTTAGATACACCAAGAACAATGGAAGAATGTTGTTCTGACTTAGTACATTTATTCGATTACTTAAAGCTGGAAAAAGTTCATCTTGCAGGCTATTCTATGGGCGGAAGGACGGCATTATCTGTAGCAATGCTTTATCCGGAACGAATTAAGTCATTGATGCTTGAAAGTGCTTCACCTGGCCTAATTTCAGATAATGACCGGAAGAGCCGTCTTAATCATGATGAAAAACTTGCCAGTCGTGTTGAACAGAATGGGGTTGAGTCATTTGTAGAATTCTGGGAGAGTATCCCTCTATTTAAGACACAGAAAAGCTTGCCAATCAATATTCAAAAGCAGATCCGTGATGAAAGGTTATCACAATCTGCGGACGGTCTGGCTTATTCGCTTCGTTATATGGGGACAGGCCGACAGCCGTCCTGGTGGGGTCAATTACAAGATATTACTATTCCTGTACTGTTACTCGCTGGTGCCTATGATCAGAAATTTATTGATATAAATAAATCGATGTCAGAACGTATTACATCAAGTAAACTGGTCATTGTTGAAAATGCCGGTCATGCAATTCATGTGGAACAGCCAGGAATTTTTGGTAGAATAGTAAATGAGTTTTATAATTCAATACAGTAGTAGTAAACTACATAGTTACTTTTTAAAGGAGGAAAATAATGACTGTACAATGGGAAGAAGTTCGAGAGTATAAAGAAATTACGTATGAAAAGTATGATGGTGTTGCAAAGGTAACGATGAATCGTCCCGAAAAACACAATGCATTTACACCGCTAACGGTAAATGAAATGATCGACGCTTTTGTTGATGCACGTGATGACTCATCAATCGGTGTTGTTATATTGGCTGGTGCTGGCGATAAAGCATTTTGCTCAGGTGGAGACCAATCAGTGAGAGGGCATGGCGGCTATGTTGGTGATGACCAGGTGCCGCGTTTGAATGTTCTTGATTTACAAAGGTTAATCCGCACCATTCCAAAACCAGTTGTGGCAATGGTATCTGGTTATGCTATTGGTGGTGGCCATGTACTGCATGTTGTTTGTGACCTGACAATCGCTGCAGATAATGCAGTGTTTGGTCAAACTGGTCCAAAAGTAGGCAGCTTTGACGCAGGATATGGAGCAGGTTATTTAGCACGTATGGTTGGTCATAAGCGTGCACGCGAGATCTGGTACTTATGCCGTCAATATAGTGCCGAAGAAGCATTTCAAATGGGCATGGTAAATACAGTAGTTCCACTGGACAAGCTAGAGGATGAAACACTTCAATGGTGTGAAGAAATGCTTGAGAAATCACCAACAGCTCTTCGCTTCCTAAAGGCATCATTTAATGCAGATACAGATGGGTTAGCTGGTTTGCAGCAAATGGGCGGAGACGCAACACTTCTTTACTATACAACTGAGGAAGCAAAAGAAGGACGCGATGCATTTAAAGAGAAAAGGAAACCAGACTTTAAGCAATTTCCACGCTTTCCGTGATTATAATATTTTTTTAAGAGAGACCTTTGCTTATGATAGGCAAAGGTTTTTCATTTACTGATTGAGGAGGTCAGCATTATGTCTGAAACAATCCCACATTGGCTGACAAAGCAAGCAAATATTGCTCCAGATCAAACTGCAATTGAACTGGAAAATGGAACTTCCTTTACTTTTTTGGATTTAAAGGAAAAAAGCCAACACTTTGCCCAAAAATTAGCACAATTAGATATAAAACAAGGATCACATGTTGCCATTTTATCTAACAATAATGTTGATATGGTAATTGCAATACATGCATTAAGTTATCTTGGGGCTGTTGCGGTCATGTTTAATACTCGTTTAACTGAAGAGGAATTAGAATATCAGATCAGCGATGCAGAAGTTTCACATGTACTGGCTGAAAATAATAATACAAATTTCAGTGTACCAGTATATACATTTTTCAAAGTTAACTCGCTTCAGGAAAAGATAGTTGAGTTGCGAAAGGAAATTAACTTAGAAGACAGATTCACTATTATTTATACATCAGGTACCACAGGATTCCCGAAAGGTGTAGTTCATACTTATGGCAATCACTGGTGGAGTGCAATAGGTTCTATGTTGAATCTGGGCCTAAATAATAATGACAAGTGGCTTAATGCATTACCTATTTTTCATGTTGGTGGTCTGTCTATTTTTGTCAAAAGCGTTATTTATGGGATGCCTGTTTACTTAGTTGATAAATACGATAAGAGAAGTGTACATGATGCGATTATGTCAAAAGGTGTGACAATTGTTTCTGTTGTTACACTTATGCTAAGGGAACTTGTTGAGTACCTTGGTGACAATCTCTTTCCAGATACTTTCCGTTGTGTGTTGCTAGGAGGCGGACCAGCGCCAAAGTCACTCTTGGAACAGGCGAAATTTCGTAATGTCCCTGTGTTCCAATCTTACGGTATGACAGAAACGTCATCACAAATTGTAACTTTAAGCCCAAATGATGCTTTGGACAAGATAGGTTCTTCTGGGAAGCCATTATTCCCAGCCCAGTTGAAAATTGATGCAGCAGATAAATCAATTGGTGAGATATTCGTAAAGGGCCCAATGGTTACAACTGGCTATTTTAAGAATGAAGCAGCAACAGAAAAAACGCTAAATGATGGGTGGCTAGCTACTGGTGACCTGGGTTATCTTGATGATGATGGTTTTTTATATGTTGTCGATCGACGAAAAGATCTTATAATATCTGGTGGTGAAAATATATATCCCACTGAAATCGAGAGCGTCTTGTCTGAGATGGATGCAGTCCAGGAAGCAGGTGTTGTCGGAAAAAACGATGATAGGTGGGGACAGGTTCCCATCGCGTTTGTTGTTACAAATGATAAAACTGTTTCGGCTGAAGCTATACTGGAATTCGCCAGTCAGAAACTAGCTAAATACAAGCTGCCAAAAGAGATTCGTTTTATTGATAAGCTCCCGAGAAATGCGTCAAATAAAATTGTGAAAAGTAAATTGTTATAGTATATTGCGGAGTGCTCATTTCGTAAGTTTTGTTGCTTTTAAGTGTGGCAGTTGATATAAATGCGACAATGCGAAATAATATTGAAAAATATTCGAGTGCTATGCACTGCTCCGGAAATACACTTCGCTTTCCCCCAAGAGTCTTCGTGTATTACCTGCGCTCGCATTCCGCTTCGGGCAGTCGGCTCCTGCGGAAAACGACTGCCCGAAGCGGAATGAGCATGCTTCAGTGTCGCAGTCATATCAATAGCACCTATCTTTGTCATTACACTAGTTGAAATGAGGACATCCGTTATTTCTAAGCAGTTAAAAAAGTATAAACACTTTCTTACTGCATAAGTACAACTAAGGCAATCACCATTAAGACTGGCGAGTGCTGAGTTTTCTAAGAATAGACTGCCTTAATTAATGAAATCCAGTCACCACAGCGGTTAACAAGTAATTTTGAATTTCCACAAATTTATCGATATTTTGTTGCCACTACTGCGGCTTGAGAAACGAATGTAGTTACACAAAGTATTATTTTTGAAAAAATACAAATGTCGTATGACCAACAGATGAAAGTGACCACTTACAAAAGCATTGTCTATAAATAACTTAGCGAACATGAGGGACCTTATTTTATGGAAAACAAGCAATATTAAGGTTTAAGCGGACACCAGATACCTTATTTGCTAGAATTACTTCTATTTCACTTGTATATATGTTAAATAAGAGCTCCTGTGTCCGCGTATAGCTCAAAAAGCACTTTTTAACCGAAATAGCAGCTCCTGTGTCCGCTAATCAGATGAAAGCAAATGACGTTTAGTTTATTAACAGCTATTAAAATGAAAAAAGGCTTGTAGAAAAACAGTCTTTCTAACAAAGGGTGTCCTTCTTACTTATACAATCGAATGCCGGAGTGAAAAAGTGGCATCTTGACAACATTTTTTTGAAAATATGAATTTTCATTGAAAATGATTCTCAAAGTCATTGACTTATATCCAAAAACCAAATAAACTGTATATATAATGCAATGTGAAAAATTGTGCATGTACATACTAAATTAGTTGTATATGTAGTGAAAGAATGCAGACATGGGGAGAGATTCCAATGCAAACATTAACAGCGAAGGATTTAACACTTGGCTACGGCGAAGATATAATAATAGATGATTTAAATATAACAATACCAAAAGGCGAAATTACAGTATTAATTGGTGGAAATGGCTGCGGGAAATCTACTTTGTTACGCTCATTAGCTCGTTTACTTAAACCGAAAAGCGGAGACGTTGTGTTAGATGGTGAACATATTGCAAAAATGGGAACGAAGGATGTTGCTAAAAAGCTTTCCATTTTGCCGCAGGGACCTGTAACACCAGAGGGCTTATCCGTAATGGAGCTTGTTAAACAAGGAAGACATCCATATCGCGGATTCTTAAAGCAGTGGTCTAATGACGATGAAAATGCTGTTAATAATGCACTTGAAGCAACTAATATGATGGAGTTTAAGGATCGTTCAGTTGATTCGTTATCTGGAGGTCAACGTCAGCGAGCATGGATTGCAATGACTTTGGCACAGGAAACGGATACGATATTGTTAGATGAACCTACAACATACTTGGATATGACACATCAAATTGACGTACTTGACTTATTGTTTGAGCTTAATGAAAAAGACGGGCGTACTATTGTAATGGTATTGCATGATTTAAACCTTGCCTGTCGTTATGCTCATCATATTGTGGCAATCAGAGATAAACAGGTTTTTGCTCAAGGTAAACCAGAAGAAATTGTTACATGTAAACTAGTTCATGAAGTTTTTCAAATGAAGTGTGATGTGACATTTGACCCTATGTTTGGTACACCAATGTGTATTCCACATGGAAGAGGACGATGTATTTATGCTAATGGAGCAGGGGCCTCACAATCAGCAATTAACTGAATAAAATCGTAAAGTGGCCCATCAGTCTTCACGGATTGATGGGTTTTTTTAATTTATTCATACATTTATCCAATGCTTTTGAGGCAAATTATGAGCAGGAGGTGCTGTATGGAGAAAAAGAAATTTTATATTAACTTAGGAAGTCAAGAGATATCTCAAATAAAATATGATAATAATGAAGAGTTTGTCATTCATGCAACAGAAGATGAGGTACGAATCTTACGCGATAAAATGGATGATATGTATAACGCTGATTATCGTGCATTCTTTCGAGCACATGTGCCTATTATGCCATATCATAATGACAGCTCGAACGATGATTATGACATAGGCATAACAGAAGCTTTTCAAATGATTTATGATTTGGGTGATGAGAATACCAAAAAACATATAGATAGTATGGGTGTTCTCTCAGACGGACATGAGTGAGGCAAAACGGAATAAGAGTACCCCTCTTATTCCTATTTTTTTTAGAAGAAAGTTTATAGGACTAGAAAAAAAGGAATAGTATAACAGAACGTTCTTATATATAAGTACGAAGGGAGCGAAAAATATGAATAATAACATATACCTTAAGTATTTAAAATGGATTATCAGTTGTGCTATTATTTTGCCATTATTTTTTATGATCCAGACAACCGAAGTTCAAACTGCATCAACAGTTGAATATAGTAATAACCATGAAAATTCTAAGGTAAGTGCACAAACGTTAAAAAAGGAAACCCCTGAAAAGCAGCTTTCTCATGACCGGATTGTCTCCCTTACAAACCAGTTTATGAAAACACTCGTACAGGATATTGACAGTAATAACAAAGTCGTCAATTTCGATAGGAAGAAGGAGTTGCTAGAGGAGTTTGAAAAAGTAACCACCAAAAATGTAGCTTCTGAATATGTTGATTATTATTACAGGAGTAAGCCAAGTGGGTTATATATAGTTCCCACTGAAACTCCGCCATGGTTTAACGAAAAAAATGACTATGATATGATAGAAAAAGAAAGCAATGTAGTTAAAGTTGTGCAGGAAAATAAATCTGATTTAGATGGGGCGTATACGGTGAAAATCGAATTCACATATAATGATAAATGGAAAATAACAGACATCGAATATTAATGCTACTAGTCGAATATGAAAGCAGTTGAAATAATGTATACATTCAAAGATTATTACCATAATGAAGTAAAGCTATCATTTGATGACCATCCTTTTTCAAAAAAACCGAAACATGTATGGGTTATTTGTAAATTAAAAGATGATTGGCTACTAACCAGACACAAGGACCGCGGATTGGAATTTCCGGGTGGGAAAGTAGAAAAGGGTGAAACCGCACAGGAAGCAGCTGTTCGAGAGGTCATGGAAGAAACTGGAGGAACTATTGATTCAATAAGGTATATTGGACAATATTATGTTGCAGGTAAAGGTGGTAACATTATTAAAAATGTCTACTTTGCTGAAATCAAAGAACTAATTCCTCAAGAGACCTATTATGAAACAGAAGGACCTGTTATGTTAAAAAAGGTTCCAGAGAATGTTAGGCAGAATAAATTGTATAGTTTTATTATGAAAGATGGAGTTTTATCATACTGTATGGAGTTCATAAATAGAGAGAAAAACTAAAATCGCCCATTACAGGCGATTTTTAGTTTGTATTTTTAATAAACCATCTCTCTAAACGTTCTGCGATTTTGTACATGATTACAGCACACAGGGCAATTACTACCAGAATGGATATAACGAGTGGAAAGTCAAACTCTTGAAAGCCCCTAATGATTAGATATCCTAATCCTTCTTTTGAAATCAGGAACTCTCCAACGATAACTCCCACCCATGATAAACCTACATTTACTTTTAAGATTGATAACATTGCAGGTAAGGATGCCGGGAATACGGCTTCTCTAAAGACCTGTCTTCTATTAGCACCGAAGCTTTTTAATACTCTTTCATAGTTTGGGTCAACCTCGAGAAAGGCAGTATATATAACAAGGGTGGTAATGGTTGCAGAAATGATTGCACTCATAGCGATTGCAGATACATAGTCAGGACCAATTGCGACGATAAAGATGGGGGCAAAGGCAACCTTAGGCATTGCATATAAAACAACTAAAAAGGGGTTCATTATTCTGGAAAGCCGCGATGATGACCATAAAACAGCAGCGAATATGTTCCCAGCGATGGTTCCTATTAGAAAGCCTAAAACTGTTTCAAACAGAGTAACCTGTATGTGCGTGGTTATTGATCCATCTGAAAACTTCTTCAGTAGTATGCTTGAAATTTCAGAAGGGGAACTAAACATCAATGGATTTATCCAGTACATTCTGCTAGCTATTTCCCAAAGAGCGATAAAGGAGACTAGTATAATTAATTGCCACAAAAAGATGATCTTTCTTTCATAACTTAGTTGGTTTTTATAGTTGTTATGAAGTTGATGATCTGATTCAAGCTTCATATTATTGACCCACTATCTTTGTTCTAGACGTGTTTACTTCTAACTCTTCCCAGATTTTCTCGAATAGCAGCTGGTATTTTGGATGTCTTCTTACTGAAAATGGTGCTTCATCTCGTAATTCCAAAGGGACTTCGAATGTTTTTTCAATTGATCTAGTATTAGCATCCATTAGGATTATACGGTCACTCATAGCAATAGCTTCACCAATATCATGGGTTACCAATATTGTTGTTTTGTTGTACATTTTAAGAAACCGTAACATTAAATCTTCCAGCTTTACCTTAGTTTGATAGTCGAGTATTGAAAATGGTTCATCTAATAATATAATTTTTGGATCAGTTATTAATGTACGAATTAGAGCAACTCGCTGACGCATTCCCCTTGATAAGGAACTTGGATATACATGAGTTACATTTATTAATCCAGCTTCTTCTAAAAGATATGATGCTTTACCTTTTATTGCTTCTGTTTGATTATTACCAATTTTAGGCCCAATAAGTACGTTATCAATTATTGTTTTCCAAGGGAATAAATAATCTTGTTGGAGCATATAGCCTATTGCGGGTTCAGATTTATTGATTGGTTGCTGTTGTATTAACACCTCTCCTGTTGATTGCTTGATAATTCCTGCTATTATAGATAGTATTGTTGACTTTCCGCAGCCATTGGGACCTAAGAGGGTAACAATTTCTCCCTCTTTGACAGAAAAAGATATATTGTCGAGTGTTTTTATATAATTTTTTTTTGAAAAGTAATGGTGTGAAACGCGATCTAAGGTAAGAAAAGTCATGGGCTTCCCTCCTAAGCTGATTTCGAAGTATTTAAACTCAGCTATTCGTGCATTGGTTTTCCAAAGATAAGCAAAAAAACATTAACATACATCGGTATATTCATTTTTTATTCGCATATTCCAGGTTGTATTTTGTCATCATAGCCTATGCGATTTAAAAAAATTGTGTGAATGCCTATATGTTAGAGACAAAAAACAAAAAAAACCGCCCTCGAAAAATCGAGAACGGTTGTCAGCATGTGCTGTCAAAACTTTTCCTTCATATATTAAAATCCTTTTGGGATGAGGAAACCATAGTTATACAGATCGGTATAAAGGACCTGCTTCCTTAATATCGTTACTTGCTAACTTAAATTTCTTAAAGTTTTCATGAAATTTCATTGCAAGTGCTTTTGCTTCCATGTCATACGCTGCTTTATCTTCCCAGGTCTTCTTTGGTACAAGTACTTCATCGGGTACTCCAGGTACATGCATTGGAATCTTAAGTCCAAAAACATCATCGTGGGTTGTTTCAACTGTATTGAGTTCACCTTCTAACGCAGCGTGTATCATTGCCCTTGTGTATGATAGTTTCATGCGTTTTCCAATTCCATAGGAACCACCAGTCCAACCGGTGTTAACCAAAAATACACTAGAGTTATACTGGTCTATTTTATCGCCAAGCATTTTTGCATATGTTGATGGCGCTAATGGGAGAAACGGTGAGCCAAAACAAGCTGAGAAAGTTGCTTGTGGCTCTGTTACGCCACGTTCTGTTCCAGCCAGTTTGCTCGTATATCCACTTAAAAAGTGATACATCGCCTGTTCTTTTGTTAATTTGCTTATTGGCGGTAATGTCCCAGATGCATCAGCTGTTAGAAAAATTATTGTGTTAGGGTGACCAGCAATACTTGGTGAAGTAATATTATCAATATTTTCAAGTGGATATGCTGCCCTTGTGTTTTCAGTTAATGATGTGTCATCATAATCAGGTAAGCGTGACTCATCTTCAAGAATTACATTTTCAAGTACTGAACCAAAACGGATGGCATTGTAAATTTGTGGTTCTTTATCCTGTGACAGATTGATACATTTTGCGTAACAGCCACCTTCAATGTTAAATACACCGTTTGGGCTCCATCCGTGTTCATCATCGCCAATTAAACGGCGGTATGGATCAGCAGATAATGTTGTTTTACCTGTCCCGGATAGACCGAAAAACAATGCAACATCACCTTCCTGGCCAACATTCGCTGAACAATGCATGGATAAAATGTCACGTTGTGGTAATAGGTAATTCATTATCGAGAAAATGGATTTCTTGATTTCCCCAGCATACTCGGTACCACCAATTAAAATAATTCGTTTTTTAAACGATATCAGTATAAACGTTTCGGAATTTGTCCCATCCACCTCTGGATCTGCTTTGTATGTAGGAGCAGACACAACAGTGAATTCGGATTGATGGGTCTTTAATTCCTCATCTGTCGGTGTAATAAATAATTGGCGAGCGAATAAATTATGCCATGCATATTCGTTTATAACTTCAATAGGCAGGCGGTATTTTTCATCAGCACCAGCATATCCTTTAAATTGAAATAGCTCTTCCTTGTTCTTTAAATAGGTGATAACTTTCTCATAAAGTCTTTCGAATGACTCTTCATCTATTGCTTGATTCACCAGACCCCAATCGATAAATTCTTCACAAATATCGTCACGTACAATGAATTTGTCTTTGGGAGAACGGCCAGTATATTGACCAGTAGTTGCACAAACTGCTCCTGTTGCGGTTAGAGTACCTTCTTTACGCGATAAAATTTTTTCAACTAACTTAGGTACAGCAAGGTTTTTTTGTAAATTATTGTGCGAAAGTAAATCTTTTAAAAATAGTGATTGTTCCACCGTTTTCATTTGTAATACCTACCTTTTTGATGGATTTGTATGGAAAGGCGATAACGTTCAATTATCTGATTATCTAAATCTGTTTATTAGTATAACACATTAATTAAAATAGTCCATACTAATAACATGATTATTTATATGAATTTTTAGTGGCAATCGTGTATATAACTAGCAAATAGTTGACATCGCAAGGCTATTTCGATACGATAATTGTCGAACGGACACTCTCTTATTCAGAGTTGGTGGAGGGACAGACCCTGTGAAGCCCGGCAACCGTCACTTTAGTGAAAAGGTGCTAATCTGGTGCAAGGATATATCCTTGAACAATAAGAGCGAAAGGCCACAATTCCTTTCCTCATGATGCAGGAAGGGTTTTTTGTTTTTATAAAACATAATTTAATGATGAACAAATACTGAAAAGTTAGAGTTCCGTACCATAATTTTAGGGAGGATTTAGCCAAATGGCTTCGAATCGTCGATTATTCACATCTGAATCTGTAACCGAAGGGCATCCAGATAAAATTTGTGATCAGATTTCAGATGCAATCTTAGATGAAATATTATCAAGTGACTCTAATGCCAGGGTCGCATGTGAAACAACTGTGACAACAGGATTAGTCTTAGTGTCAGGAGAAATTACTACTTCTACATACGTAGATATTCCTGCTATTGTACGTCAAACAATTAAAGATATTGGGTATACGCGGGCAAAATTTGGCTTTGATGCTGATACATGTGCAGTACTTACTGCAATCGATGAGCAATCTGCGGATATTGCTGGTGGAGTGGACAATGCTTTAGAATCGCGTCAAGGTAAAATGAGTGATGAGGAAATCGCTTCAATTGGAGCAGGTGACCAAGGGCTTATGTTTGGCTTTGCCTGTAATGAAACAGAGGAATTAATGCCTTTAGCAATCTCGCTGGCACATAAATTAGCAAAGAGATTAGCAGATGCGCGTAAAGAGAATATATTGGATTACCTGCGTCCCGATGGCAAAACACAGGTGACTGTTGAGTATGATGAACATGATAATCCCGTAAAAGTGGATACTATTGTTATTTCAACGCAGCATCACCAGGATATAGCTTCAGATCAAATAGAGAAAGATTTGATCGAACATGTAATTCGCCCCGTTGTACCAGCGAATCTACTGGATGAATCAACAAAGTATTTTATTAACCCGACAGGTCGCTTTGTTATTGGAGGCCCACAAGGGGATGCAGGCTTGACAGGTCGTAAAATAATTGTTGACACATATGGCGGCTATGCGCGCCATGGCGGAGGAGCTTTCAGTGGAAAGGACTCCACGAAGGTAGATCGTTCCGGTGCATATGCAGCTCGTTATGTAGCCAAAAACATTGTAGCTGCGGATCTTGCTAAAACGTGTGAAGTTCAAGTAGCATACGCAATCGGAGTTGCTGAACCTGTTTCCATTGCAATCGATACTTTTGGTACTGGTGTGGTGAGTGAAGAAGCTTTGGTTACAGCGGTTCGCAAATTATTTGATTTGCGTCCAGCCGGTATTATTCGAATGCTTGACTTACAGAGACCAATATTTAGAAATACTGCAGCATACGGGCATTTTGGCAGAACAGACATCCTTTTCCCTTGGGAAAAAACAGATAAAGTAGAAGAATTGCAAGCTTTAGTAAAAAAATAATAGACATTATTCAAAAGATATTGCTCATGCAATATCTTTTTTTTATATGACGAAAACTTTTATTTGATTTCACTCGTATATATAGTAGGAATGTTTTGAAGGGAGTGTATAAGTCATTGAATGAGAATGAGTCTAAACTTATTAAAAAAATAAAGAAAGGTGATCATGAAGCATTTAAGTGTTTATATGAAAAACACGCGGACTATGCACTTCGAACCGCCTACTCGATTACGAAAAACAGAAGCGATGCGTCAGATATTGTTCAAGAGACATTTATTAAAATTTACCGTAATATTGAAACTTTTGATGTGAAGAGACCATTTAAACCGTGGTTTTATCAAATATTAATAAATGAAAGCAGGAGTTATTTATCAAAAAGGTCTAAACAAGCAATAAATATTGAATCGGACCGGTTATTGGACCAGTTAAACCGTAATGCCGAGAAAGACAGGCAGTTTGATGAGTTGGAACTGGGGCTCGATGAACTAGATGATAAAGACCGAACTATCCTGACATTAAAGTACTTAAATGGCTTTACCGAAAAAGAAATTGCCAAAATGCTTGGAGCAAATGTAAATACGATTAAGTCAAGGCTATATAAAGGAAGACAACGGTTAAAAGTTGCGATGGGAGGGATGAAGGATGAATGAAAAAGAGCTGGACAAAAAAATAGAAGATGAATTAAAAAAAGATACAAATTCGGCTTCGGAATTAAAGAATGAGACATGGAATAAAATTAATACAGAGCTATTTCAATCACCAGACTCCCATAAAAAGAAAGGGAAAAAGAGAGGCATTATCTCCGGACTAACTGCTGCTGCAATCGTCGCAATTGCTGTTTTCGGCATGACAGATCCAGGTCAGGCCATGATACAAAGTCTGAAGGATATGTTTGTCGAGGAGAAGGAGCAGGAGATTGAAATTGAAGGGCATAAGGAGGATAGCGACGTACAGTTAGAAGCAAATGAAGAGCTCCGTTATGTTATCTATATTGATGATTCACGCTATAAGATGGTTGAAGGAGATAGCAGTGACCGGATTGTACCTGAGCAGGAACTGGCAGACAGGTATCCGGAAGTTTCAATGGAAATCATGCGTAAGGAAGCAACCACTGAAGAGATGGTCGAATCCATTAAGAACTCCTTGGCTGACAACAAAATGGAATTGAGACAGGAAGAACAAGTTAATACCCCTATTAATGGTGTCGTGATCAGGGGGATTGGTCCAGGATATACGAATGAGGCTGGCAAAACAGGACAGCAGTGGGACACACCAATTGAAAAATATTATATAACAGAAACAAAAAATAATCAGGTGTTTGTTATTAAGCAAAGTTATTTCTTAGAGGCAGCTGAAGGTCATGGTGCAAGATTTGATTACATGCTGAAAAGCTTTGAGATTGTTGACTAACACCAATTCTGTCTAATAAATTTAGAAATGGAAATGCTTTTAATAACTATAAATAAGAAAAGTAAACACATTTCAAATTCAGCAAAGACTATCATAAGAAATTTTTATAAGAAAGAGGGATAAATAATGTGTGGATTTATCGGTATTCTACGTAATAATCCTGGCAAACCAAACGATGTATATAAAAATATATTTAGAGAACAAAATAATATTATGTCTCATAGAGGTCCTGATGATGAAGGTTATTTTCATGATGACTTCGTTTCTTTTGGTTTTCGAAGGTTAAGTATAATTGATATAGAATACGGGGCGCAGCCTTTAAGCTATGATGATGAAAAGATGTGGCTTGTTTTCAATGGTGAGATATACAATTATTTGGAATTAAGAAACGAATTACAGGCTGAAGGATATGAATTCACAACAGAGTCTGATACGGAAGTAATTGCGGCACTATTTTCGAAGCATAAGGAGGATGCATTTCAGTTCCTTAGGGGCATGTTCTCCATATTGATTTGGGACAAAGAGCTAGGAACACTATATGGTGCCAGGGACCCATTTGGTATCAAGCCGCTATTTTACCATGAAATTGGTGAGGGGATCGTATTTGCTTCTGAGAAGAAGAGTATTACATTAATGATGGAAGATGAAAAGGTAAATAGTGAAGCATTACAGCACTATTTAAGTTTTCAGTTCGCACCTGAGCCAATGACAATGACAGCAGGGATTAATAAAGTTGAACCTGGTCATTACTTTATTAAAAAACCTAATGATCCAATAGCTTTCAAACAATATTGGTCTGCTACATTTAATCCTATACTAATGGAGAAAGAGGATTGGATTAAACGAATTCAGGATGTCATGTATGACTCTGTCAGTAAGCATATGCGAAGTGATGTGCCAGTAGGATCCTTTTTATCTGGTGGTATCGATTCAACGATAATCGTAGCAATGGCAAAACGAATTAATCCAAACATCAAGACGTTTTCTGTCGGTTTTGAACGTGAAGGTTATTCTGAAATTGATGTTGCTAAAGAAACAGCTGACAAATTAGACGTTGAAAATATATCTTATATTATTTCACCAGAAGAGTATGTTGAAAAACTTCCAAAAATCATGTGGCATATGGATGATCCATTAGCAGATCCATCATGTGTACCGTTGTATTTCTTAGCTCGTGAAGCAAGCAAACATGTTACAGTTACATTATCAGGAGAAGGTGCTGATGAATTATTTGGCGGATACAATATTTATCGTGAGCCTGAATCATTAAAAATGTTCAATTCCATACCAACACCGGCCAAAAGTCTATTGGCAAGAGTAGCGGATGTATTGCCTGAGGGTGTACGTGGAAAAAGCTTTCTGGAACGTGGAACAACACCACTATGCGAACGGTATATTGGAAATGCGAAAATGTTTGAGGATAAAGAAAAATACCAGATTCTAAAAGTGTATAACGAAAATACATCTTATCAAAAGATTACAGAAAAGCTATATGACCGTGTGCGCGATTTTCCACTTGTGGACCAAATGCAATATGTTGATATTCATACGTGGATGCGTGGTGATATATTATTAAAAGCAGATAAAATGACGATGGCAAATTCTCTGGAGCTTCGTGTACCATTCTTGGATAAGGAAGTTTACCGGGTCGCAAGTGAAATACCTGTGGCTATGAAGATTGCAAACGGAACAACGAAAAACATTTTACGTGAAGCTTTCCGCGGAATTATTCCTGACCATGTTATAGATCGTAAAAAGCTTGGTTTCCCAGTTCCTATTCGGCATTGGCTAAAAAACGAGCTTAATGGTTGGGCCAGAAAGTTAATACAGGAGAGTCAAACTGATCATTTGTTGTATAAGTCCTATATACTTAACTTGTTTGACGCTCATTGTCAGGGGAAAGGTGATTACAGTCGAAAAATATGGACAGTACTAATGTTCATGCTTTGGCATCAAATTACTGTAGAAAATAAATTTGACATTAATGAGTTAAGTAAACCCGATGAAGCTATTGAATTACTTTCAAAAACAAAATCGCTAGGCTAAAAAGGGAAGCAGGCGTCTGGTTTAGTAAACCGTTATCGCCTGTTTCCCCATTTGTTTCCACGCAGCTTTAAATTCTTCTATTGGAGCTTTTTCGGTTCTATTTAATGGATCATTAAAATAAATAAATTCTTGGTCATATCCTGTAATTAAAACAGAATGTTCCTTCATGGTGATATCAATAGGCCCGTCTTTTGTTTGCCAAGTTGTGAATTGGCTTTTGGGAAGCTTTTTATAAGAAGTATTAATAATAACCCAAACTGGCCTGTTTTGGTTTAGCTGGTTTATAATTAGTGAGAAGTCTTTACCGGTGAAATCATAAACACGCTCAGCGCCAATATATTGCGCGGCTAAGTTGGCAATAGGTCCATGATATACCCCAAACCCAGGCTTAATAAATGAATACATATCTCCAACAAAGCCATTATTGGGATTTCCAAAATAGACTCCTTTATTAGTTAGTTTATATCGCGTTTTATCTTTTTTGACCTGTTTTGCTAGTTCAAGCTTACTTACGCTAACATCGCTATATTGCAGAAGCATAGCAAGACTTGTAACTTCACAGCCACGGGGAAGCTCTGGTAATTGCTTTAGATGTGGTGCCTTAAGATGAGCACTCCTGTTAACGCTGAACTGAGATAGTAAAGGATCAGAAGGCCGGGATATTTTTGCGGCAGGTTGATTGATTACCACATTGGCTGCTGTTAACAAAACCATCTTATTTTCATTTATATACACTGTACCAATGGATATAGCTGTTATAGTAAAAACGATTCCATATAGTTTGAATGATTTTTTTACCCATTTTATCGTAATTTTATTACTTAAAAGGATAAAAATAAGTGCTATGGTACAGGAAAGAATTAATAAAATGAGGTGCATTTTTTACACACTCCAATAGAACACAAAATAATATATACTTTATGTTATATCGGCTGATTGTTGTTAAATATAAAGATATCAGAAGTCCAAATTAAGGTCAGTATTTTCTTTGTAGTATTGCCCTTTTTCAACATATGACGTTCGTACACGTTCCATTTCATCATAGTCCTTGTCCGTAAGTGTGCGAACAACTTTAGCTGGTCTTCCTAAAGCCAATGAATGGGGCGGGATTTTTTTACCCGGTGGTACGAGACTTCCAGCACCGATAAAAGCGTGTTCGCCTATTTCTGCACCATCAAGTATCACGGATCCCATTCCAATAAGTGAATTGCTACGGATCTTACAAGCATGAAGTGTTACCTGATGACCAACTGTTACATCATCTTCAACTGTAACAGGCATGTTAGGACTTTGATGAATCAAAGAAAGATCCTGAATGCTAACTCGTTTGCCGATACGTGTAGGGGCAACATCTCCGCGAATAACAGTGTTGAACCACACATTTGATTGCTCACCAATAATTACGTCACCTATGACAGTAGCATTATTTGCAATAAAAACGGAATCATGAACTTCAGGTTTAGTATTTTTATAAGAATGAATCATTTGAATCCCCCTAAAATTTATGGTGATATAGGTAGTATAGCAAAATTTTTATACAATTATCGAATGTTTGTCTTGGGAACGGAGGAACTTAGTTGGGGTACAAAATACCAAAAACACCATTAACTTTAATGGCAATGGTCTATCGAAAGATCTTCCCAGCAGTAAATGCGGAGTTAGTTTTTTGGCAAGAAAGAGCAAATCAAATTCCGAATCAAGAGTTACGAACACAGGCGCTTGCAAGTATTCAATCAAAACGTTTCCATTGTTTGGGCGGAGCTGTCTATGCATTGTTAGCCGGGTATAAATGGAAAGATGCTATAGGCTTTATTGTTGCTTATCAAACGATTAGTGATTATTTGGACAATCTGTGTGATCGAAGTACCTCGATGGACCCTGATGACTTTCGTTTGCTGCACCAGGCCATGATTGATGCTTTAAGTCCTGGGAATTCGATAAAAAATTATTACGAACTTCGCACAGACCAAGTTGACGGGGAATACTTAGCCGATCTAGTACGAACCTGTCAAAAGATTTTTCGGAATCTGGATGAATATGAGGTTATTGGTGAGTATATTTTGAAACTGGAACAACTATATGGTGACCTTCAGGTACATAAACACGTTAAGGAAGATGAGCGGATTTCCCGGTTGAAGAATTGGTATGAAGCAAATAGGGGAAATTCGCTAAGCTGGTATGAATTTTCTGCATCAGCAGGATCTACTTTAGGCATTTTCTGTCTCGTAAGCTATACGTTAGGTGGGAAGATGACCAATGAACTTGCAGACAATATTTATAATAGTTACTTCCCGTATGTCCAAGGTTTACATATTTTGTTGGATTATTACATTGACCAAGAAGAAGATAAGCTTGAAGGGGATCTGAATTTCTGCAGTTACTATGACAATCATGAACAAATGAAGAAACGTTTTATCTATTTTATAGAACAAGCCGATAGACACGTCCAGTCTCTTCCGGATTCGAGTTTTCATGAGATGGTTCATCAGGGTCTAGTTGGTTTGTATTTAGGTGATCCTAAGGTAAGACAGCTTGAAGATGGAATGCAAATGACTGAGGATCTGTTGCATATAAGTGGTAGAAGTGCTCGTTTTTTTCATTGGAATACAAAATTATATTATAAATTTAGAAACCCCCGGGATTAATCTCTCGGGGGTTATTTTAAGGGGGCAAACAACCAAATAACCTCTTTGTCGGACACCAGGGACGTTATTCTGTTAAAAGCAAACAATATTAAGGTGTGAACGGATATCAGAGACGTTATTTCGCAAAATACCGCTGTTTTATTTTGATATATGTGAAAAAAGGGATTACATGTCCTCCTGGCAAGCCCCGCATTTTAATCCATTTTTATGGAGTCATGCAGTTATCTTCCCCAAAAGAATCAAATGTTAATTTCTCTTTTGAATCGCCAGGATAAATGGGGGGTCATTTTTTTGGTTAATAAAACCATAGTAAAGCACATGGAACAATTTTTGATCAAGCAAGTGCATGTATCTTACCAATTGTTCCTTTTCTGTTTCTCCACCTTCATGTCCGTGGTAAACAACGAGTACAACAATCCCGTTCTGCTTCATATGGGATAGTATACCTTCAACAGCTAATATAGTTGATTCACTTCTGGTGATGACTGATTTGTCACTCCCAGGCAAGTAGCCAAGGTTAAAAATAGCTCCACCAAGTCTGGTTAGCTTATCAACCGGCATATGATGGATAAAATTGCTGTGACTATCTTTTATGATGGTCGCATTATTAGATTTATTTAGTGCGAGTCTATTTTTAGTATTTGTAATTGCTTGATCCTGAATATCAAATCCGAATACATGACCATTTTCTCCAACTAGTTTAGTCAGGAAAAGGGTGTCGTGACCATTCCCGCAAGTGGCATCAATAACTGTATCGCCTTTTTCTACGGATTCCTCTAGAAGATGATGTGTGAAATTTAATATACCTTTTAGCATTTTAGATAGATAGCTCCTTAGTAATTCGATGATGTAATTAGTTTAGCATAGCACGAAATGGAGGGGGAAGTAAGTTGATTATTTAGAAAGACATTGACTGCAAAGATAGCCATTACACTTCCAGCGCTCATATATGTGTAAGTACTTGACAAACCGGTTTCCTTTCATTAGAATTCGATATAAATAAGCAAACGACGATGAGAAGGATTATTAATAAATTCATTCAGGTTTAGCGAGGCAGTGGCTGGTGTAAACTGCTCCTGAAAATTTATGAACTCACCTTTATTAAGTTGCAGAAATGAATGGAAGTAGTTTCTGTCGTAAATCTGCGTTAAGGATACAAGTGAACGTAGCAGTTTTGCGTTAATTTGGGTGGTACCGCGGGAGTAATAGCTTCTCGTCCCTTTAGATTGGGATGAGTAGCTTTTTTTATTCGTTTTGTTAAAGGAAAAAGGAGGAAATAACAGTGAGTTTCAATCATCAGGAAATTGAAAAGAAGTGGCAGAATTATTGGGAAGAGAACAGAACATTTCAAACAAATACTTATTCAAATAAAGAGAAGGTATACGCGTTAGACATGTTCCCGTATCCATCAGGAGCAGGTTTGCATGTCGGACATCCAGAAGGGTATACAGCGACAGACATCTTCTCGCGGATGAAGCGATTACAGGGGTATGAAGTACTTCATCCGATGGGCTGGGATGCATTTGGTCTTCCTGCAGAACAATATGCACTTGATACAGGTAACAGCCCAGCAGAATTCACAGCACAAAACATCGCAACTTTTAAACGGCAGATCCAGGAGCTTGGATTTTCATATGATTGGGATCGTGAAATAAATACGACAGATCCTAATTACTATAAATGGACACAATGGATTTTTACAAAACTGTATGAACATGGGCTTGCTTATATGGATGAAGTGGCTGTTAACTGGTGCCCAGCCCTAGGGACAGTTCTAGCCAATGAGGAAGTAATTGATGGAAAAAGCGAACGCGGGGGACACCCGGTCGTTCGGAAACCAATGAAGCAGTGGATGCTTAAAATCACCGCCTATGCTGATCGTCTACTGGAAGATTTAGATGAAGTGGATTGGCCGGAAAGTATTAAAGATATGCAACGAAACTGGATTGGCCGATCAGAAGGTGCAGAAGTGACATTTGGGATTGATGGGTATGATAAAGAATTCACAGCGTTTACTACACGACCAGACACCTTATTTGGCGCAACGTACGCCGTGTTGGCACCAGAACACCCACTGGTAGAAACGATTGTATCGGCAGAACAAAAAGATGCAGTTGATACTTATATGAAGGAAATCCAAACAAAATCCGATTTGGAACGTACTGATTTGGCTAAAGATAAAACAGGCGTATTTACAGGTGCATATGCAATTAACCCGGCAAATAATAAAAAAATGCCAATCTGGGTTGCGGACTATGTGTTGATGTCTTATGGAACTGGTGCCATTATGGCAGTTCCAGCACACGACGAACGAGATTATGAATTTGCAACGAAATTTGAGCTGCCAATTGTTGAAGTAGTTGCAGGTGGGGACGTCACCAAGGAAGCTTATGTTGGTGATGGAGCACATGTCAATTCTGATTTACTGAATGGAATGGATAAGGATGAAGCGATCAGTACCATGATCGAATGGCTTGAAGACAACGATAAAGGTGAGAAAAAAGTAACCTATCGCCTTCGTGACTGGCTATTTGCCAGACAGCGTTACTGGGGAGAGCCAATTCCAATTATACATTGGGAAGACGGTACAATGACGGCTGTTCCTGATGAGGATTTGCCAGTTGAGCTGCCAAAAATGAAAGAATTCAAACCTTCGGGAACAGGTGAATCCCCATTGGCTAATAGTAGTGATTGGATTAATGTTGTCGATCCAAATACAGGTATGAAGGGTCGTCGTGAGACAAACACAATGCCACAATGGGCGGGTAGCTGCTGGTACTTCTTGCGGTTTATTGATCCGAACAACCCGGACAAACTTGCTGATCCAGAAGCATTAAAAGAATGGTTGCCAATTGATATCTATATTGGAGGAGCCGAGCATGCTGTACTTCACCTGTTATACGCACGTTTCTGGCATAAATTTTTATATGACATTGGAGTTGTTCCAACGAAAGAACCGTTTATGAAGTTATATAACCAAGGTATGATTCTCGGGGAAGGCAATGAGAAAATGAGTAAATCCAAGGGTAATGTTGTTAACCCTGATGATATTATTGCTTCACACGGAGCAGATACACTACGTTTATACGAAATGTTTATGGGACCATTGGATGCCGCGGTTGCATGGTCAACAAATGGTCTGGATGGTTCACGTCGTTTTCTTGACCGTGTTTGGCGCTTGATAGTAAATGAAGATGGAAGTCTTTCTGAGAAGATCAGTAACAGCAGCGAAAATTCTTCGTTGGAGAAGGTCTATCATGAAACGGTTAAAAAAGTAACGGAGGATTTTGAGAACCTGCATTTTAATACTGGGATTTCACAAATGATGGTGTTTATAAATGAATCCTACAAGGCAGATAGTCTTCCAAAACATTTTGTCGAAGGTTTTGTCAAATTGATTTCTCCAGTTGCTCCACATCTATCTGAAGAATTGTGGAGCCGCCTAGGACATTCTGAAACAATAACTTATGAGAATTGGCCTGCCTATGATGAATCTAAGCTGGTAGAAGAAGAGACAGAAGTCGTTATTCAAGTTATGGGCAAAGTTCGAGCTAAAATTCAAGTAGCAAAAGATATCTCAAAAGATGAACTTGAAAAACAGGCATTGGAACATGATAAGATACAGGATTGGCTTGAAGGGAAAACAATTCGTAAAGTTATTGTAGTACCTGGTAAGCTGGTTAATATTGTAGCCAATTAGAATTAAAGGATCTCTTCTACTTATATAGAAGAGATCCTGGTTTTTAATTAGATGGTACCCATTCTGTTTGTAAAACTATCCATTTCCCATTTTCGTAATACCAAATCGTTTCAACAGTTCCTAATTGATCTGCATGGTAGGCGCCGCTTATTTGCTGATAACTCTTTAACCCGTATCCTTTTCGCTTGCTGATTATCACGGGGTCAAAGAAAGCTATTGGATCAACCATTGCTGATGATTTTTCTTCTATCAGTTTACCTTCTTTATTATATATTCCCAGCTGGATATATTCTGAAGCTCGATTTTCAACATCAACAATATATGGCTCTAGTTCAGGTGAGATTTGAATTTCTACCTTAAAGTTTTCTTTAAATTCACCTTTCACATAAGGCTGTTCAGGTAGTGGTATTTCTTTCAATTCGTCATTCTTTAATGTGTGTAAATGATAATAGTACAACCCCCCACTTCCGCCAGTTGCACTTTGATAAAAAATATCATTTACCCTGTCGTGATTAAGGTCAATAAATTGTAACTCAGGATCATATCCACCTTCATATGGAATTTTCCATTTTTGTTGATTGGCAGCTGTTATTTCGGTCCAGATATCTCTAAAGTAATCTGTATCATTTGAAAATAAAATTCCTTTTAGTAGTATTGTATCTTTCTGAGAGTCTCCTGTTATTTCTTCTTCATATTTGGCAATTGTTTTGGGCGTCGGTGCGTTGTTTTGCTGATCCGCTGCGTTTGTATTTATTGGTACAAGCAAAAAAAGCAACCCAACTGCTGTGATGAAATGTTTGATATAAATCACCTCACTGATGTTTAGTTGATTTATTTTGTGTTAGATAGTTGCAACCTATTCATACGTGGAGTTAAGATGAATAATATACTGATAAAAAGGATGGTTTTAAATGGATCATATTAATGAAGTAACCCCAAAGGAAGTGGAAAATTTAATTGAAAAGGACAATGATACAGTCGTTTTGGATGTACGGGAGGATGAAGAAGTAGCACAAGGAAAGATACCAAATGCCAAGCATATTCCACTTGAAAAAATTCCGCATTCTATGAACGATTTAGACAAAGGTAAAGATTATGTATTAGTATGCCGTTCAGGTAATAGAAGTATGACCGCGGCTTCATTCATGGATGAACATGGATTCAAAGTATCAAATATGGCTGGTGGAATGATGAATTGGAATGGTGAAGTTATAGTCTAGTTCGTGTTTCAACTTAATGGATGATATTTCCATGTTGTTTTCGGAAATTAATTATAATACACCGTTGACTTTTTTGTTTAGCGGTAGTAATATTGATTCTGCTGTCAAAAAAACAGCAAGCAAAATGTTGATTTTTGTTGGCAGTTAAGAATGTACAAACCCTTTCTTACTGCATAAGTGCAATTGAGGCTTTTGCCATTCATGCTAAGTTTTAAATATTGACAATAATCGTCAACAATGATATAATTTTTATGCTGTCGAAATAAATAATAAAACAGTGTAATTTGCTCCTTGAAAACTGAACAAAACAACCAGTATGTCAAGAAAACAGGATAAAAGTTAAACTTTTAAACCCTGATTTCAATTTTTAAAGCTAAGACAATAGATGATTGATTGGTGTCAATCATATTCAAACTAACTTTTATGGAGAGTTTGATCTTGGCTCAGGACGAACGCTGGCGGCGTGCCTAATACATGCAAGTCGAGCGCGGGAAGCAGACGGATCCCTTCGGGGTGAAGTTTGTGGAACGAGCGGCGGACGGGTGAGTAACACGTGGGCAACCTACCTGTAAGACTGGGATAACCCCGGGAAACCGGGGCTAATACCGGATAACATTTTTCAGCACATGTTGA